>NZ_CP061714.1:0-1457744 GCF_014764385.1 Luteimonas sp. MC1825 | reverse complement strand
CAGCGTCCACCACGCACCGGAGTCGTCTGCGAGATCCGCGGCGATGCGCGCCACCGTCACCAGCTGGATCCCGGCAAACGCGATCCAGGCCACCTTGGGCATCTCGATCTTCCGCCCCGAGTGGCCCTGGGTGACGCGCGTCACCATGGCCACCAGCACGCTGCCGAAGAAGCCGACAAACAGGGCATGGGCCGGCGCGCGCCCGAGGATGAAGCCTTCGCCGGCGAGGTAGACCAGGCTCTGCGCCGCATACAGTGCGAACGTGGCCGGCAGCCATGCCAGGGCCAGGAACAGCACCGCGAGGATCCCGGGCTTCGGACCGCGCGGCCACCAGCGCCAGAGGGCCGTCAGCGACAGCGCCAGCAGTGGCAGGTCGGCCAGCCACAGCCAGGCATATGCGTGCACCAGCTCGAGCCCCAGGTGCATGAGGCTAAACACCCAGAACGCCGCCAGCAGCCAGAGCGGGCGCCATGGCACGTAGCCGGGCACCACGTTGGCGGCGAAGAACGGGAACATGCGGTGCGCCACCGTCAGGTAGACGGGCAGCAGCAGCCCGAACGTCCCGATCTTGATGCTGGCGAATACCCACTGCGGCGACGCCCCCAGCAGGGTGGCCGCGAACGCCGCGATGCCGATCCACCCCAGCACCAGCGCCGCGAAGCACGAGCGCGCATGCCAGGTGGTGCCGCGCTCGCGCACCACCTGGTCACCCAGGAAGCACAGGCCCGCGGTCCATCCGGCCAGGGTCATGATCACCCCCACCTCGATGCCGGCCGGCGCCCCCAGTGCGCCCATCAGTGTCGCGACCTGCCCACCGAACAGGCCGAGGCCGACCGGCACGTAATGCCAGCGGGCCGCATCGGGCAGCGCCATCCAGCGCGGGAATACCGTCAGCAGGAAGCCGAAGATGAAGCTCGGCAGCATCTGGTACTGCATCACCAGCGCATGCAGCCAACCCGCGTAGGGATCGGGCTGGTGCATCTGCAGCAGCTGTGGCCAGCGCGCGGAGACCAGCCACGCCGTCCACCATGCCATCGCCAGCAGCAGGTTGCCGGTACCGATGAAAAACAGCAGCCGGTGCGGTGCGATGGCCAGCCTCGCGAGCGGTGCCGTGGCGCCGTTGCGTGCCGTGGTGGGGGCAACACCCATGGCTCAAGCCACCTCCGTGTCTGTGCCGGGCAGCAGCGCCGGATCGCGTCGCGGCGCGATCCACAGCCTGAGCACGAACCAGCTGAGGGCGAACGCGCCCACGCTGAAGATTGTATCGCCCGGGACCCGCATCCACACCAGCAGGTCGACGATCGGCCGCTGCATGAACTCGGCCGAACGCGCATGGGCATAGCCGTGCTCGATCGCCGCCAGCAGCTGCATCGTACCCAGCGGCAGCAGTGTCAGCAGTGCCATCAGCGCCAGGCCGATGTTGAGGCACCAGAACGAGACCTTCAGGGCCCGCGTGTCCCAGACCATCTGCCCGCGCAGGCCACGCAGGCAGAACAGCATCAGCGCGATGCCGAGCATGCCGTACACGCCGAACAGCGCGGTGTGGCCATGCAGCGGCGTGAGGTTCAGGCCCTGCATGTAGTACAGCGAGAGCGGCGGGTTGATCAGGAAGCCGAACAGGCCCGCGCCCACCAGGTTCCAGAACGACACCGCGATGAAGAACATCACCGGCCAGCGGTAGCGCGCCATCCACGGCGTGGCCTTGCCGTGCTTCCAGGTCTGGTAGGCCTCGAAGCCGATGTAGGCCAGCGGAACCACTTCCAGCGCCGAGAAGCTCGCGCCCAGCGCCACCACCGCGGTCGGCGTGCCGACGAAGTACAGGTGGTGCAGGGTGCCCAGCACGCCACCGGCCATGAAGATGATGGTGGCGAACAGCACCGCGACCGTGGCCGTGGACGTCTTCAGCAGGCCCAGCTTGGTGAAGATCAGCGCCATCACCGCGGTCGCGAACACTTCGAAGAAGCCTTCGACCCAGAGGTGCACCAGCCACCAGCGCCAGTATTCGACCTCGGAAATGTGCGTGTGCTCGCCCCACATCAGCGCCGAGGCGAAGAACAGGCCGATCGCCGCGGTGGCCATGAACATCAGGCCGACGATGTGCCGCGACTCGTTGTCGCGGTTGCGCAACACGGGCCACAGCGCGCGACCCACCAGCGCCACCCACAGCAACAGGCCGATGAACAGGTACCACTGCCAGAAACGGCCCATGTCGGCGTATTCCCAGCCCTGGTGGCCGAACCAGAAGTTGTGCTCCAGGCCCAGCTTCTGCATCACCGCGAACCATTGGCCGGCGAACGAGCCGACCACGATGATGATCAGCGAGAAGAACAGGAAGTTGACGCCGAACCGCTGGAACTTCGGTTCATGGCCCGACAGCAGTGGCGCGATGTACAGGCCGGTGCCAAGCCAGGCGACCGCGATCCAGAGCACCGAGAGTTGCGTGTGCCAGGTGCGCGAGAGCGAGTAGGGCAGGATCTCGGAAAGGGCAAAGCCGTACGCGTCCTGGCCTTCCACCTGGTAATGCGCGGTGATCGCGCCCAGCAGGATCTGCACCAGGAACAGCGCCAGCACCAGCCAGAAATACTTGGCCACCGCGCGCATCGACGGCGTCAGGCGCAGCGCCGCGAACGGGTCGCTTGCCGGAATGGCGTGACCGCGCTCCTCCCTGTCGTGGCTCACTGCATGCCACCAGCCGAGCAGGGCGATGCCGGCGATCAGGAACAGCACGCTGAAGGCGGACCAGACCCAGAGCGGCGCGGCCGGGCGATTGCCGACCAGCGGCTCGCTGGGCCAGTTGTTGGTGTAGGTGACCTGCTGCGGTACCACGCCGGACTTCTCCGGCACCATGCCGTCGCCGATTTCGCTGGGCCGCTCGGTGGTGGCCGCCCAGGACGTCCACCAGAAGAACGCCGTCAGCGAGCGCCGATGGTCGGCGTCGGGCACGGTGTCGTTCTTCATCGCGTAGGCCTCGCGCAGGCCCGCGGTGGCCGGATCGTTGCCGAACAGGCTTACGTAGTGCGCAGCCACCTCGGTGATCGCCGACACGCGGTCGGCATCGAGGGTGATCGTGCCGGTGGCCGCATCGTAGGTGTTGCGGCGGATGGATTCCTGCAGGCGCCCCTGCAGGCTGGTGCGTTCAACTGCGGGCAACTCGGCCCAGGTCGTTCCACCGGCCTCGCGCGTCCACAGGTCGAGCACGCCGACCGCTTCGCGGTGCAGCCAGTCCGCGCTCCAGTCCGGGGCGACGTAGCCGCCGTGACCCCAGATCGAGCCCAGTTGCATGCCGCCGATGGATTGCCAGACCTGGCGGCCGCGTTCGATATCGGCGCGGGTGTAGACGACCTGGCCGCTCTCCGACACCACCTGTTCGGGCATGGGCGGCGCGGCGCGGAAAATCTCGCCTCCCGCCCACAGCAGCACGGAAAACGAAGAGACCAGCAGTATTGCCAGTCCCAGCCAGAGCTTTCGATAGGTCCCCATGACGCCCTCCGCGTTTAAGTGGGAGGATCATCTTCTCGACGCGGGGTCAGCCGCCATGACCCAGGTCAAGCGTGCCGCCATGCGTATCGTGGATCCGTCGCGGGGCACCATGGCGACCCGCTGCTTGCCGAGGGGGCCTGGCTCTCAGGCCTGCGTCCAGAGCACCGGCGCGGCCAGCGCCTCGATCCGCTTGCGGTCGAGGATCTCCAGCTCGCGGCGGTCGACGCCAAGCAGGCCATCGTCCTGCAGGCGCTTGAGCACACGGCTGACCGTTTCCGGCGCGAGGCGCAGGTAATTGGCGATGTCGGTGCGTGCCATGGTCAGCTGGAAACGGTCGGGCGAGAACCCGCGCGCGGCAAGGCGCCGCGAAATCCCCACCAGGAACGCCGCCATCCGCTCGTCCGCGCTCCAGTCTCCGGAGAGCAGGGCGGCGCGGCCGATATCACGGCTGAGCAGCCGGAACAGGTGCTTCTGCAGCCCGGGCAGGCGCGCGGCGAGCACCGAGATCTGCGGAAACGAGAACCGGCAGAGCATCACCGTGTCCAGAGCCACCGCATTGCAGGGATAGGTGTCGCCATCGATGCCGTCCAGGCCGATCACCTCGCCCGGCAGGTGGAACCCGAGCACGTGTTCGCGGCCGTTGCGGTCGATGACATAGGTCTTGACCGTGCCGGCGCGCACCGCCGCGATCGCCTCGAACGGATCACCGGTGCGGAACAGGTGTTCCCCGGCATGCAGCGGACCCACATGCTGCACCAGCATGTGCAGGTCGCCCAATGAGGCCTTGTCCATGCCCTCCGCCAAGCACGCCTGGGAAAAGGCGCAGGTGGAGCAGAAGCGGTAGTCGTCGCCGTCGTCTGCCAGCACGCTGGCATCGAGGCGCGGAAACGCGACCTTGCTCACGCGATCGCCACCCGCAGGCTCAGATGGCGCGGGAGAAGCGCGGGCGCGAAGTATCGGCCGGCGTGGCGTCGGGGGCGGGGAGGTAGTGGTCGAAGCACATCGCAATATTACGCAACAACAGGCGACCGCGCGCGGTCACCACGATCCGGTCCGGCTCGAGACGCACCAGTCCGTCATCCTGCAGCGGGCGCAGGCGCTCGATGTCGGCCGCGAAATACTCCGCGAACACGATGTCGTGGCGGCGCTCCAGCGCATCCACCGGCACCTCCGCCTGGCACATCAGGCGCTGGATCAAATCCGCGCGCAGGATGTCGTCGGCGCTGAGGCGCATGCCGCGGAACACCGGCAGCCGGCCTTCGTCGATCGCGATCTGCCAGCCGGGCAGGTCGCGCGGGTTCTGGCTGAAGGTGTCGCCGATATGGCTGATCGCACTGACGCCGAGGCCGACCAGGTCGCTGTCGGCGTGGGTGGTGTAGCCCATGAAGTTGCGGTGCAGGCTGCCGCGCGCCTGCGCCATGGCGAGGTCGTCGTCGGGCAGCGCGAAGTGGTCCATGCCGATGTATTCGTAGCCACCGGCGGAGAGGCGCGTGATGGCCAGCTCGAGCAGGCCGAGTTTCTCCTCCGCACTGGGCAGGTCTGCCGCGTCGATCTGGTTCTGCGCGCGGAACAGGTCGGGCATGTGCGCATAGCCGTAGACCGCCAGGCGGTCCGGGCGCATCTCGAGCACCGTGTCGAGCGTGCGCGCGAAACCGGCCGGGTTCTGCTTCGGCAGGCCGTAGATCAGGTCGACGTTGACCGATCGGAAGCCGCTGGCGCGGCAGGCCTCGACCACCGCGCGTGTTTCCTCCACCGACTGGATGCGGTTGACGGCTTCCTGCACCAGCGGATCAAAATCCTGTACCCCGAAGCTCGCGCGGTTGAACCCGATGCTGCCGAGCTCGGCGATGTCGGCCGGCGAGACGAAGCGCGGGTCGAGCTCGATGGAGATGTCGCTTTCCTCGGGCCGCGCGAAATGGAACTGGCGGCGCAGCGTGTCGACGAGCTCCGCCAGTTGTCCGGGCGCCATGAAGTTCGGCGTACCGCCGCCGAGGTGCAGCTGCACGACTTCGCGGTCGCGGTCGAACAGCGACGCGACCAGGTCGATCTCCCGGTACAGGCGCGCCAGGTAGCCCTCGGCGCGCGACTTGTCGCGGGTGATGATGCGGTTGCAGCCGCAGTAGAAACAGGGGCTGACGCAGAACGGAACGTGGACATACAGCGACAGCCGGCGCGGGATCGGGTCGCCGTTGCTGGCATCCACCGCTTCGCGCAGCTCGGCCTCGCCGAATGCGGCGCTGAACTGCGGCGCGGTCGGATACGAGGTGTAGCGCGGGCCCGGGCGGTCGTAGCGGCGCAGGAGCTCGGCATTGAAGGGGAGGGAGGCGTCCATGGCGACATCTTGTCCGCGAGTGGAGGAGGGTACCTTGATCGTGGTCAAGGCCTGGAGCGGAGCCGCCGGGCTGCAGGCGCTCGGGGCGGCGCCGTCGGCATGGCGATGCCCTGCAGCGGTTCATGATCGGTGACATGCTGCGCGGGCGTTTCCGCGAGGCGGTCGCAGTCGCGGTGACGCATCCCGGGGATTGACACAAGGACGCGCCAGCATGGCCATGGAAAGGATTCCGCAGCGGTACCCGTTTGTCCCGAAAGCGCTTGCCGGCCTGCTGTTGCCGATGGCGCTGGCCACCGTGACGCCGACATTGGCACAGACGGTGCAGAAATGCGTGGGCCGCGATGGACACATCACGATCACCAGCGGCGCCTGTCCGGACGGCCAGCGCCAGGCGGCGTCATATGACGCCACGCCCGAGGTCATGACGCCAGAGCGTGCCGCCGAACTCGAGCGCCGTCGCCAGCAGGATGATGCGAATTCACGCTACCTGCAGTCGCTGGCGCCACGCGCTGGCGGATCGGTGCCGGGATACCGGACAACGCGCGGCACCGGTAACCGGCACGGCTGCGACACCGCCAAGGCGCGCCGCGACGCCACGCTGCGCCGCGTGGGCCTCAAACGCACACATGATCTGCTGCGCAGGCTCGACGACCAGGTCTACGAGGCGTGCAAGTAGCGGGGCGTGTTCGTGGCACTGCATTGCTCGTGCGCCAAGGGCGCCGGCGACACTGGGCCGGTCCGAAAAACCTGCGTGTATTTACATAATGTGCATTATGCGAAGTGCGGTATGGCCAGTGACATGGTCCCCGGGACGCAAAACGTTGCCTGCCTCCGCCCAGTTTCCCGTTGCCTGGATCATGTCTCCACTGCTGGAGCAGCCGGAGCACGCATGAAGCGCATCCTTGGCAAGACCTGCATCGTCACCGGGGCGTCGCTCGGCATCGGTCGCGCGTGCGCGCTGCGACTGGCGGAGGAAGGCGGACGCGTCGCTCTGTTCGACGTTCTCGACGACGACGGAAGCGCGCTCAGGGACGAGCTGCGGGCGTCGGGCCACGACGCGGAGTACTGGCACGTGGACGTTTCCAGCGAGGCCTCGGTTCGCGCGGCAGTGGACGAGGTCGCAGCGCACTTTGGCAGCGTCGACGTGCTGGTGAACAACGCCGGTATCGCCGGCATCAACAAGCCCACCCACGAGGTCAGCGAGGCCGAGTGGGACCGCGTGCAGGACGTCAACGTCAAGGGCGTGTTCTTCTGCACCAAGCATGTGCTTGCGCACATGCGCCGCGCCGGTGCCGGCAGCATCATCCACCTGTCGTCCATCTACGGGCTGGTCGGCGCGCCGGACCTGCCGCCCTACCATGCGTCCAAGGGCGCGGTCACGCTGATGGCCAAGACTGACGCCCTGCTCTATGCGGCGGACGGCATCCGCGTCAATTCGGTGCACCCGGGCTTCATCTGGACGCCACTGGTGGCCCATCTCCTCGTCGCCAGCGGGGCGACCGACCTCGACGTCGCGCGCGCGGAACTCGGCAAGCTGCATGCACTGGGCCATGTCGGCGAGCCCGACGACGTCGCCTGGGGCGTGGTCTACCTGGCCTCGGACGAAGCGAAGTTCGTGACCGGCTCGGAACTCGTCATCGACGGTGGCTATACGGCACGCTGAACCGCCAGCTCCGCGCTCGAAATCACATGCGTGCCCGCGGCTGCCGCAACCGCGGCCTCGAGCATCGCGCTGGCGATATTGGTGGCGGGGTTGATCCGCAAGCGTGGCGGAAGCACGGGTGCCGCGATGCGCAGCACGGCCGCCATGGCCCGTTCGCCGACCCGCACCTCATTGCGCTCCCCACCGATCAGCCCCGGCCGCACGAAGGTCAGTGACGGAAAGCCTATCCGCGCCAGATCACGCTCCAGGTCGCCCTTCACCCGGTTGTAGAAAAACCTGGACGCGGGATCGGCGCCCATCGCGGAGTTCAGTACATACGTGGGTGTCCCATGGCGCCTGGCGATCCGCGCGACCTCGAGTGGATACGCGTGGTCGACGCGGCGGAACGCATCCCGTGATCCGGCTGCGCGCAGCGTGGTCCCGAGCGCACAGATCACGGCGTCCGCCTGCCACCAGTGCGCGTCTTCCGGCAGCTGTTCGAAATCGACGCGGGGCGACACCAGGCCTGCCTGCGCCGGTAGTTCGCGTCGCACCGGAGCGGTCACCGCAGAGATCCGTGGATCGGCAATGGCCAGCCGGAACACCTCGCCACCGACCAGACCGGTCGCGCCGAACAGCAGCAGTTTCATTGGATTCCCATACAAATTGTCTTTATTAACAGAAGTTTACATCATCTATTCAATGTCTCTTGTCACGTTAGTGCGCGAGCGCTTGACCCTTGACCTTGCTCAAGGGTCCACACTGGCTGCCAGCCAGCGGCATCCCAAGCGCATCCGCGGGGCGCCCGCCCACCCAGGAGACATGACCATGCATCGCCCTACCCTCCGCCTGCCACCGCGCGCCCTGCTGGGCCTCCTGCCGCTGGCGCTGCTCGCATGCAGCAATGCTGGCGTACCCGCGGCGCAGGATGCGCCCCGTGTCGCTGCGGTCGCAGCCGCGCCCGCCCCAGCCGCGTTGCCCACGATGCTGGTGCACAAGAGTCCGAGTTGCGGCTGCTGCAGCGCGTGGATCGACCACATGCGCGCCGCCGGCTTCGGAATCGAAGTGCGCGACGTCGACGACATGGGCCCGGTCAAGGAGTCGCTTGGCGTTCCGTTTGGCAAGGGGTCCTGCCATACCGCCGAGATCGACGGCTTCTTCATCGAAGGTCACGTGCCCGCGGAGGACATCAAGCGCCTGCTGGCTGAGAAGCCGGATGCGAAGGGGCTTGTGCTGCCGGGCATGCCCGCCGGATCCCCGGGCATGGAAATGCCGGACGGACGCGTCCAGCCGTTCGTGGTCGAACTGGTGGCGCGCGACGGCACGACGTCGGTCTACGCGCGCCACGGCGAGTAGCAGGCCATGCAGATCGGACAACTCAGCAAGCGCACCGACACACCAATCGACACCATCCGGTACTACGAGCGCAACGGCGTGCTGCCGGCGCCGGATCGGCAGGCGTCGGGCTACCGCAGCTTCGGCGACGACGATGTCGCACGGCTGCGGTTCGTGCGGCGTGCCAAGGGCCTGGGGTTCACGCTGCGCGAGATCCGCGACCTGCTGGCGCTCTGGTCCAGCCGTGGCGAGGACATGGCGGCCGTGCGCCAGGCCGCCCACCTGCGGCTGGGCGAGGTCGAGCACAAGATCGATGAGCTCGAGCGCATCCGCGACGGCCTGCGTGCCCTGGTGGACGCCTGCCCGGGACACGGCGATGTCACGCACTGCCCGATCCTGGCCTCCCTTTCAGGCGAACACGAATGAACGAAGATACGGTCGCCGGTCACGCCGGTGGTGCGTGCGGCAAGCACGTTGCCGACGGACCCGCCGCGGCCAGGGATCCCGTGTGTGGCATGTCCGTCGACCCGGCGCGCACGCCACACCACGCCCGCCACGACGGCATCGACCACCACTTCTGCTCTGCCGGCTGCCGAACGAAGTTCGTGGCCGATCCGCTGCGTTACCTCTCCCCTGCCCCGGACAGCGTGCCCGCCGCGCCGCCCGGCACGATCTACATCTGCCCCATGGATCCTGAAATCCGCCAGGAAGGTCCCGGCACCTGCCCGATCTGCGGCATGGCGCTCGAGCCGGAAATGCCTTCGCTGGACGACGCGGACAGCCCGGAACTGGTCGACTTCACGCGGCGCTTCTGGTGGACGCTGCCGCTTACCGTGGTGGTGGTGGTGCTGGCGATGTGGGGCCATCACCTGCACGCGCTGTCCACTACCGCGCGCACCTGGATCGAGTTCGCACTCACGGCGCCGGTGGTGCTGTGGGCTGGCCGCCCGTTCCTTGAGCGCTGCGTGGCGTCGATCCGCAATCGCAGCCCGAACATGTGGACGCTGATCGGCATCGGCGTGTCGGCGGCGTTCGTGTACAGCGCGGTGGCCACGATCGCGCCCGGGCTGTTTCCGGACGGCTTCCGCGAGCACGGCCGGGTCGGCGTGTACTTCGAGGCCGCAGCCACGATCGTTTCGCTGACCCTGCTTGGCCAGTTGCTGGAGCTGCGGGCGCGCTCCAGGACCTCGTCGGCGATGAAGGCGCTGCTGAGCCTCGCACCCACCACCGCGCGTCGCCTGCGCGCCGATGGCGACGACGAGGACATTCCGCTCGCCCATGTGCACGTCGGCGATCGCCTGCGCGTGCGCCCCGGCGAGAAGGTGCCGGTGGATGGCGAGGTGATCGAGGGCCGCTCGCCGGTCGACGAGTCCATGCTCACCGGCGAACCGGTGCCGGTGGCCAAGGCACCCGGCGACCGCGTGGTGGGCGCCACGCTCAACGGCAACGGCGCACTGGTGATCCGCGCCACCCAGGTCGGTGCCGACACGGTGCTGGCGCGTATCGTGCAGCTGGTGGCGCAGGCGCAGCGTTCGCGCGCGCCGATGCAGCGCCTGGCCGACCGGGTCGCCTACTGGTTCGTGCTGGCGGTGCTGGGGATCGCGGTGCTGACGTTCTTCGTCTGGGGCATGTTCGGCCCGGAGCCGTCGTGGACGTTCGCGCTGCTCAACGCGGTGTCGGTGCTGATCATCGCCTGCCCCTGCGCGCTCGGCCTGGCCACGCCGATGTCGATCATGGTCGCGACCGGCAGCGCGGCCAAGGCCGGCGTGCTGTTCCGCGATGCCGAGGCCATCGAGCGCCTTGCCGTCGTCGACACGCTCGTCGTCGACAAGACCGGCACGCTCACCGAGGGTCGGCCGGCGTTCCGCGACGTGGTGGTTGCCGACGGCTTCGATGCCTCCGAGGTCCTGAGGCTCGCGGCAAGCCTCGACCAGGTGAGCGAGCACCCGCTGGCCGATGCCATCGTGGCCGAGGCCCGTGCGCGCGGCCTGCCGCTTTCGGCCGCCGAAGACTTCGACTCCGACACCGGCATCGGCGTGCGCGGTCGCATTGATGGCCGCGCCATCGCGGTCGGCAACACCGTGTTGATGCAGGGTGCGGGCGCGGATCCCGCGCCACTTGCGACCCGTGCCGACGCGCTGCGCGCCGATGGCGCCAGCGTGGTCCACGTGGCCGTCGACGGCCGCCTTGCCGGCCTGGTGGTCCTGGCCGACCCGGTCAAGGCCAGCACCCACGAGGCGATCGCCGGCCTGCATGCCGCGGGCATCCGCATCGTCATGGCCACCGGCGATGGCGAAGCAACCGCACGCGCGGTCGCGCGCGAGCTCGGCATCGACGAGGTCCACGGCGAGATGCGGCCAGCCGACAAGTCGGCGCTGGTCGCGCGGCTGCAGGGCGAAGGCCGCCGCGTGGCGATGGCGGGCGACGGCATCAACGACGCACCGGCGCTGGCGTCCGCCGATGTCGGCATTGCCATGGGGACCGGGACCGATGTCGCCATGTCGAGCGCTCAGGTCACGCTCGTCGGTGGCGACCTGCGCGGCATCGTGCGTGCACGGCGCATCGCGCAGGCCTCGGTGGCCAACATGAAGCAGAACCTGGGCTTCGCCTTCCTCTACAACGCGATCGGCGTGCCGGTGGCGGCCGGCGTGCTGTATCCGTTCACCGGCCTGCTGCTGAGCCCCATGCTGGCGGCGCTGGCGATGAGCCTGAGCTCGGTGTCGGTGGTCGCCAATGCGCTGCGCCTGGGTGCACGGCGCTTCAACTGAATTCCGGAATCCGCAGATGACACCAGACAAACCCCTCGATCCCGCGCGGCGCCAGTTCGTCACAGGCGTCGCCGCCGCTGGCTCCCTGCTGGCGTTCAACAGCTGGGCCGGCAACGGGCCCGCCATCGGGCGCGCGACGCCCGGCACCGAACTGCGCGGCCGCGAGTTCGACCTTGCCATCGGCTCCACCGAGGTCGACTTCACCGGACGCGTGCGGCGCGCGATCACCGTCAACGGCCAGCTGCCCGCACCGATCCTGCGCTGGCGCGAAGGCGACACGGTCACCCTGCGCGTGGCCAACCGCCTGCCGGATGCGACGACCTCGATCCATTGGCACGGCATCCTGCTGCCGGCCAACATGGACGGCGTGCCCGGACTGAGCTTCGACGGCATCGCGCCGGGCGAGGCCTACATGTACCGCTTCACGCTGCGCCAGTCGGGCAGCTACTGGTACCACAGCCATTCGCTGTTCCAGGAACAGGCCGGGCTGTACGGCGCGATCATCATCGATCCGATCGCGCCCCTCCCCTACCGCCATGACCGCGAGCACGTGGTGCTGCTGTCCGACTGGACCGACCACGATCCCGCCGCGCTGTATCGCAGGATGAAGAAGCTGGCCGAGTTCGACAATTACTACAAGCCGACTGTGGGCGATTTCGTGCGCGACGTACGCAGCGACGGCCTGGCCGCCACCCTGCGCGACCGCGCCGCCTGGGGCCGGATGCGCATGACGCCCACCGACATCTCCGACATCAACGCGCACACCTACACCTACCTCTGCAACGGCAGCACGCCCGCGGCCAACTGGACCGGCCTGTACCGCAGCGGAGAAAAGGTGCTGCTGCGCTTCATCAACGCCTCGGCGATGACCTACTTCGACGTGCGCATTCCCGGGCTGAAGATGACCGTGGTGGCCGCGGACGGCCTGCCGATCCATCCGGTGAGCGTGGACGAGTTCCGCATCGCGGTGGCCGAAACCTTCGACGTGATCGTGGAGCCGTCGGGTCAGGATGCGTGGACCATCTTCGCCCAGGACATGGGGCGCACGGGCCACGCCCGCGGCACGCTCGCCGTGCGCCCGGGACTTGCTGCACCCGTGCCGGCCAACGACCCGCGCCCGCTGCTGACCATGGACGACATGGGCCACGGCAGCCATGCCGGCGGCGGCAAGGGCATGGAGGGCGGGTGCGGCGCGATGATGGCCGAGGGCGGCTGCGGTGCGAACATGGGCCATGGCGGCGCCATGGCGATGCAGGCGCATCCGCCGCGCGAGGACGGCAGCCCGATCGTCGACATGCAGACCATGACCCCGGCGCCCAGGCTCGACGATCCCGGCATCGGCCTGCGCGACAACGGCCGGCGCGTGCTCACCTACGCTGACATGCACTCGATCGGCGGCGATCCCGACGGACGCGATCCCTCGCGCGAGGTCGAGCTGCACCTCACCGGGCACATGGAGAAGTTCGCGTGGTCGTTCGATGCGCAGCCGTTCGCCGACGCCCAACCGCTGCGCCTCAACTACGGCGAGCGCATGCGCATCGTGCTGGTCAACGACACCATGATGACCCACCCCATCCACCTGCACGGCATGTGGAGTGACGTCGAGGACGCCGACGGCAATTTCCAGGTGCGCAAGCACACCGTCGACATGCCGCCGGGTACGCGGCGCAGCTATCGCGTGCGTGCCGACGCGCTCGGGCGCTGGGCCTTCCACTGCCACCTGCTGTACCACATGGAGGCCGGGATGATGCGCGAGGTGCGCGTGGAGGAGTCCGCATGAGCCGCCCCTCCGCAAGCGGGGTCGCCAGGGCCGTCCTGGGCACGCTGCTGGCCTGTGGCAACGCGGCCGCACAGCACGAGGGCCACGCGCAGCACGCACCGACACGGCCGGTGCCCGCGGCGGTTGGCGAGGCGAAACCGCCCCGTCACGCGCATGACAACGCAGTGGGCGCCGACCAGCCGCACTTCCCCGTACCTGCACTTACCGCCGCGGACCGCGCCGCGGCCTTCCCCGAGCTCGGCCACGGCATGGAGCACGCCTCGCCACGCAACTGGCGCGTGCTCCTCGACCATTTCGAGATCACCGACAGTGACGATGGGCGCGGCCAACGTGTCGAAGGCGAAGCCTGGTACGGCACCGACACCGACCGGCTGTGGCTGCGTGCCGGCGTGGAACGCGACGGCGGGCGCACCCACCACGCCGACGCCGAGCTGCTGTACGGCCGCAGCATCGGCCCGTGGTGGGACGTGGTGGCAGGCGTGCGCCAGGACTTCGAGCCGGGACCGTCGCGCACCTGGGGCGCCATCGGCATCCAGGGCCTCGCGCCGGGGCGTTTCGAGGTCGCGGCGACGGCATATGTCGGCGCATCCGGCCGCACCGCGGCCCACCTGCAGCTGGAGTACGACCTGCTGCTGACCAACCGCCTGGTGCTGCAGCCGGCGCTTGGCGCCTGGGTGCATGGCGAGGACGACGCGGCGCGCGGCATCGGCTCCGGCCTGTCATCGACCGAAACCGGCCTGCGCCTGCGCTACGAGCTGCATCGCCAGTTCGCGCCCTACATCGGCATCGTGCGCGAACGACGCCACGGGCGCAGCGCCGAACTGCGTCGCGCGGCAGGTGCCGACGGCGACGAGACGCAATGGGTCGCGGGCGTTCGCTGGTGGTTCTGAAGGTTCCGCATCACACAGGTGTTGACGGTATCCGTCGCCGCCCCTAGAATCTCGCGCTCACCAAGACGTGGGGCCATAGCTCAGCTGGGAGAGCGCCTGCATGGCATGCAGGAGGTCGGCGGTTCGATCCCGCCTGGCTCCACCAATCACAAGGTCCCTCGGGACCAGCGGTCAAAGATCCAGGTCCCCATCGTCTAGAGGCCTAGGACACCACCCTTTCACGGTGGACACCGGGGTTCGAATCCCCGTGGGGACGCCAACGTTGCATGGAAAAGCCCGCCAATGGCGGGCTTTTTCTTTGCGTGCACGGCCCGCGCCTTGCGGCCGCGGAACCGTTCAGCCGTCGCTGCCGCCGCCGTCGCGGTTGGCGATCTCGGTCCAGTCGACCTCGATGCCCTTGCGATGTCCTTTTTCGACAAGCTTCAGGCCGGTCGCGTCGATGGTGAGGGTGTAGGCCTTGTCGCCGATCTGGACTTCGCGCTTCAGGGGCTTGTCGAGCTTGGTCGTCATGGGATCACCTCGGGGTGGTTTCTGGGGACGTGCCCGCCGATGCTAGCACCGCGTCCGGCGCCCCGGATGAAGTCGCGAGGGGCGCCAGGGTCGCCACGCCGTGCCCTTGTTCGGCCAGGTATTGCAGCCATTTTCCCAGGAACGTGTTCATGCGCACGCGGTGGCCGAGCACCGCCTTGGGAGGCGGAAACATGCCGATGGTGTCCTGCCAGCGGCGCCCGACATAGCAATGCGTCGCCTCCGCCTGGCGCGCGTCGCGATACAGGCGCACGTACACCGATGGATCCGGTTCGCCGGTCACCGGATCCGGCAGTGCGTCGTAGGCCAGGCGCAATTCGCTCGTATAGGCGTGGCGCACGATCACGTCCAGCCTCACCTCAAGTCCGTCCCCGGTCCGCGAAAGGTACCTGCCCTCGGCCAGGTCACCGGGTTCGAACAGGCGCACCAGGCGCGCGTGGTTCTCGGCATACAGCGCCATCAGCCAGCCGAGGCGGCTGAGCTGCGGGACATGGATCGGGCGTGCGGCAAGACTGGACATGTCCCGATCCTACACGCAGCCGCCTGCACCGGGGCCGGGTCAGAACATCCCGCGGCGGATGCCAAGCGTGTTCATCACCTTGCTGGCGATTTCCTCGATCGAGGTGTGCGTGGTGCTCAACACCGGCACACGCTCGGCGCGGTAAAGCGCCTCCGCCGCCGCCACCTCGCGCCTGCAGGTCTCCAGCTGCGAATACTTCGAATTGGGGCGCCGCTCCTGGCGGATCTGCTGCAACCGCACCGGGTCGATGGTCAGCGCGAACAGCTTGCTGCGGTGCGCGCGCAGCCGTGGCGGCAGACGGTCGTGTTCCAGGTCCTCTTCGGTCAGCGGGTAGTTGGCCGCGCTCACGCCGTAATGCAGGGCCAGGTAGACGCAGGTCGGCGTCTTGCCGGCGCGCGACACCGCGACCAGGATCACGTCGGCGGCGTCGTAGTTGATGGCGATGCCGTCGTCGTGGGTCAGCGCGTAGTTCATGGCGTTGATGCGCCGGTGGTAGCTGTCGAAGTCGACCATGCCGTGCGCCTGGCCGACGCGGGATTGGCGCATCTGGCCCAGTTCAGCCTCCAGCGGCGCGATGAACGGCGCAAACACGTCCAATACCAGTGCCCCGCTCCCGGCGATCGCCTGGGTCAGGTCGGGATCCACGCAGGAATTGACCACGATCGGGCGCAGGCCGCTGGTCACGCCGGCCGCCTGGATGCGCGCGGCGATCTCGGTGGCGCGCTCCACGCTGTCCACGAATGGAATGCGCTCGGTGGAGAAGCGGGTATCGGTGAACTGCGTCAGCAGGCTGTGGCCGATCGTCTCTGCGGTGATTCCGGTGCCGTCTGAGACGTAAAAGACCGGGCGCGGCATGGGCATGCGTTGTTCCTGTGGGGAGCCGCGGGCATTGCGGCGTGCTGGCTTGCTAAAATAGCCAATGTCGGCCGCCGGCGCCCCCGGCGTCGTGGCTTCCTTCCCCAGCGTGACCCCTTCGCATCTCCGGAGTGCCCGTTTTGAGCGCCAATATCCTGTGGCTAGACGATCTGCGCCTGACCGACCTTGCCCAGGTGGGCGGCAAGAACTCCTCGCTCGGCGAGATGATCGGCAACCTGGCAAGGCTCGGCGTTTCGGTGCCTGGCGGGTTTGCCACGACCGCGGATGCCTTCCAGGCGTTCGTGGCGCACAACGACCTGCACCAGCGGATCTTCGACAAACTGGCCACGCTCGACGTGGAGGACGTGCCGGCGCTGAACCTTGCCGGCGCCGAGATCCGCGGCTGGGTGATCGCGGCCCCGCTGCAGGCGGAGCTTGAACAGGAGATCCGCGACGCCTACGCAAAGCTGTGCGCCAGCAACGGCGGCGGTGAGGTCGCGGTGGCAGTGCGCTCCTCGGCCACGGCCGAAGACCTGCCCGACGCCAGCTTCGCGGGCCAGCAGGAAACCTATCTCAACGTCACCGGCGCCGACGACGTGGTCGTCAAGGTCAAGGAGGTGTTCGCCAGCCTCTACAACGACCGCGCCATCGCCTACCGCGTGCACCACGGCTTCAAGCACGAGGACGTGTTCCTGTCGGCCGGCGTGCAGCTGATGGTGCGCTCGGACATCGGCGCGTCCGGCGTGCTGTTCACGCTCGACACCGAGTCCGGCTTCCGCGACGTGGTGTTCATCACCTCCAGCTACGGCCTGGGCGAGAACGTCGTGCAGGGCGCGGTGAACCCGGACGAGTTCTATGTCTACAAGCCCACGCTGCGCCAGGGCAAGCCGGCGATCCTGCGCCGCTCGCTCGGCGCCAAGCAGATCCGCATGGTGTATTCCGACCAGCCCGGCGAGCGCGTGCGCAACGAGGACACCCCCGTAGCGCTGCGCAACCGCTTCTCGATCGACGATGCCGACGTGGCGGAGCTTGCCCGCCAGGCGCTGACCATCGAAGAGCACTACGGCCGCCCGATGGACATCGAGTGGGCGAAAGACGGCGCCAGCGGCAAGCTGTTCATCGTCCAGGCGCGCCCCGAGACGGTCAGGTCGCGCGCCAAGGCCACGCAGATCGAGCGCTACATGCTGGGCGCGCGCGGCCCCGTGGTCACGGAAGGCCGCGCCATCGGCCAGAAGATCGGCAGCGGCACCGCGCGCGTAGTGCGCACGCTGGACGACATGAACCGCGTGCAGCCCGGCGACGTGCTGGTCGCCGACATGACCGACCCCGACTGGGAGCCGGTGATGAAGCGCGCCGCCGCCATCGTCACCAACCGTGGCGGCCGCACCTGCCACGCCGCCATCATCGCCCGCGAGCTCGGCGTGCCGGCGGTCGTGGGCACGGGCAACGGCCTGGATACGATCAAGGACGGCAGCGTCGTCACCATCAGCTGCGCCGAAGGCGACACCGGCTACATCTATGACGGCGCCCTGCCATTCGAGCACATCACCACCGACCTGTCGTCGATGCCCGAAGCGCCGCTCAAGATCATGATGAACGTGGCCAACCCGGAGCGCGCGTTCGACTTCGGCCAGCTGCCCAACGCCGGCATCGGCCTCGCGCGCCTGGAGATGATCATCGCCGCCCACATCGGCGTGCACCCCAACGCCCTGCTGCAGTACGACCAGCAGGACGCGGACATCCGCAGGAAGATCGACGAACGCATCGCCGGTTACGCGGGCCCGGTCGAGTTCTATGTCGACCGGCTCGCCGAGGGCATCGCCACGCTGACCGCGTCGGTGGCGCCGAACCCGGTGATCGTGCGCATGTCGGACTTCAAGTCCAACGAGTACGCGAACCTGCTCGGCGGCCAGCGCTACGAGCCGGAAGAAGAGAACCCGATGATCGGCTTCCGCGGGGCCAGCCGCTATGTCGATCCGTCGTTCGCGGATGCCTTCGCGCTCGAGTGCAAGGCGGTGCTGCGCGTGCGCGAGGAGATGGGTCTCGACAACCTGTGGGTGATGATCCCGTTCGTGCGCACGCTGGACGAAGGCCGGAAAGTACTCGATGTGCTCGAGGCCAACGGCCTGGTGCGCGGCCGCAACGGGCTCAAGGTCATCATGATGTGCGAGGTGCCCTCCAACGCGCTGCTGGCGGACGAGTTCCTGGAAATGTTCGACGGGTTCTCGATCGGCTCCAACGACCTGACCCAGCTGACCCTGGGCCTGGACCGGGATTCGGCGGTGGTCGCCCACCTGTTCGACGAGCGCGACCCGGCGGTGAAGAAGCTGCTGTCGATGGCCATCCAGACCGCGAAGGCCAAGGGCAAGTACATCGGCATCTGCGGCCAGGGCCCGAGCGACCATCCGGATCTCGCCGAATGGCTGATGCAGGAAGGCATCGAGTCCCTGTCGCTCAACCCCGACACCGTGGTCGACACCTGGCTGAGGCTGGCGAAGTTGAAGGCTGCCGGCTGAGCGGGTCGTACGTCCCGGATCGGAACGGGAGCCCGGCTGCATCGGGTCAGGCGACAGGGCTCCCGGCAATCTCTTCGGCAAGCGCGCGGATCGACGCCTTGTCGTGTTCGATCCGCAGCACGGCCATCGCGCGCTCGCAGGCAAGGCGCGAATGGTGTCGCGCGGCATGGGCATAGCGTGGTCCGTCCAGATGGACAAGTGCGCGCAAGCCCTTCTGCAGGCGAATACCCACCTCGACCACCGCTGCGCCATCGCGCGCGATCGGGGTGAACAGGTCGTAGAACAGGTCGATGAGCGCGATGCCGGGCACGTGCACCAGCGGGTAGTCGACTGCACGAGGCTCGACGGGCTCGCTCCAGATCGACAGCAGGCGCACCGCGCGACCGATCACGTCGATCGCGGTGCCCGGGTCGTTGATCGCGGGTGACAGCGCCCGTGAAGCGATTTCCGACAGCACCGAAGCCCCGAAACGGGGGTCCTGGTCGAACGACCGCGTGTCCTGGATGGTGAAGGCCTTGCACACCGACGCATCGACCTTGTCGTTGGCCGGCATGCCAAGACCGTGCGCAAGGGCCCGCGAGTGATCGACGAACGCCCCGGGCAGTACGCACAGGAACAGTTGCCCGTGGTGGGATCCAGCCAACTCCTGCAACGCACCCATGTCGATGTGCTGCACGTACCCGATGCAGCGTGATCGAATCGTGCGGGCATCGCCGGGGATGTCCTGACCCGGATCGCGCAGGGGCTGGCCGCCCAGGTGCGGCAGTTCGCGGCGGCTGCGCATGGCGGCGCTGGCAGCCTCCTCGACCCGGTCGGTGGTGTCACCGACGCGGCCGAGCCTGGATACGTGATCGATCCAGCGCAGCAGGGCCACCACGATCACCACGGTCACCGCCAGGCTCACCACGAACAGGGCAAGGCGGCCCTGCTCGCCGTAGTACCCGGTGCTCAATGCGATCAGGCCAGCCAGGCTGAACACGAACGAGCCGATGAAGATCGCCAGCGTGTTCTGGCTGGTCGTGTCCGCCAGCAACAGCTGGATCGCACGCGGAGTGGCGCTGCTGGTCGCCGATGCATAGGCCGACACCATGGTGCTGAGCGAGAAGATGGTGACCGCCAGCATGCTGGAGCCCAGGATGTCGAGGATGTTGCCGACTGCATTGGCGCCGAGCTGGGCGGCAAGCTCGGCCGGTATGTAAGGGCTTGCCAACGCGCCGGCAAGCGCGGTTCCCACCGCGATCACCGAGAACAGGCTGGCGCGGAACCAGAGTTTGCGGGTCAGATGCAGCAGCAGCCAGTGCAGGCGTGATGTCATCGGTCGCTTCTCGTTGGCTGTCGCGGGAAGGGTAGCGCAACGCTTGCGCCGTACCCGGACCCGAGCAGGACGGGCCGCGCGCCGGGCATGACGGTGCGCGGCGCGTACTCAGTCGTGCGGAGCGAAGGCGCCCATCGCCTGGCGGTAGTGGCGCAGTTCGGCGATGGAGTCCTGCACGTCGGAGAGCGCGGTGTGCGTGCCGGCCTTGCGCACGCCCGCAAGGACCTCCGGAGCCCAGCGCCGCGCCAGTTCCTTGACCGTACTCACGTCGAGGTTTCGGTAGTGGAAATAACGCTCCAGCCGCGGCATGCAGCGGTGCAGGAAACGCCGGTCCTGGCAGATCGAGTTGCCGCAGATCGGGGATTGGTTCGGCCCGATCCATTCGGCGAGGAAGGCCAGAGTGCGCTCCTCCGCCTCGGCCATGTCGACGCCCTCCTCCAGCACGCGCCGCCACAGGCCGGATCGGCCATGCTGGTTGCGGTTCCAGTCGTCCATCGCTTCGAGGCGTTCGAGCGGATGCGCGATCGCAAGCTCCGGGCCGGTGGCCAGCACCTCGAGGTTGGCATCGGTGACGACAGTCGCGATCTCGAGGATCGTGTCGCTGCCGGTGTCGAGCCCGGTCATTTCAAGGTCGATCCAGACCAGCCTGTCGTTCGCGCCCACGCCTGCTCCCTGCCATGTCTACGGATGCGCATGATAACGCGCTGCCGCGAACCTCAAGCCGGCGGGCGGCCGCGCTTGGCACGGAAATAGCTGCGCAGGCGCGCGCCGGCTTCCTCGGCCAGCACGCCACCATCCACCAACACGCGATGGTTGTGACGCGGGTCGGCCAGCAGGTCGAACACGCTGCCTGCCGCACCGGTCTTGGGATCCGTGGCGCCAAATACCACGCGCTCCACGCGCGCGTGCACCATCGCCATGGCGCACATCGCGCAGGGCTCCAGCGTTACGTACAGCGTGCAGCCGAGCAGGCGGTGGTTGCCCAGCGTCCTGCCTGCCTCGCGCATGGCGACGATCTCGGCATGCGCGCTGGGATCGTGCTCGGTGATGTTGCGGTTCCAGCCTTCGCCGAGCAACCTCCCTGCCGCGTCCACCAGCACCGCCCCTACCGGGATCTCGTCGTCCTCGCCCTGCGCGCGGTCGGCGAGGGAAAGGGCGTGGTGCATCCAGTGCAGGTCGCGTGCGGTGTCGGCTTCGGGCGCGTGCAATGCAGGCCTCACTCCCATTCGATCGTGGCGGGCGGCTTGCCGCTGATGTCGTACACCACGCGCGACACGCCGCGGACCTCGTTGATGATGCGGTTGGACACACGCCCGAGGAACTCGTACGGCAGGTGCGCCCACTGCGCGGTCATGAAGTCGATGGTCTCCACCGCGCGCAATGCGATCACCCACTCGTAGGCCCGCGCATCACCCACCACGCCCACCGACTTTACCGGCAGGAACACGGCGAACGCCTGGCTGGTGCTGTCGTACAGGTCCGCCTTGCGCAGTTCCTCGATGAAGATGGCATCCGCGCGCGCCAGCAGCTCCGCGTATTCCGGGCGCACCTCGCCCAGGATGCGCACGCCGAGGCCGGGGCCCGGGAACGGATGCCGGTAGACCATCTCGTGCGGCAGTCCGAGCGCCACGCCGATGCGCCGCACCTCGTCCTTGAACAGTTCGCGCAGGGGCTCCACCAGGCCCATCTTCATGTGCTCAGGCAGGCCGCCGACGTTGTGGTGGCTCTTGATGACGTGCGCCTTGCCGGTCTTGCTGCCGGCGGATTCGATGACGTCCGGATAGATCGTGCCCTGCGCCAGCCACTTGGCATTGGCGAGCTTGCCGGCCTGCTCGTCGAAGATCTCGACGAACAGGTTGCCGATGATCTTGCGCTTGGCCTCGGGGTCGGTGACCCCGGCGAGCGCCGCGAAATAACGCTCGCGCGCATCGACCCGGATCACGCGGATGCCCAGGCCGTGCGCGTCGGAGGCGTCGGCGAAGGTGGCCATGACCTGGTCGCCTTCCTGCCAGCGCAAGAGGCCCGTATCGACGAACACGCAGGTCAGCTGGTCGCCGATCGCGCGGTGCAGCAGGGCCGCGACCACGGACGAGTCGACGCCGCCGGACAGGCCGAGGATGACCTCGTCGCCGCCGACGGCCGCGCGCACGCGCGCCACCTGGTCGTCGATGATGTGCTCGGCCGTCCACAGCGTGTCGCAGCCGCAGATCTCCACCACGAACCGGCGCAGCAGCTCGTGCCCGGACTTGGTGTGGGTGACCTCGGGGTGGAACTGCACGCCGTACCAGCGCCTGTCCTCGTTGGCGAACGCCGCCACCGGCACACGCGCGGTCCTTGCGGTGACGGTGAAGCCGGGCGGCGCGCGCGAGACGTGGTCACCGTGGCTCATCCACACGTCCAACCGTGGCGGCAGGCCCGGATGGTCCTTCAGCTCGCCGAACAGGCGGTCGGAGGCGACCAGCACGACTTCGGCATGGCCGAACTCGCGCGCGTCGGCGGCCTCGGTCTCGCCGCCCAGCTGCTTGGCCATGGTCTGCATGCCGTAGCAGATGCCCAGCACCGGCACGCCGCTGTCGAAGACCTCCTGCGGCGCGACCGGGGCATCGATGCCGGTGGTCGACTCCGGCCCCCCGGACAGGATGATTCCCTTGGGCGCGAACGCGGCGATCTCGGCCGGGTCATGGTCCCAGGCCCAGATCTCGCAGTAGGTGCCCAGTTCGCGCACGCGGCGCGCGATCAGCTGCGTGTACTGCGCGCCGAAGTCGAGGATCAGGATCTTGTCGCGATGCGGGTCGGTCATGGAGGCGGGCTCAGGGGCGGCGCGGGAACTTCGCCGCCGTGGAAGGTGCATTGCTGGCGTTCGCGGTCCCAGCGGCCGGCGTTGCCGGTGCAGGAATCACGCAGCTGCCAGGCGCGGTATTCGCCGTAGGCGAACACGCCGGCGGCAAGCAGCAGCAGGACCAGGAGTCCCGTGCCGAGGCGCCGCCGGCGGGGTGGCTTGCCGGAGGGCGAAGCCATCTCAGCCGGTCCTGTAGTTGGGCGGTTCCTTGGTGATCTGCACGTCGTGGACGTGGCTCTCGCGCTGGCCGGCCCCGGTGATCTTCACGAACTCCGGTCGGGTGCGCATGTCTTCCACGGTGGCGCAGCCGACATAGCCCATGGTGGCGCGCAGGCCGCCGATCAACTGGTGGATCACGCCGCTCAGCGGGCCGCGGTACGGCACGCGGCCTTCGATGCCTTCCGGCACCAGCTTGTCGGCGTCGGCGGCCTCCTGGAAATAGCGGTCGCTGGACCCCTTCTCCATCGCCGCAAGGCTGCCCATTCCGCGATAGCTCTTGTAGCTGCGGCCCTGGTAGAGCTCGGTCTCGCCCGGTGTTTCCTCGGTGCCGGCGAACAGCCCGCCGATCATGACCGTGGACGCGCCCGCGGCAAGCGCCTTGCCGATGTCGCCCGAATAGCGGATGCCACCGTCGGCGATCAGCGGGATGCGGTCCTGCAGCGCGGAGGCGACCATGTCGATGGCGGTGATCTGCGGTACGCCCACGCCCGCCACCACGCGCGTGGTGCAGATCGAACCGGGGCCCACGCCGACCTTGACCGCGTCGGCACCGGCGTCCATCAGCGCCAGCGCCGCGTCGCCGGTGACGATGTTGCCGCCCACGACCTGCAGCTGCGGAAAGTGCTTCTTCGCCCAGGCCACGCGGTCCAGCACGCCCTGCGAGTGCCCGTGCGCGGTGTCGACGATGATCACGTCCACACCCGCCGCGGCCAACGCCTCGATGCGCGCCTCGGTGTCACCGCCCACGCCGACCGCGGCGCCGACCAGCAGGCTTTCCGAGGCGTCCTTGGCGGCATTCGGGTTGTCGCGGGCCTTCTGGATGTCCTTCACCGTGATCAGGCCACGCAACTGGAAGGCGTCGTTGACCACCAGCACCTTCTCGATGCGGTGCCGGTGCAGCAGGCCGATCACTTCCTCGTCGCTGGCGCCTTCGCCCACCGTGACCAGCTTGTCCTTGCGGGTCATGATGTTGCGCACCGGGTCGTCGAGCTTGGTCTCGAAGCGCATGTCGCGGCCGGTGACGATGCCGACCAGCTGGTCGCCGTCGACCACCGGCACGCCGGAGATGTTGCGCGCGCGGGTGAGGCGCAGCACTTCGCCGATCGAGGTCTGCGGACCGACCGTGAACGGCTCGCGGATCACGCCGGCCTCGAAATTCTTGACCTTACCGACCTCGATCGCCTGGCGCTCGAGGCTCATGTTCTTGTGGATGATGCCGATGCCGCCGAGCTGGGCCATGGCGATGGCGAGCCTGGCTTCGGTCACGGTGTCCATGGCGGCCGACACGATCGGCATGTTGAGGCGCAGCGTGCGCGTCAGCCGGGTGGCGAGCGTGACGTCCTTGGGCAGGACGATGGAATGGGCGGGGACCAGCGAAATATCGTCGTAGGTCAGCGCTTCAGCCTGGATGCGCAGCATGGGCGGGCCAGTTGGGGTGAAGCGCGCCATTGTACGCCGCCGCGGGCCGGCGGGTCTCGCCGCGCGTGCGGAACGCCCTATTCCGCGCCGTCGGCGGCTTCCGCGGCTTCCAGGGTGTTCTGCATCAGCGTGGCCACCGTCATCGGGCCCACGCCGCCCGGCACCGGCGTGATCCAGCTCGCCCGCGTCGCGGCTTCGGCGAACCCGACATCGCCGACCAGGCGGCCGTCGTCGAGGCGGTTGATGCCGACGTCGATCACCACCGCGCCCGGCTTGATCCAGTCGCCCGGGATCATGCCGGGCTTGCCCACCGCGACCACCAGGATGTCGGCCTCGCCCACGTGGCGGCGCAGCACCTCGGGCGGCGTGAACTTGTGGCAGCTGGTGACCGTGCAGCCGGCGATCATCAGCTCCAGCGCCATCGGCCGGCCGACGTGGTTGCTGACGCCGACGATCGTCGCGCTCTGCCCGCGCACCGGCCGGTCGGTCCACGCCAGCAGCGTGGTGATGCCGCGCGGCGTGCATGGCCGCAGGCCGAACTGGCGCAGCGCCAGGTGGCCGACGTTTTCGGGATGGAAGCCGTCCACGTCCTTGCGCGGGTCGATGCGGTGGATCAGGCGCGTGGCATCGGGGATGCCGGGCAGCGGCAGCTGCACCAGGATGCCGTTGACTGACGGATCGGCATTGAGCCGGTCGATGAGCGCGAGCAGTTCGGCCTCGCTGGTGCCTTCCGGCAGGTCGAAGTCAAGCGCGCGGATGCCGACGATGCCCGCGGCGCGCCGCTTGTTGCGCACGTACGAACGCGACGCCGGGCTGTCGCCCACCAGCACGACAGCCAGCCCGGGCGGCGCGTGGCCGGCGGCGATGCGCCGGTCGACGCGCAGCTTGAGGGTATCGAGGAGCTCATCCGCGATCCGCCTGCCGTCGAGGATGCGGGCCTGGCTGGAGATGTCTGACATACCGATGCCGTGCGCGTGGGGGCGTCATTGTCCCTGATTCAAAGGTCGGCTTGCAGGACAGCGCGGAACACCCGAACCGACCACGCAGTTCACGCAGCACCGCGGGGATGACGGCGCCATGGCCGGTGGCAGGACTGCCCGTGCAGGCGCAAGCCCGGCGAGCTCCTGCGCCGGCCGCAGCTGCAGCAGCACTGCCCAGTCCTGGCGATTGGCGCTGCACCCGGCCGGCGTGTCCGGCGTGCAGCTGGCGCCATCCACCGGTCGCGTCGGAAGCTCGGCGAACTGTCCACCGGGGGTGAGCGGCAGCAAGCGCATCGTGACCCCGTCCAGCACGTTGCCGCCGACCAGGTACGCCGTCGCGTCGCCGGGTTGCGCGGCCACCACGATGTCGCAGTGCATGCCGAGGCCGCTGTCGTCACTGCTCAACAGGCTGGCAAGCCCGGGAAATCCGTAGCTGCGCGCGGCCACGCGCACATAGCACAGCAGGTCGCCCTGCCCCGGCCGCACCGCGCGCGGATCGGCGACCCGGTAGGCGCTCCCCTCGGGATCACGGTAGGCGTCGCGCACGTAGCCGACATGGCTTGCCGAACCCCGGAACCCCGGCAGCGCCGCACGCCCCAGCACCCATGAGACGAAGGCGGCGGACCACGGGGTATCGACGATGAAGGCACGACAGGCGGGCGCCGCGTACGCGCCGTTGGCCTGCACGCAGTCGTTCGCGCCCGGGCGCTGCAGCGCCTGGTACAGCAGGCCGCTGCCGCGCCAGTAGTCGGCCACGCGCAGCCACGCCGGCTGGCCGTTGGCGAGCAGCGCCGCCTCGGCCTCGCGAACTTGCGAACCGGCCAGGCGACCTTCCCGATCGATGAAGGGCCGGTACCAGAGCTGGTGCTCCTCGCAGGCGACAGCGGCGATGCGCGTGACGATGGCGGGCGAGCCGGTCTGCGCGCGCAGCAATGGACACGGGTCGGCGGCCTGTGCGGTACCGGCCGCGCCCAGCAACCAGAGCGTCGCCGCGCAAACGAGCAGTTGCCAAGCTGAGGGTCTGGCCATCGATCGTCGCTCCCCGGATGCAGCGCACAGCCTAGGGCATCAAAGCCGCCGATCGCTCACGCGGCGGCGACGCCGCAGCGCCGCGTCAGGCGCCCGAACAGAAGGCGGCGTAGTCGATGTAGCCGGGGAACGGCGTGCCGGGCGCGCATACCGGGCATCCGGGATCCGGCCGCAGCGTGGTTTCGCGGAAGTGCATTCCCAGCGCATCGAAGTGCAGCAGGCGACCGGCAAGCGGCTCGCCAACGTGCAGCAGCAGCTTGAGTGCCTCGGTGGCCTGCAGCATGCCGATCACGCCGGGCAGCACGCCGAGCACGCCGGCCTCGCTGCAGCTGGGTGCCGACTCCGGCGGCGGCGGCTCGGGGAACAGGCAGCGGTAGCACGGCGCCTGGCCGCGGTGGCGGCCGGCGTCGAACACGCTCACCTGGCCTTCGAACCTGTGCACTGCGCCGTACACGAGGGGGATTGCGAGCTTCACGCAGGCATCGTTGAGCAGGTAGCGCACGGCGAAGTTGTCGGCACCGTCGACCACGAGGTCGACGCCCTCGAGCAGGCGTTCGACGTTGCCTGAGGTGACCCGTTCGCGGACCGCTTCGACGGTGATGCGCGGGTTGAGCGCCGACAGGCGCGTCTCGGCGGAGTCGACCTTGGGCATGCCGATGTCGGCGTCGGTATGCAGGATCTGGCGCTGCAGGTTGCTGCGCTCGATGATGTCGTCGTCGGCGATGCGCAGGTGGCCGATGCCGGCCGCAGCCAGGTAGAACGCCGCCGGCGACCCCAGGCCGCCCGCGCCCAGCATCAGCACGCGGGAGGCCTCCAGCCGGCGCTGGCCGCGAGCGCCGACTTCCGGGAGCAGCAGGTGCCGCGAGTAGCGCTCGTGGAAATCGCTGTCGACCTCGTGCGCGGGTGGTCGCGTGACCGGCAGGCCTTCCGCGATCCAGCGCAGCGTGCCGCCGCGCACGGAGGCGACGTGGCGATAGCCGAGCCGCTGCAAGGACTCGGCGGCGAGCATCGAGCGGCCACCGGTCTGGCAGATCAACACCAGTTCGGTGTCGCGGTCCGGGAAGTGGAAGCCCGGGTCGTCCTCGAGTTCAGCACGTGAAATGCCGACGGCGCCGTCGGCCATGCCGGCGCTGCGCTCGTGTTCCTCGCGCACGTCGACCAGGCGGGCGCCGGCAGCGTGTCGCCGCTGCGCCTCGCGCGGCGTGGCTTCGTTGGCAGGCATGCCGTGATTATCGACCATTGCCGTCGCTTCGCCGACTGCGGGAAACCCGAGGTGGACAGGATGCGCGCTTCGCCCGGTTCAGCACGGCACTACATCGACGAACGCACCTGCCGGGTAGTCCCGGGGGCCCTCGTCCAGCACCAGCAACACATCGGCATCCGCCGCCGCGCGCATGCGGTGTGAGCCATCCGCCGGACTCGGCTCCACCTCCGGCACGCCGTCCGCGCCCTGCCGCAGTCGCCCGCGCAGGAACTCGAGGCGCTCGTGGTTCTTGCGCCAGGGGGTCGCAAGCCGCGCCCGCCACGGAGCACGTCGCGCCGTCCGGCCCTGCATGGCGTCCACCAGCGGGCGGCCCAGGGTCAGCCACGTCGCCAGCACCGAAACCGGGTTGCCTGGCAGGCACAGGAACAGCGCTCCGCCGAGGCTACCCCCTTCGGCCAGCAGCAGCGGCATGCCGGGCTTCATGCGCACCTTCCAGAAGGCGATCCGCGCCTCGGCCTGCAGCAGCGCGGGAATATGGTCCTTCTCGCCCGCGGACACCGCGCCGCACGTCAGCACCACGTCAAAGGCATGGCCGGCGTGGCGCAGCGCGGACTCGACCTGCGCGGGATCGTCGGGCAGCGTGGGCCAGGCGACCGGCTCCAGGCCGTCGGCGCGCAGCAGGCCCATCAGCAGTTCGCGGTTGCTGTTGTGGATCTGGCCGGGCGCCAGCGGCAGGCCCGGCTCCACCAGTTCGTCGCCGGTCGTGAACACGGCCACGGTCGGTCGGCGCGCGACCGCCAGCGTCGGCACGCCCTGCGACGCGGCCAGCGCGATGCGCGCGGGCGTGAGCACTTCGCCCGCGCGCAGCAGGAGGTCGCCAGGCACGCAGTCTTCGCCGGCAAGGCGCACGTGACGGCCTGCGGCAGGCGCCACCAGTACGTCCACGCGGTCACCATCGACACACGTGTCCTCTTTCATGGCCACGGTGTCGGTGCCCGAAGGCATGGGTGCGCCGGTGGTGATCCGCACGCATTCACCGGCGCCCACCAGCAAGGGCTGGGCGCGGCCGGCGAACTGCTCGCCCACCAGCCGCAGGCAGGTGGTGCCAACATTCGCCAGATCCGCATGGCGCAGCGCGTAGCCGTCCATCGCCGAATTGTCGAACGGCGGCTGCGCGATGCCCGCCACCAGGTCCGCGGCCAGCACGTGGCCGTGCGCGCGCGCAAGCGACAGGTCCTGCGCGCCGGTGGCGTGGGCGACGCCCAGGGTGCGGACGATCGCCAGCGCTTCCGCGTGGCTGATGCGCGTCGGGAACGTCGCCGGATCGTTCATGGTGATGCCGCCATGCCGGCTGCGGCAAGATCCGACGGCGTGTTGAGGTTTCCGAAGCGCACCCCCTCGAAGCGGACCGGGGCCATGCCCAGGCCCGCCTGCAGCTGATGCACCGCATGCGCGCCCGACGCGATGGCCGCCGGGAGTGCGGCGCGCAAGGCGGCCACCCGCCACAGCGCGACCAGCGGCTGCATGCCGTCATCGTCTTCGGCAAACGCGCCCGTTTCGCCGGCCGCACGCAGGCTGCGCAGCAGGCAGTCGTTGACCGACAGCAGGTCGACCGGCAGCGTCAGCAGCCAAGGCGTGGCGCACGCTTCGGCCAGGGCATCCAGTCCCCCGAGTGGACCGATGCCGGTGAACCGGTCCGCGACCGCCGCCATGCCGTGGGCGGCATAACGATCATGATCGCGGTTGGCACTGGCCATCACGGCGTCCACCTCGCTGCGGACGCGATCCGCCAGGCGCAGCACCTGGGCAACGCCACCGCGTTCGAGCCAGGCCTTGTCGATCCCGCCCAGGCGCGTGGCGCGCCCTCCGGCCAGCAGGCCAAGCGTCGTCGCGCCGGCGTTCACTTCCCGCGCTTGACGTGGCGGATCATCCGCCGCTTCTTGACCACCTGGCGCGTGCTGAGCACGTTCTTGCGGTCCTTGTAGGGGTTCTCGCCTTCCTTGAACACCAGTTGCACCGGCGTTCCGACCAGCTTGAAGCGCTTGCGGAAGAAGTTTTCCAGGTAGCGCTTGTAACTGTCGGGCAAGGTGCGCAGGCGCGTACCGTGGATGACGATGGTCGGCGGGTTTTCACCACCCGGGTGCGCGAAGCGCAGCTTGGCGGTATGTCCGCGCACCACCGGCGGCGGATTGGATTCGTAGGCCACTTCGACCGCGCGCGTGACCTCGGCGGTGCTGAACTGGCGCGTGGCCGAGGCGTGCGCGCGGTGGATGGCGCGGAACAGTTCGCGCAGTCCGGAGCCGTGCAGCGCGCTGATGCGCACCGCCTCCGCCCACTCCACGAAGGCGAGCTTGCGCGACAGCAACGACTCGACCTGCTCGCGCTGGTAGTCACTCTGGCCGTCCCACTTGTTCACCGCCACCACCAGGGCGCGTCCGGCATCGAGCACCGCGCCCAGCACGCTGGCGTCCTGGTCGGTCACGCCTTCGTTGGCATCGATCATCACCACCGCCACCTGGCACTGCTCGATCGACTGCAGGGTCTTGATGATCGAGAAGGTTTCCACCGCTTCGTCGACGCGCGACTTGCGGCGGATGCCGGCGGTGTCGACCAGCCGGTAGCGGCGGCCGTCGCGCTCGAGGTCGGCGGCGATCGAATCGCGCGTGGTGCCGGCGACTTCGGAGGCGATCATCCGCTCCTCGCCGAGGATGCGGTTGACCAGCGTCGACTTGCCGACATTGGGGCGACCGACGAAGGCGACGCGGATCCGTTCCGGATCGTTGTCCGGCACCGGTGCCTCGCCCTGCTCCGGCAACCTGGCCAGGATATCGTCGACCAGGTCGTCGATGCCGTGCCGGTGCGCCGACGACACCGCGAACACGTCGCTGAAGCCGTAGCGCGAGAATTCCGCGAGCGATTCGCGCGCGTCGATCCCGTCGGTCTTGTTGACCACCAGGAACGTGGGCCGCGACGCCTTGCGCAGCCATGAGAGGATCTCGTCGTCCAGCGCCGAGGGTCCTTCGCGGCCATCGACCACGAACAGCACGAGGTCGGCTTCCTCGGCGCCTGCGCGGGCCTGGCGCGCGGTGGCGCCCGCAAGGTTGCCGGTTTCGAGATGGGCGTTGCCGGCGGAGATGCCGCCGGTGTCGACCAGCGCGAACGGCCGGTCCTCGTCCAGGCGGCACACGCCGTAGTGACGGTCGCGGGTGACCCCGGGCTGGTCATGGACCAGCGCATCGCGGGTGCGCGTCAGCGCATTGAACAGCGTCGACTTCCCGACGTTCGGGCGACCGACCAGAGCGACCAGTGGCAGCATGGGTCAGTCGATGCGCCAGGCGCTGATGTCGCCGCCGACGTCCTGGACCACGAGGATGCCGTCGACCACGACCGGAGGACCGGTGAGTGCACTGCGACCGGCGCGCGCACGCGCCACGAACTCGCCGTCCAGCAGGCGCATCCAGTGCAGGTAACCGTCAAAATCACCGACCACCGCATGGCCGCCATGGATGCGCGCGGGACCGAGGTTGCGGTTGGCCAGCGCGGGCTGCTGCCAGTAGGCGGTGCCGACGTACTTGTCGATCGCCCATACGGTGCCGGTCCGGTCGCTCACCACGAGGCGATCGCTGCCCACGGCCACGCTGCCTGCGCCGCCGCTTTCCGACGCCCACAGCGGGCGGCCAGTCGGCGCATCGAAGGCCATCGTGCGTCCCTTGTAGCTGCTCGCGAACAGGACCGCGTCCTCGAGCACCGGCGCACCGTCGACGTCGGCCATGCGATCGAGCTCGGTGCGGCCGTCGCCAAGCGAGATCGGCTGCTCCCACAGCACCCGGCCATCGCCGAGGGCAAGCGCGACCACGCGACCATCGTCCATGCCGACAAAGGCGTGACCGGGGCCAAGCGTCACCGGCGCATTGCCGCGGACGGTGAGCGTGGGCAGGTCCTGCACCCAGAACCAGCGGCGCTGGCCGGTGGCCGCGTCGAACGCGGTGACGCGTCCTTCATTGGACCGCACCAGCACCAGGCCCTGGCCGATCGCCGGTGCGGCGATGACTTCGCTGGTGACCTTGGCCGTCCAGCGTTCCGTGCCCGTGGCCGCGTCAAGCGCCACGACTTCACCGTCCAGCGTGCCCGCGACCACCAGGCCGTCGCCGGCGCCCGGACCGCCGGTCAGGCGCAGGTCGCTGGCGTGATGCCACACCTGGGCGCCGGACTGCAGGTCGAACGCGCGGACCCCGCCCTTGATGGACGAGGCGAATACCCTGCCATTGGCCGCGGCCGGACCCTGGCGCACGCCCGAGGAGCCCTCGCCCTTGCCGGCGCTGGCTTTCCACAGGCGGCTGGGATTGGCGGTGGCCGCGAACTCGACGAGCTCGGCCGGCTGGCCGGCCTTGGCGTCCTTGTCCTTGCCGCCGAACCAGCCCTTGACGGTGCTGCAGCCCGTGACCACGACGAGGCAGACCAGCACGGTCGCGGCGCGGGTGGCGAATCGGGAACCGGCCCGGGGCGGGCTGGTGCGCTGTGCTTGGGTCATCGGGCGTTGCCTTCCGTGTGGGCCGGCACGCCGCCGGCATCGATCAGTTTGATTTCAAGGATGCGTCGCTGCGGCACCGCGGCAACGTCCAGCGCCGCCAGCGCGGCGGTATACGCGGCGCGTGCATCATCGGTGCGGCCGGCCACCACGAGCGCATCGCCGCGGGTCTCGAGGCTGCCGGCATCGGCGGCATCGCCCAGCACCGCAAGCGCCTCGTCGGCCTTGCCGGCCGCGACGTGCAGGCTCGCCAGGCGGCGCGCCACCACCGGTTCCAGCGCCGGGCCGGGGTCGGTCAGGGCAGCCAGCGTCGCTATGGCGGCGTCGGTGTCGCCGGCATCGACCTGCGCCTTCGCCAGGTCCAGCGCCAGCAGCGCCGCAAACGCGCCGTCGTTCAGTTCGGCCGCGGCGGCCAGGTCGCGGGCCTTGTCCAGGTCGCCGGCGGCGATGCTCGCATTCACTGCCGCGTAGGCATCCCCCTGTGCCATGCGCTGCTCCAGCTGGTGCGCCTGCCACTGCTGGAAGCCCCAGACCAGGCCCAGCGCCACCGCAATTCCGGCGAAAACGCCAAGGGCGTTCTCGCGCACCCACTGGCGAACACGTTCGCCCTGTTCGTGCTCATCGAGCAACTCGTCTACTGCCATGACCGTCCGATCGGGCTGCGAGCCACCCGGGGTGTCCGCGGGCAGCTATGGGAAGGAATGCGACCCGCGAACGGGTCCTCGGTTGCACGCGGATGGCCCGCGCTGCGGGCCACCGCTGCCGTGACACCCCGGTCAACGACCAGCAGGCACCAGCGATCCGTCAGAGGATACCGTAAAGCGGGCGACGTTCGCCCGAAGCAAGGGTGCAAGGTCCTGCCGGGCACCGTTGAGACGCAGTTCGACCGCGGCGGCGTTGCCGAACACCATGCCGCCGACATCCCCGACCACGAAGCTGCGCGTGTTGCCGGCGCGCAGCAGGGAGTGCTCGATGACCTGTCCGTCGCGGCCGGTGATCTCCACCCAGCTGTCATCGACGAGGCGCAGTTCAAGCGCCGCCGTCGCGCTGCCGGCGCGCGGCGCGACCGGTGCCATCGATGCGACCAGCGGCACCGGCTGGCGCGGCCTGGCCACCGCCGGCGCGCCGGGCTGGCCTGCAGTGGAGACCACGGGCATGTCGAGGGAGGCGGACGCGGCGCCCTGCGTGGCGAGGTGCGGCCGGGTGGCCAACCACACCGGCAAGGCGATGGCGACGGTGATCACCGCGTAGACCAGGCGCTTGGCGAACTGCTCGGCCACGATGCGCATGCGCGGCACATAGGTGCGAGGCACCAGCGCCACCGGCTCCACCGGCGCGACGCCGACGACAGCCTGCATGGTGGCGGTGGACAGGCCCAGCAGGCGCGAGTAGCTGCGCAACTGGCCACGCACGTAGACCGGGGCACCGAGCCGGTTCCAGTCTTCGGCTTCGAGCGATTCGACGACGCGCACCGGCATCCTCAGCCGCGTCGCGACATCCTCGATCGAAAGTCCTGCGGCCTCGCGCGCATTGCGCAGGCGGCGGCCACAGCCCTGCTCGGCATCGGCCATGTTGTGGTCTGGCGGCATCATCGTGAACTGCTGTCCCCGGGCAGCACTGCCTGCGCGTGCGGGAATTCCGTCCGCAGGCGCTGAACATAACGAGCGGCGGCAGCCTTGTCGCCGAGCTTGTCTTCGATCTGTGACGCAAGTTGCAGCGCGGCCGGCGACGCCGGTGCCGCCTCCAGCCGGCGCTCGGAGAACGCGCGCGCCTCGAAATCGTCGCCACGCCCGTGCAGGTGCCGGGCCAGCGCTTCCAGGCCGACGGCATTCACCGGATCGAGGGCGAGCGCCGCGCGCAGGTCGCGCTGGGTGCGCCCGGGCTGGCCGCCTTCGTCGGCACAGGCGCCGGCGTTGGCCAGCGCCGAGGCCGGGCTGGCATAGCTGCGGTCGGCCAGGGCGCGGTCGAACCATGCCAGCGATTCGGTGGCGCGTCCGTTGCGGCACAGCCATGCGCCATGGTTGTTGAACGTGGCGCCGGAGGGCTTGAGTCCGGCGGCGCGGGCGTAGTGCTTGCCGGCTTCGCGGCTGTCGCCCTGGCGCTCGAGCGCAAGCGCAAGCAGCGTATGCGCATCGGCGTCACGGCCATCGATCTTCATCGCCAGACGTGCTTCGGCAGCGGCCTCCGGATAGCGGCCGGCGCGCAGCGCCTGTTCGCCACGCAACAGGTGGCCACGCGTGGACGCCTTGCCGCGCGCCTGGCCGTCATCGCTGAAATCGTACTGGGCGGCGACCTGCGTCGAGTCGCCGCGCTGCGCGCTCGGCTTGACGAAGGTGAGGCGCGAGCAGCCTGCGGCCAGCAGCGAGCAGGCCACCGCCAGGCCAACGAGGTCAAGCCGCCGCATCACCGCCCTCCCCGTCCGAGACCTGCGCGAGATGCTTGCGGAACTCGGCCTGACGGCGGGTGCGGTCGGCGACCTGCCCCTTCAGCTGGCCGCAGGCGGCATCGATGTCGTCGCCGCGCGTGCGACGCACCATGGTGAGCACCTGGGCGTCGAGCAGCAGCTTCTGGAATGCACGGATCGCCTCCTCGCCGGAACGCTCGTACCGCGTGCCGGGGAACGGGTTGAACGGGATCAGGTTGACCTTGGCGGCGTCCTTGACCTGCAGGGCGTTGCCGAACTGGCGCATCAGCCGCGACAGCAGGCGCGCGTGCTCCGGTTGGTCGTTGACGTCCTTCATCAACGTGTATTCGAAGGTGATCGACGAACGCGGCTTGCGGCGCACGTAGCGCTCGCAGGCGGCCATCAACTCGGCGATCGGATACTTCTTGTTGAGCGGCACCAGTTCGGTGCGCAGCTCATCGTTGGCGGCATGCAGGGAGACGGCCAGCGACACGTCGCTCTCCTCCGACAGCCGGTCGATCATCGGCACCATGCCGGCGGTGGACAGGGTGACGCGCTTGTTGGCCAAGCCGTAGCCGAGGTCGTCGCGCATCACGCTCATCGCGCGTACCACGTTGTCGAAGTTCATCAGCGGCTCGCCCATGCCCATCATCACCACGTTGGTGAGCCGGCGCTGCTTGTGCGGAATATTGCCGAGGTGCTTCGCGGCCACCCATACCTGGCCGATGATCTCGGCGGTCGACAGGTTGCGGTTGAAACCCTGGGTCGCGGTGGAACAGAAGCTGCAGTTGAGCGCGCACCCGACCTGCGACGACACGCACAACGTGCCGCGGCCCTTGTCCGGGATGTACACGGTCTCGATGGCGTTCTTGCCATCCATGCCCAGCAGCCACTTGTGCGTTCCGTCGGTGGACGGCTTGTCGAAATGCACCTGCGGCACGATCACCTCCGCGCGCTCCTGCAGCTTGGCGCGCAGCGGCTTGCCGAGGTCGGTCATTTCGTCGAAGTCGGTGACGTGCCGGTGGTGGATCCACTTCATCACCTGATGCGCACGGAAACGCTTCTCGCCGAGTTCATCGGCGAAAAAGCGCTCCAGTCCCTCGCGGTCGAGGTCGAGCAGGTTCTGCTTGGCGGTTGCTTCGGTCACTGTGCTTCTGAGGTCAAGGGCATTCGCCACGGATCACGCGGATCAAGGGCACGTCCACCGCGTAGATCCGTGGCAAAAAAATCAACGAACGTAAACGTCGGTCGACGGGAAGAAGTACGCGATCTCGACGGCGGCGGTCTCGGCCGCGTCGGAACCGTGCACGGCATTGGCGTCGATGGAATCGGCGAAGTCGGCGCGGATCGTGCCGGCGGCGGCATCCTTCGGGTTGGTCGCACCCATCAGGTCGCGGTGCTTGAGCACGGCGCCCTCGCCTTCCAGGACCTGGACCATCACCGGGCCGCTGATCATGAACTCGACAAGGGCGTTGAAGAACGGACGCTCGCGGTGCACGGCGTAGAAGCCTTCGGCCTCCGCGCGCGACAGCTGCTTCATTTTCGCGGCGGCGATCTTGAGGCCGGCCTTCTCGAAGCGGGCATAGATCTCGCCGATGACGTTCTTGGCGACGGCATCGGGCTTGATGATGGACAGGGTGCGCTCCAGCGCCATGGGGAATTCTCCGGAAGGCGGGCCGCCATGTCTCAGGCAGTCCCAGAAGGTAACAGAAAAAACCCACGCACGGCGCGGGTTTAGCCGATATGGCTAGTGTGATTCTACTGGAACGCACACGCCGCCTGCACGCACTTCCGACATGATCGGCGATTGACCGGAGCGGCGGCCTGCACCTAGTATCAAAACAAGCGTTTGATTCAGGATCGGTTCCCCGGCAGCCATGGCCACCACCCAGTTTTCGACCAAGGACAGGATCCTCGGCGCCGCAGAGGAGCTGTTCGCCCTGCATGGCTTCGGCGGCACGTCGCTGCGCCAGGTCACCAGCCGCGCGGACGTCAACATCGCCGCGGTCAATTACCACTTCGGCAGCAAGGAGAACCTCATCAACGAGGTCTTCCGCCGCCGCATGGACGAGATGAGCCGGCGCCGGCTTGAACTGCTCGGCGAGGCGCGCGAGGCCTCACCCGGCGCCCTGGAGCCCCTGCTGGCGGCATTCATCGAGCCCGCGCTGGCGCTGGCACGTGACCGCCAGGGTGGCGTGGCCTTCATCCGCGTGATCGCCCGCGCCTACGCCGAGAAGAATGACGGCCTGCGCAAGTTCCTGTCCGAACAGTACGGCCACGTGCTGCGCGAGTTTGCCAAGGCGATCGCCGAGTGCGTGCCGCAGCTGGACAAGGAGCAGCTTTACTGGCGCCTGGATTTCCTGGCGGGCGCGCTCACCTATGCCATGTCCGAGTTCGGCCTGATCAAGCGCCCGGCGAACGTCAGCGAGGTGGCGCACCGCAAGCGTGCGGCCGAGGAGCTGATCCGGTTCGCGGCCGCCGGCCTGAAGAGCTGATACGTGCCACGAAATATTCAATCAGATCAAACTGTTGCGCTTAAAAGTTGATCTTGTTTCACAAGTCCATCATGGAGCCAGGAAACATGTCCGAGAAATTGCTTGTGCGCAGGGCCGCGGTACTCGGGGCCGGGGTAATGGGGGCGCAGATCGCGGCCCACCTGACCAATGCCGGCGTCGACACGGTGCTGTTCGACCTCCCGGCCAAGGATGGCGACCCCAACGGCATCGTCACCAGGGCCATCGCCAATCTCGGCAAGCTGAGCCCGGCCCCGCTGGCGTCGAAGGACCTGGCCACGGTGATCACCCCGGCCAATTACGAGCTCGGCCTGCAGCGCCTCAAGGACTGCGACCTGGTGATCGAGGCGATCGCGGAGCGCATGGACTGGAAGCAGGACCTGTACGCGAAGATCGCGCCGTTCATCGCCGACCACGCCGTGCTGGCCAGCAACACCTCGGGCCTGGGCATCAACAAGCTTGCGGACGTGCTGCCGGAATCGCTGCGCAGCCGGTTCTGCGGCGTGCACTTCTTCAATCCGCCGCGCTACATGCACCTGGCCGAGCTGATCCCGGCGCGCACCACCGACAAGGCGGTGCTGCAGGGCCTGGAGACGTTTCTGACCACGACGCTGGGCAAGGGCGTGGTGTATGCCCGCGACACGCCGAACTTCATCGGCAACCGCATCGGCGTGTTCTCGATCCTGTCCACCATCCACCACACCCGCGAGTCCGGCCTCGGTTTCGACGAAGTCGATGCCCTCACCGGGCCGCTGGTGGGACGCCCGAAGTCGGCGACCTACCGCACCTCTGATGTCGTCGGCCTGGACACCATGGCCCACGTCATCAGGACCATGGCCGATACCCTGCCCGACGATCCCTGGCACAAGTACTTCAAGTCGCCAAAGTGGCTCGCGGCGCTGGTCGAGAAGGGCGCGCTGGGCCAGAAGACCGGTGCGGGCATTTTCCGCAAGGTGGGCAAGGACATCATGGTGGTCGACCCCGCAGCGGGTGATTACCGCCCTGCCGACCGCGCGGCGGCGCCTGAAGTGGTCGAGATCCTGAAGACGCGCGACCCCGTTGAAAAATTCGCGAAGCTGCGCGCCAGCGACCACCCGCAGGCGAAGTTCCTCTGGGCCACGTTCCGCGACCTCTTCCATTACAGCGCCTATCACCTGGCCGACATCGCCGAGACCGCGCGCGACGTCGACCTGGCGATCCGCTGGGGCTACGGCTGGTCGCTGGGTCCGTTCGAGACCTGGCAGGCGGCCGGCTGGAAGCAGGTCGCGCAGTGGATCGCCGACGACATCGTCGCCGGCAAGGCGATGAGCGACGCTCCCCTGCCCGACTGGGTGTTCGACGGCCGCGACGGCGTGCATTCGGCCGAGGGCAGCTACAGCCCCGGCAAGAACGCACGCCTGCCGCGCTCCGCGCTGCCGGTCTACAAGCGCCAGCGCTTCCCGGATCCGCTGCTGGGCGAGTCGTTTGCCAAGGGCGAAACTGTGTTCGAGAACGACGGCATCCGCATGTGGACCGACGGCGACGACATCGCCGTGGCGTCGTTCAAGACCAAGATGCATACGGTGTCCGACCAGGTGCTGGACGGCCTGCAGGAGGCGGTGGCCCGCGCCGAGCGCGATTTCGCCGGGCTGGTGATCTGGCAGCCGAAAGAGCCCTTCTCGGCCGGTGCCGACCTCGCCGGTGCGCTCGGGCTGCTGCAGGCAGGCAAGGTGGACGCGTTCGAGGCGATGGTGGCGAACTTCCAGGCCACCAGCCAGGCGATCAAGTATTCGCTGGTGCCGGTGGTGGCCGCGGTGCGCGGCCTGGCGCTGGGCGGAGGCTGCGAGTTCCAGATGCACAGTGCCCGCACCGTCGCCCACCTCGAGAGCTACATCGGGCTGGTCGAGGCCGGCGTCGGCCTGCTGCCGGCCGGCGGCGGACTGAAGGAGTTCGCGGTCCGCGCCTCGCAGGCCGCCGGAGCCAGCGGTGACGTGTTCGCCGAGCTCAAGCGCGTGTTCGAGACCATCGCGATGGCCAAGGTGTCGGCCTCGGCGGTCGAGGCCAAGGAGCTGGGCCTCCTGCGCGCCGGTGACCGGGTGGTGTTCAACGCCTTCGAGCTGCTGCACGTGGCGCGCCAGGAAGCCGCCGCGCTCGCCGAGGCGGGCTATCGCCCGCCCATGCCCGCACGCCAGGTGCGTGTTGCCGGCGACGTCGGCATCGCCACATTCAAGATGCTGCTGGTCAACATGCTGGAGGGTCGTTTCATCAGCGAGTACGACTACGAGATCGCGACCCGCATCGCCACCGTGCTCTGCGGCGGCGAGGTCGATCGTGGCGCAGTCGTCGACGAGGACTGGCTGTTGCGCCTGGAGCGCCAGCACTTCGTGGAACTCGCGCAGCAGGACAAGACCCAGGCGCGCATCGCGCACATGCTCAAGACCGGCAAGCCGCTGCGCAACTGACGCGCGCCCGACGACACAGGACATGACCAACATGAGCAAGCAGATCCAGGACGCATACATCGTCGCCGCCACCCGCACCCCGGTGGGCAAGGCGCCCAAGGGCGTGTTCCGCAACACCCGGCCGGACGACATGCTGGCGCACGTGCTGAGGGCCGTCGTCGCGCAGGCACCGGGCATCGACGTCAACCGCATCGACGACGCGATCATCGGCTGCGCCATGCCCGAGGGCGAGCAAGGCATGAACGTGGCGCGCATCGGCGTGCTGCTGGCCGGCCTGCCCGACACGCTGGCGGCACAGACCATCAACCGCTTCTGCTCGTCGGGCCTCCAGGCCGTGGCGCTCGCGGCCGACCAGATCCGGCTGGGCAATGCCGACCTCATGCTCGCCGGCGGCACCGAAAGCATGAGCATGGTGCCGATGATGGGCAACAAGGTGGCGCTGTCGCCGAGCGTGTTCCGCGATGACAACGTGGCCATCGCCTACGGCATGGGCATCACCGCGGAAAAAGTCGCCGAGGAATGGAAGGTCTCGCGCGAGGACCAGGACGCGTTCGCGGTCGAGTCGCACCGCAAGGCGCTGGCCGCCGCCAAGGCCGGCGAGTTCCGCGACGAGATCAGCCCCTACGAAGTGCTCTCGCGCCAGCCCGACCTTGGCGGCAGGACCATCCGCACGAAGAAGCTGCTGGTCGAGCACGACGAGGGCCCGCGTGCCGACACGTCGGCCGAGGGCCTGGCGAGGCTGCGTCCGGTGTTCCGCAACGGCCAGTTCGGCGGCACGGTGACCGCCGGCAACTCGTCGCAGATGAGCGACGGCGCGGGCGCGGTGTTGCTGGCGTCCGAACAGGCCATCAAGGACTACGGCCTGACGCCGCTCGCGCGCTTCGTGTCGTTTTCGGTGGCCGGCGTGCGTCCGGAGGTGATGGGGATCGGGCCGATCGCGGCCATCCCGAAGGCCCTGAAGCAGGCGGGCCTGACCCGCGACCAGCTCGACTGGATCGAGCTCAACGAAGCCTTCGCCGCCCAGGCGCTGGCGGTGATCCGCGATTGCGGGCTCGACCCGTCGAAGGTGAACCCGCTGGGCGGTGCCATCGCGCTCGGCCACCCGCTCGGCGCCACGGGCGCGGTGCGGACGGCCACCATCGTCCACGGCATGCGTCGACGTGAACAGAAGTACGGCATGGTGACGATGTGCATCGGCACCGGCATGGGCGCCGCCGGGATCTTCGAGGCGCTCTGACCCGGCACGGTCCGCGTGGTGCGATCACCGCATCGCGCGGATCCGTGGTGCCTCAGCGCGCCCGTCCGTAGATCTCGACGCGCGTGCTGCCATCGGGATTCTGGGTCCGCGACACCACCGAACTGGGCAATGCGGAACCGACGCTGGACATGTAGATCAGGATCCAGTCTTCCGCTTCGCCGTTGCTGGCGAACTGCCCGTCGATCCGGCACATGCTGCTCTTGCAGTCCATGTCCAGGCTGGTCGGCTTGACGCCGGCCGTTGCAAAGCCGGGCTGCCCGGCAATGCCGGCGAGTTCGGCTTCCTTCTGCGGCGCCCAGGCCGGGTCGACCTGCTCGGCGGCGAACCGCTCGGCGGACTGCTTCTTCAGCGCCGCGGTCCGGGCGATATGCTCATCGCGGCGCTGCGCGCGTCGTTCGACATGCGCGGCCAACTGGGCGCCGCTCGACGCGCGCGCTGCGACCGGGGAACGTGGCGGCGGGCCGCCTGGCGCCGGAACCGTGCGCGCGATGTCGCTCGCCGCTGGATCCGCCGCGATGGCGGGCGCGGGCTCGTTCCGGCCGCGCATCGCGATCGTGCCGATGACCACCGCGGCGACAAGCACCGCGGCAACGATGATGGGGGTCCTGCTGTTGCGATTCATGCGTGCGCCTGGCCTTTGTGGGCGCGGGCTGTACGGCCCGTCACGCCTCTGAAACGAAAAGGCGCCGGAAATCCGGCGCCCCTGCGATTACGTACGACAGGGCGGTCAGACCGGGGCGTCGGCCGTGTCCCAGAAGATGTAGGTGTCGTTGATGCCCACGCCGACCGGCAGGTTGCAGCTGATGGCAACCAGGCCCGAGGCCATGCCGCCGCCTACGAAGTCGTCTGCGTACCAGAACATGTCCTCGCTCTGCGCGCCGGGAGCGATCACTTCGGTCCGGCTGACGAACTCGTTGGCACCAGTCTGCCAACCGGTCACGGCGGTGCAGGTCAGCGAAACCGGCGCGGTGGTGGTGTTGGTGAAGTAGGTGTCGAGCAGGATGGCCGAGTTGTCGATGGCCGCGCCGGCGTCGAACTCGAAGCCGCAGGTGATGTAGCTCGATGCGTTGCCTTCGTTCTGGATGGCCAGCGGGCGCTTGCGGATGGCCGTTTCGAACGCCGGCAGGGCGCCCTGACAGCGAGCGGCCGGCTGCGACGCGTTCGCGTGCGAAGTCTGGGCGGTGGCGGGGACGCTGTAGGTCGCGGCGACGGCAAGCGTCAGTGCCGCAAAAGTTGATGCAAGCTTCATGGAATGGGTCTCTCCCTAGGGTGATGTGCAGACACTTGACGCAGGAACGCGATTGCGCGCCCCCCCGACCCGGCGACTATAACCATACCCTCGTGAACCTGTCACGCGCGCCGCGCGGCGACTTTCACTGGACGTCAAGTACGCCCAATTCAGACAATGCGTCACGCATGAAGCCCTGAGCGGCCTCGCTGAGCAGTTCATGATCCAGTGCGTGGCGTATGGTGGCCTCGATCAAGCCGATATGGGTGCCGCAATCGAAGCGGGTGCCCTGGAACCTGTAGGCCAGCACCTCGTCCTCGGCCAGCAGGGCCGAGATCGCATCCGTAAGCTGGATCTCCCCGCCCCGCCCCGGCGCGGTGGCCTCGAGCAGCGGAAAGATCCGCGGCGACAGGACGTACCGCCCGACCACCGCCAGGTTGCTCGGCGCCTCCTCGGGCGACGGCTTTTCGACAATCGCCGTGATCCGGCCAGCCCGGTCCTGGAATTCGCTGGTCGCCACAATCCCGTAGCTCGACGTCTGTTCCTTCGGCACGACCTGCGTGGCGATCACGCTTGAACCGGTAGCCTGCGCCAGGTCCGCCATCTGTGCCAGCGCGCCCGGCCCGCGGTTCCAGATCAGGTCGTCCGGCAGCAGCACCGCGAACGGCTCGTCACCGACCACCGGTTTGGCACACAGGACGGCATGCCCGAGGCCCAGGGCTTCGGTTTGCGTGACGAAGACCGCACGGACGCCCGCGGGAATCACGTTGCGGACCACCTCGAGCAATTCATGCTTGCCGGCCTTTTCAAGCTTCTGCTCGAGTTCGTAGGCCTTGTCGAAATAATCGGCGACTGCGTGCTTGTAGCGGTTGGTCACGAAGATCAGCGTGTCGCAACCGGCTTCCACCGCCTCGTCCACCGCGTACTGGATCAGCGGGCGATCGACGATCGGGAGCATCTCCTTGGGAACCGTCTTGGTGGCGGGCAGGAACCGGGTCCCGAGGCCTGCCACCGGGAAAACCGCCTTGCGGATGCGTTGCGTCATGTCCTTCTCGCGTTCCTTGCCGGGAAGGCGACCACCGTGGCCGCCATCTTCCGTTCTTCGTGCGCCATGAGCGGCGCGAATTCGGGGACCGAGTCGCGCAACAGCCGACCCAGCGCTTCCACATCGTAGCGACCCACGGCATCGCGCATGCGGGACGTGGCGGCTTCGATGCGCTCGGTCTCCACCTCGCGTGCCTCGGCCTGCAGGATCTTGGGATGCGAGGTGGGCCGATAGCGCTCTTCCGCATGGAACAGCGTCTCGTGCAGCTTCTCGCCCTGGCGCAGGCCGGTGTACACGATTGCGATGTCGCGCCCGGGCTGCTTGCCCGCCAGCGTGATCATCTGCTCGGCAAGCAGGCGGATCGATACCGGCTCGCCCATGTCGAGGGTGTAGACCGCCTCGATCGACCCGATCGCCACCGCCTGGAGGATCAGTTGGCAGGCCTCGGGGATGGTCATGAAGTAGCGGGTGACCTCCGGATCGGTCACCGTGACCGGCCCGCCCTGGCGGATCTGCGCGCGGAACAGCGGAACGACGCTGCCGGCGGAATCGAGCACGTTGCCGAACCGGACCGTCACGAAACGCGTGTTCCCGCGCCGGGTCATCGACTGGCACACCATCTCGGCCAGGCGCTTGGTGGCACCGAGCACGTTGACCGGGTCCACCGCCTTGTCGGTGGAGATGAGCACGAACGCGCCGACGCCCGCGGCCTGGGCCTCGCGCGCGACCGTCTCGGTCGCCAGCACGTTGTTGCGCACCGCTTCGCGCAGCTGCGACTCCAGCACCGGCACCTGCTTGTAGGCGGCGGCGTGGAACACCGCTTCCGGCGCCGACAGCGCCAGCGCGTGGCGGACCACGGCGGGGTCACCGCAGTCGCCCAGCACGGGGATGCATTCGATCTGCGGGAAGTCGCGACGCAGTTCCGCCTCGGTGGTCGCCAGCGCCAGCTCATCCATCTCGATCAGCGCGATCTGGCGGGCACCGTGGCGGGCGCACTGGCGGCAAAGCTCGGCGCCGATGGAGCCACCGGCACCGGTGACGAGCACGCTGCGCCCGCCAAGCCAACCACGGATCGCCTTCCAGTCCGGAGTGACCGGCTTGCGGCCCAGCAGGTCCTCGATCGCGACCTCCTTGAGCTCGCCCGGCAGCGAGCGACCTTCCAGCAGGTCGTTGAGGCGCGGCACGGTGCGGAACGGCAGGCCGGTGCGCTCGCAGGCGGCCACGATGCGCCGCATGGCGGTGGCGTCGAGCGACGGCATGGCGATGACCAGCAACTGCGCCGCGGTCTCCGGCGCGATGCGCCCGAGGTCCTCGATCTTGCCCAGCACCGGCAGGCCCTGCAGGTGGCTGCCGCGCAGCTTGGCGGCATCGTCCAGGAACCCCACCGGCTGGTAGGCACCCGCCCGCCGCAGGTCGCGGACCAAGGCTTCGCCCGCTTGCCCCGCACCCAGGATCAGGACCCGCAGCGCAGCCTGGTCGGTGCGCGACGTGCCGTGGTCCTTCCAGGCGCGGTACAGCAGCCGGGGCATGCCCAGCAGTGCCGACAGCACCACCGGATAGGCCAGCATCACGGTGCGCGGGATTTCACCGGCGCGGTCGAACACGAAGAACAGCAGCGGCACGATCGCGAGCAGGCCGAACATGCTCGCTTTCATGATGTTGACGAGGTCGGGGATGCTGGCGAAGCGCCACACGCCCCGGTACAGGCCCACCTGCCAGAAGATCAGCCCCTGCACCAGCAGGATCAGGGTGAGTTCGGGCGTGAGTACTGCGCCGTCGCCGGCCCCGCCCAGCGCCGGTTGCCGGAAATAGTTGAGGCCGGACCAGGCCACCCAGACCATCATCAGGTCGTGGCCGACCACGGCGTAGCGCGGCAATGCGATCCTGAACCTGTCCTTCCAGAAGGTCATCTAGTGGCGATCCTGCTCGTCTGGGTGCCCGACGCCCCCCCGGGCAGCGCGCCATGCAACAGCCGCGAGCAGCAGGCACATGGCCGCCGCGGCAAAACGGAATGATGTCACGCGCGTGGCGGAAACCAGGGCCAACATCAGCGCAGCCGCCGTCCACGCGCCATAGAGCAGTGTGACCGGTCGATGGTCGGCCAAGCTGAATGCGAGCTGCTGGTAGGAATGTTGCACGTGTGGCATCCACCATGCCTCGCCACGCACGATGCGCCAGCCCAATGTCAACGTCGCGTCAACCAGGAACGCCGAGAGCGGCAGCAGCAGGACGGGCACGAGACCCTGCCCACCCGCATCCGACCAGAGCAACAGGCTTGCCTGCACCGCGATCGCGTAGCCGAGGGTGCCGCTGCCGACATCGCCGAGGAAGATCCGTGCCCTCGGGAAGTTCATCGGCAGGAACCCGGCACAGCTCGCGGCCAGGGCCAGCGCCAGGACGGCCCACGCGGAGGGCGCGCCCGAAAGCAACGCGAACGTGAGCGCGACCAGCGCCGCCTGGCTTGCAGCCAGCCCGTCGATGCCGTCCATGAAGTTCCACACATTGACCAGCACCGGGACCGCGGCCAGCACGAACACCACCTGCCACGGGGCCGCCCCATTGGCAGCGAGTGCCAGCGCGACCAGTCCGCCTGCCGCCACATGCGCCGCAAGCCGCCACCACGCCGACAGCGCCCGGTGGTCGTCGACGAAGCCGACGCCAGCGACCAGCAGCAGGCCTGCCAGCACGGCTGCCGCGAGCGTGCCCGGCACGGGCAGCAGCCACGGCGCGACCAGCCAGGCCAAGCCCCACGCGATGGCGATGCCGATGCCACCGCCGCGCGGCGTCGGCACTTTGTGGCTGCGACGTGCGCCGGGCTGGTCGAGCAACCGGTGGCGCACTGCATGCCAGCGGGCCACCCGCGCACCGGCCGCCGCGATCACTGCGGACGCAAGCAACCAGGGCAACAGCCACGACCACGCCATGCCGCCCACCCTCAGACCACTGCGTAGTTCAACAGCGGCTTGATCGTGCCCCACTCCTTGCAGGACGGGCACTGCCAGTGGTGGCTGCGCGCGCCGAATCCGCAACGATTGCATCGATAGCTCGGATTGCGCACCAGCAACTGGTCGGTGATGTGGCGCAGTTGCTCGAGCGTCTCGCCGTGTTCGACGCCATCGGCGAGCGCGAGTTCGATCAGCGCGGCCTCGCCGCGAACCGAAGGCCGGTCCTTCAGCTGCTGCGCGAGGTAGCCGCGCGCGGCTGGCACGCCCTCCTCCGCCTGCACCAGCCGCGTCAGCGCCAGCACCGGCGCGACGCCGCTGTAGTGTTCGGCCATCTCGGTCAGGAACGTGCGCGCGCCGGGGCTGTCGCCCACCCGGGCATACGCCGCGAGCAGCGGAGGCAGCAGCTCGGGCAGGAAATCCGGATCGTGGCGCGCGGCGCGCTCGAAGGCGCGGATGGCCGCGACGTCGTTGCCGGCATCGATCTCCAGCTTGCCCTCGAGCATGCCGGCGCGCACCGACGTCGAATCCGCGGCATAGGCACGCGCGATCGCCTCGCGGGCCGCGTCGCGTTCGCCGGCGACGCGCAGGCGCTCGGCCAGCTCGCATTCGAACTGGCCGATCAGCTTGCCCATCGGCTCGCCGGTCGCGGCCTCGTAGCGGGTGGCGTTCTCGATGGCCTTCGGCCAGTCGCGCTCCGCCTGGTAGATGCCGATCAGGTGCTTGAGCGCCTGCGGCGCGCGCTGGTCGATCTGGGCAAGGTCGGTGAACACGGTCTCGGCGCGGTCGAGCAGGCCCGAGCGCATGTAGTCCTCGCCCAGCGCCAGCAAGGCCTGCACCTTCTGCTGGTCGTTGAGGTCCGGACGCTGCACCAGGCCCTGGTGCAGGCGGATCGCGCGATCAACCTCGCCACGGCGGCGGAAGAGGTGCCCGAGTGCGACCTGGGTCTCGAAGGTGTCCTTGTCGAGCTCGGCGATATGCAGGAACAGCTCGATCGCCTTGTCCGGCTGCTCGTTGAGCAGGTAGTTCAGGCCACGGAAATAGGTGGTCGACAGCTTGCTGACCTGGCTGTCGCTGTGGCGCTCGCCGCCGCGGCGACCGATCACCCAGCCCGAGAGCGCCGCGATCGGCAGCAGCAGGAAGAACCAGAACCACTCGGTGATGAAGGCCATCTCAGCTCGCGTCGGTGGGGGTGGCGCGCGTGCGGCGCAGGCGCTGTTGCAGCGGCAGCACCACGGACGCCACGATCGCCATGCCGCCAAGGATGGCGCCGAGCAGCAGCGTGGCCAGCAGCGCGACCCCGAGGGTCGGGCGCAGCGTGGCGAAGCCGAAATCCACGGCGACCACCTGCGGGTTGAGTGCGCCCACGGCGACGCCTGCGGCGAGGCATGCAAGGGCGAACAGGATTCGGAGAGGACGCATGGGTCGCTAGCTTAGCCGAGCCCACGCCACGCAGACAGACGTGGAGCGGTCAGTCCTCGGCAGGCAACGGCATCACGTCGCTGACGCGTTCGCGAAGCTCCTTGCCGGGCTTGAAGTGCGGGACATGCTTGCCGGGCAACGCCACGGCATCACCGGTCTTGGGATTGCGCCCGGTGCGGGGGGGACGGTAGTGCAATGAGAAGCTGCCGAAACCGCGCACTTCGATGCGTTCGCCGGTGGCCAGCGAGCCGCCCATCATCTCCAGCAGCGACTTCACCGCCAGGTCGACGTCGTCGGCCTTCAGGTGCCCCTGGCGCTGGGTGAGGATTTCGATCAGTTCGGATTTGGTCATGTTGCCATCGTGGCCTCGACAACCGAAAGCGGCCTGGCTGGTGCCAGGCCGCCCCGGGTCTTGCTGGCTTACTCGGACTTGCTGTCCAGCTGCTCGCGCAGCAGGGCACCGAGCTTGGTCGTGCCACTGGAGGCATCCGACGCGGCGCGGTTGTAGTCGGCCAGGGTGTCGGCCACCTCGGCCTCGTCCTTGGCGCGGATCGACAGCTGCAGCGTGCGGCCCTTGCGGTCCATGCCGGTGAACTTGGCCTCGATGGTCTCGCCCACCTTCAGGTGCTGACTGGCGTCGTCGATGCGCTCATCGGAGATGTCGCGCGCGGCCACGTAGCCTTCCACGCCATCGGCGATGTCGATGATCGCGCCCTTGGCGTCGACTTCACGGACGGTGCCGGTGACCTTGGTGCCACGCGGATGCGCCGCCATGAACTGGCCGAACGGATCCTGCTCGAGCTGCTTGACGCCCAGGCTGATGCGCTCGCGCTCCGGGTCCACGGCCAGCACCACGGCTTCCAGCGTGTCGCCCTTCTTGAGGTTGCGCGCCACGTCTTCGCCGCTGGTGTTCCAGCTCATGTCGGACAGGTGGATCAGGCCGTCGATGCCGCCGTCCAGGCCGATGAAGATGCCGAAGTCGGTGATCGACTTGATCTGGCCGTCGACCTTGTCACCCTTCTTGTGGATGGCCGCGAAGGTCTCCCACGGGTTGGACGTGACCTGCTTGATGCCCAGCGAGATGCGGCGACGCTCTTCGTCCACGTCGAGCACCATGACCTCGAGCTCGTCACCGACCTGCACGACCTTCTGCGGGTTGACGTTCTTGTTGGTCCAGTCCATCTCGGACACGTGCACGAGGCCTTCGACGCCCGGCTCGATCTCGACGAACGCGCCGTAATCGGTGACGTTGGAGACCTTGCCGAACACGCGGGTGTTGGACGGGTAGCGGCGGGCGATGTTGTCCCACGGATCCTCGCCCAGCTGCTTGAGGCCCAGGCTGACGCGATTGCGCTCGCGGTCGTACTTCAGCACGCGCACGTCGAGCTCGGCGCCCACTTCCACGACTTCGGACGGATGGCGCACGCGCTTCCAGGCCATGTCGGTGATGTGCAGCAGGCCGTCGATGCCGCCCAGGTCCACGAACGCGCCGTAGTCGGTCAGGTTCTTGACGACGCCCTTCAGCACGGCGCCCTCGACCAGCTTCTCCATCAGCTGCTCGCGCTCTTCCGAATGCTCGCTCTCGACCACCGCACGGCGGGAGACGACCACGTTGTTGCGCTTGCGGTCGAGCTTGATGAGCTTGAACTCGAGTTCCTTGCCTTCCAGGTACACCGGGTCGCGCACCGGGCGCACGTCGACCAGCGAACCGGGCAGGAACGCGCGGACGTCCTTGATGTCGACGGTGAAACCGCCCTTGACCTTGCCGCTGATGCGGCCGGTGATGGTCTCGTTCTTCTCGAGGGCTTCCTCGAGCTCGTCCCACACCATGGAACGCTTGGCCTTCTCGCGCGACAGCACCGTCTCGCCGAAGCCGTTCTCGAGGGAGTCGAGCGCGACCTTGACGATGTCGCCCTCGGCGACGTCGATCTCGCCGGCGTCGTTACGGAACTGTTCGATCGGCACGATGCCTTCGGACTTGAGGCCGGCGTTGATCACCACCACGTCGGTCCGCACCTGGATCACGACGCCGGTGACGATGGAACCCGGCTTCAGCTTGCCGAGGGCGGCCTCGCTCTGTTCAAACAGTTCTGCAAATGATTCGGTCATTGAAAAATTACCCGGTTGACGAAACAGACCGGCGCGCGAGGCGCGTTGCCCGGTCCACCCGTTGCGGCTTGCGCGGGATTGCGCGTCGCCATGAGTGCTCATTGCACGGAAAATCCGCGCGGCAGGTGCCACGCGGGACCAACCTGCCGCGGAAGTTCAGCCCGCGTGCCCCGGCACCAGGGCCAGAACGCGCTCGACGACCGTTTCGATGCCAAGGCCGGTGGTGTCGATGCGGACGGCGTCTTCGGCCGGCCGCAGCGGCGCCACCGCGCGATTGGCATCGCGGGCGTCGCGGGCGAGAATCTCTCGCAGCAGACCATCCAACGTAACAGAAACCCCCTTGTCCTTCAACTGCTTATAGCGCCTTTCCGCCCTCTCCTCGGCGCTGGCCGTGAGGAACACCTTGGTCGCCGCATCGGGGAAGATCACCGTGCCCATGTCGCGACCGTCGGCGACCAGCCCGGGGGGCTTGCGGAACACCCGCTGGCGCTCCTTGAGTGCCGCACGGACTTCCGGGATGGCCGCGATCGCCGAGGCCGCGGCCCCCGCGGTCTCGGTGCGCAACTCGTCGGTGGCGTCGTGGCCGTTCACGAGCACCCGCAACTCGCCGCGGTCGTCGTCGCGGAAGCCGATGCGGGTGTCGAAGGCGCAGCGGACCAGCGCGCCACCGTCGTCCAGGTCCAGGTCGGCCCAACCCGCGGCCACGCCGATGGCGCGGTACAGGGCGCCGGAATCCAGGTAGTGCCAGCCCAGCCTCCCGGCCACCGCACGGCTGATCGTGCCCTTGCCGGAGCCCGATGGGCCGTCGATCGTCAATACGGGTATGGCGTCCTGGATCATGTCCGACTCCGCGGGTGGGTGGCCATTCTAGACCGCGCCCGGCGGCAAACCGTGCGGGGGCTTGAGTCTGGAGCGGAAAGCCCGGTAGAATTGCCGGCTTGATTGCCCCAACCCGTTTCGAGGTTTGTCATGAAGGTCCTGTCCTCACTCAAGTCGGCGAAGACCCGGCACCGCGACTGCAAGGTCGTTCGTCGTCGCGGCAAGATCTTCGTGATCTGCAAGTCCAACCCGCGCTTCAAGGCCCGCCAGCGCTGAGCCGCGCGGAGGGAGCCGCCGCGGACGCATGACATCGCGCCGCGGCTGGACAGCTCCCGATTCCGAAAGGCCGCAGAAATGCGGCCTTTCGCGTATCCGGCGTGCGCGTCGGGCGTGACCGTGCGCCCGCTTCGTCGCGTCGCCACGGCGCACGGCCGCGCGATCTGCTAAAAACGCTGCGGCTGCGCCGTGCAGCGCCCACGGGGAGATCCACCATGCGCCTGATCCTTGCCATGACCACCGCCGCCCTGCTGGCCTGTGCCGGCACGGCGTCCGCCGACACCCTGCTGGTCGATCGCGCCCGCAGCGAAACCGGCCTCGCCATGCCCGCGCGCGGCACGACCATGGCCGACGTCGAGGCGCGCTTCGGCGCGCCAAGCGAGCGACTCGACCCGCGCGGTGGCCAGAAGCGGCAGTGGCCGACCATCAACCGCTGGGTCTATCCGGCGTTCACGGTCTACTTCGAGAAGACCCGCGTCGTCGATGCGGTCGCCAACCAGGCCACGCCGGCCGAGGCCGGACCCAAGCCGCCCATCCGCTGAGCCCATGAACGACGACACGCTGCGCTTCCCCGCCGAGTGGGAACCCCAGTCGGCGATCCTGCTGGCGTGGCCGCACGCTGGCACCGACTGGGCCGACCGTCTGGCCGACGTCGAAGAGACCTACATCGCGCTGGTCACGGCCATCACCCGCTTCCAGCGCGTGCTGGTGTGCGTGGCGGACGACGACGTCGAGGCCTATGCGCGCGCACGCCTGGCGTCGGCGCGCATCGACATGGAACGCGTGGCGTTCCTCGCCATTCCCTACAACGACACCTGGCTGCGCGACACCGGCCCGATCACGCTGGTTGGCGCGAACGGGTTACGGTTGCTGGATTTCCGCTTCACCGGCTGGGGCGGCAAGTTCGAGGCAAGCGAGGATGACCGCCTGGTCGAGCGTCTCGCCGACTCGGGAATCTTCTTCAACAATACCAGGCAACACATTGATTTCGCACTTGAAGGCGGCGCCATCGAAACCGACGGCGCGGGTAGCCTGCTGACCACGTGGCGCTGCCTGCACGAGCGCCATCCGGACGCCAGCCGCGAAGACCTGTCCGCGCGCCTCGCGGCATGGCTGCAGCAGGACCGCGTGCTCTGGCTCGAACACGGCTACCTCGAGGGCGACGACACCGACGCCCACATCGACACCCTCGCCCGCTTCGCGCCCGGCAATGGCATCGTGTTCCAGGCCTGCGACGACCCGGGTGACCGCCACCACGCCGAACTCGGCGCCATGGCTGACGAGATCGCGGCGCTGCGCACGATCGATGGCGCGCCCTACACGCTGCACCCGCTGCCGTGGCCGCAGCCGGTCGTCGATGAAGGCCGGCGGCTCGCCGCAAGCTATGCCAACTACCTGGTCATCGATGGCGCGGTGCTGATGCCGGCCTACGGCGACCCCGCCGACGACCGCGCGGCCGACGTCCTGGCCGCGGCGCACCCGGGCCGCGAAGTCGTGCAGGTCCCGTGCCGGTCGCTGATCTGGCAGAACGGCAGCCTCCACTGCATCAGCATGCAACTGCCGCGCGGGCTGGTGTAAGCGGGCGTTGGCACTCGCGCCACTACAATGGCGGGTCCGTCCGCCCACGGCAGCAGCAGAATGAAGAAGACCACCCTCCCCGTCGCCCTCGTGCAGGAGCGCAACCACGGCAACGCCGAGGCCAACCTCGCCGTCATCGAGCAGCGCGTGGCCGAGGCCGCCGCGCAGGGCGCCAAGCTCGTGCTGCTGCAGGAACTGCACAACGGCGCCTACTTCTGCCAGCACGAGTGCGTCGACGAGTTCGACCTGGCCGAGACGATTCCCGGACCAAGCACGGAGCGCCTTGGCGCGCTGGCCCGCAAGCATGGCGTGGTGCTGGTCAGTTCGCTGTTCGAGAAGCGCGCCGCCGGCCTGTACCACAACACCGCCGTGGTCTTCGACGCCGACGGCTCGACCGCCGGCAAGTACCGCAAGATGCACATCCCCGATGATCCGGGCTTCTACGAGAAGTTCTACTTCACCCCCGGCGACCTCGGTTTCGAGCCGATCGATACGGCCGTCGGCCGCCTCGGCGTGCTGGTGTGCTGGGACCAGTGGTACCCGGAGGCCGCGCGCCTGATGGCGCTGGCCGGCGCGGAACTGCTGCTCTACCCGACCGCGATCGGCTTCGACCCCGACGACGACGCCGCGGAGAAGGCCCGCGAGCGCGATGCGTGGATCCTCAGCCACCGCGGCCATGCCGTGGCCAACGGCCTGCCGGTGCTGTCGTGCAACCGCGTCGGCCACGAGCCATCGCCACTGGGCGCATCGGGCATCGACTTCTGGGGCAACAGCCACGTGCTCGGCCCGCAGGGGGAGTTCCTGGCCGAGGCCGGCAGCGACCCGACCATCCTCACCTGCGAAGTCGACCTGGGCCGCAGCGAACACGTCCGCCGCATCTGGCCGTTCCTGCGCGATCGCCGCATCGATGCGTACGGCGACCTGCTCAGGCGCTACCGCGATTGAACGGCGTGACCGACGCGCCTGACGGGGCCGCGACGCGCGCGGCGGCCGAGGCCGCCCTCGCCGGCCAGCCGCATGCCATCGTGGAGCGCGACGGCGTGCGCTACACCCTCCTCGGCACCGCGCACGTGTCGCGCGCCAGCGTGGACGCGGTGCGCGCGGCGATCGCCAGCGGCCACTACGACGCGGTCGCCGTCGAACTCGACGCGCAGCGCCTGCAGGCGATGACCGATCCCGACTCGTTGGGCCGGCTCGACCTCGTCAAGGTGCTGCGCGAAGGCAAGACGCCGCTGTTCGCGGCCAACCTGGCGCTCGCCAGCTACCAGCGCCGGCTGGCCGAACAGATGGGCGTCGAGCCCGGCGCCGAGCTCATGGCCGCGGCCACCGACGCGCGTGCCCTGGGCCTGCCGCTGCAGCTGATCGACCGTGACGTCGGCCTGACCTTCCGGCGCGCGATGCAGCGCCTCGGCTGGTGGGGCCGCGCCAAGGTCAGCGGCAGCCTGATGATGGGGCTGATCGCCAGCGACGCGGTCGGCGACGACGACATCGAGCGCCTCAAGCAGGGTGACGTGCTGGAAGCAAGCTTCAGCGAATTCGCCGGCGAAGTTCCCGAGCTGTACGAAGCCATCATCACCGAGCGTGACCGCTACATGGCCGCGCGGCTGCGCGAACCGCCGGCCGGCGCGCACGAAGTACTGGCCGTGGTCGGCGCGGGACACCTCAAGGGCCTCGCGGCGCACCTCGCGGACGATCGCGAGCCGCCACACGATGTGCGCGCGGGCCTCGAGACCGTCAAGCCCAAGTCGCGCGTGCCGTGGATGGAGATCACCATCGCCGTGGTCGTGCTCGGCGGCTTTGCCTGGGGATTCTGGCGCGGCGGTTTCGATGTCGGCGCCGACCTGATGCTGCAGTGGGTGCTGGTGACCGGCGGCCTGGGTGCGCTGGGCTGCGCGATCGCCGGCGGCCATCCGCTGAGCATCCTGGCCGCCTTCATCGCCTCGCCCATCACGCCGCTGCATCCCGCACTCGCCTCGGGCACGGTCAGCGCGCTGGTGGAAGCCGCGCTGCGCAAGCCGACCTATGCCGATTTCATGGCCCTGCGCGACGATGTCGGCACCGTACGCGGCTGGTGGCGCAACCGCGTGGCGCGGGTGCTGCTGAACTTTTTCCTGACCAGCATGGGCACCGCGATCGGCGTCTGGACCGGCGGCCTACGGATGCTCGGCAAGCTGTTCGGCTGATGCCGGACCACCGCGCCCGGCATGGGCGCGGCGCAGCAGCCTGGCGCTGCCGTTGGCCAGGTCGTCCAGCATCGCGTAGATCGTCGGCAGGAACAGCAGGCTGACCACGGTCGAGAACGCCAGCCCGCCGGCCACCGCGCGCGCCATCGGCGAGTACGCCAGCCCGCCCAGCACCACCGTGTCGCTGAGCGAGATCGGCACCATCGCCAGGATCGCCGTGCCCATCGTCATCAGGATCGGGCGCAGACGCTCGCGACTGCCCTCGACCAGCGCGTCGGTGCGTGACATGCCGCGCCGGCGCAGGTTGTTGATGTGTTCCACCATCACGATGCCGTTGTTCACCACCACGCCCATCAGCACCAGGATGCCGATGAAGCCCATCACCGTGAATGACGTGCCGGTGAGCCAGAACAGCCAGAACACGCCGAGGATCGAGAACAGCACGCAGCTCATGATGGCAGCGGGGAACAGCAGCGACTCGAACACCGCAGCCATCACCACGTAGATCATCAGCAGCGCCAGCACCAGGTTGAACAGCATCTGCTGCATGGCCTTCTGGTCGTCCTCGAAGCCGCTGCCCGAAAAACTGTGGCCGTAGCCGGCCGGCAGCGACAGCGAGTCAATCACGCTTTCCATCGCGTTGCGCGCTTCCTCCATCGTGGTCTCGCCTTCCAGGTTGGCCTGGATGCCGACCGCGGTCTGCCGGTCGTGGCGCGCGATGCGGCTGTCCGTCGGCTGCAGCTCCATGTCCACCATGGCCAGCAACGGCACTTGGCGCCCGTCCGGGCTGCGCACCATGAAGCCTGCGATGTCCGAAGGCTGGTACTGCTGCGCACCTTCGAAGCGCACCCATACCGGCACTTCGGCGTCGCCGCGGCGGTACTCGCGCAGCTGGCTGCCGCGCAAAGCCATCGCCACGAACGACGACACCTGCTCGGCGCTGAAGCCGAACGCCGCCGCACGCTCGCGGTCGACGCGCACCGCCAATTCCTCGCCGCGGTCGCCCTGGTCGACGCGCACGTCGCGCAGCTCGGGCCGTGCTTCGAGCATCGGCACCACGTCGTCGGCGATGTCGCGCAGCTGCGCGGCACTGTCACCCACCAGCTGCACGCTGACGTTCTTGCCCAACCCGCCGCCTCCACCGCCCTGCCCGCCGTTTCCCCTCACGCCGATCTCGGCCCGCGCCGACCTGGGCAGCGCCTTGCTGATCGCCTCGGCGAGTTCGCTGGTGTCCTTCACGTCGTCGTCGAACGTCAGCATTGTTCCGGAATCGGTGTCTTCGCCGAACCAGGAGTAGATCTGGGTGATGCGGAAGCGCTCGCGGTTCTGGTCGAGGAAGTCCTCGACGCGCCCGATCTCCTCCGACATCTGCGCGGTGGTGTAGCTGCCCTTCCACTGGTAGTACACGTTGAGCTCGCCCTGGTCTCCACCGCCGAACATGTCGAAGGTCGTGCCCTTGATCGGCACCACGCTGGCCGCGATCACCAGCGCGATGCCGGCCACGCTCCAGCCGCGATGCACCAGCGTCCAGCGCAGCAGGCGCGCGTAGCGCCCCTGCATGCGGCGGATCATGCCGCCCTTCTCCGCCAGCGCCGGCGGCGTGGGCATGCGCGCCGACAGCATCGGGATCAGGCTCACGGCCACCAGCCACGAGGCCAGCAGCGACACCGAGATGGTGATGGCGATCTGCGCCATGAAGATGCTGATGTCGTTGGTTTCGCCGAGCAGGTTGGGCAGGAACACGATGCAATGGCACAGGGTGCCCGCCGACAGCGCGATGGCCACGTTGCGGGTGCCCACGATCGACGCCCGCCAGGTGTCACCCGGGTTGCGCTCGCGCTCCTGGTAGATGCTCTCCACCACCACCACCGCGTTGTCGACCAGCATGCCCACCGCGAGCAGCAGGCCCATCAGGCTGAGGATGTTCAGGGTGACGCCGAAGAAATGCATGAAGCCCAGCGTCATCACGAAGCAGATCGGGATGGCCAGGGTCACCATCAGCGTGGACGGCCAGTGGCGCAGGAAGAAGAACAGCACCAGGATCGACAGCAGCAGGCCGATCGCCCCGGCCTCGGCAAGCTCGAGCAGCGAACTGGTCACGGACTCGCCCATGTCCTGCAGGACCTTGAACTCCACGCCCTCCAGGCCGGGCTCGTTGCCGGCCGCCCGCATCTCGGCCATCGCGTTGCGCGAGACCTCGACCAGGTTGGCATCGCGCTCCTTGTAGACCTCCAACCCCACCGCGGCGCGCCCTTCCAGTCGGCGACGGACGTCCACCCGCTCGGGTTTCAGCTGCACGGTGGCCACGTCACCCAGCCGCAGGCCGCTGGCATCGACCACCAGATCGCGGAGCTCGGCCAGTTCGCTCACCTCGCCCTGCGGCTGCACGCGCAGGCGCACGCCGCCGTCCTCGATCATGCCGGCCGACACCGAGAAGTTCACCGTGCGCAGGCGCTCGGCAAGCGCATTGAGCGCGATGCCGTGGGCGTTGAGGCGGTCGGGGTCGATCGCGATCTCGACCTCGTTGGCAGGCGCGCCATTGATCTCCACGCGTGCAACGCCCGGGACGCGCTCGATGCGCCGCTTGAGCTGGCGGTCGATCAGGTCGTACGACGAGGACAGGTCGACATCGCCGGCCAGGCGCACGCGCAGGATCGCCTGGTCGCCGGTGGACCACTTGAACACGAAGTAGCGCCGGAAATCGTCGGGCAGGTCCTGGCGGATGGCATCCAGGCGCTCGCGCGCCTCGGAGGCGGTGATCGCAATGTCGCGGTCCCAGTCGCTGAACTCCATGAACACGCCGGCGCCGTTGGCGGTGGCCTCGCCACGCATGCGCTTGACGCCGGTCATCGTGGCCAGCGCCTCCTCCGCCGGGCGGAGCACATTGCGCTCGACCTCCTCCGGCGTGGAACCCTCGTACGGCAGCTGCACGAACAGGAACGGTGCCGACACGTCCGGCAGTGCCTCCAATGGCAGCCGGAACGACGCGATCAGGCCGACCACGAACAGCGAGACGAACAGCATCACCGTCGTCACCGGGCGACGCAGGCTGAACTCGGCAACGCTCATGCAGGCAGCCCGTCGTCGTCGGTCGCGGCACCTGTCGCGGCACCTGTCGCGGCACGCGCGCGTCGTCCGCGCTCCAGGTAGTGCGCGTCACCGCGGCGATCCAGCAGGTCGTAGACCACCGGGATCACCAGCAACGTCAACAGCGTGGACACCAGCAAGCCGCCGATCACCGTGATCGCCATCGGCGAGCGGACCTCGGCGCCCTCGCCGAACGCCAGCGCCAGCGGCATGAAGCCGAACAGCGTGGACAGCGTGGTCATCACGATCGGGCGCAGGCGCGAACGCGCACCCTCCACCAGCGCCTCGCGCTTGGCCACGCCCGCTTCGCGCAGCTGGTTGACCTTGTCGATCAGGATGATCGCGTTCTTCACCACCAGGCCCACCATCAGGATCAGGCCGATGAACACGACCACCGAGACGGTGTTGCCGGTCAGCAGCAGGGCCAGGATCGCGCCGACCATCGCCAGGGGGATGGTGAACAGGATCACGAACGGATGCAGCAGCGATTCGAACTGCGACGCCATCACCAGGTAGACCATGAAGATCGCCAGCGCGAACGCGAACAGCAGCGAATTGAGCGAATCGGCGAGCTCCTCGCCCTGGCCACCGACGTGCAGGCCAATGCCGGCGCCAAGCGGGTTCTCGCTGACCAGGCGGCGCACGTCCTCGACCGCGGCACCGAGGTCGGTGTCGCGCAGGTTGGCCGACACCACCGCCACCCGCACCTGGTCGGCGCGATGCACTTCGCTGGGGCCGGTGGTGGCGATCACGTCGGCCACCGCCGAAAGGCGCACGGGCCGCGCGGACGCCGGATTCACGATCAGGTCGCGGATCGCCTGCACCGAACCACGCTCGCCTTCCTGCGCCCGCACCAGCACGTCGATCTTGCGGTCGCGGAAGTCGTAGCGCGTGGCCACCTCGCCACGCACCGAATTGACCACGGCATCGGCCACCTGGCGCGTGGTCAGCCCGAGCGCACCGGCGCGTTCCTGGTCGAACACGATGCGGATCTCGGGCGCGCCCTGCTCCACGGTCGACTTGACGTCCGCGTAGTACGGGCTGTCGCGCAGCAGCGCGGCCAGGCGCTGTCCGGCGGCCGCCAAGTCGTCGAGGTCCTGGCCGCGCAGCTCGATCTCCAGCGGGCTGGAGAAGCTGAAGAGCGCCGGACGGCTGAAATCGACTTGCGCACCCGGATGCTCCTGCATGGTCGCGCGCAGGCCCTCGGTCAGATCCGCCTCGAGCGCGCGGCTACCGCCGTCCTCCATCACCACGGTCAGCCGGCCGATGTTCTCGCCGCTGTCGGTGGGATTGGCATCCAGGCGCGTGCCGGTGCCGCTGACGCCGAACAGCACTTCGACGCCCTCGTCGTCGGCGTGCGCCTGCTGCACCTGGCGGACCAGCGCATCCGTCTCGCGCAGCGGCGTGCCGGGCGGCAACCGCGCGGTCATCTCGAAGCGGTCCTGGGCGAGCTGCGGGATCAGGTCGGTGCCGAGCGTGGGCACGATGGCCATGGTGGCGACAAACGCCGCAAGCGCCACGCCGATGACCAGCCGTGGCCGGCCGAGCGCCTTCGGCAGCACGCGCAGGTAGCCGCTTTCGGCGCGCGCGTACGGCGCCATCGCCACCCGGCTGGCCGTGCGCATCGGCGGACCGACCGCCGCGACCAGCAACCGCCAGGCACGCACCAGCGCCCAGGCGATGCCGAAGAACACGGCATGCAACACCCAGCCGATGCCGCGTCCGGTCGCGGCGGCAGGACGCTGCCAGCGCTTTTCTGGCCGCCATTGCGGGTGCGGGGCCTCTTCCGGGAACGCCAGCGGCGCGCGCGCCTTGAGCGCGCTCAGCATCGGGATCAGGGTCAGTGCCACCAGCAGCGAGATGCCGACGGCCAGCGCGATGGTCATCGCCTGGTCGCGGAACAGCTGCCCGGCAATGCCTTCCACGAACACCAGCGGCAGGAACACCGCGATGATCGTCAGCGTGGAGGCCACGACCGCCATGCCCACCTCGCGCGTGCCGACAATCGCCGCGTCCAGCACGCCCAGGCCGCGTTCGCGCGCCTTGGCGATGCTCTCCAGCACCACGATCGAGTCGTCCACCACCAGGCCCGTGGCCAGCGCCAGGCCGCCGAGCGACATCACGTTGAGGCTCAGGCCGAACTGGTCCATGAAGAAGAACGTGGTGATGATCGACACCGGCAGCGAGATGCCGACCACGAACGTGCTCCACGCATTGCGCAGGAACAGGAAGATGATCAGGATCGCCAGCGCGCCGCCGATCAGCGCGTCGGTGCGCACATCGGAGATCGCCGCGCGGATGAACTTCGCCTGGTCGTCCACCACCGCCAGCTCGATGCCCGACGGCAGGTCCTTGCGGATCTGCACCAGGCGCTGCTCCACGGCGTCCGCCGTGGCGACCGTGTTGGCGTCGCCCTCCTTGTAGATCGCAAGCTCCACCGCCTCGCGGCCGTCGAGGCGGATGATCGCCTCGCGTTCCTTGAAGCCCTGGCGGACCTCGGCGATATCGCCCAGGCGCACCGCACGGCCATCGGCCACGGCGCGGTTGGATGCGGAAGCCGCACTCTGCGCCGACATCGCGGCGGCCATCACCGAAGCGTCTCCGGACGCGGCCGCAAGACGCGCGACCTCATCGGCGCCGCCGGCGCCGCCGGAGCCACCGGCCTGCGTCGCCACCAGCATGCCGCGGATTTCGTCCACGCCGGCGAACTGGTTGACGGTGCGCACCAGGTAGCGCTGCGTGCCCTGCTCCAGGCGACCGCCGGACAGGTTGATGTTCTCTTCCTTCAGGCGCTGCACGACCGCGGCGACCGAGAGGCCGATCTGCGACAGCTTCTGCAGGTCGAGTTCGACCTGGATCTCGTCCTCGAGGCCACCACCGACCTTCACCGCCGCCGCACCGGGCACGGTTTCAAGCTTCTTCTTCAGGTCGTCGTCGGCATAGCGGCGCAGCAGCGGCAGTTCGCGCTCGACGTCGCCCTCGGCACTGCTGCTGAGCGCCAGGCGGAGGATCGGCTCGGTCGCGGGGTTGAAGCGCAGCAGCACCGGAGGCGTGACCTCGAGCGGCAGCTGCAGCGTCTCCATCTTGTCGCGGACCTCCAGGCTGGCCTGGTCCATGTCCGTGCCCCAGGCGAACTCGAGCACCACGTCGCTCTGCCCGGTGCGCGACACCGACTTCAGCCGGCGCAGACCCTTCACCACGCCCAGCGACTCTTCCACCGGCTCGCTGACCAGGGTCTCGATCTCCTGCGGCGCGGCACCGGTGTACTCGGTGCGCACGGTCAGCGTGGGATAGCTGATGTCCGGCAGCAGGTTGACCTTGAGGTTGCCCAGCGCGATCAGCCCGAACAGCAGCATGCTGACCGTCACCATCGCCACCGTCACCCGGCGGCGCACCGCGAATCCGACCAGGCCGTCGGCGCGCACGGTGCCGTCGACGTCATCCGCGTGGTGCAGGTCGCGGCCTTCCCCGCCGCGGCTGCTCATCGCGTCTGCCCGGCGGCCTTGGCGCCGGCCTCGGTGGTCGCCTTGGCGGCCACCGCGGGCGGATCGCCGATCACCTGGACCGCACTGCCGTCGCGCAGCGTGACCTTGCCCGCCGTGACCACGCGATCACCGGCGTCCAGGCCCTTGCGGACCTCGACGAAGGCACCTTCGACATAGCCGGTTTCGATGGTCGTGCGCACGGCCTTGCCATCGCGGACCACGAAGACCGCGGGGTCGCCTTCGTCCTCGAGCAGTGCGGTGCGCGGGATGGCCAGCGCGTTGGCGCGGTTGTCGTAGTCGATGCCCATGCGCGCGAACATGCCCGGCTGCAGCGCGCTGTCATCGGGGTCGAAGGCGCAGACCACGCGGAAGGTGCCGCTGCCGGCCTCGACCACCGGTGCGATGCGGTCCACCACGCCGGTGAAGCTGCGGCCGGGCAGCGCATCGACCTGCATGCGCACCGGCAACCCGGCGCGCAGCGTGGTCAGGTCGCGCTCGGGGACGTTGAGCGTCGCCTCCAGCCGCGAGTTGTCGACGATGCGGATGATCGGCGTGTTGATCTGCACGAAGTTGCCGGTCTTGATGGAACGCGATGCAACCACGCCCGAAATCGGCGCCACCACGTTGGTGTACGACAGCTCCAGCTGCGCCAGCCGCCACGCCGCGCGCGCGTTTTCCAGGTCGTAGCGCAGCTGGTCGTGGTCGCCGACGCTGACCATCTGCTGCTCGACCAGCTGGCTGGCACGGCGGAAATTGGCTTCGAGCTTGCGCATCTGCGCGTCGACCTGCGCCAGGTTGAGCCGTGCACGATCGGCATCGATGCGCACCAGCACCTGGCCGGCGCGTACCGCATCGCCCTCCTCCACCAGCACCTGCAACGCGACGCCCGACGTCTTCGACACCACCTGTGCTTCGGCGCGCGCCTCCAGGGTCGCGCTGCCGCTGTAGCTCGCCGCGATCGCGCGCGGTGCGGCGGCCACGGCCTCGACCGGCACCGCCTCGGGCGCCTTTTTCTCATCCTTCGCCGCGGCATCGGCGCCGCCTCGGCAGCCCTGCAGGAACAGGCTGGCGGACAACATGAGGACGGCGAGGCCGACGGCGCGGCGACGCATGACGGGTGAGCTCGGAAGCATGGAAGGGCAGCCAGAATGGTGTGGTAGCAAGGTATAGCACCGGCCCCGCGACGCATATCCGCCGAAGGTCATGGTGGCGAGCGGCAGGGCAAGGCACCGGTGCGCATGTGGAGGTCGCCAACGCGCGGCGTTAACAGTCGTCGGGTCGGCGGCTATACTGCGCCGATTGCACGCGTCCGCAAGGCCGCTCGCTCCCAGTCATACCACCAGCCTCAGGATGCGGACCCAGACATGATGCGACCGATGCCGATCGCCGCCTGCCTCGCCCTTGCCCTTGCCTCGTTCGCCCCCGCCGCCATCGCGCAGCAGGCCGCCGCGGGCAACGCCGAGAGCGGGCGCATGCTTACCTATACGTGCGTGGGTTGCCACGGCATCGAGGGATACAAGAACGCCTATCCGCACTACCACGTGCCGCGGATCGGCGGCCAGTCCAGCGAATACCTGGTCAACGCGCTCACCGAGTACCGCGACGGCACGCGCAAGCACCCGACCATGCAGGTGCAGGCGCAGAGCTTTTCCGAGCAGGACATCGCCGACATCGCCGCCTTCATTTCCGGACTGACGCCGTGAGCCGCCACATGACGATCGCCAAAGCCGCACGCCTCGCCCTCGTCCTGGTCGCCACCGTCGGCCTCGCCGCCTGCGGCGACGGCACGACGGCCAGCGGTGTCGCATCCGCCACGTCGGTCAATGCGCTGCCGGTTGGCCGCATCGCCCAGGGCGAGCAGCAGGCCAATGCCAAGGGTGCCGCCACCGGCCAGTCGTGCATCGACTGCCATGGCGCCGACGGCAACGTCCCGCTCGATCCCACCTATCCCAAGCTCGGTGGCCAGTACCGCGACTACCTCGCGCATGCGCTGCAGACCTATCGCAGCGGCGCGCGCGACCATGCGCTCATGTCCAGCCAAGCGCGTGGCCTGGACGACCAGCAGATCGCCGATCTCGCCGCGTACTTCGCGTCGCGCCCGGGCCAGCTGCGCGACCTGCACGGCGCGCACGCCGGCAAGTGACGGCGGCTGTCGCGCGAATTCCCCGCGACTGAAGCGCCCTGGAAGGCCCGCCTGGCGCGGGCTTTTCCTTTTTTCCGCTACGGTGCCGGACCCAGGCTTTCCTGGTCTTCCTGCAGCTCGCGCTTGAACGGCACGTCGGGTGGCTTGCGCGCGGTGGCTTCGATGTCCTGCATGTTGGGATCGACGATGTCGCAGGCCCCGCCGAGGGCCAGCATGACCGTCACGCAGCGGATCGACTTGGAGCTTCCCGGGATCGGGATCCTGACCTCGGTGACGCTCTTGCGCACCCATTCGGCCAGCAGGCTTTCATGCGGCACCCAGTAGCGGTCCAACGACGTCGGCTCGTAGCCGATCGGCGGGCGCTTCAGCCAGGTGCCATTGCGGTCGATCTTGGCGAAGTCCTCGGTGATCGTGCCCGGTGGCAGTCCGCCACCGACACGGCCGCCACCCGGCAGGCGCGCGCTGCCGTCGGCGTTGAACAGGCCCGAGCTGCCGGCCTGGCCACCGGCGACGTTGCGCGTGGAATCACCGCGGTCGTCACCGCGACGCGGCGACGGCAGCGTGCCCGGCTTGGCGTCCGCGGCTGGACCGGCACCCGCCGCCGACCCGGTGGCACGCGCACCGCTGCCCGTGGCATCCGGGCGCCCGCCTGCGGGCGTCCGCGTCGCGCCGGCGACGGTGCCGGTAGCGGGCTGCCTCGCGCTGCCGGGAGCATCGGCCGCGGTGGCGGTCGCCACGGTTGTTGCCGGTGCAGCGGCGGCCGGGCGAGCGCTCGGCATCGGAACGCCGCGGTCGCGCACCGCCGGTGCCTGCGCGGCGGGCTGCCTGGTGGTGATCGTCGGCAATTCGCGGGCTGGGAGCGTGTCGATCCTGGCGGTCTCCGGGGCCACCTCGATCTCGCGCTCGACCACGGCCACGCCGCGCGGCGAGGGCCGGGGCACGGCCACCTCGATCGGGCGCGTGCGCACTTCGGCCAGCACCGGCGAAAGCGGGGCTTCGGCGACATCGATTTCACGCACGCGCGCCACCACATCCCTCGGTGCAACGGTGGGCGCGGCGATGTCGACGGGCCGCGGCGGCGGCACCGTGAAGACGCTGTCCGGCACGGCGACCTCGGTGACCTGCAGCGGGGACGGCGCCGGTGCGACCACCGCCACGGCGGGCGCCTCGGCCAGCGCCTCACCCGGCTCGGGCAGCGGCGCTGGCGGCGGAACGACCTGCGGCTCGCGTGACGTCGCCGCCGATGGCGCGGCCGATGCCGATGCGGCAGGCGCCGGCGCATCGTCGCTGATCGCCTGTGCGGCGCCGCCGCCGGCATCTTCGGGCGTGCCGGTGCCGATGAATTCGACCTGGATCACCTGCTCGCCCTCGCGGGCCGCTTCCGGCGCCGGAAACACGAAAAAGCGCGCATGCATCAGCCACACGAGGGCGAGCGCGAACAACAGGTGCAACAGCATGCTCAGCGTCATCGCCGCGACCCGCGTGCCGCGTTCATCGCGGCTGGCCGGCTGCCAGCCCTGGCGCCACAACGTGGCGTAGGCACGCCAAGGGCCCAGCACTTCGAGCACGCGGGTCGACAGCTGCGGCTCGCGCGCCATCAGGATTGCGGCGATATCACCGGCCGCGGCACCCACCACCCCGCGACTGCGCGTGCCCGTGGCGGCGAACCACTCGCGCCAGCCGGGCGGGAACTCGCCCACCGGAGGCGGCGGACGCAGCGAACGCCGCATGCGCCGGCGCAGGGCTTCGATCAGTTCGGCGGAGGAGAACATCCGTCGCGGTCGAAGCGCGGCTGCGCGATCAGGCCGAGGCGCGCGGGATGTACGGCGCGGCGCCGGTGTCGTGGTCGGTGGCGTCACGCACAGCGGTCACCCCCGGCACGCGCTCCATCAGCGTCTTCTCGATGCCCTGCTTGAGGGTCACGTCGGCCATGCCGCAGCCGTGGCAGCCGCCGCCGAAACGCAGCAGGACCACGCCGTCGGCGCGGACTTCCTCCACGTCGACATGGCCGCGATGCTGGGCGAGCTGCGGGTTGACCACGTGCTCCACGGTCCAGCGCACGCGCTCGACCAGCGACGCGCCGGCGTCGGGTTCCTGGCCCTTGATCTTGGGCGCGCGGATCTGCAGCTGGCCGCCGGTGGCGAGCGTGGCGTAGTCGATCTCGGCGCCGTCGAGGTACGGCACGCTGGTCGCGTCCAGCCAGAGCGTGAACCCCTGGCAGTCGATCGCCCATTCGTCGCCTTGCAGTTCGTCGGGTGCGGCAAACTCGAGCCGGACGTCGGCATCGGGTGTGCCGGCCCGCATCGCGGCCAGCCGTACGCCCATGCCCGACACGGCTTCGCGTTCGATCAGCTTGCGGAAATGGGTCTGCGCGGATTCGGAGATCTGGATCATGGGCGTATTCTAGCCGCCCGGCCCGCCATTGCCGTATACACGGCGGGCGCGCGCACGGCGCCACACCTTTCGTTCAGGCCGGCCGTACATCCGGCCACAGGAGACACCATGTCCGACCTCATCCCGCTTGCCCAGGCACATTGCACGCCGCGCAAGGGCAGCGAACACAGGCTCAGCGAAGCGCGCGTCCACGAACTGCTGCCGGAACTGCCCGGCTGGGCGCTGGCCGAAAACGGCCAGGCACTGACGCGCACGTTCCGCTTCCCCGATTACTACCGGACCATGTCGTTCGTGAACGCGCTGGCGCACATGGCCAACCGCGAGGACCACCACCCGGATCTCGGCGTGCATTACGACCGCTGCGTGGTCCGCTATTCCACCCACGATGTCGGCGGGCTGAGCGAGAACGATTTCATCTGCGCCGCGCGCGCGGACGCGATCGCGGGCTGATCCATCCGGGACGTGCCAGGGCCGTGGGCCGCGGGAGCGACTAGCGCAAGCGGTCCAGGACCTCGCCCAGCTCCGGGTCGAGTGGCGCGCTCAGCACGTAGGGCGCCTTGCCGTCGTCGAGCGCGAATTCCAGCGACGCCGCATGCAGGAACATGCGCCGCAGCCCGACCTGGTCGCGCAGGCGGCGGTTGACCTCGGGCTCGCCGTACTTGTCGTCGCCGGCGACTGGATGGCCGATATGCCGCGCATGGGCGCGGATCTGGTGGGTGCGGCCGGTCTCGATGCGCACCTCGCAATAGGAATGTCCGCCCAGCCGCTCCAGCACGCGGAAATGGCTGAGCGAGGCCTTGCCCGCCGGGTTGACCTGGACATGGCGCTCGCCGCCCTGGCGCAGGCCGACGTGCAGCGGGGCATCCACGCTCATCACGCCGTCGGGCATGCGCCCGGTGAGCAGCGCCAGGTAGCGCTTTCGCAGCCCCGCGCCGCCGTCCTCGCGCATCAGCGCCTGCAGCCCGGTCAGCGCCGATCGCTTCTTGGCCACCACCATGAGGCCGGAGGTGTCGCGGTCCAGGCGGTGCACCAGTTCCAGTGGCTCGCCCGGCCGCAGGGCGCGCAGGGTTTCGATCACGCCGAAGCTGATGCCGCTGCCGCCGTGGCTGGCGATGCCCGCCGGCTTGCTGATGGCAAGCAGCCGGGCGTCCTCGAACACGATGCTGGCGGCCATGGCGTCCAGCAGGCTGCGCCCGGGCACGCCCTTTTCGCCGGCCTCCTCCAGCCGCACCGGCGGAATCCGCACCTCGTCGCCCGCCTCCAGGCGCCGGTCGGCCTTGACCCGCCCCCCGTTCACGCGTACCTGGCCGCTGCGCACGATCTTGTAGACCAGCGAGCGCGGCGCGCCTTTCAGCTGCCCGAGCAGGAAGTTGTCCAGGCGCTGCCCGTCACGGTCGTCGGGGATCCGCACGGTGCGGACGCCGCCGGTGGCGGGTGGATCGGGCTTGCGTTCGGTCATTCGCTGGAGTCCTGCCTGCATGCGGAGCCGGCTGCCTGCGGCAACCGGCCCGGAGTCTTTTTCTGATACACTCGCGCCGCGAGATAAGGTGCTGATTTCGCAGGAAGTTCACCGGCCAAAAGCCGGCCTTCCGCGGATCCCGTACAGCGCGCGGCCACTGCCCTCGGGGCAGCCATGTTAGCGGCTGGACAGCAGTTCCTGTGATCGCCCGGTGCCACGGCACCGGCGCTGAACATGTCCCAGCGGCGCGGACGCCCCTGCCTCCATGGCATCGGCACCCGCTGCCGCCGGCCCAAACCAAAATCAAGAGTACAAGCGCTCCCGCGGCCCGCCGTGGTGTGCAGCGCTGGAAGCAACCGAGGTCGCCTTGGCGCTCACGCGCCGGCGGCAGGCCACATCCAGGCGAAACGCCCCGGCGTTCCGCGTGCGAGAGCGCGCGAGGAACGCACCATGAAACGCATGCTGATCAACGCGACGCAGGCAGAAGAGCTGCGCGTCGCCATCGTCGACGGCCAGAACCTGTACGACATCGACATCGAGCAACCGTCGAAAGAGCACAAGAAATCCAATATCTACAAGGGCCGCATCACCCGCATCGAGCCCTCGCTTGAAGCCGCCTTCATCGAATACGGCGCCGAGCGCCACGGCTTCCTGCCGCTGAAGGAAATCTCCCGCGACTATTTCGCCTCCGGCGTCGACCACAACAAGGCCGGCATCAAGGAGCTCCTGCGCGAAGGCCAGGAAGTCGTGGTGCAGGTCGACAAGGACGAGCGCGGCAACAAGGGCGCGGCGCTGACCACGTTCATCTCGCTCGCCGGCCGCTACATGGTGCTGATGCCGAACTCGCCCACCGCCGGTGGCGTGTCGCGCCGCATCGAGGGCGAGGACCGCGCCGAGCTGAAGAAGGCGATGGACGCGCTCCAGATCCCCGATGACATGGGCGTGATCATCCGCACCGCCGGCGTCGGCCGTGACGCCGAAGAGCTGCAGTGGGACCTCGACTACCTGTTGAGCGTGTGGCGCGCCGTGGCCGAAGCCGCACTCAGCAAGCCCGCGCCGTTCCTGATCTACCAGGAATCGCGGCTGATCATCCGTGCGCTGCGCGACTACATGCGCGCCGACATCGGCGAGATCCTGGTCGACACCCCGGAAATGTTCGAGGAGGCCAAGGAATTCGTCGAGCAGGTGATGCCGCACAACCTGCGCAAGCTGCGCTACTACACCGACGACGTGCCGCTGTTCAACCGTTTCCAGATCGAGTCGCAGATCGAGAACGCCTACGAGCGCACCATCCGCCTGCCCTCCGGCGGCGCGCTGGTGATCGACCAGACCGAAGCCCTGACCGCGGTCGACGTGAACTCAGCACGCGCCACCAAGGGCGGCGACATCGAGGAAACCGCGTTCCACACCAACCTCGAGGCGGCCGAAGAGGTCGCCCGCCAGCTGCGCCTGCGTGACCTGGGCGGCCTGGTGGTCATCGACTTCATCGACATGTCGTCGAGCAAGCACCAGCGCGACGTGGAGAACAAGCTGCAGAACGCGCTGAAGTACGACCGCGCGCGCGTGCAGATCGGCCGCATCTCGCGCTTCGGGCTGCTGGAGATGTCGCGCCAGCGCCTGCGCCCGAGCCTGGGCGAGTCCAGCCAGATCGTCTGTCCGCGCTGCGAGGGCCACGGCCGCATGCGCAGCATCGAGTCGCTGGCGCTGTCGATCGTGCGCGTCGCCGAAGAGCACGCCATGAAGGACAACACCGGACAGGTGCTGGTGCAGGCCCCGGTTGACATCGCCAACTACCTGCTCAACGAAAAGCGCAGCGCGCTGGCCGAGATCGAGCAGCGCCACGCGTCGCCGATCGTGATCGTCGCCGACGAACAGCTGCAGACCCCGCACTACGAGGTCACGCGCCTGCGCGCAAACGAGCTCGACGAAGACTCGGCCAAGCCGAGCTATCGCCGCGGCACGCCGCGCAAGGTCGCCACCATCGCGCTGACCAAGGCCAACCTCAACGTGCCGCCGCCTGCCGCGATCACGCATGTCCAGCATGCGCATCCGGCACCGGTGCGCGAGCAGCGCGCCGCGCCCGAAGTGCAGCCGGAGGTCGCACCCGTGGCCGCGGCGGCACCTGCCCCGGCGCCGGTAGCCGCGGCGGGCGGGCTGATGGGTTGGTTGAAGTCGTTGATGGGTGGCTCGAGCAGCGTCGCACAACCGCAGGGCCGCGATGCCGGCCAGCAGGATGGACGCCGCAACGACCGCGGCGAGCGCGGCCCGCGCCAGGAGCGCGACGCGCGTGGCGGCAAGAACGGTGCACGCGATGGCCGTGATGGCCGCCGCGACGGCCGTCGCGGCGAGCAGCAGTCGGGCCGCGGCAGGCAGCAGGACAAGCCGCAGCAGCAGGCACAGCCGCAGGCGGCGAAGCAGCCCGCCGGCACGGGTGGTCAACAGCAGCAGGCCAGGCAGCCGCGTCCGCCGAGGCCGCCGCGCGGCGAAGGCGAGCGTGGCCAGCAGCAGGGCCGCCAGCGCCGCGAGCCGGCGAATGTGGAGGCGGCGAAGGCGGTCGGCAGCCAGCTGTCGGTCGTGGACGAGGCGATCCTGCCGGCCGCCGCCGCGGTTGTCGCGCCGGAAGCCGCTTCGACGACCGCCACTGCCACCGTGCAGGCCGTTGAACCGCGCCCCGTCGCCCAGTCCACGCCACGTCCCGCGCCCCCGGCCGCGGGCGACTCCGACGAGGACGACGATGAGCAGCAGGGCAGCGCCGATGCCACGGCTGATGACGACAGCGCCGACGGCACTGGCGAAGGCCCGCGTCGCCGTCGCGGACGTCGCGGCGGCCGTCGCCGCCGCCGCGGCGGTGGTGAAGGCAACGCGGCCGACGGCCAGGACGATGGCGTGTCGGCCGAGGACGCGGGCGACGTAGCCGCGGCCGACAGCTCGCAGCCGGAGTTCGACTTCGAGGACGACGAGGCCGAAGCCAAGCCGGCGCGCAAGCGCAGGCCGGCCTCCCCGGCGGCTGCCGCCGCGGCCGCCGTCATCGGACTGGACACCGACGCAGGCGCGGACGAGCAGGCGCATGAGCCGCGACCGGCCCGGATGGAGGCAGTCCAGGCCAGCGCGGTGTCGACGCCGGACGTGGTCGAGCCGGTCCGGGCGCAGTCCGGGGAACACGCCACCGCGGTGTCGCAGCCGGCGCCACAGGTTGTCGAGGCCCCCGTGGTCGCCCCGACGCCGGTTGTGGATGCGCCCGTGACCGAGCAGGCGCAGGCTGTCAACGCGCCCGTGGTGGAGCCTGCGCAGGTGCTCGAGGCGCCCGTGGTCGCTGGCGAGCCGGACGTGGTGGTTGCCGCCGATCCGGTGGTCGAACCTGACGTCGTCGTGGCACCGGACGTGATCGTCCAGCCTGACATGGCGGTCGAGCCGGCCCCCACCCCCCTCGGTGCACAGCCGCGAGGCCTGTTCGACGCGGTGGAACCGGCGCAGCCGGCCAGTGCCGACATGGACCCGGGCATCCCGGCCGGCCATCCGGCCGATGCGGGCGAAGCCGCCGCAGTGGCCTCGGCCAGCGCGGACACCGAGGCAGACAGCGTGGGCGAGGTCGAACTGGAGGCCCGCCGCCACCGCACCCCGTCCGGCGACGACGACCAGGCGCCACGCGGCGCCTGATCGCCAACCGTCCCGCGCGCGTCAGATGGCGTGCGCGGGATCGGTCATGCCGTACTGGCTGGCAAGCCTTGCAAGCGCGATGTTGTCGTGGATGCGCAGCTTCTCGAACAGCCGCGTCTTGTGGGTGTTGACGGTTTTCGCGCTGAGGCTCAGCCGACGCGCGATCTCTTCCTGGCGCAGGCCCTGCACCAGCAGCATCGCGACCTCCGTCTCGCGCGGCGACAGCGAATCGAACGGCGACTCGTCGCCCTCCAGTCCTGACAGCGCAAGGTTGTGGGCCACGTTGCTGGCCAGGAACCGGCGCCCGTTGTGGACCTCGCGGACCGCCCGCAACAGCTCGGCCGCATCACCACCCTTGCCGACATAACCCGCCGCACCGGCGGCGATCATGCGCTTGGGCATTGGCCCATCCTCGAGCACCGACACCACGATCACGCGCGGCCCGTATTCGCCGCGCACGATGCGCTCGGTGACTTCCAGCCCGCTGACGCCGGGCAGGTGCAGGTCACACAGCACGATATCGGGCTTCAGCGCGCGGATCTGTGGCAATGCCACTTCGCCGCTCTCCGCCTCGCCCACCACTTCGATGTCGGCTTCAGCCGACAGGATCATGCGCATCCCGGCGCGTACCAGTGCGTGGTCATCCACCACGTAGACCCTGATGGTCATCCTTGTCCCCTCTCCTGCTTGTTGCCCCTGTGGCGGAGGCTACCCGCGCCCTTGGGGGGTCGCAAGACGGAGAGGCCCGAAAGTTGCCGCGCATCCGTGACGCAGGGCGCATTCATGGGATACGCAAGGGGGCCTGGAGTGGCGGAGAGAGTGGGATTCGAACCCACGGAAGGTTTGACCCTTCGGCGGTTTTCAAGACCGCTGCCTTAAACCACTCGGCCATCTCTCCGGGAACGCAGGCACGTGGCACGCATCGCGCGCGGCGCGGATTGTCGCATGCGCGACGCCGGGCGACACGGCTCAGGCGGCGGCGGCCGGCGCGGCGTGCACGTGGCCTTCGCTCTCGCCGCGGCGGCACGAGCCGCAATCCACGCGCGAGGACTCGATCAGCGGCGGCAGCTTCTCGGCCAGGTAATCGATGAACACACGTACCGCCGGCAACATGCCGCGGCGCGACGCGAACACGACGTGCGCGATGCCCTGCGGCAGCCGCCATTCGGGCAGCACAACTTCCAGTTCGCCGTTGCGCACCGGTTCGGCGCACAGCGTCTCCGGCAGCATGGTGATGCCCAGCCCCTGCTTGGCAAGCGCCATCAGCATCGGGAAATCGAATCCGGCGACGCGCGGCTTCAGTTCGATGCGTCGCGTCTCGCCGGACGTGCCCTGCAGCTCCCAGCGCTGGCGCACTTCGTCCTCGCCCATCGTCATGGTCGTGTGGTCGTTCAATTCTTCCGGCGACGTCGGGCGGCCGGCGCGATCCAGATAGGTCGGGCTGGCGACCAGCAGTTCCTGGATCTGTCCGAAGCTGCGCATCACCAGGCTGCCGTCGTCGTCGAGCTTGTTGCGCACGCGGATGGCGACGTCGAAGCCTTCGTTGATCACGTCGACGCGGCGGTTGCTGACATGCATCTGCAGCCGCACCTGCGGATGGCGCGCGAGGAATTCCGGCAGGATCTGCGGCATCTGCTGCTGGGCAAGGCCGACCGGCACGCTGACGCGGACCAGTCCGCGCGGCTCGGCGCTGAGCCGGTCCACGACCTCGCGCGCGGCGGTGGCCTCGGCCAGCATCGACTGTGCATGGCGGTAGACGCTCTGGCCGACGTCGGTGACGGCGAAGCGGCGGGTGGAGCGCTGCAGCAGGCGCACGCCGAGCTCGGTTTCCAGCTGGCTGATGCGCCGCGAGAGCCTGGATTTGGGAATGCCGAGGGCACGCTCGGCCGCCGCGAATCCGCCATGGTCGACGACCATGGCGAAGTAATAGAGATCGTTCAGATCCTGCATGGCGCATCCTCCGGAACAATGGACGCTATTTGACCAAGATTTGCTCTCTATTGCAACAATGACGCCTGATAACCGGTGACCGTCCCGTTTTCAGGACAACAACTCCAGGCCACCCATGTACGGCCGCAGGGCGTCCGGCACCGTGATCGTGCCGTCCGCCTGCTGGTAGTTTTCCATGACCGCGATCAGCGCGCGGCCCACGGCAACGCCGGAACCGTTGAGGGTATGCACCGGCTCGGGCTTGCCGGTTTCAGCGTTGCGCCAGCGCGCCAGCATGCGCCGGGCCTGGAAATCTCCGCAGTTGGAGCACGACGAGATCTCCCGCCAGGTGTCCTGCGAGGGCAACCACACCTCGAGGTCGTAGGTCTTCTGCGCCGAGAAGCCCATGTCGCCGCTGCACAGCAACATGCGCCGGTATGGCAGGCCCAGCGACTCCAGCACCACCTCGGCGCAGCGCGTCATGCGTTCGTGTTCGGCATCGCTGTCGGCGGGACGCGTGACCGACACCAGTTCGACCTTCTCGAACTGGTGCTGGCGGATCATGCCGCGGGTGTCGCGGCCATGGGCGCCGGCCTCGGCGCGGAAGCACAGCGAATGCGCGGCCATCCGCAGCGGCAGGTCGGCGGCCTCGACGATCGTGTCGCGCACGGTGTTGGTCAACGGCACCTCGGCGGTCGGCACCAGGTAGCGCCGGGTGGCGGCGTCGCCCTCGCCGACCACGGTCGCGAACAGGTCGTCCTCGAACTTCGGCAGCTGGCCGGTGCCACGCATGGACTCGGCGTTGACCAGCAACGGCACGTTGGTCTCCTCGTAGCCGTGGCTCCCCACGTGCAGGTCGAGCATGAACTGCGAGAGCGCGCGGTGCAGGCGTGCCAGCTGGCCGCGCAGCACGGTGAAGCGCGCACCCGAGAGGCGGGCACCGGCGTCGCCGTCGAGCCAGCCGTGGCGCGTGCCGAGGTCGACGTGGTCGCGCACCGCGAAGTCGAACGCGCGCGGCGTGCCCCAGCGATGCTGTTCAACGTTGCCCGACTCGTCGCGGCCGGCCGGTACGCTGGCATCCGGCAGGTTGGGCAGGCCGAGCGCAATGGCTTCGAGTTCCGCCTTGATGCGGTCCAGCCCGGCTTCGGATGCCTTCAACTCCTCGCCCAGCCCGGCGACTTCCGCCAGCAGCGGGGCGGGATCTTCGCCGCGCGCCTTGGCCTGGCCGATCGCCTTGCTGCGCGTGTTGCGCAGGTTCTGCAGTTCCTGGGTGCGCACCTGCAGCGACTTGCGCCCGGTTTCCAGCCGCTCCAGCAAGTCGGCATCGAGGTCGACGCCGCGGCTTTCGCGCAATTGCTGTGCAAGCGCGCGGGGATCCTGGCGGAGGAGGTTGGGATCGAGCATCAGGTCTGTGGATTCGTGACGGACCCGGGATTATCACGCGTCGGTCGGCCGAATGCTGCACGCACGCGTGGCAGAATCGGCGGCACCCCCCTGATCACGGCTCCCGATGCCCGCACCCGGCCCCGCGCGCGACCGCGCCCGCAAGTCTTCTCCCCTGCCCTCCCTGCGCGGCTGGTGGATGGTCGCCGCCGCGGTCGGCGTGGGCATGGCGCTGTTCCTGCTGATCTGGCTTGGCCAGCGCGGCGACGACGCGCCCGTGCGCGCAGACGAACAGGCACCGGCCACCGCGTCACCGGCCTTCCGGCCCCTGCCCGCACCGCCGCCTGGAGGCCTCCCTGCCGACACGACGCTGCCGCAAGCTCCCGAGTCGGCGGCACGGATCGAAGAACCCGCTGCCCGGGCGCCGGCGCGCCCACCCGAGTCCCCGCCCGGGACAGAGACGTTTGCTGGCGACAGCCGCCCGGCCGAGACCGGTCTTTCCGCCAGTTCGCCGGTGCCAATCGAGAATCCGGGCCCCAGGTATCCGCCGAACGCGCTGCGCCGCGGGCAGTCCGGCGAGGTGCTGTTGCGCATCCATGTCGACGCCCGTGGCCTGCCGGCCCAGGTCGAGGTGATTTCGAGCAGCGGCTCGACCGACCTTGATCGCGCCGCGCGCGATGCCGTGCGACGCTGGCGCTTCCGGCCGGCGATGCGCGACGGGACGCCAACCGCTGGCGTCGTCAACGTGCCGATCCTGTTCGAAAGTGGCCGCTGACAGGCGCGGCGCACACACGGACACAACCTGCAGTGTGGAAGGCTCGGCGTATCACGCTGCGAGGAACCCGCCATGTCCAATCCGAACCCGTCGCCCGCCCCGCCGCCGCCCCCGCCCGGGGGCGACGACACGGTGTACGCGCGCAAGAGCGCCAGCCCGCTGATCTGGATCCTGCTGCTGCTCGCCCTGCTGGCCTTCGGCTGGTACGTGTACAACCAGCGCGGCAGTGTCTCCAGCGCGCCACAACCCGCCCTCCCGCCCGCCGTGGAGATCGGCGACGCGCAGGACGCCGCCGCGGAACGCGAGCGCGCCGCGGATGAGGCGCGCCAGGAGGCCGAGCGCGCGCGTGAGGCCACGCCAGCCCGCGCCCCGGCGGCGAAGGTGCCGCCACGGGTCCAGCCCGACCGCGCGGCCAGGCCGGTCACGCGCGTCGAGCCGACCTACCCGGCGACGGCCTACCGTGCCCGCGAGGAAGGCACGGTGCTGGTGAGCGCCGACATCGATGCCAGCGGTGCGCCGGTCAGCGTGGATGTGGCGCGCCGCAGCGGCTCGCGCGCGCTCGACCAGGCGGCCGTGACAGCGGTGCGCCAGTGGCGTTTCGATCCGGCGATGCGCGGCGGGAAGGCCGTGACCTCCACCGTTGAAGTGCCGGTGGAGTTCCGCCTCGACCGCTGATGGTCGCACCCCGGGTGACGCGTGCTGGTGGATGCCGCACGCGGTTCGCAGTCAGCCGGAGATCGGCGGCGCGCGCTCCAGCGCGAAGCCGAGCGACCGCACCAGCGCGTCGAACCCCGGAAACGATGTGGCGACGTTGGCCACGTCGGCAATCGCGACCTCGCCCTCCACGCGCTGTGCCGCCACCGCGAACGCCATTGCGATGCGGTGGTCGCCGAGACTGTCGACGCGCCCCGCGCGGAGCCGGCCGCCTTCGATGATCATGCCATCCGGTGTTTCCCGCACGTCGGCGCCCAGCGCGGCCAGGCCGGTCGCCATGGCGTGGATCCTGTCGGACTCCTTGACGCGCAGTTCGGCCGCACCGGTCACGCGCGTGGTGCCCTGCGCGCAGGCGGCGGCGATGGCGAACACCGGGAACTCGTCGATCATGTCGGCGACCAGCGCCTCTGGCAGGGCGATGCCGTGCAGCGGCGCGTACCGCACCTCGAGGTCGGCCAGCGGACCGCAGGCCCCCGCCCGGCGCTCGCGTTCACGGATGTCGGCACCCATCGCACGCAGCGCATCGAGCAGCCCGGTGCGGCGCGGATCGACGCCGACCGAACGCAGCACGAGCGAAGACCCCGGCACCAGCGTGGCGGCCACGATCAGGAAGGCCGCAGACGAGAAGTCACCCGGCACTTCGATGTCGCGCGCGCGCAGCCGATGGCCGCCAGCCAGGCGCGCCATGCCGGGCGCGTAGTCAACCGGCCAGCCGAATGCCGACAACATGCGTTCGGTGTAGTCGCGGGTCGGATGCGGCTCGTGCACCTCGGTGCCACCCTCGGCGTACAGCCCGGCCAGCAGCACCGCGGACTTGACCTGCGCGCTGGCCACCGGTGAATCGAAGCGGATGCCCTGCAGGCGATGCCCGCCAGCTATGCGCAGTGGCGGCCGCTCGCCGTCGTCTGAGTCGATCGCGGCACCCATCGCGCGCAATGGCGCCATGACCCGCAGCATCGGCCGGCGCGACAGCGACGCGTCGCCACCGAGCACGGTGTCGAAGGGTTGCCCCGCGAGCAGGCCGGACAGGAGCCGCATGGCGGTGCCCGAGTTGCCGCAGTCGAGCAGCGACGCAGGCGCGCGCAGGCCGTCGAGCCCAACGCCGTGGACGACCCGCGTGGACTCGGATGGCGCATCGATGCGCACGTCCATCGCGCGGAAGATCGCCGCGGTGGCGCGGGTGTCCTCGCCCTCGAGGAAGCCGTCGATGCGCGACACACCGTCGGCCAGCGCAGCCAGCATCACCGCGCGGTGCGAGATCGACTTGTCGCCGGGGACCCCGGTGTCGCCGGACAGCGCCCTTCCGCGCGCGGCCACCCAGTCCTCGCGCACGGCGCTCACGGCAGCGCGTCCAGCGCCTGCAGCAGGCGCGCGTTGTCGGCGGCCGTGCCGACGGTGATCCGCAGGCTCCCGGAAAGCCCGTAACCCGCCATCGGCCGCAGCACGATGCCCGACGCGAGCAGTGCCGCCTCGATGCGCGCCGTCGCGGCACCGGTGTCGACCAGCAGGAAATTCGCCTGCGAAGGCGCCACGGCGAAGCCGCGTGCGCGCAGCGCCGTACCCAGGCGCCCACGCTCCTCACTGTTGCGCCGCGACGTGTCGGCGAGCCAGGCCTGGTCGGCGAGCGCCGCGGTCGCCGCCGCCTGCGCAACCAGCCCCACGTTGAAGCTCTCGCGCACGCGCTCGAGCAGCGCGGCCACGGCCACGTTCGCGATGGCGTAGCCGATCCGCAGCCCGGCCAGCCCATGGGCCTTGCTGAAGGTGCGGGTGATGACCAGATTGCGGTGGCGCGGCAGCAGCGCCAGTGCGCTGGCGAAGTCCGCCGCGTCGGCAAGCTCGGCATAGGCTTCGTCGAGCACCACCACCACGTCGTCCGGGACCGCGTCCATGAACCGCGCGAATGCCGCCGCGCCAAACCAGGTGCCGGTCGGATTGTTGGGGTTGTCGATGTAGACCAGGCGGGTGGCGGGCGTGACCGCCGCGCGCAGCGCAACCAGGTCGTGTCCGCGCGGCATCACGGCATCCACCGCGAATGACGGTGCGCGGCGCAGCGTGGCACCTGCGGCGTGGGCGGCGATGGCGAACACCGCGAACCCGTACTCCGGTACCAGCACCTCGTCACCCGGGCCGGCGAACACCTGCGCCAGTTGCATCAGCAACTCGTGCGAGCCGTTGCCCATCACCAGTTGCGCGGGCTCCACGCCGTGATGCGCGGCCAGCGCGCGCCTGAGCCCGCCGGCCAGCGGATCGGGATAGCGCTGGATGTCGCGGAGCGCCGCGCCGGCGGCGGCGCGTGCGCGCGGACCCGGCCCGTACGGATTCTCGTTGGATCCGAGTTCGAGCAGGACGCCGGGAGCAAAGGCGCCGCGCAGCGCGACGATGTCATGCCCCGGGTCGTAGGCGCGCAGCGCCCGGACCGGGGCGACCGCACGCGCCTGCGCCCATGCGGCATCGTCGTGCGCCATCACGGCACCGCCACCGGATACGAGCCGAGCACCCGCACGTCGCCGGCGAATGCATCCACCTCCGCCAATGCGTCCTTCAGCGGGGACTCGTCGACATGGCCGCCGACATCGATGAAGAACGCGTACTGCCACAGCGCGCCGTGCTCGGGCCGCGACTCGATGCGGTTCATGCTGATCCCGTGCCGCGCCAGCGGCTCCAGCACCTGGTACAGCGCGCCCGGCTGGTCGCGGATGGACACCAGCAGCGAGGTGCGGTCGTTGCCGGACGGCGGGAACGACGCGCGCCCGATCACCAGGAAGCGCGTGGTGTTGTCGCTGCGGTCCTCGATCGGTCCGGCGATGGCCTTCAGGCCGTAGACGTGGCCGGCGCTGTCGCCGGCGATGGCCGCGGCGTCATCGGCGTTGCGCGCGCGGCGTGCGCCTTCGGCATTGCTCGACACCGCGTGCGCCTCGACGCCGGGCAGGTGCTGCCGCAGCCAGTTGCGGCACTGCGCCAGCGACAGGCCGTGCGAATAGATGCGTTCGACGTCTTCCATTCGACCGGTGCGCGACAGCAGGTACTGGTGCACGCGCAGCTCCACCTCGCCGCAGATCTTCAGCGGCGAGGTGGGGAACAGGTCGAGCGTCGACTGGATCGTGCCCTGCCCCGAGTTCTCCACCGGCACCACGCCGAAATCCGCGGCGCCAGCCGCGACCTCGTCGAACACCTCTTCCACGCTCGCCAGCGGCAGGCCGCGCGCGGAATGTCCGAAGTGCTTGTGCACGGCCTGCTGCGAGAACGTGCCCTCCGGGCCCAGGTAGCCGATCTTCAGCGGCTCCTGCTGGGCCAGGCACGCCGACATGATCTCGCGGAACAGGCGCACCAGCACCTCGTCAGCCAGCGGGCCGTCGTTGCGGTCCACCACGCGGCGCAGCACCTGGGCTTCTCGTTCGGGCCGGTAGTACTCGACCGCCGCGGCCAGCTTGCCCTTGGCGCGCCCGACCTGGCGCGCGAACAGGGCACGCTCGGCGATCAGCGCCTGGATCTCGCGGTCGATGCCGTCGATCTGCCCGCGCACGGTGGCCAGGTCGGGCCTTGACTTGGCCGCTGCCGTGACGGCGACACGCGTCGGAGCCGCGGTGGCCGCGGCCTGCGGTGGTGATCCTGCGACCTTCTTGCCGGCCTTCCTGCGACCTTTGCCTGGTGTCGATTCAGCCATGGCGCTGCTGGAACGCTTGCATGTAGTCGACCAGCGCCGCCACGCCCGCCACCGGCATGGCGTTGTAGATCGAGGCGCGCATGCCGCCGAGCACGCGATGGCCCTTGAGGCCGATGAGACCGGCTTCGCGCGCACCTTCCAGGAACGCGGCATCGTGCGCGTCGTCGGCCAGGAAGAACGGCACGTTCATCCGCGAGCGCACCGCGCTCGCGACCTCGTTGCGGTAGAAGCCGCCGGAGCCGTCGATCGCCGCGTACAGCAGCCGCGCCTTCTCGGCGTTGCGGCGCGCGAACTCCGTCACGCCGCCTTCGTCCAGCATCCAGCGGAACACCAGTCCGGCGAGGTACCAGTTCCAGGTGGGCGGCGTGTTGAGCATCGAGTCGGCCGCCAGTTGCAGGCGGTAGTCGAAGATGTCCGCGCGCGGCTGGCCGGCGCGCTCGAGGAGATCGCGGCGCACGATCACCACCGCGATGCCGACCGGCCCGAGGTTCTTCTGCGCACCCGCGTAGATCGCACCGAAGCGCGAGATGTCGAGCGGCTCCGAGGCGATGCTGGAGCTGAAATCGGCCAACAGCGGCACGTCCCCCGTGTCCGGGAAGGCATGCCCCCCGGCGACCGCGGGTCGGAACTCCACGCCATGGATGGTCTCGTTGGCGGTGACATGCACATAGGCGGCATCCGGCGACAGGCGCCATTCGCCCGCCGGCGGGATGTCGCGGAAGCCACCGGCCTCGCTGCTCGCGGCCACGTTGAGGTCGACGTACATGCCGGCCTGGCGCGTCGCGGTCTTGCCCCAGTGCCCGGTCAACACGTAGTCCGCGCGCTGCCCGGGCGACGCGAAGTTCAAGGGCAGCAGCGCCTGCTGGGTGGTGGCGCCGCCGGGCAGGAACAGCACCGCATAATCGTCCGGAATGGCGAGCAGCGTGCGCAGGTCGGCCTCGGCCGTCGCGGCCACCGCCATGAACTCGGGGCCGCGGTGGCTGATCTCGACGATCGACGCCCCCGCATCGCCCCACTCCAGCATGTCCTGCTGCGCCTGGCGCAGCACGCTCTCCGGAATGGCGGCTGGACCGGGGCTGAAATTGTAGGCGCGGGACATGGCAGGTTCCTTGATTTGCGCGCGCCATCGGCGCAGCGTTGGGGTTTGGACCGCAGTATGCCGCAGCGCAACAGCAGCGGCCGGATGGAGACCCGAAGCATGCGCCACCGCGACATCCCGACCATCGCGAGCGATGAAATCACCGACGAGGCGGTCTACCGCGACCGCAGGCGCCTGCTGAAGACCCTGGCGCTGGCACCCGCCCTGGTGGCGGCTGGCTGCCGTGGCGGCGAACCGCCAGCCCCCGTGGCAGGCCCCGCACCGTCCGCGGCATCGCTGGCCGCCGGCCTGCGCACCGCCGAGGAGCAGACGCGCTACGAGGACGCGACCAGCTACAACAACTTCTACGAGTTCGGCAGCGGCAAGGCCGATCCGTCGCGCGCGGCAAAGACGCTGGTGACCTCGCCCTGGAACATCGCGGTCTCCGGCGAGTGCGCGAAGCCCGGCACCCTGGCCATCGATGGCCTGCTGGCCGGGCTGGTCCCGGAAGAACGCGTCTACCGCATGCGCTGCGTGGAAGGCTGGTCGATGGTGATCCCGTGGCTGGGCGTCCCGCTTGGCGCGGTGCTGAAGCGGCTGCAGCCAACGGCCGCCGCGAAGTACGTCGCCTTCACCTCGCTCGCCGACCCGCGGCAGATGCCGGGCGTCCGCAGCCGCATCATCGACTGGCCCTACCGCGAGGGGCTGCGCCTGGACGAGGCCATGCACCCGCTGACCCTGCTCGTCACCGGGATGTACGGCAAGCCGCTGCCGCAGCAGAACGGCGCGCCGCTGCGGCTGGTGGTGCCGTGGAAATACGGCTTCAAGGGCATCAAGTCGATCGTTGCCATCGAGTTCACCCGCACCCGCCCGCGCACGGCCTGGAACGACATGCAGCCGCGGGAATACGGGTTCTTCGCCAACGTCAATCCCGCCGTCGACCACCCGCGCTGGAGCCAGAAGACCGAGCGGCGCATCGCCGGCACCGCCAACCGCCTGTTCGCCGGGCGCATCCCCACCCTCCCGTTCAACGGCTATGCCGAACAGGTCGCCTCGATGTACGCCGGCCTGGACCTGGAGCGCTGGTACTGAACCGGGTCGCCGCGGCCAAGGCGGCCGTCCACGCGCTGGCGCTGGCGCCGCTCGGGTGGCTGGGCTGGCAGGTGTGGCAGGTGTACACCGGGGCCGACATCGACGCCCTCGGCGCGGAGCCGGTGGCCGCGATCGAACACGAACTGGGATTGTGGGCGCTGCGCCTGCTGCTGGTCACGCTCGCGATCTCACCGTTGCGTGCGCTCAGCGGCCAGGCGGTGGTGCTGCGCTTCCGCCGCATGCTCGGCCTGTACGCGTTCGCCTACGCCACGCTGCACTTCGCTGCCTACCTGGTGCTCGACCTGCGCGGTTACTGGGCGCTGGTGTTCGAGGAGATCGCCAAGCGCCCCTACATTACCGTCGGCTTCGCCGCGTGGTTGCTGCTGGTGCCGCTGGCGGTGACATCTACCCGCGGCTGGATGCGCAGGCTCGGGCGGCGATGGGCCCAGCTGCACCGGGCCGTGTATGCGATCGCCGTACTGGCGGTGCTGCATTTCTGGTGGATCGTGAAATCCGACATCCGCGAACCGGCGCTGTATGCCGGCATCCTCGTGGTGCTGCTTGGCTGGCGCGTGTGGCGGCGCGCCGCACGCACGGGCGCGGCGCGGCCTGCGGCAACCGGGTCAGCCGGCGCCAAACAGCAGTAGCAACGCGAGCAATCCCGCCAGCACGAGTGCGGCGACCAGCAGCCACGGCAGCCGCATGCCACCGCTGCCCCGCCGGGACGGGTCCGCCGCGGCAGGCAAGCCGGAATCCTCGGGCTCGACGGCACGCGTGGTGCGCGCGGCGGCCGGGGCCTCGACCACGAACCGGTGGTGGGCGTCGAACACCACCTGGTCACCGGCCTGCAGCACGGCGTCGCGGACCGCCTCGCCGTTCACCACGCTGCCTTCGGCGGAGCCCAGGTCGCGCAGCACCACTTCGCCGCGGTGGATCTCCAGGCGTGCATGGCGCTCGGCGAAGGCCGGTTCATCGATACGGATATCGGCTTCGGCGGCACGCCCCACCAGGCGCGGCCGCTCCAGCGTGAAGCTGCGGCCGTGGTACTGGCCGCCGACGCCGCGCAGCACCACGCGCGCATCCCCGGGCTCCGTGCCGCTGTCTTCGAAACCGGCGTCCGGCTGCCGCGGTGGCTGCGCCGCGACCAGCCGCATCTCGGTGCCGTCGACGAAGATCGCGTCGCCCACGCGCAGCATCGCCATGCGCCGCACGGGGCGGCCGTTGACGTGCACGCCACGGGTTTCGGGAGGGACCGTGAGCCATACGCCACGACGGTCGACGCAGAATGCGACAGCCGGCGAGGCGGCCACCGGGCCCAGCGCGCCGCTGCCATCCGCAATGCGGCCAATGCCGTGCACGCCCCCCGTGAGCGGGAGATCGACGTCGTTGCCCGCGAATCGAAGCCTGAGCGTATCCATGCGGCAGGCAATCTAGCATGCGGAAAGGCTTGGAACGCTGCCGGCGCGCCCGCAGAATGGCCGGCCACGCAGAGAGGTTGGATCCCATGTCCGGCATCGACATCCGCCACGCGCATTCCCTTCCACCTGCCGAGGCGCGCGACGCAGTTCAGCAGGTCGCCGACAAGCTCGCCGACCGTTTTGGCGCCGAGTGCGTCTGGGAGGGCGACACCCTGCATTTCTCGCGCAGCGGCATCGACGGCCATATCGCACTGCTGCCCAGCGAACTGCACCTCAGCGCCAAGCTCGGATTCCTGATGTCGGCAATGCGCGGGACGATCGAATCCGAGATCCGCCGCGTGCTGGACGAGCGCTTCGCCTGACCTGTCCCATGCGTCGGCCGTCGGCGCGGCCTTTGCGACTATCCTTCACGCCCTGGACAGGAGAGCACGCGTGGGCGCAGCAATGCATTGGCTGGTAGCGATCGCCGCGGCGCTTGCCGTGGGTGCGGCGGCCACGTTCGTCATCCGGGGCGTGCTGCAGCGCCGCGACGAGGCGGCGGGCGGCATCGAGGCGCTGTCGGAGATGTCGTGGCGGAGCTTCATCACGCTCGTGCTCGATGCACTCGCGCTGCGTGGCTTCACCCGCGTGGTCGACCGCGAGGCGCCCTCCGGCGATGGCGACTTCACCCTCGAATGCGAAGGCGTGCACCACCTGCTGGCCTGCAAGCACGGCCGCGCATTCGTACTCGGCCGGCGTGACGTGGACGAACTGGCCGCGGCCATGCGCGTGCAGGACGCCGTGGGCGGCCTGCTGGTCACCCAGGGGCGCTTTGCCGCCGACGCGCGCGCGCCGGCGCGCCGCGCGCAGATCGAACTGCTCGACGGCGCCACCCTTTGGCCCGAACTCCGCGCCCTGGTGCCCGCGCCGCTGCTCGGGCAACTGCGCGCCGCCGCGGCCACGCGCGCGCGCCAGCGCACGCTGGCGGCCTGGCTGCTGGCACTGCTGGCGGGCGTGGCGCTGTTCACCGCGCTTTCGGCTTCGCGTGGCGATGCCGATGCCCGGCCGGGGCCTGCACCCCTGACACAGGCAGCCCCCGCCGGCGCGGCGCCAGTTTCAGCTGCTCCGCCGCCGCCCGCGCCCGAGCGCTATCCCGACGACGCCGCGCTCGAGCAGCAGCGCCGCGACGTGGCCAGTGCGGTGTCCACGTTGCCGATGGTCGACCGCGTGATCTGGTCGTCGCCTTCCACCATGGAGGTGTTCCTGGCCGCGGTCGATACCGACCATGACGCCTTCGCCGCGGTCTGTCCGCTGGTCGAGCGCTATCCGGCGTTGGCCGCGTCGCGTGTCCAGCTGACACCACCCGCCGGGCACGCGGCACCGGTGCGCTTCCGCCAGTGCCGCAGCTATTGAGGCGCTCCTTGCCTGCAGGGCGCTGTCATCGCGCTGTCACCGCCGCGACATGAGCAGGTCACTGCCGCGGGCTTGAATGCCTGCCACGGCCCGAACCATCAGAAGCTGCCTTCGTCTCTCCTCCTTTCCGCTTCGCATTCTCGGGCCCGTAACGGGCCCTTTTTTATGGTCCGGGCTGGCCTTGCGCAGCAGTTGTCATGAAGGCGTCATAAAAACATCATCCAATGGCCGTACGCCGCAAGGCGTTCCTTCCCTATGGAAACCCCACCATGTCCCTGCCCACGCTCCGCACTGCCTCGCTGGCGCTCGCCGTCGCGCTGTTTGCCGCCGCCTGCCAGCCCTCCGCCGACGCACCGGCCACTGCATCCAACGCGGCTTCGGGATCTGCCGACAGCGCCGGCGACGCGGTCGCCACGCAGGTGTCCGGCGCCGGCGCCTCGTTCATCTATCCCCTGATTTCGCGCTGGTCGGCCGATTACAACGCCGCCACCGGCAGCCAGGTGAACTACCAGTCGATCGGCTCCGGCGGCGGCATCGCGCAGGTCAAGGCCGGCACCGTCGATTTCGGCTCGAGCGACAAGCCGCTGAGCAGCACTGAGTTGGCGGAGGCAGGCCTCGGCCAGTTCCCGTCCGCGATCGGCGGCGTCGTGCCGGTGGTGAACATCGAAGGCCTGGCGCCGGGCGCGCTGAAGCTCAGCGGCCCGCTGCTCGCCGACATCTTCCTCGGCACGGTCTCGACCTGGAACGATCCGGCGATCACCGCGCTGAACCCCGGCCTGGGCCTGCCTGCGGGCAAGATCAGCATCGTGCACCGCTCCGACGGCTCCGGCACCAGCTTCAATTTCACCAACTACCTGTCCAAGGTCAGCCCGGCGTGGAAGGCGAAGGTTGGCGAAGGCACCTCGGTGTCCTGGCCGCTGGGCGTCGGTGGCAAGGGCAACGAAGGCGTGGCCTCGTATGTGCAGCAGATCAAGGGCTCGATCGGTTACGTGGAGCTGGCCTACGCGCTGCAGAACACCATGCCGTACGCCTCGCTGCAGAACGCCGCCGGCAACTTCGTGACACCGAGCGCCGACAGCTTCGCCGCCGCGGCGCGTACCGCCGACTGGGCCGGCGCCACCGACTTCAACCTGGTGATCACCGACGCGCCCGGCGCCGAGTCCTGGCCGATCACCGCCACCAACTTCATGCTGATGCCCAAGCAGCCGAAGGATCCGGCGCGCAGCAAGGCCGCTCTGGCCTTCTTCAAGTGGGCGCTCGAGAATGGCCAGGCGCAGGCCGCCGACCTGCACTACGTGCCGCTGCCGCCGGAGCTGGTGCAGCAGATCGAGGCGTACTGGGCCGCCGAGTACAAGTGACGCCAGCGCCCGCCGCATCCGCGGCGGACGTCCTCGCACGCCAGGGACCCAGATGAGCGCCAGCACACTCCCCGACACCGTCCCGCGCACGCGTGACATGCGCGATGCGCGCGCCGACCGCTGGTTCCGCTACGCGCTGGTGGCCACCGTGGTCTTCGTGGTGCTGTCACTCGCCACAGCCGCGCTGGCGATGCTCTGGGGGGGCCGTGACGCCCTGCAATCGCAGGGACTGTCGTTCTTCCTGTCGTCCGAGTGGAATCCGGTCGAGAACCGCTACGGTGCGCTCGCGCCGATCTACGGCACGGTGGTCACCGCGATCATCGCCATGCTGGTGGCGGTGCCGGTGAGCTTCGGCATCGCGGTGTTCCTGACCGAGGTCGCGCCGCGCTGGCTGCGTGGACCGGTCGGCACAGCGATCGAGCTGCTGGCGGGCATTCCGTCGATCATCTACGGCATGTGGGGCCTGTTCGTGTTCGTCCCGGTGATGACCGAACACGTCACCCCGTGGCTCAACGACCACGTCGGCACCCTGCCACTGGTCGGCGCGCTGTTCCAGGGCCCGCCGCTGGGGATCGGCCTGCTCACCGCCGGCCTGGTGCTGTCGATCATGGTCATCCCCTTCATCTCTTCGGTGATGCGCGAGGTGTTCCTGACCGTGCCAACGCGGCTGAAGGAGTCGGCCTATGCATTGGGCTCGACGAAATGGGAGGTCTGCTGGGACGTGGTGCTGCCCTACACACGCTCGGCGGTGATCGGCGGCATCTTCCTCGGCCTGGGGCGCGCACTGGGCGAGACCATGGCGGTCGCGTTCGTGGTCGGCAACAGCGTGCGCCTGACGCCGTCGCTGCTTGAGCCCGGCACCACGATCGCCGCGCTGATCGCCAACGACTTCGGCGAAGCCACCGACACCTACCGCTCCGCGCTGCTGCTGCTCGGCTTCGTATTGTTCATCGTGACCTTCATCGTGCTCGCGCTGGCACGCACGATGCTGTCGCGGCTTGCACGCAGGGAGGGCAACTGATGTCGGCCGTGATCGATCGACAGCGGGCCGCCGACAGCCTGTACCTGCGCCGGCGCATCACCAGTGCGGCGGCGATGGTGCTGTCCTGCGTTGCGGCCGTGCTCGGGCTGGTGTTCCTGGCCTGGATCCTGTGGACGCTGGTCAGCAAGGGCATCGCCGGCGTGAACTGGCAGCTGTTCACCCAGGACACGCCGCCGCCGATGGCCGAAGGCGGCCTGCGCAATGCGCTGTTCGGCTCGGCCGTGATGTGCGGGCTGGCGATCCTGATCGGCGCGCCGCTGGGCGTCGCCGCGGGCACGTGGCTGGCCGAGTACGGCAGCCGCAGCCGCATCGCGGGCACCGTGCGCTTCATCAACGACATCCTGATGTCGGCACCATCGATCGTGCTCGGCCTGTTCGTGTACACCTTGCTGGTGATGCGCAGCGGCGGCAATTTCTCGGCCTTCGCCGGTGCCGTCGCGCTCGCCTTCATCGTGCTGCCGGTGGTGCTGCGAACCACCGACGAGATGCTGCGGCTGGTGCCGACGCAGATGCGCGAGGCGGCGCTGTCGCTCGGCGTCCCGCAGTGGAAGGTCACCGTGCAGGTCCTCTACCGCAGCGCGTCGGCGGGCATCGTGACCGGCATCCTGCTGGCGCTGGCGCGGATCAGCGGCGAGACCGCGCCGCTGCTGTTCACCGCGTTCGGCAACCTGTACTGGAACAGCAACATCATGCAGCCGATGGCCAGCGTGCCCACGGTGATGTACCAGTACGCCGCCAGCCCCTACGAGAGCTGGCAACAGCTGGCCTGGGCCGGTGCGCTGGTGCTGACCGTGTTCGTGCTGCTGATCGGCCTGGTGGCGCGTGCGCTGCTGCTGCGCAACCGCATCCCGAATGATTGACACCCTTCCCCTCCGGATCCCGTCGATGAACGACAGCTCCCCCCACCTCCAAGCAGCCGGGCGCATCGCGTTTTCCACCGCGACCCCGGAACGCGCCACGGCCGCCGCGAAGGCGCCGATCAAGATCCAGGTGCGCGGCCTCGACTTCCACTACGGCAAGTTCCACGCCATCAAGGGCGTCAACATGGACATCCCCGAAAAGCGCGTGAGTGCGCTCATCGGGCCGTCCGGCTGTGGCAAGTCGACGCTGCTGCGGGTGTTCAACCGCATCTACGCCCTGTATCCGGGGCAGGTGGCGAGCGGCAGCATCCTGCTCGACGGCGAGGACATCCTGGCGCCCAAGTACCCGATGAACCGCCTGCGTTCGAAGGTCGGCATGGTGTTCCAGAAGCCGGTGCCGTTCCCGATGACCATCTACGAGAACATCGCCTACGCCATCCGCCACCACGAAAAGCTGTCGAAGGCCGAGATGGACGCGCGCGTCGAAGGCGCGCTCCGCCAGGGGGCGCTGTGGGACGAGGTCAAGGACAAGCTGCAGCAGAGCGCGCTGGGCCTGTCCGGCGGCCAGCAGCAGCGGCTTTGCATCGCACGCGCGGTGGCGCTGAAGCCGGAGGTGTTGCTGCTCGACGAGCCGACCTCGGCGCTGGACCCGATCTCCACCAGCCGCATCGAGCAACTCATCGAAGAGCTCAAGCTCGACTACACCATCGTCATCGTCACCCACAACATGCAGCAGGCCGCGCGCGTCTCCGATTACACGGCGTTCATGTATCTCGGCGACATGGTCGAACACGACGCCACCGCGACCATCTTTTCCAATCCCTCGAAGCAGCAGACCGAGGACTACATCACCGGAAGGTTCGGATGACCATGCAGCCCCATGACCACATCCTGCGCGCCCAGGACGAAGAACGCGAACGCATCATCGACGAGATCCTGCGCATGGGCGAGATGTCGGTCGCCCAGCTCGAAGCCGCGCTCGATGTCGTGGAGCGCCGCGACGATCGCGCCGCCGAGCGCATCATCGCCAACGACGAGGCCATCGACGCGATCGAGCGCGAGGTCAGCCAGGACGTCATGATGACCGCGACGCGCGGCCCGCTGGCACGCGACCTGCGCGAAATCCTCGCCGCGCTGCGCATCGTGTCCGACCTCGAGCGCATCGGCGACTACGCCAGCAACATCGCCAAGCGCTCCAAGGCGCTCAACCAGGCGCCGCCGCTGCCGCTCGCCGGGGGCCTTGCACCACTCGGGGTGCTCGCCGCGCGCCAGGTGCGCGACGTGCTCGAGGCCTACCGCAACGCCGACGCGGAGGCCGCGCAGCGCGTCCGCGAGCGCGATGCCGAACTCGATGCCGCCTACACCCGCCTGTTCCGCGAGTTGCTCACCTACATGATGGAGGACGCGCGCGCGATCACCGGCTGCACGCACCTGCTGTTCATGGCCAAGAACCTCGAACGGATCGGCGACCACGCCACCAACATCGCCGAGAACATCTGGTTCGTGGTGCGTGGCGAGGACAACCTGCCGCCCCGCGAGAAGCGCGACGACACCAATACCACCGCCTGAATGCCGGCCGCGTGTGCTGCTATGCAGCACGCCGGGCTGCGGCATAATCCGCCTCCCGGCATCCGCCGGGCAAGATGGAGACCGACATGTCGAAGCCCACGAACAAACCCGTCGCCCTGGCCATGGCCGCGCTCGGCGGCATCGCACTTTCCGGCTCCGCGTTCGCCATGCACCAGCTGGGCAGCGGCTACATGGCGGCCGGCACCGCAGTGAGCGCACAGGCCACCGGCGAGCCCGCCGCCAAGACCGGCGAAGGCACCTGCGGCATGAGCAAGGTCGACAGCGACGGTGATGGCCGCATCTCCGCCGCCGAATTCACCGCGCGCCACCCGGACAAGGATGCCGCCTACTTCGCGGCCATGGACGTCAACAGCGACGGTTTCGTCGACCAGGCCGAGCACGACGCGCACCATGCCGAAAAGAAGGCAGGCGACGGCAAGGCGGCACAGGAAGGCAAGTGCGGCGAAGGCAAGTGCGGCGAGGGCAAGTGCGGCGGCGCCGCCTGAGCCAGGCCTGACACCGGTGCGCGCGGCCCGCGCGCACCGGTAGCCGCCATGGTGCCGGTGCTCGACCCTCGCAGCGTTGGCCTCGGGCTGCGCCGCGGCCTGCTCGCGGAGCTGCGCGCGGCGCCCGCGGGCAGCTTCGATTTCCTCGAGGCCGCGCCCGAAAACTGGATGGGCGTTGGCGGCGCCATGGGCGATGCCTTCGCCGAACTGGCGGCACGCCACCCGATGGTCTTCCATGGCCTGTCGCTTTCCCTCGGCGGCCCGGCCGCGCTGGACGAGACCTTCCTGCACAAGCTGCGGCGCTTTCTCGACGCACACCGTGCGCCGCTCTACAGCGAACACCTGAGTGCCTGCGGCGACCGCCTGGGCCAGCTCTACGACCTGCTGCCGCTGCCGTTCACCGAGGAGGCGGTGCACCACGTCGCCGCGCGCATCCGCCGTGCGCAGGACATCCTGGGCCGCCGCATCGCGGTCGAGAACATTTCCTACTACGCCGTCATTCCGGTCGAAGCGGCGACAGCGCTCGCCGAACTGGAGTTCATCAACGCGGTGCTGGCCGAAGCCGACTGTGACCTCCTGCTCGACGTCAACAACATCGTGGTCAATGCGACCAACCACGGCTATGACGCGCATGCGTTCCTGCGCGGGCTGCCATCCTCGCGAATCGCCTGCATCCATGTCGCCGGCCACTACGACGAAGCCCCGGACCTGAAGATCGACACCCATGGCGCGGCGGTCGGCGACCCGGTCTGGGCGCTGCTCGCCGAGGCCTACCGCGTGCACGGCACGCACCCGACGGTCCTGGAGCGCGACTTCAACGTCCCGCCGTTCGACGCGCTGCTCGGCGAACTGGATACCGTGCGCAGCCATCTGACTGCCGCGACGCTGCGCGACCATGCCGCCTGATCGCGTCCCCGGCGACCGGAGCGGCGAAGAAACCCTGCGCGCGCAACAGGACGCGCTGGCCGCCTACATCCGCGACCCGGAACGCGCACCGCCGCCCGCCGGCATCGAGCCGCGCCGCCTGGAGATCTACCGCGACCTGTTCTTCAACAACATCGAGGGCCTGCTGGGCGGCAACTTCCCGGTGATCAAGCGTGTCTACGGCGAGCGCTGGCCAGCGCTCGTGCGCGATTTCTACCGGGGGCATGGCGCGCGCACGCCGCTGTTCACCGAGGTGGCGCGCGAGTTCCTGCGCTACCTCGAGGACAGTGGCGGCCGCGAGCCGTGGCTGGCCGAACTGGCGCACTACGAATGGATCGAACTGGCGCTGCAGATCAGCGAGGCACGCATCGATGACATCGCCCATGACCCGCTCGACGCGCCCGCCACCGACGTCGACGCAGCGCTGCTGTCGGGCGCGCCCGTGCTGTCGCCGCTGGCCTGGCCACTGGCCTATGCCTGGCCGGTGCAGCGCATCGGCCCGGATTTCCAGCCGGGCGAGCCACCGCTGCAGCCGACGCTCCTGCTGCTGCATCGCGAGGCCGATGGCCGGGTCCGGTTCCACGCGCCCAGCGCGCTGGCCTGGCGGCTGCTGCAACGTCTGGATGAGGCGCCCGCCCTGGGTGGTCGCGAACAGCTGGCGGCGCTGGCCGGCGAGGCCGGCATGGCCTGCGATGCCGGCTTTCTCGCGCAGGGCGTGGCGATGCTGCGGCAATGGCACCGCCAGGGCATCGTGACCGGTGCGGCGTTGAAAGGTGGCCGGCGCGCTCGGCTAGACTAGCGCCGGTGAGCACCCTGCCCGAACCTTCCACGCCCCCGTCCTTCGCCCCCATGTCGGCGCGCTTCCGCGGCTTCCTGCCGGTGGTGGTCGATGTCGAGACCGGCGGCTTCGACTGGAACCGCCACGCGCTGCTGGAGATCGCGGTGCGCCCGGTCGACCTGGACGCGACCGGCCGCTACGTGCTCGGCGAAGGCGCCAGCGCGCACGTGGTGCCGGCACCCGGTACCGACATCGATCCGAAGTCGCTGCAGATCACCGGCATCGACCTCGACCATCCGTTCCGTTTCGCCAAAGGCGAGCACGAGGCGCTGGACCACGTGTTCGCGCCGGTGCGCGCGGCGATGCGCAAGCACGGCTGCCAGCGCGCGATCCTGGTGGGCCACAACGCGCACTTCGACCTGAATTTCCTCAATGCCGCGGTCGCGCGCAGCGGGCACAAGCGCAATCCCTTCCATCCCTTCAGCGTGTTCGACACCGTCACCATGGCGGGCCTCGCCTATGGCCAGACCGTGCTGGCGCGCGCGGTGCAGGCGGCGGGCATGGACTGGAACAGCGACGAGGCGCACTCGGCCGTCTACGACACGGAACGCACCGGCGAACTGTTCTGCATCATCGCCAACGCCTGGGGCCGGCATGCCCAGCCGGCGCCCGAGGCAGGTGCCTCGGACAGTGCCGGCGGCGCGCAGGGCACCCCGACTGCCGGCGGCGACACCCTGCCCGCCTAGACGCGCTGGCGGACCGCCTCGAACAGGCACACGCCGGCGGCCACCGACACATTGAGGCTTTCAACGCCGGCCGCGATGGCACCGGGCATCGGCAGCGACACCAGCTGGTCGCACATGTCGCGGGTCAAGCGACGCAGGCCTTCGCCTTCGCCACCCAGCACCAGGGCCACATTGCCGCGCAGGTCGATGGCGTACAGCGACGCGGCGGCGTCACCCGCCAGCCCGTAGATCCACACGCCCTGCTTCTGCAGCTCGCGCAGGCTGCGCGCGAGGTTGGTCACGCGCACCACCGGGATGCTGTCCGCGGCGCCCGCCGAGGTCTTGCGCACCGTGGCGTTGACCTGCACCGCCTTGTCCTTGGGGATCAGCACCGCGGTCACGCCCGCCGCGGCGGCGCTGCGCAGGCAGGCGCCGAGGTTGTGCGGGTCCTGTACGCCATCGAGCACCAGCAGCAGCGCACGGCCTTCGGCCGCCTCCACCAGGCCCGGCAGCGCATCCTCGTCGAAGGTTTTCGCCGCGGCGTAGCGCGCCACCGCGCCCTGGTGGCGCAGGCCACCGGCCACGCCGTCCAGCGCCTGCTGCGCCACGCGGCGCACGTCGATGCCGCGTCGGCGCGCGTTGTCCTCGATGTCGCCGATACGGGGGTTCTTGCCGCCCGCCTCCAGCAACACTTCGCGCACATTGTCTGCATCGTGCTCGATCGCCGACGCGACCGCATTGATGCCGACGATCCACTGGTTCTGCTTGCTTGTCATAAGTGCCCTGGCGGTCGCGCTCAGTACTTCTTCTTCGCGCGCTTCGCCGGCTGGCCGCGCGGCGCTTGCCCGCGCGGCTCACCCGGGTCACCGGGCGTGCCCTGGCCTTCGCCGACCAGACGGAAGTCGATCTTCAACTCCTCCACGCTGGCCTTGAGCACCACGATGCGCACGCTGTCGCCCAGACGGTATTCGCGCTCCGATCGCTGCCCGGTCAGGGTCTTGCGGATCGGGTCGAAGTGGTAGAAGTCGTTGGGCAACTGGGTCACGTGCACCAGGCCGTTGACCTTGGACTCGGCCAGTTCGATGAACAGGCCGAAGCTGGTCACGCCGCTCACCACGCCGTCGAACTCGCGGCCGATGTGCTCTTCCATCCATGCCGCGCGGTAGCGCTCGTCGACCTCGCGCTGCGCCTCGTCGGCGCGCCGCGAACGCTCCGAGCACTGCAGCGACAGCGCGGTCATCTGGTGCGCGGAGTATTCGTAATTGGCGGCCTTGCCGCCGCTGAGCGCGTGCTTGATGGCGCGGTGCACCAGCAGGTCGGCGTAGCGGCGGATCGGCGACGTGAAGTGCGCGTACGCCTCCAGCGCCAGCCCGAAATGGCCGATGTTCTCCGGCGCGTACACCGCCAGCGACTGGCTGCGCAGCAGCACCGACTCCAGCAGCGCCGCGTCCGGGCGCTCGCGCACGGTCTCCAGCAGCTTGCGGTAGTCCCTGGGCTGCACCTTCTGCCAGGTCGGCAGGCGCAGCTGGAATTCCTTCAGGAACTCCAGCAGGTCGGCGTACTTGGCTTCCGGCGGCCGGTCGTGGTCGCGGAACGGCGCCGGCACCGCGGCTTCGAGCAGGAACAGCGCGGCCTGCACATTGGCCGCGATCATGCATTCCTCGATCAGCTTGTGCGCGTCGTTGCGCTGGATCATGCCGGCTTGGGTCACCTCGCCCTGCGGGCCGAGCACGAAGCGCACCTCGGAGGTCTCGAAGTCGATCGCGCCGCGCTGGCGGCGCGCCTTCTCCAGCACCTGGAACAGCTGGTGCAGCTGGCGAACCTGCGGCAGCTGCGCGCCGATGAAGGCCTGGGCGGCGTCGCGATCGGCCTCGGGGACGCCCTCGCCGACCGCGTTCCAGACCTGGGTGTAGGTCAGGCGCGCGTGCGAGTTCATCACCGCCTCGTGGAACGACGACGACACCACGTTGCCCTTGCGGTCGACCTGCATGTCGCAGGCGAAGCACAGGCGATCGACCTTGGGCTTCAACGAACAGATGCCGTTGGACAGCGTTTCCGGGAGCATCGGTACGACGAAGCCGGGGAAATACACCGACGTCGCGCGCTTCTGCGCCTCGACATCGAGCGGCGCCGACGGGCGGATGTAGTGCGAGACGTCGGCGATCGCCACGATCAGGCGGAAACCGTCGCGGTTGGGCTCGCAATAGACGGCGTCGTCGAAGTCCTTGGCGTCCTCGCCGTCGATGGTCACCAGCGGCAGGCGGCGCAGGTCCAGACGGCGCTCGGCGGACGCGGCGTCCACCTCCAGCGGCACGGCCATGGCCTCGTCGAGCACCTCGGGCGGGAACTCGTGCGGGATGTCATGGCCGTGGATCGCGGCCTCGACCGCGATCGACGCGGTGAGCTTGTCGCCGAGCACCGCGAGGATGCGGCCGATCGGCGGGCGATGGTTGTCGGGCGGGGTGACGATCGCGCAGACCACGAGCTGGCCGTCGCGTGCCTCCTGGCGTGCATCTGCCGGAATCTGGATGTTGCGCTGGATGCGCTTGTCATCCGGCACCACGTAGCTGATGCCGGACTCCAGCGCGAAGCGGCCGATGAGGCGCGTGACGCGACGCTCCAGCACTTCGACGATCGCACCCTCGCGGCCGCGGCGGTTGACGCCGGTGACCGACGCGAGCACGCGGTCGCCATGCATCACCTTGCGCATTTCCGCCGGCGGCAGGAACAGGTCGTCGCCGTGGCCGGTTTCCGGCCGCAGGAAGCCGAAGCCTTCCGGGTTGGCGATCACCGTGCCCGGGATCAGGTCGAGCTGGCGCGCCGGCACGAAGCCGCCGCGCCGGTTTTTGAGGATCTGGCCGTCGCGAACCATCGCACCCAGGCGCTTGTCCAGCGCGTCGGCGCGGTGCGGCTCGAGCAGGCCGAGGCGCGCGGCGAGTGCTTCGGCATCCATCGGGCCATCGGCGCCGGCCAGCACTTCAAGGATCGCTTCGCGGCTGGCGATCGGATGCTCGTAGCGGCCGGCTTCACGTGCGGCCTGCGGATCCTGGAACGGCATACCCGCGGCAGGCGCCGGTGCCTGCTTCCGGTGCGGCTGCGGTGCGTCCCTGCGCGTGGGTGCGCGCGTGGATCGCGCCTGGGGAGGCGGAGTCTTGGGCGCGGCAGGCTTCTGCGCCTCGGCCTGTGCGGGGGAATCCGGAGGCGCGTCGCGCGTCGTGTCGCGCGCCTTGGCCGTCGTGCCACGCGATGAAGCCGACATCGCGCGCACCAGTGCCGGATCGGGCATCCAGCCGGGCAGCGCGGCCGGCTTTGCGCGCGGCGATGGCGGATGTGCGCCGTGTTCCTTGCCGCCGGTCTCGCCCTTCCCGGGCTGGTCGCCCTGCGCCTTGCCGCTCTTCGCCTTGGCGGAAGAGATGTCGCGGCCGCTGCCGCCCTTGCCTGTGGTCTTTGTCATCGCGCAATTGTACGCGCGGGCCGTGGTGAACTTCTCACACAGGCGTTGACACCGGGTGCACCGCATTGCAACATACGCGCCCACCTGCCCGGGTGGCGGAATTGGTAGACGCACTAGCTTCAGGTGCTAGCGGGGGCAACTCCGTGGAGGTTCGAGTCCTCTTCCGGGCACCATCTGCAACATGTCGGGGGGCCACGCCCTTCGACGAGATGACACGAAACCCCGCGAAAGCGGGGTTTTTTGTGCCTCCGCCCCGGTTTCGTTGTCCTGGGTGCCCAGGACATTCGCGGATCCGCAACATGATCGTGGGCAGCACCACCACCCACGTGCTGCGCACCCGCCACGTGCCGGTGCTGCCGCTATGGCGAGGCGTTCGGCGAGTTCTGGGGAACTGGCTCGAGTGCGGCGCTGATCCCGGCTACGGTGTCCCTGGCGTAGCGTGTCACGCCGACCAGCGTGGCCGAGGCCGCGCCGGTCCAGTCGCCGTAGCCGACCAGCCAGAGCTGCGGGCATCTCACCGAGCGCGTACCGTCGACGAGAACGCGGCCATCGGCTTCAAGCACGTCCAGCGGCTGCAGGTGGCCCAGTGCAGGCCTGAATCCGGTGCACCAGATCACGGCATCCACCTGCTCCGCGCGGCCGTCGGCCCACGCCACGCCGGTGGCGGTGAAACGTTCGAACGGTGCCACCGCATGGAGCACGCCGCGCCCGCGGGCCTCGCGCACCGGCGGCACCATCACGATGTCACCGAGTCCGCCGACGGGCACGTCCACGACCTTGCCAGCCTGCTGCGCCCTCCAGCGCTCGGTGGCGCGCGCGAACAGCACGCGGCCATCGACGTCGTCGGGCAGGAAGGACGGCGCCTGCTGCGTGACCCAGCGTGCCTCGGCCACCCGCGACACCTCCGCGAGGATCTGCGCGCCCGAGTTGCCTCCACCCACGACCAGCACCTTCTTCCCCGTAAAACGCTCCGGCTCGACGTAGTGCGAGGAGTGGAGCTGCTCGCCGGCAAACAGGGCCGCCCCGGGATACTCCGGAACAAAGGGATTGCGCCAGGTGCCGGTCGCACTGACGATCGCGCGGGCCGACCATCGCCGGCCCGCGCCGGATGCGACGAGGCGGCCGTCCGCGCGGTGCACGGACTGCACCAGCGCGGGCCGCTCGACCGGGATCGCGTAGTACGCCTCGTAGTCGGACAGGTAGGCGAGCACGTCGTCGCGCGCGGGATACCCTTCCCTTTGCGACACCATCTGCCGGCCCGCGATCGAACTCCATGTGGCGGGGGAGAACAGCGTCAACGAATCCCATGCGTGCCGCCACGCCCCGCCGGGGCCATCCTCGGCGTCGACCAGCAGGAACGACAGTCCCGTGCGCCGCAGGAAGTACGCGGTGGCGAGCGCGGCCTGCCCGCCCCCGATCACCAGCACATCCACGTCAAGGTCCCGCGTGGTGCTCATGCGGACGACGCCCCGGAAGGGTGATGCTGCGGCAGTCCGATCGAAATGATCGCGGCAAGCGCGACGAGCACGGCGGAGATTGCAAGGCAGGCCTCCAGCCCCGCGGCCTGGTATACCCAGCCGGACAGCACCGTACCCAGCAGCCGGCCCATGGCGTTGGCCATGTAGTAGAAGCCCACGTCCAGCGAAACGCCGTCGGCGTCGGCATGGCTGATGATCAGATAGCTGTGCAGCGACGAGTTGATAGCGAACAGCACACCGAACACGGCCAGGCCCATAAGCAGCACCCACTTCGGGGACACGCCCTGGAACAACAGTAGCGCCATCGCCGCCGGCACCACGGCAAGCGCTGCCGCCCAGGCGGTTGCGGCGCGGCCGCCCGGGACATCGCCACGCCGACGCCCGGTGAAGTACGGCGCAAGCGCCTGCACGATGCCGTAGCCGATCACCCATGCCGCAAGGAACCCGCCAACCTGCCAGAAATCCCAGCCGAGCACTCCGGCAAGGAACACCGGCAGCGCGACGACGAACCACACGTCGCGCGCGCCGAACAGGAACATGCGCGCGGCCGACAGCAGGTTGATCGCCCGGCTCTTGGAAAAGATGTCGCGAAACTTCGGCTTGCCGCTGGCCTTGCCCAGGTCGCGCTTCAGCGTCGCCAGGCCCAGCCCCCACACCACGGCCAGCGCCGCCGCCATCACCAGGATCGCCGGCCTGAATCCGATGGCCGTCAGCAGCGCGCCGCCCATGAAGAAACCGACGCCCTTGAGCGCGTTCTTCGATCCGGTCAGTGCAGCGACCCAGCGGAACAGCGAACCCTGCTGATCGCCGGGAACGAGCAGCTTGATGCTGCTCTTGGCGCTCATCTTGTTGAGGTCCTTGGCCACGCCCGACAGGGCCTGCGCGGCCATCACCCAGGGCACCACCAGCCAACTCGCCGGGACCAGCAGCATCGCCAGTGCGATCACCTGCAGGCCCAGCCCGATGTTCATGGTGCGATTGAGCCCGATCCGTGCGCCCAGCCAACCACCGACAAGATTGGTGATGACGCCGAAGATCTCGTAGAACAGGAACAGCATGGCGATCTGCAGCGGGCTGTAGCCGAGCTGGTGGAAGTGCAGCACCACCAGCATGCGCAGCGCGCCATCTGTGAGGGTGAACGCCCAGTAGTTGCCGGTGACCAGCATGTACTGGCGCACCCCGGGGGACAGGCGCACGGCCATGGCTAGCGGTCCACGTCGCCGACCATCCGCACGAGCTCCGCAGTGCGGTTCACGTAACCCCACTCGTTGTCGTACCAGGCGTAGATCTTGACCTGCGTCCCGTTGACCACCAGCGTCGACAGCGCGTCCACGATCCCCGATCGCGGATCGGTCCGGTAATCGATCGAGACCAGAGGGCGCGTCTCAAAGCCGAGGATGCCCGCCAGATCGCCCTCCGCCGCCGTGCGCAGCATGTCGTTGACCTCCTCCACCGTGGTCGCCCGTTCGACCTCGAACACGCAGTCGGTCAGCGAGGCGTTGGTCAGCGGAACACGGACAGCATGTCCGTCAAGCCGACCACGCAGCTCGGGGAAGATCTCGGCGATGGCCGTGGCCGAGCCGGTCGACGTCGGAATCAGGCTGCTGCCGCAGGAACGCGCGCGGCGCAGGTCCTTGTGCGGCGCGTCCACGATGGTCTGGGTGTTGGTCAGGCTGTGGATGGTGGTCAGGCTGCCATGGCGGATGCCCAGGCCCTCGTGGATCACCTTCACCACCGGCGCGAAGCAGTTGGTGGTGCATGACGCCGCCGACACGATGCGGTGGGCCGCCGGATCGAAGCGCGCGTGGTTGACGCCCATCACCACGTCCAGTGTTCCCGGCGCCTTGATCGGAGCCGTCACCACCACGCGCTTCACGCCCTGGTCGAGATAGGGCTGCAGGACATCGGGCTTGCGGAACCTGCCGGACGCTTCGACCACGACGTCGCAAGCCGACCAGTCGCTGGCCGCAAGTTCCTTGTTGCGCGTGACCGGGATGCGCCTGCCGTCGACGACCAGCACATCGCCGTCGGCGGCGATCGCGCGGTCCCAGCGGCCGTGGACCGAATCGAAGTTCAGCAGGTGCGCCAGCGTGGCCGCGTCGCCTGCGGGATCGTTGATGTGGACGAACTCGATGTCCGCCTCGTCCCACGCCGCGCGCAGCGTCAGGCGACCCATGCGGCCGAAGCCGTTGATGCCGACACGGATGGTCATGCGTTGGTCTCCATTGCGGCAAGGGATTCGATGGCAAGACGGTCCCAGTCACCGGGGCGCAGGGACAGCAGCAACGAGATCCGCTGGTGCAGCATCTGCAGCGCAAGGCTGAAGGCCCGCTCCACCTGCTCCGGACTGCCTTCGACGGCGGCCGGATCGGGAACGCTCCAGTGTGCGGTGACCGGATGACCGGGCCAGTGGGGGCAGGCCTCTGCCGCAGCGCGGTCGCAGACGGTGATCACCAGGTCCATCACCGGTGCATCCGCAGCCGCGAATTCCTCCCAGCTCTTGCTGCGCAGTCCGGATGTCGCAAGGCCGGCGGCGTCCAGCACCTGCAGCGCGCCGCGGTGCACATGGCCTTGCGGATGGCTCCCCGCGCTGAAGGCGCGCATGCGTTCGCCGCCGAGGCGGTTGGCCACGGCTTCGGCCATGATGCTGCGGGCCGAATTGCCGGTGCATACGAACAGGATGTTGTATCGGTCCTTCATGGCGGTCACCTCGGCAGTGGGCGGGGAAAACAGGTTGGGAGTGGCCGGGCCCGCCGAGCGCCGCTCACGCGAGTCCCAGGCGCAGCACCAGCGCGGCCAGCGTCGCCAGCAGCACGGGCAGGGTCAGGACCATGCCGACCTTGAAGTAGTAGCCCCAGGTGATGCGGATGCCCTTGCGCGCAAGCACATGCAGCCACAGCAGCGTGGCCAGGCTGCCGATCGGGGTGAACTTGGGTCCCAGGTCGCTGCCGATGACGTTTGCGTACACCATCGCCTCGCGCACCGGCCCCTCTGCCTGGCTGGCGTCGATGGCCAGTGCGCCCACCAGCACGGTGGGCATGTTGTTCATGACCGACGACAGGAAGGCCGAGAGCAGGCCGGTGCCGAAGGTCGCGGCCCACGCGCCATGGCTGGCGAACGCGTCGAGCAACCCGGCCAGGTGGTCGGTCAATCCGTTGTTGCGCAGGCCATAGACCACGAGGTACATGCCCAGCGAGAACACCACGATCTGCCACGGCGCATCGCGCACCACCTTGCGGGTCGAGATCCTGTGCCCCCTCCCGGCCACCACCAGCAACGCCAGCGCGCCGGCCCCGGCCACCGCGCTGATCGGCACGCCCAGGCGTTCGAGCCTGAAAAACCCGACCAGCAACAGGACCAGCACGACCCAGCCGGCGTTGAAGGTGGCGCGATCGATGATGGCCAGAGCCGGATCCCGCAACTGCGTCACGTCGTAGGTCCCGGGAATGTCGCGGCGGAAGAACCACAGCAGCACGGCAAGCGTTGCGGCCACCGAAACCAGGTTGACCGGGACCATCACCGAGGCGTACTCGGCGAAGCCGATGTCGAAGTAATCGACCGAGACGATGTTGACCAGGTTGGACACCACCAGCGGCAGGCTCGCGGTGTCGGCGATGAATCCCGCGCCCATCACGAACGCCAGGGTGGCCGCGGGGCTGAACTTCAGCGCCAGCAGCATCGCGATCACGATCGGCGTCAGGATGAGCGCCGCCCCGTCGTTGGCGAACAGCGCCGCCACCGCCGCACCGAGCAGCACGAGGAAGACGAACAGCCTGCGCCCGTTGCCCCCGCCCCAGCGCGCCACGTGCAGCGCCGCCCATTCGAAGAAGCCCGCCTCGTCGAGCACCAAGCTGATGAGGATCACCGAGACGAAGGTGAAGGTGGCGTTCCAGACGAAGCCCCAGACCGTGGCGATGTCGGCTACGCCGACGACGCCCGTCAGCAGCGCCAGCACCGCGCCGAGCGACGCACTCCAGCCGACGCCGAGGCCTTTCGGTTGCCAGATGACCAGGGCGATGGTGGCGATGAAGATCAGCAGCGCGAGCAGCACGTCTCAGGCTCCACGCGCTTTGCGGGCGCCAGCGGGGACCGGTCGGGATGCAGGCGGGCAACGGCCCTGGTCGCCGCCACAGCAGTTCCGGGTCAGGAACTCGACCAGGCCGTTCATCGCGCTGAAATCGGCGCGATAGGAAATGTGCCGGCCCTGTGCTTCGCCGTCGATCAGGCCCGCCGCGGTGAGTTCCTTGAGATGGAACGACAGGGTGGCGCCGGGCAGCGACAGCGCATCCATGATCTCCCCCGGCGTATGGCCTTCGGGCCCGGCCTCGACCAGCAGGCGGAACACCGCCAGACGCGTCGGGTGCCCCAGGGCGGCCAATGCGGCGGTTGCGCTTTTCAGTTCCATGTTTCTAGAATAGTCGAAACATTTTGCGTGAGGCAACCATGACGACGCATGCCGGACTCCCGAACCTGGTACCCGACGCGGTGCCGGTTTCGTTTCTCGATCCACTGGCACCGGGGACCGGCAGCGGGCATCCGCCACGGATCCTGCTCCTGTACGGTTCGCTGCGCCCGGAGTCGTGCAGCCGCAAGCTCGCGCTCGAGGCCGAGCGCCTGCTGCGCCACTTCGGCGCGGAAACCCGCGTGTTCGATCCCCATGGCCTGCCGATGCAGGGCAGCGTCGATGCCGACCACCCGAAGGTGGCGGAGCTGCGCGCGCTGTCGCTGTGGTCCGAAGGCCAGGTGTGGGTGAGTCCGGAACGCCATGGCGCGGTGAGCGCGGTATTCAAGAACCAGATCGACTGGCTGCCGCTGGAGGAAGGTGGCGTACGCCCAACGCAGGGCCGGACGCTGGCGGTGATGCAGGTCTGCGGCGGCTCGCAGTCGTTCAACGTGGTCAACGCCCTGCGCCTGCTCGGGCGCTGGATGAGGATGGTGACCATCCCAAACCAGTCGTCGGTGCCCAAGGCCTGGCAGGAGTTCGACGACGCCGGCCGCATGAAGCCGTCGCCGTACTACGACCGCGTGGTCGACGTGGTCGAGGAGCTGGTGAAGTTCACCCTGCTGGTGCGTGGCCGCAGCGACCATCTGACCAACCGCTACAGTGAGCGCAAGGGTGACCTTGCTGCCCGTGCGCTGGCGGCGGCCAGCTCGGCAGTCGAAGCGGCACCCGGCAACACATTGCCCGCCCGATCCTGCTGCACCTGAGGAGGCCCCCATGCACGCCACGATCTACCACAACCCCCGCTGCGGCACCTCGCGCAACACGCTTGCCTTGATCCGCCACGCCGGCATCGAACCGCAAGTCGTCGCGTACCTGACCGACACGCCGTCGCGCGAAGAGCTCGTCGCGCTGATCCGCGACGCCGGCATTGGCGTGCGCGATGCGATCCGCGCCAAGGAGGCGAAGTATGCGGAGCTGGGCCTCGACAACCCTGCGCTGTCCGAAGACGCCCTGCTCGACGCCATGCTCGCCGAACCCGTGCTCATCAACCGTCCCTTCGTGCGCACCGACCGCGGCGTGCAGCTGAGCCGGCCGTCCGAGGCCGTGCTCGACATCCTGCCGCCGCTCCCGACGCCGTTCACCAAGGAAGATGGCGAGGTCGTCACCGATCCGCGGGCCGGCGCCTGACGACGCAGCCCCGGCGCGGGTTTTTCGCGTGGCTCACGGCGGCCGGTAGAATTGCCGTCCCCCGGTCCTTGCAGTCCCGATGAACGACACCGTCCGCCCCGTTTTCCACGGCTTCGAACAGATCCCGCTGCGCGAGTACGCCGAGCGCGCGTATCTCGACTATTCGATGTACGTGGTGCTCGACCGCGCCCTGCCCTTCATCGGCGACGGCCTGAAGCCGGTGCAGCGCCGGATCATCTTCGCGATGAGCGAGCTCGGCCTGGGCGCCGGCGCCAAGCCCAAGAAATCCGCGCGCACCGTGGGCGACGTGATCGGCAAGTACCACCCGCACGGCGACAGCGCCTGCTATGAAGCCCTGGTGCTGATGGCGCAGCCGTTCTCGTACCGCTACCCGCTGATCGAGGGCCAGGGCAACTTCGGCTCGGCCGACGATCCCAAGTCGTTCGCGGCCATGCGCTACACCGAGTCCAAGCTCACGCCGATCGCCGAGGCGCTGCTCGGCGAACTCGGCCACGGCACGGTCGACTGGGTGCCCAACTTCGACGGCACGCTCGAGGAGCCGACCTGGCTCCCGGCGCGCCTGCCGCACCTGCTGCTCAACGGCACCACCGGCATCGCCGTGGGCATGGCCACCGACGTGCCGCCGCACAACCTCAATGAAGTGGTCAGCGCCTGCGTGCGCCTGATCGACGACCCCGAAGCCACGGTCGCCGACCTCTGCGAGCACGTGCGCGGCCCCGACTACCCCACGGGCGCGGAGATCATCACCCCGGCGGTCGACCTGCGCGCGATCTACGAGACCGGCCACGGCAGCGTGCGTTCGCGCGCCACCTTCGACCGCGAAGGCGCCAACATCGTCATCACCACGCTGCCCTACCAGGCCAGCCCCGGCAAGGTGATCGAACAGATCGCCGCGCAGATGCGCGCCAAGAAGCTGCCGTGGCTGGAGGACATCCGCGACGAGTCCGACCACGCCAACGCGGTGCGCCTGGTGCTGATCCCGCGCTCCAACCGCGTCGATGCCGACCAGCTGATGGGCCACCTGTTCGCGACCACCGACCTGGAGAAGAGCCACCGGGTCAACCTCAACATCATCGGCCTCGACGGCCGGCCGCAGGTCAAGGACCTGCGCACGCTGTTGGCGGAATGGCTGGTGTTCCGCGCCGACACCGTCACCCGCCGCCTGCAGCACCGCCTGGACAAGGTCGAGCGCCGCCTGCACATGCTGGAAGGCCTGCTGGTGGCGTTCCTCAATCTCGACGAAGTGATCCGCATCATCCGCACCGAGGACGAGCCCAAGGCCGTCCTGCAGGCGCGCTTCGCGCTCGACGACGAGCAGGTCGACTACATCCTGGAAACCAGGCTGCGGCAGCTGGCGCGGCTGGAGGAAATGAAGATCCGCGGCGAACAGGATGCGCTGGCCGCCGAATGCGAATCGCTCGTGGCCACGCTCGGCAGCAAGGCGAAGCTGCGCAAGATGGTCAAGGACGAGCTGCTGGCGGACGCGAAGAAGTTCGGCGACGCCCGCCGCTCGCCGCTGGTCGAGCGCGGTGCCGCGCAGGCACTGGCCGAGACCGACCTCGTGGCCAGCGAGCCGGTGACCATCGTGCTCAGCCAGAAGGGCTGGGTACGCGCGGCCAAGGGCCATGACGTCGAGGCCTCGGCGCTGTCCTACCGCGAAGGCGACGCGCCGCTGCAGGCGGTGCGTGGGCGCACCTCGCAGCAGGTGGCCTTCCTCGACTCCACCGGACGCAGCTATTCCACCCTCGCGCACGGCCTGCCGTCGGCGCGTGGCAATGGCGAGCCGCTGACCGGGCGCTTCTCGCCGGTGGCGGGCGCGGCGTTCGTGGCGATGGCCAGCGGCGAGAACGACAGCCGCTTCGCGCTGGCGTCATCGGCGGGCTACGGCTTCGTCACCCGCTTCGAGAACCTGACCGGACGGCAGAAGGCCGGCAAGGCGATGCTGTCGCTGTCGCCCGAGGCACGCGTGCTGCAGCCGGCGCCGGTTGCGAGCGTGGAGCGCGACCGGATCGTGGCGGTGACCAGTGCCGGACACCTGCTGGTGTTCCCGGTGTCGGAACTTCCCGAGCTCGACCGCGGCAAGGGCAACAAGATCATCGAGATCCCGAAGCCCAAGCGTGCCACCGAACGCGTGGTGGCGATCGTCTCGGTGCCGGAGGGCGGCAGCCTTTCGGTGAAGTCAGGCGCGCGCACCATGACCCTGTCCTGGCGCGAGCTGGAACCCTACATGGCGGCGCGCGGCAGTCGCGGTGGCCTGCTGCCGCGTGGATGGCAGAAGGTCGACGCGCTCTCGGTGGAATAAGACCGCATAATCGATCCTTCCTGAGGGGGAGGATCGTGCATGGTGCGCTGGTGCCTGCGGCTGGCGGCGTTGATGTTGCTGTGCGTGGCGCTGGCCGCGCTGGCGGGATGGTGGGCGCTGCGCGCCAGCCTGCCGCTGCTCGACGGCAATGCCGGGCTGTCCGGCCTCGCGGCACCGGTCACCGTGACCCGCGATGCGCTCGGCGTGGCCACCATCGACGCCGGCACCGAGGCCGATGCGATGCGCGCTCTGGGCTACGTGCACGCGCAGGAACGCTACTTCGAAATGGACCTGATGCGCCGCACCGCGGCCGGCGAACTCGCCGCGCTGTTCGGCCCGGTCGCGCTGGATGCCGACCGCGCGCATCGCGTGCACCGGATGCGCGCACGCATCGCGGCCAATCTCGACGCCATCCTCGGCGACCGGCGCGCGCAGCTCGATGCCTATGTCGAAGGCGTCAATGCCGGGCTGGCCGCGCTCGATGTGCGCCCATGGCCCTACCTGCTGCTGCGCACCGCGCCGGAGCCGTGGCGTGCCGAGGACTCGGCGCTGGTCGCATTCGCGATGTACTTCGACCTGCAGGACGCCGGCAACGCGCGCGAGCTCGCGCTGTGGAAGGTGCGCCCGCACCTGCCCGCGGCGCTGCATGCGCTGGTCACCCATGCCGGCTCCAGCTGGGACGCGCCGTTGTCCGGCGATGCGATCGGCGATGCCACGCTGCCCGGCGCGGACGTCCTCGACCTGCGCCGGCTGCCCGCGCCGGACCACGGCGGCACTGGTCCGCTGCCCGACGCGCCGGAGCCGGGCAGCAACAACTTCGCGGTGGCCGGCACTCTGACCGCGGATGGCCGCGCCATCGTCGCCGACGACATGCACCTCGGCCTGCGTGCGCCCGGCACCTGGTTTCGCGCGCGCCTGCACTACGCTGATGCGGGCGCGCAATCCGGCGGCGTGGATGTGTCCGGCTTCACCCTGCCCGGCCTGCCCGCGGTGATCGTGGGCTCGAATCGCCACGTGGCCTGGGGCTTCACCAACAGCTACGGTGACTACCTCGACTGGGCGCTGGAAACGCCCTGCGGCCCGAGCCCGGCCCGCGGGTGCGCCGCGGTGGAAACGCACCGCGAGACGATCCTGGTCGCCGGCGCGGACCCGGTGGCGCTGGACGTGCGCGAAACGCCGTGGGGCACGGTTTTGCACGAACTCGACGATGGCCGCGTGCTCAGCCTGCGCTGGACGGCGCACCTGCCGGGCGCGGTCAACTTCGGCCTGGCCGGCATGGCGCGCGCCCGCGGCATCGACCATGCCCTGGTGCTGGCGCGCGATGCCGCCATGCCCACCCAGAACCTCGTCATCGGCGACCGTGGTGGTCGCATCGCATGGCGGCTGATCGGCCCGCTGCCGCAGCGCGCATCCGGCTGCACGCCGGTGCAACCCGTCACGGAGGCGGGCAGCGACGCGTGTCCGCCGTGGGCGGCCAGCACCCGCAACGCCCCGACCCTCGCCTCGCCCACCGTGGATCGCCTGTGGACGGCCAACAGCCGCGTGGTGAGCGGGCCCTCGCTGGAACGCATCGGTGACGGCGGCTACGCGCTCGGTGCGCGCGGCGCGCAGATCCGCGACGCGCTGCGAGCGGCCGACCGCTTCAACGAGCGCGACCTGCTCGCCATCCAGCTTGACGACCGCGCGCTGTTCCTCGCGCGCTGGTGGCGGCTGTTGCGCGAGCGCTCGGCGACATCGCCCACGCCGGCACTCGCGGTCCTCTCCGCAGCCGCGGCGGAGTGGGAGGGTCGCGCCGATCCCGCGTCCACCAGCTACCGCGTGGTGCGTGCCTGGCGGATCGCGGTCAACGAGCGCATCGCCGATGGTCTGCTGGCGCCCGCACGCGCGGCACTCGGCGACGACTTCGCGATGCCGGCGCTGCCGCAGCTGGAAGGCGTGGCCTGGCCGCTGGTGTCGCAGCGGCCGGCGCACCTGCTGCCGCGACGCTTCGCCAGCTGGGAGGCGCTGTTCGAGGATGCCGCCGTGGCGGTGCGCGACGAACTGTCGGCCCAGGGCCCGCTGGCCGCGCGCAACTGGGGGGAATACAACACCGCGCGCATCTGCCATCCGCTGGCGTCCGCGCTGCCCAGGCCGGCGCGCGGGTGGCTGTGCATGCCGGCCGATGCGCTGCCCGGCGACACCCACATGCCGCGCGTGCAGGGCCCGGCCTTCGGCGCGTCGCAGCGCATGGTGGTGTCACCCGGCCGCGAGGCCGACGGCTTCATCCACATGCCCGGCGGACAGAGCGGCCATCCGCTGTCGCCGTTCTGGGGCGCGGGCCACGACGACTGGGTACACGGCCGGCCCACGCCGTTCCTGCCGGGCAAGGCCGAACATGCACTGGTGCTCGCACCGCGCTGAGGCGCGCAGGCGTCACACGCCGGCGGGCTGGTGCACGCCGATCACTGCGCGCCCGGACGGATCAGCCTGGCCTGCGAACGCCGCGTCCCAGGCAATCGCCGCGGGCGACGAACAGGCGATCGACGGCCCACCGGGCACGGTGCGCGCGCAGGCCGCGCCGGGGAATGCATCGTCGAACAGGCTGCGGTACCAGTACGCTTCGCGCGTCAGCGGCGGCGCGTACGGAAAGCGCTGAGCCGCTTCGGCGAATGCGCGCGCGCCGACGACCTGCGCGGCATGCGCCTTCAGCCCGTCGATCCAGCCGTAACCGACGCCATCGCTGAACTGCTCCTTCTGCCGCCACAGGATGGCGTCGGGCAGCAACCCGTCGAATGCCTCGCGCAGCACCGCCTTCTCGATCGGCGGGCGCGCCGTGCCGCGCTGGCGCACCATTTTCTCGTGCGCGTCCATGCCCATCGCCAGGTCGAGGAACTCCAGGTCGAGGAACGGCACGCGCGCCTCGACGCCCCAGGCCATCATCGCCTTGTTGGCGCGCAGGCAGTCGTACTGGTACAGCGCATCGAGCTTGCGCACCGTCTCCTCGTGGAACGCGCGCGCGTCGGGCGCCTTGTGGAAGTACAGGTAGCCGCCGAAGATCTCGTCGCTGCCCTCGCCCGACAGCACCATCTTCACGCCCATCGCCTTGATGCGCCGTGCCAGCAGGTACATCGGCGTGGATGCGCGCACCGTGGTCACGTCGTGGCTTTCGATGTGCCGGATCACCTCCGGCACCGCGTCGATGCCTTCCTGCAAGGTGTAGATGAAACCGTGGTGCACGGTGCCGAGTGCGGCGGCCGCGACTTCCGCCGCTGCGAGGTCTGGCGAGCCTTCCAGGCCGATGGCGAACGAGTGCAGCCGTGGCCACCACGCTTCGGACGCGTCGTCATCCTCGATCCGCCGCCGTGCGAAACGCGCCGCGCAGGCGGCGACCAGCGACGAATCCAGCCCGCCCGACAGCAGCACGCCGTAGGGCACGTCGCTCATCATCTGCCGATGGACGGCCGCTTCGAAGGCGTGCCGCAGCGCGTCCGCTGCGACCACCATGCCGCGCGTCGCGTCATGGTCGCGCCACGCGGGAGAGAAGTAGCGGTGCAGCGTGCCGGTCGCGGTGTCGTACCAGTGGCCCGGAGGGAACTGCGCCACGTCGTCGCAGTGCCGGGCCAGCGCCTTCATTTCGGATGCGACCCACAGCCGGCCGTCACCGTCATGGCCCCAGTAGAGCGGGCAGACGCCGATCGGATCCCGCGCAATCACCGCGCGACCGCGCACGCTGTCCCACAGGGCGAACGCGAAGATGCCGTTGAGCCGCGCCAGCCACGGGCCGATGTCATCCGCCTCTGCGCCGGTATCCGCGCGACCGGCGTGATGGCTGTACAACGCGTTGATCACCTCGCAGTCGGAACCGGTCTGGAACGCGTAGCCATCCTGCAGCCCGTCCTGCAGCTCGCGATGGTTGTAGATCTCGCCATTGACCGCCAGCACCAGGCTGCCGTCGGCCGAACGCAGCGGCTGCGCGCCGCCGGCCGGGTCGACGATCGCCAGCCGCTCGTGCACGAGGAGTGCGGCCGGTTCGGCATGCACGCCGGACCAGTCCGGACCGCGATGGCGCTGCAGCGTCGAGAGCGACAGCGCCAGGGGACGAAGCAGGGACACGTCGGCCCCGAGGCGAAGGTCGAAGATGCCGAGGATGGAACACATGGCGTAGCTCCTTGTGCCGGCAATCACCGGCGGTGGAACGCCTGCGCGGAAACGAAAAACCCGCGCCGGGCGCGGGTTTCGGGTTGCCTGGCTGGTGTCGCCTGCCTAGTCGCCCGCCCGCGGATCGCGCACGCGATTGTCCGAACCGCGATTGTTGCGGTTGCAGGCAGTGCGCGTGGCGGCGGGGTGGCGGGACATGGCCTCGAAACTAGCCTCCACTCCACGTGGCCGTCAAGCGCGCGTGACGCCCTCTTTCCTCCCACCCGCTGAACGCGTTCCGCACGGGTGCCGATGCATCACCCCCGATTCATCGCCTGGGGATCCAGAATGTCGCCACCCTCAAGGAGCGAACGAACATGACCCGGAACCACCGCATCCGCACGCTCGTACTCGCGCTGGGCCTTGGCCTGGCAGCCACCGCCGCCACCGCATCCGCCCAGACCATCGGCTACAACACCCGCACCGGCGATGTCTGGGTCGATTCACGCCTGGGCGAGATCAACGACTATGGCCGCCAGTACCGCGACCCGTTCATGGACGAGATGACCGGCTATTACGGTGCGCCGCGCCCGCTGCTGGTCGAACTGCTTGACCAGCGCCGCTGGGCCCCGGGCGACGTGTACTACGCCTGCGCGCTTGCGCATTCGCTGCGCATCCCGTGCCGCGACGTCGTGCGCGAGTACGACCGCCACCCCGGCCAGGGTTGGGGCGCGACCGCGCAGCGCTTGGGCATCAAGCCCGGTTCACCGGCGTTCCACGCGCTCAAGCGCGGCCAGGTGGATACCTACGGCCGCTGGGGCCATCCGATCGTGATCGACCGTGACGTGCGCGTCGACTGGTCGCGCCCGGATCGCCGCGGCGGCAAGGCCTCGCACGACAGGCCGGGCCGCGGGCACGCGGAGCATGCCGCGCCGGGCAAAGGCCAGGGTGCAAGCCAGGGCCGAGGCAATGGCAATGGCAATGGCAAGGGTAGCCAGGGCAACGGCAAGGGCCGCGGCAATGGCAACAACGGAAACGGCAACGGAAACGGCAAGGGTCCCGGCAAGCCCTGAACGTCGCGGCCGCGTACCGGCCACCTGATAATGGCGACGGCCACCGCATTCCGGTGGCCGTCGCCGTTTGCGGCTCAGGCGGGAGTGAGCAGGTGCTCGATCAGCGCCTGGTAGATCCCGGGCAGCGCTTCGAGATCGGCAACCGCCACATGCTCGTCGACCTGGTGGATGCTGGCGTTCACAGGCCCGATCTCGATGCACTGCGCACCCAGCGGCGCGATGAAGCGCGCATCCGAGGTGCCGCCACCCGTGCTCTCCTCGGGCTCGCTGCCGGTCATGCGCGCCAGCACCTCGCGCGCGGCGGCGCGCAGCGGCCCTTCCGGCGTGTGGAACGGCTCGCCGCTGCGATGCCAGCCAACGTCGAAGTCGAGGCCATGGCGGGCCAGCATCGATTCGATCGTCGACTCCAGCCGCGACGCATCCCAGTGCGGGTTGTAGCGCAGGTTGAAGTGCACCGTGAACTCACCCGGGATCACGTTGCCCGCGCCGGTACCGGCCTGCACGTTGCTGACCTGCAGGCTGGTGGGCGGGAAGCTCTCGAAGCCGTCGTCCCAGCTTCGCGCGGTCAGTTCCGCGAGCGCCGGCAATGCGGCGTGCACCGGGTTGCGGGCCTTCTCCGGGTACGCGACATGCCCTTGGATGCCGCGCACCAGCAACGTCGCCGACAGCGAACCGCGACGGCCGACGCGCACCAGGTCACCGAGGCGCGAGCTCGATGAAGGTTCACCGGTAATGCACCAGTCGATGCGCTGGCCGCGTTCGCGGAACACCTGCGCCACCCGGCGCACGCCGTCGATCGCATCACCCTCCTCGTCGGAGGTCAGCAGCAGCGCGACGGTGCCGCGATGGTCCGGGTGCGCGGCCACGAAACGCTCCATGGCGACCACGAACGCCGCCACGCTGCCTTTCATGTCGGCGGTGCCGCGACCGTACAGCCTGCCGTCGCGCACCTCGGGCACGAACGGGTCGCTGGCCCAGGTTTCGCGCGGGCCCGGCGGCACGACGTCGGTATGGCCCAGAAGCACCAGCACCGGCCCACTCTCGCCGTGCGTGGCCCACAGGTTGTCGACCGCGCCGAAGCGCAGCGGCTCGCAGCCGAACCCGGCGCGCGCCAGGCGCTCGGCGAGCAGCACCTGGCAGCCGGCATCGTCCGGCGTCACCGACGCGCGCATGACCAGTTCCTTGGTCAGCGCCAGCACCTCGCTCACGCGTCCACTCCAAAGCGCTTCCTGAAGCTGTTGTCGCTGAAGCCCTGGCTGAGCACGCCATCGTCGGTGACGACCACCGGGCGCCGGACCAGCTGCGGGTACTCGCGCAGCAGCAGCCTCCATTCGGCATCCGAGCCCGCCGCCTTGCGGTGCTCCGGCAGCTGGCGCCAGGTGGTCGACGCCTTGTTGACCAGCAGCGCAAAGCCGCCGGCCTGCGCCGCCCACTCCTGCAGCACCTCGGGCTCCGGCTTGCTGGCGCGGTAGTCGACGAACGTGTGCGCGATGCCGAAGCGGTCCAGCCACTTGCGCGCCTTGCGGCAGCTGTCGCAGTTGTCGAGCCCGTACAGGGTGGTCATCGCCGGCCTCCGCGCGCGCTCAGAGCGCGTGCCCGCGCAGCAGGTCATTGACCGAGGTCTTCGCGCGCGTGCGCGCGTCGACCTGCTTGACGATCACCGCGCAGTACAGCGAATGCGTGCCGTCCGCGGACGGCAGCGAGCCCGCCACCACCACGCTGCCCGGCGGCACCACGCCGTAGCTGGTCTCGCCTGTCATGCGGTTGTAGATGCGCGTCGACTGGCCGAGGAACACGCCCATGCCGATCACGCTGTGGTGGCCGACGATCACACCTTCCACGACTTCGGAACGCGCGCCGATGAAGCAGTGGTCCTCGATGATCGTGGGCGTTGCCTGCAGCGGCTCCAGCACGCCGCCGATGCCGGCGCCTCCGGAAATGTGGCAGTGCTTGCCGACCTGCGCGCAGGAGCCGACCGTCGCCCAGGTATCGACCATGGTGCCGGTGCCGATGTGCGCGCCGATGTTGACGAACGACGGCATCAGCACCACGTCCCTGTCGATGAAGCTTCCGCGCCGCGCGATGGCGCCCGGCACCACGCGCACACCGGCCTTGCGGAACGCGGCTTCGTCGAAATCCTCGAAGCGCAGCGGGATCTTGTCCCAGTACGGCGACGGCCAGCCTTCCATCACCTCCATCTCCTGGACGCGGAAGTACAGCAGCACCGCCTTCTTCAGCCATTCGTTGACCGTCCAGCCACCGGCGCCGTCCGGCTCGGCGACGCGCAGGCGGCCACTGTCGAGGCCGTCGATCACGCGCTCCACCAGTGGCCGGGTCGAGCCCTCGAGTTCCTCCGGCGTCAGCGTGGCGCGTCGCTCCCAGGCGCTGTTGATCATGAAGGCCAGGTCATGTTCCGGCTTCCTGGCGGCCGGTTCGACGGCCACCGAGGGCGCGGGCCTGGAGGCTTTCTTCGCGGACTTGGTGGCCGGCGCGGGGGCGGTGGCTGGCGTGGGTTTCGCGGCCGTCGACGGCGCGGTGGCCTTCGCCTCGGCGGTGGCCTTCGCGCTGGCTGCCTTCTTCGCCGGCAGCTTCTTCTTCGTGGTCATGCGGGGGGTTCTCCATCGATCCTGGCCAGCAGCGCGTCGTGCAGCCGTGCACAGGCGTCCTGGTCCAGCGGTGTGTTGTCCTGTCCGGTGATCCGGAACACGTCCTCGGCGCGTGCGCCGAAGGTGGCGATGCGTGCGTCGTGCACGCGCAGGCCTTCGCGGCGCAGGACATGCGCGACGTCGGCCAGCAGGCCTGGCCGGTCGGTGCAGACCAGGCTGAGCACGGTGGCACCGCCGTCTGCGGCAGTGGCGAAGTCGACCTGCGGCGGGATGCGGAAATGACGCAGGTGGCGCGGCTGCGCGCGCCGCGCCGGACGCACGCGGTCCAGCGGTGCGGCGAGCACCGCCGCCAGCCTGCGCGCGATGCCCTGCGCGTCACCCTCGGCACGCGCGTCGGCGGGAAGCACCTGGAAGCTGTCGAAGATGGCGCCGCCCGGCCCGTCCAGTGCGCGCGCGTGCTGGATCTCCAGGCCCAGGCGGTCGAGCGTGATCACGATCGCCGCGAACAGGCCGTCGCGGTCATCGCCATGCACGAACACCTCCATCGCCTGGCTGGCGGCGGCCAGCAGCCGCGCGCGCACCACGACCCCGGCGTCACCGGCTTCGCGCAGCGCGCCGGCCTGCCATGCGATCTGCTCGGGCCGCGCGCGCAGGAAGCTCGCCTCCGGGAACTGCCGGAGCAGCACCTCGGCCTCGTCATCGCCCACCCCGTCCGCGACCAGCAGCGCCTTGGCCGCGGCGTGCGCCTCCACGATGCGCTCACCGGCGGCCACGGGATGTTCCAGGCCGCGGCGAAGCGCCAGGCGCGTCGCGTTGCGCAGGTCGGCCAGCAGCCGATCCTTCCAGGCGTTCCACAGCTTGGGCGAGGTGCCTGCGATATCGGCGCAGGTGAGCAGGTAGAGATGGTCAAGGCGCTCGCGGTCGGCGACTTCCGTGGCGAAGCGGTGGATCACGGCCGGATCGCTGATGTCCTGCTTCTGCGCGGTGATCGACATCAGCAGGTGCCTGCGTACCAGCCATTCCACCAGCGCGGTGTCACCCTCGCCGAGGCCGTGCGCTTCGCCGAAGGCGCGCGCGTCGACCGCGCCGAGCTCGGAATGGTCGCCACCGCGTCCCTTGGCGATGTCGTGGAACAGCCCCGCCAGCAACAGCAATTCCGGCTTGCGCAACGTCGGCCAGACCTCGTGCGCCATCGAGAAGCGCGCGTCGCCATCATCGTTGGCAAATGCCGCCAGATTGCGCAGCACCGCCAGCGTGTGCTGGTCGACGGTGTACACGTGGAACAGGTCGAACTGCATGCGCCCGGACACCTGGGCGAACGCCGGGATCCAGCGCCCCAGTACGCCCAGGCGCGCCATGCGTTCCAGCGTGCGCACCGGCGACGGCCCGCGGAGCAGCGCCATGAACGCCGCACGCGCCGCGGACGTGGCGTCGCCATAGGCCGGCAGCACGGGGAGCGCTTCGGCCAGCGCACGCGCAGTGTGCGTGTGCAATCCGCGCAGTTCGCCAAGCCGCGCCCAGGTGGCGAACAGCGCGAACACCGCGCCGATGTCGCCATGCGGCCAGTGATGCTCGCGGGCGGCGAGGTAGCCACGGCGCAGCTCGAAGTCGTCATCCACCGGCTCGGGCGCGGCGGTGCCGTCGAAGTGCTCCTCGAAGCGCTGCAGCAGGCGGTCGCCGATCCGGCGCACCACCGCGGCGCTCTGGTAGAAGCCCTGCATCATCTGCTCGACGCCGAGGTTGTCACGGTCGTCGGCGAAGCCGAGGCGCGCGGCCAGCGGCTTCTGGTGGTCGAAGCGCAGCCGTTCCTCGGCGCGCCCGGCCACCAGGTGCAGGCCGAACCGCAGGCGCCCCAGCGCGCGGCGCTCGCGCTCCAGCGCCGCGGCCTCGTCGGCACCGACCTGGCCCAGTGCGACCAGCGGCTGCAGCTCGTGCGTGCCGAACGCGCGGCGCGCCATCCAGCCCACGGTCTGCAGGTCACGCAGGCCGCCCGGGCCTTCCTTGAGGTTGGGTTCGAGGTTGTCCGAGGTGTCGCCGAAGCGCGCGTGGCGGCGCGCCAGTTCGTCCGCCTTGGCCAGGAAAAAGTCGCGCGCCGGCCACGCGCGGTCCGGCGCGATCGCACGTGCCAGGGTGGCCAACGCATCCGCGTCCGCGACCAGCGCGCGCGCATCCAGCAGCGCGGTCATCACCGTCAGGTCGGCGGCGGCTTCGGTGCACTGCACGGGCGACCGCGTGGCGTGGCTGGCCGCGAGTCCGGCATCCCAGAGCAGGGCGATGAAGCGCGCCAGCGCCTCGCGATGGCGCAGCTGCGAGTCGGGCTCGGCCAGCACCAGCAGGTCGATGTCGGACTGCGGGAACAGCTCGCCACGGCCGTAGCCGCCAACGGCGAACAGTGCCGCATCGGCGCCTGCGGGAATGCAGCGCTCCCAGGCCGCGACCACGATGGCGTCGACCGCGCGCGCGCGCTGTGCGATCAGGCGATCGGCGTCGATGCCGAGGTCGAAGCGCCCGGCAAGATCCGCATCGCCCTGCAGCAGCGCGTCGCGCTGCGCGAGCACCCAGCCGGCATCGCCTTCGCGCGGCGCGCAACCGGTCGCGTCCGGGGGCATGGGCGCGGCGGTGGACATCTCAGAGCCCGTTGTCGTCGCCGGGCAGGCGGGTCAGGATCTCGACCCCGTCGGCGGTCACCGCGACCATGTGCTCCCACTGCGCGGACAGCTTGCGGTCCTTGGTGACCACGGTCCAGCCGTCAGGCAGCAGGCGCGTGTGGCGCGCGCCCTCGTTGATCATCGGCTCGATGGTGAAGGTCATGCCCTCGGCCAGCACCAGGCCTTCGCCCGGGCGGCCGTAGTGCAGCACCTGCGGCTCCTCGTGGTAGACCTGCCCGATGCCGTGGCCGCAGTACTCGCGCACCACGCTGAAGCGTTCGGCCTCGGCGTAGGACTGGATGGCGTGGCCGATGTCGCCCAGCGTGGCGCCCGGCTTCACCGCACGGATGCCGCGGAACATCGCCTCGCGCGTCACCTCCACCAGGCGCCTGGCCATCACCGACGGCGTGCCGACGAAATACATGCGGCTGGTGTCGCCGTGCCAGCCGTCCTTGATGACGGTGACGTCGATATTGATGATGTCGCCGTCCTTCAGGACCTTGGCGTCGTTGGGGATGCCGTGGCAGATGACGTTGTTGACCGAGATGCAGGTCGCCTTGGGATAGCCCTTGTAGCCGACGTTGGCCGGCGTGGCCTGCTGCACGTTGACGATATGGTCATGGCAGATGCGGTCGAGCTCCTCGGTGGTCACGCCCGGCACCACGTGCGGGGCGACCACCTGCAGCACCTCGGCGGCCAGGGCGCCGGAAACGCGCATCTTCTCGATCTGTTCGGGGGTCTTGGGGGTAATGGTCATCGGGCCATTATCGCCCACCCGGCTGCCAGCCCGCAGGACGGCGCGCGCATGGTCAGCGAATGCCCGGAATGTGACGTGCTGCGGCAGCTCGGCCGCCGTGCTCCGCCATCGCGGGATTCCGCGGGCGAACGCTGCCCGGATCCGACCATACCGCTGCGTACGCCACTGCAGACATGATGGCCCGCGGGTCTTCCGGAGTTGGCACGCCCTTTGCTTGAGGATCTCCGTCCGCAAGCGTGCGGCCCGTCACACTCACTCTGGGAACCACTATGCATCTCTCCAAGCAGTCCATCACGCTTTCCGTTCTCGCCAGCGCCCTGTCCCTTGGCATGATCGCCAGCGCGCACGCGGCCGAAGACAGCGCCACCTTCCAGGTCCGCATCGTGATCCAGGAGTCGTGCACCATCAGCGCCACCGCGCCGACCGACATCGACTTCCTGAGCCACACCCGCTCCACCGGCGCACCGGTGACTGCCACGGGCACCCTGAACGTGAACTGCTCGGCGGGCACGCCCTACGCCATCGGCCTCACCGGCGGCGTCAACTCGGCGGCCGATGCGGCGGCACCGGCGGCGGGTGATCGTCGCATGTTCAGCGGTGGCGCCTACGTGCCGTATGACCTGTACCGCGACGGCGGCTTCAGCAACTTCTGGGGCAACACCACCGCCGTCAACATGCAGACCGGCACCGGCAACGCCGCGAGCCAGACCTACACCGTGCATGGACGCGTGCCGTCCACCAACTTCCCGGCCGGCACCTACACCGACACGGTCACCGCGCGGGTGGTGTACTGAGCATCGGTCCCGGATGCGATCGGCGGCCATGACCCGGACGCACCTCCACTCCGCCCCGGCACCGCGGCGCCGGCCGTTCCGATGGCTGGCGTTCGCGCTGGCGGGGCTGGGCATGCTCGCGGCGCTGCCGGTCGGCGCCGCCAGCCTGCAGGTCGCCCCCATTTCCGTGGAACTGGAGGCGGGCGAGCAGGCCGAGGCCCTGTGGTTGAGCAACACCGGCGACCAGCCCATCCAGGCGCAGGTCCGGGTGATGGCGTGGTCACAGGATGCCGCAGCTGATCGGCTCGAGCCGAGCCGCGAGCTGCTGCCCAGCCCGCCGATCGTGCGGATCGCACCCGGCCAGCGACAGCTGGTGCGCATCGTGCGGCCGCAGGCCGGCGCGGTGCCGTCGGAGCGCGCTTTCCGCCTGCTCGTCGACGAGTTGCCAGACCCCGGGCAACCGGCCTCGTCGGGCCTGCAGTTCCTGTTGCAGTACTCGGTGCCGGTCTTCGTGCTGCCTGCGGGCGCCACGCCGCAGGACGCACCCGGGCCCCGCGCGCCCACCGATGCCTCCACGCTGTCCACCGTCGTGGAGGGGACCGGCGAGGACGCGCGCATGACGGTGGTCAACCTTGGCACGCGCCGCGTGCGGCTGAGCGACCTGGTACGGATCGACGCTGCCGGAGCCGAGACGCCGCTCATTGCCGGACTGGTGGGCTACGTCCTCGCTGGCCAGCGCATGCAATGGCCGCTGTCCCTGCCCGCCGACGGGCTCCGCGGCGCAAGCCTCAGGGTGAGACTGAATGACGACCAGGACCCGCAGATCCTGCCGCTTTCATCGCCGACTCCCTGAACTGTCCGTGCTGGCCATTGCCCTGTCGCTGTCCGCGGTCCCGGTCGGCGTGCAGGCGCGCGGCGCGGGCGCGGCCGCGGTCATGGCCGATGAAGCGGACAGCGCACAGGCAGCCACAACGCCTGGCAGCCAGGAGCTCTACCTCGACGTTTCACTCAACGAGGTCGCCACCGGCACGCTGGCGCGCTTCGTCCTGGTCCACCGGCGGCTCCACGCAAGTGCCGCCACGCTGCGCGGGCTGGGATTGCGCTGGACGGGCAGCGCAACAGCGCAGGGCCTGGTCGCGCTGGACGCCCTGCCGGGCCTGCAGGTGCAGTACGACGAAGCGCGGCAGCACCTGGCCCTGCTTGCACCGCTGGACCTGTTGGGGGCCGCGCAGGCGCGCGGCGGCTACGTCACCCCCGCTCCGCTGCAGGCCGACCCCGCCAGCCGCATCCCGGGCCTGATCCTGAACTACGACGTCTACGGGCAGCACGACGACAACAGTTCCAGCCTCGGCGCGTGGAACGAGTTGCGCCTCTTCGGCCTGGGGCCCGGCGTGTTCGTCAACACCGGCAGCAGCCGCGCCTTCCGCGCGCGCGGCGCGCGCGACGGGCACGAGGCAGTGCGCCTGGACTCGTTCTGGGAATACGACGACCCGGAGCGCATGCTCACCGTGACCGTCGGCGACACGCTTACCGGCGCGCTGTCGTGGACGCGCCCGACCCGCATCGGCGGGATCCGCATCTCGCGCAACTTCGCGCTGCAGCCATACCGCATCACAACCCCGCTGGCCTCCTTCGCCGGCGAAGCGGTGCTGCCGTCGACCGTCGACATCCTGATCAACGGCATCCAGCAGTCCAGCCAGCGCGTGCAGCCCGGGCAGTTCGTGATCGACAGCGCGCCGATGCTCAGTGGTGCCGGGCAGGCGCAGATGGTGCTCACCGACATCAACGGCCAGCGCCGGGTGCTGGATTTCGCCCTGTATGGCACGCCGCAACTGCTCGAGGCCGGGCTGGTGGACTGGTCGGTGGAGCTGGGTGCGATGCGTCGGAGCTACGGCCAGCAGTCCTTCGACTACGCCGATGATCCTGTGTTCAGTGCGACCGCCCGCCGCGGCATGAGCGACCGCGCCACGCTCGAAGGCCACACCCAGCTTGCCCCGGGCCTGCAACTGGCGGGCGTCGGGGGCGGCTGGCGCGTGGGCGCGCGCGGTGGCCTGCTGACCGGTGCCGCGGCCGGCAGCCGCCACGCCGGGCACAACGGCACGCTCGGCAGCCTTGGCTACCAGTGGAACTCGCCGGCGTTCAACCTGTTCGCCTCGAGCACCCACCGCAGCGCCGGATTCCGCGACGCCGGCAGCCTCGAAACCGGCGCGCTGCCACGCCGCACCGACCAGGCCTTCGCCGGCTTCAACACCCGGCTCGGTCAGCTCGGCGCCAGCTACATCCTGCAGGCCGACCAGGACAACCAGGCGCGCCGCTATGCCACGCTCAACTGGTCGCGACAGCTGCCGCGCAACGCGACGGTGAGCGTCAGCCTCAGTCGCGGGCTCGACGACGACGCCGGCGACAGCGCCTATCTGTACTGGTCGATGCCGCTGGACCGCCACGCTTCGGTGTCCGCGAGTGCACGCCATGGCGATCGCAGCCGCGGGCTGTCGATGGGCGCGCACCGCGCCCCGAACAGCGACCTGGGCGGCTGGGGATGGCGCGCCCAGGCCACGGCCGGCGACCAGCCGGGCGCGCAGGCCGAAGTCTCCCGGCTCAGCCAGAACGGGCAGTGGACACTGGGCGCCAACCACTGGCGCGGCGATGGCAACACGCCGTCGGCCACCACGACCTACGGCAGCGCCAGCGGCGGGCTCGTACTCGTGCGCGGCCACGCCTACGCCATGCGCCGGGTCGACGACGCGTTCGCGGTGGTGGACACGAGCGGTTTTGCCGGTGTTCCGGTGCGCCTGGAGAACCGGGTCGTGGGTCACACCGACGCGAACGGGCTGCTGCTGGTCAGCCGCCTGAACGCATGGCAGGCCAACCGGCTGTCGATCGATCCGCTTGACCTGCCGGTCGACACCCAACTGGGCGAAACCAGCATCGATGCCGTGCCGCAGCGTCGCAGCGGCATGCTGGCGGCGTTCAAGATGAAGCGCATCCATCCCGTGGACCTGGTGCTGCGCGACCACGCAGGCAGCTTGTTGCCCGTCGGCAGCCGGGTGTGGCTGGAACCCGCGGACGGCGAATTCGATGCCGACCGGGCACCCGATACCGTGGTCGGCCATGGTGGAATGGTGTGGCTCACGGACCTGCCGGAGGGGATGCGCCTGCGCGTCCAGACCGGCGACCAGCTGTGCATGGCCGCGCCCACCCTCCCCGCGGGCAGCGGAGCCCCCGACGAGCCAGGCGACCTGATATGCCGATGAACCGCATGCCGCTTCCTTCCAGCACGGGTACGTGCGCCGTGATGCGGCGGCACCGCACGACCGCTGCATGGAAACCGGCCTTCCTGCTGCTTCTTCTCGGCGGCGGCACACTGCTGCCCGCCCACGCCCAGAGCTGCTGGTCCACGGGAAGCCTGGCCATCGCATTTGGCGAGGTCGGCGGCACGGGCAAGTCCACCAGCGACAGCCTTGCGATCACCTGCAATCGCGGAAATGGACGTCCGGCCATCGCCTATCGCATCTGCATGTTCATCCCGGAGGGAACCCCGATCCCCGGCATCAATCCGCGCTGGATGACCAACTACAACGGCGCGCAGATGGCCTACGACCTGTATGCCGACCCGGCCCATTCGCAGCTCATCCCCCCCAATGCGGGCAGCAGTGGTTACGTCCTGCACAGCACAGTGCTGGATGTGCGAACGAACACGACCGGCGACCAAGGCACCGCCTACCTCCCCGTCCACGCCCGGGCACGCGCTGGACAGAGCCTGCCGGCTACCTACGGGTTCCAGAGCCAGATCCATGGCGGCCAGATCCGCTACGCGTACAACGAGGGCAGCCCCGGGAACGCTCCCACCGCCCCCGGCCCCGAGCGCTGCCTGCTGGACGCAACCCCGAGCGTCACCTTCTATACGCATGTCAGCGCGACCTTCGCCAACACCTGCCACGTCAGCACCGCCACCGACCTGGACTTCGGTGCCGTCGCCTCGCTTCCGGGCAATCGCGACCAGACCTCGACCATCCAGTTGCGTTGCCCCGCGGGGACACCCTGGCGCGTGGGCCTGGACGACGGGAGCAATGCCGCAGGCACCACCCGGCGGATGGCCGGGCCGAACGGCAACTACCTGCGTTATGAGCTGTACCGGGACGCGCAGCGCACGCAGCGCTGGGGTGGGAAGGCGATCGCCACCGACAACAGCATCGGAACCGGCACCAATGCCACGCAGAGCCTGACGGTGCATGGGCGCGTCCCTGCGCAGCCGACGCCGGCGGCCGGAAGCTATTCGGATACCGTCACCATCACGCTGGTGTTCTGACGTCCCCTGGGCCCGGAGTGTCTACGGCGTCCGGTCGCGGGGCGATGCAGGTCACAGATCGGCCAGGGGTTCCAACGTTGGTGGATGTCGAGGGGGATGATGCGGCGCATCCCTTCCACCTTCGTGCCAACCCCCGCCGATGTCCGCCCTGCGCATGTTCGTCCTGTGCCTCGCATTGCTTGCAACGGGCGCTGGCGAGGCAAGCGACCAGGTGCCGATGCGCGTCACGCTCGTCCTGGTGGACGCGTGCACCATCCAGTCGCGCGAACCTGCCTGGCCCGATGCGCTGCGGGTCACGTGTTCCTCCCCGCAGCCCTACCGGATCGACAACGCGCCCGTCGACGGCACGGGGGCCGCGGCGACCGAGGATGCGGCTCCGGTCACGACGGTCGTATTCTGATCCCCGACCGGCGTCTGGTTGCCAGCGGACCGCCGCGGGCGCTATGATCGTCGGGCTTTGCCGGCAGGTCTTGCCGCAATGCTGCCCACGCCGGGCATGGCGCATCCCTCAGCGAGGGACGCAGGCGAATACACACCTGCTGCAAACACCCGTTCCGGGGTGTCCCTGGTCCACGAGGACCCGGGATCTGGATACGGAGGCAGCGGGGAGGCCCAACCCCGGAACCTTTCGCCGACTGTCGCCCTCGCGGGCCGCGGTGGCGAGCCGCCCCTACCCTTCCGGCGGCCGGGTTCCCCATCAGGAGTCACATGCAATGTCCCAGGTCACCATGCGCCAGATGCTGGAAGCCGGCGTCCATTTCGGCCACCAGACCCGCTACTGGAACCCCAAGATGGCGCCGTACATCTTCGGCGCCCGCGGCAAGATCCACATCATCAACCTCGAGAAGACCGTTCCGCTGTTCACCGACGCGATGAACTTCATCTCGGGCATCGCGCAGAAGCGCGGCATGATCCTGTTCGTCGGCACCAAGCGCAGCGCGCGCGATCCGATCAAGGAAGAAGCCGAGCGTTGCAACATGCCGTACATGACCCAGCGCTGGCTCGGCGGCACGCTGACCAACTTCCGCACCGTGAAGCAGTCGGTGTCGCGCCTGAAGATGCTGGAAGCCGGCGAGACCGACGGCAGCTTCGACAAGCTGGTCAAGCACGAAGTCCTCGGCCTGCGCCGCGAGCGCGAGAAGCTGCTGGCCTCGCTGGGCGGCATCAAGGAAATGAACCGCCTGCCCGACGCGCTGTTCGTGATCGACATCGGCCATGAAGACATCGCCATCAAGGAAGCCAAGAAGCTCGGCATCCCGGTGATCGCGGTGGTCGACACCAACTACGACCCGGCCCTGGTCGACTACGCCATCCCCGGCAACGACGACGCCATCCGCGCCGTGCAGCTGTACGCCCGCGCCGCGGCCGACGCCGTGCTCGAGGGCAAGGCTGCCGCGCCGAGCGCCGCCAACGTGCGCGAGGAAGACTTCAGCGAAGGCGCCGATGGCGACAAGCCGCGCCGCGCCCCGGCCCGCAAGGCCAAGCCCACGGACGCCGCCAAGGGTGCTGACGAGGCCGCGGCCGACGCCCCGGCCGCCGACGCGGCACCTGTCGCCGATGAGGCGAAGGCTGCCGACGCGACGCCTGCGGCCGAGTAAGCCACACCTGCGCCCCAGCGGCGTACCAGGCGACCGCGCCATCGTGCGCGGCCGCCGACCATCGAACCCACAGCTACCGAGGTCCCCATGGAAATCACCGCAACCCTGGTCAAGGAACTGCGCGAGCGCACCGGCGCCGGCATGATGGAATGCAAGAAGGCCCTGACCGAGGCCGGCGGCAACGTCGACGCCGCCGCCGAGGCGCTGCGCAAGTCCGGCCTGGCCAAGGCCGACAAGAAGGCCGACCGCGTCGCCGCCGAAGGCCGCATCGTGGCCGCGCAGGCCGACGGCCGCGCCGTGCTGGTCGAAATCAACTCCGAGACCGACTTCGTCGCCAAGGACGAGAACTTCCTCGCCTTCACCCAGGCCGTGGCCGACGCCGCGCTTGGCGTGCAGGACATCGACGCGCTGAAGTCCGCCACCGTTGACGGCAAGACCGTCGACGAGGCGCGCGCCGCGCTGATCGCCAAGGTCGGCGAGAACGTGCAGGTGCGCCGCATGGCCACCATCGCCAGCACCGACAACGTCGCCGCCTACGTGCACGGCGGCCGCATCGGCGTGCTGGTCGAGCTCAAGGGTGGCGATGTCGAGCTCGCGCGTGGCCTGGCCATGCACGTGGCCGCGATGAACCCGCCCTACAACAAGGCGGCCGACGTTCCGGCCGAGTTCCTTGCCAAGGAAAAGGAAATCGAGCTGGCCAAGATGTCCGAAAAGGACCGCGCCAAGCCGGCCGAGATCCTCGAGAAGATCATCGGCGGCAAGGTCGCCAAGATCGTCAACGAGGTCTCGCTGTACGGCCAGGCCTACGTGCTCGACACCAACCAGACCGTCGAGCAGGTGTTGAAGGCCGCCGGCGCCGACGTCGTGCGCTTCGAGCGCCTGGCGGTTGGCGAGGGCATCGAGAAGGTGGTCGAGGATTACGCCGCCGAAGTGATGAAGCAGGCCGGCCTGGCCTGAGGCCCGGCCACCGCATCGCCCGATGCGGGTCAATCCCGTCGTACTGCCACACCGGGCCGCGGATCATTCCGCGGCCTTTTTTCTGCGCGTCCGGCCGCCTGTCGTGGCGCGATCGGATAGAATCCACGCCGCTTTCCGCCGGAGTCTCCCCATGTCGCAACTCGCCTACCGCCGTGTCCTGCTCAAGCTGTCCGGCGAGGCGCTGATGGGCGCCGAGGACTACGGCATCGACCCAAAGGTCATCGGCCGCCTGGCGCGCGAGATCATCGAAGCGCAGCATGCCGGCGCCGAGATCGGCGTGGTGGTGGGCGGCGGCAACATCTTCCGCGGCGCGGGCCTGGCGGCGGGCGGCATGGACCGCGTCACCGGCGACCAGATGGGCATGCTGGCCACCGTGATCAACGCGCTGGCCATGCAGGACGCGCTGGAGAAGCTCGGCGCACGCGCGCGGGTGATGAGCGCGATCAAGATCAACGACGTCTGCGAGGACTACATCCGCCGCCGCGCGATCCGCCACCTCGAGAAGGGCCGCATCGCGATCTTCGCCGCCGGCACCGGCAATCCGTTCTTCACCACCGATTCCGGCGCCGCCCTGCGCGCGATCGAGATCGGCGCCGACCTGCTGCTCAAGGCCACCAAGGTCGACGGCGTGTACGACGCCGACCCGAAGAAGCACCCCGGCGCAAAGCGCTTCGACCGCCTGACCTATGACGAAGTGCTCAGCCGCGACCTGCAGGTGATGGACACCGCCGCGTTCGCGCTGTGCCGCGACGCCGACATGCCGCTGCGCATCTTCGACATGGAGCAGCCGGGCCAGCTCCTGCGCATCCTGCGCGGCGAGCCGATCGGCACGCTGGTGCAGGGCCGCAGCTGACGCGCAACCAGCCGCCGCTGGAATAGTGTCCGCCCGCGGCGGCTGGCAGGCTCGAAACCATGCACGCCCCACACGACCCCGGCCATCACCATGACCACGGCCATGGCAGCAGCCATCAGCACGGCCCTTCCCCGGGTTCGTCGACGCGCGCCTTCGCCACCGTCACCCTGGTCAACCTCGCCTACACCGTGCTCGAGGCGGGCTACGGGTTCCTGACCAACTCACTGGCGCTGCTGTCCGACGCGCTGCACAACCTCGGCGACGTGCTCGGACTGGCGCTCGCCTGGGGTGCGGCGGCCATGGCCCAATGGCCGGCCACCGAACGCCACACCTACGGCTGGCGACGCGCCACCCTGCTCTCGCCGCTGGCCAATGCCACCCTGCTCGTGGGCCTGTCCGGCGCGCTGGCCTGGGAGGCGCTGCGCCGCCTGTCCGCCCCGCCCGAACTCCCCGGCATGACCATCGTGGTCGTCGCCACCATCGGCATAGCGGTCAACCTCGGCAGCGCGCTGCTGGTGCAAGGCGGGCACGGCCACGACCTCAACCGCCGCGGTGCCTACCTGCACCTGCTGGCCGATGCCGCGATCTCGCTGGCCACGGTGGTGGCCGGCATCGGCATGCTGGCCTGGGGCTGGACCTGGCTGGACCCTGCCACCGCACTCCTGGTCGGCGTGGTGGTCGCGGTCGGCGCGGCGCGGCTGCTGCGCGACAGCTTCGACGCCGCGATGGACGCGGTGCCGACGGGGATCGACCAGGCCGCGGTGCGCACGTTCCTCGCCGCGCAAGCGGGGGTCGACTCGGTGCACCACGTGCACATCTGGTCGCTGGGCGCCGGCGAAGTGGCGATGACCGCGCACCTGGTGCGCCCGTCGGGCGACGACGACGACCGCTTCCTGCATGACCTGGGCGCATCGCTTGCGGCGCGCTTCGGCATCGGCCACGCCACGCTGCAGGTCGAGCGGAGCGGCGCCGCCTGTGGCGGACACGAGCACGACGGCGGCGTTCCGGCGCGCGAGTGAGGCCGCGCGTGTCCCGGCATCGCCTATAATCCGCCGCTTGCTTACCGCAGCGAGGCCACGATGCCCAACCAGATCAAGAAGGACGCGCAGACGCGCATGGCGAAGAGCGTCGAGGCCCTGCGCCACGACCTGGGCAAGGTGCGCACCGGGCGCGCCTCCACCGCGCTGGTCGACCACCTGAGGGTCAACTATTACGGCTCCGACATGCCGCTGACGCAGGTCGCCTCCGTCACGGTCAGCGACGCGCGCACCCTGACCATCACGCCGTGGGAAAAGCCGATGGTCAGTGCCGTGGAGAAGGCGATCCTGGCCTCCGACCTCGGCCTGACGCCCAACACCTCGGGCATGGTCATCCGCATCAACCTGCCGGCGCTGACCGAGGAGCGCCGTCGCGACCTGACCAAGGTCGTGCACAGCGAAGGCGAGAGCGCGAAGGTCGCGATCCGCAACATCCGCCGCGACGCCAACCAGCAGGTCAAGGACATGCTCAAGGAAAAGGCGATCTCGGAGGACGACGAGCGCCGCAGCGAAATCGAGATCCAGAAGATCACCGACGAGGCGATCAAGGACGTCGATGAAGTGGTGAAGGCCAAAGAGCAGGAGCTGATGGCGGTCTGATGGCGGCACGATGAGCGCCACGGCCACATCGCAACCGGTACCGCGCCACGTCGCCGTCATCATGGACGGCAATGGCCGCTGGGCGGCACGTCGCAAGCGCCCGCGCGCCATCGGCCATCGCGCCGGCGCGCGCGCGGTCAACCTGTGCATCGATTTCTGCATCGAGCGCGGCATCCAGGCGCTCACGTTGTTCGCGTTTTCCAGCGAGAACTGGGGCCGTCCCGCCGAAGAGGTCGGGGCGCTGATGAAGCTGTTCCTCAATGCGCTGGAGCGCGAAGTCGGCGAACTGCACCGGCGCGGCGTGCGCGTGCGTTTCATCGGCGAGCGTGGCCGCTTCGACCCGGCCATCGCCGCGCGCATGCAGGCGGCCGAGGCACTGACCGCGGGCAATCGCCGGCTGGCACTGTCGATCGCCGCCAGCTACGGCGGGCGGCAGGACATCGCCCGCGCCGCGCGCGAACTGGCCGTGGAAGTCGCCGCCGGCCGCATGTCGCCGGACGACATCGACGAGGCGGCGCTCGCCGCGCGCCTGGCGCTGGCCGACCTGCCGGCACCCGACCTGTTCATCCGCACCGGCGGCGACCTGCGCATCAGCAATTTCCTGCTGTGGCAGCTGGCCTACACCGAACTGTGGTTCACCGACCTGCTGTGGCCCGACCTCGACGCCGCGACCCTCCAACAGGCGCTCGACGCCTTCGCCAGCCGCGAGCGCCGTTTCGGGCTGACCGGCGACCAGGTGGCCGTGGCCGCCGCACCGACCACGGACACCCCGACGCCATGACCCGCACCCGCCTCCTCGCCGCCTTCATCATGGGGCCGGCCACCATCGCCGCCGTGCTCCTGCTGCCGACCCAGTGGATGGTGCTGCTCGCCGCGATCGTCTTCCTCGCCGGCATGTGGGAGTGGTTCGCGCTGGCCGAGATCGAGGACACGCTGGCGCGCGGCGCGTTGCTGGTGCTCAACCTGCTGCTGATGGTCGCCCTGGCGTGGGCCACCGGCGGGTCGGGCGGCACGATGGTGCTGTTCAAGCTGGCGCTGGTGGTGGGCGTGGTGTGGTGGCTGCTGGCCATGCTGTGGCTGGTGCATTACGACTTCGCGTCCGACCACGACACCAATGCGCGGGTGTTCAAGCTGGCCGCGGCGACGCTGGCGGTGATACCCGCCTGGTGCGCGCTCGCGCTGCTGCACCACGACGGCCCGGGCTGGCTGCTGCTCGCCCTGGCCACCGTCTGGGCCACCGACACCGGCGCGTACTTCGCCGGCCGCGCCTGGGGCAAGCGCAAGCTGGCACCGCGCATCAGTCCCAACAAGACCGTCGCCGGCCTGGTCGGCGGCCTGGCCGTGGGCATCCTGGTCGCGGTGCTCGGTGCGTGGCTGCTGGGCACGTCGCCGGCGCAACTTGCGCTGGTGGCGCTGGTGGCGCTGCTGACGGTGCTGTTTTCGGTCGTGGGCGACCTGTTCGAGAGCCTGCTCAAGCGCCATGTCGGCGCCAAGGACTCGGGCAACCTGATCCCCGGCCATGGCGGAATCATGGACCGGCTCGACAGCGTGCTCGCCGCCCTCCCGGTGTTCGCGCTCGGCAAGTTCTGGCTGGGCTTCTGATGCAACGCGTGGCGATCCTCGGCGCGACCGGCTCGATCGGTGCGTCCGCGCTCGACGTCGTGGCGCGCCATCCGGACACGATGCGCGCCAGCGTGCTGGCCGCCGGCAGCAACGTCGCGGCGTTGGTCGCGCTGTGCCGCACGCACCGCCCCGACGACGCGGTGATCGCCGATGACGCAGGCTTTGCCGCGCTGCGCGACGGCCTGGCCGATGCCGGCCTGGCGACGCGCGCGCATGCCGGGGCCGCCGCCATCGACGCGCTCGCCTCGGGCCCGGCGTGCGACACGGTCGTGGCCGCGATCGTCGGTGCCGCCGGCCTCGATTCCACGCTGGCCGCGGCGCGCGCCGGCAAGCGCCTGCTGCTGGCCAACAAGGAATCGCTGGTACTGGCCGGCGAGCTGCTGATGGCCGCGGCCCGCGACGGCGGCGCACGGATCATCCCGATCGACAGCGAGCACAACGCCATCTTCCAGTGCCTGCCCGGCGACGGCGCCGCCGCTGGAGTGCGGCGCATCGTGCTGACCGCCTCCGGCGGGCCGTTCCGCGGGCGCGACCGCGCCGCGCTGGCCGATGTCACCCCGGCGCAGGCCGTGGCCCACCCCAAGTGGTCCATGGGCCCGAAGATCTCGGTGGATTCAGCCACGCTCATGAACAAGGGCCTCGAGGTGATCGAGGCCTGCCACCTGTTCGGCCTGGCGCCGGGCCGGGTCGACGTGCTCGTCCACCCGCAGAGCCTGGTGCATTCGCTGGTCGAGTTCATCGACGGCTCCACCCTCGCGCAGCTGGGGCTGCCCGACATGCGCACGGCGCTGGCGGTGGGGTTGGGCTGGCCGGAGCGGGTGCAGTCGGGCGTCGCCGGCCTCGACCTGCTGGCGCATGGCCGGCTCGACTTCGAGGCGCCGGACACCGCCGCCTTCCCCTGCCTCGGCCTCGCCTATGCCGCCCTGGCTGCCGGCGGAACTGCGCCGGCGGTGCTCAATGCCGCCAACGAGATCGCGGTTTCAGCCTTCCTTCAGGGCCGGGTAGGCTTCCTGTCCATTCCCGCGCTGGTCGCGGAGACCCTGGAGGCGCTGCCCGCGCGCGCCGCCGACTCGCTCGACGTACTGCGCGAAGCCGATGGCGAAGCCCGCCGCGTCGCCACCGCCGCCCTGTCCCGCCACCGCGCCTGACGCACACGGATCCGCGCCCCCATGAGTACGTTCCTCGGTTCCGTGTGGTGGATGATCGTCAGCCTTGGCGTGCTGGTGACATTCCACGAATTCGGCCACTACTGGGTGGCGCGCCGCAACGGCGTCAAGGTGCTGCGCTTCTCGATCGGCTTCGGCAAGCCGCTGTGGTCGCGCCGCGGCCGCGACGGCACCGAATACGTCATCGCCGCGCTGCCGCTCGGCGGCTACGTGAAGATGCTCGACGAGCGCGAGGGCGACGTCGACCCGGCCGAGGCCGGGCAGGCCTTCAACCGCAAATCCGTGTGGCGCCGGATCGCCATCGTCGCCGCGGGCCCGCTGGCCAACCTGCTGCTGTGCGTCGCGCTGCTGTGGGCGATGTTCGTGATCGGCCGGCCTGATTTCATGCCGGTGCTGGGCCAGGTTTCGGGCATCGCCGCCGAGGCCGGCCTCGCGCCCGGCGACACGGTGCTCGCGGTCGGCGAACGCGCCACGCCGACCTGGAGCGAGGCGGCGATCGCCCTGACGACCGCGGCGATGGACCGTGGCGACCTGGACGTGCGCGTTCGCACCGCCGCCGGCGACGAGGCCACCCGCGCCCTGCGGCTGTCCACCCTGCCCGCCGACATGGACGAGCGCCGCGCGGTCCGCGCGATCGGCCTGGTGCCGCGCAGCCACCTGCTGCCGGCGGTGGTGGGCAGCGTGCGCGAGGACGGCGCCGCCTGGGGCGTGCTGGCCGACGGCGACCGCATCACCGCCATCGACGGCAACCCCGTGGACTCGTTCGACGCGATCGGCCCGCTGGTGCAGGCGCTGGGCGAGCAGGGTGGCACCGGAATGGTCGAGGTGCAGCGCGACGGTGAGCGCCTGGCGCTGGAACTCGCCCCTGCCCTGGCCGAAGTCGAGGGCCGCGAACCCTTCTGGGCGCTCGGCATCACCCCCGATGCCGCCCGGGCGCCGACGCCCGATGCCCTGCTGCGCCATGGTCCGCTGGCCGCGCTGCCGGCCGCGGTCGCCGAGACCGGGCGCCTGGCCAGCGACTCGCTGGGCATGATCCGGCGCCTGCTGACCGGCCGCGCATCGGCGGAAAACGTGTCCGGCCCGATCACCATCGCCCGCTACGCCAATGCTTCGGCGAACCTGGGGCCCGCGTGGTTCCTCAGCTTCCTCGCCCTGCTGTCGCTCAGCCTGGCCATCATCAACCTGCTGCCGATCCCGATCTTGGACGGCGGTCACCTGTTGTATTACCTTATCGAGTTGGTCAAGGGCAGCCCGCTCGGCGAGCGCGCGATGGTTGCCGGCCAGTACGTCGGACTTGCGATGCTCGCCGGCCTGATGGGCCTGGCGTTCTACAACGACATCCTGCAACTGGTGCGCTGACGCCACCCGCAAGACCGCTGCACGACCCGTATACCCCCGAACCGCCACACCCGGACGCATTTGATGACGCGATACCCGAAACGCCGCCTGCTCGCCCTCGCCCTGGCCTCGTCGCTCGCGACCCCGGCCCTGGCCCAGCAGCCGGTCGATCCGCAGGCCGCCTTCGGCATTGCGCCGCCGCCCGCCACGCCGGCAAGTACAGCCGTGTCCCGGGGCGCCTTCACGGTCAGCGACATCCGTGTCGACGGCCTGCAGCGCATCGGCGCCGGCACCGTATTCACGTACCTGCCGATCGAACGTGGCGATACGGTCGACAGCAGCCGCGTCGGCGACGCCATCCGCGCGCTGTACAAGACCGGCTTCTTCGAGGACGTGCGCATCGGCCGCCAGGGCGACATCCTGGTGGTGACGGTGACCGAGCGCCCGGCCATCAACAAGCTCACGCTGGTCGGCAACAAGGACATCAAGACCGAGGACCTGAGCAAGGGCCTGCGCGACATCGGCCTGGCCGAGGGCGAGACCTTCGACCGCCTCGCGCTCGACCGCGTCACCCAGGAACTCACCCGCCAGTACAACAACCGCGGCAAGTACAACGTCGAGATCACGCCGACGGTGTCGACGCTCGACCGCAACCGCGTCGACGTGACCATCAACGTCAAGGAAGGCAAGGCGGCCAAGATCAGCCACATCAACCTGGTCGGCAACGAGACCTTCGACGACGAGGAGCTCACCGACAGCTGGGAGTCCGGCGAGAGCAACTGGCTCAGCTGGTACCGCCGCGACGACCAGTACTCGCGCGAGAAACTCGAGGGCGACCGCGAGAAGCTGCGCAACTTCTACCTCGACCGCGGCTACGTCGACTTCAGCGAAGACAACATCCAGGTCGCGATCAGCCCCGACCGGCGCGAGATGTACATCACCGCAGGGCTCACCGAGGGCGAGGTGTTCACCGTCGACAAGGTCGAGGTCACCGGCGACACGGTGCTGCCCAAGGAGGACATCGAGAAGCTGGTGCTGATGCAGTCGGGCATGTCGTTCTCACGCGCGCTCCTCGAGTTCAGCTCCGACCAGATCACCGCCACGCTCAGCAACATCGGCTACGCGTTCGCCCAGGTCAACGTGATCCCCGACATCGACCGCGAGAACCGCAAGGTCTCGATCAACCTGCAGGTGGTGCCGGGTCCGCGCGTCAACGTGCGCCGCATCGTGTTCAAGGGCAACTCGCGCACCTCCGACGAGGTCATGCGCCGCGAGATGCGCCAGTTCGAGGGCGCGTGGTATTCGCAGGCCGCGATCGACCGTTCCAAGGTCCGCCTGCAGCGCCTCGGCTTCTTCGAATCCGGCAGCGTCAACGTCGAGAGCAAGCCGGTCGCCGGCAGCAACGACCTGGTCGACGTGGAGTTCAGCGTCACCGAGACCACGTCGGGCAGCTTCATGTTCGGCCTCGGCTACTCGCAGCTCAGCGGCATGACCACGTCGGTGCAGCTGTCGCAGAACAACTTCCTGGGCAGCGGCAACCGGATCTCGATCGAGGCGCAGCGCAACGTCTACCTGCAGCGCTACTCGTTCTCGTACGTGAACCCCTACTTCACCGATGACGGCCTGTCGCTCGGCTACAACGTCTGGTGGCGCGAATTCGACAACTCCGAGTTCAACACCGCGCAGTACTCGTCGACCAGCCGCGCCGCGCAGGTCATGCTCGGCATCCCGATTTCCGAACACGACAGCTTCTCGGCGATGTTCGGCATCGACAGCAACCAGATCTTCGCATTCCGCGGAAGCTCGCCGCAGTCGATCGTCGATTACATCGATGTCATCGGCCAGCGCACCTTCCACGCCTGGCGCGGCGAGGTGGGCTGGGCCCGCGATACCCGCAACGATTTCCTGCAGCCGAGCCGCGGCACGCTGCAGCGGATCTCGGCCGAGGTCACCCTGCCGGGCTCCACCGCCGAGTACTACAAGCTCAACTACGAGTTTTCCAAGTACTGGCCCATCTCGCGCGCGCTGGTGCTCAACACCCGCGCCGAGATCGGCTACGGCGACAGTTACGGGCCGGCCCGCGAAGGCATCGTCTACGACCCGGACTCGCCCGAGGACACCGACGACCTGCCGCAGCGCCGCAACGCGATCGCCGACGGCCTGCCGTTCTTCGAGAACTTCTACGCCGGTGGTGCGCGCTCGGTACGCGGGTTCCGCGACAACACCCTGGGCCCGCGCGAGTCCGCGTTCGGCAGCAACTACCGCCAGGTCGTCGGCGGCGCGGTGAAGACCATCGGCGCGCTGGAGATGTTCTTCCCCACCCTGCTCGACTCGCCCGCGGCGCGCGTCTCGGCGTTCGTCGACTTCGGCAACGTGTTCAAGGACATGGACGCGTTCGATACCGGCGAACTGCGTTCGTCGGCCGGCGTGGCGCTGATGTGGCGCGCACCGGTCGGGCCGATCTCGATCAGCTACGCGTTCCCGCTGCGCAAGAAGGAAGGCGACGAGATCGAGCGCCTGCAGTTCACCTTCGGCGGCGCGTTCTAACGGCGGGCATCCCATGCACTCGACCACGACCCTGACGGCGGCGGCGCTGGCCGAACGCTTCGGGCTGGTGCTGCGCGGTGACGGCGGGACCGAGGTCGACGCGGTCGCCACGCTGTCCGGTGCCGGCCCGCGGCAGCTTTCGTTCCTGTCCAATCCGCGCTACCGCAGCCAGCTGACCGGCTCCGCGGCAGGCGTGGTGGTGGTGGGCGAGTCGGACGCCGACGGTCTTGACCGCACGCTGCTGGTCGCGCGCGACCCCTACGTCGCGTTCGCGCGCATCGCCGCGCTGTTCGATCCACCGCGGGCGCCGCGCGCTGGCGTGCACGCCAGCGCGGTGGTCGGGTCCGGGGCGAAAGTCGATCCTTCCGCCGAGATCGGTCCCTTCGTGGTCATCGGCGAGCGCTCGGTGGTGGGTGCGGGCGCGATCATCGGCGCGGGCTGCGTGATCGGCGAAGACTGCGTGGTCGGCGCGGGCAGCCATCTCGTGGCGCGCGTCACCCTGGTGCGCCGCGTGCGACTGGGCGAGCGCGTGCTGATCCACCCGGGTGCCGTGCTCGGCGCCGACGGTTTCGGCCTGGCGATGGACGGCGGGCGCTGGACCAAGGTGCCGCAGCAGGGCGGCGTGCGCGTCGGCGACGACTGCGAGATCGGCGCCAACACCACCATCGACCGTGGTGCCATCGAAGACACCGTGCTCGAGGAGGACGTGCGCCTCGACAACCAGATCCAGATCGGCCACAACGTCCGCATCGGCGCGCATACCGCCATGGCCGGCTGCGCGGCGGTTGCCGGCAGCGCGGTGATCGGCCGCTACTGCCTGGTCGGTGGTGGCGCCGGCATCCTCGGCCACCTCACCGTCTGCGACCGCGCGATGATCAACGCGATGGCCCTGGTCACCAGTTCGATCGACGCGCCGGGCGAGTATTCTTCCGGCACGCCACTGATGGACACGCGGAGCTGGCGCAAGAGCGCCGCTCGCTTCAGGCAACTCGACGCGCTGGCCCGGCAGGTGCAGCGCCTCGACAAGGAGACACCATGACCCCACCCGCCGTGCAGTTGCCGATCGGCGTCAATGCCATCCGTACCATGCTGCCGCACCGCTATCCGTTCCTGCTGGTCGACCGCGTGGTCGAATTCGAGGCGCACAGGCGCGTCCTCGCCTACAAGAACGTCACGGTGAACGAAGCGTATTTCCAGGGGCACTTCCCCGATCGCCCGGTGATGCCGGGCGTGCTGGTGGTCGAGGCACTGGCGCAGGCCGGCGGCGTGCTCACCCAGCTGTCGCAGGGCGGCACCGCCGAAGGACGCCTGTCGTACCTGGTGAAGATCGACAACGCGCGCTTCTCGCGCATGGTCGAGCCCGGCGACCGCCTCGACCTCGAGGTCACCATCAAGCGCGAGATCCGCAACATGACGCTCTATTGCGGCCTCGCCAGCGTCGACGGCGAACAGGTCGCGTGCGCAGACATCCTGTGCGCCGAGGTCAAGGACTGAGATGGCCGCCACGACGATCCACGCCAGCGCGGTCGTCGATCCTGCTGCGCGGATCGGCGAAGGGGTCACGATCGGCCCGTTCACCTCGATCGGCGCCGACGTCGAGATCGGCGATGGCAGCCGCATCGGCGGCCACTGCAGCATCCAGGGGCCCACCCGCATCGGCCGCGACAACCGTGTCCACGGCCATGCCGCGATCGGCGGCGAGCCGCAGGACAAGAAGTACCGCGGCGAGCGCGTCGAACTGGTGATCGGCGACCGCAACGTCATCCGCGAGTTCGTGACCATCAGCCGCGGCACCTTGGGCGGTGGCGGCGTCACCCGCATCGGCGACGACAACTGGCTGCTGGCCTACGCGCACGTGGCGCACGACTGCGTGGTCGGCAACCACTGCGTGTTCTCCAACAATGCCACCCTGGCCGGCCATGTCTCGGTCGGTGACCACGTCATCCTCAGCGGCTTTGCCGGGGTGCACCAGTTCTGCCGGGTCGGCGACCATGCCTTCGTGGGCATGGGCGCGTTCGTCAACGGCGACGTCGCGCCCTACCTGATGGTCGCGCAGGACGGCTACGGCCGGCCGCGCGGGATCAACGCCGAGGGCCTGAAGCGCCGCGGGTTCGACGGTGAGCGTATCGCCGCGATCCGCCGCGCCTACCGCGCGGTGTACATGTCCGGCGACAGCCTGGACGACGCGCGCGCCAGGCTCGCGGCGATGGCCGCCGACAGCGACGACGTGCGGCGCATGCTCGACTTCATCGAGGCCGGCGAACGGCCGCTGCTGCGGTGAGCGCGCGCGCGCCGCGCTTCGCGCTGGTGGCCGGCGAGGCCTCGGGCGACCTGCTCGGCGCGGGGCTGGTCGACAGCCTGCGGGCGCGTTTCCCGGATGCCGGGTTCGCAGGCGTCGGCGGCGATGCGATGCGCGCCGCCGGCGTCGACACCTGGCACGACGCCGGCGAGCTGGCGGTGATGGGCCTCAGCGAAGTGCTCGCGCACCTGCCGCGGCTGCTGGCGCTGCGACGCGGGCTGCGTGCGCGCCTTGTCGACTGGCGCCCGGACGTGTTCATCGGCATCGATGCGCCCGACTTCAACCTCGGGCTGGAACGCCAGCTCAAGTCCCGTGGCATCCGCACCGTGCATTACGTCAGCCCCTCGGTGTGGGCCTGGCGCCAGGGCCGCGCGGCGAAGATCGGCCGCAGCGCCGACCGCGTGCTGTGCCTGTTCCCGATGGAGCCGGCGATCTACGCCCGCCACGGCGTGGATGCGCGCTTCGTCGGCCACCCGATGGCCGATGCCATGCCGCTCGAACCCGATCGCGCCGCCGCGCGCGCGCGGCTTGGCCTGCCCAGCGACGCACCGGTCCTGGCCGTACTGCCCGGCTCGCGGCTCGGCGAGATCGGACGCCTCGGCCCCACCTTCCTGGCGGCGGCGGCACGGGTCGGGCAGCGCATTCCCGGCCTGCAGGTCCTGGTGCCGGCAGCGAACGCCGCGTGCCGCGGTGCCCTGTCCGCGCTGCTCCCCGGTCCGGCCCATACCCTGCCCGCGGTCCACCTGCTGGACGGCCAGGCGCGCGACGCGATGTTCGCCGCCGACGTGGTGCTGCTCGCCTCAGGCACCGCGACGCTCGAAACCATGCTGGCCAAGCGGCCGATGGTGGTCGGCTACCGCATCGCGCCGACCACGCATGCGATCGTCAAGGGCCTCGGCCTGCTGAAGGTCGACCGCTACGCGCTGCCCAACGTGCTGGCCGGCGAAACCATCGCGCCCGAACTGATGCAGGACGACTGCACGCCGGAGAAGCTGGCGGAGGCGGTGCTGGCCTGGTTTGCCGACCCCGATGCGGTCGCGGCTCTCGCGCCGCGCTACCGCGAACTGCACCTGATGCTGCGCCGCGACGCCTCGCACGAGGCCGCCGGCGCGGTGGCCGAACTCGTCGATCCTCGCCACCACGTCGCCGCGTCCGCAGAGGCGCCGGCATGAGGCAGCGCCCCCCACGCGCCGGCGGCATCACCCGCAGCGATGGGCATGACTGCAGCCTCGCGGCGACCCTGCTGGTCGCGGGCGTCGACGAAGCCGGCCGCGGCCCGCTGGCGGGCCCGGTCGTGGTGGCCGCGGTGGTGTTCGACCCGGCGCGGCCGCGCGTCAACGGACTCGACGACTCCAAGCAGCTGTGCGCATCGCGGCGCGAAACCCTGTATGCGCGCATCGTCGAGCGCGCGCTGGCCTGGCACGTGGTGACGATCGCCGCCTCCGAGATCGACCGGCTCAACATCCACCAGGCGACCATGCTGGGCATGCGCCAGGCCGTCGAAGGCGTCGCCCATGCCGCCGGCTGCGCACGCATCGACGGCAACGCGCTGCCACGCGGACTGCCCTGCCCGGCCGAGGCCTGGGTGGGCGGCGACGCGCGGGACCGCAGCATCATGGCCGCGTCGATCCTCGCCAAGGTCACCCGCGACCGCGCCCTGCAGGCGCTGCATGCGTGCTATCCGCACTACGGCTTCGATGCGCACAAGGGCTATGGCACGCCCGCTCACCTGCAGGCCCTGCGCGCGCACGGCCCCTGCCCCGAGCATCGCAGGAGCTTCGCGCCGGTGCGCGCATCCGAGTCCCGCGACCTGTTCGCGGACCTCGGCGTGTCCGCCCCTTGATTCAGCGGACGCGGCACGCCGGCGCGCGGGATCATTCGCGGAGCTGGCTTGCGCGGATCCGGGCGTCCGAAATCCCTGCTTCGCGCGCGCGTTCGAACTCCTGGCGCGCGGCCTCGCGCAGGCCCAGCATCGCCAGGCTCTCGGCGTTGTAGAGCGCGATCTCCGCGCGATCGCCGGTTTCCGCGGCGCCGGACGTCCGCACCAGGGCAAGTGCCTCGTCACGCTTGCCGAGGTTGGCGCAGTACCAGCCCAGCGCGGCCTGGGCATAGCCGTCTCCCTCGTTGATGCCCAGGTAGCGGCGCACGCGCTGCTCCGCCTCACTGTAGGCCGCCCGCACCTCCGCCGGTGCGGCGCCGCTGGCGCGCAGGCCGTCGGCCAGGTTGCCCCAGTTGATGTAGTCGTCGGGGTCGAGTTCGAGCGCGCGCCGGTACAGCGCGACCGCGCCCTCGTGATCGCCGGCCTGGCCGCGCAGGAGCGCGAAGTTCGCCAGCACGTCGGCGCTGGGCGTGATCGCGATCGACCGCTCGAAGGCGCGTGAAGCCTCGTCGTCCTCGCCCGCCAACAGGTGCAGGAACCCGAGGGTGTTCCAGTTGCCGGCGTTGTCGGGGTCCAGTTCCAGGGCGCGGCGGTAGGCGCGCCGCGCGTCCCCCAGACGCCCGTCGCGATACGCCTGGTAGCCGGTCTCGGCGTGAACCCGCGCGTCCTGCGGCGCCAGCGCCAGCGCCCGGTCGAACTGCCGGCGCGACCCTGCGACATCGCCACGCGCCGCCGCCACCTTGCCGAGGCCGACATGCGCCAGCGCCGCGACCGCCGGTGCGTGGCTGGCGGCGTTGAAATGGACCTCGGCCTTGTCCAGCTCGCCATCCACGCGCAGCAGGTTGCCGAGGGCGAGCGACGCCTCCGGCGGCACCGGCACCATCTCCAGCGCCCGCCTGCAGGCCGCCAGCGCACGCTGGTGGGCCTCGGCATCGTTCCAGTACTCGAAGCGCCGGGTTTCCGTGGTGCACAGCGCCGCCTGTGCGCGGGCGAACTCCGCGTCCTCGGCGAGCGCCGCGCGAAACGCCTCCGCGGCCTGGCCACTGCGCTCGCGGTCGAGCGGGGAGCGCGCGAGTTCCACGCCGCGCAGGTAGGCCTCGAACGCCGCCACGCTGCGCGTCGGCGCGAGGCGCCGCCGCAGCGACTCGCCCTGGCCCGGCACCGCGCCCAGCATGGATTCGACGACCTCGGCGGCGATCGCGCCCTGGGTGTCGAACACTTCCGAAAGCGCGTGTTCATAACTGCGGCTCCACAACACGTAGCCGGTGCCGGTATCGCTGAGGCGCGCGCTGATGCGCACCCGGTCGCCATCGCGGCGGACGCTGGCGTCGAGCACGGCGCGGACATCGAGCATGCGCCCTAGCTCGCGCACGTCGGCCTTGCGGCGCGGATCCGCCGGGTCCATCAGCGCCGCCACCCTGAGGCCCGGCACCGATGCCAGCGCGTCGTGCAACTCCACGGCGAGGCCTTCGGCGAACCAGGCATCGGCGGCGCTGCCGCCGACCATCGTGAACGGGCGAAGCGCGATCGTGGCCGCGGTAGGTGACGTGGCCTGGGGCGGGGCGAAGCGCCACCAGGCGGTCGCCGCGAGCACGACCAGCATTGCCACCGCCACCACGCGCAGCCAGGGAGACCGGCCCGCGCCCCGTTCCTCGGCCAGGTCGTGCACCGCCGAAATTTCCACCGCGGGCATGCCGTCTGAAATTTCCGATGCGACGGGTGGTGCCGGGGCGACATCCACTTCCGGATCGCACATGAACCGGTACCCGACCGCGTGCACGGTCTGGATGTAATGCGGATGCTCCGCATGATCGCCCAGCGCCTTGCGCAGCTGTGCAACCACCCGGTTCAGCACGCCTGGCGTGACATGGCGGTGTCCCCAGACCTGGTCCAGCAGTTCATCGCGCGAAATCGCGTAACCGGGTTGCGCCAGCAGCGCCAGCAGGACCGCGTAGGCCTTGGGTTCCAGCGCCACGGGGTGCCCGCCGCGCACGACCCGGTGTGCGGCGGTGTCGACTTCGACGTCACCGAATCGATAGACGCGTGCGTCATCCACCATGGAAATGCCGGCCCGATAGCGCCCAGCAGCGGGTCCCGGTAAGAACGCCGGAACCGCCCCGGACCGGCAACGTCGCATTCCCTCGCATTTCCATCATGGTCCCCGCACGGTTCCGTCAAGCTTCGCGGAGGAAACTGCAGCACGCTTGGATCCCGCCAGAAGGCGCTCCATGCGGAGAACGCCATGTACGTCCATCTCGACACTCTGCCGTTGCCCACGGCCGACCCTTCGGGGCGCGCGCGTCGCAACCACATCGCCGGCCGGGTCCCCGACCAGCGCACCATCGCGCGGTTCCAGAGCGTGGCCAGCGCGCTGGCCGGACCGGAGCATGTCCCGCAGCTCGACGTCATCGCAAGCGCCACGCGCCAGGTCCTCGGCCAACAGACGACCAGTTCCAGGCTCGCCGGCATCCGCCAGCGGGCGCGTTGCCTGCGTGCCCTGCGGATGCTCGCGCGGGAACCCGCCTGGCAGCTTGACCCCGGCCTCAAGGATCGCATCCGTTTGCTGGAGGACTACGCCAACGGCACCGAGCGCCTGTTGCCTGACGCCGTGCCGGTGGTTGGTGGCCTCGACTACGCATTGCTGGTCGACCTGGCCATGCCGGCGCTGATCGATGAACTCGAGGCCTACCTCGATTTCCGTCGCCTGCGGCTCGAGGAGGCGATCCTGCGCGGCGAACGCCCGCACGGGATCGCGTTCGGACGCGACGAGTGGCTGGAGGCGCGCGAGGCCGAGGTGCGGCTGCTGGCGCACATCCTCGAGCGCGGTCGCAGCACCTACCTCGACGAGGCCGGCGCGGCACGGTTCCAGGTTCACTGAGGGCGATCCGCGCGGATCGGGCTGTCAAGCCTTGTCCGCGCGGGAGCGGGCACCTAACCTGCGTGTTGCCACGCCGGTCCCGCGATGTCCCCTCGTTTCGTCCACCTCAACCTGCACAGCGAGTATTCACTCGCCGACTCGACGATCCGCATCCCGGACCTCGTCAAGCGCTGCGTGGCCATGGGCCAGCCATCGGTCGCGGTCACCGACCGCAACAACCTGTTTTCGCTGGTCAAATTCTTCAAGGCCGCCGAAGCCGCCGGCATCAAGCCGATCGCAGGCGCGGACATCAGTGTCGCAGACGGCAACGATGCCCCGGCCACGCTCACCCTGCTCTGCCGCGACCATGACGGCTACCTGGCGCTCTCGCGCCTGCTGACGCGGGCCTGGATGGAAGGCCAGCGCCACGATGGCGTGGTGGTGCGTCCGGAATGGCTGCGCGAGGACCACCGCGGCCTGTTCGCGCTCGCCGGTCGCCACTCCCCGGCCGGACGCCTGGTGGCCGCCGGCAAGCACGACCTGGCCGAAGCCTGGCTGCGCGACTGGCGCGGCGTGCTCGACGACGGCCTGCACCTGCAGCTGGCGCGCTGCGGGTTTGCCGACGAGGCCGCGTTCAACGACTTCGCGCTGTACGCCGCCGCGCCCTGCGGGGTGCCGCTGGTGGCCGGCAACGAGGTGCGCTTCCTCGATGGCGACGGCTTCGACGCGCACGAGGCGCGCGTGTGCATCGCCTCCGGGCGCGCGCTCGACGACCCGCGCCGCCCGCACGAGCACACCGCCGAGCAGTACCTGAAGTCCGCCGACGAGATGGTGGCGCTGTTCACCGACGCGCCCGACGCGATCGACAACGCCGTGGCGCTCGCGCAGCGCTGCAACCTCGAGCTGCGCCTGGGCACGTACTACCTGCCGGCGTTCCCGGTGCCCAGCGACCACACCCTGGATTCGTGGATCCGCAGCGAGGCGCGCGACGGGCTCGACCGGCGCCTGGCCGTGCAGCCGCTGGCGCCCGGCCACGACCGCGCCAGCTACGACGCGCGCCTGGACACCGAGCTCGGCGTCATCGTCTCGATGGGCTTCCCCGGCTACTTCCTGATCGTCGCGGACTTCATCAACTGGGCCAAGGACCACGGCATCCCGGTCGGTCCGGGCCGCGGGTCGGGCGCCGGCTCGCTGGTCGCCTGGGCGTTGGGCATCACCGACCTCGACCCGCTGCCCTACGACCTGCTGTTCGAGCGCTTCCTCAACCCCGAACGCGTGTCGATGCCCGACTTCGACATCGACTTCTGCATGGACCGCCGCGACGAGGTGATCGAGTACGTCGCCGCCAAGTACGGCCGCGACCGCGTCAGCCAGATCATCACCTACGGCACCATGGCCGCCAAGGCGGTGGTGCGCGACACCGGCCGCGTGCTCGGCTTCCCCTACGGCTTCGTGGACAGCGTCGCCAAGCTGGTGCCGATGACGCTGGGCGTGTCGCTCGCCGATGCACTCGGCCGCACCGAGAAGGGCCGCAAGGACGACGCCTGGCGCTCCGACGAACTCATCGCCCGCTACGGCGACGAGGACGATGTGCGCGACCTCATCGACCTCGCCCTGCAGCTCGAGGATCTGACGCGCAACGCCGGCAAGCACGCCGGCGGCGTGGTGATCGCGCCGTCGCCGCTGTCCGACTTCTGCCCGCTGTACGCCGAACACGACGGCGACGGCCGCGGCCGCAACCCGGTCACCCAGTTCGACAAGGACGACGTGGAAAGCGTGGGGCTGGTGAAGTTCGACTTCCTCGGCCTGCGCACGCTGACGATCATCGACTGGGCGGTGAAGGCGATCAACGCGCGCGCGCGGACCGGCGCGGAGCCGTCGGCCGCGCCGCTCGACATCACCAAGCTCGCGCTCGACGACAAGGCCACCTACGAGCTGTTCGCGCGCGGCGAGACGGTGGCGGTGTTCCAGTTCGAATCGCGCGGCATGCGCGAGCTCCTCAAGCGCGCCAGGCCAGACGTGTTCGAGGACATCATCGCGCTGGCCGCGCTGTTCCGCCCCGGCCCGCTGGGTTCGGGGATGGACAAGGACTGGGTGGACCGCAAGCACGGCAACGCCGTGGTCAGCTATCCGCATCCGTCGCTGGAAACGGTGCTCAAGCCGACCTACGGGGTGATCGTCTACCAGGAACAGGTGATGCAGATCGCCCAGGTCCTGGCCGGCTACTCGCTGGGCGGCGCCGACCTGCTGCGCCGCGCGATGGGCAAGAAGAACGCCGCGGAGATGGCCAAGGAGCGCGCCAAGTTCGAATCCGGCGCCGCCGGCAACGGCGTCGACCCGAAGGTGGCGACGCAGATCTTCGACCTGATGGAAAAGTTCGCCGAGTACGGCTTCAACAAGTCGCACTCGGCCGCCTACGCGCTGGTCGCCTACCAGACCGCGTGGCTGAAGGTGCACCACCCGGCCGAATTCATGGCGGCGGTGCTGTCGTCGGACATGGACAACACCGACAAGGTGGTCATGTTCCTGGACGAGGCGCGCAAGCTCGGACTCGACGTGCAGCCGCCGGACGTCAACGCCTCGGGCTACATGTTCCAGGCCATGGACGGCGTCACGCTGCGCTACGGGCTGGGCGCGGTGAAGGGCGTCGGCCAGGGTGCCTGCGAGGCGATCGCGGAGGAGCGGTGCAGGGGCGGACCGTACGCGGACCTGCTCGATTTCTGCCGCCGCGTGGAATCCGCGCGCCTCAACCGGCGCACGCTGGAGGCACTGGTCAACGCCGGCGCGCTCGACGCGCTCGGCCTCAACCGCGCCTCGCTCACGCTGCAGCTGCCCGAGGTGCTGAAGGCGACCGAACAGCTCGCGCGCGAACGCGAGGCCGGGCAGGCTTCGCTGTTCGGCGGGTTCGCCGAGCCGCAGGCGGCGGCGCGCATCGAGCTGCGCGAAACCGCGGAATGGCCGCTGCAGCAGAGGCTTGCCGGCGAACGCGAGACGCTCGGCCATTACCTCAGCGGCCATCCGCTCGACCCCTGCCGCGAGGAACTCAGGGCGCTGGTCGGCTGCGACCTCGGCCAGCTCGATGCGCTGTGGGAATCGGGTGCATCGACGCGCGGCGGCGGCAAGGACGGGGGGCGCGGCGGCTGGCGCCAGGAGGTCACGGTGGTGGTCGCCGGCCAGGTCGCGGGCATGCGCAAGCGCGGCGAGTCGCAGGCGTTCGTGCACATCGAGGACGGGCGCGGACGGCTGGAATGCGCGTTCTTCTCGGACGCCTGGTTCGAGAATGCGGCGCTCCTCACGCGCGACCGCATCGTGATCGTGGAAGGCGGGTTGCGCGAAGACGAGTTCAGCGGCGGGTTTTCGCTGCGCGCACGCCGCGCCTGGGATTTCCAGCAGGTCTGCGAGCAGGCCGCGCAGCGCATGTCGCTGCGCCTGGACCTGCGCGTGGCAGGCGTCCTGGAACGCGTCGAAGCGCTGCTCGCGCGCCACCGTCCGGGATCCACGCCACTGCGCTACGACCTGCTGCTGGCCAGCGGCGCGGCCGGCAGCCTCGACGTCAACGGCGCGCAGTCGGTGCGCGTGGACCCGACCATGGTCGGCGAACTGCGTGCGCAGCCCGGTGTCAAGGCGGTGCGCGTGGCGGTCGGCGCCAGGCCCTGGTCGCAACCGGCGCCGTAGTCGCGACCGCACGCCCGGGTACGGCCTTCGCGGGCGCCGTCGGCTAGACTGGCCGCTTTCCCGTGCCAAGACCGTCGATGAACCCGAATTACCTCGACTTCGAACAGCCGATCGCCGACCTCGAGGCGCGCATCCAGGACCTGCGCCATGCCGGGTCCGGCTCGTCGGTGAACGTGGACGCCGAACTGCGCACGCTGCAGGACAAGCTGCGCCTGCGCACCGCGCAGATCTTCCGCGACCTGTCGCCGTGGCAGGTGTCGCAGCTCGCGCGCCACCCGGCGCGGCCCTACATCAACGACTACATCCGCTTCATCTGCGACGAGTTCCAGGAACTGGCCGGCGACCGTGCGTACGCCGACGACCCGGCGATCGTTGGCGGGCTCGGCCGCATCGGTGGCCGCCCGGTGATGATCATCGGCCACCAGAAGGGCCGCGACACGAAGGCCAAGGTGCGCCGCAACTTCGGCATGCCGCGCCCCGAGGGTTACCGCAAGGCGCTGCGCCTGATGAAGATGGCCGAGCGCTTCAGGCTGCCGCTGCTGACCTTCATCGACACGCCTGGCGCCTACCCCGGCATCGGCGCCGAAGAACGCGGCCAGTCCGAGGCGATCGCCCGCAACCTGATGGAAATGGCCGAGCTGAAGACGCCGATCATATGTACGGTGATCGGCGAAGGCGGTTCGGGTGGCGCGCTCGCGATCGGCGTGGGCGACCGCACGCTGATGCTCGAATACAGCACCTATTCGGTGATCTCGCCCGAAGGCTGCGCCTCGATCCTGTGGAAGGACGCCGGCAAGGCGCGCGACGCCGCCGAGCAGCTCGGTCTCACCGCCAAGCGCCTGCTCGGCCTGGGCCTGGTGGACAAGCTGGTACGCGAGCCGATCGGCGGCGCGCACCGCAACCCGAAGCAGATGGCCAAGCGCCTGAAGGCCGTGCTGCTCAACGAACTCGACGCCCTCGACGGCATGTCCAGCGAGCTGCTGCTGGACAGGCGCTACAAGCGCCTGCGCAGCTACGGCGCGTACGAAGCCGCCTGAGCGGCACGCACGCGCCTGGGCCGCCTAGTCGCCCCAGGCGCGCTGGTACTGCACCGGCACCGCGGGCGTGACGCCCAGCGCCTTTGCCGCGCGCATCGGAAAGTACGGATCGCGCAGCGACTGGCGCGCCACCAGCACCACGTCGGCATCGCCGGTGGCCACGATCCGCTCGGCCTGCGCCGCTTCTGTCACCAGGCCCACGGCGCCGGTGGCGATGCCAGCCTCGCGGCGGATGCGCGCGGCGAACGGCACCTGGTAGCCGGGGCCGGTCGCGATCTCCTGCCGCCGGTCCAGTCCGCCGCTGGACACGTCGATCAGGTCGACGCCCAGCGCCTTCACGCCGCGCGCCAGTTCCACGCTCTGCTCCACGTCCCAGCCACCATCGACCCAGTCGGTGGCCGAGATCCGCATCCACAACGGCAGGCGCTCCGGCCACGCCTCGCGCACGGCGGACACCACCTCGCGGACGATCCGCGTGCGGCCCTCGAAGCCGCCACCCCAGGCATCGTCGCGGCGGTTGGCGAGCGGCGACAGGAACTGGTGCAGCAGGTAGCCATGCGCGGCATGGAGCTCGACCAGCTGGAAGCCCGCATCCAGCGCACGTGCCGCGGCGGCGCGGAAATCCGCGACCACGCGCGCGATCCCGTCCGCGTCGAGTTCCAGCGGCTGGGGATAGTGGTCGGCATAGGCTTCGGCCGAGGGCGCCACGACGGTCCAGCCGCCGTCCGCCAACGGCACCGCGCCATCGCCGCGCCACGGTGCATGGGTGCTGGCCTTGCGCCCGGCGTGCGCGAGCTGCATGGCGGGCACCGCGCCCTGGCCGGCGATGAAGCGCGCCACCGGCGCCCAGGCCACGGCCTGCGCGTCGTTCCAGATGCCCGCGTCCTGCGGCGAGATGCGCCCCTCGGCGCACACCGCCGCGGCCTCGGTCATCACCACGCCGGCGCCACCCGCGGCGCGGCTGCCCAGGTGCACCAGGTGCCAGTCGCCCGGCAGGCCATCGACCGAGGAATACATGCACATCGGCGATATGGCGATGCGGTTGCGCAGCACGATGTCGCGCTGGCGCAGTGGCTGGAACAGCTGGCTCATGGAGGTCTTCCGCGGACGTGGCGGACCACTGTAGGCGCAGCGCGGCCGCAGGCAGGTGACCGGCGACGGATCACTGCATTGCGGGGGCATGGCACCATCGTGGCATGCGCTCGCCTCCGTTTCCCGACAGCATCGCCCTGCCCGATTGCCCGGTGTCTGCCGGTGCGGTGCTGGTGGCGCTGAGCGGCGGGCTGGATTCCACGGTGCTGCTGCACTTGCTGGCCGCCGACGCCTCGATCCGCGCGCGCGGACTGCGCGCGATCCATGTCCACCACGGACTGCACGCCGATGCCGACGCCTGGGCCGCGCACTGTGCGCGCGCCTGCGCCACGCTCGACGTGCCCTTGCACGTGGCGCGCGTCGGCGTGGCGCGCGATGCGGGACTCGGGCTGGAGGCGGCCGCGCGCGCGGCGCGGCACGCCGCGTTCGCCGCCGCGCTGGGCGACGGCGAGGTGCTCGCGCTGGCGCACCATCGCGATGACCAGGCCGAGACCTTCCTGCTGCGTGCGTTGCGCGCATCCGGCCCCGACGGACTCGCATCGATGCGCGCCTGGCGCCGTTTCGCACGGGGCGGGCTGTGGCGCCCGCTGCTGGCGCTGCCGCGCGCCACGCTGCATGCCTACGCCACGCGGCACGCGCTTGCGTGGCTGGACGACCCGGCGAACACCGACTCCGTCCACGACCGCAACTACCTGCGCCACCAGGTCATGCCGCTGCTGCGCGCACGCTGGCCCGAGGCCGACGCCGCGCTCGCGCGCTGCGCGGCGCTGTCCGCGGAGGCCAGCGACCTGCTGGCCGCAGGCGACCAGAGGGCGCTCCATGCGGCACGCGATGCATCACCGACCACGTCGCCAGGCGATCCGGGCCTGTCCATCAGTGCCCTGCTCGCGCTGCCCGCGGCGCGGCGTGCGCGCGTGCTGCGCGCGTGGATCGCCGACCTGGCGCTGCCGCCATTGCCGGCCACCGGCGTCGCCCGCATCACGGACGACCTGCTCCCGGCGCGCGGCGACAGCGTGGCGGCGTTCGCCTGGGCGGGCGCGGTGGTCCACGCGTGGCGCGGCCGCCTGCACGCCGGCGCCCAGTTGGCGCCGCTGCCCGCGGACTGGGAAACCGGATGGGACGGCCGCGCGCCGCTGCCGCTGCCCGGGGGTGGCACGCTGTCGCTGCTCGGCGCGGACGGCTTCGATGCACCGCTGACAGCGCATGCGCGGCGCGGCGGCGAACGCATCGTGCTCCCTGGCCGCACGCACTCGCATGCACTGAAAGACCTGCTCCAGCGCGACGCGCTGCCGCCCTGGCAACGCGCGCGCATGCCGCTGCTGACGGCCGCCGACGGCATCCTGCTCGCGGCCGGCGACAGCCTGCTGTCGGCCCGCCTTGCCACGTGGCTGCGCGCCCGTGGCGCAGGCCTCCATTGGCGGCACATGGCGTAAACTGGCGGCATGCCACGCAAGCTCGCCACCACCAACGACGCCTCGCCCGTCGCCGATTTCGAAGCCTCGCTCGACCTGCTCGAGCAACTGGTGGAGAAGATGGAGCACGGCGAGATGAGCCTCGAGGATTCGCTTGCCGCGTATGAGCGCGGCGTCGGCCTCTACCGCCGCTGCCAGCAGGCACTGGAGCAGGCCGAGCTCCGCGTGCGCCTGCTGACCGATCCACAGCAACCGGAGCGCGCCGAGCCCTTCCCGGGCCGCGACATCGACGATGCCTGACCCCGAGGCAAGGGCCGCGCGGATCGCAGCGTGGCGCGAGCGCATCGACGCCGTCCTCGAACGTACGCTGGAACGCCACCCTGCCGCCGAACCGCGCCTGCACGCGGCCATGCGCCATGCCGTGCTGCTCGGCGGCAAGCGCATGCGCCCGCTGCTGGTGTACGCCACCGGCACCGCCTTTGGCGCGGATGAGGACGCACTCGACGCGGCCGCCGCGGCGATCGAGCTCGTGCATGCCTATTCGCTGGTCCACGACGACCTGCCGGCGATGGACGACGATGCCCTGCGCCGCGGCCAGCCCACCGTGCACGTCGCATTCGATGAAGCCACCGCCATCCTCGCCGGCGACGCACTGCAGGCGTTGGCCTTCGCCGTGCTGGCCGACGCCGGGACCAGCGATCCCGTGCGTGTTGCAATGCTGCGTGAACTCGCCGCCGCGGCCGGTGGCGCCGGCATGTGCGGCGGACAGGCGCTCGACCTGGCCGCAACCGGCGACGCATCGGCCACGCTGGTCGCGCTGGAGCACCTGCATGCGCTCAAGACCGGTGCCCTGATCCGCGCCGCCGTGCGCATGGGCGCGATCGTCGCCGGCGCGGATGCCGACGCACGCCTGCGCCTGGACGCCTACGCCGACGCGCTCGGGCTTGCGTTCCAGGTGCGCGACGACCTGCTCGATGTCGAGGGCGACAGTGCCACGATGGGCAAGACCGCCGGCAAGGACGCGGCGCAGGACAAGGCCACGTTCCCGGCGCTGGTCGGCGTGGACGCCTCACGCGGGCGCCTCGCGACGCTCGCGTCCACCATCCGCTACGCGCTGGCGCCGTTCGGCCCGCGCGCCGCCACGCTTGCCACGCTCGCCGAATTCGCGGTCGAGCGCAGGCACTGACGCGCGCGGGTCAGAACAGGCGCATCGTCAGCGGGTAGCGGTAGGACTCGCCGTTCCAGGCTTTCACCGCGGCGATGATGCTGCACACCAGCCACATCAGCGCGATCGCGGCGATGGCGACCATCAGCGCCAGTCCGGCCGGCGCGGTGAGGATGATGCCGATGCCGAGCGTGAGCACGGTGGCCCCGATCAGCACCACGCCGATCGCGAAGGCGATGCAGGCGTAGATGAACATGCTGAGGTTGAAGTTCAACGCCTCGCGGGCATGGTTGGCGACGAACGACGAGTCGCCGCGCTTGAACAGGTAGACGGCCCCGGCGCCGAGGATGCCGGCCACGCCGGCGATCCAGCTGGTGCACAGCGCAAGGACAAGGGCGGCAATGTGCGCCAGCGCGGCCCATTGGCGTTCGCTGCCGGTGGCGGGTGTGCTGGCGAGATGGGTGGTCTGTTGCATCACGGGTCTCCTGGCCGGCGCATCCGGGCCTCCCTATAGCATGGGGATGCCGCGAGGCAGCGCAACCCAACCGATGGCACCCGGCTCATTCCCCGGCGACGGTCATGCCACCGATGAGGATCGAGCCGGTGCGGATGTGCGAGCGCGGGTCGACGTCGCGCCCTACGGCGTCGATGGCGGAGAACATCTCGCGCAGCTTGCCGGCGATGGTGATGCCGTCCACCGGGAAGGCGACCACGCCGTCCTCGATCCAGAACCCGGCGGCGCCGCGCGAATAGTCGCCGGTGACGGTGTTCACGCCCTGCCCCATCAACTCGGTGACCAGCAGGCCGCGGCCCATGCCGCGCAGCATGTCCTCGAGGTCGCCGGCATTGGCCGCCACCTCCAGGTTGTGCACGCCGCCGGCATTGCCGGTGGTCTGCAGCCCGAGCTTGCGCGCCGAATAGCTGCCCAGCACGTAGCGCTGCAGCACGCCGCCGGCCACCAGCGGCGACTCGCGCGTCGCCACGCCCTCGCTGTCGTAGGCCGACGAACGCAGCCCGCGCTGCAGGAACGGCCGTTCGTCGATCGCGAACCAGTCGGGGAACAGCTGCTCGCCGACGCTGTCCACCAGGAAGCTCGCGCCGCGGTACAGCGCGCCGCCGGACACCGCGCCCAGCAGGTGCCCGACCAGCGAACGCGCGACCTCGGAGGCGAACAGCACCGGGTAGCGGCCGGTCGCCAGCGGCTTGGGATCGAGGCGCGCTGCGGCGCGCTGCGCTGCCTGGTGGCCGATCGCGGCCGGCGACTGCAGGTCTTCGGCCGCCAGCGCCACGCTGTACCAGCCGTCGCGCTGCATGGCGTCGCCTTCGCCGGCGATCAACGCGCAGCCGATGCTGTGGTGGCTGTCGCGCTCGGCGCCGACGAAGCCGTGGCTGTTGGCGTAGACGCTGAGCGAGGTGCCGCTGCCGACCGACGCGCCGTCGGAGTTGGCAATCCGCGGGTCGGCATCGCGTCCGGCCTGCTCGCAGGCCAGCGCCAGGTCGATCGCGTGGTCGGCATCCAGCGCCCAGGGATGCCAGGTATCGAATTCGCGTACCTCGCGCGCCATCAGCGCGGCGTCGGCAAGCCCGGCCGCCGGGTCGTCCTCCGTGTGGCGGGCAATCGCGCAGGCCTGCGCCACGGTCGCTTCCAGGCTCTCCGGGCGCAGGTCGGCGGTGCTCGCGCTGCCCTTGCGCTGCCCGAAGTACACGGTCACGCCGATGCCGCGGTCATGCGTGGATTCGACCGTCTCCACCGCGCCCATGCGCACGTTGACGTTCAGGCCGCGCTCCTCGGAGCACGACACCTCGGCCTGGCTGGCGCCCGCGGCGCGCGCGCGGTCGAGGAGTTCCGCGGTGATGCCCTGGAGCTGCGCCAGGCGCTCGCGGCTGTCGTCCGTGGCGGGCGGGACTACGGTCGGCTGGGTCTGCAATGGATTATCCTTCATGGTCTATACGGGGTGCGGCACATGCGTGGCAAGAACGAAGACACCGGCGAATTCCTTGGCGAGAGCCGCAGCGCGCAGCGCCGCGAGGCGCTCGACGTGCTGGCGCTCGCGCAGCAGCTGGTGGCGCTGGACCCGGGTCGGCTGGACAAGCTGCCGCTCGGCGACGACCTGCCGGAGTTCATCGAACGGGCGCGGCGCATCACCTCGCACATCGCGCGCAAGCGCGAGATCGCGTTCCTGGCCAAGCAGCTGCGCCGCGAGGACGACGACGCGCTGGACGCGCTCCGCGACGCGCTGGAAGTGGGCGGCGAAGCCGCGCGCATCGACGCCGCGCGCCTGCACCGCGCCGAGGACTGGCGCGAACGCCTGCTCGGCGACGACGGCGACGCCGCGCTGGCCGCGCTGCTGGACGAGTTCCCCGGCGCCGACCGCCAGCGCCTGCGGCAGCTGGTGCGCAACGCGCTCGCCGAGCGCAAGGCGAACAAGCCGCCGCGCGCGTTCCGCGAGCTGTTCCGCGAGGTGCGCACGCTGCTGCAGCCCGGCGACGGCGAGACCGAGCAGTTCAACGACGGGGGCGCCAACCCGGACGGCGACGACGCCACGTCCTGAGCCGGCAATGCCGGCTCCGGCAGGCGGTCCTCCTCCCGCGCGCATGGCAATGCGCGCCGGCATCAGGCGCGCGTGCCGCCGACGGTGATGCCATCGATCAGCAGCGACGGCTGGCCCACGCCCACCGGCACGCTCTGGCCGTCCTTGCCGCAGACGCCCACGCCGTCGTCGAGCGCCATGTCATGCCCGACCATGCGCACCTTCTGCATCGTCTCAGGGCCGTTGCCGATCAGGGTGGCGCCCTTCACCGGCGCGGTGACCCTGCCGTCCTCGATCAGGTAGGCCTCGGTGGCCGAGAACACGTACTTGCCGCTGGTGATGTCGACCTGGCCGCCGCCGAAGTTGACCGCGTACAGGCCCTTCTTCACCGAACGGATCATGTCGGCGGGGTCGTCCTGGCCGGCGCGCATGTAGGTATTGGTCATGCGCGGCATGACGAGGTGCGCGAACGACTCGCGGCGGCCGTTGCCGGTCGGCGCCACGCCCATCAGGCGCGCGTTCAGCGTGTCCTGCATGTAGCCGGTGAGCACGCCGTCCTCGATCAGGGTGGTGCACTGCGTGGGCGTGCCTTCGTCATCGACGTTGAGCGAGCCGCGGCGGTTGTCGAGCGTGCCGTCGTCGACGATGGTCACGCCCGGCGCGGCCACGCGCTGGCCCATGCGCCCGGCATAGGTGCTGGTGCCCTTGCGGTTGAAATCGCCCTCCAGGCCGTGGCCGACCGCTTCGTGCAGCAGCACGCCGGGCCAGCCGGGGCCAAGCACCACCGGCATGATGCCGGCCGGCGCGTCGATCGCATCGAGGTTGACCAGCGCCTGGCGCAGCGCCTCGCGCGCGAACTGCTCCGGACGCCCGTCGCCGAGCAGCTCTTCGTAGGAGTAACGGCCGCCGTAGCCGGCGTAGCCGCTCTCGCGGCGGCCGCCCTGCTCCACGATCACCTGCACGTTGAGCCGCACCAGCGGGCGCACGTCGCCGGCGACCACGCCATCCGAGCGCGCCACGAGGATCGTGTCGACGCCGCCCGACAGGCTCACCATCACCTGCTTCACGCGCGGGTCGGCGGCGCGCAGCAGCCGGTCCACGCGGCGCAGCGCCTCGACCTTGGCGTCGTTGCCCATCGCGTCGATCGGGTCGGTCGCCGCGTACAGCGAACGCGCGCCGGCCGGCACCAGCGTCTTCGCCGCATGCTCGTGTCCGCTGCGCGCGATGGCGCGCGCCGATTGCGCCGCCGCAAGCAGCGCCGCGCCGTTGATGTCGTCGGAATACGCGAACCCGGTCTTCTCGCCGCTGATCGCGCGCACGCCCACGCCCTGCTCGATCGAGTGCGAGCCGTCCTTGACGATGCCGTCCTCGACCGACCAGCTCTCGCGCCGCGCGTGCTGGAAATACAGGTCGCCGAAATCGATGCCCGGCCCCAGCAATTGCCCGAACGCACGTTCGAGGCCGCCGCCATCCAGGCCCGCGGGCAGCAGCAGGCGGGCTTCGGCAAGGGCAAGGGCTTGGGTCATCGGCTGGAGTCCTGGAAAGCGTAGCCCGGGAACATGCGGGCACCGGGCAGCGAATCAACCCGCGCCGCCCGGCTCCCTGTCCACCGGCGCCGTCTCCGCCGCGGGTGGCACCTCGCGCCCTTCAACCTCGACCTTGGGGTCCTTCCACGGCCCGGTGACGTGGTAGACCTTGGCGCCCACGCGGCCCAGCGGCCGCTCGAACACCGCGTTGGCCATCGCACCGACGGCGGCACCGACCGGGCCCGCGGTGAGCGCCCCGACCGCGGTCAGCAACCCGCCGGTGCGCGGCACGACCTCGATGCGCTGGTCGTAGGTCTGCGCGCGCAGGTCGGCCGTGCCGCGGATGCTGATCTCCGCCGCGGCGCCATCGATCAGCATGTCGTCGCTGCGCGCCTGGCCACCACCGAACACGACCGTGCCGCCGATGCGGTTGAAGGCGAAACCCTTCGAGAAGAAGTCGCGGAAATCCAGGGTGAGGCGCCTCGGCAGCTCGGTGATGCTGAGCAGGCCGAGGACGCGGCCGGCACCGGGTTCCACCTCCACCAGGCGGCCATCCTTGATGGTCACCGCCAGTTGACCCTGGAGTGCGTCGAGGCGGAAACCCGCGGGGCCACCAGGCCAGGTGGCGTCGAAGTTCGCCTCGCCTTCGCCGCCGTCCAGCCGCTGGCCCAGGCCGAAGCCGGACAGCAGGCTGCCGAAGTCGCGGCTTGCCAGGGTGACCTCCACGCGTGTGCGCGCCGCCTCGCCGCGCCCCAGCCAGTCACCTTCCACGTCGATGCGCTGGCGGCCCTGCACGGCATGGAACTCCTCGACCTGCAGCCCGTTCGCGGTCGGTCGGGTCCGCAGGCGGGCCGCGCCGAGCGTGGCAGCGCCGAAGCGGAGGTCGTCGACGCTGATGTCGAGTGGCGGGATGCGCGCCGGATCGATGGCCTCGCCCGGCAGGGCCTCTGTCTTCGCGTCGGCGGTCTGCCGGCCACCGCCAGCGCGCGCACCCGGTGCGGGGAAATGCAGGCGCTGCAGCCGTGCGGTCAGCGCCGCACCGGAACGTCGCGGCAGCAGCAGGCCACCGGCCAGTGCGGGTCCGTCGAAGCGCACCGCGGTTCCCGTCGCCACCGGTTCGGCCACCACGCGGGTCTGCGGGAACGCGCTGCCCAGCAGCTGCAGGCGCCCGGCCTGCACGTCGATCCGGCGCAGCGCGAGCCCGTCGCCACCGGCGCCGCCGTCCGCGCCACCACCGCCACCGGCCAGGCCCGCCCAGTCGAGCGCATCCAGCACCGGGGTGCGCCCGCTGACCACCAGCCCGGAGGCCGGCGGCTCGCCTTCGATGCGGTTGCCGCCGAGCACCGCGAGCACCCCGGTGCGGTTGCCGCGGCTGCGTGCGCGCAGCGCGACCCGGTTGCCGAGGACCACGTCCACGTCGCCCTCGCCCAGCGGCAGGTCGACATCGATGCGAGCCGCCAGCGGCGTGGCCGCCGCCTTGTCGAGTGGCGCCGGCAGCAGCAACTGCGTGCCCACCAGGTCCGAGCGCAGCTGCAGGCGCCCGCCACCGCCGTCGGCACCGGCGTCGACCGGGATCGCGACCGCCAGCGTCCAGCGCGAACGCCCGCGCAGGCGGTCGCCGAGCCAGGCCAGCTGCGGCGCGCGTGCGGCGAGCTCGGACGCGGCCAGGCTGGCGCCGAGTTCCGCCTCGAAGGCATTGCCGCGATCGGCGACGTGCCCGATGCCGGCGCGCAACGCCAGCGTGCCGGCCTGGCCGTCGCGGCGCACGCGCAGCCCTTCGGCGACGAAGCCCTGCCCGTCGTAGCGCGCTTCGCCGCGGACATCCTCGAACGCCACGTCCCAGCGCCTGTCGCCCAGCGTGGCGCCTTCCAGCAGCACCCGGCCGGAGATCACCGGCCTTGCCGGTGAGCGGTGCAGCGGCAGGTCGAGCGCGAACTGCGCGCGCAGCGGACCCGTGGCGGACAGCCCCTGCAGCAGCGCTTCGCGGCCCTTGCGGAGCGGGCTGGCACGCAGCAGCGCGAGCACCGGCCCGGCATCGCCGGCGATGTCGGCGCGCACCAGCAGCGGCGCGTCGCCGAAATGCGCGATGCCGCCGGACAGCGCCGGCAGTGGCACCCCGGCCACGCGGGCGCTGCCGGCCACCGAAAACCCGTCGGCGACGAAATCGACGTCGCCATCGAGGCCCTCGGCCAGCGGCCAGTCGGGATCGAAGCGCAGCACCACGTCGTCGAGTTGTGCACGCGCATGGAACATCCCCGGACCGGCGGCCTGCCCCGAGCCGTTGAACGGCCAGTCGTCGAGGTCGCCGGACAGCACGGCACGCCCGCCGCGCACATGGCCGCCGACGAGCGCCGCGTCCAGCCACGCCAGCGCCGCGCGCGGCATGCGGTGCCGCACCCAGAACCGCCGGGCCACGGCGATGTTGGCGTCGTCGATGGCCGCGACCAGGTCCACGCGCGGCCGCGAACCGTCGCCCTGGAACACCAGGCCACCGCGCACGTCGGCACCGTAGCCGTCGCCGGCCACGCGCAGCGCCGGCGTATCCACGTGCCAGCCCTCGCTGTCGCGCCAGCCGGTGACCTGGCCGGCCAAGCGCACCGCATGCGCCGGCGGCCCGAAGCCGCGCGGCCAGTCGAAACCCAGGGTCGCCTGGCGGTCGAATTCGAAGGTCACGCCGTCGGCGTCGCCGGACAGCGTGCCCGAGAGTCCCGACACCCCCGGCGCGTCGCCCACCGCGTCGAACCGCAGGCCCTCGACATGCGCACGGGCGCGGAAGCGGCCGCTGGCATCACCCGCGACATCCACAGCGCGCAGCACGCCGCCCGGACGCGTGTCGAGGAGCCATTTGGCGACTGCGGGCGGCATGGCGCCGGCGAGCGCCGCCAATCCCAGCAGCGGGCCGGCGTCGATCCGATCGGCGACCAGCGCGCGGCGCGCCCCGTCGGCGAGCAGCAGGCCGTCGAGCACCTGGGCGTCGTCGCCGGCACCGACGCGCAGCCGCGGCGCGTCGAAGCGCCAGCCACCCGCGACCGCCGACCAGCGCGCATCGATCTCGACGCGCCCGAAATCCAGCGACGGCGGAACGCCGCCCGCCACCGCGCTGCCGCGCAGGCGCACGTCGTCGAGCTTTCCCGCGACCTGCAGGGCAGTGACGCGGTTGCCACGCAGGTCCGCCCAGGCCTGGATCCTGCCGGTGCCCGCCGCCGCGCCGACGCCCGCCGCGCGCAGGCCGGACCAGGCCTCCAGGTCGGCATCGCGCAGCGCCAGCCAGGCACGGCCATCGCCGCTGCCGCGATCGAGTTCGGCGGTGATGTCCAGCGGCGAGACACCCTTGCGCATCCATGCGCGCGCCGCGATGCGCACGCGCGCACCGTCCACGCGCAGGCGCAGGTCGACTTCGCTCAGCCCGGCATCGATGCCGAGTGCCGGGGCGAGCACCGCCAGCCGCCCGTCGATGACCTGCAGCTCGCCGAGGCCTTCGAGCGCGGCGAATGGGTCGCCACCCGACTGCGCCTGGCCCGGCAGGCCGCGGACTTCCCAGCGCCCGTCATCGCCACGCTCGAGCGTGAGTTCCAGTCCGCGCAGCCGCAGTTCGGTGAAGGAACGCCCCGGCAGCAGGCCCGCGTACTGCGAGACCAGCACTTCGGCCGCGCCGATCGGGATCGCGTGCGGGCCGTCGCCGATGCGCAGGCCGTCGAGGCGCAGCAGGGGGCCGCGCCGGGTCCATTCGGTCTGCACATGGTCGAACGCCACCGTGCGCCCCGCGCGCTCTCCCAGCCAGGCGGCGATGCGGTCGGGATGGCGCTCGGCCAGCGGCAGCAACTGGCTGGTGATGCCGGCGCCCAGCGCCATCAGCACCAGCCCGATGGCCACCACGTACCAGGCACCGCGCCATGCCACGCGCACGCCACGGCGCAGCGGCGACGGCATCAGCCCCACCACGCGCGCCCGGCGTGGCTAGAGCAGCACCACATCGAACTGTTCCTGGAAGTACTGCTCGTCGGCCTGGAAGCGGATCGACTTGCCGAGGAATTCCTCGAGTTCGGCGACCGCCGCCGACTCCTCCTCGGTGATCCGGGTGACGACCTTCGGCGATGCGATCACCAGCAGGCGCTCGGCATCGAACTGGCGCACCGCGCGCACGATCTCGCGGAAGATCTCGTAGGTCACGGTCTCGTCGGTCTTGAGCATGCCGCGGCCGCCGCATTCGTGGCAGGTCTCGCTGAGCTGGCGCTCCAGGCTTTCCACCGTGCGCTTGCGCGTCATCTCCACCAGGCCCAGCGGCGAGAAGTCGTAGACCGTGGTCTTGGCGTGGTCGCGCAGCAGCGATTTTTCCAGCGTGCGCAGCACCTGGCGGCGATGCTCGACATCCACCATGTCGATGAAGTCGATGATGATGATGCCGCCCAGGTTGCGCAGCCTGAGCTGGCGCGCCACCGCCTGCGCGGCCTCCAGGTTGGTGCGGTACACCGTCTCCTCGAGGTTGCGCTGGCCGAGGAACGACCCGGTGTTGACGTCGACCGTGGTCATCGCCTCGGTCTGGTCGATGACCAGGTAGCCGCCGGACTTCAGCGGCACCTGCTTCTCCAGCGCGCGGCCGATCTCGTCCTCCACGCCGTACAGGTCGAACACCGGGCGCGCGCCGCTGTAGTGCTCGATCCGCTCGGCGAGCCCGGGCATGTACTGGGCCGCGAACACCTTCAGGCGATCACAGGTCTCGCGCGAATCCACCTTCACCTTTTCAACGTCGCGGCGCATCAGGTCGCGCACCGCACGCATCGGCAGGGTCAGGTCCTCGTAGACGCAGGTGCCGACGCGCGCGCTCGCCACCTGCCCTTCGACCAGCAGCCAGGCGCGCGCCAGGTAGGCGATGTCCTCGGCCAGGGCTTCCGCCGGCTGGCCTTCGGCGTTGGTGCGCACGATGTAACCGTGCTGGTTGCCGGCCGAGAACCCGGTGACGAGCGACTTCAGGCGCGCTCGCTCGGCTTCGTCCTCGATCCGCGCCGACACGCCGACCACGGTCGACTGCGGCAGCAGCACCAGGTAGCGCGAGGGGATGCTGATCTGCATCGTCAGGCGTGCGCCCTTGGTGCCGATCGGATCCTTGACCACCTGCACCACGATGTCCTGGCCGTCGCGCAGCAGCTCGCTGACCGGGGGGGTGGCCGCGGGCTGCGGCGGCTCGTCGCCGACCAGCTCGGGTGGACGCAGCGAGCGCATCACGTCGTTGGCATGCAGGAACGCGGCGCGTTCCAGGCCGATGTCGACGAACGCCGCCTGCATGCCCGGCATCACCCGCTGCACCTTGCCCTTGTAGATGTTGCCGACCACGCCACGCCGCCAGCCGCGTTCGATGTGCAGCTCCTGCAGCATGCCGTTCTCGACCACCGCCACGCGCGTTTCGCGCGGGGTCACGTTGACCAGGATCTCCTCGCTCATGCCGGGGCGCCGGCGCGCGGCGTGCGCGCGGTGATCCCGAAGCCGCGCAGGAGCTCGGCGGTCTCGTGCAGCGGCAGGCCCATCACCGCCGAGTAGCTGCCGGAGAGGCGGGTCACGAAGCGCTCGGCCCCGCCCTGCACGGCATACGCGCCGGCGCGACCCATCGGCTCGCCGCTGGCGACGTATTCGGTGATGTCCTCGTCGGACAGGTCGGCGAAGGTGACGTCGGTCGCCACCAGCACCGACGCCTCGCGTCCCGCCGACACCAGCGCGACCGCGGTCAGCACCTGGTGGCTGCGCCCGGACAGGCGGCGCAGCATCGCAGCCGCCTCGGCGGCGTCCGCTGGCTTGCCGAACACCGTGTCATCGAGCACCACTTCGGTGTCCGACCCCAGCACCACGGCAGCGGGCACCGCGACCACGCGCAGCAGTCCGGCCCCGGCTTTCTCGCGCGCGACGCGCGCCACGTAGCTGGCCGGCGCTTCGCCCGGCGCACGCACTTCGACGACGTCGACATCGAGCACGCCGAAGTCGAGGCCTAGGCGCGCGAGCAATTCGCGGCGGCGGGGGGATTGCGAGGCAAGATGCAGCATCGGGCAAGGATACCGCGCATGAACGCTGGCCCGACGCGCGCGCGCCGGCCAACCCCGGAACGGCTCACGACCCGTTCACTGCATGCGCAAGACCCTTGTTCCCTTCGCACCTGGAGACCACGATGCCCCATTCCGCCCTGCGCCCGCTGCTGCTCGCCTGCGCCCTCGCCCTCGGTGCCACCCCCATGACCGCTTCCGCACAGACCCCTGCCATGCAGGCCGGCGCCGACGCCACCCTGCTGTCGGTCTCGGCCCGCGGCCAGGCGAGCCGGGTGCCCGATGTCGCCACGGCGTCCGCCGGCGTCGTCACCCAGGCCACCGACGCCAGCGCGGCGATGCGCGCCAACGCCGCGCAGATGACCAAGGTGATGGCCGCGATCCGCGAAGCGGGCGTGGCCGAAAAGGACATCCGCACCACGGGGATCAGCGTCAATCCCGAATACCGCTACGCGGAGAACAAGGCGCCGGAAATCACCGGTTACCGCGCCAGCAACACGGTCAGCATCAAGGTGCGCGAGATCGACCGCCTCGGCAAGGTGCTCGACGCGCTGGTCGCCAGCGGTGCCAACGACATCAATGGCCCGGCGTTCGAGATCGACGAGCCCGAGGCGGTGTATGACGAGGCGCGCCGCGCCGCGCTGGAGCTCGCGCGCGCGCGCGCCGCGATGTATGCCAGGACGCTCGACCTGCGCGTTCGCCGCATCGTCAGCATCAGCGAGGGCGGCGCCTTCCAGCCCCCGCAGCCGATGATGAGGATGGTGAAGGCGGAGATGGCGAGCGATGCGGCGTCCACGTCGGTCTCGCCGGGCGAAACCACGCTCGACGCCAACCTCGACGTCGTATTCGAGCTGGGGCGCTGACATGGGCGGCTCCGATCGCAAGCCCGCACCACCATCCCCGGACACTCGGCCAGGCAAGAACCCGGGCTACGCCGAACCCCAGCCGCGTGATCGCGAGGATGCTCGGGACGGCGCGAAGCCACGCCCGGATCCGGAAGACGGCGGCCTGGCCCCCGACCGCGGCCACGACCCCGCACCCGGCGGCGACTGAGCCGGTCGCCGCACGGCCTCACCGGCGGTCGCCTGCAGGCGGCCGCGCGTCAGCGCGTGCCTTGCGACGTCCGCATCGAGCGGGCAATCTGGACACATCGCCCAGTCGCGCATGCGGCCCGCTCAACCCCTCGGCCGCGTCCCGCGCGTTGGCATCGATACCGGACATCAGCCGGTGCATCGAGGGAGGTGGTCCATGGTCCTGCAGCCCGTTGTCCCCGGTCACGACGCCGCACGCCCCGATCCCGGCCGCATCGCCGGCATCAGCGGCACCCTGCTGCTCAACGCGGCGGCATTCCTGCTGCTGCTCGCGCCGATGACGCGACCACTGGAGGTGCCTCGCGCCGAAGCGCCGCCGGTGGTCGTGCTGGTCCCCGACCGCCCCAGGCCCCCTGATCCGCCGCCGGTGCGGGTCGAGGTGGTGCGCCCGCAGCCCACCGTGCGCGCACCGGCACCGCTGCAACGCATCCAGGCAGCCGCCACGCCGGCGGCGGTCGTGGTCGAGCACGGCAGCATCGCGGTGGATCCGCAGCCCGCCATCGATCCCGGCGATACCGTCGCCGCGCAGCCCGGGCAGGGCCCGGTTACCGGCATGCGGCTGGAGTACGGCGACGCGAGTGCGCCACCCTACCCGCGCGACGCACTGCGCGATGGCGCCGAGGGCACGGTGATGCTGCAGGTGCTGGTGGGCGTGGATGGCCGGCCGCTGGAGGTCACGATCCATGCCGGCAGCGGCCATCGCCGCCTGGACGAGGCCGCGCGCCGCCACGTGCTGCGCCACTGGCGCTTCCGCCCGGCGCTGCGCGGTGGTGAGCCGGTCCAGGCGCTGGGCCTGGTGCCGATCGCGTTCAGCCTCGACCGCGGCTGACCGTCGCCGCGCCTAGGCGCGGTGGTAGGGGTGGTTGGCGAGCAGCGCGGCCGCGCGGTACAGCTGCTCCGCCAGCACCAGGCGCACCAGCATGTGCGGCAGCGTCAGCGGGCCCAGCGACCAGGTCTCGTCGGCGCGCGCCAGCACCTCGTCGGCGTGGCCCTCGGGCCCGCCGACGAGGAAGGCGAGGTCGCGCCCCTGGCCCCGCCAATGTTCCAGGCGGGTTGCCAGCGCCTCCGAATCCCAGGCGCGGCCGCGGCCGTCCAGGGCGACCACGTGCACGTCGCGCGGCAGCGCGGCCAGCACGCGCTGGCCTTCGTCAAAGGTCGCGCGCACGGCGTCGCGGCCCTTGCCGCGCAGGCCCGGGGTGATTTCGACAAGCTCCAGCGGCAGCCAGTGCGACAGCCGCTTGCGGTATTCGCCGAAGCCTTCGGACACCCAGCCCGGCGGGCGTTCACCGACGGCGACCAGGCGCGCCTTCATGGGGTCCGCGCGCCAGCAGCCTGCAGGCGAGGGATCAGCGCCGCGTCTGGCGGGGCGCGGGGACCGCGGCCATGTCGGCGGCGGCCTCGGGGGCATCGTCGCGGCCAGGCGGCTCGTCGCCGACCGTCCACAGGCGTTCGAGTGCATAGAACTCGCGTACGCGCGGCAGCATCAGGTGCACCACCACGTCGCCCAGGTCGACCAGCACCCACTCGGCCTCGCGCTCGCCTTCCACGCCCAGCGGCTGGCAGTCCAGGCGCTTGGCGAAGCGGACCACCTCATTGGCGATCGCCTTGACATGACGGGTCGAGGTGCCGGACGCCACCACCATGTAGTCGCAGACGCTGGTCTTGCCTCGGACATCGATTTCAACGACGTCCTGGGCCTTCAGTTCGGCGACCGCCTCGAGCACGGTGGCCAGCAGCACTTCAACGGCGGGGGGCGGGTTGGGCAGGCTGGTCTTGATGACTTGGGTGGGCGTGGTCAATGGGGTCGACTCGTTGGCGTGGCGGCGATTATAGCGAAGCGACGGTCCCGGGCCCGGTGACGTCGGCGTACAGCCCATGTTGGCGGATATGGGCGGCAACGGCTGCCGGCACCATCGGCGGCCAGTCTTCCCCGGCGGCGATGCGGCGCCGGACTTCGCTGGAGGATTCGTCGCGCAGCCCGGGCAAGGCCAGCACGGCGTAGCCACCGGCCGGTGAATCGGCAAGCGCGCCGGCCGCGCGGCGGCGGAACTCGATGCCACGGTGCACCGTGAACGCCAGGCGCTCCACCGTCGCCGCGTCCAGGGGCGCACCCGGACGCTCCACGGCCAGCACGTGGCCGTGCGCGAACAGCTCGCGCCAGCGGTGCCAGCTGTCGAGCTGGAGCAGCGAATCGCCGCCGACGACCCAGGCGATCGGGCGGTGCGGCCCCTGTTCGGCGCGGATCAGGCGCAGGGTGTCGACGGTGTACGACGGCCCGTCGCGGTGCAGTTCGCGCCGGTCGACGCGCATCCCCGGCTCGCCGGCGATCGCCAGCTCCAGCATCGCCGCGCGCGCCTCGGCGTCGGCATGCGTGTGCGTCTTGTGCGGCGGGTCCGCCGCAGGCACCAGTACGACCTCGGCGCCGAGCCGGTCGCGCACCGCGCGCGCGATGGCGAGGTGGCCGAGGTGCACCGGATCGAAGCTGCCGCCGTAGCAGGCCAGCAGTGTCACGCCGCGAGCAGCGGCAGCGCGCGCGCGTCGGCGACCGCGAGCAGCAGGCGCTCGAGCACTTGCCACGCATCACCCTCGCCGCGCCCCTTGGCGATGCGGTCGATGCGTCCGGCCACCGCCACGAAGCGCTCCCAGCGGGCGGCCGGGTGGCGTGCCAGGGCGCGCTTGTAGGCCGCCTGCTTCGCATCCCAGACCCGCTGCACCTTGAATTCCGCGGCCAGGTTGCCGCCACGCGCCTGCACCCGCGCCAGCGCCGCCGCGCGCTGCAGCTCCATCACCACCATGCCCATCAGCGCCGGGACCGCCTCGCCCTCGGCGCGCAGCCCGGCCAGCATGCGCACCGCCTGTGCGCCTTCGCCGTTGAGCGCGGCGTCGACCAGGCGGAACACGTCGAAGCGCGCGGCATCCGCCACCAGCACCTGCATGCGGGCGGCATCGATCACCCCGCCTTCGGCCAGCAGCACCAGCTTGTCGATTTCCTGCGCGGCGGCCAGCAGGTTGCCGTCGACGCGTTCGACCAGCAGCTGCACGGCGTCGCGGTCGGCGCGCACGCCGCGCCGCCGCAGCCGCGCCTCGACCCAGCCGTGCAGCTCATGCGGCTTGATCGCCCAGGCGACGGCGATGGCACCGGCACGCGCGATCGCCTCGCTCCACTTGCCGCCGTGCTTGCCGCTCCACTCGCCGCCGGTGACCAGCAGGCAGGTGTCGGGCGGCGGATCGGCACAATAGGTGGTGATGACCTCGGCACCCTGCTTGCCCGGCTTGGCGGTCGGCAGCCGCACCTCGATCACGCGCCGCGCCGAGAACAGGCTGGGCGCGCGCAGGCTGGCTTCCAGTCCGTCCCAATCGATGTCGCGACCGTCGACATCGAACACCTCGCGCTCGGCGAAGCCCTCCTCGCGCGCCCGCGCGCGGATCGCATCCGCCGCTTCCAGCACGCGCAGGGTTTCCGGGCCGGCGACCAGGTAGACGGGTGCCAGCGGCATGCCGGCAAGTGCCGAGGCCAGCTGCTCCGGGGTCAGATCCCGGGCCATGGCGACCGGTCCGGCCCGCTCAGGGCGTGCCCGCGTCGGGCTCGGCGACGGGGGGCACGGCCGGGACCGCGATGCCGGCCGCGGCGTCCGCCGCGCGGCTGCGCGTGACCGAATCGATCCGGCGCAGCACCGCCGACGCCATCTCGCGCTGCAACTCGCGCGACAGCAGCTCGCGCTCGCTTTCCGAGCCGGTGGAATCCTGGGGCAGCGACACGTAGTCGCGCGACAGTTCGATCACCTGCTGCGGCACGAGCGTGCCGCCCTCCCCGTCGACCAGGGAGAACACCGACGCGTAGCGCAGCGTGTATTCCTGGGCGCGACCGAACTGGTCGACGCTGAGCGGCTGCGACTCCCACTGCTCGGAGTGGATCCGCAGCACCGACGCACCCGGGCTGTCGCCCGCCGGCACCTCGATGCCGGCGCGCTCGAGCGAGCGCGACAGCGACTGGGCCAGCGCGCTGTAGGGGTCCTGCGCGATCACCCGGACCCGGTCCAGGTCTGCCGGCAGCGAGAGCGCGTCACGGAGGTGGAAGCCGCAGGCGGGGAGCGCGAGCACCAGCAGCGCGAGCACGAAGGTACGGAGATAAGAACGGGTCATCGACGGAGTCTGTACGAGGCGGACAGGCGCGGCAAGCGGGGGCGTGGCGGTCATGACGCCACCACGTTCACGATCTTGCCCGGCACCACGATCACCTTGCGCACCGTGAGTCCGTCCAGCATGCGCGCCACGCCCGGCTCGGCGAGCGCGGCGGCCTCGATGGCCTCGCGCGCCGCGTCGGCGGCGACCTCGATGGTGCCGCGCAGCTTGCCGTTCACCTGCACCGCCAGGGTCAGCGCGTCGCGCACCAGCGCCGCCGGGTCCGCGACCGGGAACGCGACATCCTCCAGCACCGTCTCCGCGTGGCCCAGCACCTGCCACAGCGCGTGGCAGGCATGCGGGGTGACCGGGTTCAGCAACAGCACCATGGCCGACAGCGCTTCGTGGCGCACGGCGCGGCCACCCGGCGAGGCGTCGTCGAACTTCGTGACGTGGTTCAGCAGCTCCATCAGTGCCGCGATCGCGGTGTTGAAGCTGTGCCGGCGGCCGTAGTCGTCGCCGACCTTCTGGATGGTCTCGTGCAGCTGGCGGCGCAGGGTCTTCTGCGCGGCGGTGAGGGGGGCATCGTCCCCCGCCGGCAGGGGCAGCGTATCGGCGTGTTTCTGCACCTCGCGCCAGAAGCGCCGCATGAAGCGCGACATGCCCTCCACGCCGGCCTCGTTCCACTCCAGCGACAGCGTCGGCGGCGAGGCGAACATCGAGAACAGGCGGACGGTGTCGGCGCCGTACTTGTCGACCATCGACTGCGGATCGACGCCGTTGTTCTTCGACTTCGACATTTTCTCGATGCCGCCGACCACCACCGGCCGGCCGTCGCTGCGCAGGTGCGCGCCGAGCACGCGGCCGCGCTCGTCGCGCTCCACCTCGACATCGGCCGGGTTGATCCAGTCGCGCGCGCCGTTGGCGGCCTCGCGGTAATAGGTGTCGGCGACCACCATGCCCTGGGTGAGCAGGTTGACCGCGGGTTCGTCGCTGTCCACCAGCCCCTGGTCGCGCAGCAGCTTGTGGAAGAAGCGGAAGTACAGCAGGTGCAGGATGGCGTGCTCGATGCCGCCGATGTACTGGTCGACCGGCGTCCAGTACCTGCCGCGCGCATCGACCATGTCGGCGGCGCCGGGGGAGGTGTAGCGCGCGTAGTACCAGCTCGACTCCATGAAGGTGTCGAAGGTGTCCGTCTCGCGCTCGGCCGGTTGGCCGCACTTCGGGCAGCTGGTGCGGCGCCATTCCGGGTCGGACTTGAGCGGTGAGTGCACCGTGCCGCAGGCAAACGCGGCCTCGACATCCTCGGGCAGGACCACCGGGAGCTGGTCTTCCGGCACCGGCACCGCGCCGCAGGCGCCGCAGTACACCACCGGGATCGGGCAGCCCCAGTAACGCTGGCGGCTGACGCCCCAGTCGCGCAGGCGGAAATTGACGCGGCGGCGGCCGATGCCCTCGGCTTCGAAACGCGCGGCCAGCGCCGCGAACGCGGCGTCGAAATCCATGCCGTCGTAGTCGCCGGAATTCACCAGCATGCCGCGCTCGGTGTACGCGCCGCGCTGTTCGATGCCCGCCATGAAGTCGCGGACCATCGCCACCGCGGCCGAGGTGTCGTACGCGTCGACCGAACCGCCGGCCAGCGCCGCCTGGAACGGATCAGAGTCGTGGGCGACATCGCTGGCGACCTCGCGCAAGGCGTCGGCAACACCCGGAGGCACGATCACCGGATGCACCGGCAGGCCGTAGGCCTTGGCGAACTCCCAGTCGCGCTGGTCGTGCGCCGGCACCGCCATCACCGCACCGGTGCCGTAGCCCATCAGCACGAAATTGGCGACATAGATCGGCAGGTCCTCGCCGGTCACCGGGTGGATGGCCCACTGCCCGGTGGCCATGCCGCGCTTCTCCTGCGCCTCGATGTCGGCTTCGGACACGCCTCCGCGGCGCAGTTCGGCGAGGAACGCGGCCAGTTCGGGGTTGTCGCGGGCGGCCTTCAGCGCCAGCGGGTGTTCACCGGCGATGCTGATGAAGGTCGCGCCCATCAGCGTGTCCGGGCGGGTGGTGTAGACCACCAGCGGCGCGTCCTCGCCGTCCACGCGGAAGCCGAGTTCCAGGCCTTCGCTGCGGCCGATCCAGTTGCGCTGCATGGTCTTGACCGGCTCCGGCCAGCCGGGCAGCCGGTCCAGTCCGTCTAGCAGCTCCTGGGCGTAATCGGTGATGCGCAGGAACCACTGCGGGATCTCGCGCTTCTCCACCGGCGCGCCGGAGCGCCAGCCGCGGCCGTCGATCACCTGCTCGTTGGCGAGCACCGTCTGGTCCACCGGATCCCAGTTGACCACCGAGTTGCGGCGGTAGGCGAGGCCCTTTTCCATCAGCCGCACGAACATGCGCTGCTCGTGGACGTAGTAGTCGGGATTGCAGGTGGCGAATTCGCGCGACCAGTCGATCGCGTAGCCCAGCGACTTCAACTGCGCGCGCATGTGGTCGATGTTGGCGTAGGTCCACTTCGCCGGCGCGGTGCGGTTCTTGATCGCGGCATTCTCTGCCGGCAGGCCGAACGCGTCCCAGCCCATCGGCTGCAGCACGTTGTGGCCGGTCATGCGCTTGTGCCGGCTGATCACGTCGCTGATGGTGTAGTTGCGCACGTGGCCCATGTGCAGCGCACCGGACGGGTACGGCAGCATCGCCAGGCAGTAGAACTTGGGCTTGGCGCTGTCCTCGGACACCTCGAACGCGCGCTCCCGATCCCAGAAGCCCTGCGCCGCCGCCTCGACGGCCTGTGGCTGGTAGCTGTGGGAATCAGGGCTTTCGGGGACGTTGGACACGTGGCTTGAACCGGTGGAAGGGGGCCCGGAAGCCTACCGCAGCGCACCCGGGGCCGCCATTCACGCCGCTGCGCGCCATGCCCGCCATCAGCCGCCGCGTTGCGCCGTGCCCGTGCCGGCGGCACCCGTCCAGGAGATCCATGCCAGCCAGCCGAACCACGCGGCGAACGCGATGCGCTGAACCAGCGGCGCCGGCAGCGCGTCGCCTGCCAGCGAGGCGAACACCAGCACGGCGGCGCCGGACGCGGCATGCACGGCGGCCATCGCCGGGCGCGTGCGCGCACCCGCCAGCGCCAGCAGCACCGTCGCGGCCACGAACGCGATCTCCCACATGGCCCACGCCGCGCCGTGCAGCCGGCTGCGCGCCTGGTCGGGCGCATCGAGGTCGAGCGGCAGCAGCCCCTGTGCGGCAAACGCGAGGGCCGCAAGCAGCGCCAGCGTCCAGCCCAGGCGTGCGGCAAGCGCAGCGGGAGGGCGCAGAGCGGTGCGCGCGCGCAGCGCCAGGACCGCCGCCAGCGCGCCGGGCACCAGAAATGCAAGCAGGTTGAATCCGGGCGCGTGCGGCACGCCGGTGGCCCCCAGCACCGCCACCGGATGCAGCTGGTGCGCAAATCCGTCGAGCGCCATCCCGAAGCCTGCAAGCGCGAGCACGAAGCTGGCCGCCGCGGCCAGGCCCAGCCACCGCCAGGGATCGCGCGTGCGTGCGTGCGTGTGCAACCTGTTGCGCGCTGCCGCCATGCGCCATGTGCCTGTCCGGGGGAGCGGCATCGTCGCCCCGCGCGCTTGCAAACGGCAAGCGCTGGCACAATCTCCTGTCGATCGCCGATTGGATCCCGCCATGTCCCCGTCCACCGCGTCACCCCACGTCTTCGATGCCACCGCCGACAACTTCGAGGCGGACGTCCTCGGCCGGTCTCTGCACACGCCGGTCCTGATCGACTTCTGGGCCGAATGGTGTGGCCCGTGCAAGACCATCGGGCCGATCCTCGAGAAGCTCGCGGCCGAGTACAACGGCGCCTTCGTGCTGGCCAAGATCGATGTCGACAGCCAGCAGGAACTGGCCGGTGCGTTCCAGGTCCGTTCCATCCCCACCATCATCCTGGTGAAGGACGGGCAGCCGGTCGACGGGTTCCCCGGCGCGCTGCCCGAGGGCCAGCTGCGCGAGTTCCTGACGCAGCACGGCATCGTGCCGGCCGCGGCCGAAGCCGAAGCCGCGGAGGCCGCCGCCCCGCCGCCGCCCGATCCGCACGCCGAGGTCCTGCGCCTGCGCCACGCCAGCGAAGCCGCGCCGGACGACGACAGCCTGAAGCTCGAGCTGGCACTGGCCCTGCTCGCCACCGGTGTCACCCAGGAAGCCAGCCAGCTGCTGGATGCCCTGCCCGCCAACCTCGCCACCGACGACCGCGCGGTGCGCGCCCGCGCCAGCCTCGACTTCGCGGCGCTGCTGCGCGATGCGCCGTCGGTCGAGGTGCTGGAGATGGCGATCAGCCGCGACCCTGCCGACCTGCGCGCCCGCCACCTGCTCGGCGCGCAGCACATCGTCGCCGGCCGCCCGGAAGCCGCGCTGCAGCAGTTCATGGACATGCTGCGCCGCGACCGCAGCTTCGAGGACGGCCTTCCGCGCAAGGCGCTGATTGAAGCGTTCCGCGTGATCGACGATGACGACCTCGTCGCCCGCTACCGCCGGCAGATGTCGGCGCTGCTGCTGTCCTGACGGCGTGCGGGCCTCCACGCTGCGGCGGATCATGAACGTATGGCCGCCATTCCTGTTCTCGGGCATCCGCATCACCGCGATCTCCGAGGACTACCGCCATGCACGCGTGCGCATGCGCCAGCACTGGTTCAACCGCAACTACGTCGGCACGCATTTCGGCGGCAGCCTGTTCGCCATGACCGACCCGTTCTGGATGCTGCTGACCATGCGCTCGCTGGGTCGCGGTTACCTGGTCTGGGACCAGGCCGCGGAGATCCGCTTCGTCAAGCCGGGCCGCGGCACGGTGGAGGCGAGCTTCGACCTCGGCGAGGACGTGCTTGAAACCATGCGCGCGGCGACCGCCAACGGCGGCAAGCACCTGCACTGGTTCGACACCCAGGTGCACGACGCCGGTGGGCAGGTGGTCGCCAGCGTGCGCAAGCAGCTGTACGTGCGCCGCAAGCAGGCGGCGCACCGAGGTGCCGGGGCGTGACCCGGGTCGCATCCCGCCGCAGGCGCAGCTGATGTCCAGCCGGTATCCTCGCTGGTGCCACAGGGGGGCGTGATGTCGCAAGCCAACGATCACAGCGCAGGGGCGCCAGCACCGATGCCGATGCCGGAGATCGCCGGCTACCGGCTCACGCGCGTGCTCGGTGCGGGCGGCATGTCCACGGTCTACCTCGGCGAGCAGCGCTCGCTGGGCCGCGAGGTGGCGATCAAGGTCATGCTGCCCGACGCGCTGACCGACGAGGTGAGCCGCCGCCGCTTCGAGAACGAGGCGCGCACCGTCGCCCGCCTGGACCACCCCAACATCGTCGGCATCCACGACGTCGGCCGCACCGGCGAGGGCCTGCCCTACTACTCGATGCCGCACATGGCCCACGGCCACCTCGGCCAGCGCGACCTGCGCGGCAAGGAACCGCAGGTCCGCGCCATCCTGCAGGCGCTGCTGGACGCGCTGCGCCATGCCCACGCGCGCGGCATCGTGCATCGCGACGTCAAGGCCGAGAACGTGCTGTTCGACGATACCGACCGGCCGCAGCTGGCCGATTTCGGCATCGCCCTGCGCCGCGGCTACGGTTCGCGCGTCACCACCGCGGGTCTGGCCGTGGGCAGCACCGCCTACATGCCACCCGAGCAGGCGCGCGGCGAGCCCGTGGACGCACGCGCCGACCTCTACAGCGTGGGCGTGCTGGCCTGGGAAATGCTGGTCGGGTCGCTGCCCTACAACGCACCCGATGCGCTGTCGATGGCGGTGATGCACGTCCAGGACCCGATCCCGCGCCTGCCGCGCGAACTGCGCCACTGGCAGCCATTCATCGATCGCGCACTTGCCAAGTCACCCGACCGGCGCTTCAGCGATGCCGCGCAGATGCTCGCGGCGCTGGACAAGGTGGAACGCGGCGGGCGCGGGCCGGCCGACGTCGGCCATGACCTGGGCAAGCGCCTGCGCGCGGTGCCGGCCAAGGCCTGGCTGGTCGCGGGCCTGGTGGTCGCCGCGGGGATCGGCCTGGCCTCGCGCGATGGCGCAGGGCCGCGCGCGTTCTATCGCGCCGGCGGCGCCGACGCCGCGGCGGCGGCAGCGACCGCAGGCGACGGGTCCATGGCCACGGGCATCGGTGACGGAAAACGCATCACCGCGCTCGCCAGCCCCGACGACGCGCTGCTGCGTGCCGCACCCGAGTCCGATGCCGAGACCTGGCTGGTGGCGGCCGAACGCCAGTTGCGCGAGCGCAAGCTCACCGCGCCCGCCGGCGACAACGCCTACACCAGCGTCCTCAATGCCTGGCAGGCCGACAGCGGCCACCTCAAGGTGGCGGGAACCGCGGACGCGCTGATCGCCGCGCTGGCCCTCGATGCCGAGCGCGAGATGCAGCGCGGCGACGATGCCGCGGCCCGCAGCAGCGTCATGCAGGCGACCCAGCTCGCGTCGCGCACCGCGCGCTCCGACGGGCCCGCGCTCGCGGGCCTGCGCGAACGGACACGCAAGGCCATCTCCAGTCGCGTCGATACCGCCGCGGCCGCCTACGACCGTACCGCCGCGCTCGCCGCGGTGGAGTCCGGGCGCAGGATGGGGCTCGACGCGCGTGCACTGGCGGCGCTGGATACACGCGCGCGCAAGATCCCGCTGCCCGGTGAGCGTATCGAGGGCGGAAGCATCGACACGGTGCTGGTGCAGCAAGGCGGCATGCGCCTGGCCGCGATGCGCCGCGCGGTCAGCCGTGCCGACTTCGGCGAATTCGCCGGCGCCACCGGCCGCGAGCCGGCCCGCTGCCGCGAACGCGCTTCGCTGCTGCGCGTGGTGGCGCCGCGCACCTGGCGCAGCCCCGGCTTTGACCAGGGTGCCGGCGACGCGGTGGTCTGCGTGTCGTGGGACGACGCCGTGGCCTATGCGCATTGGGCAGGCAAGCGCGACGGCCGCTCCTACCGCCTGCCGACGTCGTCGGAGTGGCGCCGCCTGCCCGCGACGGCCGGCGGATCGCGTGCGGTGGCCGAGTGGAACGTCGATTGCAGCGGCAGCTGCGAGTACCGCGTGACCAGCGGCGGCAGCTGGCGCGGTGACGCCGGCCGACGCGAGGGCGGCCGCGGCTACGACGACGTCGGGTTCCGGCTGGTCCGCGACCTCTGACCGCGCCGCTGCCCACGACCCGGAAATGAAAACGCCACCGGGCGGCTGCCCGGTGGCGCTCAAGCGTGACGCCCGGCCTGGATCAGGCGCGCGAGTCGCGCCTTCCCGCACCCTGGCCACGGCCACGGCTGCCCGGCACCTGCGGACCCGCATGCGGCTGCGCACTGCGCGGCTGCGCCTTGCCATGGCCACGATGCGCTGCCGGCCGCGCCGGACGCTGGTCGCCCGCCGGGCGCCCGCCACGGCCACCGTTCGGCGGCCTCGGCGCGTCGAGGCGGATCGGGCGGCTCGGCTCGAAGCCCGGCACCACCACCATCTCGATCTCGGCCTTCAGCATCTTCTGGATGTCGCGCAGCAGCGCGCCCTCTTCCGGGGACACCAGCGACAGCGCCTCGCCCGTCGCACCGGCGCGGCCGGTACGGCCGATGCGGTGCACGTAGTCCTCGGCGACCATCGGCAGGTCGTGGTTGATCACCAGCGGCAGGTTGGGGATGTCCAGGCCGCGCGCGGCGACGTCGGTGGCCACCAGGATGCGGGCACGCCCGGATTTGAACGCGTCGAGCGCCTTCTGCCGCTGTGCCTGGCTCTTGTTGCCGTGGATCGCCACCGCCGGCAGGCCGGACTTCTCCAGCTGTTCCGCCAGGCGATTGCAGCCGTGCTTGGTCTTGCCGAAGATCAGCACCTGTTCGGTGTGGCGCTTGGACAGGATGTCGACCAGCAGGTCGCGCTTGGCGGCCGAGTCGACCGGGTGGGCGCGGTGCACGATGGTGTCGGCGATGGTGTTCTGCGCGGCCACCTCGACCTGGCGCGGATCACGCATGAACTCCAGCGCCAGCGCCTTGATGCGCGCCTCGAACGTGGCCGAGAACAGCAACGTCTGGCGCTCCTTGGGCACGCGCGCAAGCACGCGCTTGATCGACGGCAGGAAGCCCATGTCGAGCATGCGGTCGGCCTCGTCGAGGATCAGCATCTCCACCGCGTCGAGCTTGGCGTGGCCGGACTGCATGTGGTCCAGCAGGCGTCCCGGGCAGGCGACGAGGATGTCCACGCCGCGGCGCAGGTTGTCGATCTGCGGCTGCATGCCGGCGCCACCGAAGATCGTGGTGACGTTGAGCTTCATGTGGTGGCCGTATTCCTTGATGCTTTCGGCAACCTGCACCGCAAGCTCGCGGGTCGGCACCAGCACCAGCGCACGCGGCTTGCGCGGGCCACGGGCCGGGGTTTCCTTGCCCAGGCGCTGCAGCAGCGGCAGGCCGAAGGCGGCGGTCTTGCCGGTGCCGGTCTGGGCCGCGCCGAGCACGTCATGGCCGGCGAGGATCAGCGGGATGGCCTGTTCCTGGATCGGGGTGGGCTGGGTGTAGCCGCTGGCGACAAGCGCGCGCAGCAGGCCTTGCGAGAGCCCAAGGCTCTCGAAAGTCCGGGTATCGGACGTCATGGAACAACTCCTGGTTCGACAGTTCGCCCGGCGATTTCCGTGATCCGCGCGGCGGGCAATCAATTTTTGACGGCAACCGGAGGGACCGGGCCGTGTCTGCGCTACGAAAGACGTGCGGGAGTAAAAGAGGCCGTGGTGTCGCCTTGCGGCGGCCGCGGCTTGGCAATGACCGGAGATACGGACTGCCGTGCGCCAACCCGGGCATCATACGGCATGAATGCGCGATGCGCGGCATGCCGCCATGCGGACAGCGCGTTTGGTTCATGGCACGCCGCCGGCGCGACCCGCGCGCATACTCGCCCGACCTTGCCCCGACGACGCCCTGCGCGCCCGAACGATGCCCATGGAAGCAGCCTCCGACACCTCGCAACTCGTCCACGTGGTCGCCCTGCTCGGCGCGGCGGTGATCGCGGTACCGCTGTTCCGCCGCCTCGGATTGGGTTCCGTGCTCGGCTACCTGGCCGCGGGCATGGTGATCGGCCCGTTCGGCTTCGGCTGGTTCGCGCGGCCCGAGGCGATCCTGCACGTCGCCGAGCTCGGCGTGGTGATGTTCCTGTTCGTGGTCGGGCTGGAGATGAGGCCGTCGCACCTGTGGAGCCTGCGCCGGGAGATCTTCGGCCTCGGCCCGCTGCAGATCCTGGGCTGCGCCGCCGCGCTGGCCGGCGTCGGCCTGCTGCTCGGGCTGCCCGCGCCGGTGGCGTTCATCGGCGCCGCCGGCTTCGTGCTGACCTCCACCGCGATCGTGATGCAGGTGCTGGCCGAACGGGGCGACATCGCCACCCCACGCGGCCAGAAGATGGTGTCGATCCTGCTGTTCGAAGACCTGCTGATCGTCCCGCTGCTGGCGCTGGTGGCGTTCATGTCGCCGCTGCCCGATGCCGACGGCGCCGCATCGCGGCTGGCATCGTCAGCCATGGCGGTCGCGTCGCTGGTCGCGCTGGTGGTGGCCGGCCTGTACCTGCTGAACCCGCTGTTCCGGCTGCTGGCGGCGTCGCGCGCGCGCGAACTGATGACGGCGGCCGCCCTGCTGGTGGTGCTGGGCGCGGCGCTGCTGATGGAAATGGGCGGACTGTCGATGGCGATGGGCGCGTTCCTGGCCGGCGTGCTGCTGTCGGAGTCGACCTTCCGCCACGAACTCGAAGCCGACATCGAGCCGTTCCGCGGCCTGCTGCTGGGCCTGTTCTTCCTCGCCGTCGGCATGTCGCTGGACCTGGCGGCAGTGGCCGCGGACTGGCGCCTGGTGGTGCTGGCGGTGCCGGCGATGATGATCGCCAAGGCACTTTGCATCTACACCGTGGCGCGCTTCATGCGCAGCAGCCACGGCAATGCGCTGGACCGCGCCGTGCTGATGGCGCAGGGCGGCGAGTTCGCATTCGTGCTGTTCGCCGCCGCCGAGTCCGCCGGCATCATCAGCGGCGGGGCCAACGACAGCCTGACCGCGATCGTGGTGCTGTCGATGGCGCTCACCCCGCTTGCGATGCTGCTGGTGCGGCGCGCGACGCGTGCCGCGGACGCCTCGCTGGACGGCATCGATGCCGCGTCCGGCCAGAGCGGCAGCGTGCTGATCATCGGCTTCGGCCGCTTCGGGCAGGTGGTCAGCCAGTCGCTGCTGGCGCGCGACATCGACGTGACCATCATCGACAGCGACGTCGACATGATCCGCAACGCGGCGGGCTTCGGCTTCAAGGTCTACTACGGCGACGGCACCCGGCTGGACGTGCTGCGTGCGTCGGGCGCCGGCAGTGCGCGCGCGATCGCGGTCTGCGTGGACGACAAGCACGCCGCCGACCGCATCGCGGCGCTGGCGCGCAGCGCGTTCCCGCAGGCGCGGCTGCTGGTGAGGGCCTACGACCGCGTGCACGCGCTTCAGCTCGCCATCGCGGGCGTCGACTACTCGGTGCGCGAGACCTTCGAATCCGCGGTGCTGTTCGGCGAGGCGGCGCTGCGACAGCTGGATGTCGATCCGGTCGAGGCGGCGCGGGTCACCGCCGAGGTCCGACGCCTCGAGGTGGAACGCTTCCAGCTGGAGCTCTCCGCGGGCATCGGCGCCGGCGTCGGCCTGATGCGCACCAACACCGGCGCCGGCCCCTCGCCCACGCCGCTTACCGCGCCCCGCCGCCAGGCACAGGTGCTCAACCCGGCGGGCGACCCCGGCCCCGGCACGCGGCGGCCGGACCCCGCCGAGGACGATGGCGCACCGGCGCCATGACCTCCGACACACCAACCCGCGGGGTTGGCGGGCGTAGAGTTGCGCGTCGGCCCGGACCCGGGCCGCGCCCTTTCCCATGCCCAACCGGGCGGAGCACACCGTGAGCCACAAGTCCAAGTCCACACCCCAGATCCTGCTGCTGTCGCTGGCGGTCACCGTCGCGCTCGCCGCCTGCCAGCGCGAGACGGCCGCCCCGCCCGTCGCCACCGCCACCCCCGCCGCCGCGCCGGCGCCCGCCGCGCTGACGCTCGACGAATCGAAGCTCCCCGGCGTCAACAGCTTCAAGGCCTCGGACCTCGATCCTTCGGTCGAGGCCTGCGTCGACTTTGGCGGCCACGTCAACGGCACCTGGCTCGCGGCCAACCCGATCCCCGGCGACCGCACCTCGTGGGGCGCGTTCGAGATGCTCGACGAGCGCTCGCAGGCCGTGCAGCGCCAGCTGGCCGAACAGGCCGCGGCCATGGCCGACGCCGGTGGCGTGGAAGCCATCGTCGGCAACTTCTGGTCCACCGGCATGGACGCGGAGAAGATCAACGCCCAGGGCATCACCCCGATCCAGGGCGAGCTGGACGCGATCGCCGCGCTCGACAGCCAGGAGAAGATCGTCGGCCACCTGCGCAGCAGCGCGGCCAAGGGCCAGAACACCCTGTTCGGCTTCGGTGCCGAGGCCGACTTCAAGAAGTCCGACATGAATATGGCCTACGCCATGCAGGGCGGCCTGGGCCTCCCGGATCGCGGCTACTACTTCGACGCCGACAAGAAGGACAAGCTCGACGCTTACCAGCAGCACATCGCCAAGGTGCTGGAGCTGTCGGGCATCGCCGCCGCCGATGCGCAGGCGCAGGCCAAGGACGTGATCGCGTTCGAGACGCGCCTGGCCAAGCCGTCCAAGTCGAGCGAGGAGATGTCGCGCGACGTGTCGCTGTTCTACAACCCGGTGAGCATCGCCGACGCCGACAAGCTGACCCCGAACTTCCCATGGGCGCCGTTCTTCGAGTCGCAGGGCGTGGCCACGCCGGCGACGTTCTCGCTGGCGATCCCGGCGTTCCATGCCGAGATCAGCAAGATGCTGGCCGACGTGCCGCCGGCGCAGTGGCAGGCCTACCTGCGCTTCCACGCCGTGGATGGCGCGTCGCCCTACCTGTCCGACGCGTTCGCGCAGGAACACTTCAACTTCTACAGCCAGGTGCTGCGCGGCCAGAAGGAAATGAAGGAGCGCGGCAAGCGCGTGCTCGACGTCATCGAATCGCAGGCCGGCGAGGCGCTGGGCCAGATGTACGTGAAGGTCGCGTTCCCGGCCGAGTCCAAGGCGCAGATGGAGACCCTGGTCAAGAACCTGAGCGATGCGCTGAAGCTGCGCATCGAAAACCTGGCCTGGATGTCGGACGAGACCAAGGCCAAGGCGATGGAGAAGTGGGCCGGCTTCACCCCCAAGATCGGCTACCCGGACAAGTGGCGTGACTGGAATGGCCTGGCCACCGGGCGCGACAGCTACATCGGCAACGTGCTGGCCGCCAACGAGTTCAATTACAAGTGGAACCTGTCCAAGATCGGCAAGCCCGTGGACAAGTCCGAGTGGGGCATGCCGCCGCAGATGGTCAACGCCTACTACAACCCGCTGCAGAACGAGATCGTGTTCCCGGCGGCGATCCTGCAGCCGCCGTTCTTCGATCCTGCGGCGCCGGCGGAGATGAACTACGGCGGCATCGGCGCGGTGATCGGCCACGAGATGATCCATGGCTACGACGACCAGGGCAGCCGCTTCGGTCCGACCGGCAACTTCGAGAACTGGTGGAGCGAGGCGGACGCCAGCGGCTTCAAGAAGCTCACCGACCAGCTCGTGGCGCAGTTCGACGGCTACGAGGCGGTGCCGGGCAAGAACGTCAATGGCAAGCTGACGCTGGGCGAGAACATCGCCGACCTCGGCGGCCTGGCGGTGGCCTACGACGCGATGAAGAAGGCGACCGATGGCACGGCCGATGCCGGCACCGACGGCCTGACGCGCGACCAGCGCTTCTTCGCCAACTGGGCCACGGTGTGGCGCCGCAACTTCACCGACCAGGAACTGGCCGTGCGCCTCAACACCGACCCGCACGCACCGGCGAACTTCCGCGCGATCGGCGCGCCGTCCAACCTCGGCTCGTTCGCGGCCGCGTACTCGTGCAAGCCGGGCCAGCCGATGGTTCGCGGCGGCAAGGACCAGGTCGTCATCTGGTAAGCGCCTGACCACGGGCAATGCGTGAAGGAAGGCCCGGCAGACGCCGGGCCTTCCGCGTTTCCAGGCTGCGCGCCGGGTTCATGGCCGCGCACGCACGGCTTGATAGACTGCCGCGATCCCACCGCAGGTCCCCCAGATGCCGAAGCACAAGCCGCTCGTCCTTGCCCTCGCCGCCAGCCTGCTGCTCGGCCTCGCCGCCCCCGACGCGGACGCGCAGCGCCGCCGCGCCGCGCCGAAGGCGCCGGCCGGCCCGACCGCCTGCGGCGATTTCTACGCCTTTGCCAACAAGGACTGGCTGGTTGCCAATCCGGTGCCCGCGACCGGCACGGTATCGGCGCTCGGAGAGCTGCAGGCGCGCGTGCTGGAGCAGCAGCGCGAACTGCTGTCGACGTCGATGAGCGCGCCACAGGGCAACGTGCAGAAGCTGCTCGGTGACTTCTGGGCCAGCGGCCTGGACGAGGCCGCGGTGGAGGCCGATGGTTCCAGGCCGATCGCGCCCCTGCTCGACCGCATCAATGGCATCAAGCGCGCCAAGGACGTGCCGCCGGCGATCGCCGCGCTGCACCAGGTCGGCATCCCGGTGGCGTTCAACTTCAGCGCCGACCTCGACCTGGCCGACCTCGAGCGCCACGTCGGCTATTTCGCCCAGGGCGGCACCGGCCTGCCGGACCCCGCGTACTACACCCGCGAGGACGCCGATGCGCGCGCCCTCCTCGGCCGCTACAACAACTACGTGCAGAAGATCCTCGCCCTCACCGGCACCGCCGAGAAGGACCTGGCGGGCGAAGCGCAGCAGGTGATCGACCTGGAAACCCGCATCGCGCGCGCCTCGCGTCCCATCCCGACACTGCGCGATCCGCGCCAGAACCACGCGCTGGTCGCCACCGACACGCTCGGCAAGACATACAAGCGCCTGCAGCTCGACGCCTTCCTCGCCGCGCAGGGCGTCACCGACGACAGCGTGTCGATCGCCAACCCCGCGCTGTTCACCGCGCTTGACGACATGGTCGGCAGCCTGAAGCCGGCGCAGTGGAAGACCTACCTGCGCTTCCAGGTCGGCAACGCGATGGCGCCTTACCTGTCGAAAGGGTTCCGCGACGCCGAATTCGACTTCCGTGGCCGCGTGCTGCGTGGCGAGACCGCTCAGCCCAGCCGCGAACTGCTGACGCTGCAGGCGATCAACCACGCCGCGGGGCAGATGGTGGCGCGCGAGTACGTCGGCCGCTACCTGCCCGACGCGAGCCGCAGCCGCGCCGAGGCGATCGCCGGCGAAGTCCGCGATGCGCTGGTGCGCGGGCTGGCCCGCAACACCTGGATGGACGAGGCCACCCGCGCCGAAGCCGGCAAGAAGCTCGCGGCGCTGAAGATCGAAGTCGGCGCACCGCGGCGCGACGTCGACTACACCGTGCAGCCGATGGGCCGCGGCAGCTTCGGCGGCAACATGCTGATCGCATCCACCTGGCACCACCGCGAAGAGATGAAGCGCATCGGGCGCGGCAACGCCGAGCGCCGCTGGAACGTGCAGCCGCACCAGCCCGCGCTGGCCTACGACGCCGCCCACAACCGCCTGGTCATTTCCGCCGCCGTGCTGCAGCCGCCAGTGCTGGACATGTCGCGTGACGGTGCCGCGCATTACGGAAGCCTCGGCGCGCTCATCGCGCACGAACTCAGCCACGCGATCGACGGCAAGGGTCGCATGCTCGATGCCTCGGGCACCGTGCGCGACTGGTGGACGCCGGGCACCGCCGGTGCGTGGAGTGACCGCCTGAACCGCCTGTCGGCGCAGTACGGTAGCTACGACATTCCCAACCTCGAAGGCCGCAAGGTCAATGCCACGCTGACGCGCGACGAGAACGCGGCCGACCTGGCCGCGGTGGAGCTGGCCTGGGACGCGCTGCAGCAGGCACAGCCCGCGCTGGAGAAAGACGGCAGGCAGGCGTTCTACACCGCCTGGGCGGAACTCTGGCGCCAGCAGCCCTCGGCCGCCTTCGCCGAACAGCAGGCGACCAGCGCTTCGCATGCGCCGGGCAAGTGGCGCGCCAACGGTCCGCTCAGCAACCAGCCTGCCTTCAGCGAGGTGTTCGCCTGCAAGGCGACGGACGCCATGCGTCGCAAGGACGACGACCAGGTCTCGCTCTGGCGCTGACCGCGCCAGCCACGCGACGGGCGATCAGAACCGTCGCGTGGGCGCGCGCCGCTTGAACGGCGGCTGGCCGCGCCAGTTGCGGATCAGCAGCCAGCCGAACAGCATGCCGCCGAGGTGCGCGAAATGCGCGACACCCGACTGCGTGCCGGTGATGCCCATCAGCAGTTCGATCGCGCCGTAGACCAGCACCAGCGTGCGCGCCTTCATCGGGATCGGCGGGATGAGCAGCATCACCCGCTGGTTCGGGAACAGCATGCCGTAGGCCAGCAGCAACCCGAACACGCCGCCGGACGCGCCGACCGTGGGGAATGCCCCACTGCCCTGCGACACCGCCCAGCTCCCCACCCCGAGCTGGCACAGCCCGGCACCCGCCACGCACACCAGGAAATAGGTCAGGAAGCGCTTCTGGCCCCAGGTGTATTCGAGCTGTGCGCCGAACATCACCAGCGCCAGCATGTTGAACAGCAGGTGCGCGAGGTTGCCATGCAGGAAGCCGTAGGTGAGCAGCTGCCACGGCTGGAACGCCTGGGCACCGGCCATCAGGTCGAAGGCATTGGTGCCCAGCGGCCACAGCATCAACGGCGCGAATGCCACGTTGCCGAGCACCGACTGCAGCAGGAACACGCCGGCATTGACGATCAACAGCCCCTTGGTGACGGGCGGCAGGTTGTTCAGCATTCCCGATCCTTCGACGGACAGCCTCCATGATAACGGCTGCGCACCCGCGATCCGGTCGACGCGCTCACGCCGGGCCCCAGATGTCGGCATCGAGCGAGCCTGCGCCACGCGGCATGCGCACCCTGCCTTCCACCACCGCCACGCCTTCAGCGCGCAGGCGCCTGGACTGCTCCAGCCATCCGGCTGATTCGCGCGGGAACGCGATGCGCCCGTCGCTGCGCAGCACGCGGTGCCAGGGCAGGCGCGGGTCGTCGTTGCCGGCCAGCACGCGCGCCGCCAGGCGCGCACGCCCCGGCAGGCCGGCGCGGCGCGCCACTTCGCCGTACGCCGCCACTTCGCCCGCGGGGATCGCGCGCACGGCGGCAAGGATCAGTTCGGCGGGGGTCGGCGCGTCCATTGCGCTAGCATAGCCAGCACGTCCATCCCCGGTCCCCGCCATGCAGAACTTCGAACAGGTCCGCCGCCACGTCGCCGGCAACGGGTTCAAGGTCACCATGCAGGAGCCGTACGTGCTCTGCGTGGAGCTGTCGCTCGACGCCGGCCGTCGCCACCAGGCGATCTTCCTTTCCGAACTGCACGACGATGACGGCCGCTGCTACCTGCGCGCCAGTACCGCCGTCGCGCCGATTACCGGCATCGATGCGCGCCGCGCGCTGTCATTCAACTGGGGCACGCGCGTCGGCTACCTGGCGATCGGCGAACTCGACGGCGTGCCCTACCTGCAGCTGTGCGAGAACCGCCCCTACGAGAGCCTGGATGCGGCCGAGCTCGGCCGCCTGGTGCTGGAGATCGGCGGCATGGGCGACCGCCTGGAGCGCGCGCTCGGCGCCGACGGCGACCTGCTCTGACAGACCGCGGGCCGCCTGCGGGACCGTCGGTCAGGCCGCCAGCTTGAACAGCAGGTAGGCGATGCCACCCGACATCGGGATGGTCAGGATCCACGCCCACAGCATCTTGTGCACCACCGACCACTTGATGGCGTTGAGCCGCTTGGCGGTACCCACGCCCATGATCGCCGACGAGATGTTGTGCGTGGTCGACACCGGGATGCCCAGCGACGACGCCGCCAGGATCACCGAGGCCGCGCTTGTCTCGGCCGCGAAGCCGTGGATCGGGTGCAGCTTCACCAGCTTGTGGCCCAGCGTCTTGATGATCCGCCAGCCGCCGGCGGCGGTGCCCGCCGCCATCACCAGCGCGCAGCTGACCTTGATCCAGGTGTCGATGTCACCCTCGGCCAGCGCCGCGTCCGACGGATGCAGGAAAGCCAGCCATGGGGGCAGCGCATCCAGGGTGCCGGCCGACTGCGCACTGACCAGCGCCAGGGCGATGATGCCCATGGTTTTCTGCGCATCGTTCATGCCGTGGGCGAAGCCCATGCCGGCGGCGCTGACGATCTGCGCCTTGCCGAAGAAGCCGTTGACCCAGCGCGGCCGGGCGATGCGCGCCAGCCAGCCGCCACTGCGCGCCATCATGGATATGGTGAAGAACAGCACCCCCATCAACAGGAAGCCCGCCGCGAACCCGAGTACCGGCGAACTCACCATCGGCACGATCACCTTCCACAACACGCCGGCACTCTGGTAGAGCGGCTCGGCGGGTTCGGACCAGATGATGCTCCCGAAATTGTTCGACGCCGCCGCCAGCGCGGCGCCCATCAGGCCGCCGATCAGCGCGTGCGACGACGATGACGGCAGGCCCCACCACCAGGTGATCAGGTTCCAGACGATGCCACCGAGCAGCGCGCACAGGATCAGCAGCGAACCGACGTCGACCACTCCGGCGTCGATCAGCCCCGAGGAGATGGTCTTGGCGACGGCGGTGCCGGCGAGCGCGCCGATCAGGTTCATGCCCGCGGCCATGCCCACCGCCTGCATCGGCGACAGCACCTTGGTGGCGACGACGGTGGCGATCGAGTTGGCGGTGTCGTGGAAGCCGTTGATGTACTCGAAGGCGAGCGCCACCACGACCACGGTCATCACGAGGGCGAGCATGGCGCGGCCTCAGCTGTTCTTCAGCACGATGCCGAACGCGACCACGCCGGCCTCGCGGCAGCGGTCGATGGCTTTCTCCAGGATCTCGAAGAACTCCTTGAGCAGGAACATCTGCCGCGCATCGAGCTTGCCGGAGTAGATGTCGCGGTACAGCTCCAGCATCAGCCGGTCGGCCTCGTTCTCGAGCGCGCGCAGCTCGTCGTTGAGCGCCTTCATCGGCTCAAGCTTCAGGTGGCGCAGCTGCCGGACCATCTTCAGCACCACGCCGGCGGCCTGCTCGAGCATCGCCGCGCGCGGCGCGAAGTCGATGTGCTCCAGGTGCTGGGTGGCCATCGAGTAGCGGTCGGCGAACTTCTCGATCTGCTTGGGGATCTTGTACAGCGCGGATCCCAGCGCCTCGATGTCCTCGCGCTCGATCGGCGTGATGAAGCTGTCCACCAGCGCCTGGCTGATCTTCTCCGAGGCCGCGCGCTCGCGCAGGCGCGCCAGCTTGAAGGCGTCGAGCGCCGGCTGGCGGTCGGCTTCCTTCAGCATCTGGTGCAGCGCGCGGGCCGCGTCCAGGGCGGCCTGTGCCGCCTCCTCGAGCAGCGTGTAAAACTGGTTGCCTTGGCCGAACATGGTCTGCAGGGAAAACATGGCGCGCTGCCTCGTCGCAGTCGAATGGGGTGCACCCGGCGTCGCGGGCGGCGAATTATGACGGTTTAAAGACCGTTGTGCCCCTGTATCCACCGTCCCGGCCGCTGTCGCGGCGCCTGCTATGATCGCCCCGCGCACCGCGCGCCCCTCCCCCGGAACCCGATGGAAAGCGAATCCAGACCGCCGCAGCACCGCCAGGCCCGCGCGCCTGCCGTGCTGCAGACACGCCCCGCGGCACCGCGCCGCGCCGCTTGCCGACGACAGGATCCGCCGCCGTGCTCGAACTGCTGATCGTGATGGCGCTGATCGCGCTGAACGGTTTCTTCGCCCTGTCCGAGATGGCGCTGGTCACCGCCCGCACGTCGCGCCTGCGCCAGCTCTCCGAGACCAGCCGCGGCGCGCGCGCGGCGCTCAAGCTGGCCGAGCACCCCGACAACCTGCTGTCCACCGTGCAGATCGGCATCACCCTGATCGGCGTGCTCACCGGCGTGTTCGGCGGCGAGGCGATCGGGCAGATGATCGCCAGCTGGCTGGCCGACGTGTTCCCGACCGCCATCGAGTACGCGCGCCCGATCGGCATCGGCACCGCGGTCGGGCTGATCACCGCCGGGTCGGTGATCTTCGGCGAACTGATCCCCAAGCGCCTGGCGCTGACCAACCCCGAGGGCATCTCGGCCGCGGTGGCGATCCCGCTGCAGGCACTGGCCACCGGTGCCAAGCCGGTGGTGGCGACGCTGGGCGCGATCAACCGCCTGGTGCTGCGGCTGCTCGGCATCCGCGACGACAACCGCAACGCGGTCTCCGAAGAGGAGATCCGCATGCTGGTGAGCGAGGGCCACGAGCAGGGCGTGATCGACGCCGACGAACGCAACATGATGAACCGCGTGCTCAGGCTGGGCGACCGTTTCGCCGAGAGCCTGATGACGCCGCGCACGCGCATCGCCTGGCTCGACGCCGCCAAGAGCTTCGAGGACAACCTGGCGATCATGCGCGCCACCCCGTTCTCGCGTTACCCGGTGTATCGCCGCGACGACAGCGACGTGGTCGGCGTGCTGGAGGTGAAGTCGCTGATCGACCGCATCGACACGGGTGAGTTCGACCTGTTCAAGGACATGCGCGAGCCGCTGTTCGTGTCCGAGTCCACGCCGGCGCTGAAGCTGGTGGAGATCCTGCGCGAAGGCCAGCAGTCACTGGCCCTGGTGGTGGACGAATACGGCGACGTCACCGGCATCATCAGCGTCAACGACGTGCTCGAGGCCGTCATCGGCCGCACCTCCAGCGGTGAAGGCGCCGACTCGCATCCGCTGGTGGTGCAGCGCGACGATGGCTCGTGGCTGGTCGATGGCGCGCTCGGCGCCGACTCGCTGCGCGAGCTGCTGGGTGGCGGACCGCTGCCCAACGAGGACGAACACGACTACAACACCGCCGCCGGCATGACCATCGCCCACTTCGGCCGCATCCCCAACGCCGGCGAGCACTTCGAATGGGGCGTGTGGCGCCTCGAGGTGGTCGATCTGGACGGTCCACGCGTGGACAAGCTCCTGCTGCAGCGCACCGACGCCACCGCTCCGGTCGGCGATGGCTGACCACGACGGCGCGACAGGCGGGCCGCGCGCGAAGCGGCCGCAGGCCAGCGTGCGCACCATCCTGGCCTCGTTGGTGGACGGGCCGGTCGACGAACTGCTGCCGCTGCGCACCCTGCTCGACGGCCTGGGCCGCAGCATGTTCGGCATGTTGCTGTTCATCGCCACCCTGCCGGCGTTCCTGCCGGTGCCCGGCGTGGCCGGCGCGCTCAGCGGGCCGCTGGTCAGCCTGGTGGGCCTGCAGCTGGTGCTCGGCCTGCGCCGCCCGTGGCTGCCGGGCTTCGTCGCCACGCGCGGCCCCAGGCGCGGCACGCTGGCGCGGTTCGAGCACCGGATCTCGCCGTGGCTGCTGCGCCTGGAACACCTGGTGCGGCCGCGCCTGGCGGCGCTCATCGACCACCGCGCGGCCACCATGTTCACCGGCGTGCTGCTGGTGCTGCTCGGCCTGCTGCTGGCGTTGCCGATCCCGTTCACCAACTACGTGTTCGGGGTCCTGCTGCTGGCGTATGCGCTGGCACTGCTCGAGCGCGATGGCGCGCTGCTGCTGCTGTCGTGGGGCGCCGGGATCGCGGCCATCGTGATCTTCGGCGTGACCGGTGGCACCCTCGCCGCGGTGGCCACGGAGTGGCTCGACCGCCTGTTCTGACGCTGTCAGGCCAGCAGGCGGCGGAAGTCGTGCACGGTCATCGGATAGCCCAGCCAGTAGCCCTGCGCGAGGTCGCAGCCGCGCTCGCGCAACACGTTGAACTGGCCTTCCTTCTCCACGCCTTCGGCGACCACGGTGATGCCCAGCGAATGCGCCATGGCGATGATCGCGGTGGTCAGCGCCAGGTCGTCGGGGTCGCGCAGCACGTCGGCGATGAAGCTGCGGTCGATCTTCACGCCGTCCACCGGCACCCGCCGCAGGTGGCTGAGGCCCGAGAAGCCGGTGCCGAAATCATCCAGCCAGACCTTCACCCCGGCCGTCCGCAAACGTGACAGCAGGCTGCTGACCCGCAACTCGTCGCCGATCACCGCGGTCTCGGTGAGTTCGACGTGCAGGCAGCCGGCCGGCAGGCCGGTTTCCTCCAGCACCCGCTCGACCTGCGCCGCGAGGTCGCCGGTGCGCAGCTGCCGCGCCGACACGTTGACCGAGACGAACAGCTCTTGACCCGGGAAGTCGCGGCGCCAGCGCATCGCATCCTGCGACGCCGCGCGCAACACCTGCGGGCCGATGACCTCGATCAGGCCGCTCTGCTCGGCGACATCGATGAACACCGACGGCGCCACCATGCCGTGCTCCGGGTGGTTCCAGCGCAGCAGCGCCTCGGCGCCGACCAGGCGGGTGTCCTCGAGCCGGAACACGGGCTGGTAGACGATGCTCAGCTCGCCGCGCTCCCAGGCGCCGCGCAGGTCCTGCTCCATGCGCACGCGGCGCTCGACCGCCTGGTCCATCGCACGGCTGTAGAAGCGGTAGCAGTTCTTGCCGGCCACCTTGGCCTGGTACATCGCGATGTCGCCGTTTTTCATCAGCATGCTGGCGCCGACGGCATCGTCCGGGAACAGGGTGATGCCGATCGAGGTCCCGAGGAACACCTGCCGGCCGCGCACCAGGATCGGGCGGCTCAGCTCCGCCACCAGTGTCTCCGCCAGCCGGCTGGCCACGCCGCGGATGCCGCCCTCGGCCAGCGCCTCGGATTCGATCAGCACCACGAACTCGTCGCCGCCGAACCGCGCGAGGTGCGCGCCTGCGCCGCCGTGGCGCTCCACCGCCTCCTGGATGCGGGTCGAGAACTGCACCAGCACCTCGTCGCCGGCGTCGTGGCCGAGGGTGTCGTTGATGCGCTTGAAGTCGTCGATGTCGGCGAACAGCAGCGCCAGCTGGTGGCCGGCGCCGTGCAGCTCCATCAGGCGGCGGTCGAGCACCTCGCGGAACGCCAGCCGGTTCGAAAGGCCGGTCAACGCATCGGTGTAGGCCATGCGCCGCATGTCGCGGTCGTGGCGCACGATGCTGTCGCCCATGCGGCCGAACGCGCGCATCAGGTCGCCGAGCTCGTCGCGCCGTCCGTCGCTGGGGACAGCGGCCGCAAAATTGCCGGCCTCGATCTCGCGCGCGGCGTCGGCGAGCTGGCGGATCGGGCGCACCAGCGTGCGCTGCACGAGGAAGCTGACCGCCGCGCCAAACACCACGAGCGCCGCCATCAACGCCGCGATCCAGCCGGCATGGCGGCGCCCGATCTCGGTCAGCCGCGCGCTCATGCCCTGCACGGCGCGCGCCTCGTCGTCCGCGACCGACGCCACCGAGTAGCCGATGCGCAGGCCGCCGAGGCGCTGGTCGCCCATCCGCACCGGCGTGGACACGTCGAGGATGCGGTCGCTGGACTGCACGTGCGGGCCGGTGCCGGCGATGGCCTCGTACGCCAGCGCGTCGTCCATCACCTGGCCGAAGGTCGCGATGTCGCCGGACCCGTCGTGGATCACCGCGCCGCTGGTGTCGTAGACCACCGCGTAGGCGACGTCGGGCTGCTTCATCACCGCGCGCAGCAGCGCGCCGATCTGGTCCAGGTCGAAGTAGTACAGCGGGTTGACCAGGCTCGCCGCGAGCTGCACCGCCGCCGCCTCGCCGCGTTCGGCAAGCCGGTCGAAGACCAGCGCGTGCATCGACTCCTTGCTGAGCGCCAACACTTCCCGGCGCATCACGTCCTGGCGATGCAGGACCAGCGTCACCACCGCCAGCACCACCAGCAGCGCCAGCACCACCGCAGCCAGGAACCGCGCATGCAGGCCGTCGCGCAGCCTCATTCGATCTTCGCCCCGACACGCGCCACGCCGGCGCGCAGCACGTCGAGTGAGCGCGCGGTCGCCGCGTCCATGGGCAGGAAGCGCGTGGTGTTGAAGAAGCGCAACAGCGCCTCGCTGGCATCCGGGTCGTTGGCGGCGGCGGCCAGCACCTCGCGCAGGCGCGCCTTGACCGCGGGTTCCAGGTCGCCGCGGACCATCTCCAGCGCGCGCGGGAAGTCGGGGGTGACGTGGAACGCCACCAGGTCGCTGCGGTAGCTCGCGGGCATGCGCTGCGGACTTTCCCAGTCGAGGTTGCTGAGCGCACCCGCATCGACCAGCCGCTTGTGCACCCAGGTGGCGATGTTGAGCTCCGAACGCGCGAACAGGTAGCCCACCGAGCCTGCCACCGGGCGGTCGCCGGGCGACAGCAGGATCTCCATCGGCAGGCCACGGCTGATGATCTCCATCGCCGGCAGGTAGTAGGCGCTGGTGGAATTGAGGTTCTGGAAGGCGATGCTGCGCCCGCGCAGGTCGTCGAGGCTGTCGATGCCGCTGTCGCGGCGCGCGAAGAACACCGTGCGGTAGGTACTCACGCCACTGCGCTCGGTGAGCAGCAGCGGTTCGGCGCCGGCACGCGTCTGCAGCTGCAGGGCGCTCGCGGTGGTCTCCGTGACCCAGTCCACGCGGCCGCGGCGCAGGTAGCTCTCCATCTGCTTCAGGTCGCGCGCCATCAGGATCCGGCCCTCGCGGATGCCGACATCCGCCATCCGCGGGACCACGTAATCAAGCAGCGGCTTGAGCTGGTCGTAGTGCGCGGCGGGGTCGTCGCTGATGCGCCCCAGCACCAGCACGCCGGCATCGTTGGCCGACGCCGCGGGCAGGAACGCGAGAAGGCACAGGACCATCGCGGCTGGCAGGTGGCGCAGGCGGCGGAACATCGCGGTCAAATGAGGCTCGCGTCACAGTGTCGGTGCAGCGTGGCAGCCTAGCGGAAAACACCCGCACTGGCACCTGCCACTCACGGCCCCGGGGGCGGCGCGGACGCCAGGCGCGCCATGCGCTGGGCGTCGGCGAGCACGCCGCGCAGCAGGCGTACCTCGCGCGCGTCGAGGCCACAGCGCAGGAAGATCCGCCGCAGCTTGCGCATCGCCGACTCCGGTGCCCTGCCCTTGTGGAAATCGATCGCATCGAGGGTCTCGCCGAACTGCGCGAAGAAGCCCTCCAGCTCGGCGTGGCTGGCCGGCGCGTCGCGCGGTTCCTCGGACGGCGCGACCGGCGTGGCCCGCGGGTCGCTTGCCAGTGCGGCCATCCGCAGTTCGTAGGACAGCACCTGCACCGCGGCCGCCAGGTTCAGCGAGCTGTAGTCGGGATTGGCGGGGATATGCACCGCCGCATGGCACAGCTGCAGCTCGTCGTTGTCGAGGCCGGTGCGTTCGCGGCCGAACACCAGCGCCACCTGCGCACCCGCGGCCGCGGCGTCGTGCAGGCGCGCGGCGGCGGCGCGCGGCGCAAGTTCCTCGAGGGCGATGCGCCGGCTGCGCGCGGTGCAGCCCAGCACCAGCGCGCAGTCGGCGACCGCCTCGGCGAGGCTGCCGACGATGCGCGCCGCATCCAGCACGTCGTCGGCACCGGCCGCCATCGCGATGGCATCGCCATGCGGGTAGCGCTCGGGCGCAACCAGCACCAGGCGCTCCAGTCCCATGGTCTTGATGGCCCGGGCGGCGGCACCGATGTTGCCCGGATGCTGGGTCCCGACGAGGACGATGCGGATTTCGCCGACTGGCTGCGCGATGTTCATGGGTGCGGATGGTAAACTGCGCGACGGCCTCGAGCCGCCCGTTCTTTTCCCCTGCCGTCCATCCCAAGCGCCCGGAGCCTGCCCGCGATGCTACAACCTGCTGTCAACATCATGGTCAAGGCGGCCCGCTCCGGCGGCAACGTCCTGTTGCGCAACATGAACAAGCTCGACGCACTCAACGTGGTCGAGAAGGAACGGATGGACTACGCCAGCGAGGTCGACGGACTGGCCGAAGCCGCGGTGATCAAGGAACTGCGTCGCGCCTATCCGGAGTACGCCGTGCTCGGCGAGGAAGGCGGGGCCCTCAAGGGCAGCCGCGGGCCAAGCCGCTACACCTGGGTCATCGATCCGCTGGACGGTACCAGCAACTACCTGCGCGGCTTTCCGCACTGGTGCGTCTCGATCGCGCTGTGCGAGGGTCCCGAGCCGCTGCATGCGGTGATCTTCGACCCGCTGCGCAACGAGCTCTTCACCGCCAGCCGCGGCAGCGGTGCGCAGCTCAACGGCCATCGCATCCGCATCGGCGAGCGCAAGGACCTGGCCGGCGCCACCATCACCACCGGCTTCGCGCCGCGCGAACGCGCGCGCGTGGCCGCGCAGTTCGACTGCATGCGCCAGGTGCTGGCGACGGCCGAGGACATCCGCCGCACGGGCTCCGCCGCGCTCGACCTGGCCTACGTGGCCGCCGGGCGCACCGACGGCTACTTCGAGGCCGGCGTGCAGGTGTGGGACGTCGCCGCCGGCATCCTGCTGGTGCGCGAAGCCGGCGGCCGCGTCAGCGACTTCCGCGGCGCCGCACTCGGCCCGATGCACATCGCCATGCAGAGCCGCCAGGTGCTGGCCGGCAACCTCAAGCTGGCCGACGCCCTGCAGAAGACCATCGAAGCCTCGGGCTACGCGGCCGCGTTCTGAACCTTGGGGGCTGGTGGCGGATGGATGAAGCCTTTGTCTCGCGAAGCTCGCTGAGGACGCGAAGAAAAGCAGGTCTTTCGGAGAGCGATGGCTGACAAAAAAACCCCGCACGATGCGGGGTTTTTCGTACGTGCACCCAGCCCCGCGCTCCGGGGCACGGAGACGCGGGCGATCAGGGCCGGCGGGCGAGTTCCTCGTCGTCACGGGCCTTCGGCAGCAGGTCCTGCTTGGTGACCTTCAGGAAGCCCATGGTCAGCAGCGGGCAGGCCGCGAAGATCGACGACAGCGTGCCGAACACGATGCCGATCATCATCGCCGACGACATGCCCTGCAGCGACCCGCCGCCGTACAGGTACAGCGCGAACACCGTCAGGAACGCCGCCACCGAAGTGATGATGGTGCGCGACAGGGTCTGGTTGATCGACGCGTTCAGCACCTCGTGCGGCGGCGCGCGCATGCTGCGGAAGTTCTCGCGCACGCGGTCGAACACCACGATGGTGTCGTTGATCGAGAAGCCCATCACCGACAGCAGGCCGGCCAGCACCGTGAGGTCGAACTCGCGCCCGGTGACCGCAAAGAACCCGGCGACGATCAGCACGTCGTTCAAGGTGGTGACGATGGCCGCGACCGCGAACTTCCACTCGAACCGGAAGCCGATGTAGATCAGGAACCCGACCACCACGAACAGCAGCGCGTACAGCCCGTTCCAGGCCAGCTCGCGGCCGACCTGCGGCCCGACGAACGCGTTGCCCTGGATGGTCGCCTCATTGCCGTCGGCGGAGGCCGCCGCGCGGACTTCCTCGGCGGTGCGCGCATTGGCGTCGGCGCTGGTCTCGCCGTCACGCGGCTGCAGGCGCACCAGCAGGTCGCTGCCGCTGCCGTAGGTCTGCACCTGCGCGCTGCCGTAGCCGGCCGCCTCCAGGCGTTCGCGCACGCCGTCGACGTCGGCCGCCTGCTCGAAGCGCAGCTCCACCACGGTGCCGCCGGTGAAATCCAGCGCGTAGTTGAAGCCGATGCCGGCGATCGCCGCGATCGAGCCGATGGTGAGCGCCAGCGACAGCAGCACCGACACCCAGCGAAGGCGCATGAAGTCGATGTTCGGGGTGGCCGGGATCAGCCGCAACGGGAAAATGGTCATGGTCGTGTTCCCGTCAGATGGGCAGGGTGGTGAGTTTCTTGCGCCCGCCGTACACCAGCGTGGCGATGCCGCGCGACACCGTCACCGCGGTGAACACCGAGGTCAGGATGCCGATCACCATCGTCACCGCGAAGCCCTTCAGCGGCCCGGTGCCGAACGCGAACAGCGCGATGCCGGCCAGCAGTGCGGTCATGTTGGAGTCGAAGATGGTGCCCGAGGCCTTGTCGTAGCCGTTGGCGATCGCCGCCCGTGCCGGCATGCCCGCGCGCAACTCCTCGCGTATGCGTTCGTTGATGAGCACGTTGGCGTCCACCGACATGCCGATGGACAGCGCCAGGCCGGCGAAGCCCGGCAGCGACATGGTGGCACCGAACAGGCTCATGATCGCGACCACCATCAGCAGGTTGAGCAGCAGCGCGATGCAGGTGAACAGGCCGAACATGCGGTAGTAGATGCCGAAGAACAGCAGGGTGAACACGAAGGCGTAGAGCACCGCCGTGGTGCCGCGCGCGACGTTTTCCTTGCCGAGGCTGGGGCCGACGATGCGCTCTTCGATGAAGTCCATAGGCGCCGCCAGCGAACCCGAGCGCAGCAGGCGCGCCAGGCCGTCGGCCTCGGCCTTCTCCAGGCCCGTGGTCTGGAACTGCTTGCCGAACACGCCGTTGATGTTGGCGACCGAGATCACCTCTTCGCTGACGCGGAAGCTGCGCACTTCCTCGCCGGCGGCATTTGTCGTCAGCTGCGGGATGCGCTCGATGTACACCACCGCCATGGGCTTGCCGACGCTCATCGAGGTGAAGTCGAACATGCGCTGGCCGCCGAGGTTGTTGAGCGTCACGCTCACCGCCGGCATGCCGTTCTCGTCCAGGGTCGACTGCGCGGTGACCATCTGCTCGCCCGAGGCGATCACGCGCTTGTTGAGCAGCACCGGGATCGGGCGGCCGTCGACGCCGACTTCGCGGCGGTAGTACACGCGCGCCTCGGGCGGCACGTTGCCGCTGGCCACCGCGTCGAAGGGATCGCCGTCCACCACCGCGCGGTATTCCAGCGTGGCGGTCGCGCCGATCATGCGCTTGGCCTCGGCCGTGTCCTGCACGCCGGGCAGCTGCACCACCACGCGGTCGGCGCCCTGGCGGGTGATCACCGGGTCGCCCACGCCGATCTCGTCGATGCGGTTGCGCAGCGTGGTGATGTTCTGGTCGATCGCGTCGGTGGAGATCTGGTTGAGTTCGACGTCCGGGACGCGGGTGGTGATGCGCTTGCCGACCGCCTCGCGCAGCAGCGTCGGCTGCGCGGTGGCCAGCAGGCGCATGGCGCGGTCGGCGTCGGCGGCATCGGCCAGGTTGGCGACGGTCACGCCGCCGGCGGTGCGCTCCACCGACTCGTAGCGGATGCGGTTGTCGCGCAGCACCGCGCGGATCTCGTCGGCGTAGGCATCAAGGCGCTTGTCCAGCGCCGCCTTCTGGTCCACCTGCAGCACGAAATGCACGCCGCCCTGCAGGTCCAGGCCCAGCAGCATGGGCCGCGCGCCGACGGCTTCCAGCCACGCCGGCACGGTGGACGCGAGGTTGAGCGCGACGATGTAGTCCTCGCCCAGCACCGGGCGCAGCGCGTCGGCGACCAGCGTCTGGTCGGACAGGCTGGCCAGCCGCACCATCATTTCCTTGTCGTCGGTATCGACCGCCTTGGCGGTGACGCCCGCTTCGGCCAGCGCGGCGTCCACCTTGCCGCGCAGCTCGGCGCCGATGGTGGCGCCGCGGTTGGCGGTGATCTGCACGGAGGGATCCTGCGGATAGATGTTGGGCAGCGCGTACAGCGCGCTCAACAGCACCACGATGAGGATGACGACGTACTTCCAGCGGGGAAATTCAAGCATGGCTTCGTCTTGCGGGAGGTCTTCCCGCGGACGGGAGCGACATGGTCGGGGCCCGGCGGCGGAACCGCTCGCCGGGCTCGGGAGAGCGTGTGGCGGCGGTCAGGCCGCCTTGAGCGTGCCCTTGGGCAGGACGTTGCCGACCGAACCCTTCTGCACGCGGATCTCGACGCCGTTGGCGATCTCGACGGTCAGGAAGCTGTCGCCGATGTTGCGCACCACGCCGGCGATGCCGCCGCTGGTGATCACTTCGTCGCCGACCGCGAGCTTTTCCAGCATGCCGCGATGCTCCTTGGCGCGCTTCATCTGCGGGCGGATCATCAGGAAATACATGATCAGCAGCAGGATCACCGGGAACGCGAGGGTGGTGAGCATGCTCGGCGCCGCGGCCGGGGCGGCGGCCTGGGCATAGGCGGGGGCGATCAGCAGGTCGAGCGGGTTGGGCAGGCTCATGGGTTCATCCATCAAGGCGGAAATCAGCGGGGAAGTATGCCATGCGGCCGGCGGCGGGCGCTTTCAACGCCTGATGCAGGCCGCGCGGTCAGCCTGGCCGGGTGGCCGCGGCCGCGCGCACGGCATGGAATGACTCGCGGAAGGCCTGGAAGGTTCCCGCCTCGATCGCCTGGCGCATCCCCGCCATCAGCGACTGGTAGTACCAGAGGTTGTGCAGGGTGCCGAGGATCGGGCCGAGCATCTCGTTGCAGCGGTCCAGGTGGCGCAGGTAGGCGCGGCTATAGCCGCCGGCACACGCCGGGCAGCCGCAACCGGCCTCGATCGGCCCGTTGTCGCGGTCGTAGCGGGCGTTGCGGATGCGCACGGTTCCGGTGGAGGTGAAGTAGTGGCCGTTGCGCGCGTTGCGGGTCGGCATGACGCAATCGAACATGTCCACGCCGCGCGCCACCGACTCCACCAGGTCCTCGGGCCTGCCCACGCCCATCAGGTAGCGCGGGCGGTCTTCCGGCAGCTGCGGGCAGGTGTGTTCGAGCATGGCGTTGCGCTCGGCCTCGGTCTCGCCCACCGCCAGGCCGCCGATCGCGTAGCCGTCGAAGCCGATCGCCTTGAGGCCTGCCGCCGAGCGCGTGCGCAGGTCGTGGTGCACCCCGCCCTGCACGATGCCGAACAGCGCCGCGTCGTTGCCCTCGTGGGCCCGCCGGGAGCGTTCGGCCCAGCGCAGCGACAGCTCCATCGAACGCTCCACGACGCGCGCGTCGACGGGCGCGCCGTCCACCTGCACCGGCGGGCACTCGTCGAAGATCATCACGATGTCCGAGCCGAGGACCTTCTGGATGTGCATCGACTCCTCGGGCCCCAGGAAGACCTTGGAGCCGTCGGTGGGCGCCGAGAAGGTCACGCCGGCCTCGGTGATCTTGCGCCGGTGCGCCAGCGAGAACACCTGGAAGCCGCCGGAGTCGGTGAGGATCGGCCCGTCCCAGCGCATGAAGCCGTGCAGCCCGCCGTGCGCTTCGATCACCTCCAGGCCCGGCCGCAGGTACAGGTGAAAGGTGTTGCCCAGGATGATCTGCGCGCCCAGCGCCTTGACCTGTTCCGGCAGCAGGCCCTTGACCGTGCCGTAGGTGCCGACCGGCATGAACGCCGGCGTTTCGATCACCCCGCGCGGAAACGTGAGCCGGCCGCGGCGGGCGCCGCCGTCGCGGGCGGACAACTGGAACTGCATGCGGGACATGGACGGTGCTGCCGGGGCGTGGACAAGGCCGGCCATTGTCGCGGATCGGGCGCGGCCACGGAAACCGCGCTCAGCGCGGGAAGCGCACCAGCCCGTCCTCGTCCAGGCGCAGGCGGATCGCGCCGCCCGGCACGTGGCCGGCCTCGAGGTCGATCTCCACCACGCAGCCACCAGGCAGGCGCACGCTGCCGGCGTGCCCGGGGCCGCGGAATGCAGACGCCAGCAGCTCGCCGTGGATCGTGCCCTCCGCGTGCGGGTACAGCGCCTCGGGACGCAGCAGCACGTCATCGTCGCCCGCCAGGCCCAGGGACGCCGCCGGCACCAGCGCGCCGCGCCCGATGAAGCCGGCCACGAAGCGGTCCGCCGGCTGCCGGTACAGCGCCTCGGCGCCGTCCCACTGCAGGATCCGGCCGCGGTCCATCACCCCGATGCGGTCGGCCATGGCGAACGCCTCCGCCTGGTCGTGGGTGACCATCAGCACCGTGGTACCGGCCGCCTTGAGCAGCGCGCGCAGCTCCAGTGCCAGGTGTTCGCGGGTATCGGTGTCGAGGTTGGAGAACGGCTCGTCGAGCAGCAGCAGCGCCGGGCCCGGCGCCAGCGCGCGCGCGAGTGCCACGCGCTGCTGCTGTCCGCCGGAGAGCTCGTGCGGATAGGCCCCGGCCGAGGTCGACAGGCCAACCAGTGCCAGCAGTTCCGCCACCCGCGCGGCGCGCGGCGCACGCGCCAGCCGCTGCAGTCCGAACGCGACATTGGCCGCCACGTCGAGGTGCGGGAACAGCGCGTAGTCCTGGAACATCATCCCCACCAGGCGCTGCTCCGGAGGCAGCGACAGCCCGGGCCTCGACACGCAGCCGCCATCCAGGGTGATGGATCCCTTGCGCACCGGTTCGAAGCCGGCGACCGCGCGCAGCACGGTGGTCTTGCCGCAGCCCGAAGCACCGAGCAGGCAGCCGATGGTGCCGGCCTCGAGCTGCAGCGAAAGCCGGTCGACCACCACCTTCGGCCCGCCGGGTGCGGGATAGGAGACATCGATCGCGTCCAGCTGCAGCAGCGCCGCGCTCACGACGCGCGCTCCTGGCCGAAACGCAGCCCGGTGCGTGCCAGCAGCACCACCGGCAACAGTCCCACCAGCACGATCAGCAATGCCGCCACCGCTCCCTCCTCGTAGGTGCCACGCGATGCCTCGGCATACAGCCAGGTCGCCAGTGTCTCGAAATCCAGCGGCCGCAGCAGCAGCGTCGCCGACAGTTCCTTCATCGCGTCCACGAACACCAGCAGCGCGGCCGCGGCCAGCGACGGGCGCAGCAGTGGCAGGTGCACGCGGCGCAGGGTCGCGCCGGCACGGTGGCCGAGGCTGGCCGCAGCCTGGTCGAGCGACGGCGGGATACGCGCCAGGCCGGATTCGATGCCGCCGGCCGCGATCGCCAGGAAGCGCAGCAGGTACACCAGCACCAGCGCCGCCATCGAGCCCATCAGCAGCATCCGCGGTTCCATGCCGAGCGCGCGCAGCGCCAGGTTGGCACCATCGTCGAACCACGCCAGCGGCATCAGCAGGCCGATCGCCAGCACCGTGCCGGGCACGGCGTAGCCGAGGCTTGCCGCCCGCAGCCTCAGCGCGGCGGATGCCTCGCGGCGACGGCCCTGCGCAAGCCGCAGCGCCCACGCCATCACCAGGCCGGCGAACACCGTGGCCAGGGTCGCGGCCACCGCCACCAGCACCGTGTTGCGCGTGCTCGCCAGCAACTGCGGCGACACCCCGCCGTTGCCCATCCGCGCCAATGTCTCCACCACCAGGTAGGCGGCCGGCAGCACGAAGCCCACCACCACCGGCAGCAGCGCGAGCGAGAAGGCCAGCACCGCACGGCCACCACGCAGCCGCAGCGGCTGCATCGGCCGCGGCCGCTGTCCGGAGGCGTAGCGCTGGCGGCGGCGTGCGTGGCGCTCCAGCGCCAGCAGCGCCACCACCACCACCAGCATCGACAGCGCGATCTGCGCGGCACCGGGCAGGTCGCTACGGGTGATCCAGGTCGTGTACACCGCCACGGTAAGCGTCTGCACGCCGAGGAATTCGGAGGCGCCGATGTCGTTGAGCGCCTCCATCAGCGCCAGTGCCGTGCCCACCGCGATCGCGGGCCGCGCCAGCGGCAGCGCCACGCGCCGGAACACCGCCGCCGGCGAGGCGCCCAGCGTGCGCGCGGCCTCGATCAGCCCGGCCGCCTGGGTCATGAACATCGCGCGCGTGGTCAGGTACACGTAGGGATACAGCACGAAGCCGAGCAGCACGATGCAACCGGCCAGCGAGCGGATGTCGGGCAGGCGGAAGTCGCGCGGGCTGTCGTAGCCCAGCAGCGCGCGCACCACGCCCTGCACCGGGCCCAGCGGATGCAGCAGGTCCAGGTAGGCGAACGCCACGATGTACGTCGGCACCGCCAGCGGCAGCAGCAATGCCCACGCCAGCGTGCGCCGGCCCGGGAAGTCATAGGCGGTGACCAGCCAGGCCGCGCCGGTGCCGATCGCCACCACCAGCACGCCCACGCCGCCCAGCAGCAGCAAGGTGTTGCGCGCGGCGGTCGGCAAGACGTGCACCGCGACATGCGACCACATGCCGGCGCTGCCCTGCAGCGCGGTCCAGGCCAGCGACAGCAGCGGCAGCAGCACCACCGCGGCGATGCCTGCCGCGGCCAGCTGCCATGGGTCGAGGCGGCGCAGCGCCGCCGCGGCACCGCGGTTTGCGTGAAGCGTCATGCGCTGGGCGTCGGCCGGACCGGCACGCGGGACCGGCACCGGTTCAGTTGTCGAAGCCCACCTTGTCGACCAGTTCGCTGGCCTGGCGGCGATGGCGCACCACCTCGGTCAGCGGCAACGGGTCGACGCGCAGCTCGCCGAAGCTCGCCACCACCGGATCCAGTTCCACGCCGGCCTTCACCGGATACTCGTAGTTGGCACGCGCGTACAGGCTCTGCGCCTCGTCGGAGACCAGGTATTCCAGCAACCGCACCGCGTTGTCGCGGTTCGGCGCATGTCGCGCAATTGCCGCGCCGCTGATGTTGACGTGCGTGCCGCCGCCGTCGGCGAACACCGGGCGGATGACCTTGATGGCCTCGCCCCACTGGTGCTGCTCGGAACCCGGCTCGGCGTTCTTCATGCGGCCGACGTAGTAGGCGTTGGCCAGGCCGATGTCGCAGATGCCGGCGAGGATGTCGCGGGCGACATCGCGGTCGCCGCCGGCCGCCTTGCGCGCCAGGTTGGCCTTGACGCCACGCAGCCAGGTCTCGGTGGCCTCCTCGCCGTTGTGCGCGATCATCGCCGCGAACAGGCTGGTGTTGTAAGGGTGCTGGCCGGAGCGGATGCACACCCTGCCCTTCCACTTGGGGTCGGCGAGGTCCTCGTAGGCGAACGACTCCAGCGCCAGGTCGCGGTGCGCGTACAGCACGCGGTCGCGCAGCGAAAGCGCGAACCAGTGGCCGTCGGCACCGCGCAGGTGCGCCGGGATTGCGGATTCGAGCACGTCCGAGTCCACTGCCTGGGTGTGGCCGGCCTCGACCACGTCAAGCAGGTTGCCGGTGTCGACGGTCATCAGCACGTCGGCCGCCGAGCGCTCGCCTTCGGCCTTCAGGCGCTCCATCAACCCGTCCTTGAGCAGCACCGTGCTGACCGTGATGCCGGTATCGCGGGTGAACGCGTCCAGCAGCGGCTGGATCAGGCCGGGCTCGCGGGTGGTGTAAAGGTTGACCGCGCCGGCCACCGCGTCGGCATGCGGCGTCGCGGTACCGGCTTCCTGCGCAGGCGCCGCCTGCTTGCCGCAGGCGGCCAGGAGCAGCGCGGCGCAGGCTGCGGCGAGCAGGCTCGAAGTACGGGGGAATCGGGACGGCATGTGCACGGAGACTCCTGGCGATGATTGGCGGGCGCGGCGACCACCGCCGGCACGTCGGTAATGAGAATCACTATTGTCTCACCCGCGACCCGCAGCGACCAGCCGCACCGTGCACGGGCCCCGCTGCGTCCTGCCGCTGCGGCCGGCCACTGCGGCGAAAGCGCCTACAATCGCCTGCTTTGCGCGGACCCATCCCATGGCCCCCAATGCCACCGTCTACAAGGTCGAGCTGCAGGTCAGCGACATGGACCGGCACTACTACGCCCTGCACAACCTCACCCTGGCGCAGCACCCGTCGGAGACCCCGGGCCGGCTGATGGTGCGGCTGCTGGCGTTCGCGCTGTTCGCCGACGAGCGCCTCGAGTTCGGCCGCGGGCTGAGCAACGAGGAGGAACCGGACCTCTGGCGCCGTGACTACACCGGCGACATCGAGCAGTGGATCGACCTCGGGCAGCCGGATGAAAGCCGCATCCGCAAGGCCGCCGGCCGTGCCAGGCAGGTCGTGGTGGTGACCTACAGCGGCGGCGGCGCCGCGATCTGGTGGACCAAGAACAGCGCGGCACTGGCGCGCGTCAGGAACCTGGTGGTGGTCGACATCGGCGCCGACACCGTGGCCGCGATGGAAAGCCTGCTCGAACGCGGCATGCGCCTGACCGCGATGATCCAGGACGGCGAGCTGCAGCTGATGAGCGATGCCGCCAACGTCGTGTTCACCCCGCGCTGGCTGCAGGGCGGCCCTCAGCTGCCGGGGTAAAGCAGCATCGCATCGCCGTAGGAGAAGAAGCGGTAGCGCTCGCGCACCGCGTGCGCGTACGCCGCGAACACCCGGCCCTTGCCCGCGAACGCCGACACCAGCATCAGCAGGGTCGACTCGGGCAGGTGGAAGTTGGTCAGCAGCACGTCCGCCGAGGTGATGCGGTAGCCGGGGAAGATGAAGATGCTGGTCTCGCCGGCGAACGGCCGCAACACGCCGTCGACCGTGGCCGACTCCATCGCCCGCACCACCGTGGTGCCCACCGCCACCACGCGTCCGCCGGCCGCGCGCGTCGCGTGCACCTGCTCCACCAGTTCCGCGCCGACGTTGATCCACTCGCTGTGCATGTGGTGGTCGCGCACATCGTCCACGCGCATCGGCTGGAACGTGCCGGCGCCGACATGCAGCGTGACGTGGCCAAAACCGACGCCGCGCGCGCGCAGCGACGCGAGCAGCGCCTCGTCGAAATGCAGGCCGGCGGTGGGCGCGGCCACCGCGCCGGACTCGCGCGCGAACACCGTCTGGTAGCGCTCGGCGTCATCGGCGCCGGCATCGCGCTGGATGTACGGCGGCAGCGGCAGGCGGCCGGCCTTCAGCAGCCACGACTCCAGCGCGCCGTCGACATGGAAGCGCAGGTGGTGGAAGGCGCCGTCGCGGGCCAGCACTTCGGCTTCGCCGCCGGCGTCGAACAGGATGCGGTTGCCCGGCTTCGGCGTCTTGCTGGCACCCACCTGCGCGCGGGCCTCGTTGCCGGGCAGCAGGCGCTCGATGAGGATTTCCACGCGTCCGCCGGTGCCGGCCTTGTGGCCGAACAGCCGCGCCGGGATCACCCGCGTGTCGTTGAACACCACGAGGTCGCCGCTGCGCAGGAACCCGGCGAGGTCACGCACCTGGCGGTCCTCGAACGCGGCATTTCCCGGCGGCACCACCAGCATGCGGCTGGCCGACCGCTCGGCCAGCGGCGCCTGGGCGATCAGCGCCTGCGGCAGGTCGAAATGGAAATCGGACTTTTTCAAAGCGGGGTTTCCGTCAGCGCTGGAACTTGGTGGACAGCACGAGCGACGAGGTGGTGCGTTCCACGCCGTCGAGCGCACCGATGTGGTCGGTCAACGCATCCATGTCGCCGATCGTCGGCACCACGGCCTGCGCCACCAGGTCCCAGGGACCGCTGACCGACTGCAGGCTGCGCAGCTCCGGCATCTGCCGCAGCGCCTCGACCACGGCCGGTGCCTGTTTGGGGAACACGGTGACCATGATCAGCGCGCGGATGCGCTCGCGTTCGAAGTCATCCTTCACCCGCACCGTGTAGCCGGCAATCACGCCCATGCGCTCCAGGCGCTCGATCCGGCTCTGCACCGTGGTCCGCGACAGTTGCAGGCGCCGGGCGATCTCGGCGGTGGACGCGCGGGCATTCTCGCGCAGCAGCGACAGCAGGGCCTCATCGGAGCCTGTGAGCTTCATCTCGCACATTCCATACGTCGATTCGACGAAAGCTACCCGACTATTGCGCAATTCGCACCTACCAAGCGCCGAACCCATGGCGATAATAGAGGTCGAGGCGCCGGAGGGGTGCCACTCCAACCCGAGGATCAGCACCATGTCCGTGACCGCCAGGCTCGCCACGCTCCGCGCCCGCAAGGGCCACCGCCGCACCCCCGGCCTCGATGACGCCACCGTGGAGCGGTTTGCCGCCAATCACGCCGACCTCGTCGCCGCGATCGACGCAGCGGCAGCGGAATTCTCGCGTATCGAAGCCGACTTCGCCGACCTGCTCGACCTCGACGAGGACGCGCAGATCCAGGCCGTGCAGGCCGGCTACGTCAACTTCTATCCGCAGGACGGCGTGAACCCCTACGTCGCGCTCGCAGCGCGCGGGCCGTGGATCGTGACCCTCAAGGGCGCGGTGCTGTACGACACGGGCGGCTACGGCATGCTCGGCTTCGGCCACGCGCCGCAGGCGGTGATCGAGGCGATGGCCAAGCCGCAGGCGATGGCCAACGTCATGACGCCCAGCCTGTCGCAGCTGCGCCTGGACCGCGCGCTGCGCGCCGAGATCGGCCACAGCATCGGCGGTTGCCCGTATGCCGCCATCATGTGCCTCAACTCCGGCTCCGAGTCGGTGTCGCTGGCCGCGCGCATCGCCGACACCAACGCCAAGACCATGACCGAGTCCGGCGCCCGCCACGCCGGCCGCACGATCAAGCGCCTCGTCGTCAAGGGCGCCTTCCACGGCCGCACCGAGGCACCGGCGCTGTACTCAAATTCCTCGCGCAAGGCGTACGAAGGAGCGCTGGCCAGCTACCGCCACGAGGACAGCGTCATCGTCGTGCCGCCCTACGACCAGGCCGCGCTGAAGCAGGCCTTCGCCGACGCCGATGCCAAGGGCTGGTTCATCGAGGCGATGTTCCTTGAGCCGGTGATGGGCGAAGGCGACCCGGGCCGCAGCGTGCCGGTCGCGTTCTACGCCGCCGCGCGCGAGTTCACCAAGGCGCATGGCTCGCTGCTGCTGGTCGACTCCATCCAGGCCGGCCTGCGCGCCACCGGCGCGCTGTCGATCGTCGATTACCCCGGCTTCGAAGGCCAGGAGGCGCCCGACATGGAAACCTATTCCAAGGCGCTCAACGCCGGCCAGTACCCGCTGTCGGTGCTGGCGGTGAACGCGCGCGCCGCGGGCATCTACAAGCGTGGCACCTACGGCAACACCATGACCGCCAACCCGCGCGCGGCCGATGTCGGCGTGACCGTGCTGGGCCTGGTCACCCCGGAAGTGCGCGCCAACATCCGCACCCGCGGCCAGCAGGCGCTCGACAAGCTGGAGGCGCTGAAGGCCGAGCTCGGCGGGCTGATCACCAAGGTGCAGGGCACCGGCCTGCTGTTTTCCTGCGAGCTTGCGCCCGGCTTCAAGGGCTACGGTGGGGGATCATCGGAAGAATGGCTGCGCGAGCAGGGCCTGGGCGTTATCCACGGCGGCGAGAACTCGCTGCGCTTCACCCCGCGCTTCGAGATGGGCGAGGACGAGCTGGACCTGGTGGTGTCGATGGTCAAGCGCGCGCTGCTCGAAGGGCCGCGGGTGCAGGCGGCGGCCTGATTGCCTCGCGCTGCTACTCCGTGGCCTGAGGGGCGTTGGAGGCCTGGCGGGCCCTGTGGTGGCCGTGAGGCCTTCGCGGCTCATGTCCCCCGGCATCCGCCTCGCGGCGGATGCCTCCTCCTTGACTTCCCCGCGAAGGCCTCCCGGCCACTTTGGGGCCGGGTCGCGGCTGTGGGGCGGGTGCCAAGGGCCTTGAGGGCGAAGTCAAGGAGGAGGCGATGGCCAAGGCCATCGCCGGGGGACATGAGTCCTCAAGGCCCTTGGTACCCGCCACCCAAGTGAAGCGCCCTACTCCCAGCAGCGATCCGTGCGGCCCTTGAGCGTGGCCGAGCGGCCGCAGTCACGCTGCCCGATCCGGCCTTCGGTGTGTTCGATGATCCGGCGGCCCGTGGCGCGATCGCCGACCAGCGAGAAGGCGTCGTAGAGACGACCGGTGGCGGTGCGCGCCTCGTAATGCAGGGTGTCGCCGTCGATGCGGATCACCTGGAACAACTGCGTGTCCTCGGCAACCGGCGCCATGGTCTCGCGCGCTTCCTGCGACAACAGGTACTGCTTGGCACCGGCCACCGACACCACGTATTGCGGCGTGGCCTTGCCGGCGTCGCCGGCGCGGCGACCGTAGGTGTGGTCGTGGCCCTGCAGCACCAGGTCGACGGCGTGGCGCTCCAGTACCGGCATCAGGTGACGGCGCAGCACGCGGTTGTCGCGCCCTTCGCGCGGCGAGTACATGGGCTGGTGGATGGCCACGACCGTCCACGCGCGCGGGCTGTCGCGCAGCACGCCGTCGAGCCACGCGGCCTGCGCCCTGACGGTGCCGAGGTCGAGCGCCGAGGTGCCATCGAGCACCACGAAGCGCGCGTCGTGCATGTCGAACCAGTAGGTCGTCGCCTCAGCGCCCGGCGCGCCGTTGCCGGGCAGCGCGAACATGTGCGCCCAGTGCGCGCCCAGCACGCGGCGCTCCCGGGGCGTGTCCTCGAACTCCTCGAAGTACTCGTGGTTGCCGGCCAGGGGCGCGACCAGCATGGTCGATGCCAGCGGCGCGGCGATGTCGGACCACTCGCCCCACTCGTTGTCGTCTTCGCCGTCCCCGCCGCTCACCAGGTCACCGGCGAACAGCGCCAGGCGCGCCTCGGGGGCGTGGCGCATCGCCTCGAGCACGACGCGCGTGCCAAGGCTGGCGTTCTTGTTCTGGGTGTCGCCGAAGTACAGGAATTCCAGCGGCGCACCCGCGGCCGCCGCGGTGCGCAGCTGCCGCCACGGGCTCCACCAGCCGTTGCCGCCCTGCACACGGAATGCGTACAGCGTGTCGGGGTCGAGTCCGTCGACCGTGAGCCGGTGCTGCCGGCCCGTGCCGTTTTCCGTCGTGAACGCGCGACTGCGCGCGGCGACACGGAGCGGCGCGCCCATGTCCGGCGAGTCGCCGGCGACGACCAGCTCCAGCAGTGGTGCATCCACGCCGTCGGCAGTGCGCCATGCCACGTGGAAACCGCGCGCCGGATCCGCGGCGGGCGAGGCGATGACGCGGTCCGGCCGCGCTGCGGGCGCGTAGCGCGGGTCGCCCGCAGGCACCAGGGTGTTGGGCTCCGCTTCGCGCGCGTCACCCGCGGCATCGACTGCCGTATCGCGGGCGATCACGGGGTTGGCCGCGGCCAGCGCGAGCAGTACTGCAAGCAGGGCGGAAACAGAAACGGAAACCGGGCGCTGGAGCATCGGCAATCAACCTTGCATCGGGGGCGGGTGTCATGGAACCGCAACATCTTCGCTTCGCTCCATGACGCCCGGATTGCAGCTGATGCACCGCTGTCCCCGGCATGTCCTGTTGCAAGCACTGCGTTCTGACCGGGTTTGCTGCAGACTTCGCGCATCGCACGCCTGGATAGCGCATGAAGATCGTCGAAGTCCGCCACCCGCTGGTGCAGCACAAGCTCGGCCTGCTGCGCCGCGCCGACAACAGCACCAAGACCTTCCGCGAGCTGTCGGCCGAGGTGGCCACCCTGCTCACCTACGAAGCCACCGCCGACCTCGAGACCGAAGACGCCGAGGTGGCCGGCTGGGCCGGCGCGGTGCGCGTGACCCGCATCAAGGGCCGCAAGGTGACCCTGGTGCCGATCCTGCGCGCGGGGCTGGGCATGCTGCCCGGGGTGCTTGAACTCATCCCGGCCGCCAAGGTCAGCGTGGTCGGCATCAAGCGCGACGAGGCCTCGCTCCAGGCGGTGCCCTACTACGAGAACCTGGTCGGCGAGATGGCCGACCGCACCGCGCTGATCCTCGACCCGATGCTGGCCACCGGCGGCACCCTGATCGCCACCGTCGACATGCTCAAGGCCGCCGGATGCAGCCGAATCAAGGGCCTGTTCCTGGTGGCGGCACCGGAAGGCCTGCGCGCGCTCGAGGCGCGGCACCCGGATGTCGAGGTCTTCACCGCAGCCATCGACCAGCGCCTCGACGACACCGGCTACATCCATCCCGGCCTCGGCGACGCCGGCGACAAGATCTTCGGCACCCGCGCCTGAGTCCGCCGGCGCGGCCGGCGCGCCTTGCACGCGCCGATGGCCTGCCTGGCGCACGCCTGGCGTTGGGCCAAGTGTGGCCAGCCCCTTGTTCACGCTGTTTTCCGGTCCTGCCGGCTCGCGCCGGTCGCATGCGGCCGGCGGCGCACCGGCGGGCGCGCACTGGCTGTTCGGGCGCAACCGCCTCGACATCGACAGCCACCAGCTGATCCGCGACGACTACCGCGCACAACTCGACGAGCGTGCCTTCGCAGTCCTGGGCTGCCTGCTGCGGCATGCCGAGCAGGTCGTGCCGCGCAGCACCCTCGTGGCCGAAGCCTGGCCAGGCGTGGAGCACGTGAATGACAGCGCGGTGTCCAAGACCATGCGCCGGCTGCGCATCGCCCTGGGCAGCGAGGCCGGGCGGACCCTGTCCACGGTCTACGGCGTGGGCTACCGGCTGACGACGCCGGCGGTGCTGGTCCCGGCGGGCGCGACCCTGCCAGGGAACGGTGCCGCAACCAGCGGCACGCCGGTCCAGGCTGCGGCGCGCGGGCAGCGCGCCCCGGCGCCACCGGGCAGCGGGCACGTGACGCCGAACATCAGTGCCGACGCGCCGGGCGCGCCCGAGCATGCCGGGCACGCGCGCCGGCATCGTCTCGTGGTCATCGTCGTCCTGCTGCTGTCGGCACTGCTGGCCGCCTGGTTGCTGCTGGCCCCCGTCGCGCGCTGAGCGCCGCGCTCAGGCAGCGCCCAGGCTCCGTGCGTGCAGTCCGGCCAGCCGGTGCTCCGCCGTGAACCGGCCGCGCGCGTCGCGCGCCAGTTGCGCCAGCGCGCATTCCGGGTCGTGGGTAAAGAACAGGTGCACGTTGCGCGCCAGCTTGTCCTCGAGGAACGCCTGCTTCTCGTCGATCAGGGTCTCGGCGCAGCGGTCGTAGCCCATCGTGATCGGCACGTGTACCCAGGGCAGGCCCGGTACCAGGTCGGCGCAATACACCACCCCGCCGTGCGCCTCGCCGCCACGCAGGTCGGGGCCGACGATCTCGGCCAGCATCATCCCCGGCGTGTGGCCGTCGCTGTAGTGGAAACGCACGCTGTTGCCGAGCGCGGGCGTGTGCACGCCGTCCACCAGCTCCAGGCGTCCGCTGGCCTCGAGCAGCCCGGGCAACTCCGGGATGTAGCTGGCCCGGTCGCGCGGATGCGGGTCCACCGCGCGCGCCCATTGCTCGCGGCCGAGCACGAAGGTGGCATTGGGGAACAGCAGTGCCGGCGCCGCGCCTTCCGCCCACGGAGCGAGCAGGCCGCCGGCGTGGTCGAAGTGCAGGTGGCTCAGCACCACCACGTCGATGTCCTCGTGGCGGAAGCCGGCGGCGGCCAGCGAATCCAGCAGCACGTGGCGGTCCTCGGTGACGCCGAATCGCTCGCGCAATTTCGGCTCGAAGAACGCGCCGATCCCGGTCTCGAACAGCACGGTGCGCCCGGCAAGTGGCGTGGCCAGCAGGCAGCGCGTGGCGAGCGGGATGCGGTTGGCGTCGTCGGGCGCCGCCCACTTGGCCCAGACCGCGCGTGGCGCATTGCCGAACATCGCGCCGCCGTCGAGCTTCTGGGTGTTGCCGTCGATCGACCAGAGTTTCATGGGCAGATAGTACTCAGTCGGCGGCGGTTGCCGAGAAATGCAGGATGAAATGGCCGCCGGCCGGATCGATCGCCACCACCTCGAGCGGCGCGATGGCGCCATCCAGCGCCAGCCTGCCCTGCCCGCTGGCATCGGGCTCCGCGCTCGGCAGCCGCAGCCGGCTGCCGCGCCAGGCCTTCACCGTCACCAGCGACCCCGCCGGGGCGACCCGCAACGTGGTGCGCGCGCTGGCCGGCAGCGCGACGTTGCGCCCGGCGGTGTCGTCGAGCGCGTCCTGTTGCAACACGAACAAGGGCTCGCCGTCGGCCTCCACCGCGAAGCGCCAGTCGGTGGTGCCGACCGTGCCATCGCCAAGCACCACGATGCGCTCCAGCTGCAGGGCCAGGCGCCGCGCCGTCGGCGGTGCCGCCGGCGTCCCGTCGGGGTCGGCAGGCGCCGGCACCGCGATGGTGGCCGCCGGCGCGAGCTGCTCCGCCCGCTCGCGCCGCTTGGCGTCGAGCTCCAGCAGGTTGCCGATCAGCGTGGTCAGCGCGACCAGGAAGAACACGGTCGCGCCCAGCTTGGCCGGCAGTTTGAGGTACCAGGGTTTCGGAGGTGGCTCGATCACGACGCGCCCCGTGGCCTAGCGGGCGGGCGCTGCCGGCGCGGCCACGACCGCGGCCTTGCCGACCGGATTGCGTGGATCGCTGCCACCCTCGAGGGTGTTGGTGGTGCGGTCCCACGCCACCGTCTGCATGTTGCCCCAGACGTGGCTGGAGGCGCGGCCGTCGCGCTCGGGCTCCGGCAGGTCGACCACGTGGCCCATCGCCTGCAGCGCGCGCGCGACGCCAGGGGTGAAGGTGCCGGTCTCCGCCGAGATGCGGTCCGGCATCCACTGGTGGTGGTAGCGCGGCAGGGCCGCGACATCCTGCGCGGACAGGCCGGCGTCGTAGCCGAGGGCGCCGAGCAGCACCATGGTGATGATGCGCGAGCCGCCGGGCGTGCCGAGCACGGCGATGCGTTCGGCGGAGACCATGAAGGTGGGCGTCATCGAGCTCAGCATGCGCTTGCCCGGCGCCGGCGCGTTGGCGTCGTACCCCATCACGCCGAACGCGTTGGGCGTGCCCGGCATGAGCGCGAAATCGTCCATCTCGTTGTTGAGCAGCACGCCGGTGCCGGGCGCCACCAGGCCGGAGCCATAGAGCAGGTTCACCGTCTGCGTCGCCGCCACGCGGTTGCCGTCGGCGTCGATGATCGAGAAATGCGTGGTCTCGTCGTCTTCCAGCGGCGTCGGCGCACCCGACAGCAGGTCGCTGGGCGTCGCCCTCTCGGGATGGATGGTGGCGCGCAGGCCGGCCGCGTAATCGGGGCTGGCGAGCAGGCGCTGCGGCACCTTCACGAAGTCGGGATCGCCCAGGTAGAAGGTGCGGTCGCGGAACGCGCGGCGCATCGACTCCACCACCAGGTGGGCGCGCTGCGCCTCGGGCAGCGCATCCAGGTCGTACGGCGCGAGGATCTGCAGCATCTGCGCCATGGCGATGCCGCCCGACGACGGCGGCGGCGCGGTCACCACCTCCCAGTCGTGGTAGCGGAAGCGCATCGGCTCGCGCACGCGCACCCGGTAGGCGGCGAGCTCTTCGGCGGTCCATTCGCCGCCGGCGTCGCTCACCCCGGCCAGCAGCTTTTCCGCCACGTCGCCGCGATAGAAGCCGTCGAACCCGCGGTCGGCCAAGGCCTGCAGCGTGCGCGCCAGGTCGGGCTGGAGGAACAGGTCGCCTTCGGCGATCGGCCGGCCGCCGGCCAGGTACACCTCGCGGGTACCGGGGTAGCGCTCCATCACCTCGCGCCGCGCCTGGTAGCCGCGCGCCATGCGCGCATACACCGGGAAGCCGTCGCGGGCGATGCGGATCGCCGGCGCCAGGCTGCGCGCAAGCGGCAGCTGGCCATGCTCCGCCTGCAGGTGCACGAACGCCGCCGGAAGGCCCGGAATACCGGCCGCCCACGCACCGTTGGTGGCACGGTCGCGGTCGAAGCCACCGTCGGCCTGCACGTACTTCGCAGCCGTGGCAGCGGCCGGCGCGGTCTCGCGCGCGTCCACGAACAGGTCCTTGCCGCTGGCGGCATCGTGCAGCAGGAAGAATCCGCCACCGCCGATGCCCGAACTGATCGGCTCCACCACCGACAGCACCGCCGACACCGCGATCGCGGCGTCGAAGGCGTTGCCGCCAGCGGCCAGGATCTCCAGGCCGGCGTCGGTGGCCAGCGCGTGCGCCGAGGCCACGGCCACGCCCGGCGGCCTGGACGCAGGCGCGGCGGATGTCGCGCCGGCGGTGATGCGTTCGCCATCGGCCACGCTGGCGCAGGCGGGCACCAGGGACAACAGCAGCGACAGCGCGCCAAGGTGCAACAGGTGGCGAAGGCTCATGCAACGTTCTCCCGCAGTCGCATGAGCTTGGCAAGCAACTGGTCGTGGGTTTCAGGGATGTCCAGGTCCGGGTCGATGCATTCGACCGGGCAGACGACGACGCACTGCGGCTCGTCGAAATGACCCACGCACTCGGTGCAGCGCGCGGGATCGATCACATAGATGGTCTCGCCCTGCGAGATCGCCTCGTTCGGGCAGGCAGGCTCGCAGACGTCGCAGTTGACGCAGAGTTCGTTGATGCGCAGGGCCATGGGGTCATTGTAGACCCTGCCCGCAAGGGCCGCCGCCGGACGATGCCGGCGGCGGCGCCTGGATCACTTCGCTTCGATGAAGACGTATTCGACGCCGGCCGGAGCCACGGCGGTCGCCACGCGGTCCTTGTCGGCCGCGGCGCCGATGAACAGCACGCGCACGCCCTTCATGGTGTCGGCCGGCACGCCGGCGAACGACTCCACCACGATGTCGCCCATGCGGGCGGAATCGGCCGACGCGTAGGCAAGCAGGTTGCCCTTGACGATGCCGCGGGCCACGTCGCCCTTGGCCTTGTCGAGCAGGCGCTCATAGGCGCCGGTCTGGTCCTCTGCGCCCGCCGTGGACGGCAGGAAATACACGAAGGGCTGGTTGCCGATGCCCTCCATGTTGCGCGTCACCACGTCGGAGACGTAGGCGCGCCACGCGGCGTCGTCGGACCCGGCCGCGGGTGCGGTCAGCGGCGCCGCGACGGCGACGGGCGCGGCTTCTTCCTTCTTGCACGCGGCCAGCAACGGAAGTGCGAGGCAAGCGGTCAGCAGCAGGCGGGACATCGTGTTCATTGCAGTTTCCCCATGTTTTTCTGGAAGGTCGGAACGTGTGGTTCCGCTGGTCAAAGCTTGGTGCGCCGCCATTCGGCCTGCAGCGCATCGGCCACTGCCGCCGGCACGAACCCCGAGACATCGCCGCCAAGACGGGAGATCTCGCGTACCAGCGATGATGAGATGAAGCCATATTGTTCCGCGGGGGTCAGGAACAGCGTCTCGACTTCGGGAATCAGGTGCCGGTTCATGCTGGCCAGCTGGAACTCGTACTCGAAATCCGACACCGCGCGCAGGCCGCGCAGCAGCACCCCGCCGCCGACCTCGGCCACGAAGTGCGCCAGCAGCGAATCGAAGCCCATCACCTCCACGTTGGCGTGCGCGGCCAGCGCCTCGCGGGCGAGCTCGACGCGCAGCGCCAGCGGCAGCGCTGGACCCTTGCCCGGGCTTTCGGCAACCCCGACGATCAGCTTCTCGAACAGCGGCGCGGCCCGGTCCACCAGGTCGACGTGGCCGTTGGTGATCGGATCGAAGGTGCCGGGATAGACGGCGATCCTGTTGCGTGCTGTGGTCATCGCGTCGCTGCGCCGGGTCGGGTGGCTGGGGCCGCGGCGAGTGTAGCAGCGCCGCGCCCGGTGGCGCTCAAGCCGGGGCGTGCCCGGCCGCGTCGGCGGGCGCCTGGCGGTACAGCGCGTGGCGCGCATCGCGCGTGGCGGACTCGCGATGCAGGCGCCAGCCCGCACCGGGCGCGGGCGCAACGCCGGCGGGCGACTCCATGTACAGCCATGCGCCGCGCGCGAGCCACGGCGGCAGGCGCTGCAGCGCCGTGGCCCAGGCATCGTCGGCGAATGGCGGGTCCAGGAACACCAGGTCGAACTGCCCGTGCACCGGCAGGCGCAGCCAATCCAGTGCGTCGGCACGCACCACGGTCGCGGCATCACCCGCGTGCAGGCGGGTGCAACTGGCGTGCAGCGCCTGGGCCAGCACAGGATCGCGTTCGACCAGCAGCGCTTCGGCGGCACCGCGCGAGAGGGCTTCAAGTCCGAGTGCACCGCTGCCGGCGAACAGGTCGAGCACGCGCGCGCCGGGCAGCATCGGCTGCAGCCAGTTGAACAGGGTCTCGCGTGCGCGGTCGGAGGTCGGGCGCAGGCCGGGCGCATCGGCCACCGGCAGCTTCGACCCGCGCCAGCGCCCACCGATGATGCGCACGCTGCCGGCGGGTCCGGCGCGTGTCGGAAGGGTCGGATTTCGGGCCGGTGATACCATGCCGCGTCATTGTCCGCGCTCGCGCGGCGATGTGCACCCCCTCCCCCACACGGTCCGGTTGCCAGCGCAATGGTCAGCTTTTTCCGCCGCAAGAAACCCGAAGCAGGCACCGGCGGAGGGAATGCCGGCAGGCCGAAGCTGGACATCGAGGCGCTGGCGGCGGCGTTTCCGAACGCGCCTGGCCGCGACTTGCCCGCGAGCGACGCGGCCGCGTCGCCGGTTGGCGACGTGGACCACGCAGCTGGCACCGCCCACGCGGCTGATGCGGCTGCTGCGGCCGATGCCGCAGCGGAAGGCGAAGCCAAGGTGCAGGCGTTCATGGATGCCGCGCCGCTTGCGGCAGACCTGGCCACGCCCGTGCCGGCCACGCCTGCTTCGTCGACCACCCAGGAAAAGCCCGCCGCCGCACCGGGCAAGTCGGGCTGGCGCGAACGCCTGAAGGGAAGCGGCTTCGCCCGTGGCCTGGGCGGCCTGTTCTCGCGAAATCCACGCCTCGACGACGACCTGCTCGACGAGATCGAAACCGCGCTGCTGACCGCCGACGTCGGCGTCACCGCCACCACCCAGCTGGTCGAGTCGCTGCGCAAGCGCATGAAGGCGCGCGAGTTCGCCGATGCCAACGCCATGCTTGGCGCGCTGCGCGGCGACCTGATCGCCATGCTGGAGCCCGTGGCGCGCCCGCTGGTGATCGACCCGGCGGTGCGCCCGTTCGTGATCCTCACCGTTGGCGTCAACGGCGTGGGCAAGACCACCACCATCGGCAAGCTGGCGCGCCGCTACAAGGACGAGGGCCGCAGCCTGATGCTGGCCGCCGGCGACACCTTCCGCGCCGCGGCGGTCGCGCAGCTGCAGGCCTGGGGCGAGCGCAACGGCGTTCCGGTGATCGCGCAGGGCCAGAATGCCGACGCCGCATCGGTCGCCTTCGACGCGTTGCAGGCCGCGCGCGCCCGCGGCACGGAGATCCTGATCGCCGACACCGCCGGGCGCCTGCACACGCAGCAGGGGCTGATGAACGAGCTCGGCAAGATCAAGCGCGTGCTCGGCAAGCTCGATGACGCCGCACCGCACGAGGTGCTGCTGGTCATCGACGGCACCACCGGCCAGAACGCGCTGTCGCAGCTGCGCCAGTTCCACGCCGCGGCCGGCGTGACCGGGCTGGTGGTCACCAAGCTCGACGGCACCGCCAAGGGCGGCGTGGTGTTCGCGCTGGCGCGCGAGTTCGGCATCCCGATCCGCTATGCCGGCATCGGCGAGCGCCCCGAGGACCTGCGCGTGTTCGACGCCGAGGCCTTCGTCGACGCACTGCTGCCGGAAGCGCTGGGCGCGTGACCCGGCGCCGCGTTGCCGCCTGGCTGGCGGGGACGCTGGTACTGCTGCTGCTCGCAGCCGTCGTCGCGCTGTCGCTGCTGCTGCAGCCGCAGCGGCTGTCGCGGCTTGCGCTGGACACGGTGGGGGGCATCCTCGGGCTCGAGATCAGCGCGTCCGGCGAGGCACGCTACCGGCTGCGCGGCACGCCGATGCTCGAGGTGCGCGATGTCGTCGCACGGCAGCCAGGTGCCGCCACGCCGCTGCTGCGCGCCGAGCGCGTCTTCCTCTCCCTGCCCTGGTCCACGTTGCGCAACCGCGCCGCGCCGCTCGAACTCGACCGCATCGAACTCGACGCGCCACGGCTCGATGTCGCCGCACTGCAGGCCTGGCTTGCGACGCGGCCACCCGGCGACGGCCGGATCCCCACGCTGCGCAACGGCCTGCTGGTCAACGACGGCCGGATCGACGGCGATGGCTGGCACGTCGAAGGGTTCGGCCTGTCTCTGCAGGCGCTGCGCGCCGGCGCGCCGCTGGCTGCGAAGGCACGCGGTCGCCTCGTGCTTGCGTCCCCCACGACGGTCGAGTTCGACCTGCGCACCGCAGCCGAACGCGTTGAAAACGGCAGCGGCGCCGCCGTCACCGGCCATGCCACGCTGGACAACGGCAGCTGGCGGCTGCCCGCCTACCTCACCGCATCCGGGCCGCTGCGCTACGACGCTGGCATCCTCCGCCTGCAGCCGCTGCGCTTCGGCGCCAGCGCGCGCTACGAAGGCGGCGACACTTCGCTGCCGTTCACGCTCGGGCTGCACGGACCGCTGCGCCTGCGCGACGGTGCGTGGTCGCTCGCGCCGGCGGACGTGGTGCTGCACGGCGAAGGCGTGGTGCCAGACCTGGATGCACGCGGGCGGATCGCATTGTCACGCGCACTGCTGCTTGGGCTGTCCGGGCACATGGCGGAATGGCCGCAGGCCTGGCCCACGCTGCCGCCGCCGCTGGACGCACCTGGCGCGCCGCTGCCGTTCTCGATCGCCTACGCCGGCGCGCCGACGCTTGCCGACCCCGTCGCGCTGCAGTTGGCGCATGGCGACGCCCGCGCCGACGCCGTGTTCCGCATCGCCGACGTCCTTGGCTGGTCGCAGGACGCGGCCAACGGCTCCCCGCTGCCGCCGCTGCGTGCGCGTGCCAGCGCACCGCGCATCGAAGTGCCCGGTGGCGTGCTGGAAGGCGTGGAAGTGACGATCGAAGAATCGCCGTGAACAAGGCTGCCGACAGCGGCTTCGCGCCGCGGCTGCTGGCGTGGTTCGACATCCACGGCCGCCACGACCTGCCCTGGCAGCACCCGCGCTCGCCGTACCGGGTGTGGCTGTCGGAAATCATGCTGCAGCAGACGCAGGTGCGCGTTGTGGTGCCCTATTTCGAGCGCTTCGTGGCTGCCCTGCCCGACCTGCCGGCGCTGGCCGCGGCGCCGCTGGACGACGTGCTCGGGCTCTGGTCGGGCCTGGGTTACTACGCACGCGCCCGCAACCTGCATGCCGCGGCACGCGCGTGCGTCGAACGCCACGACGGCGGACTGCCGCGCGATTTCGATGCGCTGCTGGCGCTGCCGGGCATCGGCCGCAGCACCGCGGGCGCGATCCTGTCGCAGGCCTGGGGCGACCGACACGCGATCCTCGACGGCAACGTCAAGCGCGTGCTGGCCCGCGTCCATGGCGTCAGCGGCTGGCCCGGCCTGCCGGCGGTCGAGAAGCAGCTCTGGCAGCACGCGCAGGCGCAGCTGCCCGACGCGCGCCTGGCCGACTACACACAGGCGCAGATGGATCTCGGCGCCACCCTGTGCACGCGTCATGACCCGGCGTGCATCCTCTGCCCGCTGCAGGACGGCTGCGTCGCGCGCATCGAAGGTCGCGTCGCCGAACTGCCCACGTCGAAGCCCGGCAAGGCGCTGCCGCAGCGCGAGGCCGTGCTGCTCGTGCTGCGCGACGGCGAAGGCCGCGTGCTGCTGAGGCGACGCCCTCCGGCCGGTGTGTGGGCCCAGCTCTGGTCCCTGCCCGAAGCCGAAGACCACGACGCCGCGCGCGCGCTGTTCCACGCCCACGCCGACGGCGACTATGCGCAAGGCGAGGCGCTGGAGCCGATCGCCCACGCGTTCAGCCATTACCGGCTCAGGTTGCTGCCGCTGCGCTGGCGCGCCGTCGCCCCCGCCGCCGCGGTGGGCGACAATGACGACCTGCGCTGGGTGTCGCATGACGCGATCGATGCTCTCGGGATCCCGGCGCCCGTCAGGACACTGCTCGACATGCAGTTCGCCGAGCACCAGGAGAATCCGCCGCAATGAGCCGCACCGTGTACTGCGAATACCAGAAACAGGATGCTGAAGGCCTCGCCTTCGTGCCGTGGCCCGGCGCGCTGGGCAAGCGCGTGTTCGCGCATATCGGCAAGGCCGGCTGGGCGGCGTGGCTGGCGCACCAGACCATGCTGATCAACGAGAACCGGCTGTCGCCGCTGGATCCCGCCACCCGCGCCTTCCTCGAAGGCGAGATGGAGAAGTTCCTGTTCGGCGGCGGCGCCGAAGCGCCCGCCGGCTACGTGCCCGAAGACGCGCCCTGATCGTCGCGGGCCGCCTTCTCGGCGGCCTTGATCTGCCGGGTGTCGAGCGGCCGGATCTCGCGGATGCGGCAGGGGATCTGCATGGAGCCGTGGCCGCTGGCCAGCACCTTGTCGAAGCGTGCCATGACACGCCCGCCCTCGCTGCTGGTCACGGCGATCACCGGACTGAAGTCGATGTCCGGGCAAGGGCCGTCGAGGTCCAGCAACCAGGCGCGACTCGGGCCGGTCCACAGCGCGATCGCGCCATCGCCCAGCGGCGTCCAGCCAGTGATGCTGCCGTGGTACGGAAAACTGCCCACCGGCGCACCCGCCGCGGCGCGATAGATGGTGAGTTTTTCCCCCGCGTCCAGGCGTCCGCGACCCGTCGCGCATGCCGACACCACCAGCGCCGCGGCGAGCGCCATGCCCATCCGGGCGACTGTTTGCGTGGCCATCGTTGCCTCCCGCCGCCGTGCGGCATCTACCATCGGTGACGCCATCATGCAACGCGCCGCATGCGCCGGCTGCGGCACCTCGCGGGCAGGTTCAGCTGCGGTGATGCTTGCCGCCCGCGCGCCGCCGCCGTATCATTCCGCGCTCGCCAGTGGCCGGGTAGCTCAGTTGGTAGAGCAGGGGATTGAAAATCCCCGTGTCGGGGGTTCGATTCCCTCCCCGGCCACCATTGCGACGCAACAGCAAGTCTGACCGCAAGCCCTGCACGGCATTTGCCCTGCGGGGCTTTTCGTTCGTGGACATGTGAAAATCCACGCCATGAATGATTCCGGGCCGCAGCCCACGGCACAAGCGGCCACTGCCACCACGCGCGTCCTGACCGAAGCACTGAAAGACGACATCCGCGCCGCCTACGGCAGCCTGCAGGCAAACACGCCCGGCTTCAGCACGCGGCGTGCGCAGAGCCACATGATCGGCGTGGTGTCGAGGGCGCTGGCGACCACTGGCGGCATCGGCATTGCGGAGGCACCGACCGGCGTCGGCAAGAGCCTCGCCTACCTGACGGCCGGCGTGCCGATCGCGCTGGCCACCGGCAAGAAGCTGGTCATCAGCACCGGCACCGTCGCCCTGCAGTCGCAGCTGGTCGGGCGCGACATCCCCGCGTTCCTCGCCGCGACCGGACTGCAGGCGCGCGTGGCGCTGGCCAAGGGCCGCACCCGCTACCTGTGCACGCGCAACGCCGCCGAAATGCAGGGCGGCTCAAGCCAGGATGCGATGTTCCCCGACGAGGAGCCACTGTACGACCGTCCGCTGTCCCCGTTCGAGATCGAGGCCGCGACGCGTCTGCTCGAGGCCTATACCGATCGCCTGTGGGATGGCGACCTCGATGCCGCGCCGGAGCTCGTCAGCCCTGCCCTGCGCAGCCAGATCACCACGCCGGCGTCGGCCTGCGCGGGACGTCGTTGCGGCTATGCCGCGCAGTGCCCGGTGCTCACCGCGCGCACCACCGTGCGCGACGCGCAGATCGTGGTCACCAACCACGCGCTCTTGCTCTCGTCGCTGTCGCTGGGGGATGCGGAAAACAGCCAGCCGTTGCTGGCGGCGCCCGCGGACATGCTGCTGGTGCTCGATGAAGGCCACCACGTGGCCAGCGTCGCCATCGACCAGGGCGCGGCGCGCCTGCCCATGGGCGACATGGCCAAGCGCGTGGCACGGATGCAGGGCCTGGTCACCGCCAGCTACCGCCTGGTCGGCAAGGACACGATCGGCACGCTGCTGCCGAGCGACGCCGTGGAGCTGGCGGCGCGCGTCGCCAAGGCGCTCAAGGCGTTCCGCGTCGAACTCGAACACGCGTGGACGCCCGAACCCGGTGACCGCGATCCCTTGTGGCGCGCGCCGCATGGCCGCCTGCCCGCGGACTGGATGCCCGCCGTGGAAGCGCTCGGCGACGACACGCGCAGCCTGTTCAACTGGGTGCATTCCGCGCAGCAGATCGTCGCCAAGTCGAAGCAGGACGATCCCGCCAAGGAGCGCCTGCAGCGCAATCTCGGCATGGCGCTGGAGATGGTCGAGGAACAGCACGCGCTGTGGTCGGGCTGGCGGCGCGAAGACCGCGACGGGCAGCCGCCCATGGCGCGCTGGCTCACGCAGGCCCGCGACGGCGACCTGGTCTGCCACTGCTCGCCGGTGTCGGCCGCGCAGGTGCTGCGCCAGCTGCTGTGGAAGGACGTCGACTCGGTGGTGATGACATCGGCCACGCTCACCGGCGGCGGCGACTTCCAGGCGTTCGCCATCGACACCGGGCTGCCCGACCACGCCGAAATGGTGAGCCTGCCCTCGCCTTTCGACCTGCCGCGCCAGGCGCAACTGGTCATCCCGCAGTTCCCGGCCACGCCCGACGATCGCGAAGGCCATCCCGTGGCCGTCGCCGACTACCTCGAGCGCGAGCTCGACTGGGGCAAGGGCAGCATGGTGCTGTTCACCTCGCGCTGGAAAATGGAAAAAGTCGCGGAGCTGTTGTGCGACGCGCGCCGCAAGCAGGTCCTCGTGCAGGGCATGGGCAACAAGTCGCAGACAGTGGCCGACCATGTCGCACGCATCGCCGCGGGCAAGGGCTCGGTGCTGTTCGGCCTGAACTCGTTCGGCGAAGGCCTCGACCTGCCCGGCGAGGCCTGCACCACGGTGGTGATCACCCAGGTGCCGTTCTCCGTGCCCACAGACCCGCAGACCGCCACGCTGGGCGAATGGCTGGAGAGCCGCGGCCACAACGCCTTCAACCTGATCGCCGTGCCGCATGCCCTGCGCACGCTGACCCAGTTCGCCGGGCGCCTGATCCGCACATCCACCGACACCGGACGCGTCATCATCCTCGACTCGCGCCTGCTTACGCGTCGCTACGGCAAGCGCATCATCGATGCGCTGCCGCCGTTCGAACGCGTGATCGGCTGACGCGCGGGCTAAGGCTTCGCGGGGTCGCGCGGCTTCGGGTCGGACTCGGTGGTGCGCTGCGTGCCGCCGTGGAAGTTGCGATCCACGTCGTCCGGTGCTGAGGGCGAGACCGTGTTGCGGTCGCCCGAGCCGTGCGGGTACTCGCGCTGTTCGCGGTGGGCGTCCTCGCCTGCGGGGCGGTCCTTGAGGACGTCGGACTTCTTGTCAGGCTGGGTCATGGTCGTGGCCTCGCTGGTGGGGTCTCAGATGCTCGACCACGGCGCGTGCGCTGCATGTCAATTCGGCGTCACGCGCGCGTTGTCGTGATGCGCGCATCAGCCACGCGGCCCGCCCATCACCGGCAGGATCACGCCATTCACGTACGACGACATCACCGGTGACGCCAGGAACACGTACGCCGGCGACACCTCTTCCGGCTGCGCCGGGCGCTTCATGTCGCTGTCCTTGCCGAACTCCGCGACATCCTCGGCGGGTTTGTCGGCCGGGTTGAGCGGCGTCCACACCGGGCCTGGCGCCACGCAGTTCACGCGGATGCCGCGCTCCAGCAGGTTGGACGCCAGCGACATGGTGAATGCGTGGATCGCGCCCTTGGTCGCGGAATAGTCGAGCAGCTTCGGGCTGCCGAAGATGCCGGTCTCGGAGCCGGTGTTGATGATGCTGGCACCGCGCTCCATGTGCGGCAGCGCGGCGCGCGCCATATGGAAGTAGCCGGCGATATTGGTCTGCAGCGTCTCCTGCAGGTGGCGGTTGCCCAAATCTTCCAGGCGATCGACGTGCTGCTGGAAGGCGGCATTGTTGACCAGCACGTCCAGCCGTCCGAACGCCTTGACCGCCTTGCGCACGGCCTTCCTGCAGAATTTCGGATCGCGGACATCGCCGGCGATCACCAGGCAGCGGCGGCCTTCGGCCTCGACGTGGCGCTTTGTCACCGCGGCGTCTTCGTCTTCGTCCAGGTGCATCACCGCCACATCGGCGCCTTCGCGTGCGAACAGCACCGCCACCGCCCGGCCGATGCCGGAATCGCCGCCGGTGATGATGGCCGCCATGCCCTCCAGCTTGCCACTGCCGACGTAATCCGGCGCCTCGAACCGTGGCGCCAACGCCAGCGCATGCTCGTGACCTGGCTTGGCCAGATGCTGCGCAGGCATCGGATTCTCCGGCTGCCGCCGCGTCCCCGCCTGCGTCGCCTTCTTCGCCGCCTTCTTGCCGGCACGCTTCTTCGACGCGCGCTTCGAGGCTGCATCTGCCTTCGCCTGGATCTCACGCTGGCGAGCGACAGTTGCGTCAGCACCAGCGCCCTTCGCGCGCGCCGCGGCCTTCGCGCCCTTCGCGCCTTTGCGAGAGACAACGTTCGCCATATCCATGCTCCCAGGTCAGTTGATGCAACGAGACTGCCACCCTCGCCGTGGTCGCCCCGTCATGCCGGCCCGCATCGCGAGCACATGGCGCCACGCCCATCACTCCCAGCTCGGCAACTCCTGCTCCAGCGTCGCGAACCCATCCCACGGATCCTTGCGCAACCGCGCAGCCCGCTGCTTCGCCTTGGCGAGGTCGAACGCCGCGGGGCCCGCCACCTTGCCCAGTTCGTCCCAGCGGATCGGCACCGCCACCGGCGCGCCCTTGCGCGCGCGCAGCGACCACGACGCCACGCTGGTGGCGCCGCGCGCGTTGCGCAGCCAGTCGATGAACATCTTCCCCGAGCGCTTGGCCTTGGACATCGTGGCCACGTAGCGGTCCGGCGCCTGCAGCGCCATCGCTTCGGCAAAGCCACCGCAGAACGCGCGCACGTAATCCCAGTCCGGGCCGCGCGTGATCGGCGCCACCACGTGCGCGCCCTTGCCGCCGGACAGCCGCACGAAGCTCTCCAGCCCCGCTTCAGCCAGGCGCGCGCGGATGTCACGCGCGGAGCGCACCACGTCGGCCCAGCCCAGGCCTTCGCCGGGGTCCAGGTCGAACACCAGCCGGTCCGGCAGCTCGGGATCGTCCACGCGCGATCCCCAGGGATGGAACTCGAGCGTGTTCATCTGCACCAGGTCGATCACGCCGGCGATGTCGTCGATGTACAGGTACGGCTCCTTGCCGCTCTTCTGCTTCAACACGATCGCGCGCACATCGTCGCCCAGGCTTTCGGCGTGGTGCTTCTGGAAGAAGCACTGGCCCCTGGTGCCGTCGGGGCAGCGCAGCAGCGACAGTGGCCGCCCGGCAAGCTCCGGCAGCAGCCAGTCGGCGACGCTGCGGTAGTACTCGGCCACGTCGCCCTTGGTGTACTTCGCGCCCTCGAACACCACCCGGTCCGGGCTGGTGATGCGCCCGGCCGTCACGTCGTCCTTTTCCACCTGCGGTTCCTCCACGTCGCGCGCCGCCTTGTCGATGCGCAGGCGCTTGAAGGCGGCCTGGCGCAGCAGGCCCTCCTTGGCCCAGCCACGGAAAGCCACCTCGGCGACCAGCTCCGGGCGCACCCAGTGCACGGTGCGCAGCGGCAGCGCGATGTGGTCCGGCAGCTCGACCGTCGCCTGCTTCTGCTCCAGCTTGCGCAGCCGCGCGGTGAGGTCGCGCAGCATGGCGTCGTCGAAACCGGTGCCCACGCGCCCCACGTAGCGCAGCCCGCCACGCTCGCGCGTGGCCATCAGCAGCGCGCCGAAGCCGGTACGGCTGCGCTTGGGATCGGTGTAGCCGACCACCACGAACTCGTCCGCCGATTCGTGCTTCACCTTCAGCCAGTCGTTGCCGCGGCCGCCGCGATACAGGCTGTCGGCGCGCTTGCAGATGACGCCCTCGATGCCCTGTCGGCCGGTCTCCTCGTAGACCTCGGGGCCATGGCCGACGACGTGGTCGCTGTAGGCCAGCAGGTGCGGCGCCTCGGGCAGCAGCGACTTCAGCAGGGCCTTGCGCGCGCCCAGCGGCGAGCCGCGCAGGTCGACACCCGCCAGGCCGACGAGATCGAACACCAGGTAGCGCAGCGCGGCTTTCGAGCTGCCGTCGATCACCCGCTGCAGCTCGGAGAAGTCGCTGTGGCCGTCGGGGCCAAGCACCACCAGTTCGCCATCGAGGCAGGCTTCGGAGACCGGCAGCGCGGCGACCGCTGCGGCCACGTCCGGGAAGGTCTTGTCCCAGTCCAGTCCGCCACGCGAGCGCAACCGCGCGACGCCATCGACCATGTCGACCATCAACCGGTAGCCGTCCCACTTGATCTCGTGCAGCCAGTCGTCGCCCGGCGGCGCCGCGCCCCGCAACGTGCACAGCTGCGGCTCGAATCCTGCCGGCACGCCGGTGTCCTTCGCGCCCGGCAGCGCCAGTGCGGCCTTGCGCCAGCGCGCGTCGGCCTTGCGCGGGGCGCGGGGCTTCGTGGCCTTGGTTGCCTTGGCGGACCTGGCGGCGGAACGCGGTTTCGACGGTGCATCCACCAGGTCGTCCGCCTCCATGTCCGCGGCGTGCGCGTCGCTGCGCTTCATCAGCAGCCACTGCGCCTGGCGGCCCGCCTTCTTCGTGCGCACCAGCTTCCATGCGCCCTTGAGCTTGCTGCCGCTCAGGGTGAAATCCAGCTTGCCGGCGGCGATGCCTTCCAGCGGGTCGCCATCGCAGGCCCAGTGGCCGTGGTCGAACACGTCCACGTGGCCGGCGCCGTAATGGCCTTCGGGGATGTCACCGGCGAACGTGGCGTACGACAGCGGGTGATCCTCCACCTCCACAGCCAGGCGCTTCTCGCCCGCGCGCAGCGACGGCCCCTTCGGCACCGCCCAGCTCTTCAGCGCGCCATCGGCCTCCAGGCGGAAGTCGTAGTGGCGGCTGCTGGCGTGGTGCAGTTGCACCACGAAGATCGGCCGATGGCCGACGCTCGTGGGTGCATCGCCAGACGGCTCGGGGGTGCCGTCGAAGCGACGCTTGCGGGCGTATTCGCGCAGGCTCATGGCGCCGGCCTCAGCCCGCCTTGCGCGTCGTGCCCTTGGCGGCCTTGCGCGCCGGCGCCTTGGCGGTCTTTGCCGCCGGCTTGTCGGCGGGGGCCTTCTTCGCGGCGGCGGTTTTCTTCGCCGGTGCCTTTTTCGCGGCGGCCTTCTTCGCCGCCGCTTTGTCGTCGCGCTCCGCGGACTTCTTCGCCGGCGTGCGCTTGTTGCTGCCGATGCTCTTCTGCAGCAGTGCCATGAAGTCCACGACATTGGTCGCCGCGCCTTCCGGCGCCTCGAACTCGCTGTCGTCCGGCTTGGCCACCGTGCCGTCGGCCTTCATCTTGTCGCGGATCACCTTCTCCAGGCGCTCGCGGAATTCGTCCTTGTACCCGCTCGGGTCCCATTCGCCGCTCATCGACGCGATGAGCTGCTTGGCCATCTCGAGTTCTTTCGGACTGATCCTGTAGTCGGCGGATTCGCCCTCGGGCAGGCGGTGCTCCGCAGGGTCCACCAGCTCCTGCGGATAGCGCAGCAGCATCAGCATCAGCGCATCATCGCGCGGCAGCACCGCGGCCAGGTATTCGCGGGTGCGGATCACCACCCGTGCGATGCCGGCCTGCCCGGTCGCCTTGAGCGTTTCGCGAAGCAGCACGTAGCCCTTCTCGGCCTTCTTGGCCGGCACCAGGATGTAGGGCTTCTCGTAGTACTGGAACGGGATCGCGGACGCGTCCACGAAGGTCTCGACCTCCACGGTCTCGTGGCTCTCCGGGGCGGCGGACTTGATGTCCTCCTGCTCCAGCACGACGTAGCTGCCCTTGTCGTACTCGAAGGCCTTGACGATGTCCTTCCAAGGCACTTCCTCGCCGGTCTCGGCGTTGACCCGCTCGTAGCGGACCGGATTCTTGTCGCGCGAATCCAGCATGCGGAAATGCAGGTCGATGCGGCGCTCGCCGGACATCAGCGACACCGGCACGTTGAGCAGGCCGAACGAAAGGGTTCCGGTCCAGATCGGGCGCGCCATGGCGTCCCTCGCGAAGGGGTTGGGGCTGTCGACGCTAGGACTGGCGCGGTGAGACGCGGGTGAAGCCTGCCCGGGCATGGCGATGCGGGCCGCGTCGGCCGGACCCTTGCCAGGAACCGCGTGTGCTGCTGTATACTTGCGCGCTGTTTCGGGCGGTTAGCTCAGCGGTAGAGCATTGCCTTCACACGGCAAGGGTCACAGGTTCGATCCCTGTACCGCCCACCATGTTTCGCGCATGCAAGAACCCCCGGTCTCCCGGGGGTTTTTTGTTGCCTCGGGGCTCAGGCGCTCAGCACGCCCTCACGCAGGGTGGGCCAGGCATCCAGCCAGGGCACTACGTCGCAGGCCGGCATCGGTTCCGCCACCAGGTAGCCCTGGAACATGCCGCAGCCGAGCGCGCGCAGGCAGGCGAGATCCTCCGCGTTGTCGACGCCTTCGGCGACCGTCTCCACATCGAGTTCGCGCGCCAGCGCCAGCGCGGCCTGCACGATCGCGCGTCGCGAGGCATCCCCGGACACGCCCTGGACGAATGCGCGGTCGATCTTCAGCTCCGAGAACGGCATGTCGCGCAGCTGCGCCAGCTTGGTGAAGCCGGTGCCGAAATCGTCGAGCGCCAGGCGCACGCCTTTCAGCCGCAGCCGGCTCAGGATATCGAGCTGGGCGCGCGGCTCGGTCGGCAGGCGTGATTCGGACAGCTCGAGCACCAGCCGCTCCAGCGGGAATCCCGCCTCGGCGGCCATTGCCGCCAGGCGATCGGGGAAGTCCAGCCTGCCAAGGCTGGCCAGCGACACGTTCACCGCCACGTCCAGCCCGCCCCCGGCACCATTCCACGAGCATGCGTGGTGCAGCGCATTGACCAGCACCGCGCGCGCCAGCGGAGTCACCAGGCCGGCGCTTTCGACCAGCGGCAGGAAGTCATCCGGTGCCACGACGCCGCGCTCGGGGTGTTGCCAGCGTGCCAGCGCTTCCATGCCCACCACGGCGCCGGTGCGCAGGTCGATCTTCGGCTGGTAGTGGTTGACGATTTCGCCGCCATTGATGGCCGCTTCAAGCTCGGCGGCATCGGCGGTGGTACCTGGTTGCGTCGCGCAGTCGGCCCACTTGCCGCCGAGGCCGGCTGACTTCCGCCCCTGCAGCAACGTGCGCAGGCTGCCCGGCGTGACCGGCTTGGCCAGGCTGCCGAGCACGTCCAGGCCCTGCTGGCGTGCCAGTTGCTCGACCATCTGCAGCACGCGCGGCTCCGCGCCGCTGATGAGCACCAGCCCGCCGCGGAATTCCGTCGCGACCAGGTGGCGCACGAATTCGACGCCGTCCATTCCAGGCATGCGCAGGTCGCAGAACACCAGCCCGAAGTCGGCGGGCGCGAGCGCGAGCCGCCCGATCGCGTCGGCACCGCTCGAGCTCGACTCGATGCCGGCGTAGCCGCTGTCCTTCAGGCCCATCGCGCGCAGCTGGATCTGCAGCAGGCGGGTGGTGAAATCGTCGTCGTCCACGATCAGGATCTTCAAATGCCGGTCCTCCCCTGTGGCGCCTGCGCCGCGCGCCAGTGCCGCATCGCCGCGAGTGCGGCATCCAGTTCCGCCACCACCGTGGTCACGGCCGGACCCAATCCGGCGGGGCGACCCGCCGCGGCGTGCGCTTCGAGCTCTGCGCACAGCTCACCCAGCGCCATCGCGCCCATCGCGCGTGACGAAGACTTCAGCGAATGCGCCAGCGTGGCGAGCTGCGCCGCGTCGCCCTGCGCAATCGCCTGCAGGAGGCCGGCACGGATGCCCGTGGCGACCTCGTCGAAACACTCGACGAGTTCCACCATGGCGCCTGGATCGTCCCCCGAACTCTCACGCAGCACCCGCACGTCGAATGGCATGCCCCCTCCCTGGAGCAGCTCGATCGGGATGATTGCTGCCTTGCAGCATGCTACCGGGCCGGCTCCGGACGGCGCGTGCGGGCGGTCACACCCGCGGCATCACGCCGCGGCGACCCGCCGGTCCTATCCTGCGCGCCCAAGCCTCCACCGGGCCCTGCCATGGATCTGTCCACGCCACTTCCGCAACTGCTGCTTCGCGGCACCGCCATCTACTTCGCGGTGATGGTGGTGGTGCGGATCCTGCCCAAGCGCAGCCTGGGCAACAACTCACCGGTCGACATGCTGGCGCTGGTGATCGTGGGCGCGCTGGTGGCCGACGCCATGTCGGTGGGATCGGAATCGCCAAGCGACTTCGTGCTCCTGGCGTCCGTGGTGGCTGCCTGGTCGTATCTGATCAACCTGCTCGAGTTCCGCTTTCCGTCATTCAGCCGGCTCACCGACGAGGCGCCGCGGGTGATCGTGCGCGATGGCCGGCTGCTGTACCGCGAAATGCGCAAGGAGCTGATCACCGAGGACGAACTGATGGCATGCGTCCGCCGTGCAGGCCTCAACGACATCCACGAGGTCGCATGCGCCACCGTGGAGACCACCGGCGAGATCACCCTGCTCGCCCGCGACGGCGATCAGGGGCAGTTGGACACGCGCGCGAACGCCAGGTCCTCGAAGTCGTAGCTGAAGTCCGCGTCCGGGTCGACCTTGGCCATCGCCAGGCGCGTCGCGCCACCGCCCTCGCCTGCGCTGAAATCCAGCCAGGCGTGGGCGTCGCTGTCGAGCGTGTCCCATTCGACCAGCATGCGCCCGCCCGATGCCATCACCCGACCGGACAGTCTGGGCGACTTCGCAGCCACCATGCGCACCTCGTCGCCGCGCGCGCAGACCGACGCCTCGCCGAACCACGGATCGCGGTATACGCCCAGCCAGCGCGCCATCGCGGCAGGCGCCACCGGGGTGCGCGGCGTAGTGCCACCCAACGGTGCAGCAACACCGGCGGCGCGATCGTCGCGCGCGGCCGCGCGCTCGGCGGCCAGCGCGTCGGCGTAGTAGGCCACCGTGCGCGCCTCCCCTGGCGCAGTGAAGTGCTTCACCAGCACCTGGTTCAGCACCGTGCGCGCCTCGTCCGCGTCGCCGTTGATCAGCAGCACGAACCCGGCGCCCTTCTCCGGCAGCAGGGTCAGCGCCGAATACATGCCCGACAGCGTGCCGGTGTGGGAAACCTTCCACGTACCGTCGACATCGGTCAGCCGCCAGCCGTAGCCGTATGCGGAAAAATGGCTGCCATCCCAGGCGCGCATGCGCCGCGACAAGGGCATCGGCATATGCGCCACCCATGCCGCGTCGCGTTGCGTCGCGGACAGCCATGGCTTGCCCGCGACCAGGCCATGTCGCTCCGGCTGCAGCCACATCCGCGCCCACGCCAGCATGTCGTCCAGGCTGCAGCGGATGCCGCCGGCGGCGGCCATCGGCATGTCGGCGATCGTTGCGACGTCGGTACGCACTGCCACGTTGCGTCCGTCACGGCGCGCATGCGGCTGCGCCACGTTGCCGGCCTCGCTGGCGTTCCACGCGCCGACGCGACAGCGTTCCAGCCCGAGCGGCGCAAACACTTCGCGCCGCATCAGCTCGTCATAGGGCGCGCCTCCCGCCGCCGCCGCGACCTCGCCCGCCACGATGTACAGCGTGTTGTCGTAGGCGTAGCGCGAACGGAAGCTCCAGCGCGGCTTCAGGTGCGCAAGACCCGCCACGACTTCGTCGCGCGTGAACGCATTGGGCTCCGGCCACAGCATCAGGTCGCCCGCGCCCGGCCCCAGCCCGCTGTTGTGGATCAGCAGGTCACGCACCTGGATCTCGCGCGTCACCCAGTCGGCGTACATGCGGAAGCCCGGCAGGTGCTTCACCACCGGATCGTCCCAGGCCAGCAGCCCGGCATCGACCTGGCGCGCAAGCAGCGCCGCCGTCATCGCCTTGGTGTTGGACGCGATCTTGAAGATCGTGCGGCGGTCCACGGCCACGCCACTCCCGGCCGCGATTTCACCACGCACCTCGACCTGGCGCACCTCGCCATCGACGATCACACCCACCGCGATGCCGGGCAGGTCGTAACGCGCGACCGCGTCGTCGACCGCGGCGGTGATCGCCGCGGACGGCGGCGGCCCTGCGGCGCGGCCCGCACCGGGCACGAAAAAGACCGCGACGGCCAGCGTCGCGGCGCAACAAGCACGCTTCAGCATCTCGGGTCCTGCCCCTGGAGTCTTGGCATGCCCACCGCCGGCGGTCCGGCGCTGGGCATGCAGCATCACGCCCGCGCGGGGCGCATCAGAAGTTCCAGCTCACCACCAGCTGCGCGTAGCGCGGCGACTGCCAGCGGGTACCGGTGCCGAAGGTGGAACGGCGCTGGCCCGGGTTGCCCTCGTAGCGGCCGCGCACGTTGATCACTTCCTGGTCGTTGAGGAGGTTGTAGACCGACAGGCGGGCCTTCAGGTCGATGCCGTCCACCGGCAGTTCCCAGGTGACGTTCGCGCCGACGTTGTAGGTCCACGGCATGCGGCCGAAGGCACCACGCTCGCTGCGCTCGTACTGGCGGTCCTGCCAGGCGCCGGTGCAGTTGGCCACGCACAGCCAGCCGGTGCCGCCGCCGCTGCCCTCGCTGGTGTAGCTTGCCACCGCGAAGTTCTCGTCCGGCCAGGTCACGCCGAACGCGGTGATCGGCCCGCCCGACAGCGCGGTCACCGTGCCGCCGACGCTCCACATCTCGTTGAACCGGTAGCTCCCGCGCAGCTTGATCTGGTGGCGGCGGTCGTTGAACAGGTCGCCATAGCGGTCGTTGTTGGCCGGATGGTCCCAGTGCTGGACCATGCCGGTGTCGCCGTAGTTGGTATCGGAGTTGACCGGACCCTCGTGGTTGCCCTCCGACTTCGACCACAGGTAGGACGCGTTGAACGCCCACTTTTCGTCCCAGGCGCGGTCGATCTGGAATTCCACGCCGGTGTAGGTGCGCTTGGGCTTGGAGTAGCCGATCACGCGGTTGCTGCCCCCGGTGATGTAGCCCTCCTTCGAGGTGTCGATGGTCACCCAGCCGTCCTGGGCGCAGCCCTGCCGAGTGGTGCCCCAAAGGGTCAGCGTGTCGCCCGGGTTGGCAATCGGCCACAGGTCGATGCTGCTGCTGCCAGGGACCGCCGACATCGGGTGGCGCACGCCGCAAAGTGCGTTGATGCGGATGTCATCCATCGCGTTGGGCATGCGTCGGTAGGTGGCGTTGACGCCCCAGGACCACGCTTGGCTGATCATGGCCTGGAAGCCTACGATGGCCTCGTCCTGGTAGACCGCGTCGATGTCGCGGTCCACGCTCTGGCGGGTGTCGCGCACGCTCAGGTTGAACTGGTCGTCGACCGCGCCGATCTGCTGGCCGATGACCGGTGCCATGTACGGCGCACCCGTCACCGGGTTGGTCGCCGCGCTCCAGCCATTCAGCGCGTAGAACGTGCGTTCGTCGAGCAGGCCACCGGCGAAGTTGTAGCTGATGATGCTGGTGACCGGCATGTAGTAGCGGCCCAGGTTGCCGAACAGCTTGGTGCTGCCGTCGCCCTTCATGTCCCACGAGAAGCCGAACCGCGGCGACACCAGGTCGTCCATCTTGATGAAGCTGGCGCCGGTCGCGTTCTTGTTGTCGAAGGTGTCCACGCGCACCCCGAGGTTGACCAGCAGGTTCGGCGTGACGCTCCAGACGTCTTCCAGGTAGTAGGCGCTGGCCTCGATGTCGAACACGCCGCCGTCCGCGCGCTCGCGGGCCATCAGGAACGCGTTGACACCCGCCGGAAGCGGCGTGCCGTTGTCGAGCACCTGGGTGGGGCTGGTGCGGCCGTAGGCGGTGTACTGCACGCCGTCGCCGGGGTAGAACGTCACCCGGTCGGTGGTCATCAGCTCGTGGTCCCAGCCGAAGCGCAGCAGGTGGTCGCCCACCGCCCACTCGAAGTCCAGGCGCTTGGCTTCGCGCTCATCCTCGTGCGAGACCACGTTCGACCCCGGGTGGCAGCCGAGCTGCGGGCTGCCCATGCCGCGGTAGACCGCGCCGTAGGAGGCGTTGTTGTAGGTCACCCAGCTGCACAGCGCATCCTGCGGCGAGCGCAGGAAGCTGCTGCTGCGGTTGAGGCCGTACATGGCCTTGGCGGTGAAGTTCTCGCCAAAGTGGCCGGTGTAGGTGAGCGACCCGCTCTTGCCGCCGCTCGACGCCGTGGACTGGCTGGGCGGCGCGGTGCCGACCTTGCGGCTGGCAAAATTGTAGTTGTAGAGCGCGGTGTCGGTATCGCCCTCGTCGGAGAACGCGAGCAGCTCCAGCAGGTGGTTGTCGGACAGGACCCAGTCGACCTTGGTGCCCCAGAACCCGTTGCTGCCCTCGCGTTCGCTCCAGCTGCTGCCGCCGGCATTGGTGAAGCCCGAGGTGTTCTCTCGCTGCTCGTACATGGCGAACATGAAAAGCCGGTCGCGCACGATCGGACCCGACGCCCAGACGTTGGCCTTGGTGAAGCTGCTGCGGTCGTGGCTGGCGCGCACGTTGACGCTGCCGTCGGCGTAGAACTGGTCATCGCCCGAGCTCTGCCACGCGCTCGGTTCGAAGGTGAACTCCACGCCGGCGTCGAATTCGTTGCTGCCCGAGCGGCTCACGGCGTTGATCACGCCACCGGTGCTGCGACCGAACTCCACCGAATAGCCGCCGGTCTTGACCTGGAACTCCTGGAAGAACGCGAACGGCGCGGTGGAGAAGCTCTGGCGACGATAGAAGTCGGTGACGTTCAGGCCATTGATGAAGACCGAGTTCTCCGCCACCGACGAGCCGCCGAACGACATGCCGCCGAAGCTGGAGTTGCCGCCGATCACGCCGGGCGCCAGCATGGCCACCGAGCTGAGGCTCTGGTCGACCGGCAGCCGCGAGATCTCTTCGCGGGTCACGTTGGTTGCGGTCTCGGTGGACTTGACGTCGACGCGGTTGACCACGCGATCACCGACCACGGTCACCGCGGCCATGTCGGCCACGCCGCCGCCGCTGCCCAGGTTCACCGTGGTCGTGCCACCCAGCGACACGGCCACCGGCACCGGCTCACCGACCGTCTGCCCGTTGCGGATCACCTGCACGTTGTAGCTGCCCACCTGCAGCGAGCCGAGGCGGTACGTGCCGTCCGCACCCGCCGTGACATTGCGCGTGGCGCCCGTGGCGACATTGGTCACCTGCACCTGGTCGCCGGCGCTGGCGCGACCCGCGACCGAGCCGGTGGCGCTTTGCGCCAGCACCATCGGCGCCATGGTGGACAGGCACGCTCCCAGCGCGATGCTGAGTGCGGCGCGACGGAATCTGGTATGGCTGGCCTTCATTGCGGTTCTCCCCGGAACATGTGCGTGATGGTTGGCTTTGGTCAGGTACGTTCATCGGCATCGGGTGGCAGCAGCTGCCACTCGAAGCCGTAATCCCACTGGTCGAAATACAGGTTGCCGCCTGCCCACTCGGCTTCGCCGCGCTGCAGGTCGACGGTTTCCGAGCGGACGTGCTGCTTGGCCGGCACGAGTTCGCGCGACCAGTCGTCGTTGAAGGCGATGCGGTAGGCGTCCATGCCGCCGAGATAGAAGCCTGCGAGCGCATCGCCGGCGCCCGGCAAGCGGCCGAAAGTGACATCCATCGGCACCCAGCCGTACGGGGCCAGGTACATCCAGCCCCAGTCGTGCATGTTGTTGTAGGCGCCGTCGGAGAAGATCCAGCCGGACTGCCAGCGCGCGGGAATGCCGTTCATGCGCAGCAGGGTGATCAGCAGCAGCGTCTGCTGGCCGCAGTCGGCATGGCCCTGCTCGAGCGCGTGCTGGCTGATGTTGCTGATGGTGGAATACTCGCGCGCGCCGGCCCACGGCAGCGCGTCGACCGATGCGAACAGCTTCTGCGCGATGCGGTAGGGGTTGGTCTCGCCCGCCAGCACCTGCGCCGACTTCAGCCGCATCGCGTCGTTGAACACCACGTGCGGCGCACGCTCGGCCACGAACGGCGCGAGCTCCGGCGTGATCTCCGCCGCCACCACCCGGTCGGGATCGATGGCGACGTACTGGCCGAACGTGGTCAATTCGTAGCTGATCGAGAACGCGGTCGGCGTGCCCGCCACGGCGGGTGCCTCGAGGTACACGGTGCGCTGCAAGGTGGTGTCGGGTGCGATCGCGTGGCCTGCGGGCACGCTGGCAACGAAACGGATGTCTTCCTGCTGCCCCGGCAACGCGCGCGGGTACGGAATCCATGCGCGTACGGTCTCGCCGGCCGGTACCGCGTCGGCATCGACGGTCAGCGATTGCGTCACCCGCACGCGGCGCGGTGCCGCGGCGCGCGCGCCGCCGGCGAGCGCTGCGTCGCGCACCTCGGCGTGGTGCGGGTGCGCGGCTTCCAGCGGGCTGTCGTTGAACTTCGGCGGCGTGGCCCGGCGCTTCCGGGCCTCCTCGCTCAGGCGATACAGGTTGGAAGGTCCGCGGTTGAACCAGCGGCGCTGGCCGTCGATCACCCGCGCTTCGATGAGACCCGCGGCATCCCAACGCGCGAACTCGGCGTCGTCGAGGTCCGGGATGTCGCGGCGCAGGCGCGCCCTGGCGCCGGCTTCGTCCAGGCTGAAGTCGATCAGGATGCGGCGCATGCGTTCGCGCTGGAACTCCAGCGCCATGCGCTGGTCGGAGGTGAGTCCATGCTGCGCGAGTCCGGCGTCGATCAGCTTGCCGGCAGCGGCGAAGTCGCCGGCATCCACCAGCGCCACGATGTCGGTCGGTGCCATGAGCCGTTCGCCAATGTCGGCGTTGCCGCTGCTGCCGGCGCTGTCGCCAGCAACAGCCGGCGCCTGCCCCGCGCCCGCCTGCATGGCCACCGCCAGCAGCAGCACGCAGGTTCCCGATCGCAGCAGGCCGTGGCCCACACGTCGTGACATCGGCTTGGAACCCCCCGTCATCTGCACGCCTGACCCACTCCTTGCCCCTGGGGAACGGCTTGAATGGCTGTGTAACATGGCGTTCACAGGCGGTCAATAATTTATTCTTTTGTATTGATTTCGCCGAATGATGTATTCCATGATCAAGCCCGGCCCCGATGCGCCGGGGAGGGGACAATCCATGCGCCACGCAGCCCTGCTGCTCTTCCTGCTGTTCGCCGCACCCGCGCTTTCCGCGCGGGAACCCGTGCCCGCGCCGCCCGCACACGACGTGCCGGGCATCGTCGAGGCGCAGCTCACGCCGGACTACTGGATCGCACGCCTGCGCCAGCCGGACCGCGTGATCCTCGGCCGCGACCAGATCGCCCAGCAGAACGTGCGCATGCATGACGAAGACCCGTCGCTGCACGACATCGAAGCGCTGCCCGGCACGCTCGACGGCGGACAGGTCAAGGCATGGATCGAAGCGCTTTCGGTCATGCCCGAGCGCGAGCTCTACGACGAGACCGGCGCGGTCGGCAGCAAACGGCAGATGGCGCGCATCGAAGCCAACCTCGCGCTGAAGTCCATCCCGCAGACCCAGGTCACGCGCTACGGCATGGCCGTGCGCCGCGCCGCGCTGCGCACCTTCCCCACCCGCCTGCGCGTGTTCAATTCGCCGGACGACCACGACATCGACCGCTTCCAGGAGAGCGCGCTGTTCCCCGGCGATCCGGTGGCCATCGTCCACGAGAGCCGCGACCGCGCCTGGTACTTCGTGGTCAGCCAGCGCTATGCGGCGTGGGTGGAGAAGGAGGCCATCGCCCAGGGCGACCGGCAGGCGATCCTCGACTACGGCCGCCGCGCGCCGTACCTCATCGTCACCGGCGCCACCGCGCGCACCGTCTTCACCCCCGAGCGGCCCGCGGTCTCCGACGTGCAGCTCGACATGGGCGTGCGCGTGCCGGTACTGGCCGACTGGCCGGGCGACCGCGCGGTCAACGGCCAGCATCCGTACGCCGCACACGTCGTCGAGCTGCCGGTGCGCGCGGCCGACGGCACGCTGTCCTTCGCGCCCGCGCTCATCCCGCGCTCGGCCGATGTCGCCAACGACTACCTGCCGCTGACCGAGGCCAACATCATCCGCCAGGCGTTCAAGTTCCTCGGCGAGCGCTACGGCTGGGGGCATTCGTACAACGCGCGCGACTGCAGCGGCTTTGTCTCCGAGGTCTACCGCAGCTTCGGCGTGCTGCTGCCGCGCAACACCAGCCACCAGGCGGTCAGCCCGGCGCTGAACCGCCTGCCGCTCACCGCGGACGACAGCCACGACAGGCGCCGCAAGCTGCTGCGCGAAGCGCGCGTCGGCGACCTGGTGTACATCCCGGGTCACGTGATGATGATGCTCGGCCACGTCGACGGTGCGCCCTACGCCATCCACGACACCAGCGGCATGACCTGGCGCCGCGACGATGGCGAACTGCGCCGCCTGCACCTCAACGGCGTGGTGGTCACGCCGATCCTGCCGATGCTGTCGAACGCGGATACACCGACCATCGACCGCATCACCAGCATCCAGCGCATCCGCCCATGAAGATCACTGAAATCCGCCTCGGCATGCTGCGCGTTCCGTTGAAGACGCCGTTCAAGACGGCGCTGCGCACGGTCGATACCGTCGAGGACATCGTGGTCGAGGTGCATACCGACACCGGCCATGTCGGTTACGGCGAGGCCGCGCCCACCGCGGTGATCACCGGCGACACGCACGGCTCGATCGTCGAGGCCATCCGCCGCGTGATCGGCCCACGGCTGATCGGCCGCGAGGTCGCCGACCTCAACCGCAACGTCGCCCTGGTGCAGTCGGCCATGGAGCGCAACACCAGCGCCAAGGCGGCGGTGGAGATCGCCCTCTACGACCTGTTCGGGCAGCTCTACGGCGCCCCCCTCTACCGCATCCTCGGCGGCGGCGGCGACCCGGTCGTCACCACCGACATCACCATCAGCGTCGACTACATCGACAAGATGGTGGCCGACTCGCTGGCCGCGGTGGAACGTGGCTTCGAATCGCTGAAGATCAAGGTGGGCAAGGACATCGGCGTCGACATCGAGCGCGTCAAGGCCATCCACTCCGCAGTCGACGGCCGCGCCCTGCTGCGCCTGGACGCCAACCAGGGCTGGACGCCGAAGCAGGCGGTGCGCGCCGTGGGCACCCTCGAGGATGCCGGCGTGGCGCTCGAGCTGCTGGAACAGCCGGTGCACGCGCGCGACATCGAAGGGCTCAAGTACGTCACCGAGCGCGTGCTCACGCCGGTGATGGCCGATGAAAGCGTGTTCGGCCCGGCGGAGGTCATCGACCTCATCCAGCGCCGCGCGGCCGACATCATCAACATCAAGCTGATGAAGACCGGTGGCATCTCCAACGCGGTGCGCATCGCCGACATCGCCGCGGTGTACGGCGTGGAATGCATGATCGGCTGCATGATCGAATCCAGCGTCAGCGTGGCGGCAGCCGTGCACCTGGCGATCGCCAAGGGCGGCGCCATCACCAAGGTCGACCTCGACGGGCCGTCGCTGTGCCGCTTCAACCCGGTGGACGGCGGCGTGGAGTTCAACGAGTCCGAGATCTCGGTGGGCGACGCGCCCGGCCTCGGTATCCGCGGCATCCGCGGCCTGGAAGCCATCCCGGGCTGACCGGCGGCGCACATGCCTCCCCTGCTCAAGATCCGTGGCGAACGCGACCGCATGTCGGCCATCGAGCGCCGCATTGCCGACTTCATGCTGGAGAACGCGCACCTGCTGCGCGACTACTCCTCGCAGCAGCTCGCCAATGCGCTCGGCATCAGCCAGTCGAGCGTGGTGAAGTTCAGCCAGAAGCTGGGCTTCAAGGGCTATCCGGACCTCAAGTATTCGATCGGCGAGTCGCTGGCGCGCCACGACGGCGAGGATGACGGCTCGGGCATCGACGCCGGTGCCGAGATCGTCGACCCCTGGTCGGCGCTGGCCGACACGCTGTGGCGCGCCAAGTCGCAGGCCGAGCAGGCCACGCGCGTGCTCAACCCGCATGAGCGCATCGACGCGGTGGCCGCCGCCATCCGCGCCGCAGACAAGGTGTACGCGGTCGGCCTGGGCCACGACGGCCTCAACGCGCGCGCGTTCGCGATCAAGCTGGCGATGCTGGGGCGCACCGCGATCCACCTGTTCGACCCGGCGCTGATGGGCGTGGGCACCTCGTCGGCCGCGCCCGGCGACGTGCTGCTGGTGTTCTCCGAACACGGCGAGGAGGGCACGCTCTGCCATACCGCGCGCCGGTTCCGTGCGCGCGGCGGCAAGGTGGTCACCATCACCCGCCACACCGCCAACGCGCTGCGCGCGAATGCCGAGGTCAGCCTGCTGGTGTCGGCGCACGAGCCGCGCGGGCACGTTGAACTGCTGCTGTACCAGGCGGCGCTGCAGCACCTGCTCGACCTGGTGTTCCTGCTGCTGTGCGAGGACGAGGCGCACCTGCGCCAGCTGGTCGCAAATCAGGCGATGATCGAACCATGAAACGAATGTCCACTGCCGCGCGCGTCCTGCTCGCCCTCGTCCTCGGCGCCGTCGTCGGGCTGGCCCTCGCCTTCCACGACAGCGCGCTCGCCGCCAACGTGGCCGACGCGGTGCAGCCGGTCGGCAGGCTCTGGCTCAACGCCCTGCAGATGACCGTGGTGCCGCTGGTCGCGGCGCTCGTGGTGCTGGGCGTCAACACCGCCGCCGATGCCGCGGCCTCGGGCCGCACCGCGCGCCGCGCCATGCTGGTGTTCGCCGTGCTGCTGATCGCGTCCGGCACGTTCACGGCGGTCATGGCGCCGACCCTGCTGTCGCTGGTGCCGCGCGACGCGTCGCTGGTCGAGGCATTCCGCGCCGCGATCGGCTCCGAGGCCACCCAGCCTGGCCGCGCCGCGAGCTTCGGCGAATGGATCGCCACGGTGATCCCCAACAACGCGCTGGCCGCGGCGGCGGCCAACGCCATGCTGCCGCTGGTGGTGTTCTCGCTGTTCTTCGGCTTCGCCGCCACGCGCATCCTGCCCGAGCGCCGCGCGCAGCTGCTGGCGCTGGTGCAGTCGATCGCCGACACCATGATCGTGATCGTGCGCTGGGTGCTTTGGGCGGCGCCGGTGGGCGTGTTCGCGCTGGTGCTGGCGGTGTGCGCGCGCGTCGGTGCGGGTGTGCTGGGCGCGCTTGGCTGGTACGTGCTGCTGTTGTGCACGCTGTACATCATGGTCACCGTGCTGCTGTACCTGGTGGCGGCGCTGGTGGCGCGCGAGCCGGTGCGCCGCTTCGCGGCGGGCATCGCGCCGGCGCAGGCGATCGCCGCCAGCACGCAGTCATCGCTGGCGTCGCTGCCGGCGATGGTCGACTGCGCGCGCGAGCGCCTCGGCTATCCGCTGCACGTCACCTCGCTGGTGCTGCCGATGGCGGTGTCGCTGTTCCGCATCACCAGCCCCGTGCAGTACATCGGCGTGGTGAGCTTCATCGCCTGGATGTACGGCATCGAGCTGGGCGGCGTGCAGGTGGGCACCGCGATCGTGCTGTCGGCGCTGATCAGCATGGGCTCGGTGGGCCTGCCCGGGCAGGTGAGCTTCATGACCAACAACCTGCCGGTCACGCAGGCCATGGGCCTGCCGGTGGAACCGCTGGCGCTGCTGCTGGCGGTCGACAACATCCCCGACGTGTTCTCCACCGTGGGCAACGTCACCGGCGACCTCACCGCCACGAGCATCGTGGCGCGCCAGGACGGGTAGCGCGTCAGCCGGCCTTCGAGGCGCGCATCTCCATCACCCTGCGCGGCGCGGCGAAGGTATCGATGCGCGACACCTGCCAGAACGCCTGGAACACCGCGTGGTCGGGCACCTCGCCGGACAGCAGCTGGCCGGGCTTGAGGTAGTTGTAGATGCCCGCCAGCGAACGCACGTTGATCTTCGAGGTGCGGCGCAGGATGTGCTCCGGACCGAGCTCGGCGGGACCGTTGAGGCCCGCCGCACACAGCAGGTCGCGTAGCGCCTTGAGCGTGTTCTGCTGGTAGTTGGCGACGCGCGCCGCCTTGTTCTCCACGTCCAGGCGCGTCCACCGCGACGGATCCTGGGTGGCGATGCCTGTCGGGCACTTGTCGTTGTGGCAGCTGCGCGCCTGGATGCAGCCCAGCGAGAACATGAAGGCGCGGCCCGCGTTGCACCAGTCCGCGCCGATCGCCAGCGTGCGCGCGATCTCGAATGCACTGGTGATCTTGCCTGCCGCGGCCACCTTCACCCGGTCGCGGAGGTCCAGGCCCACCAGCGTGTTGTGCACCAGCATCAGCGCCTCGTTCATGGGCACGCCGATGTGGTTGATGAACTCCACCGGCGACGCGCCCGTGCCGCCCTCGGCGCCATCCACCACGATGAAATCCGGCAGGATCCCGGTCTCGTGCATCGCCTTGGCGACACCGAACCACTCCCACGGGTGGCCGATCGCGAGTTTGAATCCGACCGGCTTTCCGCCCGACAGCGCCCGCAGCCTGGCCACGAATTCCAGGAGCCCCGCCGGCGTGGTGAACGCCGAATGCTGCGACGGCGAAATGCAGTCCACGCCCACCGGCACCCCGCGCGCGATCGAGATCTCCTGCGTCACCTTGGCGGCCGGCAGCATGCCGCCGTGGCCCGGCTTGGCACCCTGCGACAGCTTGATCTCGATCATCTTGACCTGCGGATCGGCGGCGTTGGCCGCGAAGCGCCCGGCATCGAACGCACCGTTGTCGTCGCGGCAGCCGAAGTAGCCCGAGCCGATCTCCCACACCAGGTCGCCGCCGAACTCACGGTGGTACGACGAGATCGAACCCTCGCCGGTATCGTGGTAGAAGCCGCCGCGCTTCGCGCCCAGGTTGAGCGCGCGGATCGCGTTCGCCGACAGCGAGCCGAAGCTCATCGCCGAGATGTTGAACACGCTGGTGTCGTACGGCGCCGTCGTCGTTTCGCCCACGCGTACCCGGAAATCGTGGCTCTGCAGGTGCGTGGGCACCAGCGAATGGTTGATCCACTCGTAGTCGCCGCCGTACACGTCGTGCACGGTGCCGAACGGCACCGTGTCCTGCTCGTGCTTGGCCCGCTGGTAGATCAGCGCCCGCTGCTCGCGCGAGAACGGCACTTCCTCGGTGTCGCGCTCGATCAGGTACTGGCGGATCTCCGGCCCGATGCCCTCCAGCGCGTAGCGGAAGTGCGCCAGCACCGGGTAGCAGCGCCGCAGCGTGCTGGTGCGCTGCAGCACGTCTGCGGTGCCGACCACCGCCGCCATGCCAAACACCACGAACGCCGCCCACCACCCGGGCGCCCACGCCAGCGCGGCGACGAGCGACAGCACGGCCAGGATGATGCTGGCGACGTAGGCGAAATAGCGGTGCATTGCGGGACAGGATGACACGCCGGAGCGGCGCGGCCGCATGATCCCACAGACGCGGCAAGTCACGCCGCCACAACGCACGAAGCGCTACACCATGGGCTCCGCATCCATCCGGTGAACCACCGTGACACGCGACCGCAAAGACCTGCCAAACGACTCGTGCAAGCCCGAACCGCCGGAGCAGCCGCAGCAGCGCCGCGAGCGCAAGCAGCATGAAAGCGAGAACCAGGACGAAGCCCTGGAAGAAACCTTCCCGGCCAGCGATCCGGTCTCGCCGTTCGTGCCGGCGAAAACGCGCGACTGATGCCTGCGTGGTGCCCGGGGCGGGGATCGAACCCGCATGGCCTTGCGGCCGAGCGATTTTAAGTCGCTTGCGTATACCAGTTTCGCCACCCGGGCAGTTCAGGCATGGGTGCGCGGCGCGCGGCCCCAGCATGCAATACGCAGCAAGCGTCGGTGACCGGCCTTGCGTGGCGTTCGAGTGGCGCCGGGCACCCGGGTTCAGGCGCCGTCGGTCTCGACGGTATCCACGCCAGGCCGCGATTGCGGCCGCTGCGGCGCCGTGCCGAACACGGGTAATCGGCGCAGCACGGCGAAGAACGCCAGTGCGCGCAGCCGGTCGGCGCTCACCCAGTACCAGCCGACGCACAGCAGCAGGAACGTCGCCAGGATCACCGGGTGCGGCACGTCGAAACGCATCGCCTGACCCGCGGCCAGGCCACAGGCCACGCTGAAGGCCGCAAGCAGCAGCGCCGCCTGGGTCGGCCCGAAGCCGCCGTCCTGCATGAAGTGATGAATGTGGTCGCGCCCCGCCGAGAACGGCGAACGGCCTTCGCGCGAACGGCGCACGGTCAGCACCAGGCAGTCCATCACCGGCACCGGGATCAGCCACAGCGCCAGCACCGGGTTCACCGGATGGCTGGCGTTCTGCGTCAGGCGGAACACCACCCACGCCACCACCAGGCCCAGGAAGGCGCTGCCGGCGTTGCCCATGAACGCCTTGGCGCGCGGCTGCCAGGGGAAACGCATGTTGTAGACCAGGAACGCGGCGACCGCACCGGAGATGGTCAGGCCCAGGCGCGACAGCGAGGTGTTGCCCGCGTAGAGCGCCGCCGCCGCCAGCATCACCAGGCACGCCGCCACCAGCAGGCCGGCCAGCCCGTCGGCGCCGTCGATCATGTTGATGGCGTTGATGATGCCGATGGTGGCGAACACCGTGAACGGCACCGACAGCCAACCCAGCGCCAGGTCGTCCATGCCGAACACCGCGCCCAGCTGCTCCACGCGCACGCCGGCGCCATAGATCATGATCAGCGACGCGATCACCTGCGCGAGGATGCGCCAGTACCAGCGCAGGTCGTTGCGGTCGTCGTACAGGCCCACGCCGACCAGCAGCACCGAGGCGCTGACGAACGAGACCAGCGATGCCATCGCGTAGTTGTGCCGCGCGCTGACCAGCACGACGACAAAGGCCACCGCCATCGCCAGGCCGCCGGTGATGGCGGTGGGATGCGCGTGGTCCTTGCGCCCCTTGGGGAAGTCGAGCAGGTTCAGGCGGCGCGCGTAGGGATGCATCGCCTTCATCAGCAGCCACGTCAACGCGGCGGCGGCGAGGCCCTGCAGCACTCCGGTTTCGATCAAGGATTCCATGCCCGACTGCGCTCTCCGATGCGCCACACGCTTCCAGTTGCGGAATGCAAAAGCAATTTCCGCGCCAATAAATCCGCGGGGCATTTTACCCGAAGGCCGGCCAGCGAAGCGTGGCCGCATCGACACGTCGTGCAAATCCCCGGAAAGCACCGCAAGCCGTTCATTTACATGATGGTGCAGTGCACATAACGCGGCCATGACGGCCGCGGAGTTGAGGCGCGCCAGGGCACATCGCGGTGCCGATTATGCGATGCGCGTCACATTCCCGGTAGTGCCGGCAGCGTCCCCGTGGCCTGCAACTCAGCCCGCCACGTAGCCCGCGGGATTCGCCGACTGCCAGCGCCAGGCGTCCTCGCACATGCGCCGCACGTCGAGCCGGGCCCGCCAGCCGAGCAGCTCGGCCGCGCGCGAGGGGTCGGCCCAGCACATCGCCACGTCACCGGCGCGGCGCGCCACGACCCGGTACGGCACTTTGCGACCCGAGGCTTCCTCGAACGCGCGCACCAGCTCCAGCACGCTCACGCCCTGCCCCGTGCCCAGGTTCACCGCCTGGCAGCCGAAGCCCGGGCGCAGCGTCTCCACCGCGCGCACATGCGCCTCGGCGAGGTCCATCACGTGGATGTAGTCGCGCACACCGGTGCCGTCGGGCGTCGGATAGTCGCCGCCGAACACGCTCAGGCAGTCGCGCGCGCCCACCGCCACCTGGCTGATGTAGGGCATCAGGTTGTTGGGGATGCCGCCGGGGTCTTCGCCGATGCGCCCGCTGGGGTGCGCGCCGACCGGATTGAAGTAGCGCAACAGCAGCGCGTTGAAGCCGGGCCGCGCCGCGCACAGGTCGCCGATCAGGTCCTCGACCACCAGCTTGGTGCGGCCATAGGGGTTGGTGACGCGCAGCGGCGCGTCCTCCCGGATCGGCACGCTGTCCGGGTCGCCGTAAACGGTGGCCGACGAGCTGAAGACCAGGTTGGCCACGCCCGCGGCCTCCATCGCCTGCAGCAGGGTCACGCTGCCGCCGATGTTGTTCTCGAAATACGCCAGCGGCTGCTCGCAGCTTTCGCCCACCGCCTTGAACGCGGCGAAGTGGATCACCGCGTCCACGCCCTGCAGCGCGCCCGCGAGCTTCGCCGCGTCGCGGATGTCGCCCTCCACCAGCGCCACCGGGCGCTCGGCCAGTTCGGCGATGCGCTGCACCGCGACCGGCGAGCTGTTGCTGAAGTTGTCGTAGATCACCGCATCGTGGCCGCGGGCGGCCAGCGCCACGCAGGTGTGGCTGCCGATGTAGCCGGCGCCGCCGCAGACCAGGATCTTCATGCGCCGTGGTACTCGCGGTACCAGCGCACGAAGTTCGCCACGCCCTCCTCCACGCCCACCTGCGGCCGGTAGCCCACGTCGGCCACCAGCGCGGAAACGTCGGCCTCGGTATCGGGCACGTCGCCGGCCTGCAGCGGCAGCAGCTCCATCACCGCCTTCCTGCCCAGGCACTGCTCGAGCACCTCGATGTAGCGCAGCAGTTCCACCGGCTCCTCGTTGCCGATGTTGTAGATGCGGTACGGCGCAACACCGCTCGTGCCCGGATCCGGCGCCTCGCCTGACCATGCCGGGTCGGCGGTGGGCACGCGGTCCAGCGCGCGCACCACGCCTTCCACGATGTCGTCGACGTAGGTGAAGCTGCGGCGGTGGTGGCCGTTGTTGAAGACCTTGATCGGCTCGCCGGCGAGGATCGCGCGGGTGAACAGGAACAGCGCCATGTCCGGCCGGCCCCAGGGCCCGTACACGGTGAAGAACCGCAGCCCGGTGGTGGCGGTGCCGTAGAGGTGCGCATACGAGTGCGCCATCATCTCGTTGGCCTTCTTGGTGGCCGCGTACAGGGTCAGCGGGTGCTCGGTGCCCTGGTGCTCGTTGAACGGCATGGCGCGGTTGGCGCCGTACACCGAACTGGTGGACGCGTACACCAGGTGCTCCACGCCATGGTGGCGGCAGCCCTCCAGCACGTGCAAAAAGCCGGTGACGTTGCTGGCCACGTACACATGCGGGTTTTCCGCGGCGTAACGCACGCCGGCCTGCGCGGCCAGGTTCACCACGCGCTGCGGCTTGTGCTTCGCAAACACGTCTTCCACCGCCGCGCGGTCGGCGAGGTCCGCGTGCACGTGGGTGTAGCCCGGGTGATCCATGAAGCGCGCCAGGCGCGCCTTCTTCAGGTTGACGTCGTAGTAGTCGTTGAGGCTGTCGAAGCCGATGACCTCGTCGCCGCGCGCAAGGAGCTTGAGGGCGACATGGCTGCCGATGAAGCCGGCAGTGCCGGTGACGAGGACTTTCATGCAAGGGGGCTCCGGTGGGAAGGGCAATGATAACCCCGCCCACCGGGCCGCCCCGGCATGCCGCCGCGCGCGCGCCCTAGCTTTCGCTCATGCCGGCCGCAGGTTCCGGCGCGCTGCCGCTGCGCACCTTCTCCTCGATGCGCCGGCCAACGTCGGCATCGACCGATTTCCAGTAGTCGAACGCGCGCTCCAGCACCGGGCTGCGCACGCCGCCGAGGAGCGCACCGGCCACCGTTTCCACCAGCCCATCGCGGTCTGCGTCGCTGAACACCTCGCGCACGAGGATCCCCGGCTGGGTGAAGTCGTCATCGTCGGCGCGCAGGGTGTAGGCGCTGCGCAGCATGGTGCCGTCGGCCTCCCAGCCGTTGTCGACCGCACCGGTCTCGTCCGACCACGGGCGACCGCCGCTGTTGGTCGCGTATACCGGCGCACTGCCACTGTGGTGGTAGGCCATTTGCCCGTCGAACATGTAGGTGTTCACCGGCACCTTGGGCTGGTTGACCGGCAGCTGGTGGAAGTTGGTGCCGATGCGGTTGCGCTGCGCATCGTTGTAGGCGAACGCCCGGCCCAGCAGCATCTTGTCCGGCGACAGCCCGATGCCGGGCACCGTGTTGCCCGGCGAGAACGCCGCCTGCTCGATCTGCGCGAAGAAGTTCTCCGGGTTGCGGTTGAGCGTCATGGTGCCGACCTCGATCAGCGGGTAGTCCGCGTGCGGCCACACCTTGGTCAGGTCGAAGGGGTTGATGCGGTAGGCCTTGGCATCCGCATACGGCATCACCTGCACCGACATCACCCATTGCGGATGCTCGCCGCGGGCGATGGCGTCGAACAGGTCGCGGCGGTGGAAGTCGGCGTCGGCGCCGGCCATGTCCTTGGCTTCGCCGTTGCTGAAGAAGCCCATGCCCTGGCGGGTGTGGAAGTGGTACTTGACCCAGGACTTCTCGCCGGCGGCATTCACCCACATGTAGGTGTGCGAGCCGTAGCCGTTCATGTGCCGCCAGGTGCGCGGCAGGCCACGCGGGCCCATCAGGTAGGTCACCTGGTGCGCGGATTCGGGGTTGTTGGTCCAGAAGTCCCACTGCATGTGGTTGTCGCGCAGCCCGGAATCGGCCAGGCGCTTCTGGCTGCGGATGAAGTGCGGGAACTTCATCGGGTCGCGCACGAAGAACACCGGCGTGTTGTTGCCCACCAGGTCGTAGTTGCCCTCGCTGGTGTAGAACTTCAGCGAAAACCCGCGCACGTCGCGCCAGGTATCGGGGCTGCCCATCTCGCCGGCGACGGTGGAGAAGCGCGCGAGCATTTCGGTCTTCGCGCCCCGCTGGAACAGCGCGGCCTTCGTATAGCGCGACACGTCCTGTGTGGTTTCGAACGTGCCGAACGCGCCCGCGCCCTTGGCGTGCGGCTGGCGCTCCGGCACCTTCTCGCGGTTGAAGTGCGCCATCTGCTCGAGGAAGTGCACGTCGTGCAGCACGATCGGGCCATCCGGCCCGATGCTCAGCGAGTTGCGGTCGCTCACGGCGGGCGCGCCGGCGCCGGTGGTCGAGGGCGGGTGCGGCTTGTCGGCTGGAGTGCTCATCTGGCTGGTCCTCTGGTCAGGGAATGGCTGCAGACGGCGCAGCACGGGTCCACCCGATCATCCACCCTTCATCGACCTGAATGCCAATGAATTGGACTGGCAGATGCGATAGCCCGTACCTATAAGGCTGCGCCGTCAGCGGCAGCAGACCTCATGACACCCGGCTGGCTTCGCAAGGGTTCACGCCGCGTGGCGCGCCAGCTCCGTCGCATCGCTCACCGCGCGCACCCGCGCGATGCCAAGCGCCTCGGCGAGGTAGCGTGCATTCGCGCCACCCACACACACCGCCACGCCTTGCGGCAGCACCTCGTGCAGCAGCTGCAGATCCTGCAGCGCGCTGCGTGCCTGCGCGGGATCGACCGAGCTGATCGCGACCGCCGCCGCGCCCAGCCGCTCGGCCACGCGCGCCAGTTCACGCGCCGGCAGCTCGGTGCCGAGATACAGCACGGGCGCGCCGGCCTCGTAGGCATGCAGCGCCGCGCCGATCAATCCCAGCTCGTGGCGCTCGCCGGGCAGCGTGGCAAACAGCACGCGCGGCCGCGACCCGCGGGCCTGCTGGTTGAGCACCGACAGCAGGCGCGCGCGCAGCAGGCTGCTCACCAGGCGCTCCTGCGCAATGGCGAGGCGCCCGTCGGCCCAGCGCACGCCCACCTCGCGCAGCAGCGGCGTGACCACGCGCGCCATCAGCACCGGCAGCGGCAGCGTGGTGATCGCCACCGCCAGGTCGCGGTCGAACACGTCCACCTGGTACTCGGCAATCGCATCCAGCATGCGTTCGGGCAGCGCTTCCACGCCGCCGTACGCGGTGTGCCGTCCTTCTTCCAGCAGCCGGTCGAGCGCGTCGTCGGCCAGCGCGGCCAGGTCGCGGATCGGATGGCCGCGATCGGTCAGGCGATGCAGGCGCGCCAGGCGCTCCACCATCGCGCTGTCATAGAGCCGCCGGCCCTTGTCGTCGCGGTGCGGCACCACGGCCGCGTGGCGGCGCTCCCAGGCACGCAGGGTTTCGGGGGTGAGCCCGCTGAGTTCGGCGGCGGCCTTGACGGGGAACATGCCATGCAATGTACAACACATGTACATGACTGTCTTGTACAAACGATTAACGGCCTGGCGCGGAGACTTGCGCCACCACCCCAACCCCGGAACCTCCGATGACCCGCATCAACCGCAACCCGCTCCGCGCCCTGACCATGGCCCTTGCCCTTGGCCTGGCCGCCCCGCTGGCCTTCGCCGGCTCCGCCGGCACCGCCACCGCCAAGCCCGCAAAGGCGCAGTCGGACATCGTCGACACCGCCGTGGCCGCCGGCCAGTTCAAGACCCTGGCCGCGGCCCTGACCGCGGCGGATCTCGTTGACACGCTCAAGGGCAAGGGCCCGTTCACCGTGTTCGCGCCCACCGATGCGGCCTTTGCCGCGCTGCCGGCCGGCACCGTCGACGACCTGCTGAAGCCCGAGAACAAGGCCAAGCTGGTCGCCATCCTGACCTACCACGTGGTCCCGGGCCGCTACCCGGCCGCCCGCGTCACGGGCATGGACAGCGCGGCGACCGTCAACGGCGCCTCGGTCGACATCAGCGCCGCCAACGGCGGCGTGACGGTCGATGGCGCCAAGGTGGTGAAGGCCGACGTCAACGCCACCAACGGCGTCATCCACGTGATCGACAAGGTCCTGATCCCCGGTACCTGAGCCATCCCCTGCCCCCGTTAGACTGGAGACACCCATGAAAGTCCTCAACATCGTGACCCTCGCGCTGGTGATCATCGGCGGCATCAACTGGGGCCTGGTCGGTGCCGCCCAGTTCGACCTGGTGGCCACCATCTTCGGCGGCCAGGACGCCATGCTGGCGCGGCTGGTCTATGTGCTGGTCGGCCTGTCCGCGCTGTGGCAGATCCTGCCGCTGATGCAGGCCAGCGTGGCCACCGACGACGGCCGGGCCGAGCTGCGCCGCTGATGTCGCGCCCCGCAGCGCTGGTCTGGTTCCGCAACGACCTGCGCCTGCGGGACAACCCGGCCCTGCAGGCCGCGCTCAACGCCGGCCTCACACCGGTACCGGTCTACGTCCACGCGCCACAGGAAGAAGGCGCGTGGGCGCCCGGCGCCGCATCGGATGCCTGGCGGCACCGCGCGCTTGCCGCGCTCGATGCCGACCTGCGCCAACGCGGATCCCGCCTGCATGTGTTTCGCGGCGATTCCCTCCCCTCGCTGCGTGCCGCGGCCGCCTCCTCCGGGGCGTCCGCGGTGTTCTGGAACCGCCGCCACGAACCCGCGATCGACGCGCGCGACACCCACGTCCGCCGCGAACTGCGTCGCGACGGCCTGCGCGCCGATGCGTACAACGGCAGCCTGCTGTTCGAACCCTGGCAGGTCGAAACGCGCACCGGCGATCCCTACCGCGTGTTCACCCCCTACTGGAAGGCCGCACTCGCGCAGTGGAATCCGCCGCGCCTGCTCGACGCGCCCTACCGGCTCCCATCATTCGACGATGCCCTTCCCGGCGAAGTCACGCTCGACTCCCTCGGCCTGCAGCCATCGCCCCGCTGGGACGCCGGCTTCTGGAATACCTGGACCCCCGGCGAACATGGCGCCGATGCCGCCGTGCGCGCATTCGCCGCCGAGGGCCTGCATGACTATCGCGACGGCCGCGACCGCCCCGACCGATCGCTCACCTCGCGCATGTCGCCACACCTGCACTTCGGCGAAATCGCCCCCTGGCGGATCGTCGACGCGCTTGCCAATGCCGGCCACGAAGACGAACGCGCCGCCTACGTGCGCGAGCTCGGCTGGCGCGAGTTCGCCCACCACGTGCTGCACCACTTCCCGCACACCCCCGACACCGACTTCAACCCGCGCTTCGCCGACTTCGCCTGGGCGGAACCCACGCCCGACCTGCTGCACGCCTGGCAGCGCGGCCAGACCGGCGTGCCGATCATCGATGCCGGCCTGCGCGAGCTCTGGGCCACCGGCTGGATGCACAACCGCGTGCGCATGATCGTCGCCAGTTTCCTCACCAAGAACCTGCGCATGCACTGGCGCCACGGCGCGCGCTGGTTCTGGGACACGCTGGTCGATGCCGACCTCGCCAACAACACGCTCGGCTGGCAGTGGGTCGCCGGCACCGGCGTGGATGCCGCGCCCTACTTCCGCGTGTTCAATCCGGTGCTGCAGGCGCAGAAGTTCGACCCCAAGGGCGAATACATCGCGCGTTGGGTGCCGGAGCTGCGCGGCTTTCCGGCGAAGGCGCGGCATGCGCCGTGGGAGATGGCGGGCATCCGCACCGGGCACTATCCGCGGCGTCCGATCGTGGACCTGGCAGACAGCCGGCGCGATGCGCTCGAGGCGTTCACGCAGCTGAAACAGGGCGCAAGGCGTGGCGTGGGATGAGCCAAGAGCTGGTCTCTCGCGAAGGCGCGAAGTCGCGAAGAAGAGCGATTTGATGGGGGCGGCGCCAGCAACTCCGCAATTGCCTTTCTTAGCGCCTTCGCGCCTTCGCGAGACCCTGCTTTTTGATCCGTCTCGCGAAGGCGCGAAGGCGCAAAGGAGAGCTGGTCAGAGGTTGTTTACGGCGCGGGTCGAGCTCCGCCACGTTCACACCTTCCGCACCGGCCCCGGGTACGCGGCCACCAGCGGATCACTCGTCAACAAGGTGATGCCCTCCACCTGCGCCTGGGCCACCAGCAGCCGGTCGAACGGATCGCGGTGCAGGGGCGGCAACGCCGCCACGGCGACCACGTGGTCACCTGCAATGGGCAACTCCAGGTAGCCGTTTTCGATCAGGCCGCGGCGCAGCACGCTGGCGTCCACCTTGAAGTCCTCGCGCCCAAGTCCGGATTTGATCGCCACTTCCCACAGACTGGCGGCGCTGAACACCAGCTCATGCTCCGGCGATTCCATCAGTTTCCGTGCCTGCGCAGGGAGGCGATCCGGCGCGCCTGCGGCCCACAGCAGCAGATGCGTATCCAGCACGAACTTCATGCCCTGCCACCGAACATCGCGTCGATTTCATCGGCGCCCATCCGGTCGAACTCTTCCGGCACCTGTATTTCGCCGACGAGAAAGCCGAGGCGACGGATTCGCGATGCGTCAGGCGCATCCAGGCGCACCAGCTTGACCAACGGCTTCCCCGCCTTGGCGATCACCATGGACTCCCCGGCCAATGCCCGCTCGATCAGGCGGGACAGCTGGGTCTTGGCTTCATGGATATTCACGATGGCCATGCGCATCTCTGATTAGCTAAGTTTGCTTAGTCTAGTCCGGTCGGGAAGTGGCGTCACGTGCAGAAACACTGCGAGCCTTTCCTTTCCACCACGCGCGCAGATCTTCGATCTACCGCGCCCTGAGACTTTGACAGGGAGTATCGATAGGGACATTATTTGACCCACAAAGCGTAATTTAGCAATTTAGGGGTCATATATGGACTCTTACACAGACCGTCATGCTACGATTCAAGCCTCCCTCCTCGCCCTCGGCGAGCGTCTGGCCCAGCTGCGCCTCGCCCGCAACCTGACTCAGGCCGCGCTGGCCCGCGAGGCCGGCACGTCCGCCAGCAGCATCAAGCGCCTGGAAGCCGGCGCCAACGCCTCGCTCGACACCCTGCTGCGCGTGCTGCAGGTCCTGGGGCTGGATGGCCGCCTGCTCGACAGCCTGCCCGCCCCCGGCGTGCGCCCCGTGGAGCGCGCCAGGCTCGGCGGCCGCGAGCGCCGCCGCGCCAGCACGCCTGCGGAAACACCCAAGGCCACCGACTGGGCCTGGGGCGAGGACGACAGTCCGTGACCGACGCCACCGTCCGCCTCTGGGGCCGCGACATCGGCGCGGTGAGCTGGCTGGAAGACCGCGACCGCGCGGTGTTCCAGTACATGCCGGACTTCGCCGACAGCGGCATCCGCGTCGCCCCGATCATGATGCCGCCAGGCCGCGAACCCTTCGAATTCCCCGGCCTCCCGCGCGAGGCGTTCAAGGGCCTGCCGGGCATGCTCGCCGACGCCCTGCCCGACCGCTTCGGCAACGCGCTCATCGACGCGTGGCTCGCCGCGCAAGGCCGCGCGCCCGGCAGCTTCAACCCGGTCGAGCGCCTTTGCTACATCGGCAGCCGCGGCATGGGCGCGCTGGAATTCCATCCCAGCCTGTCGGGCCTGCCGCGGCAGTCACGCGCCGTCGAGATCGATGCCCTCACCCGGCTCGCCAACGACGTGCTCAACCAGCGCGGCCAGCTTGCCGGCGCGCTGATGGGCGATGACGACCGCGGCGACCTCGAGGACATCCTGCGCGTGGGCACCTCCGCCGGTGGCGCGCGCGCCAAGGCCGTGCTGGCCTGGAACGAACAGACCGGCGAGTTCCGCTCCGGCCAGGTCAAGGCCGGCGAAGGCTTCAGCGCCTGGCTGATCAAGTTCGACGGCATCAGCGACAACCGCGACAAGGAGCTCGCCGACCCGCAAGGTTTCGGCCTGGTGGAATACGCCTTCCACCTGCTGGCGGTCGCCGCCGGCATCGACATGAGCGCCTGCCGCATCCACCGCGAAGGCGGCCGCGCGCATTTCATGACCCGCCGCTTCGACCGCACATCCAGCGGCGGCAAGCTGCACATGCAGTCACTGGCCGCGCTGCGCCATTTCGATTTCAACGCCGCCGGCGCGCATTCCTACGAGCAGGCCGTGGAAACCATCCGCCTGCTCGGCCTGCCTGCGCTGGACATCGAGCAGCAGTTCCGCCGCGCCGTGTTCAACGTGCTGATCCGCAACCAGGACGACCACGTCAAGAACATCGCCTTCCTGATGAACCGCAAGGGCGAGTGGCGCCTGTCGCCCGCGTTCGATGTCAGCTACGCGTACAACCCGCAGGGCAGCTGGACGCACCAGCACCAGATGAGCCTCAACGGCAAGCGCGACCATTTTGAGGCGGAGGACTTCGTGCGGTTCGGGGCGTTCTGCGGCATCAAGCCGACGAAGGCGCGCGAGCTGGTGGCGGAGATCCGAACGCAGGTGGAAGGTTGGATGGGGTTTGCCGAGCGGGCGGGCGTGCCGGAGCGCAGGGCGGTGGAGATCGGGCGGGCCATGCGGGCGTAACGCGTGGCGTGGAGAGAAGCGAAAAACGGGTCTCTCGCGAAGGCGCGAAGGCGCGAAGAAAGGCGTCTCGGATGTTGTTCACGGCCCCCGCGCCCCACGCCCTGATCGCCACCCGCCACACCACACCACCGCCCAATCAACCCCCGCCATCGCTCCCTTCGCGCCTTAGCGCCTTCGCGAGACCCCCTGCTTTTCAAAAAAACCCGGTCTCTCGCGAAGGCGCTAAGGCGCGAAGAAGGGCGGTCAGAGGTTGTTTACGGTGCGGGTGATGCCTTGGCGCATGAGGGGCTCGGCGAAGTTGAGGAGGTAGCCGAGTTTGAGATTGGTCAGGCGGAGGTAGGTCAGGAGTTGCTTGCGGTGGGCGTTGTGGAGGTGTTCGACGCTTTTCAGTTCCAGCAGCACGCAGCCGTCCACGATCATGTCGGCGCGAAAGCCCTCCTCGAAATGCAGATCGCGCCAGTTGATCGAAACCGGAACCTGCCGACGCACCGCAAATCCCCGCCTCCCCAACTCCGCCCCCATCACCACCTCATACACCGACTCCAACAACCCCGGCCCCATCTCGCGATGCACCGCCACCGCCACATCCACCACGGCCCGCCCCACCCGCTCCTCCACCCTCCCCATATCAAACCCCATATCCCGCTCCCTTCGCGCCTTCGCGCCTTCGCGAGACCCTGCCCTTCCCGACACCACCCGCCAACCCGACCACCCCCAAAAACCCGTCAGCAATCCCCCAACCTCAACTCAAGAAATTACCTCCGGGGAATCAATTGCCGAGAGCGGGTTCTCGCGAAGGCGCGAAGGCGCGAAGAAAAGCAGGTCAGGGGTTGGTCCATCGGGGGTGCCGGTACCGCCACGCCCGCCCCCACCCAAACCAAACCCAAAAAGCCCTCCTTCGCGCCTTCGCGCCTTCGCGAGAACAAAAAAAGCCGCCAGCATCCCTGCCGACGGCCCTTGATCACGCGTACCGCACTACCGGGTCAGAAGTCGAAGCGCACCTGCACCTGTGCCAGGTCGGTATCCACGTCGTCCAGCTCGAAGCGGCTGTACTCGCCGCGCAGCGCGACGTTGTCGGTGAACCGGTACTGCAGGCCCAGGCCATAGGTCGGGTCGGTGCCGTCGTCACTTGCGCGGCCCACGCCCGGCGCGCGGACCTCGGCATCCCAGCTGTGGAAGCCGGCCTTGGCGTAACCCGAGAACTTGTCGGTGAAGGGCAGCGTGCCCACTGCAACGAGGGACACGGTGTCGGATTCCACCTTGCCCACGCCGCCCCTGAGGTCAGCCTCGCCGAAATCCGTGTAGCCCAGTTCCACGCCGAAGTACGGGTTGACCTGGTAGCCGCCGAATACCTGGAACGCGGTGTCTTCGTCGTCGGCGAAGTACTCGTCGACCATGGACTGGCCGACACCGGCGCCGGCGTAGAAGCCGACGGGCTCCGCGGCCTGGGCGCCGAAGGACAGCGCGCCGAGTGCGGCGGCGAGGACGGTACCGGCAAGAAGGTTGGTCTTGTTCATGGGTGGAGCTCCTGTGTTCTGTGGGGTCACGCCCCGGAACATGGAGTCCACATTCGTGGAACGAAGTCACGAAATTACCACGTATCGTTCCACCAGCAGGCTTTATTTTGGCGCGATGCGCTGCTCGAGTCTTCGCATCGGCTTTTTAGCCCTCGCCCTTGGGCGCCGTCGTCCGCAGGCTGCCAAGCATCGCCCGGAAGCTCGGCGGGATGCCTTCCAGCGCCTCGCGGTGCGGCAAGTGCTGCGTCACCCGGTAGCGACCGCCGTCGATGCGCGCCACCAGCATCGTCATGCTGACCCCGTCGCCCACCGCGCGCATGGAGAGCTCCACTTCCGCGCGCGCCTCCGGCGGGAAATACGCCTGCACGCCAGCCTCCTCGGCTTGGCCGACGCTGGACAGGGCGAGCTGCATGTTTTCGCGCAGCGTGGCGAGGTCCAGCGCATCGTCGATGCGCTCGATGCGCATGAAGAACCCGTCGTCCACGCGCGCATACGCCAGGTCGCAGCACGGCTCCTCGGGCGTCATCTCGAGCTGCGGCAGCACATAGATGGCGTAGCCCTGCGGGCTCTTGAACAGGCGCGCCTCGCGGGCCTCGCGCTGGCCTTCGACGGTGACGTCGAGCTGGCGCGTCGGCGCCAGGGAGTCGATCGGGGTGTACGCGACCTCGGATTCCACGCGGACGTCGTGCCCTCCATGCACGCTTCCCGGACGTGCTTCGCGCAGCGGCTCGCCCGCCGGCGTCTCCACCTGATCCTCTGGTCCAGCAGCCGGCAACTGCCCAGCCGGAGCCTCCTGCCGCCCGCATGCAGCCAGCATCGCCAGCATCACGATCGCTGCCATCGATTTCCTTGGATTCATCACGCACTCGCATCGGGGGAGACGCCAGACGTTAGCGCCACCCGCATCGCAACCGCGTGGATACCCTGACCGCCCCCCAAGTCGCTCCCCTTCGCGCCTTCGCGCCTTCGCGAGAACCCCTGCTCTACCCCCCCAACAACCCCCTGATCTCCCCCACCTTCTCAAGCAGCAACCCCTCATCCCCCCGCGTCTCGATGTTCAACCTGATCAACGGCTCCGTATTCGAGCTGCGCAGATTGAAACGCCAATCCCCGAAATCCGCCGACAACCCATCCGTGTAATCCAGCTCCGGCTCCAACGCACTGAAATGCCCCAGCACCGCCGCGATCGACGCCGCCGCATCCGCCACCGTGAAGTTGATCTCGCCGCTGCACGGGAACTTCGCCATCCGGTCTTCCACCAGTTCCGCCAGCGACAGCCCGCTGGTCGACACCAGGGACGCGATCAGCAGCCACGGGATCATCCCGGAGTCGGCGTACGCGAACTCGCGGAAATAATGGTGCGCGCTCATCTCGCCGCCGTAGAGCGCGTCCTCGGCGCGCATCTTCTCCTTGATGAAAGCGTGGCCGCTCTTGCACAGCACCGGCGTGCCGCCGGCCTCGCGCACCATCTCCACCGTGTTCCACAGCAGCCGCGGGTCATGCACCACCTTGCCGCCCGGGCTGCGCGCCAGCAGCGCCTTGGCCAGCAGCCCGACCAGGTAATAGCCCTCGATGAAGCGACCGGTGTGGTCGAAGAAGAAGCAGCGGTCGAAGTCGCCGTCCCAGGCGATGCCGAAGTCGGCGCCATGCGCTTTCACCGCGTCGGCGGTGGCGGCGCGCGCGTCGGGCAGCAGCGGGTTGGGGATGCCGTTTGGAAAGTTGCCATCCGGCTCGTGCTGCACGCGCACGAACTCGAACGGCAGGTGCGGCGCCAGCAGGTCGATGACCGTGCCGGCGCCGCCGTTGCCCGGGTTGCTGACGATCTTCAGCGGCTTCAGCTCCACGCCGGCGACGTAAGTCAGCAAGTGCGCGATGTACGGCGACTTGTCGGTCATCGCGCGGCTGCCGCCGGCGCCCTGCCCCGGGGTGAAGTCGTCGGACAGCGATCGGTCGCGGATGGTGAACAGGCCGGTGTCGGCGCTGATCGGCCGCGCGTTCTCGCGCACCAGCTTCAGGCCGTTGTAGTCCATGGGATTGTGGCTGGCGGTCACCATCACGCCACCGGCCGCACCCAGGTGATCGGTCTGGAAATAGACCTCCTCGGTGCCACAGAGGCCGATATCGATCACATCGCGGCCAGCTCCGCGCAGCCCCTGCGCCAGGGACGCCTGCAGCGCAGGGCTGCTCAGGCGGATGTCGTGCCCCACCACGACCGCACCAGGGCCAAGCAGCTCCGAAGTGGCCGCGCCGATGCGCATGGCCAATGCCTCATCCAGCTCATCAGGCACGCGCCCACGGATGTCATACGCCTTGAATGCTTTCGATGACACGGGTGTGCTCCAGCGGTCCAGGGCCCCGAATCATACCGGTGCCCCAATCTCAAACCGCTCCCCTTCGCGTCTTCGCGCCTTCGCGCGACCCTGCCCTCACAAACCAAGCCCCGCAGCGACCCGCACGGGGCCAGTCCGTAAGGATTGGATTGATCTTCATGGCCGAGGACTCCAACCAGTCGGTCGACATGGGCGGCTCGAATCGGTTCTCGCGAAGGCGCAAAGGCGCGAAGGAAAACCGATGACAACGTTTTTCACCCTCGCTTCTTCGCGTCTTCGCGTCTTCGCGAGAGCCACCGCCCCTCAGGCCAACAGCGACTCCCACGTAAAGCCCTCCTATCTCCCCCGATACGGCTCGCACCCGACCCCATCATTGTCGCGATCCAGGTGTGCCCCATAGCCAGGATCACCGCGCCGCACCGGCGCAGCTCCGGCCGCGCGGGCCGCGTCGCAGTTTGCGAAGGGTCTTGTTCCCGCGGCAGCACCAGCGGGCGCCGCGTTGGCGGGCACAAATCGCTGCGCCGCAGGCGGTGCAGGCGCGGCACTACGCGCCGGGCCACGATGGCAGTGGTATTCGCCGGTGCTGCGGTTGGTGTGGCAGCCCTCGCTGTTGAGGCCGCCGCTATGCGCGGCAACCGGCCCGGCGGCCAGCAGCAGCGTGCAAAGCATCATCTGTTTCAACACAGGCCTTCCCTCCCCCAAGGTTCGCCAGCATGTGAGCTGCGTATGCGGCGGGTCAGTCCTTCCCCGCTTCGTCACGCGCCGTATCGCGGTAGATCCGCGCGGCCACCATGCAGCACAGGTGGGCAAGCAATACTCCTGCCAATCCCCCAACAACATTCAACACCGCATCCTCAAGCTTCGGCTCCCGCCCGTCCGTCAACCATTGCGACAACTCCGCGGCCACGCCGAAGGCAGCGACCAGCAGCACACCCCACCCGTTGCGCACGTCCTTGCGCGCCAGCCAGACCAGCAGGCCCAGCCAGGCGAAGGCGAAGAGGTGGATCCACTCCGGCGGGTCCAGCGGCGTGGCGCGTGTCAGGCCGTACAGGCGATGCACGCGGTCCATGCCGAACCAGTCGCCCAGCATCGCGGTGGGGAGGAACAACATCGCCGACACCGCCAGGGCGGACACGACCAGCAACACCGCCACCACCGGATGGCTGCCGCGGGCCAGCAACATCGTTACGCCCAGCGCGAGGATCGCCAGCAATACGTCGGCGCCGGTCATGGCGCGGGCAGCAATTCGCGATACACGGCCATGGTGCGTTCGATGACGATCTTCTCGTCGAATTCCGCAAGCGCCTTGGCGCGAGCGGCCTTGCCAAGGCGTGCGGCCAGCTCGGGGTCGTCGTGCAGCCGCGCAATGGCCGCGGCCAGCGCAACGGCATCGCGCACCGGCACCAGCAGACCGTCAACGCCGTCGCTCACTACTTCGCGGCAGCCCGGCACGTCGGTGGTCACCAGCGGCAGCGCGCAGGCGGCGGCCTCGATCAATCCTTTCGGCAGGCCTTCGCGATAGCTGGGCAGCACCACAACGTCGACGGACGCGAACAGCCCGGCCATGTCATCGACGTGACCCAGCCACTGCAGCACACCCTCTTTCGCCCATCCGCGCACGGTGGCTTCCGGCACCGCGGCGGGATTTCCAGGATCGGGGTCGCCGGCAAGCAGGAACTCGATCGCCCTGCCCTCGCCGCGCAGCCGTCGCGCGGCCTCGACGAACTCCGCCAGACCCTTGTCCCTCAGCAGGCGCGCGGCCAGCAGTACGTGCAGCGGACGCGTGGAATCGCGCTGGCCTTCGCGCGCCACAAAGCGCGAGCAGTCCACGCCGGAGCCGGGAATCAGGCGGACATGCTCGTGATTCACCAGCCCCGCGGCTGCAAACAGCGCCACGTCATCCGGGTTCTGCAGCACCAACCGCGCGTTGTCGCCATCCAACGCGGTACGCAGCAACGCGCGAACCAGCGGGCGCAACATGCGGGCCTTGGTGTCGTTGCTGGTGAACACATAGCCCATGCCGGCCACGGCGTTGACCCGCGCCGGCACGCCGGCCAGACGCGCGGCAAGCGATCCATACACGGCGCACTTGATGGTGAAGCCATGTACCAGCGCCGGGCCTTCCCTGCGGAACAGCGACACCAGCCATGCCAGCAGCCGCGCTTCGCGCAGCGGGTTGAGGCTGCGACGGTCCATCGGCACCGGTTCCCAGCGCAGTCCGAGCGCGCGCAGCTTCTCGCCGTACGGGCCGGGTGGCGAGATCAGCAGCAGTTCGTAGCCATGCGCCTGCAACGCCAGCGCCAGCGAACGGCGGAAGTTGTAGAGGTACCAGTCGGTATTGGCGAACAGAACGATTTTCAAGCGCAATCCAATGCCCCGGCGTGGGCTGCCCGGGCGCTACCCGAGTGGCATGAAGTTGTAGGGCACCCAGTACTTTGCGTGAGTGGCAAAGTTCAGCCAGACGATCTGCACGACCGTGAAATAGCCGACCAGACCCAGCACTATCACAGTGCGCCCTTGTGGAGTTTTGGCAAGCCGCGACATTCGGCACGCGACGAACATCTGGACCGGTATCAGGTATAGACCCATGCGGTCTACTGCGGTGGACGAAACAAACACGAGCGGTACGCACGCGATCGCAAGCAGCGATATCCAAATCCACAGGCGGCGCTCAACCGGGTCCGGGGCCAGCCTCTTTCGCAGCAACAGGAACGCCGCTGCGGGAACCGCGTTCATGAGCACGCGGATGGCACCACCCTGCGATTGCATGTCGTAATCAACATAAACCGCCCACAGCCGCTCGCTCTGGTCCTCGAGGAAAGCCCAGTACATCACGCCGAAGGCGACCAGCACCCAAGCCATGGTCCAGTACCTGTTCCTGCTCCCAGCCACCGCTGCAATCGGCAGGAGAAGCACGGCGGTCTTGTGGAAGGTCGCAGCCAGGCACACCCACAGCACGAACATGCGCACGCGGCCATCGCCCAGTGCTGCGAGTCCAAGCAGCGCCAGTCCAAGCGCTGCGGACTGCCGCGTATACCCCATGCCCACCACAATCAGCATGTACGGCACGGCGGCGAGCAATCCCAACCAAGGCATGGGCTGGCGCCTCACGAACGTTACTGTTCCAATCATGAGCAACAACGCACAGAACGTATTGAGCCAGTAGATGTCCCCGCCCATTTGCGCCATGAGCCAGCCGGGTACGTAATAGCCGGGGTCGCCGAAGTTGGCGGCCTCTGAGAACGCCGCATGACTGAGGTGCTGGAAGTGCAGTTCGTATGTGAACCAGTCTCCACCCACCTCGTGGCGCATCCCCATCAGGACCACGAAGAATCCAGCAACTGCAAACCAGGCAACCCAGGCCTGTCGTTCCGGCAAGCGGCCGGGCACGAGGACCCCGAATGCGGCGACCAGGAACATCATCCAGAATGGGAACATGGGCGCTAGCTCCGCTGGCCTTCGAGCCAAGCCTGGAATGCGAGCACTGACCAGAGCGCATGTCCCGCCTGCTGGGCACCGCGGAGATGTGCGTGCCACGTCCGGGTTATTGGTGCCGGGTCGAAGTACCCCTCGCGCCGCAGGCGGTCAGCCGAAAGCAGATCCCCCGCCCATTCGCGCAGCGGCCCCCGCAACCAATCATCCAGTGGCACCCCGAAGCCCATCTTGGGCCGGTCCAGCAGCGGTGCCGGCACGTAGCGATCCAGCACCCGTCGCAATGGCCACTTCCCCTTGCCACCGCCCAGCTTCATGTCCAGCGGTATCCGCCACGCAAACTCGACGACGTCACGGTCGAGGAAAGGCGCGCGGGTTTCCAGCGAGACCGCCATTGCCGCCCGGTCCACCTTCGTCAGGATGTCGTCGGGTAGATACGTGAGCGCGTCAACGGCCATCATGCGCGCCGCAGGATCTTCCAGCGCCGGCCACGCGCTTCGGTCATCAAGCAAGTTAGGAACCGTCTTTGCACCGATCACAACGCCTGGCTCATGCGCCCATTCCGACACCAATGCCGCATACAGATCATCGATGGAGTTGATACCGGCGATGCGCTGGCCGAGCTTGTGCATCTTCACGCCTGGCAACGAAATCCCGCGTTTGGCAAACGCGCCCTCAAACCTATCCCATGTCGAAACCGGCACCCCTCGCATCACGCGACCCATGACACGCCGCACGGGACCGGGGATGCGTGCGAGTCGGCGCCCGAGATTCGGGCCAAAGATGTAGCGGTTGTAGCCTCCAAAAAACTCATCGCCACCATCGCCGGACAGTGCCACGGTCACCTGGCTCCGCGCCAACGACATCACCAGCATTGTGGGTAGCTGCGACGAATCCGCAAAAGGCTCGTCGTAGACCTCTGCCAGCCTGGGCACCAGCGCGAGTGCATCATCCCCGGCCAGCCTGAGCTCAGTGTGCTCGGTGCCCAGATGTCGCGCGATCGCCGCGGCATGATGCGCCTCGTCGTAGTCGGCTTGTTCGAACCCCACGGTGAACGTCTTGACCGGCCTGAAGCTGTTGGCCTGCATCAATGCAGTCACCAAGGTCGAGTCGATGCCACCGGAGAGCAATGACCCGATCGGCACGTCAGCAAGCATCTGCCGACGAACCGCCGTGCCCAGGAGTTCGTGTAGCTCGTTGATCACGCCATCGCCATCCAGCGGCGTGGGTGAAGCGACACCTATTTCAGCCACTTCTGCCAAGGACCAATAGGGCACCGGCGCGGCATCGCGCTCGGAGCGTGACACGCGCAGTGCGGTACCCGGAGGGAGCTTGCGAACGCCTTGGTGGATCGAATAGGGCGCCGGTACGCAATTACCGCGCAGCAGCAGCGCCAGCGCGTCCCGGTCCACGCCAGACTGGAACGCGGGGTGGGCACGGAGGGCCTTGAGTTCGGACCCGAACAGGAACGTGCCTCCCTGCCATCCGTAGTACAAAGGCTTCTCGCCGAGCCGGTCGCGAGCCAGGTGGAGCACACGGTTCTCACGATCCCAGAGCGCAAACGCGAACATCCCTACACAGCGCCTGAGCGTCTCCTCCAGCCCCCAGGCCTCGATGGCAGCGAGCAAAGTCTCCGTGTCCGAGTGACCGCGCCAGGCGGGCTGGGCATACCGTGCCTCAAGCACGCTCCGGAGGGCCAGGTGGTTGTACATCTCGCCGTTGTAGACGAGAGCCCAGCGGCCGCTCGCCGAGTGCATCGGCTGGTGACCTGCAGCTGAGAGATCAATGATCGAAAGGCGCCTGTGTCCCAGCGCGATTCCGGCGTCCGCATCTACCCACAGGCCCGCATCGTCGGGCCCCCTGTGAGTCAACGCATCCGCCATCGCGCTCGCATGGGCGCGCAGTTCCGTTGCCTCGACGCCTGAGCCAAGCGAGCCCGCCAATCCGCACATTCAGGCTACCTGGTCCATCAAGAGGTTCTGCATCATTTCCACAAGTCGGGGACCCTGTACCTGAAGGCAATAGCGCTCCTCGACCATCGCCCTGCCCGCAGCGCCCATGCGCACCCGTAGGGCGGGATCATCGACAAGCGTGGTGAGGCGTGCAGTCCACTCTTCCATGCCAGAAGCGAGGTAGCCATTGACACCGTCAATGACAAGGGACGTGTTGATTCCCACCGGTGATGCGACGACGGGCAGGCCGCTGGCCATGTACTGCACCAGCTTGTAACCGCATTTACCGCGTTCCCAGGGGGCGTCGGGGAGCGGCATGATACCAATATCGATCTGTTGCAGTTGCCGCGCCTCCGACTCTTCGCTCCATTTCGCGGCTCGAAAGGGCGTGCCTTCCACTTGGTCCGGGTTGGCCCCAATGGCGACAAACTCCAAGTCCCGGCCACGCTGCAGCTCGCGCAATGCGGGCGCCACGGCCTTCAGGTAGCCCGCGGTGGAAGGCGAGCCGATCCAGCCGATCACGACTGGCGCTCCCGGACGGGACGCTCCATTGAGCGGATACCGCTCGAGATCGACAACGGTAGGCACCACTTCGACCCGAACCGCGCCGCTGGCGCGCGCATGTTGCGCAAGATATGCGTTCCCGGCTATCACCAGATCGACGCGCGCCATCAGATCACCGATTTTCGGTCCCAATGATCCGCGCACCCATGCAGAGGCATGGGCGTCGTAACGATGGAAGACAGCGTCATCGCAATCAAGGATCAGCTTGGCACGGCGCGGCAGGAGCACTTGTTCCAGCACAGTGGGCAGCCACGGCATCAACTCCTTCTCGAACCAGACGATGTCGTAAGCACGCGCGCGAGACAGGGTCCGGATCCGCTTCAGGTAGTAGCCAAAAACCTGCGCGCGTGAGATGGCGCCCGAATAGAGGGCGCGGATGTAATCGTCATCAAAAAGCGGCACCACGTCGACATCAAAGCCCGCTGCGCGGATCTGCGGCAGGTATTGGAACGTCCTCAATCGGCTGCTGGCGCCGAGCTCGGCATAGCGTGGCAGCGCTAAAACACGCGGGCGCGCACAAACCCCCGCCCCTCCGGAACTTCCGTCCAATATCCCTTGCCCCTGTCTCCCGTCGCTTGGTCATTGCAATGTGCAATGAAGCGGCGCGATTCCATCCAGCGCATATGCGCACCAGAATTATCGGAGATAAATGAACATTTGTCACACTTTATGTGGACTGGCATCACCCTGAATGGGTGATTTTTCAGGGTCAATTGCTGCCTCTGGAGAGCGCAGATATGGCAGCGCCGAACACCGGAAGGTTCCTGGAGAGGGAATATCCATCAACCACGCGCGCCCGACCGTGGGCACCCAATCGCTCGCGCAGCTGGTTGTCATCACGCAGCAGGCGGAGCGCGTCGATCCAGGCAGCCTCGTTATCGGCGAGCACCCCACAATCGGCGGTCACGACGTCGCGGTTCGCACCAACGGGAGACGCAACAACGGGCACGCCGCAGGCCATGTACTGGATCAGCTTGAAAGCGCACTTGCCGCGGGACCAAGCGGTGTCCGGCAGCGGCATGACGCCGACGTCGAAGCCGTTGATCAGGTCGACTTCGGTGTCCTCACTCCACGGCAGCTCGACAATCTCGATTCCGTCGATCCGCGGCGCCTTGCCGCCAATCACCACCAGCCGCACGACACCTTCCCGGCCAAGGGTCTCCAACGGGCCGACGAGCGCCTGCAGGTAGGGTGCCGTGGAAGGGGATCCGATCCATCCAACCGTAAACCCCGGCGCTCGCATGACATCGCGGCGCTGATACCTGTCGGTGTCCACCACCGTCGGCAACAGAGTCGTGGCCGGATTGAGCTGCCCGGCGTACTCGGCAAGCACCCGGCTGCCAGCCGTAACGCGGGTGGCAGCTGCGACCAGTCCGTCGAACTTCCTCCCAAGGCCGGGCATCAGGCTGCGCGCACCACTGCGGTACTTCAAATAGAAGGCGTCGTCAAAATCGCAGACATAGGGAATCTTGATGAGTGACTGTTCAAGAGCTCCCGGCATGAACGGAAACAGCTCGCAATAGACAACGGCACCGTCATAGTCGCGCTGCCGCAACAACTGACGTAGCCGTGAGAGCCCCGATGCGACCATCGAACCGAGGGGCAAGCGCTCACCGGCAAAGCGTCGCCGGAGGTAACGGTCGTCGAGCAAGCCATGGACGTCGAGTTCGATGCCATGATCGCGCAACCCAGGTACGTACTGCTGCAGCCGATATCGGGTACTGGCAGCGAGCGGTCCATACAACGACAGTCCCAACACCCTCATTTGTCCCTGCCCTCCAACCTTGCATAGATGTCTTGGTAGGCGGCGACTCCCGCTTCCAGCGAGAAATGTCGGCGTGCAGCCTCGACACAGCGTTCTTGAATCCCCGGCAATACGCTTATGCGCAGGATCTCTTCAAGGCCGACCCGAATCGAATCGGGATCGAAGCCGGTTACAGCGACGCCCACCTGCTCCCCCTCAAGCAAGTCAGCCATGTCACCAACCCCTCGGTTGGCCAGACATGGAATGCCGCAGCCGAGGAACTCGCCCAGCTTGGTGGGTGCCGACGCCTGCTTGGAAAACAGCGGTTTGATGAAGAACACGCCGGCGTCCATGCGTGCCATCTGACCCGGCACCTCCTGGTGTGATGCGGAGCGAAGCTCGTAGGTATCGCGCGGTATGCCAGCTGCATCCATCTGGGAGCGAATGGCGGCATGTTCGTTCCGATTGATGATCAGGATCCGACCTTCCGGCCGCAGCGCCAGAAACTGCCTGAAGCACTCAACCACGGCGTCGAACTGGTACCAGGTCCCAGCTGAGCCCACATACCCAAGTACGAAGCGGTGCGGATCACGACGACCAGTCTGCGGGCGGAACCGGTCCAGATCCGCGCAGGTGGGGATCACCGTCACCGGCGGCATCACTTCGGCGAGGTACTCGAACTTCGCCATTTCCCCTACCGCAGCTTGGGTGAGCGAAACCACGTGGTCGGCCTCCAGCAGGAAGCGGCGCTCGAACCATTTGGCAACACGGAACATGCGCCCGCTCCGCGGCCACAGCTCTCCATCCACACGCTCGTCTGCCCAGAACCCGCGCATGTCGAAGAGGAAATCCACGCCGACCAACTTCTGGAGCAGGAGTGCCATCACTGCGGGCACGTAACTGCGTGCATGGACGATGTCGATCCGGTGACGGACGACCAGCCATAGCCCCGAAACCGTACCCATCCCGATGTCCCACGCCGTGGCCAAGGCTGACGGCCGCTTATGGTAACGGCGCGGATGCCAATGAATGCCGGCTGCCTTCATCCGACGCAACACGTTCTCGCGCTGGCTGACATCAACCCAGTCCTCGGGCTTCTCGAAGCTAAGCAGGTGGATTTCCCGAGTAGTGGCAAGGCGCTCCAGGTAGGTCAGCACCTGCGACTGTCCCAATGGCTCGAGCATGCCGTCGTATGAAATGTAGAGCACCGCATCAGTCACGCTTGCCTCCACGCTGGCAACAGCAGATCAAGATAAAGATCCGCGGCCCGGTCAATCGAAAATTCACGCGCACGCCGATGCAGGGCCTCGCGATCAGGCGTTTCCGCAAGCGCATCCAACATGGCCTCGGCGAGAGCGTCAGCATTCCCCACCGGAACCAATCGGCCATATCGACCACCGTCCAGGATCTCGGCGGGACCCGAAGGACAGTCGGTGCTCACGACCGGCGTGCCGGCATCCAGAGCCTCCACGATGACGTTGCCGAACCCCTCCCCCATCGACGACAGCACGTGCAGGTCGGCGTGGGCAAAGTACGGCGCGGTGTCGGGTACAAACCCAGGCATGCTGACGTATCTCGCGATAGGCAACGTTGCCAGCAGGGCCTCCAGCGAAGGGCGCGCGCGCCCTTCGCCAAGGATCAACAGACGTGCATCGACCGATTCCCTGACCTTCACCAGCGCACGAAACAACAGCGGATAGTCCTTGATGTCCTTGAGCGTGCCCACCGCCAGTATCCGGCGATGGTCGCCGGTGCACCAAGAGACTGGAGTGCCCGGGGGTTCGTGGAGCGTGGCGGCATTGGAGTCCACGATCGGGTTGTAGATCGTCGTGATGCGCCGGGCTTCGAAACGCGACACTTTCGCGAGATCGACGGCAGCACCTCGAGAGACACAGACTACGGCCGCTGCATGCGGAAACGCCCACCACATGGTGGTGCGTAACAGGCGACGCGTAAGAGGACGCTGCTGAAGCGTCTTGTCACCGATCTTGGCCACGGCCCAGTTGATGTGCTCCGCCACCACCACCCGGACAGGCACCCGCGCAGCCATGCGCGCCGCGACGGCGATCACCGTCAACGGCCACATACAGGCCAACAGTGCATCAGGCTTCCGCTGTTGCAGATAGCGTCGCAATGGGGCAAACAGATGGCGCATGCGCTTGACGCCAAGGTCCACCACGCGGACACGGGAATCAAGCAGGGCTTGCAGCTCACCGCCAGCCACGAGCAACACCACGTCTACTGCAAAGCCGCGCGTCACAAACGCGTTTGCCAGGTTGACCACGACACGCTCTGCGCCACCGCCGCGCATGTTGGGCAGCAGGATGGCGACGGACTGCTGACGAGTCATCGCGGTTGGCCCCGAACACGGATGACGCGGGCTGGCACTCCCACCGCCACGGCGTTAGCCGGGATATCCCCACGCACAAGCGAATGCGCCCCAACTACCGCGCCAGGCCCAATCCGAGAGCCCCGCAGTACGCTGCTCTTGGCGCCAAGCCAGACTCCATCCGCAATGGCTATGGGATTGCACTGAAATCCCGTTTCAGAAATCGGACCTAAGAGGTCAATTCGATGGTCATGGTCGCGGATAGTGACGTGCTCGGCGATGAGCGTCGACGTACCGATCGTGATCAGCTTTTTGGCAACAACCGTGCAACCAGGACCAATGAAGACACGCTCTCCGATGGCGAGTCGTCCGCCCTGCACCACCACAAGGGAATTCGCCCCCAAATGAACGTGCTTCTGAAGCTTCAGAGTTCCGCCATCCGTCGCCCGGATGACAACCCCCCGGCCAATCCTTGTAGACCAAGGAATCTCTGCCCCGGGATTCAAGGCTTTCGCGTACGCCACCCTCAGCATCACAAGCACGTGTCGCACAACACGCAAATACGTCGTCGCGGACTTCCGGTGCAGTATGGTCAGAAGGCCGTTATTCATCACCACCGCGCCTCGCGTTCATTAACGAAAATACCGAGGAATCGAGGGCGAGGAGTCGGCGGGCGTCCCACCACATCAGAATATTCCCAAGCACCATCGCGAGCGCGGTAGCCGCTGCAGCACCGATCGCCCCATGAAAATGCACCAACGGAACCATCACGATAATCAGAGTGGCAACGGAGATCCCGAATGCGCGGCTCACCTTGCGCTCGTACCCGCTCATATTCAGGACGACGACTGCCGGCCCGAGCATCGAGTAGACGATACCCCCAGCGCACAGAATCAGAAGCGGGGCTGTCGATGCTCCGAACTCATCGCCGAACACGCGCGCCATAAGCGCGCCGCCCGCAATGATGAAAGGCAGCGCCAACAGAATCGAACCTGCTGTCATGCCAAGCGCCAACCAGCCGAGCAAGCGCTGCAGGCGTGCCGCGTCACCTTGCGCATGCAGCCTGGCAATCAGCGGCGAGCCGATCATCGTGAACAGACTTACTGGTAACGAGATGGCAATGGAGACAGAAACCGCTACGCGGAAAACGCCCACTGCCGCGGCCGGCGCCATCGCTCCCATAACCAGGGTCGCGAGGTTGCCCTGCAGGCTGCGCATACCTTCTGTCAATGCCATGGGCATTGCGCTCGCCCACCAGCGCCTCGAGTCGGAAATTGGCGCGGCGTGATGAACCGCGGTAGGCAGAAGCCTCTTGTACATTGCCACGACCACCACGAACGCGACTGCAGCCGACAGTGTGCCCAGTAGCATCGCCAGCGCCGGAGAGAGCCGCAGTGCGAAAAGATGCGCAATCAGGAGGAGGAGCGAGAACACTGCCGGCCGCACGACCGAATCCGGAAGCTGGCCCTTCACGATGTGCTGCAGCCCGAGGACCGCCGCGCCCTTCTGTCTTCCAAGTACTGCAAGTGGCACCATGGAAAGGCCCGCCAGCAGTGTCAGTGTCAACGGCATTTCAAACGCGCGATCCGTAGCGATGATCCACCCGAGGACGGCAACGGAAATCACAGCGGAAGACAGCCACGCCGCGCGCGACGCCCAGCGCGTCACGCCATGCATCCGGCCCCAATCCTCGTTCACCTGGGCGGCGCCAACTTCGCGGATGAGCAACTGCGGCATACCGAACTCCGCGGGCACCATGAGTACCGTCAGCACCGACATCGCGACGCCGTAGATCCCGTAGCCCTCTGCACCCAAGCCGCGGGCCAGCTGCACGCCGACCAGGAAGCCGAGGCCCATGCCGGCCATGCGCAGCCCCGCGCTGCCGAGCACGGCATTGATGATCGTCCGCCCCAGCCCGGGGCGTGCCAAGCGTGCCAAGAGGTTCAATACATCCCCTTGAGGCCGGTGCATACGTCGAATGCGATATCGGTGGGCAGGTCCTTCACCAGCGGGATATAAGTGAAAGACTCCGTCTTTCGCGCCGCACGCCCGACCCGGCTTGCAGCCGCGACCACACTTCCCTCCGGCGACACGAAGCGGATCACGTCAATCCCATACTCGCGCCCCATCCGTCTGGCGAGCTGCATGAAGTTGCCCGGGTCTTCGACCTCGCAGCCACCCGCCAGCAGGACCTTGAGGGAACCGAGTCGAAACAAGCGGCGCTCTTCAATTCGCCCCCAAAGCAGATTGCCGCCATCCCGCGCCGAGACGAGTCCCGGGTGCTCATGCTGCTTCCAAGCAAGTATCGGCGCCTGTTCGAAGGTGACCAGACCTGGCAACGACTGCTGCCCATGGCAGCGTGCCAGATCCCACTGCCAGTCGATCATGCTTCGTGGCAGCCGCAGCGCCACGTAGGTACGGCGCATCGCGAGCACATTTACCGCGGAAATGCTCTTGAAGACGGGCATAGCGATACTGTTTGGGAAACCGAAAATGAACTTTCCGTCGATTCGCGCAAGATCACGCATGGCCTTGCGGTAGATCAATCCCAACCATGGACCGCCTTGTCGATCGGGACGCACCATAATCCAGCAGGACTGGTAGGCCTTGGTGGCGACGCCCGCCATCCTGATGTCATGCGCGATGAAGAGGATACTTGCTAAGAGCTTGCCATCCTCTTCGACCCCATAGCAGGCGGTGAGGGGGCTGCTCTTCGTCCAGTTGCTGTGCAGCCGCTCCTGCATCCGATGGAAGCCGACGCTTGCCCCCAGCGACAACAACGCCGACCAGTCATTGTCGTTATCCGCCTGCAACCGCTTGGTCGCGATGCTCATTGCCTCGTCGCCTTGAAGTCCAGCACGACATTCCGGTTTGGCCCGCCGTCTCCCTCGTCAACCCTGTGCCAGGTGACGTCTCCACCGAAGACTTCTTCCGCCACCTTCCGCAGCTGCGCCTCGTAACCGTCCAACACCTCCATGAGGATGAGTGGCCGATCGCGCAGCGCGACTGCTCGCATGCCGCGAAGTACGTGCTCCTCGAGCCCCTCGACATCAATCTTCACCAGATCGACGCCATGAATACGTTCTCTCGCGCAAAAATCATCAATGGTGACTACGGGAACCGAGCAGGTCGGGACATCACCGAGGTGCTCCCGGCTGAACTCGGCGGAAAGGCTTGCACTGGTAGGAGCCGCGCCGCCCGGGTCGTGCAACTCGGCAACGCCCGATTGGTCCGAGACTGCGACGGCCCAGGCCTGCAGCGGAAATCCCGGGTTCAGCGCGAAGTTGCGAGACAGGATGCCGTGGACCCGCGCCAGCGGCTCGAACGCGTGTATCGCCCCGGCACCCGCGGCGGCAGCAGCCAGTGAAAAAACGCCCGAGTTCGCCCCGACGTCCAGAACAGTCCGCGCGTTTCGTGCGGCCTCCATCCAGATCGCCATGCTCTTTGGCTCATGGGCGTCAATCCCACGCCAATACAAGCCATTCTCAATTTTCCTGCCTTCGGAAACGATCCGGAAACTAGCCCCACCTGTCACGGCCGTTGTCACAGTTCCGCGGAAAGGCGCATGCCGGTAAACCCTCTCGGCAATGTCGAAGCCGATGCGCTTGAGCAGGCTCAGCACAGCCACCAAAGGTGTCAAGACAAGAGGATGGTCGCGTAGCGCTCGAAGAAACTGTTTCATATGGAGACTTCCGGGTTCTTACCACATGCGTCTGGTAGCAGCAGGCTCAAGTACGCTTCCGCTGCCCGTTCAACACTGAAATGCTTGGCGCGCGCTTGGAGTGCGGCGCGATCTTGTGGATAGCTGAGGGATCCCAGCATCGCTTCGGCAAGACGTTCAGCGTCGCCGACGGGCACGAGCGGCCCGTAACGCCCATCCATCAGGATCTCTCTGGGACCAGACGGGCAATCAGTGCTGACGACTGGGGTTCCTTGCGCCATCGCCTCGACCAGCACGTTGCCAAACCCCTCCGCCGTCGAGGACAGGACATGCAAATCCGCTGCCTTATAAAAAGTTTCGGTGGTAACCGTGAACCCCGGCATGGTGACGTCATCACCAAGGCCGAGTTCGGCAACAAGCCGCTGGAGCGGCTGGCGCTCTTCTCCTTCGCCCAGGATCAACAACTTGGCATCGGTGCTGCGGAGCAAGATGCGGAAGGCGCGGAGCAGCGTCGGGTAATCCTTTACCGCCTTCAAGCTCCCGACAGCGAGAATCCGGTGGTGGTCACCGGTACTCCAACATGGAGCTACGCCAACTCCCGATACCTGACGGGACTCGGCGCCACCCACGATTGGATTGTGGATCGTCGTTATGCGATTTCGTGGATACCAGCCAACTCTGGCGAGTACATCACTGGCGCCATCGGAAACCGCCACGACCCCGTTGGCCAAGCGGAAGCCGAGCGCCATCGTGCACTTCATCGCGATCCGCCTGGCCGGACCGCCTCGCTCCCGAGAGGACGACCAGTCGGTGTGCTCCACGACAACCAGACGCGGTCCATATCCAGACAATCGGCAAGCCGCAGCCGAGATAACGGTGATGGGCCACATGCTCGCCAATAGCGCAGATGGCCTTACCTTACGCAGGTAGCGAAGTAGCGGCACGAATAGGCCCCGCAGCCTGACAACGCCAAGATCAACTATGCAAACCCTGGAATCCAGCAACGGCAGCAACTCGCCCACTGCCCGAAGGAGCACCAGGTCGACGCGATGACCTTGTGCAGCAAACTCATTGGCAAGATTGATACCGACACGCTCCGCTCCGCCGCCTCGCAGGTCTGGGAGCACGATGGCGATAAGACGCTCACTGAGTGGGTCTCGCGCACCCTTACCGACACCATTCTGGCCCCGCTCGAACGGACAAGATTCGTCCATCATGGAGACGCACGAAGCGAGATTGCGCCCTGATCAGCGAGGACTTTTCGCAGCCCTTGCTCAAGCTGGGGCAGAATAAAAGCACTGCCGCGGCTGTTTATATGGCCATGATCCCAGTAGAAGGGCAGATTGGCTTGATCCGCGTACTGGCATACGCCCGATCTGCAAAACCACTCTGATGGATCTATAAACTGGAATGCTCCCGACCCTACAAGACCTCGCACCGCAGCGTGCGACGCTTCACTTTTAGCCCTCCAAGCCTCCCGCGTTAGAGAACCGAGGGCAACATCCCATCGGTTGGCATCAAGCATTCTGGTGGGAATGCTCCACTCATAACTCGGCACTTGTCCAATGAAAACTATCCTTTCAACTGCTGTTTGTTCGCCAAGGTCATACGTCAACTCGACAAGGCCGCGCTTCAGGGAATCTTCCGACGTATCGCTACCTGCCACCCGCAGCTTGTATCCCTGATCCTCTGCTGCGTAGGCGTTCCAGGCTGCGGCAAGCACCAAGTGCTCCAATCGATGCGAATCAGTCAACAGTCGCATTACGTCGCGGTTGAACTGTTGACAGCGCCAATTCTCGCGCCCCTTCCACGAAACTACTGCTTGGGGCAGCGGAGGACAGCCACTCTCAGCGACGAACAACGCGGCGACACCTAGATTCTTGAGCGCGGTATCCAAGGCGGGCAGCATCGCGTGCGCATAGGAGTCTCCCCAGACAAGTAGAGTGGGTACGCCGGCAGCACCTATCTTGCATGCGGACACAGCTTCGACTCGTGGCCTGTAGTCAATACATTCAGTGCGGAAAGCCTGTCGCGCGCGCGCGCGATCGAGGGTGACGACCTGTGGATCAAACCGCCTCTCGAAACCACCATTGGACAACGTCACGCCACTCGCAACCGCCAATGCAGCACCCGCACCCAGTGTAGATAGCCACAACACACGACCGCTCGTACGGCCTCGATTCCGGAACGGCGTTTCCACGAACTTCCAGCTCAAGAAGGCCATGACAAACGCCAAGCCGCCAAGAACCAGTCTGCTGACGAGGCCGAGATCCTGGCCAACGGCATGTTTGGCCAAGACCAGGATCGGCCAATGCCAAAGATACAAGGAGTACGAAATCAGCCCGACCAGCACCAGCAGTCGCGTCGCGAGAATCCGCCTAACCACGGAATCTCCAGACATACCTGTCCAGATCAACAGCGCCGTGCCGAGACACGGCAGCGCAGCTGACGGTCCCGGAAACAGCGTCTCTTCATTGAAAGCAACCGCAGGAACGACGACCAGCAGGAGGCCAGCCGCTGCAATCCACTGCCGATGAAACTTGCTGGTCACTGCAGGGGGCCGTCGAACGGCCAAAAGCCCCCCCAGCGATAACTCCCAAGCGCGGAAGGGCGAAAAATAGAAAACTTCTGGCGTTCGTGTTGAGACAAAGAAGGCGGCAGCAATAAATGTAACCACGGTCACGCCAGCAGTGAAGCTGAAAACGTGACGCGGCGCCCACCGATATACCAAGAACAACGCCAAAGGCAGAGCAATGTAGAACTGTTCTTCGACGGCTAACGACCAAGTGTGCAGCAAGGGCGCCATCTCGGACGCGGAGCCAAAGTATCCGCCTTGCGACCAGAACCAGAAGTTCGACACCGACAGCAGAGACGCAATCAGACTTTTTGCGAAACGCTCCAGATCGGATGGCAGCAGTACAAACAGCGCACCAATGCTGGAGATGATTAACACTACGAAGAGCGCAGGCAGTATCCGACGCGCGCGCCGCTCATAGAACTCAAGGAAGGAAAACTCTCCCTTCTCCATCTGGCGGGTGATTATTCCGGTAATGAGGAATCCGGATATGACAAAAAATACGTCTACCCCAACATATCCACCCGGCACGCCAAACCCGTAATGAAACAGCAACACCATGAGGACGGCAACGGCTCGCAAACCGTCTATGTCATCTCGGTGCTTCTGGGGTGAAGCTACCGCACCCATTACAACCGCCCGTCAACCGCCTCACGAGGCAGCACATACTTCACGTCATACAAAACTGCACCCGGCTTGCCATGCGCGCGTATCCCGGCCGCACCCAGCTTCCGGAACTCCTCATGCCCCACCGCCACGATGATCGCGTCGTACTCGCCTGCGCCCGGCTTGCACAGTGACAACCCGTACTCGTGCTTGGCCTCGGCCGCATCCACCCAAGGGTCACACACCTCCACGCGCGCGTTGTAGCCCTGCAGCGCGCCAATGATGTCCACCACCCGCGTATTCCGCAGGTCCGGGCAGTTCTCCTTGAACGCCAGCCCCAGGATCAGGATCCGTGCGCGCACCGGGTTGATGCCGTTGCGCACCATCAGCCGGATTACTTCACCCGCCACGTACGCGCCCATGCCGTCGTTGGTGCGACGCCCGGCCAGGATCACGTCCGGGTGGTGCCCCACTTCCTGCGCCTTGTGCGTCAGGTAGTAAGGATCCACGCTGATGCAGTGCCCGCCCACCAGGCCCGGGCGGAACGGCAGGAAGTTCCACTTGGTGCCCGCGGCTTCCAGCACTTCCAGCGTGTCGATGCCCAACTTGTTGAAGAGGATCGCCAGGTCGTTGACCAGGGCGATGTTGAGGTCGCGCTGGGTGTTCTCGATCACCTTGGCGGCCTCGGCCACCTTGATGCTGCTGGCCTTGTGGGTGCCGGCGGTGATGATGCTGGCGTACAGCGCGTCCACGAAGTTCGCGGCCGCCGGCGTAGAGCCGGAGGTCACCTTCATGATGGTGGTGACGCGGTGCTGCTTGTCGCCGGGGTTGATGCGCTCCGGGCTGTAGCCGCAGAAGAAGTCGACGTTGAACGTCAGGCCGCTCACCTGCTCCAGGATCGGCACGCACACTTCTTCGGTGCAGCCGGGATACACGGTGGACTCGTACACCACGGTGTCGCCGGGCTGCAGCACCTTGCCCAGCGACTCGCTGGCCTTGCGCAGCGGGGTGAGGTCCGGGCGGCGGGCGCTGTCGATGGGCGTGGGCACGGTGACCACGTACACGTTGCAGTCGCGGATGCCTTCCAGGTCGCTGGTGAAGCCCAGCTGCGTGGCGCTGCCCAGGAGCTCCGGCTCCACCTCGAGCGTGCTGTCCTTGCCGGCGCGCAGCTCGGCCACGCGCGCGGCGTTGATGTCGAAACCCACGGTGGCGTACTGCTTGCCGAACTCGACGGCAAGCGGCAGGCCCACGTAGCCGAGGCCTACCACCGCGATGCGTGTCGCGTCCGGCGCCGGAAACTGGTTCATGCGTTAATCCCTTGCAAGGTATTGGCGATTATCCGTGTCAACGGGCAATCGAATCTGCTGTCGGCCACGATCAGTCTGCGCCGCTTGCGCCGCGGCGATACCCGCCAACGCGGCGGCCACCGCCAGCATGGCCGGCGTGCGCAGCGGGTAGTCGACGATGGAGTGCGCCAGGATCGCGGCCAGCGCCACCAGGGCGGTCACGCCCAGGCCGCGGTCGTGTGCGGGCAGCCGCCACAGGCCGCGAACGGTGAGCGCGAGCGCCGCCGCGCCTAGCATCATGACGACCAGCCCCGGCACGCCGGCCTCGAGCCACCACTGTGCGTATTCGTTGTGGGCATGGTTGACGTATTCGCCCATCAACAGTTCGCGTGGCGATTCTTGTTCGAACACCGGCACGTAGCTGCCTACGCCCGTGCCAAATGGCGCGAAACGCGCTGCGATCTCTCCAGTGACCGCGCGCAAGGGGGCACGCAATTCGTCGACACTGTCGACCTGCATCCACCGCAGCGCCGCGAGAAGGGCGAATCCCGCGAGCGCCACGCCAGCTGCGAGCATGATGCGGCCGCTTCGGCCACCCCGCCACGACGGCCAATGACCGACTACCACCACGCCGCAGGACAGGATGAAGAGCACGACGCCGGCGCGCGAGCCGGTGAGGGGCAAGGACACGGCGGCGAGCAGCACCACCAACGCGGAAGCCGCGATGACCGCGACACGATGTGGGCGACCTTCTGGCCAACGTCCGATCGCCGTGGCCAGCCACGAACAGGCCAGCGTGGCCGCGACCACCAGCAGCGTCGCCTGGTGATTGGGGTTGGCGAAGAAGCCGTTCATGGCTGGCTGCCACTGCGGGTAGGGGTTGAGCGCGCTTTCCTGCGGCGCACCAAGCTGGGCGATGCCGAGAAGCAGGCTGGCCAGGGCCATCAGTACAACCACCATCGCCAGCCTGCGTTGCGCCTGGGTCGGCAGCGCCAAGGTGAGCACGAATACCGCAAGCGCGGGCAGCAGCGCAAAGCCGGCCTCACGCGTTGCGGCAGGCGCAAGCGACCAGTGCGCGGGGGCATGCACGCCGAAGCCCTGCAGGTCCCGGGACAGTGCATCCCTGCCCTCGCCACCGGCCAGGCTGCCGGGCAGCCACAGCTGCAGCAGCGGTATGGCCACCAGCGCCGCCACGAACAGCAGCCAAGCCCATTGCACGTTGCCGGCGCGATGGGCAACGTCACTTGAACGTTTGGCCAGAAGCAACCAGCTTCCCCAGGCGATCAGCGGCAGCGCAAGCAGGCGCGCCGTGAACACGCCACCGCCCGACTCCTGCGAGCTGCCGCCGGCGACAAGCGACAGCACCAGCAGCGCGGCCACTCCGACCAGAGCCGCTGTGTCACGCCCGCGCGATGCTGCGGTGGCTCCTGCGCCGTCCATGCGTAGTTCGATTCCCCAATAAAAACGGGACGGGGCAAGCCCGTCCCGTCAGATGTCTGCCGGCCCCGTCAGGGGCGCTGGTCAGCGACTGACCGGCGGCGGAGCAACGTACTCGACGTCATCCATGCTGGCGAGGGCGGCCGCGGCCGCCACGGTCACGCCGGTGATGATGGCAGCGCCGCCCACGTCAACGCCGGCCCTGCCGGCGCCGTTGGAGCCACCCGCACCGTTCGCCGCTACGCAGGTGGCGGAGACGCTGTACACGCCCGGATTGTTCAGGGCCTGGGTGCAGCCGTTGGTATAGACCAGCGTGGATCGGCTGCCTTCACCGAGCATGACGCGCGAGCCGCTGGAAAGCTGGGCACCCGACGACGCGGTGGCGAACTCGCCACCCGTGCTGACCATGGCGCTGCCGCTGTCGATGCGGAGCGTGGCACCGGCACCCTGCGCCAGGACCGGCGCGGAGAAAGCGGTGGCGAGTGCGACGGTAAACAGCAGCGTAGTCTTCATGGAGTCCTTCCATTTATCATTCAGGAGAGCGGCTTTGACGCGCCGCAACACAGGTTAGGCGAAACGTACTTGATCCGCAACCGAACAGCGCCGGAATTTCCTTCAAATTCAACCCTCTGGTACAGCAAGGTGACCGCCGTGTGACGTTGCCCAATGGCGATGTTGGCAACTACCGACGAACTTCGTTTGGCCTTGAACGCAAGGAACATGATGCAGGAATCGTGCCAAATGATCCAGCCGATGGCCGCCCTTTGTTGTCAATCACTTTGGGCGGGGCGCCGTATCACTCGATTCGCGCGATAGTGACGTCTGTCACATGCAGCTCGCCCCGTAGCACTTGCGCTACGCCGCGAGGTGCCGGGTTGACCAGCCGAAGCCACTGGCCGTCGCACCCATCGCTGATCGGCACGTCAAATTCGAGTTCGACCGTGCTCCATTGGTGCGCCTCGCGTATCCGCGCGCCTTGTGCGATCCGGGTGCGGCCGTCACCACAGACGAGATTCCATTCCAATCCCTGATCCGATCGCATGCCGCGGGTGCGCGCGCGGAGCGTCAACAGGTGACGCCCAGGGACCAACAGCAGCGGGGCCTCAATGCCGACGGCCGCGACTGGTCGCCCCAGAAAGGCTAAACGCGCGGCATGCCCGCCTCCAGGCAACGTGATGCGGTCGAAGACCACGCCATTCGTACGGCGTACTCGCCAGTCAAAACCACTGGAGGTAGGCATGCGCGCGAAATCACCGTTCCAAGGCACATGTAGCCGCTCGGGCACCGCTTCCAGCCCACTGAACCAGCGTGCGTAGGCACTGCCCCAGCGTCCATCCTTGAGCATGCCATCGATCCATCGTGTCACCTCGTCCCGAGACAATCGGCCCTGCTCGCGCAACGCGCCGTGCAGGTTGTCGGCGGCATCCGGCAGCCCGGAGTTGGCCGCCACGCGCAGGATGGCCGGACGCCAGCGCGGCTGGCGCGCAAGATGCGCGGCCAATGCCCGGGCGAAATCCAGATCATGCGAGAGCTGGACCAGCATCGGGAGCAGGTCGCGATGGCTGCTGCCGGCTAGGCTCAGCATGGCGTCGATGTGATTGATGGCGGTGGTGTAGTCGCCGACCTCCAACGCGCGGGAGGCAAGCCAGCCACGTACGCCAAGGTCTCGTGGCGACCGGCGCGAGGCAGTCTGATAACGCTCGAGGACGTCCACCTCACTCCCCTCAGCCTCCAGCGCCGCGGCAAGTACGCCGAAGGCGCCACCGTGAGCGGGCTCGTGCGCCAGCAAGGCACGTGCGGCGGCCGCGGCGGACCGGCCATCACCCGCACGCAGGTGGGCTTGCGCCACTGCAAACTCCGCGGTGATTGCTGCCGAGTCACCGCGAGTTGCCACCAGGCTGAAGCCGGCGAAGGCGAGCGCCAGGAGCAAGACAAAAAATGACAGCAGGCGAAGGCTGCTCATTCCGCCGGTTCCAAATGCAGCTCCGCAACGCGCCAGGCATCGCCATGGCGGACGAGCTGGAGGCGTAGCAAACCGGTTTCCTGTATCTCGCGCCGTGCCTGGACGCTGTAGCCCGCAAGGAGCGAGGCCCTCTCTTGGCCGAGGGTCCATGCGGGCGACTGGATTACCATGCGCCGACGTTGTCGAGCATTGAGCCTGGCGTGCAGGTTAGTGCGGATGCCGGCCGCTTCCAGTCGGATGGCCGCGTCGAGGAACGCGGGAGAGCGGGCTTCGGCGAGCGTGAGGTAAGTGGTCACAGCACCGAGGCTGGCCTCGGCCTCGCGCATGAGCTGAAGTGGATCGCCAGGCAACGACGGGGCGGATGCGATCGATGACGCAACAGGTGCGGATCTGGTCGCCGGGGTGGCAATGCTGGCGGACGCCGGGGCTGGGGCGGGGGTAGGCACAGGCGCAACAACAGGCAACTGAGATGTCGCGTGCGTGGATCCACGCAATTCAAGCGCCGACGCCACGCCGCGCGAAGGCGTCGTATCCGGGTCCGGGATTGGCAACTCCATCGGTGCGCGCGCCGCGCCGATGGTCGGCGAGTCCCGGACCACCGTCCCCACGCGCGCCGACGAGGATGACGCCTGCTGCGCATGCGTAGATGGCGTCGATAACGCTTCAGCTAGTGGCTGCACGATGACATCCCAGGCTCCAGGCGCCACGAACAGCGCGTCCGGTGGCGGTGCGCTGCTGGCGAGCAGATCGATCTGGGGATCCGGAGATTTGGGTGCCTTTGCAGATACCACGCCTAATTCCGGTTTGCGGTGTCGCGGCGAGGCGCGCCCATCGGCCGCGGAGGGAGATGTGATGCTTGAGTACGCCGCCTCCTCCGCCATGTGGTCCCGCCGCTTATCGAGCTCGCCTTCGCGCTGCACAGCGAGCCAAGCCAACGCGATGCAAGCGAGGCCGAGTCCGGCTACGGCAAATGGCCCCGCGCGGCCCGTCGGCGCATCGCTTGTGGAACGCAGTCCCCACGGGCGCGGGGGCAGCGCCTCTTGCGACGACGGCAGTTGAACCTGTCGGGCGATGACATCCGGCCGGGCGTCGTAGTCGGCTATGGCGTCGCCGCTCCGCAATTGCGTCCATGCGGAGTTGACGCGCGTGGCGAATGCGGACTCCCATTGCGCACCCTCGTTGCGGTCGGGATGCAGCCAACGCAGCAACAGGCGGTGGTGGTCGCGGATGTCGGCGTGATCGGCGCCCCGCTCCACGCCAAGCACGCGGTAGGCGTCGGCGTCCTCGGCCAACAAGATCTGCTGTACGTAGAAGCGTGACGCCTCGAGGAGCTCACCTTGCGCGTGACCGGTGCGGGCGGCTGCGGCACGCGCTCGCTCCGCCGAACCCGAGGCGATAGCCAGCAATTCGGCCATGCCGTTGGGAAGCGGCCGCACGCGCAATGCACCGCGGAGCGCTGGGGCACGCAGCAGCCCGAGCGCCACATCCAGCGCGTCGTCGCTCCCCGTGGTCATCCCCGGCGTCCCGTTACTTGCCGGCGAGCTTCGGCGTGGTGCCGTAGGAGTAATACGAAGCGTAGTCGTAGCCATAGCCGGCGACTTTGGCATCGTAATGCGTGAGCAGGCCACCGATGACACGTGCGCGCGCGGCCGCCAGGCGCTTTATTGCGGCCTGAGCGGTCTTGATTCGCGTCTCGCCGGCCTGCACTACCAGCAACGTTCCTGAAACAACGTTGGCCAGGATGGGCGCATCTGCGATGCCGAGTACGGGCGGGCCGTCGATGATTACCTGGTCGTACGTTTCCGCGGCCACGGTCAGCATGGACAAAAGCCGGCTGCCGGACAGCAGTTCCGCCGGATTGGGCGGCAGGGGACCTGCGAGAATCACCTTCAGGCGCTCGTCGTCGGTGTCCAGCACCACTTCGTGGGCGCTGGCGGCGCCGGCCAGCAGGCTGGACAACCCGGTTTCCGAGCGTACGCCGAGCACCTTGTGCAGTGACGGATTGCGCAGATCAGCCTCGATCAGCAGCACGCGCTTGCCCAGTTGGGCGAAGTTGCGCGCCAAGGTGTGCGCCGTAGTGGACTTGCCCTCCGAAGCACTCGGACTGGTGACAAGCAAGACCTTCGGCACGCCCCGGTCAGTCGAGAACTGCAGCGCTGTGCGCACCGAGCGGTAGGCCTCCGAGAACGCAGATCGCGGGTCAGCGCTGGCCGCTTCCACGCTCTGCTTACGCAAGTGGGGAATGATGCCAAGCATGGCCAAACGCAAGTGCTGTTCGACGTCCTCGGGACTCTTGATGGTGTCATCGAGAAATTCAAGTACAAAAGCAAGAAGGACGCCCAACATCAGGCCCAAGAGCAGGCCGATCGCGAGGTTCAACCCCAGGTTGGGCTTGAAACGCCCCGTGGGCACCACCGCCCGGTCAACGATCGAAATGTTGTTGGCACCCACCCCGGCACCGCCGGCCACGCCGATTTCCTTGTAACGCTGAAGAAGGCCGTCATAGAGCTGGCGGTTGGTGTCCACCTCGCGTCGCAGGATGTTGTAGTCAATCGAGCGGTTGTCGACGTCGAGCGTTTTGGTACGCAGGTTGTTGAGCTGCGACATCAACATGGTTTCACGGCTCTGGGCGGCTTGATACTCGGCCCGGATCGAAGCCCTCACGCCGTCGCGCTCCTGCGCGATCTGCCTGTCGACTTCATCGATCTGGCCCTTGAGGGCCTGCATCGTTGGGTACTCCGGCTTGTAGGTCTTGAGCTGTTGCTGATATTGCGAGTTGAGCGTGGCTCGCTGGTTCTGAAGCGTGTTTAGGATGGAATTCGCAATGGCTGCTGCTGGCAGCGCGCCGCCCCCGCTCACTTGGCCCCACGCCGCTTGAGCTCGAATGCGGTCATCCTGCGCGCCCGCCAGTGCAGCATTGAGCGCGCCAAGGTTCTGGCTTTCCAGCGACTGGCTCCCCTCACCGCTCGCAACGATATTTTCCTTGGTGGCAAACGCGACCAGAGCGCGCTCGGACTCTTCCAGACGGCCCTTGGCAAGTGCGAGCTGTTCTTCAAGATATTTGCTGGCGTACGAGGACGCGTCGAACTTGCGCTCAATCGCAGTCGCGATGAAGCCATCGGCGATTGCATTGACAACGCGTGCCGAGAAGGCGGGAAGCGTCGAATCGTAGTGCACGAGTACCAGCCGCGAGCCTCGCACCGGCTCGACGGTCAAACCGCTGCGGACAATCCCGACAGCTGGGCCAAGATTGGCGAGCGCGTCGGACTGGCCGTCTTCGGCCAACGGCTCAGGAAGCCCCGCGGAGGCAGCCACATCGGCGTTTGAATCCGGACGCAACGCACCGGCGGCCCGCCGCCACCATGTTGTCGAGCCAAGGCGTTGGACCGTGGCGGCATCGATCTGCAATTCGTTCGCGACGCGCTCGGCCAGGCTTCGACTCTGCAGCAGTGCGTACTGAGTCAGCAGGAAATCCGGCCCCCCACCTTCGGCATTGGTGACGCCTTCCACCTGCATGACCTGGACAGTGTCGCGATCGATCTGCAGCGTGGCGGATGCGCGGTATACCGGCGGCATCATCAAGGTGGCGATGAGGGCCAATGCCACGACCACGCCAAGCACGCCAAGCACCAGCCAGCGACGTTTGACCAGGATGCGCCAGTAGGCGAGCAGATCGAGCTCGTCTTCGTCTCCGCGCTTCTCCTCGAACAGGTCGAGCGCAAGCGCTGCTCGGCTGGAAGCTGGCTGGAGATGGGTACCTGGAAGGACGGGCGCGGGGAGTTGTCGGTCGTGGCTGTTGTCACCAGCCGGACTGGCCGGCAGCTGGTCGTCATGCATGCGTGGAGTTGTCCGTAACGTTGATGAGCGCTTAAAGCGCCATGAAGAGTGCGAAAGCGGGAATGCTCTTGAGGAATTCCCGCAGAGCGGACCGGCTTCCAGAGCGCTCGACGACGATCACGTCGTCGCCGTAGATCTGCGGGTCGGGCATTGAGCCGTCCCTGACGGCTTTCATATCAAACGCGGCGGCCATGCGCTCGCCGTTGACATAGCGGAAGACCACGATGCCGCTTGGATCGGCCAGCTCATGAAGACCTTGGGCCATCGCGATCGCCTGCAGCAATGACGTCTTGCCAGTCAATGGAAAGATTCCCGGCTTGTTTATGGCACCCTCCAATGTCACCCTCTGGCTGGTGTATTCGGTGACGAAAATGCTCACCTGCGGGTTCTGCAGGTAGCCCTCCGCATACTTCCGGGCGAGTTCCTTCTCCAACTCGGGGACGGTCTTGCCGCCCGCCATCACGCTGCCCACCAAGGGGACGTTGATAAGGCCGTTGGAGTTGACCCTCGTCTGGTGCTTGAGCTCACTCACGCCGAACACGCTGATCTCCAGCAGGTCCTGCGAGCCCAAACGATAGTCGGTGGCGCCTTCGTACGCGCCGGACGCGGTGGTGGTGTCGGGCGCTGGCAACTCCGCCCCCATCATTGCCCGTTTCGAAGCCCCCGACGCACACGCGGTCATCAGCGTAGTCAGCAGTAGCGCGACGAATAACAACCAGGTTTTCTTCATCACATTGACCTCTTGATCCAGCTGGGGGCGGGACCTTGCTAAAAATCAGGCTGAACGCAGCAGTCTCTGCCAAAAGCGCGGAGGCTTCGGCATGGCAGGTGCGGGAAGGGATGGAAGTGTATCCGCTCTGGCGTTGGCGATCATTGCAGCCGGCCGGGTCACAACCATGTGCCCGGCCTCCTCGGCACCCACCAGGCGCGCCGCGGCCTCGCGGCCCTCGGCCAGCAGCGGCGGGCGGCGCGTGGGGTGGTGGGCGTCGGTGGCGAGGATGTGGCAGTGCCCCTCGCCCACGAACCGCTCGCCCCAGTACTGCGCGCGGCGGCCGAAACGCCCGGTGAGCGCGCCCGACGTGACCTGCATGAACACCCCGCGCCCGGCCAGGCGCACGAAGGTGTCGTAATGCTGCTCCACCCAGGTCAGCCGCTCCGGATGTGTGACCACGGGCACATAACCCGCGGCCATCAACTCGAACATGGTGTCTTCCAGCCGCGGCGGCGCCACGTGGTGCGGCGGCTCGAACAGCAGGTAGCGCGAGCCTGCCAGCGTGGGGATGCGGCCATCGCGGATGCCGGCGGCCAGCCCCTGATCGAGGTGCACGTCGGCGCCTTCCACCAGCTTCAGCGCAATGCCCTCGCGGTCCAGCTCGGCCTGCAGGCTGACGATGGCCGCGCGGATGTCCGGGCCCTTGTTCTCGTACATGCCGGGATAGATGTGCGGGGTGCACGCGGTCACGGTAATGCCATCGGCCACGGCGATGCGCGCCATCTCCAGCGACATGGCAAGGTCAACCGCCCCGTCATCGATCGCGGGGAGCAGGTGGCAATGGAGGTCCAACATGCCGGAGGTCCGTCTGGCAGGGTGCAAACAATGCAGCCGCGCACTTTACCACGCCCAACCTTTACCCCTCCCTCACACTGCCGGGCAGAAGCGCCGAATGCCCCGGATCACGGGGTGTGCCTTTCAACCCCGCGCAGTGCGGCGCAGCGGGTGCCAAGGGCCTTGAGGAGGAAGTCAAGGAGGAGGCGATGGCCAAGGCCATCGCCGGGGGACATGAGTCCTCAAGGCCCTTGGTACCCGCCACCCTCCACGAAGCAACAAAGCAAAAAGGCCAGATCCACCTGCCAACCGGCAAATGCACCTGACCTTTTCTTTTTCTGGAGGCCTCAGTCGGAATCGAACCGGCGTACGCGGATTTGCAGTCCGCTGCATGACCACTCTGCCATGAGGCCCACTTGAAACTGGCGCCAGGCGAATTGCCGGGCCTGACACAACAAGACCCCGTTGCCGGGGTCTTGTCTCAAACCTGGAGCGGGAAACGAGACTCGAACTCGCGACCTCAACCTTGGCAAGGTTGCGCTCTACCAACTGAGCTATTCCCGCGCTGAGCCAGGCATTTTACGGGTCGCGGATACGTTGTCAACAGGTGCGCCCTCACTTGCACGAAGTACCGGCCACGCCGCACGCAGATACTCGAATCCGGACCACAGCGTGAGCAGCGCCGCCACCGCCAGCATCCAGTCGCCGATGTGGAAGATCGGCTCGCCAAGCCATGCCTGCGGCCGCGGCGGATTCTTGTCGGGCGTCACCGCGTACAGCAGCGCGAGCAGCGCCACCATCTGCACCACGGTCTTGATCTTGCCGATGGTGGCGACTTTCACCGTTGCGCTCTGCCCCAGCTCCGCCATCCACTCGCGCAGCGCCGACACCGCGATCTCGCGGCCCACGATCACCGCCGCCCAGAACGCCATCCACGGCGTGGGGTGGCCCTGCACGATCAGGAACAGCGCGGTGGCGACCATCAGCTTGTCGGCCACCGGATCCAGGAACGCCCCGAACGCCGAATACTGGTTGTAGCGGCGCGCGATCCAGCCATCCAGCCAGTCGGTGATGGCGGCGAAGCCGAAGATCGCCGCGGTCAGGAAATTGCTCCACTGCCAGGGCAGGTAGAACATCAGCACCATCACCGGAATGAGGACGATGCGCAGCAGGGTGAGCCAGGTGGGGATGGTGAGCTTCATGGGTCTCGCGTGGCCTTGGCGCCCGACGCGGGGGCGTCCAGGCCGTGCAGTGTGGCGTAAATCCGTTCCGCGAGCGCCTGGTTGACGCCTTCGACGCGTGCGATTTCGGCGACGCCGGCCGCGCGCAGCCCGCCCAGCCCGCCGAAATGCTTGAGCAGGCTGGCGCGCCGGCGCGGGCCGATGCCCGGGATGTCCTCGAGCCGGCTGGTGCTGCGCGCCTTCTGCCGGCGGCCGCGGTGGCCGGTGATGGCGAAACGGTGCGCCTCGTCGCGCACCTGCTGCACCAGCTGCAGGCCGGGCGAGGCCGCGCCGGGCTGCAGCTCGCGGCCCGGCTGTCCATCAACGCCAGGCAGCAGCAGCGTTTCATGCCCGGCCTTGCGCGCTTCGCCCTTGGCCACGCCGACCACGGTGACGCCCGTGATGCCGAGCTCGCCGAGCACCGCGTTGGCCTGCGCCACCTGCCCCGCGCCGCCGTCGATCAGCAGCACGTCGGGCAGCACCGGGCCGTCGCCCTCGCCCGGCGTGCTGTCGGCGGCGCGGCGGAAGCGCCGCGACAGCGCCTGGTGCATGGCCGCGTAGTCGTCGCCGGGCTCGATGCCGGCGATGTTGTAGCGCCGGTACTGGCCGCGCACCGGGCCTTCGGCATCGAACACCACGCACGAGGCCACGGTGGCCTCGCCCATGGTGTGGCTGATGTCGAAGCATTCGATGCGCCTGGCCGGCGCGGCCAGGCCGAGCAGCGCGCGCAGCGATTCCGCGCGCGCGGCCTGCGCCGCCTGGCTGCCGAGCATGGTGGCCAGCTGCTGCACGGCGTTGCGCCGCGCCATGTCGAGATAGCCGGCGCGCTCGCCGCGCACGCTGGGCTTGATGACCACCTTGCGCCCGGCCTGCAGCGAGAACGCCTCCTGCAGCAGGTCGATGTCCTCGATGGCGCGGTCGAGCACGATCTCCTGCGGCGGCACCTGGCCGGTGTAGTACTGCGACACGAACGCCGCCAGCACTTCGGCCGGTTCATCGACGCCGTTGGTCTTGGGGAAGAACGCGCGGGTGCCGAAGTTGCGGCCGTCGCGGAACGCCAGCAGCAGCACGCAGGCGTGCGTGCCTTCCATGGCGATGGCCAGCACGTCGAGATCCGCGGCGCGGCCGTCGACGTACTGCCGCGCCTGCATGCTGCGCAGGCTGGCGAGCGTGTCGCGCAGGCGCGCGGCGCGTTCGAAGGCAAGCGCCTGGCTTGCCGCCTCCATGCCGGCGGCGAGTTCGTCGACCAGCTGGTCGCTGCGGCCTTCGAGGAACAGGCGCACGCGGCGCACGGCATCGTCGTACTCGGCCTGCTCGACGAAGCCGACGCACGGCGCGCTGCAGCGGCCGATCTGGTACTGCAGGCAGGGCCGCGTGCGGTTGCGGTACACGCTGTCCTCGCAGCTGCGCAGCTTGAACAGCTTGTGCAGCAGGTTGAGCGTTTCGCGCACCGCCATCACGCCGGGGTACGGGCCGTAGTAGTTGCCGGGCACCGCCTGCGGGCCCCGGTGCATGGCGATGCGCGGCGCATCCTCGCGGGTGAGCAGGATGTAGGGATAGCTCTTGTCGTCGCGCAGCAGCACGTTGTAGCGCGGCTTGAGGGACTTGATGAGCTGGTTTTCAAGCAGCAGCGCCTCGGCCTCGGTGCGCGTGACCGTGACCTCCATGCGCGCGACCTGCGCCAGCATGGCGGTGGTGCGCGGGCTCTTGGGGCTGGCGCTGAAGTAACTGGCAACGCGCTTCTTCAGCGCGCCGGCCTTGCCGACATACAGCACGCTGTCGTCGGCGGCGTGCATGCGGTACACGCCGGGCGCGGTGCTCAGGCCGCGGACGAAGGCCTTGCCGTCGAACACCACGGCCCCGCCCTGGGGCGGGCCGTCGGGCGGCACGCTGCCGGCCGCGGTCATTCGCCGATGGGGATGTGGCGCAGCGCGCCATCCCGGGTGTCGAGGCGCAGCACGGCGTGCGCGTCGGTGTCGGCGATCCACACCACGCCGTCGGCCACGGCCAGGCCGCAGGGCGCGTGCAGGCGCTGCGGCAGCGGCCAGGTGCTGATCTCGCCACCGCCCAGGCGCAGCGAGCGCAGGCAGTCGTTGCCGCTGTCGGCGATCCACAGCACCGGCGAATTGGGATCGAGCGCGATCGCCTGTGGCTGCTGCAGCGCGGCGTCGGTGCGCACGCCGTCGGCGTTGCCGTGGTTCCAGGGGTCGCGGCCGACAAGCGTCGACACCAGCCCGCTGCGCGCGTTGGCGGAGCGGATCGCCGAACCGGCGGCATCGCACACGTAGACCACCTGCTGCACCGACGCCAGCGCCACCGGCTCGGCGAACGCCGCCGCGCGGCCGACGCCGTCGACCACGTCCAGCAGGCCGGAGCCCGCGAGCAGCGTGATGCCCGGCGTGCCCATGTCGTAGCGCCACAGGCGGTTGTCGCCGGCGGTGGCGATGAACATGGCGCCGGCGGCCAGCGACACCGCGCGCGGCTGGTCCAGCGCCACCGTGCGCGGATCGCCGACCGGGCCTTCGCCGGGGGTGCCCGGGCGGCCGGCACCGAGTACGGTGTCGATGTCGCCCGAGCGCAGCTGGATGCGGCGCACCGCGTGGTTGCCGGTATCGGCGACGTAGAGCATGTCGCGCTCGATGCACATGCCCTGCGGCCTGTTGAGCGCGGACAGCTCCATCGGACCGTCGATGAAGCCCGGGCCGCCGGAGCCGAACTGGCGCAGCACGCGGCCGGAGTGGTCGCACTCCAGCACGCGGTGGTGGCCGCTGTCGGCCACGTACAGGTAGTTGCCGGACAGGGCGATGCCCATCGGGAAGCGCAGTGGCAGCATCGGCTCGCCGACGCGGCGCATCTCGATGGGCTCGACGTTGCGCGAGCGCGGCCTGGCCTCGGCGCCCAGCGCCGCGACCGCCGCGTCCAGCTCGCGCAGCTGGCCGTCACCGGTGAAGCGCTCGCGGATGCGGCCGTCGGCGTCGATCAGCACCACCGTGGGCCAGGCCTCGATGCCGTAGTGCTGCCACAGCGTCCAGTCGGCGTCGTGGGCGACCGGGAATTCGATGGTCTGCCGATTCAGGCGCTTGGCGGCGCGGCGCGGGTCGCGCTCGTGGTCGAAGCGCGGCACGTGCACCGCGACCACGTTGAGGCGCTCGCCATGGCGGCCACGCAGGTGGGCGAGATCGACCATGCGCTGCATGGACCACGCCGAGCCGGCGTTGACGAAGGCCAGCGCGCAGACGCGCCCGCGCAGCTGCGCCATGCGCACCGGCGCGGTGGTGTTGAGCCATTCCAGGCTCGGCGGGAATTCCGGGGCGAGGACTGCATCCATCGCCCGATTATGCCTGCTGCAGTCGGAGCTCGGCGCGCGCCAGGTCTTCGGGGGTGTCCACGCCCGGCGGGAACGGCTCCGGCGACAGCGCCACGGCGATGCGGTGGCCGTGCTCGAGCGCGCGCAGCTGCTCCAGCGACTCGATGCGCTCCAGCGGCGTGGGCGGCAGCGCCGCGAAGCGCCGCAGGAAGCGGGCGCGGTAGCCGTAGATGCCGATGTGGCGCAGCCAGTGGTGGCCTCCGGGCATGTGCTCGCGCCCGTGCGCCGCGGCGAAGGCATCGCGCGGCCACGGCAGCGGCGCGCGGCTGAAGTACAGCGCGTCGCCGTTGGCGGCACGCACCAGCTTGACGGCGTTGGGGTCGAACAGCGTGGCGACGTCCTCCACCGGCGTGGCGAGCGTGGACATCTCCGCGCCGGACGTGACCAGCGCGGTCGCCACCGCGCGGATCCCCGCCGCGGGCGCGAACGGCTCGTCGCCCTGCAGATTGACGACCACCGCGTCGTCGGCCCAGCCGGCGATGTCGGCGCATTCGGCCAGGCGGTCGCTGCCGGAGATGTGGCCGGGCGAGGTCATTGCCACGCGCGCGCCGCTGCCGTCCAGCGCCTGCGCGATGCGCGCGTCGTCGGCCGCCACCCAGACTTCGCGCGCGCCGGCGGCCAGGGCGCGGCGTGCGACGTGCAGCACCAGCGGCTCGCCGCCGAGCAGTTGCAGGGGCTTGCCCGGCAGGCGCGTGGCCGCGAAGCGCGCGGGGATGGCGACGATGAAGTCGAGGTCAGGCATCGGCGCCGCCGGCCTGCGTGCGCGCCGCGGGCAACCTGGCCAGGAACGCGATCCAGAAGGCCTCCGGCAGCTCCGCTCGCACCGGCACCATGTAATGGCGCTCGGTGACGAACGCCGCGCACTTCACCGCGTCCTTGGCGGTCATCAGCACCGGCAGGTCGCTGCCGAAGCGCAGGTCGTCCTCGCTGTAGGCGTGGTGGTCGGCGAAGGCATGCGGCACCACCGCGATGCCCAGGCTGCGCAGCATGGTGAAGAAGCGCTCCGGGTCGCCGATGCCGGCCACGGCATGCACGCGCTGGCCGATGAAGTCCGACAGCTTGCGCGGCCGGCCGCCGGCGAGCGGCATGGCGTCGCCGGGCGCCAGCCACATCGGCCATTCGCCGAAGCCGGCGACGAGGTCCGGATCGCTGCCGACGTTGAGCACGCGGAAATCGCAGCTGGCGGCGCGCGCGGCGGGTTCGCGCATCGGCCCGGCCGGCAGCGGCAGGCCGTTGCCGTGGCGGCGGCGGCCGTCGATGACTTCGATCTCGATGTCGCGCGCCAGTGCGTAGTGCTGCAGGCCGTCGTCGCAGACCACCACGTTGCAGCCGGCGGCGACCAGCGCGCGCGCGGCGGCGGCGCGGTCGGCGTCGACGCGCACGCGCACGCCCGTCAGGCGGGCGATCAGCACCGGTTCGTCGCCGCCGATGGCGGGCGCGGTATCGGCATCCACCCAGGCCGCGGCGCGCGCATCCTTGCGCCCGTAGCCGCGGCTGGCGACGCCCGGGGTGAAGCCCGCGGCCTTCAGGCGCTCGACAATGGCCAGCGTGAGCGGGGTCTTGCCGCTGCCACCGGCGATCAGGTTGCCGACCACGATCACCGGCGCACCGGCGCTCTTCCGGCGCAGCAGGCCCTTGCGGTACAGCGCGACGCGCGCGGCGACGGCCGCGGCGTAGAGCTTCGACAGCACGCGCGCGGGCAGCGGCGGCGTGCTGCCGTCGAACCACCAGCGAGGCGCCTGGCGCACGCGGTTCACGCCGGCCCGCCTTCGCGGAACTGCATGCCGTGCAGGTGCGCGTACAGCCCGCCCTGCGCCAGCAGCTCGGTGTGCGTGCCCTGCTCCAGCAGCCGGCCCTGGTCGAACACCAGCACCTGGTCGGCGTGTTCGATGGTCGACAGGCGGTGCGCGACGACCAGCGTGGTGCGGTCGGGCATCAGCCGCTGCAGCGCGTCCTGCACCAGGCGTTCGGATTCGGTGTCGAGCGCGGCGGTGGCTTCGTCGAGGATCAGGATCGGCGCGTCGCGCAGGATGGCGCGCGCGATGGCCAGGCGCTGGCGCTGGCCGCCGGACAGCAGTGCGCCGTTCTCGCCGATCGGCGTGTCCAGCCCCTGCGGCAGGCGCTCGATGAACTCCCAGGCGTTGGCGGCCTCGGCGGCCGCGCGGATCGACTCGCGCGGCGCCTCGATGCCATAGGCGATGTTGGCGGCCACGGTGTCGTCGAACAGCGCCACGCGCTGGCCCACCAGCGCCACCTGGCGGCGCAGGTCGGCGAGCGCGTAATCGGCCAGCGGCGTGCCGTCGAGGGTGATGCGGCCGGAATCGGGCTCGTAGAAGCGCGGCACCAGGCGGATCAGGCTGGTCTTGCCGCTGCCGGACCGGCCGACGATCGCGGTGACCGTGCCCGGCCGCGCGGTGAAGCTGACATGGTCCAGCGCCACCCTGCCCTCGCCGCGCGCGTAGCTCAGGCTGACGTCGTCGAAGACCAGCTCGCCGCGGGCGCGATCGACCGGCGTGCGGCCGCGGTCGTCCTCCTCGACGTCGTCGAGGATCGAGAACAGCCGCTCGGCCGCGGCCACGCCGCGCCCGATCACGCTCTGCACGTTGGTGATGCGCCTGAGCGACGGGATGATGCCCATCATCGCGGTCATCAGCTGCATGAACTCGCCCGGATCCAGGCGCTTGGCGAGCGCCTCGCCGATCGCCACCCACACGATCGCCGCCAGCGCCAGCGCGGCGAGGATCTGCACCATGCCGGACGACAGCGCGCGGGTGGTCTCCACCTTCATGTTGAGCCGCAGCACGCGGTTGGCGAGCGACGAATAGCGCGCCTGCTCGAACGCCTGCGCGCCGTGCACCTTGACGTCCTGCTGCGCGGCCAGCGACTGCTCGGCGCTGTGCGCCAGGTCGCCCATGCTGCTCTGGATGCCGCGGCTGATGCGTCGGTAGCGGCCACCCACGTACCAGACCAGCACCCCGATCAGTGGCGCGATCAGGATCATCGCCATGGTCACCTTGACGCTGGTGTAGAGCATCAACGCGAACAGGAACAGGATGGTCAGGCCGTCGGCGACGATGATCTTCAGCGCGTCGGCGCTGGCCTGGGTGACCTGCTCGGTGTCGAAGTTGAGCCGGCTGACCATGTTGGGCACGGCCTCGGTATCGAAGCGGCTGCTCGGCAGGCGCAGGTACTTGCCCAGCACCAGCTCGCGCAGGTCGCGCACCACGCTGCGCCCGGAGCGCGCCATGCCGTAGTCGGTGCAGAAGGTCGCCACGCCGCGCAGCAGGAACAGGAAGATGATCGCCAGCGGCAGGATCAGCGCCATCTCGGGCTTCGGATCCACGAAGCCGTCGTTGGTCAGCGGCTTCATCAGCCACACGAAGGCCGCGCCCGCGCCGGCCTCGATCACCATGCCGATGGTGGCCACGGTGAGCAGCGGCCAGTAACGCGCGGCGAAGCCGAGCAGGCGGCGGTAGGTGACCCAGGCGCTGGGCGTGGAAGCTTCGGCCGCGGCTGCAGCAGCCGCGACGGCGGACCCCGACGCGCCGGCCGCGGGCTTGCCGGCAGCGGTGCTGTTGCGGGTGCTTCCGCTCATTGCGTGGGCGGCGCCGTGCGCGCGCCGGACGCGGGCGCGGTGGCGATGGCCACGCGCTTGAAGCCGAGCTGGCCGAGCGCGTCCATCGCGGTCACCACCGCCTGGTGCTGCGTGCGCGCGTCGGCGCGCAGCAGCACGGCGCGTTCGCGGTCGTCGCCGGCGACTTCGAGGATGGTCGCCTTGAGCGAATCCACGTCGGTGCGCAGCGCCTCGCGGTCGTCGATGAAGTAGCGGCCGTCGGCGTTGACCAGCACGCTCAGCGCCTGCGGGTCGTTGTCGGCCGGGCGCGCATCGGCGCTGGGCAGTTCGAGCTTCAGCACCGAGCGGGTATCGAAGGTGGTGGTGACCACGAAGAAGATGATCAGCACCAGGATCACGTCGATCAGCGGCACGAGGTTGATCTCGGGCACGTCCTCGGCGCGGCGGTCACGGATGCGCATGCGGCGCTCAGGCCCGCGCCGGATCGATGGCGTAGCCGGCGTCGTGGCCCGCATGGCCGGCGTGGCCGTCCGCGGTCGGTGCGACGCGCCTGGCACGGTAGTCGATGGCGTCCATCAGCTGGATCGCCTCGTGTTCCATGTCGATGATGTAGCCGTCGATGCGCGCGCGGAAGTAGCGGTGGAACATCAGCGCCGGCACCGCGACGATCATGCCGGCCGCCGCGCACACCAGCGCCTTGCCGATGCCGCCGGCGAGCTCGTTCATCTCGCCCACGCCGACATCCATGATGCCGAGGAACATCTGGATCATGCCGACCACGGTGCCGAACAGGCCCAGCAGCGGGCCGGCGGCGGCGATGGTGCCGAGCGCGTTGAGGTAGCGCTCCATGCGGTGCACCAGGTGGCGGCCGACATCCTCGACGCGCTCGCGCATTTCCTCGCGCGGGCGGTTGCGCATGTCCAGCACCGACGCCAGCAGCGCGCCCAGCGGCGAGTTGCCGCGCAGCGACTCGATGTGCGCGGGGTCGAGATGGCCGCCGCGGCCGGCCCAGTCGCGCACTTCGCGGCCGAGGCCCGCGGGCACCACCACGCTGCGGCGCAGCGTCCAGTAGCGTTCGACGATGATTGCCAGCGCCACCGCCGACAGCAGCAGCAGCGGCAGCATCGGCCATCCGCCTGCCTTGACCAGTTCCAGCACGCCTTGCTCCCCGGGCCGGGGGGCCCGCCGTTCAATCCGGCGGATAGGATACCGCGACCCTCTTCCCCCGCTTGCGCCCGGAATCCCACAACCGCGGCCGCCGCGCCCGTTCGGTGCCGGCCTCCAGGCCGTCCGCGCCAAGGCGGATGCGCAAGGCTCCGCCCACGGCGGTCTCCAGCACGCGGGCGCCCGCGTCCTCCCAGCGCGCCACGACACCGGCATCCGGGTGCCCGAAGCGGTTGCCGTGGCCGGCCGACACCAGCGCCAGGTGCGCGCCGATGGCGGAGACGAAGCCCGGCGTGGACGAGTGCCGCGAGCCGTGATGCCCGACCACCACCACCTCGGCCGGAAGGTCCTCCGGCACGCGGCCGACCAGGCGCTCCTCCACCGGCGCGCCGATGTCGCCGACCAGCAGCATGGCGCCATGCACGCTCTCGATGCGCAGCACGCAGCTAGCCTCGTTGCGCAGGTAGGGGAAATGCGGCGGCGGATGCAGGATGCGGAAGGCCACGCCATCGTGCTGCCACCGGGCGCCCGCCAGGCACGGCGACGCCTCGTCGATGCCGGCGCCTTCCGGCGCGAGCAGGCGCGGCGCGGGGAAACGCCGGCGCACCGCGGCCAGCCCGCCGGCATGGTCGGCATCGGCATGGCTCACCACCATGGCATCCAGCCGGCGCACGCCGAGTGCGTGCAGCGCCGGCACCACGGTGCGCTCGCCGGCGTCGTAGCCCTCGGGGATCGCCGGGCCCATGTCGTACAGCAGCGCATGGCGCGCGGTGCGCACCAGCAGCGCCAGGCCCTGGCCGACATCGACCACCACCAGCTCCACTTCGCCATGGCGCGGCAGCTGGCGATCGGGCCACAGCAGTGGCAACCACAGCAGCGCGGCCAGCGGCTTGCCGGGAATGCCGCGCGGCAGCAGCAGCCAGAACGCCGCGGCCAGCGCCATCGGCAGGGCAAACCAGCGCGGCTCGGGCAGCCACCACAGCGCCAGCGGGCTGGCGCCAAGCCGCGCGAATGCCGGCCACGACAGGTCGAACGCCCACGCGGCCAGCCGCCACGCGCCCTCGCCCCAGCCGGCGTGCAGGCCGTCCAGCGCGGTGCCGAGCAGCGACAGCGGCACCACCACCAGGCTCCACCACGGAATCGCCACCAGGTTGGCGAACGGCCCGGCCAGCGAGGCCTGCCCGAACAGGATCACCGTGAGCGGCAGCAGGCCGAGCGTGGCCACCCACTGCGCCGACAGGAACTCGCGCGCGAGGTTGCCGCCGCGCGCCTGCGGCAGGCACCACACCAGCCAGGCCACGCCGGCGAAGCTGAGCCAGAAGCCCGCCGACAGCAGCGCCAGCGGATCGACCAGCAGCACCGCGATCGCCGCCAGCGCCAGCGCATCGGCGATGCGCAGCGGCCGACGCCACAGCCGCGCCGCCACCACCACGGCGATCATGAGCACCGTGCGCACCGTAGGCAGCGCGAAGCCGGCGACCGCGGCATAGCCCACCGCGCCGCACAGCGCCACCGCCGCCGACGCCTGCGGCCGCGGCAGCACGCGCCCGAGGCCGGGCAGCAGCCGCCACAGCCCCGAGCCGAGCAGCGCGAAAAAGCCCGCGACCATGCCGACGTGGAAGCCCGAGATCGCGATCAGGTGGGTGAGCCCGGTGGCACGCAGGATTTCCCAGTCGCGGTCGTCGAGCGCGCGGGTGTCGCCGAGCGCCAGCGCGCGCACGTAGCGCGACGAGCTGCTGGTGACCGCCGCATCGATGCGCGCGGCCATGCGGTCGCGCCAGGCGTCGATGCCGCGCGGCCGGCCACGCTGCACGGCGTCGGCCGGTTCGCGCACGTAACCGGTGGCGACCACGCGCTGCGCCATGGCGTGCTTCTCGCTGTCGAAGCTGCCCGGGTTGCGCAGCCCGCGCGGCGCGCGCAGGCGCACGTGCAGGTTCCAGTCGCCACCGGCGACGATCTCGCCGCGGCGCGAGGGTGCATCGGACCATTCGTTGCCGTACCAGGACAGGCGCAGCCGCGCGCCGCGCAGGAACGCAGGCAGCGCGGGGTCGTCATCGACGCGCAGGTCGAAGCGCGTGCGCCGCGCCTCGTGCACCGGCAGGCCGATGACGCGCCCGCCGAGCTGGAAGTCATCGCGCTCGTGCGCGGGCGGCAGTTGCGCGCCCAGCGATGCCGCCGCGTGCAGGCCGCAGAGGCCGAGGCCGAACAGCGCGGCGGCGGCCCATCGCCAGCGATCGCGGCGCCGCCACCAGGCGACGAGACCGGTGAGGAGCAGGGCCGCGAGCAAAGCGACCGGGGGCAGCGCGGGGAGCAGCAGGCAGGTCAGGGCGCCGGCGACCAGGGCTGCTGCGGCGCCCACGCCGAGCGGGGGGGCCGCGATGATTCCGCTCATGCCGACTGCCCGGATGCAAGGAAAGCCAGCGTGGCTGCGTCAGGACGGAGTGGCGATCGCCTTCGTCCCTGTTGCGGGGTCAGGGATAGGGGCTTTTTTCTCGCGAAGGCGCGAAGGCGCGAAGAGGGGCGGTTGTTGGTTGGGTCAGGCGGTGGCGGGGGGGATTTCGCGCAGTTTGCCTTCGTGGAGTTCGAGGACGCGGTCGAGGCGGCGGGCCAGGCTGCGGTCGTGGGTGACCAGCACCAGTGCGGTGCGTTCGGCGCGGTTGAGGTCGAGCATCAGTTCGAAGACGGTGGCGGCGGTCCTGTCGTCGAGGTTGCCGGTGGGTTCGTCGCCGAGCACGCAGGCGGGGCTGTTGACGAGCGCCCGGGCCACGGCGGCGCGCTGGCGTTCGCCGCCGGAGAGTTCGCCCGGCTTGTGCTCGAGGCGATGGCCGAGGCCGACCGACTCCAGCAGCGCGCGTGCGCGCGCCGCCGACTCCGGAACCGCCGCGCCGGACAGCATCACCGGCAGCATCACGTTCTCGAGCGCGGTGAACTCGGGCAGCAGGTGGTGGAACTGGTAGACGAAGCCGAGCGCGCGGTTGCGCAGCCGGCCACGCTCGGCGTCGGGCAGCGAGCCCATCGCCTGGCCGCAGACGAACACCTCGCCCGCCGTGGGCGTGTCCAGCCCGCCGAGCAGGTGCAGCAGCGTGCTCTTGCCGGCGCCGGACGCGCCGAGGATGGCGACCGTCTCGCCGGCATCCACGCGCAGCTCCAGGCCGTCGAACACCGGCGTGCGCAGCTTGCCTTCGGCGTAGGTCTTGCCCAGGCGTTCGGCGCGCAGCACTTCGCCCTGGTGGCCGTTGCCGTGGTTGATGCGCGATGCGCGTGTCTCCTCACTCATAGCGCAGCGCCTCCGCCGGGGCCGTGCGCGCCGCGCGCCAGGCGGGATAGATGGTGGCCACGAACGCCATCGCCAGCGCCACCGCGGCGATCCAGGCGATGTCGTTGGCCGACAGCTCGGTCGGCAGGCCCGTGATGTAGTAGACGTCGGCCGGCATCAGCACCACGCCGAACAGGCCTTCGATGGCGCGCAGGATGTGTTCGAGGTTGAGGGTCAGCACGATGCCGCCCACCACGCCCAGCACCGTGCCGATCACGCCGATCAGCGTGCCCTGCACCATGAACACCTGCATCACCCCGCGCGGGGTGAGCCCGAGCGTGCGCAGGATGGCGATGTCGGCCTGCTTGTCGGTCACCAGCATCACCTGCGACGACACCAGGTTGAACGCGCCCATGGCGATGATCAGCGACAGCAGGATCGCCATCATGGTCTTCTCGAGCTTGAGCGCGCGGAACATGTTGGCGTTCTCGCTGGTCCAGTCGCTGACGCGGTACGGGCCGTCGAGCGCCAGCGCCAGGTCGCGGGCGATGTCGAACGCGAGGTCCATGTCGTGCATCTGCAGGCGCACGCCGGTGACGGCGTCGCCCATGCGCAGCAGGCGCTGCGCGTCCTCGAGGTTGACGATGGCCAGGCCCTTGTCGAACTCCTGGTAGCCGGCCTCGAAGATGCCGCTGACCGTGAAGCGCTTGAGCTGCGGCACCGCGCCCATGGGCGAGGCCTGGTAGTCGGTGGTGGCGATCACGCTGTCGCCGACGCGCACGCCCAGCCACGCGGCGAGTTCGCGCCCGAGCACGATGTTGTAGCTGCGCGGAGCCAGCGTATCGAGGCTGCCCTCGACCATGCGTTCGCCGAGCACCGACACCTGGGCTTCATCACCCGGGACGATGCCGCGCAGCATGGCCGGCTGGCGGCGCTGGCCGGACAGCAGGGCCTCGGTGGAGATGTAGGGCGCGGAGCCGGCGATGCGCGGGTCACGCTTGGCGGCGGCCACCGCATCGCGCCAGTTCTCCATGCGCGCGCCGTCGGCGGACACCGTGGCGTGCTGGGTCATTTCCAGCATGCGGTCGCGGATCTCGCGCTGGAAACCGCTCATCACCGCGAGCGTGGTGATCAGCGCGGTGACGCCCACGGCGATGCCGAGGATGGAGGCCAGGGAAATGAAGGAGATGAAGGCGTTGCGGCGTTTGGCGCGCAGGTAGCGCAGGCCGATGGCCACGGGGATGGGCTTGAACATCGGGTCTCGCGCGGGCTCGAAGGCCGCTATGGTGCCATTTGTGGCGTGGCGCGGGCGGGAATCAGGTTGTCGGCGGCCAGCCGCAGTTCACGGCGGCGCGCCGGCGGCAGGGTATCGGGCCACCAGCTGCGGTAGCGGCTGTGCCCGCCGGCATCGCGCCAGGACAGCACCGCCAGGGGTCCGCGCCATTGCAGCCGTGGCTGCGCCACCGCCACGCCGTCGACCAGCACGCGCCGCCTGGCATCGATGGCGACCACGCCCGGGGCCGCGCGTGCATGGCGACGCGCCGCGGCCAGCCCGCATGCCAGCACCACCGGAACCAGCAGCCACGCCAGGGGCCGCGGCAGGCCGCTCGCCGGGAACGCGCACGCGGCCAGCGCGGTGAGCAGGATCAGCGCGGCCAGCAGCCAGCGCGAGGGGCGCCACTCAATGCGGCAGGTCGGCGATGCGCCGGACCAGTGCGGCGAGTTCGGGGTCATCGGGCTGGGCGTGGCCAAGGAACCATTTCCACAGCCTATCGTCCTCGCTGTCGAGCAGGCGCAGGAAAACCGCGCGCTCGTCGGCCGGGGATTGCCGCCATTCGCGCTCCAGCCAGCGTTCGAGCAGGCGGTCGAGCTCGCGCATGCCGCGGCGGCACTTCCAGCGCAGGCGCCGGAACTCGGTGTCGTCATCCAGGATGCTGTCGTCCAGCGTGCTCATGCCGCCAGCAGGCACCAGGCCAGGCGGATCCAGAACAGCAGCAGCAGCGCGCTGCCGGCGAGGAACGCCTTGAAGCGGTGCATGACCTTGTTGTAGCCGCAGTGGATCACGGCGTGCACCACGCGCAGCGCCACGAACAGCCAGGCCAGCACCAGCAGGCCGACGTCGTGCACGCCAAGCGCCAGCGCGACGGCGACGCCGAAATAGAACAGCACCGGCAGCTCGAACAGGTTGCGGTAGTGGTCGGCCGCGCCGCTGTCGGTGAGCAGCTGCGCGGACTGTGCGGAGGTGGCCACCGCCTGCGGGTGGATGCGCTCGCGCTTCATCTGCGCCACGCGCTGTCGGTACATGCGCACCATGACCACGAAGGTCAGCGCCACCAGCACCAGCGCGGGCAACAGGATCGGATGGGTCGCCAGCATGGATTTCGTTCCCCCGAAACGAACGCGCCGGCGGGTGCCGGCGCGGGTTGGATCAGACCTGGCGTGCCAGCATCAGCTGCTTGATCTCGCCGATCGCCTTGGCGGGATTGAGTCCCTTCGGGCAGGTGCGCGTGCAGTTCATGATGGTGTGGCAGCGGTAGAGCTTGAACGGGTCCTCGAGGTCGTCGAGGCGCGCGCCGGTGTCCTCGTCGCGCGAGTCGACGATCCAGCGGTAGGCCTGCAGCAGGATTGCCGGGCCCAGGTAGCGGTCGCCGTTCCACCAGTAGCTCGGGCAGGCGGTGCTGCAGCAGGCGCACAGGATGCACTCGTACAGGCCGTCGAGCTTCGCGCGGTCTTCCTTGCTCTGCAGGCGCTCGCGGTCCGGCGGCGGCAGGCTCTGGGTGCGGATCCACGGCTGGATGGACGCGTACTGCGCGTAGAAGTGCGTCATGTCGGGGATCAGGTCCTTGACCACCTCCATGTGCGGCAGCGGGTAGATCGGCACTTCGCCCTTGCCCTTGCCGCAGTCCGCGATGGCCTTGGTGCAGGCCAGCGTGTTGGTGCCGTCGATGTTCATCGCGCACGAGCCGCAGATGCCCTCGCGGCACGAACGGCGGAACGTCAGCGTGGGGTCGATCTCGTTCTTGATCTTGATCAGCGCGTCGAGAACCATCGGCCCGCACTTGTCGAGGTCGACCTCGTAGGTGTCGGTGCGCGGGTTTTCGCTGTCGTCCGGGCTCCAGCGGTAGACCTTGAATTCGCGAACGCGCGAGGCCCCGGCGGGCGCCGCGAAGCGCTTGCCCTTGTGGATCGTCGAGTTCCTGGGGAGTGAGAATTCAGCCATCTGCCTTGATCCTAGTAGACGCGCGCGACGGGCGGCACGACTTCGACTTCGTCGTCGAGGGTGTACATGTGCACCGGGCGGTAGTCGATGCGGGTGTTGCCGGCATCATCCACCCAGGTCAGCGAGTGCTTCTGCCACTCGGCGTCGTTGCGGTCCGGGAAGTCCTCGCGGGCATGCGCGCCGCGCGATTCCTTGCGGTTCTCCGCGGCCACGATGGTCGCCAGCGACTGGCCCAGCAGGTTCTGCAGCTCGAAGGTCTCGATCAGGTCCGAGTTCCACACCAGCGAACGGTCGCTGACGCGGACATCGGCGAACGAATCGTTGATCTCGCGGATCCTGGTGACACCCTCGGCCAGCGTCTCGCCGGTGCGGAACACCGCGGCATCCGCCTGCATGGTGCGCTGCATGCGGTCGCGGATCACCGCCGTGGGCGTGTCGCCCTTGGCATGGCGCAGCTTGTCGAGGTTCGCCAGCGAACGGTCGCAGGCGTCCGGCGCCAGCGACTTGTGCGGCCCGCCCGGGCGGATGGTCTCGGCGCAGCGGTTGGCGACCGCGCGGCCGAACACCACCAGGTCCAGCAGCGAGTTGGAGCCGAGGCGGTTGGCGCCGTGCACCGAGACGCAGGCGGCCTCGCCGATGGCGTACAGCCCGGGGACGATCGCGTCGGGGTTGCCGTCCTTCAGCTGCACCACTTCGCCGTGGTAGTTGGTCGGCACGCCGCCCATGTTGTAGTGCACGGTGGGGATGACCGGGATCGGCTGCTTCTCGACGTCGACGCCGGCGAAGATCCGCGCGCTCTCGGCGATGCCGGGGAGCTTTTCGTGGATGTCGGCCGGATCGAGATGGGTCAGGTCGAGGTGGATGTGGTCCTTGTGCTCGCCCACGCCGCGGCCTTCGCGGATCTCGATGGTCATCGAGCGGCTCACCACGTCGCGGGACGCGAGGTCCTTGGCGTTGGGCGCATAGCGCTCCATGAAGCGCTCGCCGTTGGAGTTGCGCAGGATGCCGCCCTCGCCGCGCACGCCCTCGGTGATCAGGCAGCCGGCGCCGTAGATGCCGGTGGGATGGAACTGCACGAACTCCATGTCCTGCAGGCCCAGCCCGGCGCGCAGCGCCATGCCGCCGCCGTCGCCGGTGCAGGTGTGCGCGGACGTGGCGGAGAAGTACGCGCGGCCGTAGCCGCCGGTGGCCAGCACCGTGCCCTGGGCGCGGAACAGGTGCAGCGTGCCTTCGGCCATGTCGATGGCGAGCACGCCGCGGCAGGCGCCGTCGGCGTCCATGATGAGATCGAGCGCGAAGTACTCGACGAAAAACTCGGCCTGGTGCGCCAGCGACTGCTGGTACAGCGTGTGCAGGATCGCGTGGCCGGTGCGGTCGGCGGCGGCGCAGGTGCGCTGCGCGGTGCCCTTGCCGTAGTGCGTGGTCATGCCACCGAAGGGGCGCTGGTAGATCTTGCCCTCCTCGGTGCGCGAGAACGGCACGCCCTGGTGCTCGAGCTCGATGATCGCCGGGATCGCCTCGCGGCACATGTACTGGATGGCGTCCTGGTCGCCCAGCCAGTCGGAACCCTTGATGGTGTCGTAGAAGTGGAAGCGCCAGTCGTCCTCGCCCATGTTGCCGAGCGCGGCGGAAATGCCGCCCTGCGCGGCCACGGTGTGCGAACGGGTCGGGAACACCTTGGTGATGCAGGCGGTCTTCAGGCCCTTGTGGGCCAGGCCGAAGGTGGCGCGCAGGCCGGCACCGCCGGCCCCCACCACGATCATGTCGTACTTGTGTTCGGTGATCTTGTAGGCGTTGGTCATCTTGGGCTTCGCAGGTCAGGCAAGCAGCGCGATGCGGGCGATCGCGTACAGCGAAGCCAGGGCACCGAGGGCGCAGAGCAGTGAGTTGAGCACCAGCAGGGTCACTTCGACCGCGCGGTTGTGCACGTAGTCCTCGATCACCACCTGCAGGCCCAGCTTGGTGTGCCAGAACAGCGCAACCAGCAGGGCGGCCATCAGGATGGCGTTGTAGGGACGCGCCAGCACCGCCTGCGCGGTGGCGAGGTCGACCCCGATCAGCGACACCAGCGTGCCGACCAGCCACGGCACCAGCAGCATCAGCGCGATCGAGGTCAGGCGCAGGTACCAGAAGTGGCCGGTGCCGGTCTTGCCGGAGCCGATGCCCCGGGCGCGCGCCAGCGGCGTGCGCAGGTCGCGGCGCGCGGCGGCGCCGGCTTTCACGTCGCTCATGCCGCACCTCCCAGCGCGAAGAACCAGATGGCCGCGGTCAGCACCGCGGTCAGCACGAACACGGCGTAACCGGAGCGGTACACCTCCGGCAGCTCGAAGCCCCAGCCGGCATCCCACAGCATGTGGCGGATGCCGTTGAGCAGGTGGTACATCAGCGCCAGCGAGAAGCCGAACAGCGCGATGCGGCCAAGCGGCGACGCGAGGCAGGCGCTGGCCGAGGCGTAGGCGTCGCCGCCGGCGGCAACGGCGAGCAGCCACCAGGCCAGGCCGAACGCGCCGACCACCAGCGCGATGCCGGTGGCGCGGTGCAGGATCGACATCAGCATGGTGATCTGCCAGCGGTACACCTGGAGGTGCGGCGACAGGGGGCGGTTTGGGTGTCTCATCGCGGCAGGCATCTCTCGCTGGGCGGCGATGACTGCCGCGTTGACTGGTGGGGTCTGTCAGGCCGCCCGGGGCGGCGAACGCATCAGAAGTCGATGCAGCGTCCGTTCTTTTCCCAGTCCCCGTAGCGCGTCGGGTCGGGACCGTCGCGGCCCCCGTATTCCGGCGCGGGTGGCGGCGTAGCCACCGCGTCCGCGGGATGCGCGGGGACGGTCGGGGGCGGCGTTTCGCCTATGATCTCGGGGTCTGGCACGAATGAAAGTCTAGTTCCCATGGCCATATTGGACAAGCCGGGCGTCGTGGACGCCGGCTGCTTCGCACTACCCGACCACGCCGTCATCAGCCTGGAAGGCCGTGACGCGCTCGCCTTCGCGCAAGCGCAGTGCATGAGCGATGTCGCGGCCCTTGCCGACAACGGCTGGCAATGGAGCGGCTGGCTGACGCCCAAGGGGCGGGTGATCGCGCTGTTCGCGGTGCTGCGCCTGGGCCCGGAACAGGTCTGGATGCTGGTGCCCGACGGCGACACCGAAGCGCTGGCCGCGCGCCTGCGCGGCCTGGTGTTCCGCAGCAAGGTCAAGGTGGAGGCGCGACCGGACCTGCACGTGGCGGGTGCGTTCGCGGCGCCGGAGGGCGCCCGCGGCGCGGTCCTTGCGGGCGACGCCGCGTCCGGCGTCGAACTCGACCTCGGCGACGGCACCCTGCCCCGCCGCCTGCGTGTCTCCGCCGTCGCGGCCGGGCCCGACCCGGCGGCGCAGGCGCGCTGGCACGCCTTCGACCTCGCCCACGGCTGGCCGCGGCTGCCGCCATCGCAGACCGAAGCGTGGACGCCGCAACAGCTGTCGCTGGACCGGCTGAAGGCCTACAGCGTCAGGAAGGGCTGCTACCCCGGCCAGGAGATCGTGGCGCGCACGCATTTCCTCGGCAAGGCCAAGCGCGGGCTGGTGCTGTTCGGCGCACCGGTTGCACCCGCGGCGGGCAGTGACGTGCTGGGCGACGGCAAGCCGCTGGGCACGGTGGCGTGCAGTGGGGATGCGGCCGGCAGCGGATTTCCTGCTGCGGCGCTCGCACTTGCGGTGCTGCCGCTGGAACGCGATGACTCTGCCACGCTCGAAGCCGATGGCCGGACGCTGGCCGTGCTGCCACTGCGCGACGGATTGGCGCGCTGACCCTCCCGAACCGCGAGCCCCGTCGCAGCGCGGTGACATCCTGACGCTATGCTCCGCTGCGGGGGAATCCGCGCAGCGGGCGGCCGTCCGGCCGGCCCGGGACCATCACGCAAGGGGAAACGCATGACCCGTTCGATCGCACTCGTGGCGACCTCGCTCGCCGCCTGCCTGCTGGCCGCCTGTGCCACCAGCACGCCTCCGCCGGCGCCTGCCGCCGAGGCGCCACCGGCGAGCTTCAACCAGACGCTGTCGGGGGACGCGCTGTTCGAATTCGGCAAGTCCGGCATCGACAACATCAGCCCGGCCGGACGCGCCGAACTCGACCAGTTGGCCGCGCGCGTGCGGGCCCTGCCGGCGGTCGACGTGGTGCACGTCGTCGGCCACAGCGACCGCATCGGCAGCGCGGCGGGCAACGTGGAGCTGTCGCGCAAGCGCGCGGCGGCCGTGCGCGATTACCTGGCGGCGGCCGGCGTGCCCGCCAACCGCATCACCGCCGTCGGCCGCGGCAGCGTGGAACCGGTGGCGGCGTGCGACGGCGAAAAAGGCCAGGCGCTGATCACCTGCCTGGCGCCCAACCGGCGCGTGGACGTCAAGGTCGTCGCGCCGTAACAGTCCCCGGCAGCCGGGTTGCGTCGAGCACCCACCCGGCTGTGCTACACATGGCCCACGGTCAAACGGATGCCGCGCGATGGAAGCCTTGGGGAGGGCGATGACCGGCCGTGGCAGGGCCGTGGCGAGGCGGTCCGGCTGGCTGCTTGCGACCATCGCACTGTTCGCCCAGGCCATCGCGGTCGCCACGGCGGCGGAGACGCTGCGCATCGGCGGTGATGCCGATTACCCGCCCTACCATTTCATCGACGCGAACGGCCAGGCTGACGGCTTCGACGTGGCGCTGGCGCGTGAAGTGGCGCGCGACCTGGGCATGGAGCCGCGCTTCGAGCTGGGCGCATGGGACGACGCGCTGGAGCGCCTGGCCCGCGGCGAACTCGACATCGTGCCGATGTTCTGGTCGGCCGAGCGCGAGCAGCGCTACCTCTTCACCCAGCCGATCCTGATCCGCCACCACGCGCTGTTCGGCCCGAAGTCGCGGGCGGTGCTGGATTCGCTCGACGAGCTGGCCCATGTGCGCGTGGCCGTGCAGCATGCCGGCCTTGCCTGGGAAGCCCTGCGCGCGCAGGCCGGCCCCGGCGTGGTGCTGGTGGAGCGCGACAATGAGGCCGACACCCTGGTCGCGGTGGCCCGTGGCGAGGCCGACTATGCGCTCGCGCCCACCGGCATCGGCTACTACGCCATCCACCAGCACGGCCTGCGCGACATGGTCGCACTGAGCCCGCCGCTGCTGGAGCGCCGCTATGTCTTCGCCGCCCGCCACGGCCGCGCAGACCTTGTGGCGCGGATCGACGCCTCGCTTGAACGCCTGCGCGCCAGCGGAACGCAGAACGACCTGTACGTGGAATGGATCGGCAACCTGAGCGCCCCGAGGGGACTGCCGTGGCCGGCGATCAGCGGCGCGCTGGGGGCGCTGATCATGCTCGGCGGCGGCACCCTCGCATGGCGCAGGCGCCAGCGCGCGGGCGCGCCCGTGGCGCCTTGCGCCACCCAGAACCTGGCGTTGCTGGCCGACCTGCAGTACGCCATCGACCATGACCGCCTCGGTTACGCGTTCCAGCCCAAGCTGGACCTGCGCAGCGGGCGCTGGCTGGGCGCCGAACTGCTGGTCCGCTGGCACCACCCGCAGCGCGGCCCGCTGGCACCGGACGAGTTCGTGCCGCTTGCCGAACAGGCGCGCGTGATCGGCGCCATGAGCCTGCACCTGGTGCGCTGCGGCCTGCAGCAGCGCCGGCAGTGGCCGGTGGCGGAGCCGCCGCTGCACGTCTCGGTGAACATCTCGGCCAACGACCTGGCCGACGCGGGACTGGTCGACGCGCTCATCGCCATCCACCGCCGGCACGGCCCCGGGCTGATGCTGGAGGTCACCGAGACCGACGTGATGCGTGAGCCTGATCTGGTCGCCATGGCACTGCCGCGGCTGCGCGCGCAGGGCATCGGCATCTCCGTGGACGACTTCGGCGCCGGACACTCCTCGCTGGTCAACCTGCGCCGCCTGGCTCCCGACGAACTCAAGATCGACCGCTCGTTCGTGACCTCGGTGCTCGACTCGCGCTCGGACCAGGCGATCGTCATGGCGATGATCGGCCTGGCGCACGAACTGGGCGCCACCGTGGCCGCCGAAGGGATCGAAGACGACGCCACCCGCGACTGGCTTGTGGCTGCCGGCTGCGACATCGGCCAGGGCTTCGGCATCGCGCGGCCGATGGACGCCGAGGCACTCGCGATGCTGTTGCGCACGCAGGCGTAGCGCGCGACGGTGCGAGGCGCCTCGACGCGCTACGGCGCGGGCACGGCCAGGCGGTCGGCGGCAGCCACGATCTCGGCATCCGAGGGAATCACCAGGAATGCCGCGCCGGCGAGCGGCGTGAACGTGTCGGCGCCGACCACGCGCAGCAGCGGCAGCGCGCCGAGTCCGCCCTCGACCACCGCGGTGATGATGCCCTCGCCCACGCCGGCGCTGCGCCGGCCTTCGTCGACCACGAGGATGCGTTTTGCGCTCGCTGCCTGTTGCTGGATGAAGGCATCGTTGAGCGGCACCAGCCAGCGCAGGTCGACCACGCGCACCTTCCAGCCGTGCGTCTGCTCGATGGCGCGCGCGGCGCGCAGGCTCATCGGCACGCCGTTGCCGAAGGTGAAGATCACCAGGTCGTCGTGGCCTTCGCCATACACGCGGCCTTCGCCGAGCGTCATCGCCTCGCCGGGCGGCGGGTAGCTGGTCAGCCAGCCGCCGTCGCCGGGCGCGTGCAGGTCCTTGGCCATGTACAGCGCGATCGGCTCGAGCAGCGCACACACGCGGCCGTCGACCTTGGCCAGCGCGGCCAGCGTGCGCAGCATGGTCGCGGCGTCGTCGCCACGGCTGGGGCAGCCGACCACCAGGCCCGGGATGTCGCGCAGCGCGGTGATCGAGTTGTCGTTGTGGAAATGCCCGCCGAACCCGCGCTGGTAACCGAGCGACGCGATGCGCACCACCATCGGGTTGCGGTACTGGCCGTTGGAGAAGAACTGCAGGCTGGCGGCCTCGCCGCGGATCTGGTCGCAGGCGTTGTGGAAGTACGCCAGGTACTGGATCTCCGGCAGCGGCAGCAGGCCCATGTTGGCGTAACCCTGCGCCAGGCCGAGGATCACGGTCTCGTCGAGCAGGGTGTTGAACACGCGGCGCGGACCAAACGCCTTCTGCAGGCCCTTGGTGACGGTGTACACGCCGCCCTTCTGCGCCACGTCCTCGCCGAACAGCAGGGTCTCGGGGTACTTGCAGAACAGGTCGTGCAGCGCCTGGTTGATCTGGATGGCGAGGTGCCTGGGCGGCTGGTTCTCCGGCAGCTTCGCCTCGCCGCCGAACACCTCGAGCCGGCGCGCGTCGAAGCCGACGCGGGTGGCCTCGGCCTGCACCGCCGCCGGCGTGTACGGCGCGAGTGGCGCCATCACGTCTGCCAGCGAATCCAGGCGCGGACGACGGTCGGCATCCTCGGCGGCGGCGAAGCAGCGGACGCGCGTCGCCTCGTACAGCGCCAGCACCTCGTCCTTCGACATCAGCCCCGACTCCAGCGCGATCGCCGCCGAGCGCAGCAGCGGATCGGTCGCCTCCACCGCGCACAGCTCCTCCAGCGGCCGCCATTCGATCTCGAAGTCGGTGCCGGCGTGGCCCATGATCCGCGTGGTGCGCAGGTGCAGGAAGGTCGGGCGACGCGTGCGCCGGCAGTGTTCGACCGCGCGCTGCACGTCGCCGTAACCGGCGGCGAGGTCGAGGCCGTCCGCGGCGAAGTAATCCAGGTCCGGGCGCTGCGCGAAGTTGCGCGCCACCCAGCCGTCGGGCGTCTTCACCGAGATGCCGATGCCGTTGTCCTCGCAGACGAACAGCACCGGCGCCGGCAGCTTCTGGTACGCCGTCCACGCCGCGGCGTTGAACGCGGTCTGCGCGGTGGCGTGGTTGCTGGACGCATCGCCGAACGAGCAGATCGCGATGCTGTCGTCCGGGATCGGCAGCGCATGGCCGATGCGCCGGCCCTGTTCGATCGCCACCGCCGTGCCGAACGCCTTGGGCAGGTGGGATGCGATGGTGGACGTCTGCGGCAGCACCCACAGCGGCTTGCTGCCCCACACCTTGTGGCGGCCGCCGCTGGCCGGATCGTCCTTGCTGGCGGCGAACGACAATGCCGAATCCATCACCGGGTCCATGCCCGGCAGCTTGCGGAAGCGTTCGGCCATGAAGCCGCCGGAGCGGTAGTGCAGGAACGCCGGATCGGTATGCCGCGTCAGCCGCGCGACCATCGCATTGCCCTCGTGGCCGCTGGAGCCGATGGTGTAGAAGACCTTGTCCTGCACGCGCAGCACGCGCGCCATCAGGTCGAGGTGGCGGCTGATCAGCTGCGACTCGAACAGCTCGCGGAAGCCGCGCGCGTCGAGCGCGCTGCCATCGAGGATCGCCTCGTCGGCCGACGGCCGGGCATCGACGTGGCCGTTCCAGCCGCGCACGAACTCGCTGAAATTGACGTCGCAGATCTCGGCGCGGTTGAGGCCGCGCATGCGCGCGGGAATGGGCTGTTGGACAGGCTGCGACATGGCGTGGCGATTTCCGTGGTCAGGGCGTCGCCGGCAGCGCGGCGACTCGGGCATTGGGGGTCAGGCGGGGCGCGTGGCGGCACGTGCGCGCCATTGCGCGCGGCTCTGGCCCCAGATGTCGACAGGCGCGTCTTCATACGGCGCGGGCAGGCGCCCGGGTCCGCGAAGGGTGGAGCCGAGTCGTCGGGCGAGCTGCTGCGAGGCGAGGTTCTGCGGCGCGATGCAGTGGATGAATCCGTCCCAGCCGAGGTTGTCCAGCGCCCAGTCGATCGTGGCGGTGGCGGCTTCGGTGGCGTAGCCCCTGCCCCAGGCATCGGGGTGGAAGGAGTAGCCGATCTCGTTGCCCGGCCAGCCTTCCGGCTTCCACGGGCCGACCTGGCCGAGCCAGGTGCCACTTGCTTTCTCGACCACTGAAAACATGGCGAAGCCCTGCACCGCCCAGGCACCGGGCATCTGCAGGAACTTGCGCCACGCCGCCGCGCGCGGCTGCTGGCCGCCGATGTGGCGCGCGGCCTGCTCGTGGCCCAGCAGTTCGGCGTAGCGGTCGAAGTCGCCGAGCTGCGGCGGGCGCAGCAGCAGGCGATCGGTTTCAAGGCAGGGCTCGGTCAAGGCCATGGAAGCGCACCTGTATCGCGTGGAGCAGTGGGCGCCGCGGCGCGGCGCCCGGTGGCAGTCAGCCGGCGAACGCGTTGATGCCGGTCAGCTCGCGGCCCACCACCAGCTGGTGCACGGTCTCGGTGCCCTCGTAGGTGATCACCGATTCCAGGTTCAGCGCGTGGCGGATCGGGCAGTGTTCGGTGGTGATGCCGGCGCCGCCGAGCAGGTCGCGGGCCTCGCGGGCGATGTCGATGGCCATGCGGCAGTTGTTCCACTTCGCCAGGCTCACCTGGGTGGGCTGCATCTTGCCGGCATCCTTGAGGCGGCCGAGTTGCAGGCTGAGCAGTTGCGCGCCGGTGATGCGCCGCGCCCAGTCGGCCATCTTGATCTGCGCACTCTGCGTGGCGGCCACCGGCCGGCCGAACAGGATGCGCTCCTTGCTGTACTCCAGCGCCTCGTCCAGGCAGGCGATCGCCGCGCCGATCGGCCCCCAGGTGATGCCGTAGCGCGCCTGGGTCAGGCAGCCGAGCGGCCCCTTGAGGCCCTTGACGTTCGGCAGGCGGTTGGCCTCGGGCACGCGCACGTTGTCGAAGAACAGGCCGCTGGTCACCGACGCGCGCAGGCTCATCTTGTGCTTGATCTCCTGCGCGCTGAAGCCGGCGAAGTCCTTTTCGACGATGAAACCCTGGATGCCGTCGTCGGTCTGCGCCCAGACGATGGCGATGTCGGCCAGGTTGCCGTTGGTGATCCACATCTTGGCGCCGTTGATGATCCAGTCGCCGCCGTCCTGCCTGGCATGCGTCTTCATGTTGGCCGGATCGGAGCCGCCGTGCGCCTCGGTCAGGCCGAAGCAGCCGATCACCTTGCCGGCGGCCATGTCGGGCAGCCAGCGCTTCTTCTGCTCCTCGGTGCCGTACGCGAAGATCGGATGCATGCACAGCGACGACTGCACGCTGGCGAAGCTGCGGATGCCGCTGTCGCCGCGCTCCAGCTCCTGGCAGATCAGGCCGTAGCTGACGTAGTTGAGCTCCGAGCCGCCGTACTCGGCGGGCAGCGTTGCACCCAGCAGGCCGAGCCCGGCGATCTCCGGGATCAGCTCCTTCGGAAAGCGGCCCTGGTCGAAGCACTCGCCGATGATCGGCAGCACGCGTTCGTCGGTGAACCGCGCCACCGTGTCCTGCACGGCGCGCTCCTCATCGCTGAGCAGGGAGCGGACGTCGTAGAGGTCGTAGGGATTCAGGGCCATGGAAGCGCAACCGGTCGGCGGAAACCCGGCATTGTAGCGATGGCCGGCGGTGCCGGGCAGGCCATGGCGGGGGGCGTTACCGGCCGGCAGATCCCGGAAACGACGCGGGCCCGGAAATCCGGGCCCGCGTCAGCGTTCACCTGGCGGCGCTGCGATCAGCCGCGCTCGGTGTCGCCGTCGACGCTGGCGACCTGGGTGACCACCTGGCCGTCGATCACCGGCAGGCGGTCACCGGGGCGCTCGTCCATGCGGATGCTGCGCTCGTCACCGTCGTAGCGGTAGGTGACGTCGTAGCCGACGGTCACGTCCTGGTTGCCCAGCGGGATGCGGTTGCCCGGCTTGCTGTCGGTGCGCATGGTGCCGGTGGTGCCATCCGGGTTGCGGTAGGTCACGTTGTAGGCGACCACGCGCGACGACTGCGCGCTGTCCTGCACGGTGCGGCACTGGCGGTCGACGCGCTCGACGACCTGGCCACCGACATGGCGACGGTCCACAGCGCGGCCGGCATAGCCGCCGCCGACGGCACCGGCCACGGTGGCCAGCTTGCGGCCGTTGCCGCTGCCGACCTGGTTGCCGACCAGGCCACCGATGACCGCACCGGCAACGGTGCCGCCGATGTTGCCGTCGCGCTCGGGCAGGCGCTCCTGCACGACCACGTCCTCGCAGACCTGGCGCGGGCTGGAGCTGGTGGTGGTTTCGCGGATCGCCTCGGAACCGATCACGGTCGCGTACAGCGCCTCGCGCTCGGTCACCGGCTTGACGGCGACGACGTCGGCATATTCAAGGCGACCCGCGCTCGGGATCGCGCCATCCTCGAGGCGAAGTTCGGAAGCGTCGGCCGTGACGTCGAGCGAGGTGCCGGCGGCGGCGATGTCCGCGCGCGGCTGGTCGGTGCGACCACCCTGGAAGGCGGCGACGGCAACGCCACCGACGAGCAGTGAAGCGAGGGCAATGGCTAGCGTGTTGTTCTTCATGGAGCGCCTCCTCGTGGGCGGTACCGGCGGATCGTGCGGAAGGTTCCGCGGATAACGGGATTCGAACACTTCCTTCCTGAACAGGCACCGGCCACCGCGCCCGCAAGCTTGCCGATCCGTGAACCAGGCCACACCCGGCCGCGTGCTAGCGTGCCCGCATCGCACGCCCGTGGAGTGTCGCCATGCCCAATCCCCTGCTGATCCCGCTGATGCGATGGCTGGGTCGCCTGAGCTTCCCGAAGCTGTTCATGGCGGCCGCTGGCCTGTTCCTGGTCACCCTCGTGGTCCCGGATCCGCTGCCGTTCGTCGACGAGATCCTGTTCGGCCTGGGTGCGTTGCTGCTCGCGCGCCGCAAGCGGCCCGCGGGCGGGACAGCGAAGTCCACCATCGACGGCGAAGCCCGGCGCGGCTGAAACATGCTGGTCGACAGCCATTGCCATCTCGACGCAGTGGAGTTCGACGCCGATCGCGCGGACGTGGTCGCGCGTGCGCGCGCGGCGGGCGTGCGCATGCAGGTGCTGCCGGCGACGCACGCCGATGCCTGGCCGGGCCTCCGCGATGCCGCCGCTCTCGACGCTGGCCTGTACCCGGCCTACGGCCTGCATCCGACCTTCCTCGCCCACCACCGCCCGGGAGACCTCGGGCAGCTGCATGCCTGGCTTGCGCGCGAGCGCCCGGTGGCGGTCGGCGAATGCGGCCTCGATTACTTCGTGGATGGCCTGGACCCGGCGCAGCAGGCGCACTGGTTCGACGGCCAGCTGCGGCTTGCGCGCGAGTTCGACCTGCCGGTGATCGTGCACGCGCGCCGCGCGGTGGACGCGGTGATCGCCGCGATCCGGCGCATCGGCGGCCTGCGCGGCGTGGTGCACAGTTTTTCCGGCAGTCGCCAGCAAGCCGAGGTGCTGTGGCGCGAGGGCTTCCTGCTCGGGCTTGGCGGACCGGTGACCTACGAGCGCGCGCAGCGGCTGCGCCGGCTGGCCGCGGACATGCCGATCGAACACCTGCTGCTGGAAACCGACGCGCCGCACCAGCCCGACGCCGGGCTCCGCGGCCAACGCAATGAACCGGCGCGGCTCGCGGTGGTGTGCGCGACGATCGCCGCGCTGCGAGGCGTGGATGCCAGCGTGGTCGCCGACGCCACCAGCGCCAACGCGCGCCGCCTGTTCGCGCTCGGCTAGGCTTCGCGCGGCTGCGCACGCGCCAGCAGCATCTCCAGCGCCTTGCCCGCCGCGGCGAACGCGAATGCACCGGTGATGTGCGTGGCCGCGCCCAGGCCGCCACCGCAGTCGAGGTTGAGCGCCTCGGCACCGCCGACCTGCGGGCGCAGGCCGCAGACGCTGCCATCGGCCTGCGGATAGCGCACATTCTCCAGCGAATACACCGCCGGCACGCTGAAGTAGCGCCGCGGCCCCTTGGGGAAATTGAACTCGCCGCGCAGCTTGCGCCGCACCAGGGCCAGCATCGCGTCGTGCTCGGTCCTGGACAGGTCGCGCACGCGCACCAGGGTGGGATCCACGCGCCCGCCCGCGGAGCCCACGGTGATCAGCCGCAGCTTGCGGCGCCGGCACCAGGCGATCGCCTCCACCTTGCTGCGGAAGCTGTCGCAGGCATCGATCACCAGGTCCTGGCCGCGGTCGAGCAGTCCGTCGAGGTTGGCCGGCGTGAGGAAACTCGGCACGGCGTCGACCGTCATCGCCGGGTTGATCGCACGGCAGCGCTCGGCCATGGCCTCGACCTTGGCGCGCCCGTACTGCCCCTCCAGCGCGGGCAGCTGGCGATTGGTGTTGGACACGCACAGGTCGTCGGCATCGATGAGCGTGAGCCTGCCGACGGCGCTGCGCGCCAGTGCCTCGGCCACCCACGAACCCACGCCACCCAGGCCGACCACCGTGACGTGGCAGGCGGCAAGGCGTTCCACCGCGCCGCGCCCGTAAAGGCGGTCGATGCCCGCGAACCTGTCCTGCCACTGCTTGTCCATGCGCGCATTTTAGCGGGCGCCGCATACAATCGGCGCTGACCCACCGCCAGCCGGAGTGCCCGCATGTCGATGCCGCCAGACGCAACGCCCCACGCACGCCCCGCCAGCACGACGGGCAAGCCGCCGTCGTCCGCGGCCCGCTACCTGTTCGTGTTCCTGCTCGGCCTGGTGCTGGGCGTGGTGGCCGTGGTGATGCTGTTGCGCACGCTCGAAGCGCGCAAGACCTGGCAGGACCACTACCCGGAAGCCGCCATGCACCTGCTCTCCGCGCACAGCGCGCAGCTGCGTGATGCGCTGCAGGCCAACCGCTGCGCGCCGACCGACGTGCTGCCGCACCTGCAGGCGATGCGCATGCTGGGCAACGACCTGGAGCCCGCATTCGCCGACCTGCGGGATGACACCCGCTTCGCCGACCACGCCGGCAAGTTCCGCGGCGCGATCGACAGCGCGCTGGCATCACCGCCGATGAACTGCGCCGGCCTCAAGGCCACCACCGATGCGATCGGCGAAGACTGCAAGGCCTGCCATCGCGATTTCCGCGGTTGATCGGCTGTTCACGGGCCTGCTCCTAAGGTCGCGGGGCGGAAGAACACTTCCCACCCCCCCCGTGATCGCAGGAGCAACGCAATGAACATTCGCCTGATCGGTGCCACCGCCGCGCTTGCCGCGCTCACCCTGGTCGGCTGCGCCAGCACCTCGCCCGGTTATTCGAGCGGCAGCGGCTACGGCAACACCAGCTCGTCCGCCTACGGCTGCCAGGACTGCGGCGTGGTCACCCGCATCGACCACCGCGCGCGTGGCGGCAACACGCCCAACGCCACGGGTGCGGTCCTGGGTGGCGTGGTGGGCGCCGTGGCCGCGCGCGAGATCGCCGGGCGCAACACCGACAGCGAGGGTCGCCGCAACACCGCGACGGTCGCCGGCGCGGTGGGCGGCGCGGTCGCCGGCAACGCCATCCAGAACCGCGTGCAGGGCGACTCGGTCTATGACGTGCACGTGCGCCTCGACGACGGCCGCATGACCGTGGTCACCCAGACCGACCTCGGCGGCATCCGCGAAGGCTCGTACGTGCGCGTGGCAGGTGGCCGCGCCACGATGCGCTGAGTCGCATCCCCCGTTGTTCCCCGGACGGCCCGCATTGCGGGCCGTCCTTGCACAGGCAGGCTGCCCACATGGATGCACAGTCCCTCTATTACGTCCTTGCCGCGATCCTGGTGGTGGCGGGCATCATCGGCACGATCATGCCGGCGCTTCCCGGCCTGCCGCTGGTGTTCGCCGGCATGCTGCTTGCGGCCTGGGCTGGCGGATTCGAGCAGATCGGCGTGGCCACGCTCGCCGTCCTTGGCGTGCTGACCGTGCTCTCGATCGTGATCGACTTCTGGGCCACCGCGCTCGGTGCCAAGCGCGTGGGCGCCAGCGGCAAGGCGGTCGCCGGCGCGATCCTCGGCACCTTCGCCGGCCTGTTCTTCGGCCCGGTGGGCCTGTTCGCGGGTCCGTTCGTGGGCGCGCTGGCCGGCGAACTGATGCACGGGCGCGATGTGGGGCAAGCGACCCGGGTCGGATTCGGCACCTGGCTGGGCATCGTGTTCGGAGTCGTGCTGAAACTCGCGCTGGCCTTCGCGATGCTCGGGCTGTTCGCCTTCGCATGGTTCCTGTGAGGCCACGCTAGACTGCGCGCCACGTTCCGCGATCAAGCCCCCCATGCCACCACGCCTGCCGGCCGTCCTGCCCCTGCTGTGTGCCCTGCCCTTTGCGGCGCTGGCCGAGTCCATGCCGCTGCCCGCCAGCCCGGCCGCCTGCGTCGCGATGGAGATCGATGTCGAGCGCCTTGCCTGCTACGACCTCGCCGCGGGCCGCCAGGCGAGATCGCCGCAGGCCGCCGACGAAGCCGCGGCGCGCGCACGCGCGGAGGACGCAGCGCCCGAGAGCACACCGGCGCGGGCGCGGGCGGCCGACACCAGCAGCGACTTCTACCCGCACGACGATGATCCGCGCCGCGAGGCGCTGGCCAACGCCGGCCGCGGCTCGCTGCTCGACGGCCGCTGGGAGCTCGCGCGCGACTCCAAGCTCGGCACCTTCAACATGCGCGCCTACAAGCCGGTGTACCTGCTGCCGGTGTTCTGGAGCAGCGACCAGAACGGGTCGCCCGCGAGTTCGTCGCCCGGCGTCGAGCCGCAGGCGATGGACACCGACGAGTTCGAGACCAAGTTCCAGATCAGCTTCAAGACCAAGGCGCTGGAGAACATCTTCGGCGACAACGGCGACGTGTGGATGGGCTATACGCAGAGCTCGCGCTGGCAGGTGCTCAACAGCGACGCCTCGCGCCCGTTCCGCGAGACCAACTACGAGCCGGAAGTGCTGCTCGTGGTCCGCAACAACTACAGCCTGTTGGGCTGGAAGGGGCGGATGGCGGCGATCGGCATCAACCACCAGTCCAACGGTCGTCCCGATCCGCTGTCGCGCAGCTGGAACCGGGTGATGTTCAACGTCGGGCTCGACCGCGACCACTGGGCGCTGACGTTCCGCCCGTGGATCCGGCTGTCCGACGGCGGCAATGACGACAACCCCGGGATCGAAAACTACCTCGGCCGCGGCGATGTCACCCTGGTGCACACCCGCGACAACGGCCAGGTGTATTCGCTGATGGCGCGCCACTCGCTGCGCGGCGGCGAGGATTCGCACGGCGCGCTGCAGTTCGACTGGGGCTTCCCGATCAGCAACCAGTTGCGCGGCCACCTGCAGCTGTTCGACGGCTACGGCGAGAGCATGCTCGACTACGACCATCGCGCGACGTATGTCGGCTTCGGCATTTCGGTGATCGACTGGTTCTGAGCGCGCCCGGTTTCACGCGATGCTGAATACCCGGCACCCACAGTAGGCGCACCCGGCCAGAGACCGCCGAGGGGACTGCATGACCCGCCGCACCTGGAGCCGCAAGAAAATGGCCTGGACCATCGTCCTGACCGTCATCGCCACGGTACTGGCCGTGGTCGTGGCGATGAATTTCACCACGCCCGAGAAGAAGATCGAACGCAAGGTCGAGCACACGCACGCCGTGGCCGACCCGCAGTTCCGCCGCGAGATGTCGGTGCTGCTGGGCCCGGCGATCCTGCCCGGCAACCACGTCATCGACTACCAGAACGGCGACGCGATCTTCCCGGCGATGCTCGAGGCGATCGCCTCGGCGCAGAAGACCATCACCTTCGAGACCTACATCTACTGGTCGGGCGACATCGGCCGCAAGTTTGCCGACGCGCTGGCCGCCCGCGCCCGGGATGGCGTGCGCGTGCACCTGGTGGTCGACTGGGTGGGCAGCATCAAGATGGACGCGGAGCTGCTGGAGCGCATGGACGCCGCCGGGGTGCGCGTCGAGCGCTACCGGCCGCTGCACTGGTACAACCTGGGCCGCATGAACAACCGCACCCACCGCAAGCTGCTGGTGATCGACGGGCGTGTCGGCTTCACCGGCGGCGTCGGCATCGCCGACCAGTGGACCGGCCACGCGCAGGATCCCGACCACTGGCGCGAAGCCCACTTCCGCATCGAGGGTCCGGCCGTGGCGCAGATGCAGGCCGCGTTCAACGACAACTGGATCAAGACCACCGGCGAGCTGCTCAACGGCCCCGACTACTTCCCCGAGATCGGGCCGGCCGGCGAGATGGACGCACACCTGTTCATCGCCTCGCCCGCCGGCGGCAGCGAAAGCATGCACCTGATGTACCTGTCGTCCATCGCCGCCGCCGAACACAGCATCGACCTGACCGCGTCCTACTTCGTGCCGGACGAATTGATCACCAAGGCGCTGATCGCCGCCCGCAAGCGCGGGGTGAAGGTGCGCGTGATGCTGCCCGGCAAGCACATCGACTCCGAGACCGTGCGCCTGTCATCCAAGGCCAGCTGGGGCGAGCTGCTGCAGGCCGGCATCGAGATCCACGAATACCAGCCCACCATGATCCACGTGAAGCTGCTGGTCGTGGACCGCGAACTGGTTTCGGTGGGCTCCACCAACTTCGACATCCGCTCGTTCCGCCTGAACGACGAGGCGAGCCTCAACGTCTACGACCACGCCTTCGCCGAACGCATGACCCAGGTGTTCGAGGACGACCTGAAGCACGCCAAACAGTACTCCCACGAAATGTGGGCCCGCCGCCCGCTCCGCGAAAAACTCGCCGAACGCATCGTCCGCCCCATCCGCTCCCAGCTCTAACCACCAGTCTCGCCCCAGCCCTCCCCTACTCCCCTTCGCGCCTTCGCGCCTTCGCGAGACCCCGCTCCACGAAAATCAACCCGCCTCGACCACCACCGGAATCCGCCCGATCCGCGACTGCCACTCCCGCGGCCCCGTCTCATGCACCGACTCGCCCGTGGAATCCACCGCCACCGTCACCGGCATGTCCTGCACCGTGAACTCGTAGATCGCCTCCATGCCCAGGTCCTCGAAGCCGACCACCCGCGCCGCCTTGATCGCCTTGGACACCAGGTAGGCCGAACCGCCGACCGCCATCAGGTACGCCGACCTGTGCCTGCGGATCGCCTCGATCGCCACCGGCCCGCGCTCCGCCTTGCCGATCATGCCCAGCAGGCCGGTTTCGCCCAGCACCTGCTCGGTGAACTTGTCCATGCGCGTCGCCGTGGTCGGGCCGGCCGGCCCCACCACCTCATCACGCACCGGATCCACCGGCCCCACGTAGTAGATGAAGCGGCCGCGGAAATCGACCGGTAGCGGCTCGCCGCGGTCGAGCATGCCCACCATGCGCTTGTGCGCCGCATCGCGGCCGGTCAGCAGCTTGCCGTTGAGCAGCAGTGTCTCGCCCGGCTTCCAGCTGGCGACCTCCTCCGGCGTGACCGTGTCCAGGTCGACGCGGCGGCCCTTGGACGTGTCGTGCACCAGCTTCGGCCAGTCCTCCAGCGACGGCGGGTCCAGCATCACCGGACCACTGCCGTCGAGCGTGAAGTGCGCATGGCGCGTGGCCGCGCAGTTGGGGATCATGGCCACCGGCAGGTTGGCGGCGTGGGTCGGGTAGTCCTTGACCTTGATGTCCAGCACGGTGGTCAGCCCGCCCAGGCCCTGCGCACCGATGCCGAGCGCGTTGACCTTGTCGTACAGCTCCAGGCGCAGTTCCTCCGCGCGATTCGACGCGCCACGCACCTGCAGGTCGACGATGTCGATCGGCTCCATCAGCGCCTCCTTGGCCAGCAGCATCGCCTTCTCCGCGGTGCCGCCGATGCCGATGCCGAGCATGCCCGGCGGGCACCAGCCCGCGCCCATGGTGGGCACCGTCTTCAGCACCCAGTCGACGATGGAGTCGGACGGATTGAGCATCGCGAACTTGGCCTTGGCCTCCGAGCCGCCGCCCTTGGCGGCCACGATCACGTCGACCTTGCTGCCCGGCACCACCTTGAAGTTCACCACCCCCGGCGTGTTGTCGCGGGTGTTGATGCGCTTGCCGGCGGGGTCGGCCAGCACCGACGCGCGCAGCTTGTTGTCGGGGTGCGCGTAGGCGCGGCGCACGCCTTCGTGGACCATGTCCTCGACGCCCATGGTGGCGTCGTCCCAGCGCACGTCCATGCCGATCTCGAGGAACACGGTGACGATGCCGGTGTCCTGGCAGATCGGCCGGTGGCCCTCGGCGCACATGCGCGAATTGATCAGGATCTGCGCCATCGCATCCTTCGCCGCCGGCGACTCCTCGCGCTCGTAGGCCGCGGCCAGGTTCCGGATGTAGTCCACCGGGTGGTAGTAGCTGATGTACTGCAGGGCATCGGCGATGCTCTGGATCAGGTCGTCCTGGCGAATGGCGGTGGCGGTCACGGCTGGCTCGGCTGCTGGCGGGTCAATCGCGCATTTTACGCTGCCGTGCAGGCGCGGCTTAAACCTTCCGGCATTACGGTGCATCCGACTGGGTATGCTCGATGCCGCGATGACCGCCCCCTGCCACGACCGGGCCACCGATGCCGGCGACCGTGACCTGCCGCTGGCGCGCGCCGCGGCGGCAGGCGATGCCGCGGCCTTCGAGGCGCTGTACCGCCGCCACGCAGCGCGCGTGCACGGCGTGGTGCTGCGGCTGGCCGGCTGGCAGCACGCACGCGCCGAGGACCTCGTGCAGGAGGCCTTCCTGCGCGCCTGGCGGGCGCTGCCGCAGTGGCGCGGCGACAGCGCCTTCGGCACCTGGCTGCACCGGCTGGCGGTGAACACCGCCTTGATGGACCTGCGCGCACGCAATGCACGGCCGGGGCTGGATGGCGACGACGGCGACGTGATCGACGCGCTGGCCGGCGCCGATTCCGCCGGCCACGGCACCGCGCTGGCGCTCGACCTCGACCGCGCGGTGGCGTCGTTGCCGCCGCGCGCCCGCGCGGTGCTGGTGCTGTTCGACATCGAGGGCTGGAGCCACGACGAGATCGCCATGACCCTCGACATGGCGGTGGGCAGTTCCAAGGCGCAGCTGCACCGCGCGCGCCGGCTGCTCCGCACGCGACTTGGAGACTTCGCATGAACCACGACAATCACGACGCCGACCACGGCAGCCTGCCGCCGGACCTGCACGCGCGGCTCGCCGCCTTGCGCCGGGACGTGGCGCCACAGCGCGACCTCTGGCCTGCGATCGCCACACAGCTGGCGCGCCCGCCGGCGACTGCCCGCGGCGGCCACGCGCGAGCTCGCGCGCGGCACCGCGGTCCTGCCCGGCTGGTGCCATACGCCATCGCCGCGTCCCTGCTGGTCGCGGTGGCCGTGGCCTGGCAGCTGGCGCCGCGCCCCGCCCCGCAGACCGCGCAGGCCGCGCTGGCCGCCACGGCCGATGCCGCTGAGGACCCACCACTGCTGCGCGTCGCCGACGCCATGACCCGCGAGTACCTCGGCGCGCTGCGCGAGCTGGATGCCGCGCGCGCCACCACCATGGTGCCGGATGCCGCCGGCGGCGTGGCGGCGGAACTCGACCGCAGCGCAGGCGAAGTGCGCGCCGCGCTGGAGCGCGACCCCGATGCCGTGTTCCTGGTGCAGCGCCTGCAGCGCATCTATGCGCAGCGGCTGTCGCTGGCACGCCGGCTTGCCTGATGCCGTATCCCCTCACGTCCCGCCCGACCACCTGGAGCCCGCCATGATCCGTTCCCTACTCCTCACCGGCGTCGTCGCCGCCCTCGCCGCGCCGGCCTTCGCCGCCACCCCGATCAACGAAACCCGCACGCTCGACGCCCGCGGCAGCGTCGAAGTCTCCAACCTCAAGGGCAGCATCGAGGTGCGCACCTGGGACCGCGCCGAAGTCCGCATCACCGGCAGCCTCGGCGACGGCGTGGAACGCCTGGTCATCGAAGGGGGCGAGCGCAGCCTCTCGGTGGAGGTCCGCTACCCGCGCAACAGCCGCAATTCCGAACCGACCACCCTGGTCATCGACATCCCGCGCCAGGCCAGCCTGGAGGTCGACTCGGTCGCCGCCAGCGTCAACGTCACCGGGGTCGGCGGCGCGAAGCTCGACATCGAGAGCGTCAGCGGCGCGGTGGTTGCGGTGGGCGCGCCGGGCGAAGCGAGCATCGAAAGCGTGAGCGGCAACCTGCGGCTGAACCTCAACAGCCGCGAGGTTGCTGTCGACAGCGTCAGCGGCAACATCGCGCTGCGCGGGCGCATCGGCAGCAGCGTCGAGGCCGAGTCGGTGTCCGGCAACATCGACATCGACACCCGCGGCGAACGCCTGCGCCGGCTGGACGCAAGCTCTGTATCGGGCGACACCAGCATCCGCACCGGCCTGGCCAGCGGCGGCAGCATCACGCTGGAGTCGGTGAGCGGCGACATCCGCCTCACGCTGCCCCGCGATCTGTCCGCGCGCGCCAGCGGCGCCAGCTTCAGCGGCTCGCTCGACGCGGCCGGTGCCGACGTCAAGCGCAAGAAGTACGGCCCGGGCGCGAGCTTCGAACACCGCTACGGCAGCGGCGACGGCGAGGTCAAGCTGGAGACGTTCTCCGGCGACGCGCGCCTGTCGCTCGACTGACCACAGCGGCCGGCGGCGCCTGCCCGCCGGCCGTGATTTCACCCGTGCCTCCAGGGCGCCCGGCATGATGGCGCCATGAGCCCAGCCAGCCCCGCAGCCGACAGCGCCCCGCCCCGTCCCTCGTCCAACCCGTCGTTCCGCGAGCGCGTCAACGCGCTGCGCAACCTGCCGCCGTTCCTGAAGGAAATCTGGCGCACCAGCCGCCCGCTGACCGTCGCCAGTCTCGGCCTGCGCGTCATCCGCGCGCTGTTGCCGGTGGCCATGCTGTACATCGGCAAGCTGATCATCGACGAGGCGATCCGCCTGGTGGGCAGCGGCGCGATCGACGGCGGCTTCGGCGACGCCTGGGCAGCGGGGCTGTTGCGCCCGCTGGCCATGCTGATCGCGCTGGAGTTCGCGCTGGCGATCGTCTCCGACCTGCTCGGTCGGCTGGTGTCGTACTGCGATTCGGTGCTGTCGGAAATGTTCACCAACGCCGCCAGCGTGCGGCTGATGGAGCACGCGGCAACGCTCGACCTCGAGGATTTCGAGGACCCGGAACTGCAGGACAAGCTGGACCGCGCGCGCCGCCAGACCATGGGCCGCATGAACCTGATGGGCCAGCTGTTCGGCCAGGCCCAGGACATGATCACCGTGGTGAGCTTTGCCGCCGGCCTGCTGGTGTATGCGCCGTGGCTGATCGTGCTGCTGGCGGTCGCGCTGATCCCGGCGTTCGTCGGCGAGGCGCACTTCAACGCGCTCAACTATTCGCTCAACTTCCAGTGGACGCCCGAGCGGCGGCAGCTCGAGTACCTGCGCCAGACCGGTGCCAGCGTGGAGAGCGCCAAGGAGGTCAAGATCTTCGGCCTCAACCGCTTCCTGGTGGAACGCTTCCGCGTGCTGTCGCAGGCGTTCCTGCTTGCCAACCGCACGCTCGCGCGGCGGCGCGCGTTCTGGGGCGCGCTGCTGGCGGCGTTCGGCACGCTGGGCTACTACGTGGCCTACGGCTATATCGCGTGGCGCACGGTGCAGGGCGACTTCACCATCGGCGACCTCACCTTCCTGGCCGGCAGCTTCCGCCGCCTGCGGCAGCTGCTGGAAAGCCTGCTGATCGGGTTCTCGCAGGTCGCCGGCCAGGCGATGTTCCTCGACGACCTGTACTCGTTCTTCGAGATCGAGCCCGAGATCGTCTCGCGCCCCGATGCCTCGCCCATCCCGCGCCCGATCGCATCCGGCTTCGTGTTCGACAACGTCGGCTTCCGCTATCCCGACGCCGCGCGCTGGGCGCTGCGCGGCGTCGACTTCCAGCTCCACGCCGGCGAAGTGCTGGCCCTGGTGGGCGAGAACGGCGCCGGCAAGACCACGCTGGTGAAGCTGCTGGCGCGCCTGTACGACCCGGACGAGGGCCGGATCCTCCTCGATGGCCGCGACCTGCGCGACTACGACCTCGACGACCTGCGCGCCAACATCGGGGTGATCTTCCAGGACTTCGTGCGCTTCCACATGACCGCGGCCGAGAACATCGGCGTCGGCCAGGTGGAGGCCATGGGCGACCGCCCGCGGATCGAGGCCGCCGCGCGCCGCGCGCTGGCAGACGAGGTCATCGCCGGCCTGCCCGGCGGCTACGACCAGGTCATCGGCCGCCGCTTCAAGACCGGCGTGGACCTGTCGGGCGGCCAGTGGCAGAAGGTCGCCATCGCGCGTGCCTACATGCGCGACGCCCAGGTGATGATCCTCGACGAACCCACCGCCGCGCTCGACGCGCGCAGCGAATACGAAGTCTTCCAGCGCTTCCGCGAGCTGTCCGACAACCGCACCGCCATCCTGATCTCGCACCGCTTCTCCAGCGTGCGCATGGCCGACCGCATCCTGGTGATGGCCGACGGCAGGATCGAAGCCAGTGGCACCCACGCCGAGCTGATGGCCGCCGGCGGCCGCTACGCCGAGCTGTTCGAGCTGCAGGCCGCGGGCTACCGCTAGCGGCGGCGGTACAATGGCGGGGTTTCCTCCCCAGCCAAGAACCCCGCATGTCATCCGCGTTTGGCACCGAGACGGTGCTGGACGTCCGTCACTGGACGGACGACTACTTCAGCTTCACCACCACCCGCGACGACGGCTTCCGCTTCGAGAACGGCCAGTTCGTGATGATCGGGCTCCCGATCCCCCAGGGCGACGGCTCCAGCAAGCCGCTGCTGCGCGCGTATTCCATCGCCAGCGCCAACTGGGAAGAGCAGCTCGAGTTCTTCAGCATCAAGGTGGCCGACGGCGCACTGACGTCCCGGCTGCGCGACATCCGCCCCGGCGACCATGTGCTGATCGGCCGCAAGCCCACCGGCACCCTGCTCATCAGCGACCTGCACCCCGGCCGCAACCTGTACCTGCTGGGCACCGGCACCGGCCTGGCGCCATGGCTTTCGATCATCAAGGACCCGGAAACCTACGAGCGCTTCGAACGCGTGGTGCTCTGCCACGGCGTGCGCCGCGAAGCCGACCTCGCCTACCGCGACTACTTCGTCAACGAACTGCCCAGGCACGAACTGCTCGGCGACATCCTGCGAGACCGCCTGCTGTACTACCCGGCGGTGAGTCGCGAGGACTTCGTGTTCGACGGCCGCCCCCGGCGCGGACGCCTGACCGAGCTGATGGCGAGTGGCCAGATGATGGCCGACCTCGGCCTGGACCCGCTCGACGTCGCCCACGACCGCGCCATGCTGTGCGGCAGCCCGCAGATGCTCGCCGATTTCCGCAGCCTGCTCGATGGGCGCGGCTTCACCGCGTCGAAGCGCATCGGCGTGTCGGGCGACTACGTGTTCGAGCGCGCCTTCGTCGAGAAGTGATGCCGGCGCGTTGGCCGGCCTGCGCGCCCAGCGCGTAGAATCGCCGCATCGATCCAGAACCGAGGACTCCCGACGATGAAGATCATGGTGGCCGTTGACGGCAGCGACATCAGTGTCCGCGCAGCGAAGTACGCCAACCAGCTTGCGCGCAAACTGGCAAAGCCGGCGACGATCTTCCTGGTCGCGGTGAACCCGGAGCCCTTCCCCGGCGTGGCGACCAGGATCGGCAAGGAGACGGTCGCGCGCATCCATGCCGAGAACCACGAACAGATGCTCGCCCCGGCGCGCAAGGCGCTTGCCCGCAGCGCCATCGAGGTGCGCGAGATGGCGGTAACCGGCGAGCCGGCCGAAGCCATTCTTGCGGCCGCCAGGACCGCAAAGGCCGAGCTGCTGGTGATGGGCTCGCACGGACGCGGTTCGGTCAAGGGCATGTTCCTCGGCTCGGTGTCGAGCAAGGTCATCGCCCAGACCGAGCTGCCGGTCACCATCGTCCGCTGATCGCCGCGCCCCGGGCGCAGGCCCGGGCAGGTTTCAGCCGAGCGCGGCCTCGATATCGGCACGCATGGCGTCGGGCGTGGTGGTGGGCGCATAGCGCGCCAGCACGCGGCCATCGCGTCCCACCAGGAACTTGGTGAAGTTCCACTTGATGGCGTCGATGCCCAGCACCCCGCCTTTCTCGGATTTCAGCCAGGTCCACAGCGGGTGCGCATCGCGGCCGTTGACCTCGACCTTGGCGAACATCGGGAAATCGACGCCCTGGTCGATGGAACAGAAGCGCGCGATCTCGTCATCGCTGCCCGGCTCCTGGTGGCCGAACTGGTCGCAGGGGAACCCGAGCACGACCAGCCCGCGGTCGCGATAGTCGCTCCACAGCTGCTGCAGGCCCGCGTATTGCGGCGTGAATCCGCACTGCGACGCCACGTTCACCACCAGCAGCACTTGTCCGGCGTAGTCGGCGAGCGGCTGCGGCCGGCCATCGATGCGGGTCGCGCTGAATGCGGTGGCCGACGTGGCGGACGGCGTACCCCTGTCTTTCGTCATGTCCTGCCTGGACCCGGGCACGGTACCCTTGGGTGGTTGAGTCTACCTCCGGAGTAACTGATGAAGCATCCGCTGTCCCTGGCCCTCGCGGCCGTGCTCGCCGGCGCCGCGCTGTCCCCCGCGCTCGCCCAGTCCACCGCCGCCCCCGCGGAGTCCGCCATGTCCGCCAGCGCCGAGGCCCTCAAGGGCAATCCCTTCGCGTCCGAGAGCACGCTGCCGCTGCAGTACCCGCATTTCGACAGGATCCGCGACGAGCACTTCGCCCCCGCGTTCGATGCCGGGATGGCCGAGCAGCTCGCCGAAGTGCGCGCGATCGCCGACAACCCCGCGCCGCCGACCTTCGAGAACACCATCCTGCCGCTGGAGACCAACGGCAAGACGCTGGGCCGCGCGATGCGCGTGTTCTTCAACCTGGTGGGCACCGACACCAACGACGCGCGCAAGAAGCTGCAGGCCGACTACTCGGCGAAGTTCGCCGCGCACCGCGATGCCATCTCGCTGGATCCCAAGCTGTTCGCGCGCATCAAGACCCTGCATGACACCCGCGCCACGCTGGGCCTGGATGCCGAAGGCGTGCGCCTGGTCGAGGAGTACTACAAGGACCTTGTGCGCTCCGGCGCGGCCCTGGACGAGACGCAGAAGGCGCGCCTGAAGGAAATCAACGGCGAGCTGGCCAAGCTGGGCACCACCTTCAGCCAGAACGTGCTGGCCGAGGTCAACGATTCCGCGGTGGTGGTCGACACCGCCGCCGAGCTCGACGGCCTGACCCCCGAGCAGATCGACGTGGCGGCCACCGCCGCCAAGGCGCGCGGCCACGACGGCAAGTACGTCATCACCCTGCTCAACACCACCGGCCAGCCGCCGCTGCCGCAGCTCAACAACCGTGCCCTGCGCCAGCGCGTGCACGAGGCGTCGGTGGTGCGTGGCGCGCGTGGCAACAAGTGGGACAACCGCGAGATCGTGGCCACCGTGCTGAAGCTGCGCGCCGAACGCGCGAAGCTGCTGGGCTTCGAGACCTACGCCGACTACGTGCTTGCCGACGAGACCGCCAAGAGCACCGACGCGGTCAATGCCATGCTCGGCCAGTTGGCCCCGGCCGCGGTCGCCAATGCCCGCAACGAGGCCGCCAAGCTGCAGGCGATGATCGACAGCGAGCAGGCCGCCAAGGGCGAGCCGACCTTCCAGCTCGCGCCGTGGGACTGGGCCTACTACACCGAGAAGGTGCGCAAGGCGGAGTACGACTTCGACGAATCCCAGCTCAAGCCCTACTTCGAAATGAAGAACGTGCTTGAGAACGGCGTGTTCTTTGCCGCGACCCAGCTGTACGGCATCACGTTCAAGGCGCGCACCGACCTGCCGAAGTACCACGCCGACACCTGGGTGTACGACGTGCACAACGCCGACGGCAGCCAGCTCGCGATCTTCATCTTCGACCCCTACGCGCGCGACTCCAAGCGCGGCGGCGCGTGGATGAGCTCGTACGTGTCGCAGTCGGGGCTGGAGAAGACCCTGCCGGTCGTGGCCAACCACCAGAACATCCCGAAGCCGCAGGCCGGCCCGACGCTGCTGACCTGGGACGAGGTCACCACGATGTTCCACGAGTTCGGCCATGGGCTGCACGGCATGTTCTCGGACGTGAAGTACCCGTACTTCAGCGGCACCAGCGTGCCGCGCGACTTCGTCGAGTTCCCGTCGCAGGTCAACGAGATGTGGGCCGACTGGCCGTCGATCCTGGCCAACTACGCCAAGCACCACGTGACCGGCGAAGCCATGCCGCAGGCGCTGCTGGACAAGGTGGTCGCCACCGCCAAGTTCAACCAGGGCTTCGCCACCACCGAGTACCTCGGCGCGGCGATGCTCGACCAGTACCTGCACCAGCTGCCGGCCGACAAGCTGCCCAAGGCCGGCGACGTGCTGGCCACCGAGGCCGCGGCGCTCAAGGCCGCCGGCCTCGACTTCGCCGCCGTGCCGCCGCGCTACCGCACCACGTACTTCAGCCACATCATGGGCGGCTACGCGGCGGGCTACTACGCCTACATCTGGTCCGAGGTGCTGGACGCCAACACCGTGGCCTGGATCGAGGAGAACGGCGGCCTGACGCGCGCCAACGGCGACCGCTTCCGCGCCACGCTGCTGTCGCAGGGCGGCAGCAAGGACGCGCTGCAGCTGTTCACCGACTTCTCGGGCAAGACCCCGGACATCCAGCCGCTGCTGGTCAAGCGCGGGCTTGACGGTGCGGTCAGTGACGACGGTGCGCCGCCGAGCGGCGGCAGCGACGCCAGGTAACACCATTGCGACCACCCTTCCTCCGCCCCGGCGGGGGAAGGGTCAGGTTCCGCCGGGGATGTGCGGCTATCGCGGGACGACAATCCCGCCCGGTATGCCGTCCGGCGACATCAGCACCTGCCACAACTGGATCCGCCGCGTCCTGAAACCCGCCATGGACGCTGCCAGGTAATACCTCCACATGCGCCGGAACCGCATGTCGTAGCGCGCCGGCAGCCGCTCCCACGCCGACTCGATGTTGGCGCGCCATGCCTGCAGCGTGCGGTCGTAATCCGCGCCAAACCCGTGCCAGTCCTCGATGACCAGCAGCCCTTCGCAGGCCTGGGCGATCTGCCGTGCCGACGGCAGCATGGAGTTGGGGAAGATGTGCCGCGCGATCCACGGATCGGTACGCCGTTGCGACACGTTGCCGCCGATGCTGTGCAGCAGGAACAAGCCGTCGCGCGGCAGCACGGCGCGCACCAGCTCGAAGTAGCTCCGGTAATTGCGCAGGCCGACGTGCTCGAACATGCCGATCGAGAACACGCGATCGAAGCGTTCACCGCGCAGGTCGCGGTAATCCTGCAGCCTGATGTCCACCGGCAGGCCGGCGCACAGCGCGCGCGCGAAGTGCGCCTGCTCCGCCGAGATCGTCACGCCCACGCCGCTCACGCCATGGCGTTCCGCCGCGTACTTCAGCGCCGCGCCCCAGCCGCAGCCAATGTCGAGCACGCGCATGCCGGGTTTCAACCCGAGCTTCCTGCACACCAGGTCGAGCTTGGCGTCCTGGGCGGCATCGAGGTCGTCGAGCGGCAGACCCTCGCGGTCGCGCCAGTAGGCGCAGCTGTACACCATCGAGCGCCCGAGCATTTCGCGATAGAACGCATTGCCCAGGTCGTAATGGCGCTCGCCGACGGTGCGGCTGCGTCGCCTGGACTGCATGTTGACCAGCCGCGCGAGCACCGCATCGCGGGCATCCGCCAGGCCCGGCGCGCGCCGGTCGATGCCGCCGGCCAGCAGCCTGGCAAGCAACCCGTCCAGCGAGCCCGCATCCCACCAGCCATCCATGTACGCATCGCCCAGGGCGAGCGATCCGCCGGCAAGCAGCCTCGCGGCGAGCCTGCCATCGTGCACCTGCATGTCCCAGGCACGTTCGCCATCGACGCGCACGTCCGCCGAGGCGAGCAGGCGCTCGATGCGTTCACGGACCGGATGCATGGCGCCTGTCTCCCGCACTTGCCCGGGCCGAAGATAGCGCGGAGTGGCGGCGCAGGCCACGCCGTGGCCGCTGGAGGGGAGCGGGCCTCAGCCGGCGGCGAACAGGCCGCGATAGGCCGGCGCGACGTGCGGCAGCAGCAGCGATGCCGGCACTTCGACCGTCTGCACCCCGTCGGAGTACGGCCCCACCTGGTAGGGCGGGAACACGAAGCGCAGCGCACGCAGGCGGCCATCGGGGCCCGGCACCGGCTCGAAGGCGGCGAAGTTCGCCGGCTGCGGCTCCGTGCCATCGTCGATCATGCGGCCGATCGAACGCAGCAGGCGCGCGCGCTCGACCGGCTCGAGCTCGTCGGCATCGATGCGTTGCGAGAGCGCCGCGTGCAGCGACTCGCGCACGAACGCGGAGACATCGCGCCATCCGGCGGGATCGGGAATCAGCGCCTGGGCACTCAGCAGTTCCTGGCGTTCGGGCAGCCACACAAAGCGCGCCACCAGGGGCGTGCCATGCGCACCGCCGGTGTAGCTGGTGCCCTCCGCCTTCACCGCGACCAGCTGCGGCGTGTCCAGCACGATGTCGAACGGCAGCGAGAGGTCGTAGGGCATGCCCTCCCCGCCCTCGCCGGCGGTGGCCACCGCGTCCATGAGGTCGCCGCGCGCGCTGTCGGCATAGGCCTTGAGCGCCGAGGCCAGGCCCGGGTACCGGGCCGCGCCCGGTGGATAGCTGATGCCGATGATGTAACCGCTGGTGCTTTCCATCACGTCCACGAGCGGCACTTCGGCGCCGGCCGCGGCGGGCGTGGCGGCGCCACCGGGCGCCGGGGCCACGGCTCCGGACCCGCCGGGCACGTCCGCCTCGCGGCGGCAGCCGGCCAACACAAGCAACAGCACGCAGAACAGCAGGCGCTTCATCGGGATCCCCCTCAAGTCCGTGACGGTGGAAAGGCTAAGCGCTCGCACGTGATGCCTGCGATCACGCCATCGCGCACATACGGAAAACCCCGGGCGTTTCCGCCCGGGGTTTCCGGCAAAGCTGCGTTGCGAAATGCGGGCCTTAGACGGCCTGCACCTCATCAGCCTGCAGACCCTTCTGGCCCTGCACGACCTTGAACGAAACCTTCTGGCCTTCCTGCAGCGACTTGAAGCCGGTGCCCTGGATCGAACGGAAGTGGACGAAGAGGTCCTGGCCGCTCTCGGGCGTGATGAAACCAAAGCCCTTGGCGTCGTTGAACCACTTGACGGTGCCGGTCTGACGATCGGACATGAGTGTTACTCCTTGAACATTTTTAGAGGATGCACGGTCCGCAAGCGGATCCGAGACTGTGTAAGCAAGGGGTAACACAGGAACGATGGAGCGGATCTTCCGGACCCGGCCGTACGACCGGCCTTGAAACCTTTGGATCTACCGCACCGGAGCCACGATGTACCGTGATCCCGCCTTGAACAGTGGGCGCACCATACCGCACTTTCGATTGAAAGTGTGAATAGCCCGTGGCTGGAACCCCCTGGCTGGCCGGGTTACAGCGCCTCCAACCCCGGCAGCAGCGTGGCCAGTTCCGAGTCGGTCAGGTTGCGCCAGCGACCCGGCTTCATGTGGCCAAGCTTCACCGGCCCGATCCGTACCCGCACCAGCTGCTTCACGCGGTAGCCGAAGTGCGCCGCCATCAGCCGGATCTGGCGGTTCAGGCCCTGCACCAGGGTCACCCGGAAGCCGTAGCGGCCCAGCTTGCCGGTCCGGCACGGCAGGGTCAGCTCGCCGTGGACCGGGACGCCCTTGGCCATCCCGCGCAGGAACGCGTCGGTGACCGGGTTGTTCACCGCCACCAGGTATTCCTTCTCGAGCTTCGTCTCGGCGCGGAGGATGGTGTTGACGATGTCGCCGTTGCTGGTCAGCAGGATCAGGCCCTCGGAATCCTTGTCCAGGCGCCCGATCGGGAAGATCCGCTGCTCGTGGCCGACGAAGTCGACGATGTTGCCGTCCACCGTGCTTTCGGTGGTGCAGGTGATGCCCACCGGCTTGTACAGCGCGATGTACACGTGTCGGCGCCGCCCCGGGGCGGCGCTGCGGGCGCTGAGCGGCTGGCCGTCGAGGCGCACCTGGTCGCCCTCGCCCACCTCGGCACCGATCCGGGCGCGCTGGCCGTTCACGGTGACCCGCCCCTCGCCGATCAGGCGGTCCGCTTCGCGGCGGGAGCAGGCGCCGGTGTCGCTGATGTGCTTGTTGAGACGCATGGAGCGCGGATCCGGGGCTGGCAAAACGGGGCGCAAGTCTGGCAGACCCCGGCGGATCGCGCTCGCGGGCGCCGCGGACCCTCAGGCGGCGAGGTCGGCGTATTCGGGATGCTTGGCCAGCCAGGCGCTGGCGTAGGCGCACAGGCTGCGCACCTTCCACCCTTCCTCGCGGGCATGGCGGAACGCCGCCTGCACCAGCTGTGCGCCGATGCCGCGCCCGCCGACCTGCTCCGGCACCACGGTGTGGGTGATATGCATGACCCCGTCGCCCATCTCGTAGTCGAGATAGGCGGCATGGCCGTCGACGTCGGCGACAAAGCGCCCCGGGATGGCGTGGTGGATGATGTCGAGCTGCTCCATCGCGCGTCTCCTCAGTCGGTGTCGCCGCGATGGTCGCGACGGCCCTGCGCGTGCCGGTCGCGCGCGCTCATGCTGCCATGGATCGACGCCTGGCGGCTCTCCGCGGCATGCAACTCCAGCGCCTTGGCCTTGGCCTCGGGCGATTGGTAGCCGGCATCCGGAACGTGGCTGGTGGTGGGGTCGAGCGACTGCCAGGGCTGCGCCTCGCGGTCACGCTGCTGCTTGGCGGCCAGCAGCTTGCGGGTATTGGCCAGCGCCTTGCGGGGGGTGAGGGCCTTGGTGGCCTTGGTGGTCTTGGTGGTCTTGGTGGCCTTGGTGGTCTTGGTGGCCTTGGTGGTCTTGGTGGTCTTGGCCGGCGCGGTCGCCTTCGCGGCCTCCTTCACCCTCGTGGTCTTCACGGCCCGCTTGGCGGGCGCGGCCCTGGCCGCGGCAGGCGTCGCGGTCTTGCCTGCCGGGGTGGCCCGGGATGCGGCTGCCGCGGCGGGCGCCTCGCGGCGCGCCTCCACGAAGCGCTGCAGGATGTCGACCAGCAACGCTTCCTTGCGCTCGGTGCGCAGGGCCGTTTCGGTGCGCCCGCCAGCCACGTCGCCACGTGCCCGCGCGGCCTGCTTCTGCCGCTTCAGCAGGTCGCGCGCGCGGTCGCGGGCGGCGCGCGCCCTGGCGACCCGGGCCGCCAGCGCGGCGCGGGTCATCGCGCGCAGCGCGGAGGGGCGGCTGTCGTCGAAGAGGCGCATCTCGGACATGTTGAGCAGTTCGCTTGCTTGCGGGCGGTTGACGGCCATTCGCAATCTCCTGGCGGGTGTGCGCCAAGCAATATCACCCCCGTCATGCACGCCCGGTGAGCGCAGCGCACCGCGTCATTGCCGGCCCGCACGTGCGCGGGGCTGACCCCCAGCGTCACCTGGCGGCGCGCCCGGGCGACGCCAGCGCGACTGGCACGCTTGATGCGTACCACCCCGCCAACACCAGGGGAGACCAGCCATGTACGCCGATATCGACGCCAGCACCGAACACCAGGCCGTGACCCGGCTGTTCGACCTCGTCCGCGCCGGCGAGGTCGACAACCTGGAATTCAGCCAGCTCGACTCGCTGGTCTACGCCCGCCTGCTGCGCACGTACGACGTGGACGCCTCCGCCACGACCGAAGAATCGATCTCCTGATCGCCGAACACGCCGTCAGAACGACGGCGACATCAGCCGCGCCAGGAACACCTCGATCACGCGCGGCTCCATGATCACCGTGAACAGCACGCCATAGCCCGCGCCCCAGAGGTGCGCGCTGTGGTTGACGTTGTCGCGGCCCTGGCGGTCCATCCAGATCGAGTAGCCGACGTACAGCACGGCGTACACGATGGCCGGCACCGGCAGGAAGAACACGAAGATCAGCGCCCACGGCTGCACCAGGATGAAGGCGAACAGCACCGCCGACACCGCACCGGACGCACCCAGGCTGCGATACGCGGCATCGTGCCGGTGGCGCAGGTACGTCGGCAGGATCGCGACCACGATCGCCGACAGGTAGAACAGCACGAAGCCGAACGCGCCGAGGTAGGGCGCGAACATGCGCTCCACGTGCCGACCGAAGAAATACAGCGTGACCATGTTGAACAGCAGGTGCTGCCAGTCGGCATGCACGAAGCCGTGCGTGACCAGGCGGTCGAACTGCCTGTTGCGCTCGATCGCCGGCGGCCACAGCAGCAGGCGCTCCAGCAGTTTGCGGTTGCCGAACGCCTGCCAGGACACCAGCACGGTGACGGCGAGGATGACGAGGGTGACGGGTGCGTCCATGTGCTGCCTCAGACCGCCGCGCGGTAGTTGTCGACCATGCGGTAGCGCCGCGCGTACAGGCCGAACGCCAGCGCCGCGAGGAATGCGAAGCCTGCAAAGAAGAACATCAGGAAGGCCGCCTCGCTCAGCCCGGTACTGGCTATCCGCTCGGTGACCGCGCCGTTGCGCACCGCCGCGTTTGACAGCAGCACCCAGAGGTTGCCGATGGTCGTGGTCAGGTTCCAGAAGCTCATCACCACGCCCTTCATGGCCTGCGGTGCCTGGCTGTAGGCGAACTCCAGCCCCGTCGCCGACACCAGCACCTCGCCGAAGGTCAGCAGCGCGTACGGCAGGATCTGCCAGGCGATCGACATGGGATCACCACCATCCATGCCCACCTGGATGCCACCCACCACCACCCAGGCCAGGCCGCTGAAGGCGATGCCCGCGGTCATCCGCCGGAGCGCGGTCGGCTCCCAGCCCATGCGGCGCAGCAGCGGGTACAGCACCAGGTTGTTGAACGGGATCAGGATCATCACCAACGCCGGGTTCAGCGCCTGCATCTGCGAGGCGGTGAACCAGTCGGGCATGGTCATCTGCTGGCCCTGCAGCACCCAGGTCGAGGCCTTCTGGTCGAACAGCGAATAGAACGGCGTGGTCAGCGCGAAGATCACCAGCACGCGCAGCACCGAGCGCACGCCGTCCACAGCGGCCTCGGGATGCACGGCGCGGGCGCGGTCGAGTTGCATCCACGCCCCGCCGCCGATGCCCACCAGCACCAGCACCAGCACGATGCACAGGCAGATCACGATGCCGAGGGTGTCGACCAGGGTCAGCGACCCCAGCGCCAGCAGCAGGCAGGCCGCCGCGAGCAGCAGGCCGGGACGCCCGCGCCCCGGCACGCGCGCCAGCAGCGCGGTGCGCACCACGTTGGCGAACGAATGCGGGTCCTTGGGCGGCAGCGGCACGCGCACGTAGCGGTGCCGGCCCAGCCAGAACACCAGCGTGGCGATGAACATCAGGATGCCGGGGATGCCGAACGCCCAGGCCGGGCCGAGGTTCTTCAGCGCGATCGGGATCAGCAGCGACGCGAACAGCGAGCCGAAGTTGATGATCCAGTAGAACGCGTCGAACACCAGCCGCGCCATGCGCTTGTTGGACTGGTCGAACTGGTCGCCCATGAATGACGCGACCAGCGGCTTGATGCCGCCCGCGCCCAGCGCGATCAGGCCGAGCCCGGTGAAGAAGCCCGCGCGGCTGTCCTCGAACATCGCCAGGCAGGCATGCCCCGCGCAATAGACCAGGCTGAACCAGAGGATCGTGTGGTACTTGCCGAACCAGCGGTCGGCCAGCCAGCCACCCAGGAGCGGGAAGAAATACACCCCGATCATGAAGCTGTGCATGATGTCCTTGGCCTCGCCCGCGCGCGCGGAGTCGGTCAACTCCTGCAGCAGCATCGACGTGATCAGGAACTGCACCAGGATGTTGCGCATCCCGTAGAAGCTGAAGCGCTCGCAGGCTTCGTTGCCGATGATGAAGGGGATCTGGCGCGGCATCCTGCCCGCGCCTGCGGCAACGTTGGCGGTCATCGTCCGGGGTAGCCCGTGTGCGGAAAGATGCGAAGGCTAGCGTATCCACCCGCGCCGCGCGCGCCGCGCGGTGCGGGATGCGGCATGATCGCGGCCCACCCGTACGCACCGGAACACGCATGCCAAGTCCCGTCCGCCGCCTGCCGTTGCTGCTGGCACTGCTCCTGCTGCCGTGCACCCTGCCCGCCCTGGCCTCGGGTGCGGGCAACGAGGTGCCCGCGGCAACGCTGTTGACCGAATCGGAGCGCTCCGGCTTCGTCCGCACCGGGCGCTACGACGAGGTGCCGGCACTCTGCGAGGCCTTCGCGGCGCGTTGGCCGGAGGCCGTGCGCTGCGGCGACTTCGGCACCACGCCCGAGGGACGGCCGATGAAGGTGCTGGTGGCCTCGCGCAGCGGCGCGCTCACGCCCGCGGCGGCGCGCGCCGCCAGGCTGCCGGTGCTGCTGGTCCAGGGTGGCATCCACGCCGGCGAGATCGACGGCAAGGATGCCGGCTTCCTCGCGCTTCGCGAGGTGCTGGAAGGAACCGCCGCGCCGGGCGCGCTCGAGCGCCAGGTGCTGGTGTTCGTGCCGGTGTTCAACGTGGACGGCCACGAGCGCTTCGGCGCCTGGAACCGTCCCAACCAGCGCGGCCCGGAGCAGATGGGCTGGCGCACCACGGCGCAGAACTTCAACCTCAACCGCGACTACCTGAAGGCCGATTCGGCCGAGATGCAGGCCATGCTGCGGCTGTTGGCGGAGTGGGACCCCATCGCCACCGTAGACCTGCACGCCACCAACGGCGCGCAGTTCGAGCACGACATCTCGGTGCAGGTCGAGCCACTGCATTCCGGCGACGCCGGCCTGCGCGCCGCCGGACTGGACCTCCGCACCGGCCTGCTCGCCGCGCTCACCGCGTCGGGTTCACTGCCGCTGCCGTTCTATCCCTCCTTCATCGAGGACGACAACCCCGACTCGGGCATCGCCGACGGCGTCCCGCCGCCGCGCTTCTCGCACGGGTATTTCCCGCTGCGCAACCGCTTCGGCATCCTGGTCGAGACGCACTCGTGGAAGTCGTACCCGGTACGCGTGCGCATCACCCGCAACCTGGTGGTGGCGATGCTGGAACGCACCGCCCGCGACGGCGCGCGGTGGCTGCGCCTCGCCACGCACGCCGATGCCGCCGCCACCGGTCTTGGCGGCACCACCCTGGCGCTCGACTACCGCGCCAGCGACCGGGTGCGCCACGTGGACTTCCGCGGCTATGCCTGGACGCGCACGCCCTCGGACATCTCCGGCGCATTGATGACCCGTTACGACGAGTCCGTGCCGCAGACGTGGTCCATGCCGTTGCGCGACGAAGTGCTGCCGGGCCGCACGATCGTGGTGCCACGTGGCGGCTACCTGGTGCCGTCGCGCCATGCCGCGCGCGTGGCCGCGGCGCTGCGCCTGCACGGCGTCGAATTCCGCACCCTCGACAGCGCGCGCCAGGCGATGCCCGTGCACGTGTTCCGCGCCGACACCGCGAACTTCGCGGCGACGTCCAGCGAAGGCCACCAGCGCCTGGAGCTCACCGGCCACTGGCAACCCGAAACGCGCGAGCTGGCCGCCGGCGCGCTGTTCGTGCCGATCGCGCAGGCACGCGCGCGCATGGCGGTGGCGCTGCTGGAGCCGCAGGCCCCGGATTCCCTCGCCGCGTGGGGCGTGTTCAACAACGCCTTCGAGCGCAAGGAATACATGGAGGCCTACGTCGCCGAGGACGTGGCCCGCGGCATGCTCGTGGACCCTGCGGTGAAAGCGGCGTTCGAGGCCCTCCTGCGCGACGACGCGGCGTTTGCCGGCAGTCCGCAGGCGCGCCTGGAGTTCTTCCACCGCAGGCATCCGAGCTGGGACGAGCGCCACGCGCTGTACCCGGTGTTCCGCATCGACCAGGCACCGTAGCACCCGCCCCCGCCTGCCGCGCTCAGTCGGTGCGCGCCAGCTCCGGGACATGCACTTCGACGCGGTTGCGCCCCGCGTCCTTGGCGCGATACATCGCGGCATCGGCGCGGTGCATCCACTCGTCAGCAGTCAGCACCAGCCAGTCGGCCTCGGCCATGCCGATGCTCAAGGTGCAGTCCTGCCGGACCGCGGCCACCGACCGCGCCGCGAGGAAACCGGTGCGGATGCGCTCGGCCACCACGGCGGCGCCGCGCAGGTTGGTTTCGGCGAGCAGCACGCCGAACTCGTCGCCGCCATGGCGCGCGGCGGTGTCGATGTCGCGCACGCAGGCGCGCAGCACGTCGGCGATGCAGCGCAGCACTTCGTCGCCGGCGGCATGGCCATGCTCGTCGTTGACTTCCTTGAAGTTGTCGACGTCGATCAGCAGCAGCACCGCGGGCCGGCGCGTGCGCATGTGGCGCGTGAGTTCGGTGGTCAACGCCTGGTTCCAGTGCCGGCGGTTGGGCAACCCGGTCAGCACGTCCATCCGGTTCAGGCGCTCCAGCAGGCGGTTCTGGCGCGCCACGTGGCGGCCCAGCGCGTGGGTGAGCAGGGCCAGCGTGCATGCGAACAGCACCAGGAACGGCAAGGCCGCCAGGGAATCGGTCAGGCTGCCATCCACCCGCACCGGGAATCCCTGCAGGGCCGACACCGCGAGGCAGGCCAGCACCAGCACCAGGGTGGTGCACGCGGCGAACCGCCAGCCACCGACCGCGATGTTCGCAACCGCAATGAGCGTGAAGAACACCGCGCTGGGCACGAGGTTGAACTGCATGGTCGCGATCCACGCGCCCGCGCTGAAGGCATCCACCATGAGGTTGTGGAACTCGGCGCGTTGCGGCGTGTCGCTGCGGCGCGCCCGCCACCACGCGACATGCGGCCAGGCAAACATGTTGAACAGCAGCACCGCCCACGCCCAGGCGGGCGCGCCCAGGCCCTGGAGCACGGTTCCCACGGCGAGACCGGCCAGCGGCACGGCCAGCGTGCGCATCCCGTGGATGCGGTCCACTAAGCGCAGCTCGCGCGCCTCGCTGGCATCTGGTGCCCGCAACTCCATCGCTGTCGCCATGCCCCCGTCCCGATCCGTCGCGCAGTCTAGCCGGTCGCGTGTGAGCCCACGCCGGCGCCGCTCGCGCCAGGCGCGTCGCAGGCGCTACCATTTCCATAGCCGGTCCGGACGGACAGGCCTTCCAGGGGGAACATCAATGCTCCAGACCAACCGGTCGCGCCTGCGCGTCCTCGCCTTGCTGTGTGCCACATGCATCACTCCGGCGGTCTCCGCCTACGACGCACCGCGCATCGAGTCCGTCGTTGTCATGCACGACATCGAGGCCATCGCAATCATCGGGCGAAACCTGCCCACGCTCCGCTCCCGGATGGCGATCCATCTCGGGCCCGAGGGCGAGCCCGGCAACATCACCGCGAACTGCCAGCCTGCGGTCCCGCTGTCGACCGCGATCACCTGCCGGTTCGGCGGCGGATTGCCGCCCGCGGGTGACTACCTGCTGCGCGTGGCCGATACGCGGGCCAACGTCGAAACCGCCTTCGCGCTCACGTTGGGCGCCGTTGGCCCGCAGGGGCCCGAAGGCGTGCGCGGGCCGGCTGGCCCCGCCGGCGCAACGGGTGCAACCGGTCCGGCCGGCGCGATCGGACCTGCGGGCCCGACAGGCCTGCCAGGCGAAGCCGGCCCGACGGGCGCGGCCGGTGCGACGGGCGCAACCGGACCCCAGGGCCTGGTGGGGGCCGCCGGTGCGCAGGGTGGCGTCGGCCCGGCAGGTCCGCAGGGCGAGCCTGGCCCGCAAGGTGCCCAGGGCGAACTGGGCGCCAGCGGACCGCAGGGACCGCAGGGCCAGCCCGGCGCCATGGGCCCGCAGGGCCTGACGGGCCCGACCGGACTCACCGGCCCCGCTGGTCCCTCCGGCCCTGTCGGAGCTGCAGGCCCCACCGGACCGGTGGGCGCCACGGGCGCGGCTGGTGCGCTTGGCCCGGCGGGTCCCGCTGGACCGGCCGGCGCAACCGGTCCTGTCGGTGCTACAGGCCTGACCGGCGCGACGGGTGCAGCCGGCGGCACTGGACCCGCGGGACCGATGGGACCGATGGGGCCCATGGGGCCGCAGGGCAACTCGGCCCTGGCGCAGCACTATGGCTCGAGCACCGGCAATGCATACGCCGGCTCCGGTTACGGGTGCACCCTGGCCTCGATCACCCTGACCGCTGCAAGCCGGGTGGGCGAAGGCACGCCGGCGCGCGGGCAGATCCTGGCGATCTCGCAGAACTCCGCCCTGTTCTCATTGATCGGCACGCTCTACGGCGGAGACGGGCAGACCACCTTCGCGCTGCCGGACCTGCGGCCGATCACGCCGAACAACATGACCTACATGATCTGCACGGAAGGCGTCTACCCCAGCATGAACTGAACATGGGCCACACGAGGCCGCGTCAGTCCGATGCCGCGTCGAGCGCCTCCCAGCGCGCGTACGCGGCATCGAGTTCCGCCTGCGCGAGCGCGATCGCGTGGTTGTGCGCGTCGATGGCGGCGCGCTCCTGCAGGTAGAACGCCGGGTCGTTCATCGACGCGATGCGCCCGGCGATGTCCGCTTCGAGTTTTTCGATGCGCAACGGCAGCTGTTCCAACTCGCGCTCCAGCTTGAAGCTCAGCTTGCGACGCGGGGCTGACGCCGGTGCGCCGGCAGCCGCGTCTACCCGGGGCGCGGCCGTGGGCGGGGGCGCCTCGGGTGCCGCGGCGCGGGGCGCGGCGTCGCCGGCACGCACCGCGGCACGCTGCCGCAGCCAGTCGCTGTAGCCGCCGACGTAGTCGCCCACGCGGCCGTCACCTTCCATCACCAGGGTCGAGGTCACCACGTTGTCGAGGAAGTCTCGGTCGTGGCTGACCAGCAGCAGCGTGCCGGCGTACTCGCCGAGCAACTCCTCCAGCAGTTCCAGCGTCTCGACGTCGAGGTCGTTGGTCGGTTCGTCCATCACCAGCAGGTTGGACGGCTGCGCGAACAGCTTGGCCAGCAGCAGGCGGTTGCGCTCGCCGCCGGACAGGCGCGTGATCGGCGCGCGCGCGCGCTCGGGCGTGAACAGGAAGTCCTGCAGGTAGCCGATGACGTGCTTGCGCTTGCCGCCGATCTCGACAAAATCCTGGCCCTCCGCGACGTTCTCCAGCGCGTTCCAGTCCTCGCGCAACGTGGCGCGGTACTGGTCGAAATACGCGACCTGCAGCTGCGTGCCAATCCGGATCTCGCCCTGCTGCGGCTGCAGGTCACCCAGCAGCATCTTCAGCAGCGTGGTCTTGCCGGTGCCGTTGGCGCCGATCAGGCCGATGCGGTCGCCGCGCAGGATGGTGCCGGAGAAATCGCGGATGAGCGTCTTGCCCGGGTAGCTGAAGGACACGTGCTTGGCCTCGATGACCTTCTTGCCGGAGTTGCCCGCGGTCGCGGTCTCCATGCGCACGTTGCCGGTCAGGTCGCGGCGCTGGGCGCGGTCGTTGCGCATCGCCTCCAGGCGGCGCACGCGGCCTTCGTCGCGGGTGCGGCGCGCCTTGATGCCCTGGCGGATCCAGATCTCCTCCTGCGCCAGCATCTTGTCGAAGCGCGCGTTTTCCTGCGCCTCGGCGTTCAACCGCTCCTCGCGGCGGCGCTGGTAGTTGGCCCAGTCGCCCGGCCAGTCGGTGACCTGGCCGCGGTCGATCTCGACGATGCGCGTGGCCAGCGCGCGCAGGAAGCGCCGGTCATGGGTGACGAACACCAGTGCGCCCGCCCAGCCCTTGAGGAAGCCTTCGAGCCAGTCGATGGCGGCGATGTCGAGGTGGTTGGTGGGCTCGTCCAGCAGCAGCACGTCGGGGGTCGACACCAGCGCGCGCGCCAGCAGCACCCGGCGCTTCATGCCGCCGGACAGCTCGCCGAACACCAGGTCGCCATTGAGGTCGAGCTTCTGCAACGTCTCTTCCACGCGCTGGTCGGCACCCCAGCCGTCCACGGCGTCGATCTTCGCCTGCACGGCCGACATCGCATCGCCGTCGAACACCTCGGCATGGCTCAGGTGATGGAACTCCGCCAGCCACGCACCCAGCTCGCCCATGCCCTCGGCGACCACGTCGAACACGGTGCCGGCGGCGCCCGCGGGCACCTCCTGCTCCAGGCGCGACACGCGCACCGCGCCCTCGCGGCGGATGTCGCCGTCATCGGGCTTGAGTTCGCCCGACAGCAGGCGCATCAGGGTGGATTTTCCTGCGCCGTTGCGGCCGATCAGCGCAATGCGCTCACCGGCATCGATGGCGAGGTCGACGTTTTCGAGCAGCAATGGGCCGCCGACGCTGTAGTCGACGGCATTCACGGTAATCAGGGGCATCCGCGCATTCTACCGGTCCGGGGGACCCCGGCCCGCATATTCAGGAACTGCAGGACAACATCGAGCAGCCGGCGCGGTCGCGGGCCCAGTCAGGGCGGCGCGCGGCGAAGGCTTCGCGCCCCGGCTGCTCGTCGTAGGGGTCGCGCAGGACCTCGAGCAGCTCCAGCACCCCGCCGTCGTCACCCTGGGTGGCACGGTCGATCGCCTGCTGCGCCAGGTAATTGCGCAGCACGAAGCGCGGATTGGCGCCGTGCATGTGCGCCACGCGCGCCTCCGCAGGCAGCGCGTCGGCGCGGCAGCGGGCGGCGTAGCGGGCCAGCCAGTCGGCCAGCGCCGGTTCGGTCGCCGCCTGCAGCGCGTCGTCGTAGAACGCCGCGCGCAGCGGCGCGGGCGTCGGGCTTGCGAGGTCGATGTCCGACAGTGCGCGGAAGAAGATCGTCATGTCGGCGCCTCCGGCGTGCAGCAGCCCCTGCAGCTCGCGCATCAGCGCGAGGTCGTCGGCGTCGCAGGCCGACAGTCCCAGCTTGCCGGCGGCGTTGTCACGCTCGGCCTCGGCCCAGGTGGCGGCGTAGGCATCGAGGCCGGCCTGCAGCGGCGCGGCCGTGGCGAACAGCGGCGACAGCGCCTGTGCCAGCCGCGCCAGGTTCCAGTGCGCCACCCGCGGCTGCCAGCCGAAGCGGTAGCGGCGGCCCTGGGCGTCGGTGGTGTTGGGCGTCCAGTCGGGGTCGTAGTCGTCGATCCAGCCGTAGGGGCCGTAATCGATGGTCAGGCCGAGGATCGACATGTTGTCGGTGTTGAGCACGCCATGGACGAACCCGACCCGCATCCAGTGCCCCACCACCACCGCGGTACGGACACAGACTTCGTGGAACCACGCCGCCAGCAGCGTCCCGTCGAAGGCGGCCGCGTCGCGCAGCCGCGCCAACGGCGCGCCGGCACGGCTGCCCAGGAGTTCAGGGAAGTCGCGCCAGATGCAGAACTCCACCAGCTGCCGCAGCAGCACGACATCGCCGCGCGAGGCCGGCAGCTCGAAGCTGCCGAAGCGCAGGAACGACGGCGCCACGCGGCACACGATCGCACCCGGCTCGGGCGCGGCGTGGCCGTCGTAGAACATGTCGCGCACCACGCTGTCGCCGGTGGCCACCAGCGACAGCGCGCGGGTGGTCGGCACGCCGAGATGGTGCATGGCCTCGCTGCACAGGAATTCGCGGATCGAGGAGCGCAGCACCGCGCGGCCATCGGCACGGCGCGAATACGGCGTGGGTCCGGCGCCCTTGAGCTGCAGCTCGTGGCGGCGGCCATCGGCCGCGACCACCTCGCCCAGGCTGATCGCGCGGCCATCGCCGAGCTGCCCCGCCCAGTGGCCGAACTGGTGGCCACCGTAGTTGGCGGCCCAGGGATCCATGCCGGGGCACAGGCGGTTGCCGGCGAAGGTGGCGGCGAATCCGGGCGCGGCCACGTCATGCGCATCCAGCCCAAGCGCCGCCACCATGTCCGCGGACGCGGCCACGAGTCGGGGCGCGGCCACCGGCGTCGGCATCACCCGCGACCAGGCCGCGCCCGGCACCTCGCGCGTGCCCGGCCCCTGGTCGGGGTCGCCGGGGAGTTCACGCAGGAAGGCGTTGTCGAAGCGCAGCGGCATGACCGCAGTCTCGCAGGACCTGCGTGAGCGCCGCCGTCAGCCCTTGCAGCCCTCGAGCTTCAGCTGCTGGCCGACGCGGATCGCATACCCCGGCGCCTGCACGCCGTTCGCGCGCGCCAGCACCCGCACGTCGCAGCCATAGCGGCGCGACACCGCCGCCAGCGTCTCGCCACGGGCGACGCGGTGTTCGCGCGCGCCGCGCTGCGGCGCTGGCGCCGGCGTGGTGGCGCCCGGCATGCCGGCGGCACCCTCGCCGCCCGCATCGCCCGGTCGCACCACTTCGATCGGCCCGGTGCGTACCAGCGCGGCATCCACGCTGCTGCCCATCAGCTGCCGCGCGAGGTCGGCGCGCTTGCCCTGGGCGCACCAGCGCTTGTACAGGCCGGCCATGCGCACCGTGCCGTTGAGCATCGTGCCCCCGGCGATCACCGTGTCGGCCTCGTAGCGCGGATTGAGGTTGCGCAGGCTGCGCAGGTAGCCATGGCGGCTGCCGCCGTCGCCCATGCAGATGGTGAGCTCGTAGATCGACGCCGGGCGCGCCAGGGCGAAGGTCGCCGGGCGCGCATCCACCTTGGGGAACGACAGGCCGTATTCGCGCGGGTGCAGGTACAGCCACGCCGCCGCGATCACCATCGGCACGTAGTCGCGGGTTTCGGCGGGGAACTGGTTGTAGACGTCGGCATCCCAGAACTTTCGGCCGCCGCTGCCGCGGTGGATACGCGCCGCGCGCCCTTCGCCGCCGTTGTAGGCGGCCAGCCACATCTCCACGTCGTTGCCGAATTCGGCGAAGCGCTCGCTCAGGTAGCTGGCGGCGGCGTCGGACGACATGCGCGGGTCGTAGCGGGTGTCGAAGCCGGCGCCGTCGGGGCCCAGGCCGAAGCGCTGACCGGTAGCCGGCATGAACTGCAGCGGGCCGACCGCGCCGGCGCGCGAACCGGCATGCACGCGGCCGTTGGACTCCTTGGCCATGATCCCGAACAGCAACGCCTCGGGCAGGCCGCGACGCTCGAACGCCGGCGACATCATGTGGCGCATGTACTGGTAGTTCTCGTGGCTGGTGACCAGCGACACGCGCATGTCGGTCAGCCAGCGGCGGATGCCGGCCTGCACCGCCGGGTTGAACTGCACCATGCGCACGAAACGCTGGCCGTCCTCGCTGAGCAGCGCCGCGGCGCTCGCGGCGTCAGGCACGTCGCCGGTGGGCAGCTCGCCCTCGCCTTCGGCCCAGGCTTCGGGCTCCTCGCCGTCGGCGCCGGCGACGTCGTCGGCCTGCGCCTTCAGCAGCCGCTTCCAGCCCGGCAGCATCCGGCTGACGTTGCAGCCGCGCTGCTTCTCGCAGGCGACCATCACGTCCTCCATGTCCTCCAGCGCGGCGTTGCCTTCGGCGATCGCCTCGGGATCGTTGTTGGCCGCCCGCACCAGCGATTCACGGTAGCGGACCTCGGCCGCGGCCATGCGTTCCACCAGGCCCTCGGTCGCGGCGCGGTCGCGCTTGGACTGCGCCAGTGCCGCCGGGGCGTGCAAGGTGAACGTCAAGGCGATGGCGACGAGCGCCAGGCGGCGGAAGAGCACTGCGGAATCGGGCATGGGGATCGGTTTGGGGGGTGGACTGCGGGGGTTGGCAGGGTAGCCGCCGGCGACGAGCAGCGGCAAGGACATCGCGTGCGCGCCGGGCTGGCGGGTTCAGCCGCTAGAATCCGGGGCTTGCGCACAGGAGAGACCATGGACCCGATCCTCGTCGGCAAGGCCGTCACGACGCCCGATGCACTGCCGGAGACCGGTGGCCGCGTGCACCTGCTGCCGCGGTACGGCAATCGCCACGGGCTGGTCGCCGGCGCCACCGGCACCGGCAAGACGGTCACGCTGATGACGCTGGCGGAAGGCTTCTCGCGCATTGGCGTGCCGGTGTTCCTGGCCGACGTGAAGGGTGACGTGGCCGGGCTGGCCGTCGCCGGCGACGGTGGCGAGAAGCTGCTGCAGCGCGCGGCGATGATCGGCGCCGACGGCTACGCGCCGGAGGCCAGCCCGGTGCTGTTCTGGGACATCTACGGCAAGTCCGGGCACCCGGTACGCACCACGGTCAGCGAGATCGGCCCCACGCTGCTGGGGCGCATGCTGGAGCTCAACGACACCCAGTCCGGCGTGCTGGACATCACCTTCAAGCTGGCCGACGACCGCGGCCTGCTGCTGCTCGACCTTGCCGACCTGCGCGCCCTGCTGGCGCTGGTGGCCGAAGAGCGCAAGGCCATCTCCACGTCCTACGGCCTGGTCAGCGCGCCGTCGATCGGCGCCATCCAGCGCGCGCTGCTGCGCCTGGAACAGGAAGGCGGCAACCAGTTCTTTGGCGAGCCGGCGCTTGAACTGGCGGACCTGATGCGCACCACGCCCGATGGCCGCGGCGTGATCGGCATCCTCGCCGCCGACCAGCTGGTGCTGAAGCCGCGCCTGTACGCGACGTTCCTGCTGTGGCTGCTGTCGGAGCTGTTCGAGAACCTGCCCGAGGTCGGCGACCTGGACAAGCCGAAGCTGGTATTTGTGTTCGACGAGGCGCACCTGCTGTTCAAGGACGCGCCGCCGGCGCTGCGCCAGCGTGTCGAGCAGGTGGTGCGGATCATCCGCTCCAAGGGCGTGGGCATCTACTTCTGCTCGCAGTTCCCCGATGACGTGCCCGACGAGATCCTCGGCCAGCTCGGCAACCGCGTGCAGCACGCCCTGCGCGCCTTCACTCCGCGCGACCAGAAGGCGGTGCGCACCGCGGCCGAGACCTTCGTGGCCAACCCCGCGCTCGACGTGGCCAAGGTCATCGCCCAGCTCGGCACCGGTGAGGCGCTGGTCTCCACCCTGCAGGGCAAGGGTGCGCCGATGCCGGTGGAGCAGACCCTGATCGCGCCACCGCGCTGCCGCATGGGCGCGATCACCGAGGCCGAGCGCGCGCGCGTGCGCGCGGCCAGCCCGGTCGGCGGCAAGTACGACACCACGGTGGACCGCGAATCCGCGTTCGAGATGCTGGCGGCCAAGGCGGCGGCAACGCTGGAAGCCGCACAGGCGCCCAAGGCGCGCACCACGACCGAGGACGACGCCGCAGGCGGCGGCTTCGGCCAGTCGGTGAAGGACGCACTGTTCGGCACCAAGCGGCGCCAGGGCATGGTGGAGACCATGGCCAAGCAGACCGCGCGCACCGTGGGCAACCAGATCGGGCGGCAGATCCTGCGCGGCATCTTCGGCGGGATCACCGGCAAGCGCTGAGCTCGGGCCGACTTTCGGCGGCGTGGGGCACCACGCCGCGACCACGGACGACGGGCGACACTGCGCCCGACCCCTCACCCGGATGCATGCCATGCGCCACACCGCCCCCGCGGCCCTCCTGCTCGGTGCCGCCCTGGCCACCGTCGGCTGCCGGCCGGCGCCGGATCCCGATCCGGTGCCGGTGCCGCAGGCCTCGCGCGCTGCGGGCGCCATGCGTCCGGGCGTGGCGCCGACGGCAGCCATTCCGGCCGCGGCCAACGTACCCGGCACCGACGCCGTGGTGGTGGCCGACCACACCTCGCCGGCCGGGGCCGGCACGCGTTTCGATGCACGCGCGTTTTCGGGCGTGTTCCGTGCGCCTGGCACGCAGCTGGCGATCGAGCCGGATGGCCGTTACGCGCTCAGCTCGGCAGGTGTGGAGAGCGTCGGCAGCTGGTCACTGGAGCCGGGCAGCGGCCTCGTGCTGCTCGACCCCGACGCCAAGGACGAGCCGGACCACCGCTTCGCCCTGCCCTCGCATGACGAACTCGCGCCCCAGGACGGCGGCGTGGCGCTGCGCCGCGGCGCCGCCACCGGCAAGCGCTGACGCGCATGGGCCGCTGGCGACCGCCGCAGGAGGCAAGCACCGCCCTGGTCACGCCCGCCGGCCACGCGCGCCTGAAGGCCGAGCTGGATGATCTCTGGCGCGTGCGCCGGCCCGAGGTGGTGCGCGCGCTGAGCGCCGCGGCCGCCGAGGGTGACCGCTCGGAAAACGCCGAGTACCACTACCGCAAGAAGCAGCTCGGCGAGATCGACCGCCGCGTGCGCTACCTGTCGAAGCGCCTCGAGGTCCTGCGCGTCATCGACACCGTCCCGTCCGACGCCGGCGCGGTGTTCTTCGGCGCGAGCGTCGAGATCGAGGACATCGCGTCCGGCGAGGTCCACCGCTACCGCATCGTCGGCCCCGACGAGATCGACGCGACGCTCGGCTGGATCAGCATCGACGCACCGTTGGCGCGGGCGCTGCTGCGCAAGCGCGTCGACGACGCATTCGAAGCGCAGCTCCCGACCGGCGCGCGCCGGTTCGCGGTACTCGCGGTCGACTATCCGACGTAGAGCGTGGAGCCGTAGTCGACCTCGCCGTAGAGGTCGTGCTCGTCGCTGCCCATGATGCGCACGTCGACGAACTCGCCGGGGCGCAGGCCCGCTTCGCGCCCGTCCTGCACCTGCACCAGGCCGTCGATCTCGGGGGCGTCGGCCATCGAGCGCGCGATGGCGAGTTCGCCGTCGATGGCATCCACGATGCAGCGCTGCACGCTGCCGACCTTGGCCTCCAGGCGCGCGGCGGAGATGTCCGCCTGGCGCGCCATGAAACGCGCCAGGCGCTCTTCCTTCACCTCGTCAGGCACCGGGTCCGGAAGCGCGTTGGCCGCCGCGCCATCCACCGGCGAATAGGCGAATGCGCCGACCCGGTCGAGCTGCGCCTCGTCGAGGAAGTCGAGCAGCGCCTCGAACTCCGCATCGGTCTCGCCCGGGAAGCCGACGATGAAGGTCGAGCGCACGGTGAGCTCCGGACAGGCGGCGCGCCACGCCTGCACGCGCTCGAGCGTGCGCTCGACCGCGCCGGGCCGCTTCATCAGCTTCAGGATGCGCGGACTGGCGTGCTGGAACGGGATGTCGAGGTAGGGCAGCAGCCGCGGCTGGCCGTCGGCGCGCGCCTGCACCATGAGTTCGATGATGTCGTCGACGTGCGGGTACGGGTAGACGTAATGCAGGCGCACCCAGGCGTCGAGCTCCGAGAGGCCTTCGCACAGCGCCTTCATGCGCGTCTGGTACGCCTTGCCGCGCCACGTGCGCTCGGCATAGCGCAGGTCGACGCCGTAGGCCGAGGTGTCCTGCGACACCACCAGCAACTCGCGCACGCCGCCGGCAACCAGGCGCTCGGCCTCGCGCAGCACGTCGTCGACCGGGCGCGACACCAGGTCGCCGCGCATCGACGGGATGATGCAGAAGCTGCAGCGGTGGTTGCAGCCCTCGGAAATCTTCAGGTAGGCGTAGTGCCGCGGCGTGAGCTTCACGCCGGATGCGTAGTCCTCCGCACCGAGGCGCTGGCGCGGCACGAGGTCGAGGAATGGATCGCGGCGCGGCGGCAGCGCCGCGTACACCGCCGACATCACGCTGGCGTAGTCCTGCGGGCCGCTGATCGACAGCACGCCCGGATGCGCCTCGCGGATCAGCTCCGCGCGCTTGCCGAGGCAGCCGGTCACGATCACCTTGCCGTTCTCGGCCATGGCCTCGCCGATCGCGTCCAGCGACTCGGCCACCGCGGAATCGATGAAGCCGCAGGTGTTGACCACCACCACGTCGGCGTCGTCGTAGCTGGGCACGAGCTCGTAGCCCTCCACCCGCAGCTGGGTGAGGATGCGCTCGGAATCGACAAGGGCCTTGGGGCAGCCGAGGCTGACGAATCCGACGCGCGGGCTGGCTGGTGCGGGGGAGGGCTGGGACATGCGCTGGGGGAGGCTCGCTGGGGGGCCGCGCAACGGCAGGCCCGGGGGGATGGATTTCGCGCCGCGAGTATACCGGGGGGCTAGACTCGACCCGAGGACCGGAGCAGCCGGCCCGACCAGGAGACCCGCCATGGGCACGCGCGGCACGCTTGAGGTTCCGGGAATCGGCGAGGTGGGCACGTGGCTCGCCAGGCCCGATGCGACCCCGCGCTGCGGCCTGGTGGTGGTCCAGGAAATCTTCGGGGTCAATGCCCACATGCGCGCGGTCACCGACCGCTATGCCCGCGACGGCCTGCTGGCGCTGGCACCGGCGCTGTTCGATCCGGTGGAACGCGACGCCCAGCTCGCCTACGACGAGGCGGGCTTCGAGGGCGGCCGCGCGCTGGCGTCGGCACTGGGCTTCGAGCGCGCGGTGGCGATCGTGGCCGCGGCGGCGGCGCAGCTGCGCACGCTGCTGGCCGAGGCGTCACCCGGGGCGCCGGCCTGCGTCGCCGTGGTCGGATTCTGCTGGGGCGGGAGCGTGGCCTGGCTCGCCAACACCCGCCTCGGCCTGCCCGCGGTGAGCTACTACGGCGCGCGCACGGTGCAATTCCTGGACGAGCCGATGCGTGCGCCGATGCTGTTCCACTTCGGCGGGCGCGACCACAGCATCCCGCCAGCCGACGTCGAGGCGCACCGGCGCGCGCAGCCCGCCGCCGAACTGCATGTCTACGATGCCGGCCACGGCTTCAACCGCGACGTCGACCCGCTGCACCACGACGCGGCGAGCGCCCGCCTGGCGCACGAGCGCACGCTCGACTTCCTGCACCGCGCCTGCGGTGCCCCGGCAGGCGCCGCGCCGCCACCCTGATCCGGAGGACTCCCCCATGTCCAAGCGCAAACAGCACCAGCCCGAGCCCTACGCCCTGCACCCGCAGCTGGCCGCCGACACCCATCCGCTGGCCACGCTCGCCCTGTGCGACCTGCGCCTGATGGACGACAGCAACTACCCGTGGCTGGTGCTGGTGCCGCGGGTGCCCGAGGCCCGGGAACTGGTCGACCTGTCGCCGGAGCAGCGCGCGCAACTGGGCGAGGAAGTCGCGCGCTGCGAGCAGCTGCTGCTCGCCGAATACCGGCCGCACAAGCTCAACGTCGCCGCGCTCGGCAACCTGGTGCCGCAGCTGCACGTGCACGTGATCGCGCGTTTCGAACAGGATCCGGCCTGGCCGGCGCCGGTCTGGGGGCGCGTGGCCGCGCGGCCCTACGCTCCGGAAACGCTGGTGGACTGCATTTCGGTGCTGCGCCACTCGCTGCTGGACTGAACCGCCTCAGGTGCGCGGCAGGGTGACCCCGGTCTGGCCCTGGTACTTGCCACCGCGGTCCTTGTAGGACGTCTCGCAGATGTCGTCGGCCGACGACTGGAAGAACAGCATCTGCGCCACGCCTTCGTTGGCATAGATGCGCGCCGGCAGCGGCGTGGTGTTGCTGAACTCCAGCGTCACGTGGCCTTCCCACTCGGGCTCCAGCGGCGTGACGTTGACGATGATCCCGCAGCGCGCATACGTGCTCTTGCCCAGGCATACGACCAGCGTGTCACGCGGGATGCGGAAGTACTCCACCGTGCGCGCCAGCGCGAACGAATTCGGCGGGATGATGCATTCGTCGGCCTCGATGTCCACGAAGCTCTTCGGGTCGAAGCGCTTGGGGTCGACGATCGTCGAGTTGATGTTGGTGAACACCTTGAACTCGCGCGAGCAGCGCACGTCGTAGCCGTAGCTCGAGGTGCCGTAGCTGACGATGCGCTCGCCGTTGCCGGCGTGCTTGACCTGGCCGGGCTCGAAGGGCTCGATCATGCCACCGGGCGTTTCGGACATGCGGCGGATCCAGCGGTCGGACTTGATGCTCATTCGGGGTTCCGGTCAGATCAGCGAGGCGGAAATCGCGCTCGGCGCGCGCGGGCGCTTGTCGAGCTCGGCGACCAGGTTGCGGGCCAGCTGGCGATAGGCTTCGGCCGCGGGCGAATCCGGAGCGGACACCACGACCGGCACGCCGGCATCGCCCTGCTCGCGGATCGCGAGCTCCAGCGGCAGCGAGCCCAGCAGCGGCACCCCGTACTGCTCCGCCATGCGACTGCCGCCGCCCTGGCCGAACAGGTGTTCGGCGTGGCCGCAATTCGTGCACACGTGGACGGCCATGTTCTCGACCAGGCCCAGCACGGCGACCTCGACCTTCTCGAACATCTTCAGCGCCTTGCGCGCATCGAGCGTGGCCATGTCCTGGGGCGTGGTGACGATGACCGCGCCGGCCACCGGGATCTTCTGCGCCAGGGTGAGCTGGATGTCGCCGGTGCCGGGCGGCAGGTCCACCACCAGGTAGTCCAGCCCATCCTCGCCGCCCCACAGTGTGTCGCCAAGCAGCTGGGTCAAGGCCGAGGTCGCCATCGGTCCACGCCAGATCATCGGCGTGTCCTGGTCGACCAGCAGGCCGATCGACATCGCCTCCACCCCGTGCGCGCGCATCGGCATGATCGACTTGCCGTCCGGGCTGTCGGGCCGGCCCGACAACCCCAGCATGGCCGGGACGCTGGGGCCGTAGACGTCGGCGTCGAGGATGCCCACCCGGACGCCTGTGGCGGCCAGGGCCAGCGCCAGGTTCACGGCGGTCGTGGATTTCCCCACGCCACCCTTGCCGGAACCCACGGCAATGATGTTGCGGATGCGTGGAAGGGGCGAAAGTTTGCCCTGGACGGCGCGGGACGGGATGCGTGCTGACATGCCGCCAGTCTAATGGACCGCTCCGCCCACGTGGGCGGCGTGGTACAAACGCGGCATCGCTCGGGCACATTTCGGAGACCACATGCGCAAGCCACTTTTCATCCTGCTGGCAATGATGCTGGCATCGCCGGCCATCGCCGCCGACGCGGTCGGCCGCTGGAAGACCATCGACGACGAGACCGGCAAGGTGAAGTCGATCGTCGAGATCACCGAGGCGGGCGGCAAGCTGTCGGGCCGCGTGGTCGACATCCTGCACTCCGACCGCGGCCCCAATCCGGCCTGCGACAAGTGCGACGGGGCCAACAAGGGCAAGCCGATCAAGGGCATGACCATCCTCTGGGGCCTGAAGCCGGACTCCGGCGAATGGACGGGTGGCCACATCCTCGACCCGGCCAAGGGCAAGACCTACAAGGCCAAGGCCAAGCTGATCGATGACAACCGGCTGGGCGTGTCCGGCTGCGTGGCCTTCATCTGCCGCGAGCAGGTCTGGGTCCGAGAATAGGCCCGCCGTCCCTGGCGTATCAGAAAAGCCCGGCGACAGCCGGGCTTTTCGCATTTGCGGGCGCCGACACGGGAAATGGAACCGTCAGTCGGGTCGCGATTCGAAGGCTCGCGTCGGTAGCCGTAACAAAATCTTCAACTGGCTTTAACGAAAGCTTTCGGGGTGGTAGCGTGCCGGCTCACGGCGGCGCCTGGTCCTTGCAAACCGCGCTCCCGTGAATCCAAGTCCAAGCGTCGTTTTCTTCCAGGGGAGTAAACCATGTCATTCAGCAAGAACACATCCTTCAGGCGAAGCCGCCTGAGTGCAGCCCTTCTGGCTGCAATCGCCCTGCCGGCCACTGGCCCGATCTTCGCGCAGGACGCAGCCTCCAGCGAAACGGGCAGCAACCAGGCGACCACCGACCTGGACCGCGTCACGGTCACCGGCTCCCGCATCGCGCGCGCCGGATTCGTCACGCCGTCGCCGGTCACGGCGATCACCGCGGAAGAAATCCGGGCCACCGGTGCCGTGAACATCGGCGACCTGATGACCAAGCTTCCGGCCCTTTCGCCCAACTACACCCTGGGCAACTCCACGCGCTTCATCGGTACCGCGGGCCTTGGCCTGCTCGACCTGCGTGGCATGGGCACCTCGCGCACGCTGGTCCTGGTCAACGGCCGCCGCCACGTGGGCGCCAGCCCCGGCTCCACCGCGGTCGACGTGAACACGATCCCCACCGAGTGGATCGAGCGCGTGGAAGTGATCACCGGCGGCGCATCGGCCGTCTACGGCGCTGACGCCGTCGCCGGCGTGGTCAACTTCATCATGAAGAAGTCCTTCGAAGGCTTCGAACTGCGCGGCCAGACTGGCCAGGCAAGCGAAGGCGGCTTCGACCGCTCGTTCATCAGCTTCTCCGGCGGCAGCGACTTCGCCGACGGCCGCGGCTCGGCCGCCATCTCGCTCGAATACAGCACGCAGGACCGCTTCGGCCGTGGCGATCGCCGCATCGGCCGCGAGTTCCTCGTCTCGGTTCCCAACCCGAACTTCGACGCCAGCAGGCCGCCGAGCGAGAGCAATCCGCAGACGATCGTTTCAGGCCCGGGTGGCAACCACTCCATTTCCTTTGGTGGCACCTTCACCATCGGCACGTTCAACCCGGCAAACCCGGCCACCTGGGGCAACCGCTACATCTTCGACCAGGACGGCAGCTTCCGCCCCAACCGCTATGACGGCACCGTCGTCAGCGCCTCGTCCTGCGTGGACTGCGATTTCGCCGACCTCAACTCGGTTGCGGACCTGCAGCCGGCGTTCGACCGTTTCAGCTTCAACAGCGTGGTCAACTTCGATCTCGATGAGAACCACCGCCTGTTTTTCGAAGGCAAGTACAGCAAGACCGAGTCCCAGTTCTTCGGTCAGCCGGCCTTCGACCAGCCGATCCGCATCCGTCGCGACAACGCCTTCATCTCACCCCAGCTGGGTGCGCTCATGGACGCCTCGACGCTTCCCGTCCTCGACGGCCAGAAGATCCTCCAGGTCTCCCGCTTCAACGTCGATGCCGGCCGCCGTGGCGAGAACGTCGAGCGTCAGACCGCACGCGCGGTGCTGGGCATCGAGGGTTACTTCGGCGATGACTGGAGCTACGAGGCTTCGGCCAACTACGGCCAGACGACGATCTCGCGCCTCAACCTGAACAACCGCATCAACGAGCGCTGGCACGCCGGCATGGACTCGGTCGTCGACCCGACCACCGGCAACATCGTCTGCCGCACCACGCTCAATCCGAATGCCATCAACCCGCACACCAACGCGATCTACTCGACGTTTGCGCGTACGGGCTGCGTGCCGTTCAGCACCTTCGGCAACGGTGCAGTCAACCAGGATGCGGCGGCTTGGTTCAACACCAACTCGCTGAACAGCTCGAAGCTCGAGCAGCACGTGGTTTCGGCGTCCGTCGCCAACAGCCGCCTGTTTTCGCTGCCGGCGGGTGACGTCGGCTTCGCCGGCGGTGTCGAGTACCGCAAGGAGAAGAGCCAGGAGAACACCGATCCGCTGGCAGCCCTGGGCCTGACGTTCCTGAACGCCATCCCGAGCCGCGGCGGCGAGTACGACGTGACGGAAGTGTTCGCCGAGACCACCATCCCGGTGCTGGCCGACCTCCCGGGCGTCGAGCGCCTCGCGATCGACCTGGCGGGACGTTACTCGGACTACAGCACGATCGGTTCGGCCGTGACCTGGAACGTGGGCCTTGACTGGACCATCATCCCGTCGCTGCGCTTCCGCGGCACGCACGCCCAGGCGGTCCGCGCGCCGAGCATCGGCGAGCTGTTCAATCCGCAGTCGCAGAACTTCGCCACCATCAACGATCCCTGCAACTACCAGGTGACCAACCCCAACCGCCCGTCCACCGCCCCTGACGTCGCTCTCCGCCAGGCGAACTGCACGGCGCTGGGCGTCCCGGTGGGCTGGGTCGACACCTACTCGGCGAACCGCCCCGGCGTGAGCGGTGGCAACCCGAACCTGGCCCAGGAAGAGGCGGAGTCGGTGTCGTTCGGCTTTGTCTGGCAGCCCGGGTTCGTCGAGGGCCTCGGCGTGTCCGTCGACTACTGGCGCGTCACCCTGCACGACGCGATCGGCGCTGTCACGGCGCAGACCAATGCAACGCGCTGCGTGGACTCGCCCGGCGGCATCAACAACAAGTTCTGCAGCTTCATCAGCCGCGCACCGACCGGCGGCTACACCGATCCGCAGGGTCGCGACTTCCCCGCCTACAGCATCACGAACTGGCTGGCCCTGAACGAAAACCTCGCCAAGTCGCGCCGCGTGGGCGTCGACCTCGAGGTGGACTACCGCTTCGAGATGCTGGGCGGCAACAGCACCCTGCGCTTCGTCGGCACGCGCATGATCCAGTCGCGCGAGTGGGCGTTCCAGGACTTCCCGGACGAGTTCCTCGAGTACGTCACCTACTTCACCGATCCTCGCTGGCGCGCGCAGCTCAACGGCACGTACCGCAGGGGCAACTGGCGAGGTTCGTGGGACCTGAACTACGTGGACGGCAACCTCCGCGTGACGCCGGCGAGCTACCGATCCAACCCGGGCTCGCAGAGCCCGATCCGCAACGGCTCCTGGGTCTACCACAACATGCAGGCCGGCTATAAGTTCGGTGACAGCGGACTGGACCTGTACGTTGGCGTGGACAACGTGTTCGACAAGGATCCGCCGCTGAACTATTTCGGTGCAGACCTCGGCACCGCGCTCTACGACAACATCGGTCGCTTCATCTACGTGGGCGCGACCTACAAGTTCTAAGCGTTTCGCTTCACTGTTCCGCGGGGGCCCGGCGCAAGCCGGGCCCTTTTGCTTTCCGGGGCGGCGCCGGCAAGGCCGGCTCGATGCGGCAGCCGGGCCTCGCACGCACGCATGCGATAATGCGCGGCCTTTACCCGCGCCCGATGCCCATGCCCCGCGCCATCCTCACCACTTGCGCCCTGCCCTACGCCAACGGCCCGCTGCATATCGGCCACCTGGTCGGCTACGTGCAGGCCGACATCTGGGTGCGCGCGCGGCGCATGGCCGGCGACACGGTGCACTTCGTGTGCGCCGATGACACGCACGGCACGCCGATCATGCTGGCCGCGGAGAAGGCGGGCACCACGCCCGAGCTCTTCGTGGCGGGCATCCAGGTCGGGCATGAGCGCGATTTCGCCGACTTCGGCGTGGCATTCGACCACTACGACTCCACCAATTCCGCCGGCAACCGCGCGCTGACCGAGGAGATCTACGCGCGCCTGGACACGAGCGGGCACATCGCGCGCCGTTCCGTGGCGCAGCTCTACGATCCCGAACGCGGCATGTTCCTGCCCGACCGCTACGTCAAGGGCACCTGCCCGAACTGCGGTACGCCGGACCAGTACGGCGACAACTGCGAGCAGTGCGGCGCCACCTACTCGCCGACCGAGCTGATCGCGCCGCGCTCGGTGGTGAGCGGCGCCACGCCGGAGCTGCGCGACTCCGAGCATTTCTTCTTCGAGCTCGGCCATTTCGAGGCCTTCCTGCGCGACTGGCTGGCCGGGGACGTGGCCGTGCCCGGGGTCAAGGCCAAGCTCATGGAATGGCTGGATGGCGAGGGTGGCCTGCGCGCCTGGGACATCTCGCGCGACGCGCCCTACTTCGGCTTCGAGATTCCCGGCCACCCGGGCAAGTACCTCTACGTCTGGATCGATGCGCCGATCGGCTACCTGTCGAGCTTCAAGGCGCTGTGCGCGCGCGATGGCCTCGACTTCGAGCGCTTCGTGACGCCCGGCAGCGATACCGAGATGCACCACTTCATCGGCAAGGACATCGTCAATTTCCACGGCCTGTTCTGGCCGGCGGTGCTGCACGGCGCCGGCCTGCGCGCGCCGACGCGCCTGCATGTCAACGGCTACCTGACCGTCGACGGCGCCAAGATGTCGAAATCGCGCGGCACCTTCGTGATGGCGCGCACCTGGCTGGACGCCGGCCTGGCGCCGGAAGCCCTGCGCTACTACTACGCGGCCAAGTCGTCCGGCGGCGTCGACGACCTCGACCTCAACCTGGCCGACTTCGTGGCGCGGGTGAACTCCGACATCGTCGGCAAGTTCGTCAACCTCGCCAGCCGCTGCGCAGGGTTCATCGACAAGCGCTTCGGCGGCATGCTGGCCGCCGCCCTGCCGGAGCCGGACATGCATGCGCGCTTCGTGGCCGCGCTCGACGGCGTGCGCACGGCCTACGACAACAACGAGCCGGCCAGCGTGCTGCGCCAGGTCATGGCGCTGGCCGACGAGGCCAACCGCTACATCGACGAGAAGAAGCCGTGGGTGCTGGCCAAGCAGGACGGTGCCGACGCCGAACTGCATGCGGTCTGCACCCAGGGGCTGAACCTGTTCCGCGTGCTGGCCGGCGCGCTGCGCCCGGTGCTGCCGGCGATGGCGGCACAGGTCGAGGCCTTTCTCGCCGCGCCGCTGGGCAGCTGGGCTGACGTCGCACAACCGCTGCTGGGCCACCGCATCCAGGCCTACCAGCCCCTCTTCACCCGCATCGACCCGAAGCACATCGCCGCCATGACCGACGCCAGCAAGGAAGACCTCAAGCCCACCCAGGCCGTGCCGCAGGCCGCCAGCCTCAAGCTCGCCGGTGACCCGCTGGACAAGGCCCCACCCGCCACCAGGGCCTCGGCGCCCGCTACGTCCGCGGACGCACCGGCCACCATCGCCATCGATGATTTCGCCAGGCTCGACCTGCGCATCGGCCGCGTGCTGGCCTGCGACTTCGTCGAAGGCTCCGACAAGCTGCTGCGCTTCGAGCTCGACGCCGGCACGCTCGGTCGCCGGCAGATCTTCTCCGGCATCCGCGCAAGCTACGGCGAGCCGCAGGCCCTGGTGGGCCGCAACGTGGTGTTCATCGCCAACCTGGCGCCGCGCAAGATGCGCTTCGGCCTGAGCGAAGGGATGATCCTGTCCGCGGGTTTCGACGGCGGCGCACTGGCGCTGCTGTGCGCCGATGCCGGCGCCGAGCCGGGCATGCCGGTGCGCTGACCGCCCACGGGTGATGGACCTTTGCGCGCGCCTCGATCGCATCCTGCCGCAGACCCAGTGCGGGCAGTGCGGCTACGGCGGCTGCCGGCCGTATGCCGAGGCGATGGCCGCGGGCCTGGCGGGCTCCGACCGCTGTCCGCCGGGCGGTGACGCCGGCGCGCGTGCGCTGGCGCGCGTGCTGGGCACGGCCGCGATCCCCTATGACCGCGCGCTCGGGCTGCAGGTCGCGCCCGAGGTGGCCGTGGTCATCGAGGCCGACTGCATCGGCTGCACGAAATGCATCCAGGCCTGCCCGGTGGACGCGATCGTCGGCGCCGCCAGGCACATGCACGTGGTCCTCGAACCGCTGTGCACCGGCTGCCGGCTGTGCGTGCCGGCATGTCCCGTGGACTGCATCGTGATGCTGCCCGCGCGGTCGACGACCGCCCCGCCGCCTCAGGGTTGAGTGCAGGCCGAGCAGACGCGCTCCACCTGGTAGCCCCTGGCGCGCAGCTTCTCGACCACGCCGTCCTCGCCCAGCAGGTGCATCGCGCCGACCACCACCAGGGTGTCGTCGTCGCCGTCCTCGCGCAGGCGCTGCTCGAGCTTGGGCAGCCAGGCATCGTTGCGCTCGACGTTGATGACGCGGTAGAGCTCGGGGTATTCCTTGCGCATCTCCGCCACCATCTCGCGCAGCATCAGGTCGATGTCGCCCGCGCGCCAGGCGGCGTGCAGGGCCATCATTTCGTCGCGCCCGGCCGCGCCCTGGTCGATCGCATCGGACAGCATCTGCAGCTGCTCGTCGGCGCCCATGCCGTCGAGGAAGGCGATCTGCTGCGCGCCGCTCTCAAGGCCGGCGGTCGGCTTCTGCGCGGTCCCGGCACGCGCCGCGATGTGCGCATCCAGGCCCAGCGCCGGATCGAGGCCGTAGCCGGTCAGCTGCGAGATGGTGATCATCAGCCCGGCGAACCAGGGCTCGAACACCTGCAGCGTCGCCGGTGCCATGCCCAGCCTGGACAACTGCGGCGCATTCGCTTCGCCCCAGGCGGCGAGCTTATGCGCCAGTTCGGGGGGGAGCTGGCTGTCGAGGGTGGTGCCGTCGGTACGCATCGCCGCCTGCGCCATCTGCAGGCCCAGCTGCGGCGACGCCATCTCCTCCGGCGACAGCTCGAACAGCACCTTTTCGGCATCGGCGAACGCCAGGTCGACATCGGTCGACAGCGGGTAGTCGCCAGGCAGCAGCAGGTGGAACGAGCCGAGCAGGTACAGCGCGTTGTCGTCGTCGGAGACCTTCCACAGCAGCGGGACCGGTGCGGTGTGCGCGGTGGCGGGCCGGGCGGCCTGGTCCGCGTCGCGCGCCGAGGCACCCGGCAGCAGGAACATGGCGAGGGTGGCGGCAAGCAGCGGCGTGGCGAGGCGTCGTGCGATGGGCATGGCGTTCCTGGAATCGTGGGTTCAGTTGACGGGTGCGGCGTAGGCCATCTCGCCCGCGGTCACCGCCAGGCCCAGGCGGTTCTCCGGCGGCGGCAAGGGACAGGTGGCGAACGCCGTGAAGGCACAGGGTGGATTGTAGGCGCGGTTGAAGTTGAGGCTCACCCGGCCCTGCGCGTCCGGCGCGGCGACGTCGAGATAACGCCCCGCGCCATAGCTGCCGTGGCCATTGGTGCGGTCGGCGAGGATCAGGAACAGTCCGCCTTCACCGCCGTCGAGCGCCTCGAGCCGGTACGTCTCGCCCTCGCGTTCGAACTCCACCACGCCCGGGTTGGCCATCGCCTCCACGCCGCCGGTGATGCTGGCGATGTCGATGGTGCGGCCCGCGGGGTGCACGCGGAACCGTGCGTCCACCAGCCAGCCGGGATCGACCGGCCAGTATTCGATGCTGCCGAAGCCGGTGCGCGTGGCGGCATCGGCATGGCGCACGCGCAGCGCCTTGCGTGGCCCGCGGCGGATCACGGTCAGCGCGCCCTTGCCGTCGTCGAAGCCGAGCAGGCTTGGCGCGTCCGCCTGGTCGTCGCGCAGCTCGGCCCGCCCCTTGATCGGCGCACCATCGAGGGTCACGGCCACGTTCCGCTCAGGGGTGAAATAGATGCGCTCGCCGTCGCGCTGCACGAGCCCGAGCTTGGGCGGGCCCTTGGCCAGGCGGATGCCGCTGGTGGCGTCGCTGCCGAGGTAATGCGCGCGCAGTTCCACCCAGTGCAGGCCGATCAGGCTGGTCCAGCCGTCCTCGGCCAGCAGCCGCGCACGGCGCTCGGCGCGCCAGTCGGCCTCGGCGGTGAGCATCGCCTGGCTGGCTGCGGGACGGTCGGCAGCCGCCGCAGCGCCGGGTGTGGCGCGCTCGCAGGCGGACAGGGCCAGGGCCAGGGAAAGCGCGGCGGCGACGGTGCCTGCGCGCGTCGTGGAACGGGTCATCAGCGTCCCCTCAGGAACCAGCGGTCAATGTCGGTGAGCGAAAAACGCGTCCAGGTGGGACGCCCGTGGTTGCACTGCCCGGAACGCTCGGTGGCCTCCATGTCGCGCAGCAGGCCGTTCATTTCGGCGATCGTGAGGCGGCGGTTCGCGCGCACCGCACCGTGGCAGGCCATGGTCGACAGCAGCTCGTCGCGCGCCGCGCGCACGCGACGGCTGGCGCCATGCTCGCGCAGGTCGGCGAGTACGTCGCGCAGCAATGCCTCGCTGTCGCCCTGCGCGAGCAGCGCGGGCACGCCGCGCAGGAGCAGCGACTGCGGGCCTGTGCGCGAGACCTCGAAGCCGAGTTCGGCGAGCGTGGCGGCCTCGCGCTCGGCGACGTCGGCCTCGCGCTCGCTCACCGCCACCGGCTGCGGCACCAGCAGCGGCTGCACGCGCACGCCGGCGCCGTCATGGGCGTTTTTCAGCTTTTCGTAGCCGATGCGTTCGTGCGCGGCGTGCATGTCCACCACCACCAGGCCGTCGGCGGCTTGGCTGAGGATGAAGATGCCGTGCAGCTGCGCGAGCGCGAACCCCAGCGGTGGAATGCCGTCCTCGCCGGTGGCCGGCAGTGGCTGCGCCGACGCCGGAAATGCCGGCCACGCCTGGGCGCCGCCTTCGGCCACGGCCGCTGCAGCGCCGGCATGGAGCGCGGCGCCGTACAGCGCGGCATACGCATCGCGCGCCTGCTCCACGCCCAGCGACAGGTGCGACTGCGATGACACCTGCGCGGCCAGTTCGCGCGACACCACCGCCTGCACGCCCACCGCGGCGACCAGCGGCGCGTTGCCGGCGCGCGTCTCGGCGAGCGCCTCGTGCAGCGCGCGGTAGACGAAGTCATGCACCAGCCGCGCATCACGGAAACGCACCTCGTGCTTGGCCGGGTGCACGTTCACGTCCACGCGTGACGGATCGATTTCCAGGAACAGCACGTAGGCCGGTTGCCGGCCGTGGAACAGCACGTCGGCATAGGCCTGCTTCACCGCATGCGCGACGCTGCGGTCGCGCACCGCGCGGCCGTTGACATACAGGTACTGCTGGTCGGCGCTGGCGCGCGAATAGGTGGGCTGCGCGATCCAGCCATGCACGCGCAGCGCCGGCACCCGGCTGCCGTCGCTGGCCTGGCGCGCGCTGACCGCGTGGTCCACGCGCAGCGCCTGCTGCGCGAAGCCGTCGCCAAGCGTCTCCACCAGGCGCTCGCCCGCGGCTTCGCCACCGGCCAGGTCGCCGCCGCGATAGCGCCGCGACGCCCGTCCGTTGTGCGCGATGCGCAGCTCGACGTCCGGGCGCGCCAGCGCCAACGAACGCAGCCACTCCTCGACGTGCCCGAGCTCGGTGCGCTCGGCGCGCAGGAACTTGCGCCGCGCCGGCACGTTGAAGAACAGGTCGCGCACCTCGACCGTGGTGCCGACCGGATGCGCGCTGGGGGCGACCTCGCCGACCTGGCCGCCATCGACCTGCAGGCTGGCGCCGTGCGCCTGGCCATCGCGCCGCGAGGTGATGGTGAAGCGGCTGACCGAGGCGATCGACGGCAGGGCCTCGCCGCGGAAGCCGAGCGTGGCCACCACTTCCAGGTCGTCGAGCGAGGCGATCTTGCTGGTCGCGTGGCGCGAGATCGCCAGCGTCAGCTGCGCGGGCTCCACGCCGCCGCCATCGTCGCGCACGCGCACCAGGCGCACGCCGCCCTCCTCGAGGTCGATGTCGACGCGGCGCGCGCCCGCATCGAGCGCGTTTTCGACCAGTTCCTTGACCACCGACGCGGGGCGTTCGATGACTTCGCCGGCGGCGATCTGGTTGACGAGGGTGTCGGGAAGCTGGCGGATGCTCAAGGGATGGGCACCGGCCGCGACGCGTCCGGCTGTGTGGGCCAGACGCGATGATAAGCGAGCTTCAGGGGCTGCCGCCGCCCGCCGCGCCAGCAGCCTGCGTCGACGCCGCGCGCGCGGCGAACAGCGTGCCCGGCGGAGGTTGGCTGGTGAAGTAGGTCTTGACCCCGTCGAGCACCGCGCGCGCCACGTTGGCCTGGAACGCCGGATCGATCAGCCGCTTCTCTTCTTCCGGGTTGGACAGGAACGCGGTCTCGACCAGCATCGCCGGCATGTCGGAGGTGCGCAGCACGGCGAAATTGGCGCGTTCGATGTGCGGCTTGTGGTTGTTGCCGATGCGCTTGAGGCCGGCGAGGATGTGGTTGCCGGCATCCTCCGACGCCTTCATCTGCCCGCTCTGGGTGAGGTCGAGCAGCACGTTGGTCAGCATGCTGTCGGACGTCGGCAGCTTGCCGCCACCGATCAGGTCGGCGGCGTTTTCCTTGTCCGCCAGCCAGCGCGCGCGCTGCGAGGACGCACCCTTCAGCGACAGCACGTAGACCGACGAACCCTTGGCGTTGCGGTTCTCGGCGGCGTCGGCATGGATGGAGATGAACAGGTCGGCGCCGGCGGCCCGCGCCAGTTGGGCGCGGCGGTTGAGCGGGATGAACACGTCCACGTCGCGCACCAGGTGCGCCTTCAGGCCGGGCGTGGCATTGACCTGCCGCGCGAGTTCGCGGGCAATCGCGAGCGTGATGTCCTTCTCGCGCTTGCCGGTGGGGCCGACGGCTCCGGGATCCTGGCCACCATGGCCGGCGTCGATGGCGATCACCAGCGGACGGCCAGTGGCCGCGGTGGCCGGCCGGTTGGCGGGCGGCGGCGTGGGCGTGGCGGCCTCGGGCGTCGTGACCCGCGTCGGAACGCCGGTGGCGACGGTGGTCGGCACGGAAGGCAGCACGCGTGGCGCGCTTTCCTGCGGCGTGGATCGCGCCGGCTGCGCTTGCGGCACGGCCGCGGCCGGAGGCTTGGCCACGGGCGGCAGGCCGGCGATCAGCCGCGAGGTGGCGGCGGCCGATGCCGCCGAAGGATCCGGCACCGGAGCAGTCACCTGTGGCACTGCGCCCGGCCCCTGCGTGGCAGCAGTCGGACCCGGGGCCGCCTGCGTGGCGGCGGCGATCTTCGCGATCGGATCGCCCGGCAGGTCGCCGGGCCACTCCAGGACCAGGCGGCTGCCGGTGCCGGCGGCCTCGATCCGAGGGTTCAGCACGACCACCGGGGACGCGAGGTCGAACACGATGCGCGTGGTGCCGGGCACCGGCTGGCCATTGCGTACCGCCTTCACCACGCCCACCGCCGCCGGCAGTGAAAAGCCGCGCGCCAGACGGCTGCCCGGCAGGTCGACGACCAGACGGTCCGGGTTGGCGAGGGTGATGAGCTTGAATTCCGCCTGCGCGTCGAGCTGCAGTTCCGCACGCGTGCCGGTGGGACCGGTATCGACGCGCAAGCCCTTGATTTCAGCGGCGTGGGCAAGATTCCACAGCAGTGCGGCCAAGAGGGCCGCACCGAGCAGGATCTGCTGGAGGTTGATTCCCCGGGCGCGCATGGCAATCAGTCAATCACCATAACGAAAGGTTTGCAACTTCTTTTCCCTTTGGAATCCGTGGCATGCCAGACCTTCCTATGGCTGCGGTTCAGGAAAGGTCGGCAACCCGGCGTGATGCGTCTACCGCGGCGAGCCAGGCGGCCCCGGCCGCAGTGGCCGCGTGCAGCCGGCAATGGCGCCCTTCGCCCTCCACCGCCAGCCAGACCTCCAGGTCGGCGTGCGGAAGGGTCGCCAGCCCGCGTTCCGGCCATTCAACCAGCCACAGCCGGGCATCGCTGTCGTCGAGGCCGAGGAACTCGAGCTCGCCGGCGTCCCCGATCCGGTACAGGTCGAGGTGCAGCGCCTCGCCACCCTCGGCCAGCGGATAGCGTTCGACCAGGGTGTAGGTGGGGCTGCGGACCGCGCCGGTCACGCCCAGCGCCCGCAACCAGGCGCGCGCCAGCGTCGACTTGCCCGCGCCGAGATCGCCATGCAGGTGGACCACCGCCCACGCCGGCTGCGTGGCCGCCAGCGCGGCGGCCAGCGCCGCGGTGGCGGTCTCGTCGGCCAGATGCAGCTCGCGCGGCGGCGCGCTCATGGATTGACGCTCCACCGCAGCGCGTCGACCAGGTCCGTCGGCAGCAGCCCGCGTGTTCCGCCGGCGGCCGCGGCACGGTCGCCGGCCACGCCGTGCAGCAGCGCGCCAAGCCCCGCGGCATCGGCGGGCGCGTGTCCCTGCGCGCAGAGCGCGGCGATGACCCCGGTCAACGCATCGCCCATGCCACCGACCGCCATGCCCGGATTGCCGGCATCGATGACCATGGTGTCGCGCCCGGGCGCCGCGACCAGCGTGCCCGCGCCTTTCAGCACCACGACGCAGCCCATCCGCTCGCGCAGCGCGCGCACGGCGGCGAAGCGGTCGCGTTGCACATCGACCGCCGAGCTGCCAAGCAGTCGCGCGGCTTCGCCGGGGTGCGGGGTGATGATCGTGGCTGGCGGCAAGGCGCGCGGCGCGGCCGCCAGCAGGTTGAGGGCATCGGCATCGAGCACCAGCTGCCTGCCGGACGCCAGCGCCATGTCCAGCAAGCGGTGCGCCCACGCCGTGCGGCCAAGCCCGGGGCCGAGCGCGCACACGCCGGCGGCGGCAAACAGCGCGGCCCATGCGTCCGGATCATCCGCGCCATGCACCATGGCTTCCGGTATGCGCGCCAGCAACGCGGCGACGTGCGCCTCGCGCGTGGCGACCGATACCAGGCCGGCGCCGGCGCGCAGTGCGGCCGCCGCGGCGATGATGACCGCGCCGCCCATGCCGTGGTCGCCGCCCACCACCAGTACGTGGCCGGCGTCACCCTTGTGCGCATTGCGACGCCGCGGCGGAAACGCCGCGGCGAGCACATCCGGCGTGGGCGACAGCAGGCGTGCATACGTCGGGATGCCAGCGTGCACCTCGTCGTGGAGGTCGAGGTCGGCATGCGCCAGGACGCCGGTATATTCCAGCGCCGCGCCGGTGCGCAGGCCGGCATGCGCGGCGAGGAACTGCAGCGTGCGCGTGGCGTGCACCGCGGCGCCTGCGGCATCCCCGCTGCCGGCATCGATGCCGGACGGCACGTCGAGCGCCAGCACATCGATGCCGAGCGCATCCACCGCCGCGAACAGCCGCGCGCACGCGGCATCCGGCGCACCGCGGAACCCGATGCCGAACACCGCGTCCACCACCAGGTCGCACGCCGGCAGCCGGGCGCCGGCGACATCGACCCGTCCGCCGGCAGCGGCGTATTCCGCCTGCGCACGCAGCGCCAGCGGGCTGCGCGCTTCGTGCCCGGCGGTATGCAGGAGCGTCACCTCGCGCCCCGATTCAAGCGCATGGCGCGCGAACACGTAGCCGTCGCCACCGTTGTTGCCCGGTCCGCACAGCACCAGCAGGCGCTGTGCCTGCGGCCAGTGGCGCAGCGCGAAACGCCAGGCCGACACGCCGGCGCGGCGCATGGACTCGAACGCGTCACCACCCAGCGCCGCGGTCGCACGGGCTTCCAGCAGGCGCAGGGCCGCGGTGTCGTAAAGTGGCGTCCCGGCGGGGGTTGCAGGGGCAGGCATGGCGCAGATTCTATACTTGCGGCATCGTGATCCCTTCCCTGCCACCGACAGCCGCGCACATCGACGCGACCGCCTCCGCACCGGACCTGCTGGCGCTCGCCACGCGCATCCGCGACCTGGTGCGCGAAGCAGGCTTCCAGCGCTGCGGCATCTCCGGCATCGAGCTCGGCGCCGACGAAGGCCACCTGCGCGACTGGCTGGCGCGCGGCTTCCACGGTTCGATGGACTGGATGGCGCGCCACGGCGACAAGCGCTCGCGGCCCGCCGACCTCCTGCCCGGCACGGTGAGCGTGCTGTCGGTGGGCCTGGACTACGGTCGCCGCGACGACCAGGAAGCCTGGGGGACGCTTGCCGACGGCACGCGCGCCTATGTCGCGCGCTACGCGCTGGGGCGTGATTACCACAAGCTGATGCGCAACCGCCTGCAAGCGCTGGCCGACCGGATCGCCGCCGAAGTCGGCCCGTTCGGCCATCGCGTATTCGTCGATTCCGCCCCGGTGCTCGAACGCGCCCTGGCGCGCAATGCCGGCCTCGGCTGGATCGGCAAGCACACCTGCCTGATTGATCGCGACGGCGGCTCCTGGTTCTTCCTGGGCGAGATCTACCTCGACCTTGCGCTGCCCGCCGATGCACCGGCGACCGCGCACTGCGGCAGCTGTGTGCGCTGCATGGAGATCTGTCCGACGCAGGCGATCGTGGCGCCAAACCAGCTCGACGCGCGGCGCTGCATCAGCTACCTGACCATCGAACACGAGGGCGCGATCGACGAAGCACTGCGGCCGCTGATCGGCAACCGCATCTTCGGCTGCGACGACTGCCAGCTGGTGTGTCCCTGGAACAAGTTCGCGCGGCGCAGCGACGAGCCCGACTTCCGCGCGCGCAACAACCTGGACGAGGCGACGCTGGCCGAACTGTTCGCGTGGACCGAAGGCGAATTCCTGCAGCGCACCGAAGGCAGCGCGCTGCGCCGCAGCGGCTACCGGCGCTGGCTGCGCAACATCGCCGTGGCGCTGGGCAACGCGCCGTCCACGCCGGACGTGCTGGTCGCCCTCGCCTCGCGGCGCGACATCGACGACCCGGTGGTGGCCGAGCACGTCGCGTGGGCGCTGGCGCGGCACGGCGCGAGGGGCGGCGTGGCGGCGGCGATCCCACTGCGTCTCATCCCCGCGCCCTGATCTCCTCGACCAGCGCGCGCGTGATCGCGTCCGCGGCGGCGGATTCGCCACGCAGGGCCGGCAGCACGTCGCCGGCCAGGCGCTTGCCAAGCTCCACGCCCCACTGGTCGAAGGCGTTGATGCCCCACAGCACCGACTGCGCGTAGACGCTGTGTTCGTACATCGCCAGCAGCGCGCCCAGCGCCTGCGGGGTCAGGGCATCGAGCAGCAGCAGCGTGGACGGCCGGTTGCCGGCGTGGGCCTTGTGCGGGTCGGCGTCGGCATGGCCGTTGGCCAGCGCCTCGGCCTGCGCCAGCAGGTTGGCGAGCAGTACTTCGTGGTGTTCGCGATACGGATGCGCCGGGCGCACCACGCCGATGAAATCCGCCGGCACGACGTCGGTGCCCTGGTGCAGCGCCTGGAAGAAGCTGTGCTGCGCGCCGGTGCCGGCCGCGCCCCACAGCACCGGCACCGTGGCCACGCCCGGGGGTTGCCCATCCGCGCGCACCGACTTGCCCAGGCTTTCCATCACCAGTTGCTGCAGGTAGGCCGGCAGCAGCGCGAGGCGCTGGTCGTAGGGCAGCACCGCCTGCGTCGGCAGGCCGAGCGCGTTGCGGTTCCAGACCGCGACCAGCGCATGGCGGATCGGCAGGTTGGCGTCCAGCGGCGCCTCGACCGCGTGCGCGTCCATTTCCGCGGCACCGGCCAGCAGGGCGTCGAAACCATCCATGCCGACCGCCAGCGCGATCGCGAACCCGACCGTCGACCACAGCGAATAGCGGCCACCCACCCAGTCCCACATCGGCAGCACGCGCGACGGGTCCACGCCGAAGGCTTCGGCACGCGCGACGTTCGCGCTCACCGCGTACAGGCGTTCGCCGCCGCCGAGCCAGTCGCGGATCACCGCGCCGTTGAGCAGCGTCTCCTGGGTGCTGAAACTCTTCGACACCAGGATCGCCGCGGTGCGCGCCGGGTCCAGCCCGCGCAGCACGTGCTGGATCTCGCTGCCGTCGACGTTGCTGACGAAATGGATGCGGAAGCGGCCGTCATGCAGGTCCTTCAGCGCATCCACAACCAGCCGCGGCCCGAGGTCGGAACCACCGATGCCGACGTTGATGATGTCGGTGACGCCCGAGTCGCGCAGGCCGGCGGCGAGCGCCGCCATCCGTCCACGTGCAGCCATCGCGGCAGCGTGCGCGTCACGCGCCGCGTCGCCGCGGCCGATCGCCGAACGCAGCGCGGTATGCAGCGCCGGGCGGTCTTCGGTGGCGTTGACGGTGGCGCCGTCGACGAGTGCCCGCAGCGCCAGCGACAGCCGTACGTGGCCGGCCAGCGCGCCAAGCGTGGCGAGGGTGGGAGCATCGAGGCGCTGGCGCGCGAAGCTGGCGTACAGCGGCCCGACGCGCAGGGCGAGCGCCGCGGCGCGGCCGGGTTCGTCGGCGACCAGGCTGGCGATGCATGCCGGCGCGAGACGCTCCGCGTGGGCCAGGAGTTGGCGGACCAGCGCTTCGCCGGCCATCCCCTCAGGCGGCCTGCGCGGGGATGGCGTCGTTGGTATGCGTCATGCGGTTCTGCCGGTCGACGTACACCAGGCTCGGCTTGAACGCCGCCGCTTCGGCTTCGTCGCAGGCGCCGTAGGCGCAGATGATCACCAGGTCGCCGGTCTCGGCCTGGTGCGCGGCGGCCCCGTTGACGGAAATGATGCCGCTGCCTTCTTCGCCGCGGATCGCGTAGGTCGCGAAGCGCTTGCCGTTGTTGATGTTGTAGATCTCGATGCGCTCGTACTCGCGGATGCCGGCGAGGTCGAGCAGGCGGCCGTCGATCGCGCAGGAGCCTTCGTAATGCAGCTCGGCGTGGGTGACGGTGGCGCGGTGGATCTTGGCTTTGAGGAGCGTGAGGAGCATGGGCGTCGGGCCGTGGGGCCGTCCAGGGGTGGGAATGCGCGGATTCTACAAGATGGCGGCCTGACCACCCGCCAACGCCCGGGTCAGGCCGTTCACGCGTCGAGGCTGAATTCCAGGTTGTCGATCAGCCGCGTCCGCCCCAGGCGTGCCGCCACCAGCACGACGCGTTCGCCGCCCTGTTCGCTGCCCGGCTCGGCCAGCAACGGGGTACGCACCACGGTGTAGTCGACCTGGAACCCGGCCGCCGCCAGTTGCGCGCCACCAAACGCTTCGACCTCGCGCCACGGCATGCCGCCGCGCAGCGCATCGCGCATCGCCAGCAGGCTGCGGTGGATCGACGGGGCCAGCGCGCGCTCGCCGGCGGCGAGGTACTGGTTGCGCGAACTGCGCGCCAGGCCGTCGGCTTCGCGCACGATCGGTGCCGGCAGCAGCTCCACCGGGAACGCGAGGTCGCGCACCATGTGCCGGATCACCGCAAGCTGCTGGTAGTCCTTGCGGCCGAACGCCGCGACGTCGGGCTGCACCTGGTTGAACAGCCGCGCGACCACCGTGCACACGCCGTCGAAATGCCCGGGGCGGTGCGCGCCATCCAGCACGTCCGTGATGCCCGGCACCTGCACGCGCACCGCACGCGCCAGGCCCAGCGGATACATCAGCTCCACCGACGGCATCCATGCAAGGTCGCAACCCGCGGCCGCAAGTCCGGCGACGTCGGCGTCGGGCGTGCGCGGATACTGCGCGTAGTCCTCGTCGGGTCCGAACTGGGTGGGATTGACGAACACGCTCGCCACCACGCGGTCGGCGCGTGCACGCACCAGCCGCACCAGCGAATGATGGCCTTCATGCAGGTTGCCCATGGTCGGCACCAGTCCGACGCGCAGGCCCTCGCGACGCCAACCGGCGACGCGTGCGCGCAGCACCTCAAGCGTGGTGGCGACTTCGGGCACGTGCCTGCGCTGCCCTTAGGCGTACGAGTGCGCGGCGTCGGGGAAACTGCCGTCCTGTACGGCAGCGATGTAGGCGCGCGCGGCGCCCTCGACCGAACCGCCCTCGGCAAGGAAGTCCTTCACGAACTTCGGGCGGCGATGGCCGGAATCGAGGCCCAGGAAATCATGCATCACCAGCACTTGGCCGTCGCAGTGCGGACCGGCGCCGATACCGATCGTGGGCGCGGCGCTGTCGCGGGTGATGTCGGCGGCGAGCGGGGACGGCACGCCCTCCAGCACCACCAGCGTCGCGCCGGCATCGACCACGGCGCGGGCGTCGGCGCGCAGCTTGGCGGCGGCGGCATCGTCGCGGCCCTGCACCTTGAAACCGCCAAAGCGCAGCACCGACTGCGGCGTCAGGCCGAGGTGCGCGGAGACCGGGATCTCGCGCTCGGTGAGGAAACGGATCACATCCAGCTTGTGGTCGGCGCCTTCCAGCTTGACCATCTGCGCGCCAGCCTGCAGCAGGCGCGTGGACGCATCCAGCGCGCGCTCGGGCGTGGCGTCGGCCTGGAACGGCAGGTCGGAGACCAGCAGCGCGTGGCGCAGCACGCGCGCGACGCAGGCGGTGTGGTAGGTGATGTCGTCGACGGTCACCGGCAGCGTCGAATCGCGCCCCTGCACCACCATGCCCAGCGAATCGCCGATCAGGATGAGGTCGATGCCGGCGGCGTCGAACACGCGCGCGAAGCCCGCGTCATAAGCGGTCAGCATCGTCAGCTTGCGGCCCGCGCGACGCGCGTCGGCAAGTCCGGGCACCGTCATCGGACGGCGTTGTTCAGTGGTGGCCATGGATGGAGTGCTGCAACCGGAAACCAGGGGAGATGGCCATGTTACGCCGACGCCGCATGCCCCGGCTCCAGCGCCACCACGCCACTGGCGTCCACCTCGGCCAGCAGCGCGCGCACCGTGCCGTGGCCGGGCACGTCCAGGTCCGGCGCGATCTCCGCCAGCGGCACCAGCACGAAGGCGCGCAGGTGCATCTGCGGGTGCGGCAGCACGAGTCCGGGCACGTGCACCACCGCGGTGGCGTGCACCAGCAGGTCGAGGTCCAGCGTGCGCGGACCCCAGCGGCTGCCGTCGGCCGCGCGCTCGCGGCCGTGGTCGCGCTCGATCGCCAGCAGTGCGTCGAGCAGCGCGCGCGGCGCGAGCGTGGTCTGCAGCGTGGCGGCGGCGTTGATGAAATCGGGCTGCGCCTGCATGCCCCAGGCCGGCGTGCGGTAGCACCGCGAAGCACGCAGCAGCCGCGTGCCGGGCAATGCGTCAAGCGCCGCCAGCGCCGACGCCAGCGCGTGGCGCACGTCGCCGACGTTGCCTCCCAGGCCGACGGCCGCGATGACGGCCGGCGCGGTCATCCCGCCTGCGCGGGACGCGGTCGGCGGCGGCGGCGGCGCGGCGGCGCGGCCTCGTCGTCGGCCTCGAACGCAGAGCTGATGGCGATCGCGTTGTCGGGATCGAGCTGGGCCTCGCGCCAGAACGCGATGTCCTCGGCGTGGTCGTCGGACGCCGCCTGCCTGGCCAGCAGGAAATCAAACGCGGCGCGGAAGCGCGGGTGCGCGATCATGCGCGTCACGCGCTTGCGCTGGCGCTGTCCGAACCGCGACTGCATCAGCCAGATCTCCTGCATCGGCACCGAGAAGCGGCGCGGCAATGCGATCGCCTCCAGCTGGTGCACGGTGACGCGGTCGGCGGCGCGGCGCTGGGCATCGGCGGCGTGCACGTCCTGCGCCTGCAGGCTCATCAGGGTGCGGCAATAGGCCGGCCACAGCAGCAGCGCGAACAGGAACGAAGGCGATACCGGCTCGTCGGCCGCCACCCGCGCATCGGTGCCGCGCAGGCCTTCGATCAGCACGCGGCGCAGCGCGCCGCTGCGGTTCGCGGCCAGCGCCGCGGCGCTTTCGGGCAGCAGCGCGCGCAGCAGGCCGTGGCGCTCGAGGCCTTCGAAACTCGCGACCGCGTGGCCGGACAGGAACATCTTCAGGCATTCCTCGAACAGCCGCGCCGGCGCGGCCTCGGCCAGCAGCGGCGCCAATGCATGCAGCGGCGCCGCGGTGGCGTCGTCGATGCGGAAGTCGAGCTTGGCCGCCAGGCGCACCGCGCGCAGCATGCGCACCGGATCCTCGCGATAGCGGGTCTCCGGATCACCGATCAGCCTGAGCACGCGGTTCTGCACGTCCTCGAAACCGCCCACGTAGTCGCGCACCGAGAAGTCGTCGATCGTGTAGTACAGCGCGTTGGCGGTGAAGTCGCGGCGGATCGCGTCGTCCTCGACGCTGCCGTACACGTTGTCGCGCAGCAGCCGGCCGCCTTCGTGCGTCTGGCGGTCGCCGCTGCCGTCGTCGACGTTGGCGCGGAAGGTGGCGACCTCGATGATCTCGCGACCGAACACCACGTGCGCCAGGCGGAAGCGGCGGCCGATCACGCGGCAGTTGCGGAACAGCGCGCGTACCTCGTCCGGCGTGGCGCTGGTGGCGAGGTCGAAATCCTTGGGATTGCCGCCCACCAGCAGGTCCCTGACCGCGCCACCCACCAGGTAGGCGTCGTGGCCGGATTCGCGCAGGCGGTAGAGGACGCGCAGGGCGTTGGGACTGATGCCCTTGCGGGAAATGCAGTGCTGGTCGCGGGGGATGATCCGCAGGACTGGGGAGTCGATGGTTATGTCGTTGGGCATCTGTAAAAAGTTCAGGGTGGGGCTGCCAAACAGCTCCCGCAGCTGGTTATACTAGCAAGCCACGCTGCGTTGACGACGCTGTCGTGGGGCCGGTCGTCCAACCGGTGCCGCCCTTCCCGGTCGGCGATGCAACATCCAGCTCCCTTCGTCTAGAGGCCCAGGACGTGGCCCTCTCAAGGCTAAAACACGGGTTCGAATCCCGTAGGGAGCACCAATCCAACAGGGCCCGCAACCGGCGACGGATGCGGGCCCTGTCTTTTTGCGCGACGGCCACGCGCAGCCAGCGGCCTGCCTGCTGGCGCTACAATGGCCGGCCTGCAACGGACCCTGCCCGCGCCATGCCCTTCGTCGTCACCGAAAACTGCATCAAGTGCAAGTACACCGACTGCGTCGAGGTGTGCCCGGTCGACTGTTTCCACGAAGGACCAAACTTCCTGGTGATCGACCCCGACGAGTGCATCGACTGCACGCTGTGCGAGCCGGAGTGCCCGATCGGCGCGATCTATCCCGAGGACGACGTGCCCGCGGGGCAGGAAGGCTTTCTCGCGCTGAATGCCGAGCTGTCCAAGGAGTGGCCGGTGATCACCACCCGCAAGGACGGCCCGCCCGACGCCAAGGAATGGGAAGGCAAGCCGAACAAGCTGCCGCTGCTCGAGCGCTGAGCAACGCCGGCCGCGCTTACGGTGCCAGGCCTGCCTTCAGCGCGGCGATCACCTTGACCGCGCCTTCGCCGGTGGCGGCCAGCCCGCGCGGATCGACCGCGGAGACATAGGTGCCGCCATCGACCTTGGTCACGCGCACCAGGAACTTGCTGTCGGCGTAATCGATGTCATAGGTGCCAAGCAGCTGCGCCTTGCTGACCACGGTGACGCCGTCGATGCCCTGCAGCAGGCCTTCGACGCGCTGGAACACCGCGTCGCGCTCGGCGGCCACGGTGAAGCCGTTGCTGGCCGCGGCCATGGCGGCCGCCGGGGCCGACATGCTCGAGCGGCTCACGCCGCCGGCCTCGGGCATGCGCAGCGCCGAGCTGGTGTCGGGGCGGTCGAGATCCGGCGGCACTTCCAGCGGACGGTTCTCGGGGCTCGGCGTGAACAGGGCGCTGTCCTTGCGGAACCAGCTGCAGCCGGTGGTGGCGACCAGTACGACGGCGAGCGCGGCGACGGTGGTCGAGCGAAGGGCTGTGCGGGAAAGCGGCATGACGGTCTCCTGGGAAAGCGGTTCAGGCCGCGAGCTGGTCGCGGCAGGATTGTTCGAGGGCCTCGAGGCCGGCGGCGATGCCGTCGGCCGCGGCGGCATGTGCATGGGACAGCGGCAGCAGCGGCAGGCGGATGCCGTCGCGATGGCCGAGGCCGCGCCTTGCGAGCAGCGCCTTGACCGGGATCGGGTTGGATTCCACCCCGCAGAACGCGACCGTCTCGCCCAGCCGCGCATTGAGCGCGGCGGCCGCCACGGCATCGCCGCTGCGGGCCAGGTCGCACAGCAGGCGGAACGCCGCGGGCGCGGCGTTGGACGCCACCGACACCACGCCATCTGCGCCGGCCAGCATGTCACGCACGGCCGTGGGATCGTCGCCGCTGAGGATGCTGAAGCCCGGGCCGCGCAGGCTCAGCAACGCCTGCATGCGGTCGGCGTCGCCACGCGCTTCCTTGATGCCGATGATGGCCGGATGCGTGGCCAGCCCGGCAACGGTGGCCGGCAGCATGTCGCAGCCGGTGCGCGGCGGCACGTTGTACAGCACCACCGGCAGCGCGCCGTCGTCGGCCACGGCGCGGTAATGCGCCAGCAGGCCGGCCTGGGTGGGCCGCACGTAGGGCGGCGTGACCACCAGCGCCGCATCGGCGCCACACGTGGCGGCGCGACGCGTCTGCGCAATGGTGCGCGCGGTGGCCGACTGCCCGGTGCCGGCCAACACCGGCACACGCCCCGCCACCTGCACCACGGCGGCACGCAGCAGGGTCTCGTATTCGTCGTCGGTCAGCGCCGCGGCCTCGCCGGTGGAACCGGCGACCACGAGCGCCTGGGTGCCCGCCGCCAGCTGCGCGGCGATCAGGCGCTGCCAGGCGTCGAGGTCAAGGTCGCCGGACGCCGTGAAGGGAGTCACCAGCGCGGTGATGCTGCCGGAAAGATGCAAGCTGGGCCTTCGAGGGGAAACGTGCGGAACGCGGCGCAAGTATGCGCGCGGCGGGGTCGATCTTACTTGCGGCCTCGAAGCGCGGGCAAGTATGCTGGCCACAGCCTCCGGGCGCCCGCGGAGCCTGCGTTCAGGCCCTGGCGGGAAGCGGCTCCCCGGGTCTCCTTCGCCATTGCCGCTCCCGTGGAACCCGCCTTGACCGACACCGACACCACCGCCCGGCCCGCGCCGACCGAAAACCACCTGCTGATCAACGCCTACACGACGCATCCCCGCTCGCCGCTGCTGGCGGTGTCGCGACGCATTGCCGACAGCGGCTGCAACCTGGTCGACACGCGCCTGTCGACCGTTGGCCGCGATGTCTCGGTGACCGCGCTGGCCACCGGCTCCTGGGACGCGGTCGCCAAGCTCGAGGCCATGCTTTCGCGGCTGGAGCGCGAGGAAGACCTGAAGCTGGTCTGGTACCGCACCGGCCCCAAGCCCATCCAGTCCAACCTGCTGCCGTACATCGTCGAAGTGGTGGCGTCGGACAAGCCGGGGATCCTGTTCCAGCTGGCGGATTTCTTCGACCACCAGAACATCACCATCGAAAGCCTGCACTGTTCGCGCTACCGCGCCATGCAGACCGGCGCCGACATGTTCTCGGCGCAGATCACCATCGGCGTGCCGGCCGACATGCACATCGCCGCGCTGCGCGACGACTTCCTCGAGTTCTGCGACCACCTCAACCTCGACGCCATCATGGATCCGATGAAGTTCTGACGCGGGCGCCGAAAGCAGACCGATGAACGAGAACGACACGATCGAACGCGCCACGCGCAAGCTTCCGCTGCAGCTCTCCGGTGGCAGCACGACCACGCTCGATGCGCATGCGGGCCGCTGGCTGGTGCTGTACTTCTATCCCAAGGACGCCACGCCCGGCTGCACCACCGAGGGCCTGGACTTCAACGTCCTGCTCGCCGATTTCCATGCGCTGGACGCCGACGTGCTTGGCGTCTCGCGCGACACGGTGAAGTCGCACGACAACTTCTGCGCGAAGCAGGGCTTCCGCTTCCCGCTGGTCAGCGATGCCGACGAGGCCCTGTGCCGCGCCTTCGACGTGATCCGCGAAAAGAACATGTACGGCCGCAAGGTGCTCGGCATCGAGCGCAGCACGTTCCTGCTTGATCCCGCCGGCCGCATCCATCGCGCCTGGCGCAAGGTGCGCGTGCCGGGCCACGCCCAGGCCGTGCTCGACGCCCTGAAGGACGCGCGCTCCAGGTGAGCCGCCCCCGCGCAGCACGGCGTCCCCGCCCTCCCGCGCACACCCCGCCGGCCTGCCGCCGCGCGCATCCGTTTGCCATCTTCCACTGACGGGACTGGAGTCCTGATGATCACAGACGCGAAGCTGATATACGTGCTCGACACCAACGTGCTGATGCACGACCCGACCGCGCTGTTCAAGTTCGAGGAGCATGACGTCTACCTGCCGATGCAGGTCATCGAGGAGCTCGACAACGGCAAGAAGGGCACGACGGAGGCGAGCCGCAACGCACGCCAGGCCAGCCGCTTCATCAACGAACTGATCGAGGCGCAGGGCGCCGACCGCATCGCCTCCGGTCTCAGGCTGGAGCGCCCCGGCGGGCTGCAGCTGCGCGGTGCCGGCAGCTCCGGCTGCCTGCGCTTCCAGACCACCGCGCCCAGGGAGGATGCCGGCTCGTTCGCGGTGGCCGGGCCGGACAACCGCATCCTCGGCGCGATCCTCGACCTGCGCCGCGCGGAGCCCGACCACCCGGTGGTGTTCGTCTCCAAGGACATCAACCTGCGCATCAAGGCGGCGATCGCGGGACTCGCCAGCGAGGACTACGAGAACGACCGCGCGCTCGATGATTTCAGCCTGCTCTACACCGGCGCCACCGCGCTGCCGGACGATTTCTGGCAGCGGCATGGCAAGGACCTGAAGTCCTGGACCGAAAAGGGCCGCACCTACTACGAGCTGCGCCGCAGCGACGAGGACGACTGGTATTCCAACCAGTACCTGTACCTGCCCGGCGACGAGGATGCCGAGCTGCGCGTGGCGAAAGTGGAAGGCGACCGCGTCACGCTGCAGATCGTCGACGACTACCGCAGCCACCAGCATGCGGTGTGGGGCATCGTGGCGCGCAACCGCGAACAGAACTTCGCGCTGAACGCGCTGATGGACCCGGAGATCGATTTCGTCACCCTGCTCGGCACCGCCGGCACCGGCAAGACCTTGCTGGCGCTCGCGGCGGGCCTGGCGCAGACGATGGATGCGCAGCGCTACCGCGAGATCATCATGACGCGCGCCACCATCAGCGTCGGCGAGGACATCGGCTTCCTGCCGGGTACCGAAGAAGAAAAAATGACGCCGTGGATGGGCGCGCTCACCGACAACCTGGAAGTGCTGATGCCGCACAACAAGGAAGGCGGAAGCTGGGGCCGCGCGGCCACCAACGACCTGCTGGCGTCGCGCATCAAGATCCGCTCGATGAACTTCATGCGCGGGCGCACCCTGCTCGATCGCTGGCTGATCCTCGACGAGGCGCAGAACCTGACGCCCAAGCAGATGAAGACATTGATCACGCGCGCGGGCCCGGGCACCAAGATCGTATGCCTGGGCAACGTGGAGCAGATCGATACGCCCTACCTCACCGAAACCACCTCGGGCCTGACCTACGCGGTGGATCGCTTCAAGCACTGGGCGCACAGCGCGCACGTGACGCTGCGCCGCGGCGAGCGCTCGCGCCTGGCGGATTACGCGTCCGAGGTGCTGTAAGGGCGTCGCCGCGGGACGGCAACCAGCCACGTCTTCCCTCCGCGCCCGCGGGGGAAGACCCCGGGCGTGCGGTCACTCGTCCTGCGGCGCCTTGTCGCTCGTGCGTGCGGCCTGCGCATGGCGCAGCGCGGACGCGAGATCCTTGAAGTAGCTGGCGGAGTCGTCGCGGCGGATGATGTCGGCGCGAACCAGCTTGCGCAGGACGGCGAGGTTGGCGCCACTCAGCAGCACCTGGATGCCGCGCGCGCGCAGGCCGGCGATCGTCGATTCGAGGCGCTTCAGGCCGGTGGCGTCCATGAAGGGCACGCGCTCGAGCCGCAGCACGACATGGCTTGGCGCGATGCGCGACCACGACAGGGCACGCTGCAGCGAGTCGACGGAACCGAAGAAGAACGGTCCCTCGATCGCGTACACCAGGACGTCCTCGGGCAGCGCCTCCATGCCGGCCAGGGCGAGCTCCTGCTGCAGGCTCGCCTGCCCGTGCTGGACCACCTCCACCGAAGCACTCATCCGGCGCATGAACTGGAACATGGCCAGGATCACGCCGATGTTCACCGCCACCACCAGGTCGGTCAGCAGGGTGAGCGCGAAAGTGACCAGCAGGATTGCCACGTCGGCGCGCGGAGCCCTGCGCGCCATGCGCAGGAAGCGCCCTGCCTCGCTCATGTTCCAGGCGACCACGAACAGGATCGCCGCCAGCGCGCACAGTGGCACCTTGCCCGCGTAGGGAGCGAGGACCACCAGCACCAGCAGCAGGGTGATCGAGTGGACCATCGCGGCGAGCGGTCCGGTGGCGCCGTTGCGGTGGTTGGTGGCGGTGCGCGCCAGTGCGCCGGTGGCGGCGATGCCGCCGAACAGCGGCGACAGGATGTTGGCGATGCCCTGCCCCACCAGCTCCTGGTTGGAGTCGTGGCGGGTGCCGCCCATGCCGTCGGCGATCACCGCCGACAACAGCGATTCGATCGCGCCGAGCATGGCGATGGTGAACGCCGCCGGCAGCAGCAGCGTGACGGTGTCGAAGTCCATGTCCGGCCAGGCGAACGACGGCAGTTCGCGCGGGATCGCGCCGAAGGCCGATTCGATCGTGGCCACGCCCGCCGGCGCGAACGCGGCGTTGAACGCGGTGGCGGCGAGCATCGCCAGCAGCGGACCCGGCACCTTTGCCAGGTACGGCAACCGCGGGCCCAGCACCGCCAGCACCAGGCTGCCCAGCGCCAGCAGCGTGGTCGGCAGGTGCAGTCCCGGCAGCGCCTGCAGCAGGCTCCAGGCCTGGTGGTAGAACGCGCCCCCGGCCGGCGCCGGAAGCCCGAAGAAGTACTGCCACTGGCCCACCCAGATGATCACCGCGATGCCGGCCGTGAAACCTACGATCACCGGATCGGGGATGAAGCGGATCACCCCGCCGAGCCGCGCAAGCCCCATCACCACCAGGATCACCCCGGCCATCAGCGTGGCCACCAGCAGCCCCTGCACGCCGAACTCGGCGACCACGCCGGCGAGGATGACCACGAAGGCGCCGGTTGGGCCGGCCACCTGGATGCGGGTACCGCCGAACAGCGCCACCGCCGCGCCCGCGATGATCGCGGTGTACAGGCCCTGCTCCGGCTTGACGCCGCTGGCGATCGCGAACGCCATCGCCAGCGGCAGGGCGACGATGCCGACCACGATGCCCGCGGTGATGTCGGCGAGCCAGCGCTCGCGCTTGAACAGGCCGGCGCGCCAGGCTTCGACTGCGGCGATCATGCGGTGGGGGCCTCGGCTTCCATCGGGGACCTCCCCATCATAGGCAGCGAGGACCCGGCACAATAGGCGCATGTCAAAGACCATCGTTTCCGCGCTGACCATCGCCGGCTCCGACTCCGGCGGCGGCGCCGGCATCCAGGCCGACCTCAAGGCGTTCGCCGCGCACGACGTGCACGGCCTGTCCGCGATCGCCGCGCTCACCGCGCAGCACACGCGTGGCGTGACCGCGGTGCACGTGCCGCCGGTGGCGTTCCTGCGCGCGCAGATCGACGCCTGCTTCGACGATTTCAACATCGGTGCGGTCAAGCTCGGCATGCTGGCCTCGGCCGAGGTGATCCACGCGGTCGCCGACGCACTCGAGGTGCACCGCCCGGCATGGCTGGTTGTCGATCCGGTCATGGTGGCCACCTCCGGCGCGCGCCTGCTCGAAGCCGACGCGCTCGACGCCATGCGCACGCGCCTGCTGCCCTTGGCGGACCTGCTGACACCGAACATCCCCGAGGCCGAACTGCTGCTCGGCGCGTCGATCACGGACGCGGCGGACGCGCGCGACGCGCTTGCGGCGCTGCGCGCGATGGGCGCGCGTGCCGTGCTGCTGAAGGGCGGGCACCTCGCCGAAGGCGGCGTTGTGGTCGACCGGCTGGCGGATGGCGCGGATGTCCACGAGTTCCGCCAGCCGCGCATGGACGTCGATGGCCATGGCACGGGCTGCACCCTCGCCTCGGCGATCGCGGCGAACCTCTGCCTCGGTCGCCCCATGGCCGCGGCCTGCGCCGAGGCCGTGGCCTACGTGCACCGTGCGCTGCAGCTCGGCATCCGCCCGGGACGCAGCGACGTGCTGGTGCTTGGCCACATGGCGGCGCGCCGGCGGTGATCGGTGCCGGCGATGCGCGCGTGATCGCAGTCAGGGCCGGCGACGACCACCGCTACGAGCTGCTCGCGCGCATCCCGGCGCAGCCACGCCGCAGCCTGCTGTGGCTGCCGGCGCTCGGCATCGCGGCGCGCCATTACCTGCCATTCGCCGACGCGCTTGCCGAGCGCGGCACGGCGGTCTTCATCCACGAATGGCGCGGCCATGGCAGCAGCAGCCTGCGCGCCGGCCGCGCGGTGGACTGGGGCTATCGCGAGCTGCTCGAACACGACATCCCGGCCAGCGAGGCCGCGATCGACGCGGCCCTGCCCGGCCTGGCGCGCGTGGCCGGTGGCCACAGCCTCGGCGGCCAGCTCGCCTGCTGCAGGCTCGCGCTCGCCCCGGACGCGGCCACGACGCTCTGGCTGGTGGGCAGCGGCGCACCGTGGTGGCGGGCCTTCCGCCTGCGCGAACGCATGTGGCTGCCGATGGCGTACCGCTTCCTGCCCTGGCTGGCGGATCGGGCCGGCGCGCTGCCAGGGCGCAGCATCGGCTTTGGCGGCAACGAAGCACGCGGACTGCTGCGCGATTGGTCCGCCACGGCCATCAGCGGCCGCTACGCGGTGCGCGGCCTGGGCGACCTGGAGCCACGCATGGCCACGCTCGACATACCGGTGCGCGCCACGCTCCTCGAGCGCGACTGGCTGGCCCCCGCCTCATCGCTGCATCACCTGCTCTCGAGACTGCCCAGGTCACAGGCCCGGGTCACCACGCTGTCGACTGCCCAACTGGGCGTGCCCGCGGACCACTACGCATGGATGAAGTCGCCGCACGCGGTCGCCGACTCGCTCGGAAGCTGAACATACGCGGCTGACCAGGCGCAGCACGCTCAAGCGGTGACCGGGCGCACCGGGCTTTGCCGTTGTTACTGGCAATCCCGGTTCCGTGGAAGTGCAGCACATGATCGTGTTCCGATTGATCGCCACCCTCGCGCTCGCTGCCCTGCTGGGCGCATGCGCATCGAGCCGCGGCAGCGTGGATGTCCCGCCGGACCAGCCGCGCGCCGCTGTCGGCGAATACCTGATCGGTGTCGACGATATCGTCCAGGTGACCGTGTGGCGCAATCCCGAACTGGGGATCACGGTACCGGTGCGGCCGGACGGCAGGATCTCGGTGCCGCTGGTCGGTGACGTGGTGGCCGGTGGCCTCGCCCCCTCGGCCGTGGCCGCCGACATCCAGCAGAAGCTTGCCGCCTTCGTGCGTGACCCGCAGGTCGCCGTGATCCTGACCGACCTGCGCAGCCACGAATACCTGTCCCGCGTGCGCGTCACCGGCGCCGTGCGCCAGCCGATCTCGATCCCGTACCGCCAGGGGATGACCGTGCTCGACGCGGTGCTGGCGGCAGGCGGCGTCAACGAGTTCGCGGCGTCCGACCGTGCCGCGCTGTACCGCCGCAACGACGAGTCGACCACGACCTATGCGGTGCGCCTGGACCGCATCCTCGACCGCGGCGACCTGACCACCAACCACCGGGTGGCGCCAGGCGACGTGATCACGATTCCGGAGCGTGCATTCTGATGGCTTCCAACGCCCTGGCCGCGCCGCGACGTCCCGGCCTTCCGCTGCCCAGCACGTCCGAACTCACGCCAAACGAGCTTCTTCCCATCCTGCTGCGCGAAGTGCGGACGCGCATCGTGCCGCTGGTTTCCATCTTCACCGCGATCGCCCTGCTCACCCTGGTCGTGGGCCTGTTCGTGATCCCGCGCATCTATACCGCGTCGGTCACGATCCTCGCCCAGGACAGCGACATCATCCAGCCGTTGCTCGAGGGCCGCGCGGTGCCCACCGGCGTGGCCGACCGCGCCGGCATGGCGCGCCAGATCGTCTACGGCCGCAAGGTCCTGTCGGCCGCCATGGCTGTCGGTGGCTGGCTTGATGAAAATCCCAGCGCGCTCGAACAGGACCGGCTGATGGAGGACATCCGCAACCGCACCCTGATCGAGAGCCCGCGCCCGGAACTCGTGCAGATCAGCTACCGCGACCGCGACCCCGAGCGCGCCTTCCGCATCACCGAAGCCTTCGGGGCCATGTTCATGAGCGAGGCCGCGGCGGCCAAGGGACGCGAGAGCCGCGAGGCCTACGAGTTCATCGACAGCAAGGTGCAGGAGTACCACGCCAAGCTGTCGAGCGCCGAGGGCAACCTGCAGGAATACCAGTCCCGCAACGTCGACGCCCAGCCCGGCAGCGCCGCCGATGCCACCTCCAGGATCGGTGCACTGCGCACCCAGCTCGAGCAGACGCGGATGGCCTTGCTGGAGCATGAGTCGCGCGAATCCTCGATCGAGGCGCAGCTCTCCGGCGAGTCCGCGGTCACCGCCGTGCAGACCCGCGAAGGCCTGTACCGCACACGCCTGATCGAGCTCCAGTCCGAGCACGACCGGCTGCTGCTGGCCTACACCGAGCAGCATCCCGACGTCGTCCGCCTCCGCCACCAGATCGACGACATCAACCGCATGCTTGCCGACGAGCGCAGCCGCCGCGAATCACCCGGTGGTGCACGCGGCCTGTCCGACGAGGCGCAGGCCAACCCGCTCTACCAGGAGCTGCGCAGCCAGCTGGCGCAGGCGCGGCGCGAGACCGCGGCCACGCGCTCGCGGCTGCAGATCGCGCAGTCGCTGCTGGATGACGAACTCGACCGGAGCCGGCGGATCGCGGCCTCCGAGGGTGCGCTGGCCGAGCTCACCCGCGACTACGAGGTCAACCGCGAGATCTACCAGGACCTGCTGCGCCGGCGCGAGAACGCGCGGGTGTCGATGGGCCTCGACCAGGAAAATCGCGGCCTGACCCTGCGCGTGCAAGATCCCGCGACCATGCCGCTGCGCCCGACGGGCCTGCGCTTCATGCACATCGCCGCCGCGGGCCTGCTGGTGGCGATCGCGCTGCCGTTGGCGCTGGTGCTCGCGGTGGTGCGCCTCGACCCGCGCGTGCGCTCGCCCCATCTCATCGTGAAGCACACGCAACTGCCGCTGCTGACCACCGTGCCCGCCTATCCGACTCCGGGCGAGCGCCGCCGCGAGTACGCCTCGATGGCCCTCGCCATCGCGATGGTCGGCTCGGTGGTACTGGTCTATGTCTTCACCTACGCCTACAAGGTCGTGGCCGCATGAGCACCGCATCGTTGATCGACCCGCACCCGGCGCGCGACGCCGCGGAGCCTGCCGCCGACGGCGCGGCAACACGCCACGAAGGTTCGCGCCACCTGGCCCGCGTCCAGCAGGCGCCCCTCTCGCCGCGTGCGCTCGAGGAGCGTCGCCTGATCCATCGCCAGGATTCGGTCCGGGTCCAGGCCGATGCGTTCCGCGACCTGCGCACCAGGCTGCTCAACCTGCGCGGCAACCAGAACTTCATCACCCTGGTGGCGCCGGTGGCGCACGGGTGTGGCGGCAGCTTCGTCGCCCGCAACCTCGCGCTGGCCTTCGCATTCGACGAAGCCAAGACGGCGTTGCTGGTCGACTGCGATGCGCTGCACCCGAGCCACCACATGGCACTCGCCGCCGGCAGCGACAACCGCGGGCTGATGGACTACCTGGGCGGTGGCATCGACGACCTCGCCGAGATCCAGTACCCCACCGGCATCCCCCGCCTGCAGCTGATCCCCAACGGCAGCGTCCGCGAGATCGCCGGCGAGTACTTCACCTCGGCGCGCGCGCGGACCATGATCGATTCGCTGCGCTCGGCCGACCCGAACCGCTACATCATCCTCGATGCGCCGTCGGCCCTGAATTCCCCCGACGCACGCATCCTGTCGGACCTTGCCGATGTCGTGGTGCTGGTTGCCGGCTACGGCAAGGTGACCCTGGACGCGATCGACAAGGCCGCGGCCAACTTCGACCCCGACAAGCTCGCCGGCATCGTGTTCAACGACAACCACTGATCGCCAACGGAGGGGGATTGCCAATGGGAAGGTCCCGCATGCGGACGTCGTTGATCGCGGTTGCCGTGGCGGCGGCGCTGGCGACGCCAGCAGTCGCCCAGGCCTTCCGCATCGACTACGTGGTCGATGCCGGCGTGGAGCACGATGACAATGTCCAGCTGGCGGCGGTCGACCCGGACAGCCAGCGGATCCTGCGCACCGGCGTGGGCTTCGTCGCCACCCAGGAAGGTTCCACCGTGCAGGCCGTGGTGGCTGGTCGCGGCGACTACCGCAACTTCGATCACGGCGTCGACGACGGCGTGGAAGGCGTCCTGTCCGCGTACCTCAACTGGGTGATGATCGACGAGCGCCTCAGCTTCTCGATCCAGGACGAGCTGGAACTCCAGGCGATCGACCGCTTTGCCGCCGACTCGCCCGACAACCGCCAGCAGGTCAACGTGCTGTCGCTGGGACCGAACTTCCTGTTCAACATCGGCGACACCCTGCAGGGTCGCCTCGAAGCGCGCTACATCGACACCCACGCGGAGGTCACCGACGAATTCGACTCCAACCGGATCGGCGCCGCGGTGCGCGTGGCCAAGGCCTTCGACGCGAACAGCAGCCTGGGCCTGAACGCGCAGTGGACCGATGTCGACTACGACCAGGACCTGTCTGCCCGCGACCACGAGCGCGCCGACCTGTACGCCCACTACATCCGTGCCCAGGCCAACACCGACTACGCCATCGACGTCGGCTACTCGCGGCTGGACTATGCCGACGGCGAGCGCAGCAGTGGACCCTTGCTGCGCCTCGAAGCCGGCTGGCGACCCGGTGAGCGCAGCCGGCTTGCACTGACGCTTGTCGACCAGTTTTCGGACGCTGCCGACACATCGCTCGTCGAAGGTGTCGCCGGTCGGGTGGCAGCCACCATTCCCGAAGGCGTACTGGTCGACGACAGTGCCGTCATCGCCTCCGCCTACCGCGAAAAACGCGTCACCGTCGCCTGGGCCTACAGCGGCGAGCGCCTTGGCTGGCGGGTCGAGCCGTACGCACAGCGGCTGCGCTACCTCGATGCGCAACAGCCCGACGAGGACGTCGAGGGCGTGCTGCTCGGATTCGACTACCGCTTCGGCGCGGATGTGACGCTGCGGGCGTGGGCCGGCAGCGAACGCGTCGAATACACGCACCTCGGTGCGCAGGAAGACACCCGGCGCGCCGGCGTGAGCCTGGAAAAGCAGTGGACGCGGCACTGGAGTTCGGCCATCAGCTACACCCGCTACGAGCGCGACAGTGACCTCCTTGACGACGTCCACCAGAACGTCTGGTACCTGTGGATGTCGTACAGGAACCGACCGCGGTGAGCGCCGCTGCCCTGGGCGCGCCGACGTGAACACGCTGGCGGCGCTGCGCCACTGGGCGCGCACCTCGCCCCACCCCGCAGCCGCCGCGGCGCGGCGGTTGCGGGGCATCGGTCGCGGCCTGACCTTGCCGGCACCACGCGTCGTGGTGAAACCCTATCTCTGGCTGTTCCTCGCCGCGCGCGGCACGCTGTTCTTCCTCCGCCGGGTGCTGGTCGCCGAGCCGCTGTTCAAGGCGTACTGCACCCGCGTCGGCCGCGGCGTGACCACGGGCATCCACGTGCCCTGGGTGCAGGGCAGCGGTGAGCTGGTGGTGGGCGACCACGTGCGCGTGAGCGGGCTGATCTCCATCAACTTTGCCGCGAGCTTCAGCAGCAGGCCGCGGCTGGAGATTGGCGACCATTCCGACATCGCCCACCAGACGCGCTTCGTGGTGGGGCGCGAAATCCGCATCGGGCGCCACGTGCAGGTCGCGGGCGGGGTGACGTTCCGCGACTCGGGTGGCCACCCCACCGATCCCGAGCGTCGCCGCATGGGCGGCGCACCCGACGCCGCGGACGTGAAGCCGATCGTGGTCCACGACCATGCCTGGATCGGCACCGGCGTGCTGGTCATGCCCGGCACCGAGATCGGCGAGGGCGCGATTGTCTCCGCGCACGCCGTGGTATCCGGCAAGGTGGCGCCCTACAGCATCGTCGCCGGCAACCCGGCCCGGCGGATCGGCATGGTCGGGCAGGCGGCCGCCGCCGCCTGACAGGCGGTCGCGTCGGTGCCCTCAAACCAGGGCTTCGACCACGTCCGGATGGCCGAGGAAGGCGCGCGGGCTGGCACTGCGCCCATAGGCTCCCGACTGGAACACCACCACCAGGTCACCGGGCTCGGCCACGCCGAGTTCCATGCGGTCGCCAAGCAGGTCCAGCGGCGTGCACAGCGGCCCGACCACGCTGGCGGTTTCGACAGTGCCGTGGCGACCATTGACCGCAACCGGATAGTTGCGGCGCATGACCTGGCCGAAGTTGCCTGACGCCGCCAGGTGATGGTGCATGCCGCCGTCGACGACGAGGAAGACCTGCCCGCGCGAATGCTTGCGGTCGACCACGCGCGCCACGTAGATCCCCGCCTCGCCCACGAGGTAACGGCCGAGTTCGATCACGATGTGGGCGCCGGGCGCATCGCCAGCGAGCCGCGCGGACAGGCCGGCCAGGTTGTCCAGCACCGGAGCCAGGTCGAGGTCCGACTCGTTGGCTGCGTATGGGATCCCGAAGCCGCCGCCCAGGTTCAGGCTGCGCAGCGGCGCCGGCAGCAGGCCCGCCCATTCCATGGCCAGGTCGTAGCTGCGCGACTGCGCCTCGACGATGGCCCCGGAGCGCAGGTTCTGCGATCCGGCGAACATGTGGAAACCCTCGAACGCGAGCCCCGCCGCGCCGATCGCGCGCAGCGCGGCCGGGATCTCCTCGGCGTCGATGCCGAACTGGCGCGCGCCCCCGGTCATCTTCATGCCCGAGGCCTTGAGTTCGAACGGCAGGTTCACGCGCAGCGCCACCCGTGCCGGCGTTCCCGTGGCGTCGCTCGCGCGCGCCAGGATGTCGATCTCCCGGAACGACTCGATGTTCACGAGCACCCCGGCGGCCTGCGCCTGGGCAAGCTCGGACGCTGACTTGCCGGGGCCGGCGAAGCTGATGTGTTCGGGATCCGCGCCGGCGTCGAGCGCCACGCGCAGTTCACCCCCGGAGGCGACGTCGATGCCGTCCACCAGCGACGCCAAGTGCCCCACGAGCGCCGGCATCGGGTTGGCCTTCATCGCGTAGTGCAGGCGCACGCCGGGCGGCAGCATGGCCCGCAGGCTCCCGCTGCGCGCGGTCAGCCGACCCCGGTCGTAGAGGTAACAGGGCGTGGCGCCGACCGCCGCGACCACGCGTGTCAGCGGCTTGCCACCGACCAGCAATTCACCGCTCGCGTCCGTCGGCCAGGTCATCGTCGGGTCCCTCGTGCTTCTCGTGTCCATCAACGGGTGGCCATCCCTGAGGCAAGGGAATGGTGGAAGGCGAGGAGCTCCTCGATGTTGTTGCGCCATTGCCGGTGGGCGGTGATGTAGTTGCGCGCGGCGGCACCCACGCGGGCCAGCCCGGCGCTGTCGCGACTGTGCGCCAGCACGCGCTCGACCGCGGCGGCGAGGTCGCCGGCCCGGAACATCCAGCCCGTCTCGTCCTCCACCAGCACCTCGCGGATCGGCTCGAAATCAGGGGCGACCGGGGGCACGCCGCAGGCCATGAACTCGAACAGCTTCACCGGCGAGGTGTAGTCACCGGCGCTCGGCAGCACTGCCATGTCCATCGCCGCAAGCAGGCCGGGCACCTCGTCGTGCGCCACGCGCCCTGTCATGACCACCTGGCGGGACAGTCCCCGGGATTCGACGAACGCGCGCAGCGCGGGATAGGTGGCCCCGTCGCCGACCAGCAGCAGCTTCAGGTGCGGCGCCGCCGCGAGATGGTCCGCGATCAGGCGCACGAAGCGGTCGATCGCATGCCATGGCACGAACCCGCCGAGGTAGCCACAGACCACGTGGCCGTCCAGGCCCAGGCGCGCCCGCGTGCCCTCGCGCTGCTCCGCGGTGAAGGTGAACTTGGCGATATCCGCGGCATTGGGCGTGACGATCGCGGGTGCCATGCTGCCGTGCGCCGCCAGGGCACGGTCGCGGAAGATGCTCGATACGAACACCAGCCCGCTGGCCTTGCGGAATGCCCGACGCTCGATGGCCATCGCCAGGCGCCGGAACGCCAGTGGCCGGACCCGCTCGACGGTGGCCGAGTCGTTGACCTCCAGGATGATGGGGATGCCGCGCATCCGCGCCAGCCAGATTGGCGCGTACATGAACAGCGAGTACCGCTCGTAGATGAAATCGACGTCGGGGTTGCGGTGCAACCAGGCGGCGATCCGGAAGCCGGCCACGAGGTTGTAGGCCAGCTCGGCGAGTTCGAACAGCGGCTCCGGCAGGCGGGTGACCAGCTTCATCCACGGCCTCGCCTGGCGGGTGGGCGACATCGCGCGCGGCGACGAATACGGATCCGCGCCCGGCAGCGAGATGATGTCGACCGCGACGCCCCGCGCGCGCAGGGCATCGGTGATGCCGCGGATGTGCACGCCTTCGACCGCCTTGCCCTGCGTGCGGTGGTGGTAGAGCACCTTGCGTACCGCCTGGCGACCCGCGTTGCCCATGCTGTCCATTCAATCGTTCCTTGTGTCAGTCCGGCACGGCCAGCGCTTGCGCCAACGGGATCGCGCCCCGATGCCGTCGCGCCAGCGTCGCCAGCAGTCGTTCGCACGACGCCATCGGCCCGTTCCTGCGCACGTCGATCCAGTGCAGGAGGCGCGAGCTCGTGGCCAGGCGCGTCTTGTACGCCTGCGTTCCAGCGAGCAGATCGAACTCGTCGCGGCCCTCGCCCACGGCCTGTTCGATCGCCGCGCGCAGCGCGAAGATGCCGGGACGATCGTGCTTGTCCAGCAGCCCGTAGTTGAGCCCGCTGTTGTAGAAGTAGATCCGGTTGCGCCAGCACAGGTTGTAGAGATATCCGACGACGGTGTCACCGGCGCTGACCCGGGTGATGCGGGTGTACCCCGTCGTCGTGCCCGTCGCGACGAGGTCGTGATGGAAGCGCGCGAAGAACGCGCTGGCGAAGGACCCCTGCCGGCCCCTCGAGCGCCAGTATCCGGTGTGCAAGGCTTCCAGTTCGCCAAGCCACTGCAATGCGGTACCGGCGTCGGTAGCGACGTCGCAGCGCAACGGGCCCAATGCCGCGTACGCGCGTGCGGTCTGCCTGAGGGCGCCGCGGCTGCTCGCACCCAGCGTCGCCACGTAGTCGCCTCCCGATGCCCGCACGGCGGCGAGGTCCACGTAGTGCGAACGCCGCGCCTGCATGCTGACCGCCTGCATCGACGTCGGCAACGCCGCGGCGATGGCGGCCCCGTGCGTCGTCGCGACGATGCGCAACCGCCGCCAGCGGGGCTGGAACGCGTGCAACGATTCGAACAGCGCGGCGTAGGCACGCGCCTCGGCACCGCGGCGCACCAGCAGGCCGGAGTACTCGACGGTGATCTCGTCGAGTTCCGCGTCGGCGGTTTCCTGCAGGCGCAACGAATACCTGCCGAACAGGCGGCGCGCGCCCTGCTCCGCCGCGAGCACCAGCAGGCCGATCGCGGCCAGGCCGGCTGCGTCGTATGCGCGGAACACCAGCGGCACGACTTCGGCCGGAAGATTGCGCAGCCAGGCGTCCACCCAGTGCCAGGTGGTGAACGGCGAGCCATCCGCGTCGGCCTCCAGTTGAAGCCACTCTGCTTCCAGCCCTTCGCGGCTTGCCAGCGCGGCGATTTCCCCGCGCATCACCCGTGCCTTGCCTGGGGCGCGCGGCGCGTCGCGCCATGTCGTGCCTGCGATGTGTCCGGCCATGCGCTAGCCGTCCTGCTCGAAATCGGTGAAATGCAGCGCCGGCGGCTGCGCGGCCAGGTCGCTGTCGAACCAGCTGCCGTACACGACCTGCCGCCCGCGCTCGACGAAGCCTGCAGAGCGCCATGGTGCGCGTCCCGCCGCGGTCGCGCACAGCGACAGGCTGACGGTCGCCATGCCGTCGCACCATGCCTGGCGGACCAGCGCGCGGACCTGGTGCGCGCTGGGCCCATCGCAGCCGCCAAGCGACCAGAAATCGACCACGTTGAGGATATGCGGCCAGCGTGGATCGACTTCGCATGCGAACCAGCAGAGCGCGCCGCCGCGGTCGTCCTCGAGCACCAGATAGCGCACCCCGGCGCCTGGCGCATGGTCGAAGCGCCAGCGCAGGATGTCCGCGCCGCGCTCCGATGTCAGCGCCTCGCCTGCGTCACCGCGGGCCCATATCCGATCCATGCGGGCGTCGCAGGCGTCGATCCACTGCCTGCGCAGCGGCGGCGCGCGCCATGCAGCCGTCAGGTCGCGCAGGGCGTGCACGCGATCGACCACCCAGCCTGCCGTGCGCGCCAACGGCGCCGGGATCTTCCGCGCCAGGTACCGCCCATGGCGCACCACGCGCACCAGCCTCTGCATCTCGCCGATTGGCCGCAGCCCGGCGCGGCGCAGCGCGGCGCCGGCGCCTTCGCTGTTGCGCGGAATGCCATACACCACGTCGACGCGGCCCGCGGCCGCGGCCAGGAGGCTCTCGAGCAGCATCACCGCAGGACCCAGCGACCTGTGCCCGCGATGGATGGCGAAATGCGCGAGCACGGCGCCGCGGACCTCGCGGCCGCGCAGGACCATGCGTCGCGGTGCCAGCGCCGCAACGCCCACGCAGCGCCCGCTGGCGACGTGGTGCACCAGGCGCAGCACCGGCGCGCCGCACGGCGAGCCTTCGCACAGCGCGTCGTATCGCTGTTCGAGGGCGTCGTCGGGGCCGAGAGTGCCGGTCCAGGCCTCGATCGCGGCGGCGCGCGGGTCCGGTGCCTCTGTGCCGAAAACGACGTAGTCGGGCAGGCAGGTGGCGGTTTCGACGTTCATGCCGTGCACGCCAGGCCGGGCTCACCCATCAGGACCGGTGGCGCGTGCAGGTAACGCGTGGTGCGGCGCTTGTTTTCGATGTCGGCGTAGATCGCCTCCGCGCGTCGCGCGTCCATCCCGAGCGCCTGGCCGAGGTCGGCGGCGTCGCGGCCATGCTCCAGCGCCCACAGCGCAAGGTCCATGTCGCGGTAGCCGAGCGCGAAGTAGAACTCGTCCTGCCCCTGCGACAGGCTGTAGGTATCGGTGGTGGGCACCGCGGCGCAGAGCCGCTCGGGAAGCCCGAGGTGGCGCGCCATGGCGTAGACCTGTGTCTTGTAGAGATGCGCGATGGGCTTCACATCGGCGGAGCCGTCACCGTTCTTGACGAAGAATCCCTGGTCGTATTCGAGCCGGTTCGGGGTGCCGACCACGGCGTAGTTGAGGCGGTCGGCGTGGAAGTACTCCAACGCCTTGCGCAGGCGTTGCTTGAAGTTGGTCGCGGCCACGATCTGCAGGTAATCGGCAAGCCCCAGGGTGCAGGCGTGCCGGCTGCCGTCGGGTGCCTCGGCCACGAGCTGGAAGACGTTGATGCGGCCCTCGGTGCCGCCGTCGATGGTGATCTTGAAGCGCCAGTCGTCGCCGTAGCCGGGCAGCGCCCGGCGCACGGCCGCATCGCGCTGCTCGTAGCAGCCGATCGCCGCCAGCGCGGGTGCGATGTCCTTGGTCTCGCTGCGGATGCCCAGGTGCTCCGCGAGCAGCCTGGCGCGGGCCGCACTGTCGGCGGAGGAATCCCGCTCCGGCAGGATCAGGGCAAACACGCGATCCGGACCGAGCGCCCGCACTGCCAGCGCGGCGCAGCAGGAGGAATCGATTCCGCCGGAGATGGCCACGACCAGCCCGCGCCGATGGAGTTCGCGTGCGGTGGCGGCGCGCAGGCTGGCGGCGATGCGGTCGGCCTCGGCCTCGAGATCCAGGTCGAGCACGTGGTGACCCAGGGGCGTCATGACGGTTCCCCTTCCGCGACGGGTTCGGCCAGCACGGCGCGCCGGACCTTGCCGGAGGCGGTCCTGGGCAGCGCGCCGACAAAGTCGACGAGCTTCGGCACCTTGTGCGCCGCCAGCCTGTCCCGGCAATGCGCACGCACGCCGCGCGCGTCGAGCGCGCGCCCGTCGGTCACCACCCAGGCCTTGACCACCTGGCCCAGCACCTCGTCGTCCACCCCGGCCACGGCCGCCTCGATGATGCCGGGCAGCTCGTGCAGCACTTCTTCCACCTCCATCGGATGCACGCGATGCCCGCCGGTCTTGATCAGGTCGCTGCGGCGCCCGGCCAGGAACAGGAAGCCATCGTCGTCGAGATGGCCGATGTCGCCCGTGCGCAGCCAGCCGTCGCGCAGGACCGCGGCGGTCGCGGCGGCATCGCGCCAGTATCCGGACATCACGTTGTCACCCCGGACCCAGACCTCGCCTTCCGCACCCGGCGGCAATGGCATGCCGGTTTCGTCGCGCACCTGCAGGCTCACGCCGGCGATCGCCCGGCCAGCCGAACCGGGCTTCGCGTCCAGGCGATCGGACGGCAGCCACGTCAATCGGGCCGTGGCTTCGGTCTGGCCGTACATGGCGATCAGCGCCGCGCCAGGCAGCGCTTCGCGCAGGCGCCGTGCCAGTGCGACCGGCAGCGCACCGCCGGCATTGGTCAGGTAGCGCAGGCTGGACAGGTCATGTCCGGCGAGTGCCGCGTGGTCGAGCAGCAGTGCAAAGCTTGACGCCACGCCCGGGAAGCCGGTTGGGCGCTCGCGCTCGATGGTCTCGACCAGCAGGCGCGGGAACATCGGGTTCGGCTCGATCACCACCCGCGCGCCGATCGCGAGGTGCGTGTGCAGCACCGACGCACCGTAGGCGTAATGGAAGGGCAGCACCGAGATGGCGCTGTCAGCGGCATCCAGTGCGAGGTAGGCGATGATGGCGTCGACGTTGGCGGCGAAGTTCGCGTGCGTCAGCGTCACGCCCTTGGGTCGGCCCGTGGTGCCCGAGGTGTACATGATCGACGCCACCGCACCGGCACCCCGCGACCCGGCCCGTGGCGCGATGCGCAGCGCCTCGTCCCAGCCCGTTGCGCCGGCGCCCGGCGCGCGGTCGCCAAGCACGATCGTTGCCGGTTGGCGGTCGCAGCCGGCAACGGCGGCGTGCGCGTCGGCGTTGGACGCTTCGAGCACGGTCATGCGTGCCCCGGCATGCCGCAGCAATGCGCGCAGCTCGCGCGTCGGCGACCGCGACGCCAGGGGAACGGCGATGCAGCCGGCAAGCCAGCAGCCATAGCAGGCCACCACGGCCTCGATCGAGTTCGGCAACACGATGGCCACGCGCTCGCCGACGCCGATGCCCCGGGACACCAGCATCGCGGCAAACCGCCGCACCTGGTCCGCCAGTGCGGCATAGTCCATGCGGTGTTCGCCGGCGACGAGCGCGGGCGCAGCCGGCGTGGCCCGCGCCGTGGTCAGCAAGCGTTGCGCCAGTGCGATCACGGCGCGCTCAGGCGGCCGTCTTGCGCTGGAGGAATGCACTGATGGTGTCGATGGAATCGAAGTTGGCCGGCACCATTTCTTCCGCGGCGACGCGGATGCCGCAGGTGGCTTCAAGGAACTCGATCAGTTCCAGGATGCCGGTGGAGTCGACGATTCCACCGCGGATCAGCGACGAGTCGTCGGCGACGGCGGCAGCGTCATCGGTGAACAGGAAATTGCCCAGGATGAAGGGCTTGACGATTGTCTTGAAGTCCATCTGGCTCGCGCTGTCCGTATCGGTCGACGATGGGGATCGCACATGCATGCCCGCCCCTCTCACATCCACAGAACGTGGAATGGCGTGCAGACCGGCCCTGTGCGGGCGTGCGGGCGGCACCCTAGGCGGCTGATGCCGCACGCGTGACCGCGGCCGGCCGCCATTGCGCCAGCACGTGCTCGCAGGCGGCCAGGGTGTCAATGGCAACCGCGTCCCAGCCGCGACTGCAGGCAGCCGACATCGCGGCGGCATCCCAGGTCCTGGCCATGGCTTCTTCGAGCGCGTGTTCCAGTGCCGCCGCGTCGCGTGCCGGTACCAGCAGGCCGTTGCCCGCATGGATGATCTCGCGCGCACCGCCGACGTCGCTGGCGACCACCGGGCAGCCGCAGGCCACCGCCTCGACTACCACATTGGGATAGCCCTCCGACCAGCTGGGCAAGGCCAGCACGTTGGAGGCGGCTATCCACTCCGCCACCTGTGCGGGTTCCAGCCCGCCGGGCATGTGCACGCGGTGCGCCAGCCCGGCGGACTCGACCATGGCCGCCAGCTGCGACCGCATCACGCCGTCGCCGACGAGCGCGAGCGCGACATCGGGGTCGCGTGCGGCCAGCGCCGCGAACGCGGCCAGCAGTTCGTGCATGCCCTTGGCTTCGACGAAGCGGCCGACGTAGGTCACGAGCTTCGCCTGCGCAGCGATGCCCAGCAGGTCGCGCATCCGGCCACGATCCCTGCGGTGGAACACCGCGGTGTCGATGCCGTTGACGATCGTGCGCACCCGGGCCGGCTCCACGCCGTAATCGCCGATCGCCGCGCGGCGCATCGCCTCGCTGACGGTCAGCACCGCGTCGGCGCCGAGCAGCGCCCGGCGGGTGAGGCGGCGGCTGATCCCCGACCGCACGTGGATGTCCGACCCGCGGGCGCCGATGATGCAGGGCAGCCCGAGCCGGCGTGATGCCATCAGCGCGGCATGGCCATCCGGATAGACCCAGTACGCCAGCACCACATCCGGGGCGAAGGCACGCAGCCTGGGGGTCAGGGCCCAGGCGCCGACCATGCCATTGCTGGCACGCGACAGTCCGGGCAGTCCCGGATAGGTGTAGGGCTCGAGGTCGATGCCGTCGAGGCGGTAGTCATCGCCGACATGGCCTTGCAGGAAACTCCTTGGTGCCAGCCCACGGATGCGCGGGTACTTCACCTGCGGGAAGAAGACCCTGGTCGTGGCCAGCCGGGACAGCGCGCGCGCGGTCTCGTGGATGTAGCGACCACGCGTGAGGTCATGCGGGACAGGCAGGATCGGTGTGACGATGGCGATGCGTCGCGATCGCCGTGCACTTGCGTCGATGGTCATAGTCTCGCCAGCAGCACCTTGAGGATGAGGTAGAACACGACCACGGCGACGCCCGAGTACAGCCCCCAGCGCGGAATGTCCTGGCTCAGCCGGAACGGCACCACGTCCGGCCAGCGCTGCCGCACGTCGGTGAAGTGCGCGACCACCACGGCCGCCAGCAGGTAGAAGAGGATCAGGTAGCTGCGGCTGAGGAAGAACGCACACGTGGCGAATCCGGCCAGCGACACCAGCAGCGTCCACGCGATCGCCCGGTCGGTGGCCCACGACTGCGCGGCCGCGATGTCGTTGGCTTCCTCGTTGGCGTCATCGCCGCCGCCATCGGCAACCTCGGGCGAATGCCGCACCAGCCTCAGCATCATCCAGAAGCAGTAGCCCACGAACGCCAGCCAGGGAATGAACCCGAACAGGCCGTTCTCCGCCAGCACGAGGACCAGCGAGTTGTGCGCGGTGAGCGTGTGGTACTCCTCGAAGCTTCCCGTCCCCACGCCGAACAGCGGGTTTTCCAGGAACATCCGGAAGCCCTCGTACCAGGCCTCCACCCGGCCCGTGGCCGAGCCTTCCTGGACATCGAGGTCGGTGAGGCGCGAGGGCATCAGCCGCATGGTGACCAGGCTGCCCGCCGCGATCAGCCCGGCCAGCATCGGGCCCCGGCGCAGCCAGACGTGTGCCCCCGCCATCACCACGACTGCGAGCATCGCCCCGCGCGAATTCGTCAGGTAGACCCCGTAGAGGAGGAACGCCCCGACCGCGACCCACAGCAGGCGTCGCATCCCCATCATGCCGCCGCGGCTGCCCATGTAGACCGTCATCGGCAGGCAGATCACGAACAGCATGCCGAGGTCGTTCGGATCGCTGAAGATGCCCACGTACTGGATGCGCCCGTCCTCCACCAGCGGCATCCCTGTCCAGCCCACGCCGAGCGCCGACTGCTCGACGCCATGCCAGGCCAGCAACAGCGCGCTGAGGATGAAGACCACCATGACCTGCTCCGTCCGCCGCCGGGTGGTGATGGCATTGGCCAGCAGCACGAACGCGACCAGCGTGGGCATGAACTGCTTGTACTGCTCCACCGCACCGCCCAGCCAGCCGTTCACCGCCACCGAAATGCCCGTGGCGACCGTGAACAGCACCAGCAGCGGGTACTGCGGCTCGTCGAAGCGCTTGTTGCGCGAAGCGAGCCATGCCAGCACCGCGAGGATCAGCGCGACCGGCATGAACGGCACGCCGGAATCCGCCCAGCGCGGATATTCCTGCGGGCGGATGAGGACAAGAATCAGGTAGGCGACGATGAATACGAAGGCGGGCATGGGCGGTTGCCGCTCACCACAGGCGGGTCAGGTCGCGTCGCGCGAACGCGATCGCCGCTTCCGCGGAATAGAGGTTCATGTGCAGGAACGCCGACAGCAGCCTGACCGGGAGGGATCGTGACAACGCAGGCAGCACGCGGGCGAGCAGCAGCAGGAGCCCCGCGGCGAGTGCCAGCCACAGGCAGGCCTGGTAGAAGCTTCCGCGCGTGGCCAGTACGCAGGTTGCGGTGAGGAGCACGAGGATCGCCCATGGCGCCACCAGGCGCAGCAACTTGTGGCTCACGAAGCGGAACCACAGCGGGTTGGCGAACGGGTCCAACAGCCACGGCGCGAGCTGCAGCAGCTGGAAGTTACCCGCCAGCGTCCTGACCTTGCGCGCACGCTCCTGGGCCGGCGACGGCGATGCACGGTCCCAGGCGATGGCACGCTGCTCGAACACCACCCGGCCCCCGCGCGCCGCGACCCGCATCGGCACCAGCACGTCGTCCAGCACGGTGCCTTCGGGGAGGGGCTCGAACAGGTTGCGCCGCAGCACGTACAAGGCGCCGGTGACACCGACCACCGAGCCACTCCGGCTCTCGGCCAGCCGCAGCATCTTCTCGTAGCGCCAATAGGCGTCGACACTGCAGGCGAAACCCGATTCCGGGTCCTCGAAACACAGCTCGCCACTGGCCGCGCCGACGGCGGGATCGGCGAGGCGCGCGACCAGTGCGCGCAGCGCCTGCGGATCCACCCGCTGGCGCACGTCGACCATCAGCAGCACCTCGCCGCGCGCCACGGCCACCGCGTCGTTGAGGCATGCGGCCTTGCCGCGCCTCGCATTGAATTCGAGCACGCGCACGCGGGGGTCGCCAACCGCGCGGCATGCCGCGGCCGTGCCGTCGGTGCAGCCGTCGCATGCAACCACGATCTCGAGCCGGTCACCGGGCCAGTCGAGCAGGAGCAGGTTGTCGAGCTTGGCACGCACCAGCCCCGCCGCGTCACGCACGACCAGGACCGCGGTGACCATCGGCTCCTGCGCGGACCGGGCCGCGGGCAGCGGACGCCGCCACGCCAGCAGTCGCATCAGCAACGGGTAACCGGCATAGGTGTACGCCAGCAGCACGACGCAGGCCCAGAACACGCTGCTCACGGCACTGCCGCGTACGCGTGGCGGTCGGCCCGATCGGCGGTCGGTTGCGGGCGGATGGGCATCGACATGGCCTTCGGCTGCGGACGTGGCATTCCGTGCAATGACAACGCGCGGAATGCCTGCAACCGGCCATGGCCACGCGCGAACGGCAGCCACGTGCGGGTCGCTGGAATGTTCCGCTACTATCCGGCGGGGGCCATCGCCAAGGGTGAGCACATGGGCAATGAAGCGTACCTGCAGCCGCGCGTCGTCGAGGACTTCGCCACGCGTTCCGCACTCACGCCCGCGGAAGTCGCCGCGCTCGGTGAGGCCTGGCCGCTGGTGCGCGGCGACGTGCTCGATGTCGGCGTCGGCGGCGGGCGCACCACCGGCTACCTGCATGCACTCGCGCGCAGCTATCGTGCGCTCGACATCTCGCCGGGCATGGTGGACGCCTGCAGGGCCAGGCATCCGGGGGTCGACATCCGGCTTGGCGATGCGCGCACGCTTGAAGGCATCGACGACGCCAGCTGCGACCTGGTGCTCTTTTCGTTCAACGGCATCGACTACATCGCATACGAGGAGCGCGCGCAGGTCCACCGCGCGGTGGCGCGCGTGCTGCGCCCGGGTGGCGCCTTCGTGTATTCGTCGCACAACATGCGCATCCTGGGCGGCGCGTTCCCCCCGGTCTCGCTGCCCGGTGTCAAGGTCACCGCGAACCCGCTGCGACTCGCGGTGCGGATTGCCAGGGCCGTGGCCGCGCGCAGGACACGCGAGGCCAACCGCAGGCGCCTGGCCGGGGACCAGGTCATGGCGCAAGGCCACGCCGTGGTCAACGACGAGGCCTATGACCACGCGTCGCTCACGGTGTACGTGGACCCGGCGCATGAACTCGACGCGCTGGCCGCGGCCGGCTTCGTCGATGTGGTGACCATCGCGGCCGACGGCCGGCGTGACCTGGACGTTCTCGACGACCCCTGGATCTATTACGTCGCCTGGAAGCCGGGCTGAGCGTCGCCTGGCGCGCTCAGCGCACGCCCAGGCGCGCCAGCGCGGCCAGCAACCAGCAGGCGCGCGGGAATCGCGTGGTCAACTGGGCCAGCATCTCCAGGTCCTGCGCGCTCCACGACTTGAACAGGAACGAGCAGATGACCATGGCGACCGCATAGACCATCGCCGCCACCAGGCCGATCCACGCGCCATCGCCCGCCCACCACACCAGCGCCGCCAGCGCGGCCGCGACCATGGCACAGGCGAATTGCCTGCCGATCTCCCGCCACGGCAGGCGCACCTGCATCGTGCGGGTCGCGGTGAGCACGATCGTCGTGAACATGACCATCTTCGCGATCAGGTGCGCGGCCACGGCACCCGACAGGCCATAGCGCGGCACCAGCGCGAAGGCAAGCACGGCGCTGACCGTGACCGCCACGACGGTGAGGATCACGCGCAGGCGCTGGTGGTCGGCCGTGGTCAACAGCGCGTTGAAGGCACCTTCCATCAGGGTGAGGCCGGCGATGACCACCATCGCCCGGAACACGTTCACCACGGGCGCGTATTCGGGCCCGTACAGCAGCCTGATCGCAAGCTCGGCGCAGAACACGCCGACGCCCGCCAGCACCAGGCCCATGAACAGGAAGTAGCGCACCGAATTCGACAGGATCGGATTCAATCCGGCGGCGCCGCCACGGCCGTAGGAGTGCGCCATCGCCGGGATCAGCACCGCGGTGAGTCCGTTCACCAGCAGGTCGGCGCCGCCGCGCGTGATCGTGGCGGCGATGATGAAGAAGCCGACGGCTTCGGCTCCGGCCGTCCTGTTGAGGAGGAAGGTCTCGACCGTCCGGTTGGAGAAGGTCGCCAGCAACACCAGCATCACCGTCCACGCGAGGTGGATGCGCAGCCGCCTGGCCATCGCCGCCTCGATGGGACCTTGGGCCGGGCGGATGGCGGTGCGCCGGATGAAGAAGAAGGTCAACAGCGCGTGGCAGATGCTCAGCACCACCAGCAGCTCGAGATAGGACTCGAGCGGGCGCCGTGCGACCACCAGGCCAATGGTCGCCACCAGTCCCACCAGGCCCAGGATGTTGGTGGTGTTGGCTTCGATGCCGAAATTGCCGTAACCCTTGGCGACCGACGAATGCAGGAGGTAGAACGCTTTCGCCACGCCGCTGGCCAGAACGACGACGGCGAACAGGCCGATGCCGCCCTCCCAGCCGTCCGGCAGCGTGAAACGGGCCAGCACCAGGAACGCGAGGCACGCGACCACCGTCGACAGCATGAAGTAGCGGCGCAGCAACCCGTAGACACGCGCGGCAGCCTCGCCGTCGCCACGGCCCAGGCACTCCGCGACGAACTTGATGCCGGTCGTGGTCAGGCCGTTGGTGCAGGCCACCACCACCATTCCCGACAGCCACACCACGTAGGAATAGCGGCCGTAATCCGCCGGCCCGAGGCCACGCGCGGCCAGCATGCTGATCACCAGGCCAGTGACGTAGGTGACGTAGGTGGCACCGGTGACGATCAGCGCGGACCGGATCAGGGCATGGCTGCCAAAGGCGGACTTCATCCGCGACCGCCGGACCACGCCACCGCCGTGCGCACCCGCTGCGGCGCTTCGTCGAGCACCTCGTCAAGCAGACCCGCAAGCGCACCGGCCTGGCGCTCCGCCACGAAGCGGTTGCGCGCGTCCCAGGCGACCTCCTTCAGTTCGGCCATGCGGGCACGGTCGGACAGCTGGCGATACAGGTCGTGCGCCGACGCGAACGTGAGCATCGCGCCATGGTCGCGCAGGTAGGTCTTCGACGCCGCGTATCCATCCCGTGGCAATGCCACCGGCGTGCCGCCCAGCACGCTGGAGATCAAGCGGTCGGGAACGGTGAGGTCGAAGCGGTCGGTGCGGCTGCAGGCGTCGAGGTTGTAGGCGATCAGGCTGGCATCGAACGCCGCCATCCCCTGCATCAGCTGGAGGTTGGTCAGCGGCCTGAAATGCACGCGATTGGGATGGCCGTCCTCGGTTTCCGGCGACCGGGCGTGGTGCAGTTCAATGCCTGCGTCGAGCAGCGAGCGCATCAGCACGCGGATGTCGTCGGCACCATGGACCGTCTTGCCGGACAGGTCGGTGCGCCCGACATACACCAGGTTCGGGCGCGTGCGCTCTCCTGCGGCGCGCAGCGTGGGACGCACCGCGTCCGGCCAGCACGGCGGGACAACGCCGATCCGGGTGCGGTGCCGGCCCAGCACGCGGCGCCGCAGGTAGTCCGCCATCTCGGGCGTGGGACAGATCAGCGCGTCGATGCTCGGCAGGCAGCGGCGCAGCACCAGGTGCTGGCGCTTGATCCCCGCCGGCGACAGGGCCAGCGGAAAGCACAGCAGCATCAGCATGGTCCTGAGCGCCGGCCGGGCGCGCCTGATCGCGACGATGTCCGAGAGCGGCAAGGTGCCCCAATGGAACACCAACACGTCGGCGCGGCTCGCGTCGATGGCGTCCAGCACATGGCGCATCCAGGACGGGTCGCGCGTGCCCCAGGCGATGTCCATCGCACGCGCCACGCGGCCGCGCCCGTCGCCGCCCGCGCGCGACAGGAAGGTGTGGGAGTCGTCGGTGCTGGTCGCCTCGATCGAAAGGCTTGCGAACATCGCCAGCAATGACTCGCGGTGCATGATGTCCGGGCCGATCACGCAGGCACGCACCTGGCGCAGCCCGGCCTGCGGTGCCATCGCTTCAGTGGCCATGGCCATCCGGCACCTCCCCTGCGTGGATCTCGCGCGCCATGGGCCCGCCGTCTATGCTCGCTGCTCCAGGACGCCGGGCAACGGCGTCGATACACGATCCCCAGGCATGCAACCGATCGACCCCACCCGGAAGCTCGCGATCGTCCATGTCGTCGACTCGCTCGAACTCGGCGGCCTGGAGCGCGTGGTCGCGGACCTGGCCATTGCCCAGTCCGCGCATGGCCACCGGGTACTGGTGTTCAGCATCAACGACACCGGCGGATTCCGCGCCGAACTGGAAGCGGCGGGCGTGCCCGTGGTGATCGGCGGCAAGCGTGGCCCGCTGGACATTGGCGTGCTGCGCGCGCTGCGCTCCAGCGCCGGCGGCTTGCAGGCGGACATCGTGCACACGCACAACTTCGTGCCCAGCTACTACGCGGCGCTGGCGCTGCTGTTCAACCGCCACGCGACGCTGGTGAACACCTGCCACAACATGGGTGCACGGCTGGCGAACCGCCGCCTGCGCACGCTGTATCGCTGGTCGCTGGCGCGCACGCGGCGCGTCGCGATGGTCGGCCAGCAGGTCCATGACCAGCTGGTCGCGTCCGGCATAGCCCGCGCGAACCTGGCCGAAGTGGTTCACAACGGCATTCCGCTGCTTCGCCACGCCGATCCCGTCGCCGCGCGCGACGAGGCGCGCGCGGCGTTCGGGCTGGCGGCGGGCGACGCACCGGTGATCGGCTGCGTCGGCCGCCTGGTGGAACTCAAGAACCAGCGCATCGTGCTGGAGCAGGTGCCGGCGCTGCTCGCCGGCTTCCCGCGCCTGAAGCTGGTCATGGTCGGTGACGGCCCCATGGCCGCCGACCTGCGCGCGCGCGCCGACGCCCTGGGGATCGCCGACCGGGTCGTGCTGGCCGGCCCGCGCGGCAACGTCCCGGCGCTGTTGCCGGCCTTCGATGTCTTTGCGCTGCCGTCGCTCACCGAAGGCCTGTCGATCGCCCTGCTCGAAGCCTGCGCCGCCGGGCTTGCGATCGTGGCCGGGCGTGTCGGCGGCAATGTCGAGATCATCTCCGACGGCGACAACGGCCGCCTGTTCGCGCCCACCGACGGCACGGGCCTGCAGGGGATCCTGCGCGAACTGCTGGGCGACGACGCACTGCGCGTTCGCCTGGGCACGGCGGCGCGGCAGCGGGTGGAGTTGCACGGGTCGGTCGATGTCATGCGGGCCAGGTACGATGCGTTCTACCAGAGGGCGCGGGGCGGGACGGAGACTGCGTTGCCGCAGGGGGTCACGCCCTAGGGCGGCGTTCCGGAGAGCGCCTGGAACGTGCGCGCGAGGCCCGCCTGGGTCGGAACCCGTTGCCGCCAGCCCAGCGCCTTCAGCGCCGCGTTGGAATGCCGCAGCGGACGGTACATCGAGCGCACCACGTAAGGGGTGAATACGGCCGGAAGCTGCCCCTTCGACACGCGGTGGTAGCGCACGAGGCAGCGCGCGCCGAGCAGGAACAGCCAGTACGGCACCGGCAGCACGCGCAGCCGCCCCACCCTCGCCTGGTAGCCGCGCAGGTACTGGCCGCAGCTCGGCAGGTCGTCGTCGACCACGTTGTAGGCGCGGCCATCCACGCCATGCAGCGTTGCCCGCGCCACCGCGTCGGCGCAGTTCTCGACGTAGGTCAGCGGCAGTTCGGCACCGCGGCCAAGGCTGAAGAACAGCCCCATGGCGCGGATGCCCACCCGTGACGAGAACGCGCCACCCCCGGGCCCGTAGATCACCCCGGGCCGCAGCACGACGGTCTCGAACCCGAACCGCGCCCGGTATTCGGCCAGCAGGTGCTCCTGGCGCGTCTTGGCGTGCGCGTAGGCGCCCTTCTCGATGCCGACCGCCTCGATCGGGACCGACTCGTCATGCACCGCGCCACGCGCCAGCCCCTCGGTCCGGTAGACCGAGAACGATCCCACCATGACCACGCGGCGCACGCCTTCCACCGCCGCCGCGTCGAGCAGGTTGCGGGTGCCGACCACGGTGTTGGCGAACATGTCGGCGGCGGAGCCACGCATGCCCGCCGCCGCGTGCACGATGCACTCCACGCCGTTCACCAGCGCGGGCAGGTCGCAGGCGTACAGCAGGTTGGCCGCGGACGCCTCGATGCGTGCATCAGGGTGGCGACGGCGCAGCGCGTCCAGCAGATTCCCGGGCGGCGCACCGCGGAAATGCAGGCGCAGGTCGTCGACGCCGGCCTCGAGCAGGCTGTGCGCGACGCACCGGCCGAGGAACCCGCCCGCCCCCGTCAGCAGGACCTTCATGGCCGCGGCGCCAGGGCATCGACAATGCCGTCGATGATCGCGGCCACGCGCAGGATCTCCGCCTGCGGCACGGGGTCGTCGCCGCGCCCTTCGATGGCGTCGTAGAAGCGGTCCAGCAGCACGCGCATGCACTGGAAATAATGGAATTCGTGGCGGCCGAATGCACCGAGGTTGCGCATGCCGCAGCGTGCGAAGCGCCAGGCCTGCACCCATGCGGGGAACAGGCGGCCGACGGCGCTGGGCTGGTCCTGGCGGGCGCTGCGCACCAGCGTGCGTGCCGCGTAGTCCAGCTCCACCGTGTCGCGGGTGCCGTACACCTTCATGGCATGGCCGATCGGCCGCGCATGCGAGCCGACCATCACCGACACGGTCCTGCCATCGCGGTCCCTCAACAGCAGCCTGAGCTCGTCGGGCATGGCATCGACGACCGCGTCGCCACTCGCCGGACGCATGCGCCGTGCATCGGCCCACACCACCACCGGCTCGGCGAGCATGGGCACGACCTTGGCCAGCACGTGGTCGATCACGTTGTGGAACAGCTTGCCTGGAAGGCGGTGGACCCAGTGCGCGGGATCGGACATCACCGCGATGCCGTAGTCCCCGGCAAGGTTGTAGCCATAGCAGGTCTCCACGTGCACCACCTCGCCCAGGTCGCCGTCGGCAAGCAGCCGTCCCAGTTCGAGTGCCGGCGTCTCGAAGTTGTAGAGGTAATTCACGCCGACCTTGCGGCCCACCGCGTTCGCGCAATCGATGATCCTGCGCGCGCCGGCGCCATCCATCGCGAACGGCTTTTCGACGAAGACATGGCAGCCCATTTCCAGCGCGCTGCACGCCAGGGCCACGTGCGAATCGGGTGGCGTCGCCACGTGCACGACGTCCAGGCGCTCGGCGAGCACCATCTCGGCCATGTCCGCGTACTGCGCCAGGCCGCCCCAGCGCTGCGAGAACTGTTCGGCCATGAGCGGTTCGCGGTCGCAGGCGGCCACCAGTTGCGCGCGTCCGATCGCGCGCAGCTGCTCGGCATGGCCATCGGCGATCTTGCCGCACCCCACGATTCCAACCCTCATCCCCTTCACCCCTGCGGCCCCTTGCTCCTGTCGTCCGGTCACTGGGTGAGCACCGCGCGCTCTCCGGCGACCCCGGCCGCGGCTGCATCGCGCCGCGGCCGGTACTGCGGCCTCGGTATGGCGTGGTCGCGGTACAGGCCCGGGTCGCCCTGCATGCCGGCTTCCGCGGCCTTGGCGATGTTGTAGGCTTCGCGCGCGCTGACGTAGTGCAACTTCCACTCGCGCCCGTCGTTGTAGCGCGACTCCAGGTGCGAATGCGCCTTGTGCATGGCGTCGCCGAGCAGCGTATCCATGTCGCAGTCCTCGGCGCCGTGGGTGTGGATCTTGACGAAGATCCATTCCGGCCGCCCCTCGACATGGATCCCGGTGCGCACCCACGCATCGATGCGGTCGGTGGTGGGGGGTGCCACCGCACGGATGTCGGCGTTCTCGATCCGCGGGACCAGGCCGAACTTGCGGCTCTTCCAGCGGAATCCAAGCGGACCCTGCACGAGCATCAGGTCGCCGGACCCGGAACCGCCAACGCGGACGCGCGGGCCGCGATCATGCGACTTCGGTCGGCAGGGATCGTCCTTGGCGTAGTAGATCCGGTTGATGGTGCTCGTCTGGCAGGGATCGGGGGCCGCGGGAAAGGTGAAGTCGGCATAGCAGCCTTCTTCGCGCAGCACGATCAGTTCGTTGTCGACACCGCAGTGGCGGCCCGACGGATGGCTGTTGTCCAGCGCCCAGTTGCCGTGGATGAACGCCCACCGCGGCTGGCCGGTGACCGGATCGCGCGGCAGCGCGTCGTGGTCGCGCGCCAGCAGTTCGGTGAAGCGCGACAGCTTGTGGCGCAGCTCCGCTTCGGTGTCGTTGTCGTGGTGGAGGTGGATCTCGATCTCGCCCAGCCCCATCCGGCACAGCGTCGCCAGTGCGTCCAGGTGTTCGGGCCGGTACTCCTCCTCGGGATAGAAGAAGGTGTGCATCGGCGGTCGGCCTTCGGAGTCGCGATGGCTGGCGCAGAGACGGGGCAGTTCGTCCAGCCAGCGGGCGACGCGCATGTCCTCGCGCGCGCGCCCGGGGTTGCCCCAGGCCGGTTCGTAGTGGTCGACGAAGCAGAACATGAGATGCCGGGTGGTGCCCGGGGGCACCGGAGCGCGCCAGTCCTGCCGCAGGTAGGCCGCGAGCCAGCCGGTGACATTGCGCCGGCGCACAAGCACCGCGCCGGCGGCCATCGCCGCCAGTGCAAGCACTGCCAGAAGCGCCGCGCCGATCGAGGGAAGAAACGCGGTGATCCCGCGCGCGCCCCCCAGCCACGCCAGCGGCACCACGGCCGCGGCCGCGATCGGCGGCACCTGCACGTGGTAGGCGCCAATGGTCTGTGCACCTTCGCGCCGGGTGCCTTCGATGTCGTCGTCGACTCCGTGCACCGGCACCGCGGCACCGATGGCCGCGCTGCCCGCGCGCGGCCTGCCCTTGGCATCAAGGTTGAAGTCGGCGGCGACACTGTCCGCCTCGCTGCCGCTGGCCGCCCGCCACGCGACGAGCGGCAGTGGAATCCGCGCCATGGGGCCCGGGCGGAAGTCGCGGAACATGCAATCCGGTGCATACCCGTTGTGATTGCTGTCGGCGCGGCCGGCGAGGCCGGACAGGCCACCGAGCTCGTCCGAGTCGCGGATCTCGAAGCAGCGCCCGCCGCTTGCGCCGACCAGGTTGTTGCGCAGCACCGGATTCACGCTCGGCGGGCGGCCGGCCGCCGGGTCCCAGTCCTGGAAGCTGATGCCGAAGTACAGCGCCGAGTGCCCGACCCGGGCGGCGTTTTCGATCGTGTTGTTGACGACCATCGCATCCCTGGCCGCGTACAGGCCGATCCCGGCGTAATCGGTGTTGCGCACGATGTTGTTGCGCACCACGCCGCGGATCGACTCGTGGTATCCGGGGTTCAAGGTCGTGTCGAAGAACTCCAGGCTGGTGTCGAAGCCCACCAGGATGCCCGCCATCCCGGTGTCCTCGATGCGGTTGCGCTGCACCACGACGTCCGTGGCGCCACCCTTGAAGTACAGGCCGGTGGTGGCGATGTCGTGGATGTAGCTGTCTTCGACCACCATCCCGGAGCCGTTGACGTTGTCGATGCCGTCGGCGTTCATCTCCTCCAGCGGCGTGCCGGGCGGGTAGATCGCGCCCGTGTCGCGGATCTCGCTGCGGCGAACGGTGACCCTGTCCGACTTGGGCGTGATCTTGATCCCGTCGCGCCCGGTGTCGCGGATCAGCAGGTCCTCCAACAGGATGTCGGAGGCGCCCCTGCCGCTGGCCGCGCCTGCCTGCTCCCAGTCGGTCTGCATCATCACGCCGTAATAGCGACCGCCACTGATCTCCAGGTTGCTGACCTGGCTGCCGGAGGCTGAGGGGTCGATCTGCAAGGCGACGCTGTCGGGGGTCGCGATGTCGCAGTGGATGTGCGCACGCTCGCCGGGGTACGAGCGCAGCACGAGCCTGACACGCAGGCGCACGTCGCATTCGGCGTAGGTGCGTTGGCCGTCCGGGGCGCGCAGGGTCACCGTGTCGCCATTGCGGACCAGCCCGTTGCCCGGCGACAGCACGTGCCCGATCGTCCGGAACGGGCGTGCCATGGACCCGTCGTTGGCGTCGCTGCCCGCGGTGGAGACGAACCATTCGCGCGCGCCAGCCGGCCATGCGATGCCCACCAGCGCGACCAGCATCGAGCAGGCCGCGAGGCGGGTGCAGCGTCGAAAGCCACCGGTGCAAACGCTGTACCGGGGTGGCACGCTATATCGATGCATGGTGTCTGCTTGTCCGGGTGGCTGGTTGCGACAGCGTTTGCCGTTGGTAATGGACAACGGATATCCGGCCGCGAACAGGCCGCGCATGTGGGGGCATGGAATGATGAAGCGGGACATGGCAGCGAAGCTCTTGGCGACACCGGGCCTCCGCCGCCTGGTAGCCGCCGCGCTGCCCCACGATGGCGTGCTGGTGCTCAACTACCATCGCGTGGGCAACAGCAGTCACTCGCGCTATGACCGCGGGCTGTGGAGCGCGTCGGCCGAGGGATTCGACGCCCAGGTCGGCTTCCTGAAGCACAACTGCGACATCATCGGCCTCGACGACATCGCCGACGCGCTGCGCCGCCCGAACGGGCGCTACGTCGCCATCACCTTCGACGACGGCTACCTGGACAACCACGACATCGCCCTGCCGGTGCTGCGGCACCATCGCGTCCCCGCGGCATTCTTCATCGCCACCGGCTTCATCGACCGCAATCTCCTGCCGTGGTGGGACGCGATCGCGATGCAGGTGCGGGAAAGTGCCAGCGCCGCGCTCGACCTGTCGCCGTGGATTCCCGGGCCGATCATCCTCGGCCAGCACCGTGAAGCGGTGATACGGCGCATCCTCGCCATCTACAAGGACCTGCCCTCGGGGCAGACGGTCCCGTTCCGCGCCCGGCTTGCCGACGAGACCGGCCTCGAGGCCCCGGAGACGGTCGAGGGCCAGTGGATGGACTGGGACATGGTCCGCGCCCTGGCCCGTGCCGGCATGACCATCGGTGGGCACACGGTGAACCATCCGATCCTGTCGAGCCTCGCGCTCGACGACCAGCGTGCGGAGATCGAGGGCTGCGCCCTGCGCCTGCGGGAGGAGCTCGGAATCGACATGACGCACTTCGCCTATCCGGTCGGCGGCCCCACCGCGTTCGACAACGAGACGATGCGGCTGCTCGGTGCCGCCGGGGTGGCGCAGGCCTTTTCCTTCTACGGCGGCGTTGCCCGCGCTTCGTCGGCACCCCTGGACCTGCAGCGCGTGCCGGTGTCCGAGGACACCGGCCAGGACCTGTTCCGGGCAATGGTGCAGCTTCCGCAGATGTTCTGCCGGCATCTGGCCGCGTGACGCCGCCGGCCCGGCGATGAACCACGCCACGGACTTCGCGAGGCTGTATGCCGAACTCGGCATCTCGCCACCCTGCACGCTGGAGGTCTTCAAACGGGCGTATCGCCGGCGGGTCGCGGAACTGCATCCGGACCGCCCCTCCACGGCGGCACGCGACCCGGCCAGGCTCATCGCGCTGAACGTGGGCTACGCCGCCGTGCTGGACTTCCACCGCGAGCACGGCCGCCTGCCGGGCGAGCCGCCCCCCGGCACCTCCGCGACGCGGGCCGCGGCGCCGCGACGGGGTGGCAGCCGGGGCATGCCTGCCGGCGGGCCACCCGCGGCCACCAGCCCGGCGGTGCGGGCGCCAGGGTCGGCGTCCAGGCGTGCCGTCTGGATGCGCACGCTGCTGACGCTGCTGGTCGTGGCCGGCGCGTCATGGCACTGGTTGCCGGCCTCCGGCGAGAGGGCCGCGCCGTCACTCGATGCACCAGCGGCGGCACCGCCGGCGGACGTGTCCGCGAGGGTCCGCCTGCAGCCCGGCATGGACCGTCGCACCGTCACGGCCCTGCTCGGTGAACCCGTGGCGCGCGACGCCAGCGATTCGCACTGGGTCTACGGCCCGTCCTGGGTGTATTTCGAGTGCGGGCGCCTGTCGGACTGGTACAGCGCACCCCTGTATCCCCTGCCTGTCGCCACGCAGCGGCCGCAGCCCGAGGCCAAGGGCGCCGCCGGACGCGCGGCCGCGGCGCCACCCCGCGCCTGCCCCGACCACGCCCTCGCGCGTACCGCTGTCGCGCCCCAGGCCCACGGGGACGATTGAGCATGTGCGGCCTGGCCGGCTACCTCGGATCCGGCATTGCCGCGCAGGACGCGCGCGCCGTGCTGGCCTCGATGATCACCACCCTCGCCCATCGCGGCCCCGACGGCTACGGCTTCCACGTCGACGAAGGGGTCGGCCTGGCGCACGCACGGCTTGCGATCATCGACCTCGCCACCGGCGCCCAGCCGATGGCCAGTCCGGACGCCCGGGTGTGGACGGTGTTCAACGGCGAGATCTTCAACTTCATCGAGTTGCGCGCGCGGCTGGAGGCGCAGGGCCACGAGTTCCACACGCGTTCGGACACGGAAGTGATCGTGCACCTGTACCAGCACCACGGCGATGCCTTCGTCGATCACCTCAACGGCCAGTTTTCCATCGCCCTCTGGGACGGCGCCCGGCGCCGGCTTGTGCTTGCGCGCGACCGCCTCGGCATCCGCCCGCTGTACTACACCCGTGCGCGCGGCGCACTGTGGTTCGCCTCCGAGGTCAAGGCGCTGTTCGCCGCGCTGCCCGGGCACGCGCGCCTGGACCCGATGGGCCTCGCGCAGGCGCTGACGCTGTGGGCCCCCATGGACCCCGACACCGTGTGGCACGGCGTGTCCACGCTGCCGCCGGGCCACATGCTGGCCGTCGAGGCCGACGGCCGCGAGCGCCTGCACCGCTACTGGGACTGGAGCTTCCCCGACGCCTGCGACACGGCCCGGCCCTGGCGCGACATCGACCAGGCCGCGGGCGAACTGCGCGAGCGGCTGGTGGACGCTGTCCGCCTGCAGCTGCGCGCCGATGTCCCGGTCGGCGCCTACCTCAGCGGAGGCCTGGACTCCTCGGGCATCGCCGCCCTGGTGCGCACTGCCACCAGCACGCCGCTGCGCACGTTCTCGGTGGCGTTCGCGCAGCGCGAGTTCGACGAATCCCCGCACCAGCAGGCGATGTTCCGGCACCTGGGCACGGACCACACCACGCTGCAGGTCGCGGCGGGCGATATCGGCCAGGCATTCCCGCGCTTCATCGCGCACGCCGAGACCCCGGTGCTGCGCACCGCGGGCGTGCCACTGATGCGGCTTGCCGATGAGGTGCGCCGCCAGGGGTATCGCGTGGTACTGACCGGCGAAGGCGCCGACGAGGTCTTCGCCGGCTACGACCTGTTCAAGGAGGCGAAGGTGCGCCGCTTCTGGGCACGCCAGCCGCACTCCGCGGTACGTCCGCGCCTGCTCGGGCGCCTGTACGGCTACCTCGCCACCTCGCCAGCGTCGAGCCCCGCGTTCGCGGCGGAATTCTTCGGACAGGGCATGCAGCACATCGACCGGCCGGTGTTCGCGCATGTGCCGCGTTGGACCACGTCGGCGCGCGCGCTGAGGTTCCTCGCGCCGGACTTGCGCGCCGCGGTCGCCGGCTTCGACCCGCTGGCGCTGGTCGAGTCGCGCCTGCCGGCGCGCGTCATGCGCTGGGCTCCGCTGGCGCGCGACCAGTACGTGGAAGCCAAGACGCTGCTCGCCGGATACCTGTTGGCCAGCCAAGGCGATCGCGCGGCGATGGCGGCATCCATCGAGGGCCGCTATCCCTTCCTCGACCACACCCTGGTCGAGTTCGCCAACCGCCTCCCGCCACAGTGGAAGCTGCACGGCCTGTCGGAGAAGCATGTGCTGCGCAAGGCACTGGCCGGCCTCCTGCCCGCCGATATCCTGCGTCGCACCAAGCAACCCTACCGCGCGCCGGACAGCGACTGCTTCTTCGTCGACGGACAGCCGCTCGACTACGTGGCCGAAGCCTTCGATCCCGATGCGATCCGCGCCGACGGCATGTTCGACGCCGCCGCCGTGTCACGCCTGTACGCGAAGGCCCGCGCCGGCAAGGCCGCCAGCTTCGCGGACAACCAGGCGTTCGTCGGCATCCTGTCGGCGCGCCTGCTGCAGGGCATCCACGCGCCGGCCGGACGGCGGCATGAGGCGGCGGGCATCGCCCTGGCCTGAACCCGGTCCGCCGGCGTCGACTCAGGCTTCGGCGGCTTCGCGGCCCTCGGCTTCGGCCTGGAGTTCACTGCGCCGGATCTTGCCGGTGCCGGTCTTGGGCAGCGACTCGCGGAACTCCACGGTGCGCGGCACCATGAACTCCTCGAGGTGGGCGCGGCAGTGCGCGATCACCGCGCGCGCGTCCAGGCCGGGATCGTCGACCACCAGCAGCGCCTTGAGCGCGTGGCCGAGCACCGGGTCGGGGACACCGACCAGGGCGGCCTCGCGGACCCCGTGCATGGCGTAGAGCACGTTCTCCACTTCCTTGGGGCTGACCTTCTCGCCGCGGGACTTGAGGATGTCGTCCTTGCGGCCGACGAAGTACAGGAATCCCTCGGCATCCGTGCGGAACAGGTCGCCGGTGTGCAGCACGCGCTCCCACGGGTAGCGGCCGGGCCGCAGCGCGCGCGCGGTGGCTTCGGCGTTGTTCCAGTAGCCCTGCATCACGTGGCCGCCGCGCACCACCAGCTCGCCGACCTCGCCGGCGGGCAACGGCCGCCCGGCGTCGTCGGCCACCCAGGCCTGGGTGCCGGGAATGGCGATGCCGACACTGTCCGGGCGTCGCGCCAGTTCTTCCGGCGGCAGCCACGTGCAGCGCTTGGACTCGGTCATTCCGTACATGGAGTACACCCGCGCGGCCGGGAACAGGTCCTGCAACCTGCGGATGTGCGCCGGCGGCAGCGCGGCGGCGGTATTGGTGAGGTAGCGCACGCTGGCGGCCCAGGCAGGGTCGAAGTTGCGCAGCTGCACGATCAGCGCCGCCATCGTCGGCACCAGCGGGAATGCGGTCACCCGCTCGGTGGCCAGCAGCGGCAGCACCTTCTGCGGGAACGCGAAGGACGTCTCGAGCACCAGCGTCGCGCCCAGCTTGACGCACATCAGCAACTGGTAGAGGCCGTAGTCGAACGCGAGCGGAAGCACGCTTAGCACGACGTCGTCGTGGCTGGCCTGGAGGTAGCTGGTGATGGACGTGGCGGCGAAGCGGACGTTGGCGTGGGTCATCATCACGCCCTTGGGGTTGCCGGTCGAACCCGAGGTGTACACCAGCATGGCCAGGTCGGTATCGATGCCGACCTGGAGCGGCAGGCGCCCCGGATCAGCCGCGGCGAGGAAGCGCCGGTATGCGATGACCCCGCCATTCATGCCGTCGCCATCGCCGTCGACCACCACGATGCAACGCACGCTGGGCGCACGCGCCGCGGCGGACCGGGCCACCGGCAGCAGGCTGGCCTGGGTCAGCAGGACCGTCGCTCCGCAGTCGGCGAGCACGAACGCGAGCTTGTCCGCCTTGGTGGTGGGATTGATCACCGAGAACACGCCACCGGCGCGCAGGGTGCCGAACACGCCGACCGCGGCCTCGACCGAGTTCTCCAGGAACACCACGCAGCGCTGGCCGTCGCCCAGTGCCGCATGTCCGGCCAGCGCGGCGGCGAAGCGCTCGCTTTCGGCGTGCAGCGTGGCGTAGTCGACCCGGCGACCGCCACGCACGACGGCCGTCTTGCCCGGGTGCTGCGCGGCCGCCCGCGCCAGCCAGCGCTCGCAACGTGCCGTCACTCGGACAGCTCCATCTCCAGGAGCTTGCGCGCGACGAAAGCGTCGATGGCGGCGATGCTGTCGAGGTTGTCCGGCAGCACTTCATCGTCGTCGACCATGAGGCCGAACTCCTGCTCCAGCCAGGTCACCAGCAGCAACACCCCCATGGAATCGATGACGCCCGATTCCAGCAGGCTGACCTCCGCGGCGGGCGGCCCGCCCGGGCCGGCGGGCGGGAAGTTCTCGTCGATGAAGGCGCGGATGCGGGATTCGTACTGGCTCACTGGATCATCCATGGAAGGGGTCGATCAGGTAACGGAATCCACGGCGGCGGACGGCCGGCCTAGCGCGCACCCCGCCTGAACAGGACGACCTCGACCGTCTGCAGCAGGATCATGAAATCGAACACGAGCCCCTGGTTCTTGACGTAGAAAAGGTCGAACTTGAGCTTTTCCTGCGCGTCGCTGACCGATGCGCCATACGGATAGCGCAACTGCGCCCAGCCGGTAAGCCCCGGCTTCACCGAGTGGCGCACGTTGTAGTAGCGGATCTCGCCGTTGAGCTGCTGCACGAACTGCGGGCGCTCCGGGCGCGGCCCGACGAAGCTCATGTCGCCGGCCAGCACGTTGAACAGTTGCGGCAGCTCGTCCAGGCGCGTCTTGCGGATGAAGCGGCCCACGCGCGTGGTGCGGTTGTCGTCGCGGCTCGCCCATCGCGCCACGCCGTCGCCTTCGGCGTCGGTGCGCATGCTGCGGAACTTGGCCAGTTCGAAGCTGCGTCCACCCTCGCCCACGCGCATCTGCCGGTAGAGCACCGGCCCGCCGCCCTCGATGCGCACGGCCGCCGCCACCAGCAGCATGGCCGGCCACGCGACCAGGAGCAGCGCGGTGGCGGCAGCCAGGTCGAAGCTGCGCTTGCTCAGCCGCCGCATCAGCGAATGGTCGAAGCCTCCGGAGAACACCAGCGAGGACGGGTCGGCTGCCTCGAGCTTGATCATGCCCGCCTCGCGCTCGAAGAACATCGGGATGTTCACCACCGAGATACCGCGCTGCGCGCAGGCCAGGATGTCCTCCATCGGCAGGCCGCCGCGACGCTCATCCGGGGCCACGACGATCTCCTGCACGCCCATCTCGCGGGTCAGCGAGGGAAGGTCGAGCATGGTGCGCACGAGCAGGTCCTCGGCGACCACGACCCGCTGGCCGGGGGCCGGCACGAAGCCGACCACGCAGAATGCCTGCCGGTCAGCCCGCCGGCGCATGCGGCGGTTGATGAGGTCGGCCTGTTCGCCGGCGCCATACACCAGGACGCGCCGCTTGTAGGCCTGGCCACCCGTCAGGCTGCGCGCCCCCCAGCGGAGCGCGGCGACGGAGACGAAGCCGAGTGCGAGGGTGATCGACAGCAGCCCTCGACCCATGTAGGTCTGCGGCACCGCGTAATAGGTCACCAGCAGGCCGACGCCGCCGAACGCGAACGCCAGCAGCATGCGAAGCACGAGTTCGGAAGGATTGTGCCGTACGTGGGACTGGTAGAGCCCGAATGCCGCCATCGCCATGGTGACGTACATCGGTACCAGGATCGCCGGAAACGGGACCATGGCCAGGTGCAGGCTGCGGCCGTCCGGATCATCGGAAAAGCGCAGGCAGATCGCCGCCACCGAGGCGAGCAGCAGGGCCAGCGACTCGAGCAGCCACTGGATGCGCACGAGGCGGTGGGCACGCCCGCCGAAGGCCCGGATCACCGGCCTCGCCCTTTGCACTTGAACGACAACATGCCGACCCCCGTTCGCCATCGCGATCACTGGACGTGGGCAGCGCATGGCGACGCCCATCCAGAGAAACTCGGATCACGATGCAAACCGGCCAAAAGGAACCGGGGGGCCAGGCCGCGCGGAGTGGAGCCCCGCGACCGCGGCCTGGCTGCCGCCCATGACGGGCGGCAGCCAGGTAGTGCTCAGTTGGCGGAGAGCTTCTGCTTCGCGCCGTCGACCCAGCTGCCCAGCTGCTTCCATGCAGCCGCGGCTGGCGAGGTGATCACCACGTCGGCGTCCGCCGTGGCCGGCTGGCCCGTGGTCAACCGCGCGCCGGTGACACCCGGACGCGCAGGGGTGCGTACCGGCGGCCGGCCGCCATTGACCGGACCATCCACCCGCGGGCGCGGCGGCGAGGCAACCGGCGGAAGGTCGACCGCTGGCGACTTGATGCGATGCCGGCGCGGCGGGGTCGTCGGCGGCGGGTTGGTCGGCGGCGGCGTCGTGCCCGCCGTGACCTGGTCGGCACCGATGTCATAGGTGGCGCCACGGATGTCCTTGTCGATGTCATTCAGCACCTGGGCCAGCGGGGTGCCGGCACCGATCGCCGGGCTGCCTGCGGGCAGGTGGCCGGTCGCGCTTACCGAGAACGCGGCCAGCTTGCTGTTGGCGTCCTGGCCGGTCGCGGACCGCCACTGCCCCAGCGTTCCCGCCGTCGCAAGGCCACTGCCCGGGCGCGAGTCACGGAACGTGCAATTGGCATTGTGGAAGCCGTTGTAGTTGGAGTTGGCCGAGCCGCTGAGCCCGGACAGTCCGCCCAGCTCGCCGCTGTAGCGGATGTCGATGCAGTTCCCGCCGTCCTGGATGACCAGGTTGTTGACCAGCCGCGGGTTGACGCTCGACGGGCGGCCCGCCAACGGGTCCCAGTCCTGGAACGGCACGCCGAAGTACAGGGCGCCGTGGCCCTTGCGCGCCGCGTTGACGATGGTGTTGTTCGCGACCAGCGCATCCTTCGCCGCATAGAGCCCGATGCCCGCGTACTGCGTGTTGCGGACCACGTTGTTGCGAACGGTGCCGCGGATCGACTCGTAGTACTGCGGATTGAGCTGCAGGTCGAAGAACTCGGTGCTGGTGTCGAAGCCCACCAGGATGCCCGCCATGCCGGTGTTCTCGATGCGGTTGCGCTGCACCACCACGTCCGCCGCGCCGCCCTTGAAGTACAGGCCGGTGGTGGCGATGTCGTGGATATAGCTGTCCTCGACCAGCATGCCGGAGCCATTGACGTTGTCGATGCCGTCGGCGTTCATCGCATCCGGCGACGTGCCAGCCGGGTACATCTTGCCGGTGTTGCGGATCTCGACGCGACGGATGGTCGCGTTGTTGGACTTCGGGGTGACCTTGATGCCGTCACGGCCGGTATCGCGGATCAGCAGGTCTTCAAGCACCACGTTCTCGGCGCCCTTGTTGCTGGCCGGACCGCCCTGGTACCAGCTGGTCTGCAGCATCACGGCGTAGTAGCGCCCGCCACTGATCTCCAGGTTGCTGAGGCGGCTGCCCGAGGCACCCGGATCGATCTGGATGGTGACGCTGTCGGGGGTGTTCACGTCGCAATGGATGTGCGCGCGTTCGCCGGGGTAGGAGCGCAGCGTCATCGGCTTGCGCAGGCGCACGTCGCATTCGTTGTAGGTGCCGCCACCGCGAAGCGTGACCGTATCGCCGGCGGAAACCACGCCATTGGTCGTGGAAAGCACGCGCTTCACGGTACGGAACGGCGAGCCGATGCTGCCATTGCCGCTGCTGTCATTGCCGGTGGGGGATACGAACCATTCCGCGGCGAAGGCCGGGGCGGCCACGAAGGCCAGGAGAAGTGGTGTTGCGGCGAGGGCGGCGAGTGCGCGTGGCCGGCGGGTGGAGCGTTCGCGCTGTGTCTCTGGCGCGTCAGGTGCAGCATGGTGCAGGTTGGCGAGGATCGAGGTTTCCGGTAAGCCTGATAACGGGCAACGACCTTGTAAAGGCGATAATGGGCGCATGTAGAGCTCCGAAGTTTGCAGCAGCGCCCCTGTTCGCCGTGCGTGAGTGATTGAACCGCCGGCGCAGGTTAGCGATGAAGATCGCGTGAGAACGCGACCCCAATCACACTTGGCGAGTGGCAATCGGGATCATTCAGGAGTTGCAGACAGTCACCCGGCCGCGGAAACAAGAACGCCAGCGGCAAGCCGCTGGCGTTTTTGCATCATATGGTGCGCCCGGAAGGATTCGAACCTCCGACCCCCAAGTTCGTAGCCTGGTGCTCTATCCAGCTGAGCTACGGGCGCGCTAGAAGCGGAATTTTGCAGCAACACGCCAACTTCGTCAACGCTTTGAAGCTGGCGGAGAGTGAGGGATTCGAACCCTCGATGGAGTTTTAAGCCCCATACTCCCTTAGCAGGGGAGCCCCTTCGGCCACTCGGGCAACTCTCCGGGATGAAACACCACGCCGGCCTTCAGGCCGGCGTGGGAGCGAAGGATACCGGCTTGCAGCGCAGCCGGCAAACATCAATCGGCATCGCCCTCGACTTCACTCCCGGCCGCGCCCTCGCCGCCGTGGATCCGCTGGTAGATCTCTTCGCGGTGCACCGAGACATCCTTCGGCGCGGTGATGCCGATGCGGACCTGGTTGCCCTTGACGCCCAGCACCGTCACGGTGACCGAATCACCGATCATCAGCGTCTCACCGACCCGCCTGGTCAAAATCAACATGTAGGGAACTCCATGTCCCGGCCATCCAGATGGCCGGGTCGACTGAGGAGCCGTGACGTCGTCACCGCATCCAAGATGGTTCACGTAGCCCAATCATGATACCGGCCGAACAGGCCCGCACATGTAGGTCATAGGTCATGGCACGCCGCTTTTCAGACCACGTGGTCTGCTACCCAAGCGGCCACGCCGGCGAGCGCATCGACCAGCGCCGCTCCGTCCGGGCCGCCGCCCTGGGCCATGTCTGGCCGGCCACCACCCTTGCCGCCGATCCGCCCGGCGATGTGGGACAGCAGTTCACCGGCCTTGACCTTGCCCAGTGCCGCGCCGCTCACGCCTGCCACCAGGCTGGCCTTGCCGTCGGCCGTTCCCGCCAGCACGACCACCGCATCGCCAAGTTGCTGCTTGAAGCGGTCGAGGGCGTCGCGCAGGGTGCGCGCATCGAATCCTTCCAGCCGCACCGCCAGCACCTTGATGCCGGCCACGTCGACTGCGCTCGCGGCCAGGTCGGCGGTGGCGCTGCTTGCCTCGCGCGATTTCATCGCTTCGAGCTCGCGCTCCAGCTTCTTCTGCCGATCGAGCAGTGCGCGCAGCTTGTCGCCGACGTCGGCGGTGGTGCCGCCGAGCATCCGCGCGGCTTCGGCCAGGCGCGACTCGTCCAGCGCGACCTGCTCCAGCGCCGCCTGCCCGGTCAGCGCTTCGATGCGACGCACGCCCGATGACACGCCGCCTTCCGAGACCAGCTTGAACAGGCCGATCTCGCCGGTGCGGGCGACATGGGTGCCGCCACACAGCTCCACCGAGCCGCCCATGGTCACGACGCGCACGCGCTCGCCGTACTTCTCGCCAAACAGGGCGATGGCGCCGGCATCGATCGCCTCGTCCATCGCCATCTCGCGGATCGCCACGCCATGGTCGGCGCGCACCTCCTCGTTCACCCGGCGCTCGACGTCGCGCAGCTCGGCGGCGGTGATCGGTTCGAAATGAGAGAAGTCGAAGCGCAGGCGGTCGGGCGCGACCAGCGAGCCCTTCTGCGCCACGTGCGTGCCCAGGCGTTCGCGCAGCGCACCGTGCAGCAGGTGGGTCGCGCTGTGGTTGAGCACGATGCTGCCGCGGCGCGTGGCGTCGACACTGCCGAGCACGTGGTCGCCGACGCGCAACACGCCGTCGCGCATGCGGCCGATGTGGCCGTGGAACTGGCCCGCGAACTTGCGGGTGTCGTCCACCGAGAAGCGCATGCCCTGCCCGTCGAGTTCGCCGACATCGCCGACCTGGCCGCCGGATTCGGCGTAGAACGGGCTGCGGTCGAGGAACACGATCGCCTCGTCGCCGGCCGCGACTTCCCGTACCGGGCGCCCGTCGCGAAGCAGGGCCACGACCTCGAGGCCGCCGGCCTGCACATGGTCGTAGCCCAGGAAGGCCGTCGGCGACATCTGCGCCACCAGCTCCGCCGGCAGCGTGGTGCCGCCGCCGAACTTGCCGGCCGCGCGCGCGGTCTCGCGTTGCCGGTTCATCGCCGCTTCGAAACCGGCCATGTCCACCGCCATGCCGCGCTCGCGCGCGATGTCGGCGGTCAGGTCGACCGGAAATCCGTAGGTGTCGTACAGGCGGAACGCGTCGCCCCCGGGGATGGTGGCGCCGTCGCTGCGCGCGACAACCTCGTCGAAGATGCGCATGCCCGAATCGAGCGTTTCGGCGAAACGTTCCTCCTCGGCCAGCAGCGCGCGCTCGACCAGGGCGCGCTGCGCGCGCAGTTCCGGATAGGCGTCGCCCATTTGCGCATCCAGCGTGGCCACCAGCTTGTGGAAGAACGGCTGGCGCACGCCGAGCATCCAGCCATGGCGCAGCGCGCGGCGGATGATCCGGCGCAGCACGTAGCCGCGGCCCTCGTTGGACGGCAGCACGCCGTCGACGACCAGGAAACTGCAGGCACGGATGTGGTCGGCGATCACGCGCAGCGACTTGTTGCCCGGGTCGGCGCCGGTCAGCGCGGCAGCCTCGGCGATCAGCGCCTGGAACAGGTCGATCTCGTAGTTGCCGTGCACGCCCTGCAGCACGGCCGCCAGCCGCTCGAGGCCCATGCCGGTGTCGACGCAGGGCGCGGGCAGCGGCTGCAGGCTGCCGTCGGGCTGGCGGTCGTACTGCATGAACACCAGGTTCCAGATCTCGATGAAGCGGTCGCCGTCCTCGTCGGGCGAGCCCGGTGGACCGCCGGCGATGTGCGCGCCGTGGTCATAGAAGATCTCGGTGCACGGCCCGCAGGGACCGGTGTCGGCCATCTGCCAGAAGTTGTCCGACGCGTACGGCGCACCCTTGTTGTCGCCGATGCGGATGATCCGCTCCGGCGGCAGGCCGATGGCGTTGTGCCAGATGCCGTAGGCCTCGTCGTCATCGTGGTAGACGGTGACCAGCAGACGGTCGGCGGGGATCTTCCAGACCGTGGTCAGCAGTTCCCAGGCCCAGGCGATCGCGTCGGCCTTGAAGTAGTCGCCGAACGACCAGTTGCCGAGCATCTCGAAGAACGTGTGGTGGCGCGCGGTATAGCCCACCTGGTCGAGGTCGTTGTGCTTGCCGCCGGCGCGCAGGCAGCGCTGCACGTCGGCCGCACGCACATAGCTGCGCTTCTCGGCGCCGAGGAACACGTCCTTGAACTGCACCATGCCGGAGTTGGTGAACAGCAGCGTGGGGTCGTTGCCGGGCACCAGCGGTGCCGACGGCACTACGGTATGGCCGCGGCCGCTGAAGAATTCGAGGAAATCGCGGCGGATGTCCGCGGTGGTCGGACGGGGGGAATCGATGGGGTTGGGCATCTGCGCTGGTGCTTGCGGGCTGGGGGGCGGCACCGCACCGGGTGCCGCAAGCTCCGCGCAGCGCGCGAAGGCGACATCCGGTGGCGTTCCGATGCCGCTAGGTTAGCAGGCCGCACGAGGGTCGCAGCACCCCGGCCCACCGCACGGGTTCAGTCGTCGTCGGGGTCGAACGCGGTCGCGGCGCGTACCGTATCGCCGCCAAAGCCCCGCCGGAACAACAATTCGGCCGCCTTGCGCCGCTGCACCAGGTCGTCCTCTCGGATCGGACCCAGCCGACGGCCGACCAGCCTGCGGGCACCGGCCAACCAGTCGTCGTCGCCACTTTCCGCCAGGTCGGCGAAGGCGGCCTCGATCACCTCGTCCGCCAGGCCATGGGTCCCCAGCTCGGCACGGATGCGCAGCGGTCCGTAACCCGTGGACACGCGCATCCGCGCCAGGCTGATCGCGAACCGGCGATCGTCCTGCCAGCCGCCCTCGACCATGCGCTCGATGGCCACCTCGGCCTCGTCGTCCGCGACACCGCGCGCTTCCAGCTTGCGGCGCAACTCCTTGCGCGAATGCTCGCGGCGAACCAGCAGCCCCAGCGCCCGCTGCACCGGCGTGGGGTCCGGGCGACGGCGGCGCTTGCCGCCGCGATCGTCCTCACCCGGAGCCTGGCTGTCCTGGCTCACGCTGCCGTGCGAGGCCGTCAGGCCTCGGCCGCCTTGGCGCGGGACCTGGGCTTGTCCTTGGCTTCTTCGACCTCGTCGTCGGCGTCTTCAACCGCCGCGGCCGGCACCGCGACCGGGGCCAGGCGCGCGCGCAGCTCGGCCTCGATGCGCTGGGCGACGGCGACATTCTCCTTGAGGTATTGGCGGGCGTTCTCCTTGCCCTGGCCGATGCGCTCTTCGCCGTAGCTGTACCAGGCGCCCGCCTTCTCGATGATCTTGGCCTCGACCGCCATGTCGATCACCTCGCCCTCGCGGCTGATGCCCTCGCCGTAGAGGATCTCGGTGATGACCTGCTTGAACGGCGGCGCCATCTTGTTCTTGACCACCTTGATGCGGGTCTGGTTGCCGATGATCTCGTCGCCCTTCTTGATCGCGCCGATGCGGCGGATGTCCAGGCGCACCGAGGCATAGAACTTCAGCGCGTTGCCGCCGGTGGTGGTCTCCGGGCTCTGGCCGGGCATCATGATGCCGATCTTGTGGCGCAGCTGGTTGATGAAGAACACCATGCAGTTGCTGCGCTTGATGTTGCCGGTGAGCTTGCGCAGCGCCTGGCTCATGAGCCGCGCCTGCAGGCCCGGCAGCTGGTCGCCCATCTCACCCTCGATCTCGGCGCGCGGGGTGAGCGCGGCGACCGAGTCGATCACCACCATGTCGACGGCGTTGGAACGCACCAGCATGTCGGCGATCTCGAGCGCCTGCTCGCCAGTGTCGGGCTGCGACACCAGCAGGTCGTCGACGTTGACGCCGAGCTTCTGCGCGTAGGTGGGGTCAAGGGCGTGCTCGGCATCGATGAACGCCGCCACGCCGCCGAGCTTCTGGCACTCGGCAATGGTCTGCAGGGTGAGCGTGGTCTTGCCCGAGGACTCCGGGCCGTAGATCTCGATCACGCGGCCACGCGGCAGGCCGCCGATGCCCAGCGCGATGTCGAGCTGCAGCGAGCCGGTGGGGATGACCGGGACCACTTCGGCGACGCGGTCGCCCATGCGGATCACCGATCCCTTGCCGAACTGCTTTTCGATCTGGCCCAGGGCTGCTGAAAGCGCGCGCTTCTTGTTCTCGTCCATCGTGGTCGTCCTCGGATCAGGTATTCGGGATGTGTGCAGTGTGTCCGCGGCCGGTCGCAGGGGCTGCGACTTCGACGCGGGGAATCGAAACTAGCCGGCCACGCCGGATACCGGCAGCAGCCATGGCCCGGCTGCGCGGTGGGAAAACGCCGCCACCGGGGATCGGCGCGCGCGGGTCACGGCACAGGCTCACCGGTTGGGCCTCACCAGCCCGCAATACAGGCCTTCGATGGCGAACTCCTGCCCCGGCTCGACCTCGATCGGCGCGTAGTCCGGGTTGCGCGGCAGCAGGCGGATGCGGTCGCGGCCGATCTTGAGCAGCTTGACGGTGATCGTGTCGTCGATGCGGGCGATGACGATCTGGCCCGAGCGCGCGTCGCTGGTGCGGTGCACGCCGATCAGGTCGCCGTCGAAGATGCCCTCGTCGCGCATCGAGTCGCCGCGCACGCGCAGCAGGTAGTCCGGTGCCGGCGAGAAGAACGCCCGGTCCATCAGCACCACCTGCTCGCTGCCGATGTCGGCGCCGATCGGCAGGCCGGCGGCCACCTGGCCGAGCACGGGCAGTTCCAGGACATCGGCGTTGCCGGCCAGCGGCAACGCGCCTTGCGCCGGCCGCGCCGCCTGCAGCACGCGAATGCCGCGCGCACGGCCCGGCACCCGCTCGATCGCACCTGCGGCCTCGAGGGCTTCCAGGTGGTACTGCGCGGCGCGCACGCTGCTGAAGCCGAAGGCGCGGGCGATTTCCGCCTGGGAGGGCGGCACGCCTTCCTCGGCGATGCGCTCGGCGATGAGGGCAAGGATGGACTGCTGGGTGTCGGTCAGTTGCATGGTTAGTAGTATTACTACTAACTCCCGGCGCCGTCAACGCCACCCGCGGATCAACGGTGGTGGCTGCCCTTCCAGATCGAATAGACGATCCAGACCCCGGCGGCGGCCGCGCCGACGAAGCCCAGCACGCCCAGCGCCATGAGTCCGCGATTGCCCACGCCGCCGCCGACGCTGTTCATGACGATCGACGAGCCGATGATCAGCGCCGCGGTGATCACGCCGATCGTGAGCCGGCTGGCGGCGCGGTCGACCTGGTCACCAAAGGGCTTCAGCTCCGGCACATCGATCCGCGCGCCCACCCGGCCGCCGCGCGCCGCACGCACCAGCCGGCGAAGGTCGCGCGGCAGTTCGGCGCCCAACTCCACCAGTCCGGCCAGTCCGCGGCGACCACGCCGGGCGAGCATCGAAGGTGCGTAGCGCCGCAGCATCACGCGCTCCAGCCACGGCTTGGCCTCGCTGGCCATGTCGAAATCGGGGTCGAGCTGGCGCGCAAAGCCTTCCAGGGTCAGGAACGCCTTGACCACCAGCGCCAGGTCCGGCGGCAGCACCAGGCCATGCTGGCGCAGCAGGCCGGCGGCATCCGACAGCATGGTGCCCATCCGCAGGTCCTTCAGCGGCACGCCACGATAGCGGTCGACCAGCACCGACGTGACGGCCTGCAGGCGGTCTTCGTCGACCTCGCCGCCGTCGCTCCAGTCGAGCAGGATGTCGGCCACCGCCTCGTCGTCCTGCACGACCATGCCGTGCAGCAGGCGCGCGATTTCCAGCCTGCGTCGCTCGCCGAGGTGCCCGACCATCCCGAAATCGATCAGCGCGATGGCGCCGGAGCGCAGGAAGAAGATGTTCCCGGGGTGCGGATCGGCGTGGAACAGGCCGTCCTCCAGCACCATCTTCAGCACGATGCCGGTGCCGGCGCGCGCCAGCGCGGCGCGGTCGAGTCCGGCCGCGTCCACCGCTGCCAGGTCCCCGGCGGGGATGCCGTCGATGAAGTCCTGCACGTTGAGCCGCTCGCTGGTCCACTGCCAGTACACGCGCGGCACCACCACGCAAGGGTTGTCGGCGAAGCTCGCGGCGATGCGCTCGGCGTGGCGGCACTCGGCCGCGAAGTCCAGTTCGCGCCGCAGCGACTCGCGAAACTGGCGCACCACCTCCACCGGGCGATAGCGGCGCAGGTCGGGGACCTGGGACTCCACGATCACCACCAGCCGCGCGAGCAGCCGCAGGTCTGCCTCGATGGTGTCGGTGATGCCGGGCCGGCGCACCTTGAGGATGACTGCGGTGCCATCGTGTAGCCAGGCCCGGTGCGCCTGGGCCAGCGATGCGGCGGCCACGGGGACCTGTTCGACGCGCGCGAACACCGCTTCGGGTTCGGCGCCGAGATCCTCGACCAGCTGCGGCCGCACCGTCTCCCAGGGCAGCGCCGGCACCTCGTTCTGCAGCCGGCTGAGCTCGGCGATCCAGTCCGGCGGCAGCAGGTCCACGCGCGTCGACAGCACCTGGCCGAGCTTGACGAACGTCGGGCCCAGTTCCTGCAGCGCGCAGCGCAGGCGCTCCGGCGGGCGCAAGGCGTGGCGCTCCTGCACATGTTCCCAACGCAGCAGGCGTCCTGCCCGCTCCAGCGCGCCCGCCAGGCCACTGCGGCGGACGAGGTCGCCGAATCCGTGGCGCACGAGGACGCTGGCGATCTCCTGCAGCCGCCCCAGGTCACGCACGCCGGCCAACCGCTCCCACATCATCCTGTGCTCCGCCTGTTCACAGCAGGCGTTCGAGGCCGCGCAGCGCCTCGCCGACCGTCTGCCGGCGCACCGCGTCGCGGTCGCCGTCGAAGTGGAACAGCTCGGCATGCGGATAGCCGCCGCGACGCTTCCAGGCGATCCACACCGTCCCCACCGGCTTGTCGTCGGTGCCGCCGCCAGGCCCGGCGATGCCGGTGACCGCGACCGCCACCGACGCACCGGAATGCACCAGCGCGCCGGACACCATCTCGATGGCGGTGTCGCGGCTCACGGCGCCCTGCTCTTCGAGCGTCTGCGCGCGCACGCCGAGCAGCGCCTGCTTGGCCTCGTAGCTGTACGCGGCGAGCCCGCAGTCGAACCACGACGAGGAGCCGGCGACATCGGTCACCGTCTTGGCGATCCAGCCCCCGGTGCAGCTCTCCGCCGTCACCAGCCTGTCGCGCGCGGCTTCGAGGCGCGCGCCAAGGGCCTGCGCAAGGTTGGCCAGCAGGGCGTCACCGGGAACATCCATTGCGTTTTCACCATGTGGAAAGCGAGCAGTATCGTCCCTGCCCACCGCGCTTGTCGCGCCGGCTTCTGTCCCCCGGCATCCGCCTGGCGGCCGATGCCTCCTCCTTGACATCGTCCTCGAGGGCCTTGGCACCCGGCGCCCAACAGAAACGGCCCGCCGAAGCGGGCCGTTCCAGTGTCACGATGCCGCGGGGTTCAGAAGTAGTTGAACCGCAGGGTCACGCCATAGGTGCGCGGCGCGCCGAGGAAGGCATTCCACGAACCGGCCTGGATCGGCGCGTCGATGCCGACCTGCTTGTAGGTCTCGTCGGTGAGGTTCTGGCCCCACAGCTCGACCAGCCAGCGCCGGTTCTGGCTGCCAAAGCCCAGGCGGGCATTCACCAGCGCGTAGCCGTCCTGCAACTTCTGCACATCGAGGTCGGAGCCGGTGTTGTACTCCGACATGTACTTGGCGCCGATGTTGAAGCGGCCGATGTGGTTGGCGCCGAAGCCCCATTCGTACGTCACCGACGCGTTGCCCGACCATTTGGGCGCGAAGCTCATCTGGTTGCCGGGCAGCAGCGCCAGGTCGGCATCGGGCAGCAGGTCGTCGCCGTACTCGGTTTCGGCGTAGGTCAGGCCACCCTGCAGCATCAGGCCGGGCACCGAGGTCTGCCACATCATGTCGGCCTCGAAGCCCATCGACACCACTTCCGGGATCGAGCGCACCACGAAGCTCGTGCCCAGGAAGCTGTTGAGCTGGAAGTCCTTGTAGTCCTGGTAGAAGAGCGCCGCATTGAACAGCAGGTTGCCGCCGGCCCAGTCGGTCTTCATGCCGAGCTCGAAGCTGTTGACGAACTCGCCGGGGAACGAGGTGTCGTCCACCGGAGTGATGCCCCGGACGCCGCTGGACAGGCCGTTGGAAGACTGCACGCGGTCGAGGTTGAAGCCGCCGCCCTTGTAGCCGCGTGCCACCGACACGTAGGTCATGACCTCGTCGGTCCAGTCGTAGGCGGCCTTGAACGTACCCGACCATTCCTTCTCGGTCCGCGACTGCGACACGTTGCGGCCGTTGTGGGCCGCATTCGCCCAGGGCAGGCACATGAAGCCGATCACGTCGGGCGCGACCGCCGGCACCAGGCCCGCCAGCAGCTGCGCCTGGAGCGCGGGCGGCAGGCTGGCGAAGCCGTTGATCCGCGCCGCCAGCGCCCCGCCGACGCGGGCTGCCGGGTTGGCCAATGCCGCGCCACAGCCCACGCTGCCGCTCGGGTTGCTGTACGCCGAATCCAGCTCCTTCTTTTCGTGTGTGTAGCGCAGGCCCACGGTGAAATCCAGCGCGTCCGTGGCGCGGAAGGTGTTGTTGCTGAAGATGGCGGTGCTGCGCGCATTCTGGTCGTGGCGGTCGAGCGCGCCGAGGCCGGTGAAGTTGGTCCCGAAGGGCCGGCCGCTGACCTGCGACAGGAACGTCGCCGGGTTGGCCTGGTTGACGGTCAGCCCCAGCGGCGCCAGCTGCGCCGCGACGCCCGCCAGCACCTGGCTGCCGACCAGGGTCGACAGGTACGGCTCGTAGGCACTGCCGAAGCGGTACGAATCATTGCGCGTCAGGTCCTCGTCCGAATAGAACAGGCCCACCATCCAGTCGACGCGGTCGGTCGAGCCGGTCAGGCGCAGCTCCTGGCTGAAGGTTTCGAAGCGCGTCAGGGACTCGTTGTCGTCGGGGGCGCGGTACAGGATGTCCGCCGCGCTGTAGTCGAAATCGAGGCCATTGATCGCCTGCCAGTCGCGGAACGCGGTGATCGAGGAGAACGTGGCGTTGTTCGCCCACGGGGTGTTCCAGTCGACCTGCGCCGACACGCCCTTGTCCTTCAGGTCCTGCGAGGTGGGCCGGTTGCTGTACGCCAGGCGCCGCTCGGGGTCCGCCACCGGGATCACGCCCTCGCCGCCCGGGGTCAGCGCGTTGATGATGGCCGCGGTGGGTCCGCGCTGGGTGGTGACCGTGACGCAGCAGTTCTCTTCGCGGCTGCTGTAGTCCGCCACCAGGTTGATGTCGACCGTGTCGCTGGGCTCGAGGAACAGTTGGCCGCGGACCGTGTGGTAGTTCTGGTCGCCGTCGTCGGTTTCCTTGCGCGGGCCGGCACCGACGCGGACGTCGTCGACGCCGTCGCGCTTGCGCTTGGCCGCGAAGATGCGGAATGCCGCGTTTTCGGCCAACGCGTCGTTGTAGGCACCGGACACGCCGAGCAGTCCGAAGTTGCCCGCGGTGATCTCGGCTTCCGCGCTCTGCGAGTAGCTCGGCTTGCGGGTGATGACGTTGATCACGCCCGCCGAGGTGTTCTTGCCGAACACCGTGCCCTGCGGCCCCTTGAGCACCTCGATGCGCTCCACCTCGCCGAGGTCGCCGAAGCCGACACTGTTGCGCGAGCGGTACACGCCGTCGATCACGATGCCGACCGACGACTCCAGGCCGGCGTTGTCGCCGACGGTGCCGATGCCGCGGATGCGCGCGGTGGTCTGCGCCGCGCTTTGCGTGCTGGTGACTGTGAGCCCGGGCACGAGGACCTGGAGGTCCTTGATGTCACGCACGCCGGTGTCGAGCAGCAGCTGCTCGTCGATGACGTTGATGACGATCGGCACGTCCTGCAGGGCTTCCTCGCGCTTCTGCGCGGTGACCGTCATGGTCGACAGGGTGGTGGGCTCGTCAGCCGTCGGCCTGGTCGCCGGGGCATCCTGTGCACGGGCCACCTGTGCGATGGGCATTGAAGCAAGTACCGCGAAAACAGCTGTCGCGAGCGCGTGGCGCCGCGGGTGGCCTTGGACCATTGGGTGTCCCCCTAACCGGATGTTGGATGAGCATCATCGACACGGATGCGACCGCCGGCATGGAGTCCATGCCGGTTGCGCGCCAGGCCAGCGTGGGGGACGGACCTGACGCTGCGGTATCGCAGCCTTGGCGCGACGCTAGCACATTTCCGGACGCATGCGTATGTGGCCGGCGGATGCGGGAAACCCGCTGCCTGCAGGGCCCCGATCGCCCCGACGAGGCGTCCCGGATCGCGACTGGTCCACAATACCGGCCATGGATACCCACCCCCTCCCGGCCGTTGCCGAGCGCACACGCGTGCACGATCCCCGGCTTGCCGCGCACTGGCGCCTGGCGCTCGCCGCGATCACCCCCGGCGCGCGCCTCCTGTTCAGCGACGCCGCTTCGGCGGCGGCCCCGATGCTGGCCGACCACTTCTACGGCGAAATGCTCGACGACCCCCGCGCTGCGCGGTTCCTGTCCCCGGACCAGGTCCGCGACCGGCTGAAGCCGTCGCTGCAACGCTGGCTGCTGGAACTGCTCGGCGCCGGGCCCGACGACGTCGATGCCGTGGCCGCCACCCAGGAGACGGTGGGGCTGGTGCACGCGCGGATCGGCATTCCCGTGGACCTGGTGGGCCGCGGTGCACGCCTGTTGAAGGGCGAGCTGCAGGCAGCGATCCGGAAGGCCGGCGCGGCGGGTCACGCCGACGCCGTCATCGAGGCGATCGTCGGCGTGGACGCGCTCATCGACCTGGCCCTGGAGGCCATGACCCGCGCCTATGACATCTCGCGCGAGCAGGCCGGCACCATCGACGCCTCCTACCGGCTGTTCTCGCTGATCCAGAACGTCGGCACCGAGCGCGAACGCCAGCGCGCGCTGCTGCTGGCCTGGGAGAACACCCTGCTGTACGCGCTGAGCCTGGAGCAGCCGCCGGCAGCGGCACCGCTGCTGCTGTCGCGTTCCGAGTTCGGCCTGTGGTTCACGCACAAGGGCATGGCCAGTTTCGGCGAGACGCCGGAGACACGGCGCGTGGCCGAACTGGTCGAGGCCGTCGACACGGGCCTGCGTGATGGCCTGCCGCAGGCGGGGAACCCGGCGCTGCGGCGCGCGCTGGTCGACGAGACGCGCGCGGTCGTCGCCGCGATCCGCAACCTGCTCACGATGATGTTCGACGGCATCGGCGACCTCGAGTCCGGCCGCGACGCGCTCACGCGACTGCTCAACCGGCGCTTCCTGCCGACCGTCCTGCGCCGCGAGATCCAGCTGCAGGCCAACACCGGCCGGACGTTCGCGGTGTTGATGATCGACCTCGACCACTTCAAGGTGATCAACGACAGCCACGGCCACGAGGTCGGTGATCGCGCCCTGCAGCAGGTCGCCGCGCTGCTGGTGCAGAACACGCGCGGCAGCGACTACCTGTTCCGGTACGGCGGCGAGGAGTTCGTGGTGGTGCTTGGCTCGGTGGGAGCCTCCGAGGCGCTGGCGATCGCCGAGGGCCTGCGCAGCTGCGTCGCGGGCGCACCGGTGGCACTGTCCGACGGTGAAACCCTGATGTTGACCGCGAGCATCGGCCTCGCGCTGCAGGATGGGCACCCCGACTACGAGCGCATCCTTGCCCGCGCGGACGCGGCCATGTACGCCGCCAAGCGCAATGGACGCAACCGCGTGGTGGTGGCGACCGACGACCTTCCGGAGCCACCCGGCGTGGTGCAGCTCAGGCAGCGCTGATGCAAGCCCGGACAGCAGCGGATACCAGGACCCCATGAAGTCGGAAGCAACGCCGGAACACACGCCCCTCATGAAGCAGTTCTTCGCCGCCAAGGCGGAGCATGCCGACGTGCTGATGTTCTTCCGCATGGGCGACTTCTACGAGCTGTTCCACGACGACGCCCGCAAGGCGGCGAAGCTGCTCGACATCACCCTGACCCAGCGCGGGTCGTCCGCCGGGCAGCCGATTCCGATGGCGGGCGTGCCCTACCACGCGGCCGAGGGCTACCTGGCGCGACTGGTGGCGCTGGGCGAGTCGGTGGCGATCTGCGAGCAGGTCGGCGACCCCGCCACCAGCAAGGGCCTGGTGGAGCGCAAGGTGGTGCGCATCGTCACTCCCGGCACCCTCACCGACGAGGCGCTGCTGAGCGAGCGTCGCGACACGCTGCTGCTGGCGGTGGCGCGCGGCAAGGCCGGCTACGGCCTGGCGTGGGCAGACCTCGCGGCCGGCCGCTTCCTGGTCAACGAAGTCGCCGGCGATGACGCGCTCGAGGCCGAACTGGCGCGCCTCGACCCCGCCGAACTCCTGCTCCCCGACGACGACGGCTGGCCGGCCTTCGCGACGACCCGCATCGGTCTGCGCCGGCGCGCGCCATGGCTGTTCGACGCCGACGCCGGGCGCCGCCAGCTGCTGCGGTTCTTCGCGCTGCACGACCTGTCGGCGTTCGGCATCCAGGACCGCCCGCTGGCGATCGCCGCCGCGGGTGCCCTGCTCGGCTACGTCGAGGAGACCCAGAAGCAGCGCCTGCCGCACTTGACCGCGATCGCGGTCGAATCCAGCGACGGCGCGATCGCGATGAACGCCGCAACGCGTCGCCACCTCGAACTCGACACCCGCGTCGACGGTGAACAGAAACACACGCTGCTGGGCGTGCTCGACAGAACGGTGACTCCGATGGGCGGCCGCATGCTGCGCCGCTGGCTGCACCGTCCGCTGCGCGACCGTGGTGTGGTCGGCGAGCGCCAGCACGCGGTGGCGGCGCTGCTCGCCAGCGGCATAGAACGCGACCTGCGCGAGCGCTTCCGCGCGCTCGGCGACGTGGAGCGCATCCTGTCGCGCATCGCGCTGCGCTCGGCGCGCCCGCGCGACCTCGGCACGCTGCGCGACGCGCTCGCCATGCTGCCGGAGTTGCGCACGATGCTGGCGCCGCTCGATTCGCCGCGCCTCGCAGCGCTGGTTGCCGGCCTCGGCGAACACGCCGGGCAGGCCGCGCTGCTGGCCACGGCGCTGGTCGAGCAGCCGCCGGTGCTGGCCCGCGACGGCGGCGTGTTCGCCGATGGCCACGACGCGGAGCTCGCCGAGCTGCGCCGCCTGTCCACACACGCCGACCAGTTCCTGGTCGACCTGGAACTGCGCGAGCGCGAGGCCAGCGGCATCGCCACGCTCAAGGTCGGCTACAACCGCGTGCACGGCTACTTCATCGAGATCGGCAAGTCGCACGCTGCCAAGGTGCCGACGCACTACAGCCGCCGGCAGACGCTGACCGGCGCCGAGCGTTACATCACCGAGGAACTGAAGGCGTTCGAGGACAAGGTGCTGTCCGCGCGCGAACGCGCCCTGGCGCGCGAACGGCTGCTGTACGAAGAACTGCTGGATACCCTCAACACCGACCTCGAGTCGCTCAAGCGCTGTGCCGCCGCGCTGGGCGAGCTCGACGTGCTCGCCTGCCTGGCCGAGCGTGCAGTGGCGCTCGACTGGGCGCGACCCGAGCTGGTCGAGGACGCCTGCCTCGAGGTCGAACGCGGGCGCCACCCGGTGGTCGAGGCGGTCCGCGACGCACCATTCGAACCCAACGACCTCGACCTGCACGCCGATCGCCGCATGCTGGTGATCACCGGCCCGAACATGGGCGGCAAGAGCACCTACATGCGCCAGAACGCGCTGATCGTGCTGCTGGCCTACATCGGCAGCTTCGTGCCGGCGCGCGCGGCGCGGATCGGCCCGATCGACCGCATCCTCACCCGCATCGGCGCCGGGGATGACCTGGCCCGCGGCCAGTCGACCTTCATGGTGGAGATGAGCGAGACCAGCTACATCCTGCACCACGCCAGCGCGCAATCGCTGGTGCTGATGGACGAGATCGGCCGCGGCACCTCGACCTACGACGGACTGGCGCTCGCCGATGCCTGCGCGCGCCACCTGGCCGCGCACAACCGCTGCTACACGCTGTTTGCCACCCACTACTTCGAGCTCACCGCGTTGGCCGAACCCGGCAGTGGCATCGCCAACGTGCACCTGGACGCGGTGGAGCACCGTGACAGGGACGGCGCCGAGAGCCTGGTGTTCATGCACGCGGTCAAGGACGGCCCCGCCGACCGCAGCTTCGGCCTGCAGGTGGCCGCGCTGGCCGGCCTGCCCAAGCCGGTGCTGCGCCAGGCGCGGGCGCGCCTGGCGGAACTCGAACGGCATGGCCATGTCGCGTCGCCGCCGCTGTCGGCCGAGACGCTGGACGCACCGCAGCAGTTCGGCCTGTTCTCGCCTGCGTCGGCGGCGCTTGATGCGCTCGCCGGCATCGATCCCGACGACCTCACGCCGAAGCAGGCGCTGGAAGCGCTGTACAGGTTGAAGGCGCTGGGGTGAACGAGGGTCTGGCCGCGGGCTGACCGCGCGCCGATCCGTGCTGTCGACGGCCGATCGGAAGCGTACGATCCGGGGCACACACAGGAGATGCCCTCATGGCGATGTTGACCGACGACCTCCTTGCGCAGCTGCAGGGCGCACCTGCTCAGCAGCTCGCCCAGCAGTTGGGCCTTACCCCGTCACAGGCCTCCGGTGCGATCAACGCGGCCCTGCCCCTGCTGCTCGGTGCCCTTGGCCGCAATGCCAGCCAACCGCAGGGTGCGCAGGCGCTGTACGGCGCGCTGCAGAAGGACCACGCGGGCATGGACATCGGCAGCGTGCTGGGCGCGGTCCTCGGCAGCGGCGGAGCCGGCCAGGGCGGCGCGATCCTCGGCCACATCTTCGGTGGCGGCCAGCAGCGTGCCGAAGCGGGCGTGGCCCAGGCCACCGGCCTCGGCCAGGGCACGGCCGGGCAGCTGCTGAAGATGCTCGCGCCGATCGTGATGGCCTACCTCGCCAAACGCGCGATGTCCTCCGGGCAGGCGCAACAGAATGACGGCGCCGCAGCGCTGGGCGACATGCTCGGCCAGGAGCAGCAGCAGATCCGCCAGGAAGGCGGGCTTGGTGGCGGCCTGCTTGGCGCGGTGCTCGACCAGGACGGCGACGGCCAGCTCGGCCTTGGCGACCTCGCAAGGCTCGGCGGGCTGTTCGGGCGGAAATAGACGGGTTGCCGGCGCGCCAGTGGCGTTGCTGCAGCTCAGCTCAGGTCGATGTCGCCAAGCGCCCTGATCAGCCGGCGCGCGCGCTTGTCGGGGCGATGCTCCGGCGCGCGGTAACCGGCCTGCGCGTCGCGGCGTGCAAGGCGCGCCTCGTCGCGCGCCTTCAGTGACGCCTCGTCCTCGCGGTACAGGGCCTGGGCGACCGGAGCGGGACCGCGCGAGTCCGTCAACGCCGCCACCTCGACCACGAACACCTCTTCGCCGCGGGCGATGCGCAGGCGGTCGCCTACCCGCACCGCGCGCGAGGCCTTGGGCCGCTGCCCACCGAGCTCGACCTTGCCGTGTTCGACCGCCTGGCGAGCCAGCGTGCGCGTCCGGAAGAAACGCGCAGCCCACAGCCAGACGTCGATGCGTATCGACGCAGGAACACCGGCGCTGGCAGTGGGAGCGGTCGTTGCAGGCATCCGCGGATTCTAGCGCCGCAAACGCGAACGGCCACCTTGCGGTGGCCGTCGTGGGTCGCGCCTTGCGGCAGCCGCTTACTCGGCGGACGACTCGGCCGCGGCGGCGGCCTGCGCGGCGGCCTTGGCCTTGGCGTTGCCGGCGAGATCCTCGCGGATGCGCGCCTTCTTGCCCTGCAGGCCACGCAGGTAGTACAGCTTGCCGGCGCGCACCGCGCCACGGCGCTTCACCTGCACCGAATCGATCATCAGGCTGTGGCTCTGGAACACGCGCTCGACGCCGAAGCCGTGGGAGATCTTGCGCACGGTGAACGCGGAGTTCAGGCCGGCGTTCTTCTTGGCGATGACCACGCCTTCATAGGCCTGGACGCGCTCGCGGTTGCCTTCCTTCACCTTGACGTTGACGATGACGGTGTCGCCGGGACCGAAGTCCGGCAGCTGGCGCGTGGTCTGCTCGGCTTCGAAGTTCTGCAGCAGCGTGTTGATCGAGGGCTTGTTCATGGTGGGTCTTCGCTTGCCTGTTGGTAGTGCCCCTTGGGGGCGTGTTGTAGCGCGAGTGCACGTGGACCCGCGTCTTGGCGTGTTTGCAGCTAAGCCGGACATTATACCGGCAACTTTCCCTTGCGCGCTAGGGGCTTACGGGGCTTCCTGCGACGGGTCACCCGCGGTGGCGAGGAATTCGTCCAGCAATCGTGCATCAGCCCGGGACAGGGCGCCGCGGTCGATCAGGTCCGGGCGGCGCTGCCAGGTGCGGCCGAGCGCCTGCTGGCGGCGCCAGCGGGCGATCGCGGCGTGGTTGCCGGACAGCAGCACCGGCGGCACCGCGCCGTAGGCATGCTCCAGCGGCCGCGTGTAGTGCGGGCAGTCCAGCAGCAAGGGGCCAGTGCCGTCTGTTGAAGGCTCGAAACTGTCCTGCGCCGCGGACTCGACATCGTTGAGCGCGCCCGGCAGCAGCCTGGCCACCGCGTCGACCACGACCGCCGCGGCGAGCTCACCGCCCGAGAGCACGTAGTCGCCGATCGACAGTTCCTCGTCCACCTCGGCGGCCAGCAGGCGCTCGTCGACGCCCTCGTAGCGGCCACACAGCAGCACCAGGCGCGGCTCCAGCGCCAGCGCGCGCGCGCGGGCCTGGTCGAACGGCCTGCCCTGGGGACTGAGGTAGACCACGCGCGCCGGCTGCGGTGCCGCGGCCCGCGCGGCGGCCAGCGCCGTGCGCAACGGCTCGACCATCATCACCATGCCCGGGCCACCGCCGAACGGGCGGTCGTCGACGCGGCGGTAGCTGCCTTCGGCGAAATCACGCGGGTTCCAGCCGTGCACCGACAGCAGTCCACGCTCGCCCGCACGCCCGACCACGCCGTGGCCCGCGACCTGGGTGACGAACTCGGGAAACAGGCTGACGACGTCGATGCGCATGGCGGCTGCGGGTTCCGGGTTGCCCTAGAACCCGGGATCCCAGTCGACGGTGACCAGGCCGGCGTCGAAATCGATCGACACGACGTAGTCAGGCACCACGAACGGAATCATCCGCTCGCGGTCGCCGCGTGCGACCAGCACATCGTTGGCGCCGGTGGAGAACAGGTGCGACACCGTGCCGAAATCGCTGCCGTCGACGTTGTGCACGCGCAGGCCTTCGAGGTCGACCCAGTAGTACTCGCCGGGTGCGGGCGGCGGCAGCGATTCGCGTGCCACCCAGACCTCGGTGCCGCGCAGTGCCTCGGCGGCGTCACGGTCCTCGATGCCGGGCAGTCGTGCGACCAGGCCCTTCGCCGTCTCGCGGCCAGTGGCGCCCTCGGCCACGCGCTCGGCGCCCTGCGCATCGCGCAGGGTCCACGGCTGGTAGCCGAGGATCGCGCGCGCCGGCTCGGTGAAGGACTCGAGTTTCAGCTCGCCACGCACGCCGAAGGCGCCGTGGACCCTGCCCAGCAGGATGCGGCGCCCGGTGACGTCCATTGCGGAAATGGGCCGCGCGCGGGGCGCGGCCCGCGCGTCAGGCGGCCGGAGCCGCTGCGGTGGCCGGAGCCTGCGCCTCGCGGTACAGGTTGCGGACCTTGTCGGTCATCTGCGCACCCTGCCCGACCCAATGGTCGACCCGGGCGGTATCGAGCACCACGCGTGACTCGGCGCCGGTGGCGACGGGGTTGTAGTAACCCACGCGCTCGATGTTGCGGCCGTCGCGCGCGCTGCGCGAGTCGGTGACGATGATGTGGTAGAAGGGGCGCTTCTTGGCGCCGCCGCGGGTGAGGCGGATCTTGACCATGGTGGTTTCCGTGTTGCCCAGTCGCCAGGGTGGCGAGGTAAGCGGCGAATTGTAGCGGAATGCCCGGCGGGGAGGAAGCGCCCCCTCCGGCCGGTTTCAGACCACCTGCCAGGCAATGGTCGCGAAAGCGGCGCGCACGCCGGCGGCCGATCCTGGATCGCCGCGGAAGGCATGGCCATCGATCGACCCGATCTCCTGCAACCCGCGCGAGTTGGTCGCGAACGCGAAATCGAACGCGCCCAGCGCATCCAGCCGCACCGGCATGGCCTGCTGCACGACGCCCCGTGCCGCCAGGCGCGCCTGCAGCAGGCGTTCGCTCACGCCGCGCAGCGCGGGGGCGACGGGCCAGGTGATGCCGGCACGGCCGCCGAAGCCGATATTCCAGAAGCTGCCTTCCGCCACCAGCCCGCCGCGGTCGACCAGGAGCGCATCGTCGAAGCCCTCCGCCTGCGCTTCCCTTCGCGCGTCCAGTTGGGGCGCGATGGCGAGGTGCTTGAGGTGCGGATCGACGCGCTGCAGGCACCGCGACCGCAGGCGCAGTGCGTGGGCGCCGGGTTCACGCGGACCTTCGATCTCGATGCGGGTCATCGGTGCATCACCGGCATCGGCAGCACCTTGCACGCGTGCGCCCTGCGCACCTGCGACCACTACACGCACGGTGCAGGCCTGCGCGGCGTCGCCGGCAATCGCCTCCCGGATCCGGCTGCGCAAGCCCGCAAGATCCAGGCTGTAGCCGAACATTGAACGGGTCGCACCTTCAAGGCGCGCGAGGTGCAGGTCAAGCCCGCGCACCGCGCCTTCGCGCACCTGGAAGGTGGTGAAGTGCCCGGGGTGCGCCGGCGCGTCCATCAGGCTGGCTGCAGCGCCGGCCTCAGCGGAACGGCATCGCGCCGCGGCCGCCCATCATGCCCTGCAGGCCGCGCATCATGCCCTTCATGCCGCCGCGGCCCAGCTTGGCCATCATCTTTTCCATCTGCTGGTACTGCTTCATCAGCTTGTTGACGTCGGCAGGCGTCACGCCGGAACCCGCGGCGATGCGCTTGCGGCGCGAGCCGTTGAGCAGGGCCGGGTTGCGGCGTTCCTTCTTGGTCATCGAACCGATGATCGCGACCATGCGCGGCACTTCGCGGCCGGTGACCTGGTTCTTGACCTCGTCGGAAATCTTGGCCATGCCCGGGAGCTTGTCCATCAGGCCATGGATGCCGCCCATGCCCTGCATCTGCTCGAGCTGGTCGCGCATGTCGTTGAGGTCGAACTTCTTGCCCTTGGCGACCTTCTCGGCGAGCTTCTGCGCCTTGTCCTTGTCGACCTGGCCTTCCACCTGCTCGACCAAGGACAGCACGTCGCCCATGTCGAGGATGCGGCTGGCGATGCGGTCCGGGTGGAACACGTCCAGGCCGTCGACCTTCTCGCCGGTGCCGATGAACTTGATCGGCTTGCCGGTGATGTAGCGCACGCTGAGCGCGGCGCCGCCGCGCGCGTCGCCATCGGTCTTGGTGAGCACCACGCCGGTCAGCGGCAGCGCTTCGCTGAAGGCCTTGGCGGTGTTGGCCGCGTCCTGGCCGGTCATCGCATCGACCACGAACAGGGTCTCGACCGGGTTGACGGCGGCGTGCAGGGCCTTGATCTCGGCCATCATCGCTTCGTCGATCGCAAGCCGGCCCGCGGTATCGACCAGCAGCACATCGATGAAGGATTTCCGCGCGTCGTCGATCGCGGCGCGCACGATGTCCACGGGCTTCTGCGAGGCGTCGGATGCGAAGAAGCGCACGTCGACCTGTTCGGCCAGCGTCTTCAGCTGTTCGATCGCGGCCGGACGGTAGACGTCGGCACTGACCACCATCACCTTCTTCTTGCGCTTTTCCTTCAACAGCTTGGCGAGCTTGCCGACGGTCGTGGTCTTGCCCGCGCCCTGCAGGCCGGCCATCAGCACCACCGCCGGCGCGGGCACGTTGAGGTTGAGGTCGGATGCCTGCGCGCCCATCACCGTGGTGAGCTCGTCGCGCACGACCTTGATCAGCGCCTGGCCCGGGGTCAGCGACTTCAGGACTTCCTGGCCGACCGCGCGCACCTTGATGCGTTCGATCAGCGCCTGCACCACCGGCAGCGCGACGTCGGCCTCGAGCAGCGCGATGCGCACTTCGCGGGTGGCTTCGCGGATGTTCTCCTCGGTCAGCCGTCCACGGCCACGCAGGCGCTCGATGGTGCCGGACAGGCGCTGGGTGAGGGACTCGAACATGGAATGCGACCGCGCAACGGGAGGGCCGGCCAGTATACCGGCACCCTGCGGGCGGCCATGATTGGCCTACACTTGTGCGATGACATCGATTCTCATCGCGGCCCTGCTGTACGCCCTTGCGACCGCGCTGCTGGTACGCGCCCTGCGCCGGGGTCCGTCCGTGGGACGCGGCTGGCTGCCGTTCGCGGCTGCGGCGGTGATCGCGCACGCCGTCGCGCACGCGATCGACTGGCATGCCGCCGCTGGCGTCGACCTGCATTTCCATGCCGCGCTGTCGTTGGTCGGGCTCGGCATGGCGGCGCTGACGACCGGGTACGGCGCTCGCGGGCGGATGGCGGCGCTGGGCGTAGTGGTGTTCCCGATCGCGATGGCCTCGCTGCTGGCCTGGGCCAGCCAGCATGGCGACAACGCCGGCGGCGCGCGGCTTTCGCTTCCGCTGCGCATGCACGCCGGTTCCGCGCTGCTCGCCTACGCCACGCTCGCCGTGGCCGCGGTGCTGGCGGTCATGCTGTGGCTGCAGGAGCGCAGCCTGCGCCGACGCGAATTCCACGGCTGGCTGCGCGTGCTGCCGCCGATGGTGGAACTGGAAACCCTGTTGTTCCGCACCATCGGCGTCGGCTTCGTGCTGCTCACTGCCACGCTGCTCACCGGGCTGGTGTTCGTGGACGATCTCTTCGCCCAGCACCTGGTGCACAAGTCGGTGCTGAGCGTGCTGTCGTGGCTGGCCTTTGGCGCGCTGCTGGTCGGCCGCTGGCGGCGCGGCTGGCGCGGGGCGATCGCCGTGCGCTGGACCCTTGCGGCGATGGTTCTGCTGGTGCTGGCGTTCTTTGGCAGCAAGTTCGTGCTGGAGATGGTGCTCGGCCGGGGTTGATGCCGGGGCAGCCTAGTCCGACGCGGCGCTGATCGCGTCCGACAGGCGCTCCACGGCCACCACCTCCATACCCTTGTAGGCACCCGCCCGCGGCGCGTTGGCCTTGGGCACGATCGCGCGCTTGAAGCCGTGCGTGGCGGCTTCCTTGAGGCGCTCCTCGCCGTTGGGCACCGGGCGGATCTCGCCCGACAGTCCGACCTCGCCGAACGCGATGGTCTTGTCCGCCAAGGGCTGGTCGCGCAGCGACGACAGCACGGCCAGCAGCACCGGCAGGTCGGCCGCGGTCTCCTGCACGCGGATGCCGCCGACCACGTTCACGAACACGTCCTGGTCGCCGACCATGACGCCGCCGTGCCGGTGCAGGACCGCCAGCAGCATCGCCAGCCGGTTCTGCTCCAGGCCCACCGCCACGCGCCGCGGATTGGACAGCGGCGAGGCGTCGACCAGCGCCTGCACCTCGACCAGCAGCGGCCGCGTGCCTTCGCGCGTGACCATCACGCAGCTCCCGGGCTGGCGCGTCGCGCCCGACAGGAAGATCGCGGACGGGTTCGGTACTTCCTTCAGCCCCTTGTCGCCCATCGCGAACACGCCAAGCTCGTTGACGGCGCCGAAGCGGTTCTTGAACGCGCGCAGCACCCGGAAACGGCTGCCGCTGTCGCCCTCGAAGTACAGCACCGCGTCGACCATGTGCTCGAGCACGCGCGGGCCGGCGATGCCGCCCTCCTTGGTGACATGGCCGACCAGGAATACGGCGGTGCCGGTTTCCTTGGCGTAGCGCACCAGGCGCGCCGCCGACTCGCGCACCTGCCCGACCGATCCGGGCGCGGCGGTCATCGATTCCGTCCACAGCGTCTGCACCGAGTCGGCAACGATCACCCGGGGCCGCAGCTTGGCGGCATGGCCGAGGATGTTTTCCACGCCGGTTTCTGCCAGGGCGCTCAGGCCATCGAGCGGCAGGCCGAGGCGCGCGGCGCGGCCGGCCACCTGGGCCAGCGACTCCTCGCCAGTCACATACAGCCCCGGCAGCGTGGCCGACATGCTGGCCATGGCCTGCAGCAGCAGAGTGGACTTGCCGATGCCGGGATCGCCACCCACCAGCACCACAGCGCCTTCCACCAGTCCGCCGCCGAGCACGCGGTCGAATTCGCCGATGCCGGTCGAGACGCGCTCGTCCTCGTGGTGGCGCACATCCTTCAGCGCGGTGACCTGCGGCGCTTCGACCTTGCCGGCCCAGCCGCCGCGGCGCGCGGGCGACGACGCCTTGGCCGCGGAGGCCGACTCCAGCACGATCTCCGACACAGTGTCCCAGGCCCCGCAGGCGCCGCACTGGCCCTGCCACTTGCTGGAATCGGCGCCGCATTCGGTGCAGACGTAGGCGGTGCGCGCCTTGGCCATGGACATCCCGTGGGTGATGGAGAGGGCGCAGGATAGCGGCCACCGGTCGCGCCGGGCGAGACGCGGCGCCGCGATAGACGCGCTTTGACCGCATGCGTCCGCACGCCCTACAATGCGCGGCCACGCCGGAATAGCTCAGTTGGTAGAGCGGCGCATTCGTAATGCGTAGGTCGTAGGTTCGATTCCTATTTCCGGCACCAGTGACGCAAAAAGGCCGCCTTCGGGCGGCCTTTTTGTTGCGCGAGCCAGGCTACGCCGGGGAGGCCCGGTTGCGCGCCCTACTCCACCAGCCGCAGGCGCAGCTCCTTGGGCAGGGCGAACACCATGTTCTCCGGCTCGCCGGACAGTTCGCGGATGCCCTGGGCGCCGAGCTCGCGCAGCCGCGCCAGCACGCCTTCGACCAGCACGTCGGGCGCCGACGCGCCCGCGGTCACGCCGATGTGGCGGCGACCCTCGACCCAGCGCACGTCGATCTCGTCGGCACCGTCGATCAGGTAGGCCTCGACGCCGTCGCGTTCGGCGAGTTCGCGCAGGCGGTTGGAATTCGAGCTGTTCGGCGAACCGACCACCAGCACCAGGTCGCACTGCGACGCCAGCGCGCGCACGGCATCCTGGCGGTTCTGGGTGGCGTAGCAGATGTCGTCGTTCTTCGGCCCCTGGATCGCCGGGAAGCGCAGGCGCAGGGCCTCGATGACGCTGCGGGTGTCGTCCACCGACAGCGTGGTCTGCGTGGTGTAGGCCAGGTTTCCGGGCTGCGAGACCTCGAGCACGGCGGCGTCGGCGACGTCTTCGACCAGGTAGATGCGCCCGCTGCCGCGCTCCCTGTTCCACTGGCCCATGGTGCCTTCGACCTCCGGATGACCCGCATGGCCGATCAGCACCACGTCGCGCCCGGCGCGGCATTGGCGCGCGACCTCGAGGTGCACCTTGGTCACCAGCGGACAGGTGGCGTCGAACACCTTCAGGCCGCGCCGGTCGGCTTCCTGGCGCACCGCCTGCGAGACGCCGTGGGCGCTGAAGATCACGGTGTTGCCATCGGGCACCTCGTCGAGCTCCTCGACGAAGATGGCACCCCGCTTTTTCAGGTCGTCGACCACGTAGCGGTTGTGCACCACCTCGTGGCGGACGTAGATCGGCGCGCCGAGCGTCTCGATGGCACGCTTGACGATTTCGATGGCGCGGTCCACGCCGGCGCAGAAACCACGGGGGTTGGCGAGCACGATATCCATGCCGCCATTGTACCGCCGCGAACGTGACCCTTCCCCCTGCGCGGCAGGGGCGCCGTCAGGGGGTCGTTGCCTTCGGGGCGAGCAGCCCGAACAGGGCGATGCCGATCGCGCCGCCCACGATCGCGGCATCGGCGATGTTGAATGCGGGCCAGAAATGGCCGCGCCAGTGCCACTGGATGAAATCGATGACATGGCCATGCACCAGCCGGTCGATGACGTTGCCGATCGCGCCGCCGATGACCAGCGCGAACGGCAGCGCCGTGCGCCAGTCGCCGCGCGGGGTGCGCGACAGCCATACCGCCAGCAGGCCGCTGATGCCGAAGGCCAGGATGCTGAAGAACCACTTCTGCCAGCCGCCGGCATCGGACAGGAAGCTGAACGCCGCGCCGGTGTTGTAGGTGCGGTACCAGTTCCAGAACCCTTCGACCACCGGAATGGCCGTGTACTCCGGAAGGCTGGTGAGCACCCACTGCTTGCTCAGCTGGTCGAGCACGATCACCAGCGCCGACAGCAGCAGCCATGGCAGCGCGTTGCGTGCGGGCTTCAGAACCATTGGCGATCCTCCGCGTTGCCGTCGACGTTGCCGGCGCAGCGCGTGCACAGCAGCGGATGCGCGGCGACGCTGCCGATGTCGCCGCGGTGTTGCCAGCAGCGGACGCACTTGGGCTTGCTGGTGGGCGTCGCACTGACGCCGATGTCGGTGGCGCCGTCGTCGACCACCAGTGCGACATCACCGCTGATCAGCAGGAAACGCAGCTCGTCGAGCAGCGGCGACAGCCGGTTCTGGTCGGCAACGCCGCAGGCGAGCGTGATCTCGGCTTCCAGCGCGGCGCCGATCACGCCGCTGGCGCGCATCGGCTCGAGCACCTTGGAGACCTGCTCTCGCAGGCGCAGCAGTTCGTCGAACGCGCGCGCCGACATCGGCGCATCGTCGGCCATCGGCGCAAGGCCGTCGTACCAGGTGGCGAACAGCACGTTGTCCTCGCGCGCGCCGGGCAGGTGGCTCCACATCTCGTCGGCGGTGAACGCCAGCACCGGCGCGATCCAGCGCACGAAGGCCTCGGTGATGCGGTACATCGCGCTCTGCGCGCTGCGGCGGCCGCGCGAGTCTTCCGGCATGGTGTACAGCCGGTCCTTGGTGACGTCGAGGTACAGCGAGCCCAGGTCGACGCTGCAGAAATTGAGCAGGGCCTGGATGATTTCCGCGAAGTCGTAGCGCGCGTACGCGGCCACGATCTTCTCCTGCACTTCCCACGCGCGGTGCACGATCCAGCGGTCCAGCGCCACCATGTCGTCCAGCGGGCGCAGGTCGCGCACCGGGTCGAAGCCATGCAGGTTGCCGAGCAGGAAGCGCGCGGTGTTGCGGATGCGGCGGTAGGCGTCGGCGTTGCGCTTGAGGATCTCCTTGGACAGCGACATCTCGTTGCTGTAGTCGGCCGACGCGATCCACAGGCGCAGGATGTCCGCGCCCAGCGTCTTCATGATTTCCTGCGGCTCGATGCCGTTGCCGAGCGACTTCGACATCTTGCGGCCGTTCTCGTCGACCGTGAAGCCGTGGGTCAGGCATTGCCGGTACGGCGCGGCGCCGTCGATCGCGATGCCGGTGAGCAGCGACGACTGGAACCAGCCGCGATGCTGGTCCGAGCCTTCCAGGTACAGGTCGGCCGGCTTGCCGATGCCGCGCGCCGCCAGCACGCACTCGTGGGTCACGCCGGAATCGAACCAGACGTCGAGGATGTCGGTGATGCGGTCGTAGTCACCGGCCTCGTCGCCCAGCAGTTCGGCCGGATCGAGGTCGTACCAGGCATCGATGCCGCCCGCCTCGACGCGGTCGGCGGCGGCGCGCATCAGTTCGCTGGAGCGCGGGTGCGGCTCGCCGCTCTCGCGATGCACGAACAGCGCGATCGGCACGCCCCAGGTGCGCTGGCGCGAGATAGTCCAGTCCGGGCGGCCCTCGACCATGCCGGCGATGCGCGCTTCGCCCCAGGCGGGGAACCACTCCACGCGCTGGATGGCGGCCAGCGCGTCGCGGCGCAGCTCCGCCTGGTCCATGGAGATGAACCACTGCGGCGTGGCGCGGAACACGACCGGCGTGCGGTGGCGCCAGCAGTGCGGGTAACTGTGCTGCAGGCCGGCGTGCGCGAGCAGTGCGCCGTTGGCGCGGAGGACTTCAATGATGGCGTCGTTGGCCTTCCAGATGTGCGTGCCGGCGAGCGCCACGCCGTCCGCCGCCGGCGTCGACGGCAGGTACACGCCGCGGCCATCGACCGGGTTGAGCTGCGCCGCCGTGTACTTCTCGACCAGCCCGTAGTGCCGGGCGGCCACGAAATCCTCTTGGCCATGCCCTGGGGCGGTATGCACCGCACCGGTACCGTCGTCGGCAGTCACGTGCTCGCCGAGGATCAGCGGGATGTCGCGCCCGGCGTAGAACGGATGCGCAAGCAGCAGGCCCTCGAGCGCGCTGCCGGGGGCATGGCCGTGCACGACCACCTCGTCCACGCCGTAGCGTGCAAGCGCCTTGGCCTCGAGCCCCGTGGCCAGCACCAGCCAGCGGCGTCGGCCGCCATGCGCCGGCCCTTCGACGAGCGTGTAATCCAGCCCCGCGCCCAGCGCCACCGCCAGCGATGCCGGCAGCGTCCACGGCGTGGTGGTCCAGATCGGCACCGCGATCTCGACGCCTTCCGGCACCTCGGTGCCGAAGGCCCGCGCCAGCGCCTGAGCATCACGTGCCGGATACGCCACGTCGACCGCGGGGGACTGCTTGTCCTGGTATTCGATTTCCGCCTCGGCCAGCGCGGAACCGCAGTCGAAGCACCAGTAGACCGGCTTCACGCCGCGCAGCAGGTGGCCGTTGTCGACAACCCTGGCCAGGGCGCGCATCTCGTCGGCCTCGAACTTCGGGTCGAGCGTGAGGTACGGGTTGTCCCAATCGCCGAGCACACCCAGGCGCTTGAAATCGCGCATCTGCAGTTCGACCTGGGACAGCGCGTAGTCGCGGCAGGCCTGGCGGAACGCGGTGGCATCGAGCTTCGCGCCGACCTTGCCGTGCTTCTTCTCGATCGCGATCTCGATCGGCAGCCCGTGGCAGTCCCAGCCGGGGATGTACGGGGCGTCGAAGCCGGCGACGGTCTTCGAGCGGACGATGATGTCCTTGAGGATCTTGTTGACCGCATGCCCGAGGTGGATGGCCCCATTGGCATACGGCGGACCGTCGTGCAGTACGAACTTCGGCCGACCCGCGGCGTGCTCGCGCAGTCGTGTGTACAGCCCTTCGGCCTCCCAGCGCGCCAGCGTGTCCGGCTCCCGCTTGGGCAGGTCGCCGCGCATCGGGAACGCGGTCTCGGGCAGGAGGATGGTCGGCTTGTAGCGCTGGCTGTCGTCGTCGGTCACGCGGTCGCTCGCTGCGGGGTATGCATCAAAATGTGGCGCGCCTGTGTGGCGTCGCGATCCATCTGCGCGACCAGGGTCGGCAGGTCGGGGTATTTTTCCTCGTCGCGCAGGCGCGCCACGAACTCGACCGCGATGCGCCGACCATAGAGGTCGCCGTCGAAATCGAACAGGTGGGCTTCCAGCAGCGGCTCCACGCCGTCCACGGTGGGGCGGGTGCCAAAGCTCGACACCGAGGGCCACGGCTGGTCACCGATGCCGTGCACGCGGGTCGCGTAGATGCCCTGCAACGCCGGCACCTTGCCGCCGAAGCGCAGGTTGGCGGTGGGGAAGCCCAGCGTGCGGCCGAGCTGGCGTCCGCGCACCACGCGGCCGGCGATGGCATAGGGCCGGGCGAGCAGCCGGGTGGCGGCGGCGAAGTCGCCTGCCGTCAGGGCGGCGCGGATGCGGGTACTGGACACGCGCTCGTCGTCGAGCAGCACCGGCGCGATCTCGCCGGCGGCGAAGCCGAGCCGCTGCCCCGCCTCACGCAGGGTGTCGAGGTCACCGGCGCGCCGCTGACCGTAGCGGAACCCGGGCCCCACCCAGACCTCGCGCGCCGCCAGGCGCCGCGCCAGCACCGACTCCGCGAACGCATCCGGCGACATCGCCGCGAAGCCGGCGTTGAAGCGCAGCAGGCCGACGGCGTCGGCACCAAGCGCGCACAGGCCTTCGAACTTGGCACGCGGCAGCGCCAGCCGCGGCGGCGGCGCGGCGGGCGCGAAGAACTCGCGGGGCAACGGCTCGAAGCTCAGCGCGACCAGCGGCAACCCGAGCGCGCGGGCGCGCCCGGCCGCGTGGCGCAGCAGCGCGCGATGGCCGAGGTGCAGGCCGTCGAAGGCGCCAATGCAGGCCACGCTGCCTTCGCGGCACAAAGGCCCGCCGTCGACGTCGCGGAACAGCTGCTTCATGGGGTCCTGGGTGGAGAGGTGCGGCCGCCACCGGCGCCGCGACCGCGTGGGGTCGACCGCAGAGTATAACGGCGGCGCTCCACCGCCGGCCTCAATGCCGCAGGTGGCGGGGGCGCAGGCCAAGCGCCAGCAGCGCCAGGCCATAGGTGGCCGCCCCGGCGGAGATGGTCGCCAGCAGCCAGCCGACGCGTGCCTGCCAGCCAGCGAGCGCGGTCCAGTCACCGATCCATGCGCGCATCGCAAGCACCGCCGCCGCCATCGCGGCGCACGCCAGCAGCAGCCGCAGGCCGAACCGGCCCCAGCCGGCCGCCGGCAGGTACACGCCGCCGCGCCGCAGGTAGCGCCACAGCAACCAGGCATTGGCCACCCCGGCCAGGCCCGTGGCGAGTGCGATGCCGCCGTGCGCGCCGGGCGTGTCGTGCAGCCACATCGGCGTGGTGAAGGCGATGGTGAGCGCCACGTTGATGGCGACCGTGAGCAGGGCCGCGCGCATCGGCGTCCTCATGTCCTGGCGGGCGTAGAACGCCGGCGCCAGCACCTTGCTGAGCATGAAGGCCGGGATGCCGATGCTCATGGCGGTCAGGCTGAGCGCCGCCATCCGCGTGTCCACCGCGGTGAACGCGCCGTAGTTGTAGACCGTGGCCGTCACCGGCTCGGCCAGCAGCAGCAGCCCGAGCCCCGCCGGCAGGCCGGCCAGCAGCGCCATGCGCAGCGCCCAGTCGAGCGAATGGCTGTAACCGGCCGCGTCCTCGGCGGCATGGCGGCGCGACAGGTGCGGCAGGATCACCGTGCCCAGCGCCACGCCGAACAGCCCCAGCGGGAACTCGACCAGGCGGTCGGAGTAGTACAGCCAGTCCTGGCTGCCGTCGGCCAGCAGCGAAGCGAACGCCGTGCCGACCAGCAGGTTGACCTGCGCCACCGACGAGGAGAACAGCGTCGGCAGCATCAGCTTGCCGACCCGACGCACGTCCGGATGGCGGAAGCCGGGGCGAAGGCGCGGCCGCAGGCCCAGCCTTCCGAGCGCCGGCCACAACAGCACCAGTTGCAGGAACCCGGCGATCAGCACGCCCCAGGCCAGGCCTACCGGCTGCACCTCGAAGCGCGGCGCGAGCCAGAACATGGCGGCGATCATCGTCAGGTTGTGCAGCACCGGTGTGAACGCCGGCAGCGCGAAGCGCCCTTCGCTGTTGAGCACCGAGCCGGCCAGCGCCATCATCGAAATGAACAGCAGGTACGGGAAGGTGATCCGCAGCATCATCGCCGTCTGCGAGAACTTTTCCGGCTCGTCGAGCGCGCCTGGCGTGAACAGCGCGGTGATCACCGGCGCCAGCAGCACGCCGGCGGCGCAGACCACCAGCACCACGGCGCACAGCGCGCCGGCCATGTGGTCGATGAAGTCCTTCAGCGCCGCGCGGTCACCGCGCTCCTTGATCTCGTTGAGCACCGGCACGAAGGCCATCGCCATCGAACCCTCCGCGAACACGCGACGCAGGAAGTTCGGGATCCGGTAGGCGACGATGAACGCGCTCATCGCGCCACCGGTGCCGAACAGCGTGGCCTGCAGCATGTCGCGCACGAAGCCGGCGATCCGCGACAGCAGGGTCATCGCGCTGAACACCGCGGTCGAGCGCATCAGCCCGCCACGCGGGCCGCGCCCGCCGGGGCCAGGGGCGCCCGGCGTGGCTGCCGAAGCGGCCGCGGGCGCGGCCGCGGCGGGATCGGGGCTGTCAACGCCCGGTGCGGGGGCGGAGCCGGTCACGCCCGCAGCCCCGCGTGGCAGGCATTGTTGACGCAAGCCCCTGATTCACCCATAATTTCCTGCTTGCTCGACCCCAAACTCATCTCTACCCCAGTTTCCAGGATCCCATCGTGGCCAACATCAAGTCCTCCAAGAAGCGCGCCAAGCAGGCTGTCGTGCGCAACCTGCGCAACAACAGCCAGCGTTCGCAGCTGCGCACCGCCGTCAAGAAAGTGCTCAAGGCGCTCGACGCCAACGATGCCGCCGGCGCCCGCGAGGCCTTCAACGTCGCGCAGCCGATCCTCGATCGCTTCAGCGCCCGTGGCCTGATCCACCGCAACAAGGCCGCCCGCCACAAGAGCCGCATCAACGCCCGCATCAAGGCGCTTGCCGCCGCCTGAGGCCGTTGCACCGGCGCTCCCTGAAAACCCGGCCCCGGCCGGGTTTTTTGCGTGGGCTGGGCGGAAGGTCGGAGCAAGGGCGTTCTTGGCTACGGATTTGTGCGGACTTACCCGGATCTGTCCGAGGCGGGCAAATGCGTCACGCGCTGGCAGCCGCGTCTGGTCTGGCTCTTGCCCTCCTGCCGTTCCCACCCCGCCCACCTCAGCCCCCGGCCGGGTCAGCCGGAGCGGCTGCGTCGGCTGCGTCGGCTGCATCCGCGGCTTCGGCGGCCAGCAGGGCCTGTTCATCGAGGAACGCCTGGACCTTGAGCATCACGTCGCGTGTGCCCGTGTGCGCGAGGCCCGAGACCACGAACCAGGGCTGGGTCCAGCCGAGTTCGGACACGATGCGCTCCGCCAGTTCGCGTGCGTCGTCGGCCGGCAGCAGGTCGGCCTTGTTGAGCAGCAGCCAGCGCGGCTTGTCCATCAGGCCGGCATCGAACTTGGCCAGCTCGTGCTCGATCGCCCTGACCTGCGCCGCCGCGTCCGAGCCGTCGAGCGGTTCCACCTCGACCAGGTGCAGCAGCAGGCTGGTGCGCTGGATGTGGCGCAGGAACAGTGCGCCGAGGCCCGCGCCGTCCGCCGCGCCCTCGATCAGGCCGGGAATGTCGGCAATCACGAAGCTGCGTGCCGGCTCCACGCTGACCACGCCGAGGTTCGGGTAAAGGGTGGTGAACGGATAGTCCGCGACCTTCGGCGTCGCCGCCGAGACCGCGCGGATCAGGGTCGACTTGCCGGCGTTCGGGAAGCCCAGCAGGCCGACATCGGCCAGCAGCTTCAACTCCAGGCGCAGCGCGCGCTGCTCGCCCTCGCCGCCCGGCGTGGCGCGGCGCGGGGCGCGGGTGATCGAGCTCTTGAAATGCATGTTGCCCAGCCCGCCCTGCCCGCCGCGCGCCACCAGCAGCCGGTCGCCGTCGTTGACCAGGTCGCCGATCACCTCGTCGGTGTCGATGTTGAGCACCTGGGTGCCCACCGGCACGGTGATCACCGTGTCGATGCCACCCTTGCCGTAGCGCTGCTGGCCCATGCCGTCCTCGCCGCGCTGGGCGCGGAAGGCCTTCTGGTGGCGGAAATCGACCAGGGTGTTGAGGTTGCGCGTGGCCTGGATCCAGACGTTGCCGCCGTCTCCGCCATCGCCACCATCGGGGCCACCGAGGGGGATGTACTTCTCGCGCCGGAAACCGACGCAGCCATTGCCGCCATTGCCGGCGGTCACGGTGATTTCGGCTTCGTCGACGAGTTTCATGTCTGGATCCGCTGCTGGATTGGGGGGATTGCAACAAAAAGCCCCGCCGGAGCGGGGCCCTTGCTGGATCGTGGCGCCCGGGCTCAGGCCTCGGCGACCACGCTCACGGTGCGACGCTTCTTCGGGCCCTTGACCGCGAACTCGACCTTGCCGTCGATCAACGCGAACAGGGTGTGGTCGCGGCCGAGGCCGACGCCCATGCCCGGATGGAACTGGGTACCGCGCTGGCGGATGATGATGTTGCCGGCATCGATCGCCTGGCCACCATAGATCTTCACGCCGAGGTATTTCGGGTTGGAGTCGCGGCCGTTGCGGCTGGAACCTACGCCCTTTTTATGTGCCATGGCTGCTGCTCCTTACTTCTTGTCGCCACCGGCGATGCCGGTGATCTCGATTTCGGTGTAGTGCTGCCGGTGGCCCATCTGCTTGCGATGGTGCTTGCGGCGGCGGAACTTCACGATGCGCACCTTGTCGGCGCGGCCGTGGGCCTTGACGGTGGCGGTGACGGTGGCGCCGGAGAGGGCGTCGCCGATCTTGATGCCTTCACCGTCGCCGAGCATGAGCACGTTGTCGAACGTGATCTCCTTGCCCGCCTCGACGTCAAGCAGCTCGACGCGGAGCGTCTCGCCTTGCATCACGCGGTATTGCTTTCCGCCTGTTACCAGGACTGCGTACATGACCAAGCTTCCTATGTAGTTATTGTGGTCTCTGTTGCCTTTTGCGGCAGACAGGAGCGGAATTGTAGGGGATTCATGGAGTTAGGGTCAAATCCACCTGAATGCAGGAAATACGGTTGCGTGCGGGGTACCGCATCAAGTAGCGTCGGGTGGCGGTGGCTACAGGGGGTCATCGCAACTGGCAAGTGCCAAGTGGAGCGTGCGCGGATCCGTTCAGGCGGGTTGCGCATGGGGTGTGACAACCGGGGGGCCTCTGTTCGTGAACAGCGAGAGCAACGCCAACGCGGCCGGACATGGCCGTGCGCCCACGATGGCGCCCACCCCTACCACCGCCGCCGCGGCGACGCCGCACGCCACCCTGCGGCCCCGTTCAGCCGCCTCCCGCCATTCCGGCCTCCCCTCACGTGCCGCCGACGCCAGCCGTCGCGCCGCGGGCAGGCCTGCAGGTTCCACTGCGGTCGCAACAGCAACTCTGTGGATAGGGCCGGCGCCGTGAAAAGCGCTCGGATCGATTAAAGGGAGAGAGGATCGAAATGACACGACGCACTCGCAGCACCACGACAACGACCGCGCTCGCGGTGGCCATTGCAGCCGCCCTGGTCGCAGCACCCGCGGCTTACTCGGCTGGCCGGCAGCCCGCACTCGGCGGCGGCGCCAAGGTCTCCAAGGCCGCCAAGGGGCCGGTGTTTTCCAAGCCCGCACTGGCCTATGGAACCAACCTGAAGGCTCCGACCAACGAGGCCCATGACAGCTTCATCATCAGCTTCCAGAAGGGTGCCGCGCCCAGCGCGGCCGCGCTCCGCAACCACCTCCAGGCCGTGGGCAAGACCCTTGGCATCCAGATCGCGGTCGACCGCGACACGGCGACCGGCGCCAAGCTGGTCCGCACCAGCCGCGCACTCGACCGTGACGGCCTCAAGCAGCTGACCATCGAGCTGATGAAGAGCCCGATGGTCCGTGCGGTCGACCCGAACGGCCGCATGTATCGGGCGATGACGCCCAATGACGAGCTGTTCCCGCAGCAGTGGCATTACAAGGGCGGCGGAGAGGGCATGAATGCCGTCGAAGCCTGGGACTCGGTGGACGGCAGCGGCTACATCATCGCCGTGCTCGACACGGGACAGGTGGACCACGCCGACCTGGCCGGGCAGTTCATCGCCGGCTACGACTTCATCAGCGATCCGGCCAACGCCCGCGACAACGACGGCCGCGACAACAACCCGAACGACGAAGGCGACTGGGACGACAAGTACGACAGCTCCTGGCACGGCACCCACGTTGCCGGCACCGTGGCCGCGCTCACCAACAACACCCTCGGTGTCGCCGGCGTGGCGCACGGTGCCAAGGTGCAGCACGTGCGCGTGCTCGGCAATGCCGGTGGCACGTTCGCCGACATCAACGACGCCATCGTCTGGGCGTCCGGTGGCACGGTGCCCGGCGTGCCTGTCAATCCCACCCCGGCGCATGTCATCAACCTGAGCCTCGGTGGCTCCACGGTGTGCCCGACGGCCATGCAGGATGCGGTCAACATCGCGATCACCAACGGCACCACGGTGGTCGCGGCTGCGGGCAACTCCAGCGGCGACGTAGCCGGCTTCTCGCCGGCGAGTTGCGCCGGCGTGATCGCGGTCGCCGGCACCGGGCCGAACAACACTCCGTACGCGTCCACCAACTTCGGTCCGCGCATCAACGTGGCCGCGCCTGCCGGCAGCGGTTCGACTCCCGCCACCAACCAGGTGCTGTCCACCCTGAACACGGGGCTCGAAGGCCAGGCTGAAGATTCCTATGCCTGGTACGCCGGTACCTCGATGGCCTCGCCGCACGTCGCGGGCACCATCGCCCTGATGCTGGAAGCGGCCGGTGGCGACCTGGATACCCCGGAGATCGAGACGATCCTCGAGAACACCGCCTACGCCGCCAACGGTCTGATCCCGGGCTGTGACAACGCGGAGCGCTGGTGCGCCAGCATGATCGACGCCGGCCTTGCCGTCGCGGTCGCCGCCGGAGACGAACCGCTGCCCCCGGCTCCGCCGGCCCCGCCGGAGCCGCCGCCGCCGACCCCGCTCGAGAACGGCGTGACGGTCAACCTGCCGGACATGACCGCGAACGAAAGCCTGTACTTCGTGCTCGACGTGCCCGCCGACCAGGGCCTGCTGGAGTTCAACCTCGGTGCCGGCACCTCGGGTGACTCGGACATCTACGTCCAGTACAACCAGCGCCCGTCCAACTCCGTCTGGCAGTGCCGCCCGTGGACCGGTGGCACGGTGTCCGAGCTCTGCTCGTTCACGGCTCCCACGGCCGGCGAGTGGCACGTGCGGGTGAACGCGTACACGGCATCCGCCGGGTACACGCTGACCGGCACCTACGACGAGGACGGCCCGGAGCCGCCGACGACGACCGTGCTCCAGAACGGCGTCACGGTGTCCGGCCTCAGCATCGCGGCCGGCCAGGAACTGTTCTTCGTGCTCGACGTGCCTGCAGGCGCGACCGACCTGAAGTTCCAGATGGCGGGCAGCAATGGTGATGCCGACCTGTACGTCCGTCGCGGCAGCCTGCCGACCGACACGGCCTACGATTGCCGCCCGTACCTGGGTGGGACAAACGAGACCTGCACCATCGCGGCACCGGAGGCGGGCCAGTGGTTCGTCCGCCTGGACGGCTGGTCGGCGGCGACCGGCGTGAGCCTGACCGGCAGCTACGTGGGCGGCCCGGTGGGCGAGGCACCCACCAACGTGCGCGGCGCCTACGCCTTCGCCCTCAAGGCGCTGCGCATCCGCGTGCCGCTGTACTGGGACGGCGGCGATGGCGAGCAGGTGGACATCAAGCGCAACGGCGTGACCGTGGCGACGGTGGCCAACACGGGCTATGTCATGGATACGTTCACCGCCAGCGCGCCAGGCGCCGGCACGGTCACGTACCAGGTCTGCAACGCCGGCACCACCGAGTGCAATTCGGCCACGGTGAACTACACCGCGCGCCGCTGATCACCCGGTAACACGCCGCAAGCAAGGGGCCCGGTTCGCCGGGCCCCTTTCTGTTGCCGGCCGGGCCGCGCCGCCACGGCACCCGGCGCTGGCAATCCGCCGATTTGCCCCCAAATACCCGGCTCGGTAGGCTGCCTGATTGCCTTTGCCGGCCTGCCCCACCCCCCCTGCCCCACCCGGACCCCCACCCGATGGCGATGGACTACATCCGCATCCGCGGCGCGCGTACCCACAACCTCAAGAACATCGACCTCGACCTGCCGCGCGACAAGCTGATCGTGGTCACCGGCCTGTCCGGCTCCGGCAAGTCGTCGCTCGCGTTCGACACCATCTATGCCGAAGGCCAGCGCCGCTACGTCGAGTCGCTGTCCGCGTACGCGCGGCAGTTCCTGAGCGTGATGGAAAAGCCCGACATCGACCACATCGAGGGGCTGTCGCCGGCGATCGCGATCGAGCAGAAGTCGACCTCGCACAATCCGCGCTCCACCGTCGGCACCATCACCGAGATCTACGACTACCTGCGCCTGCTGTATGCGCGCGTCGGCCAGCCGCGCTGCCCGGACCACCACTACCCGCTGGAAGCGCAGATCGTCAGCCAGATGGTCGACCAGGTGCTGGCGCTCGACCCCGAGCGACGCTGGATGCTGCTGGCGCCGGTGGTGCGCGAGCGCAAGGGCGAGCACGCCCAGGTCTTCGAGCAGCTGCGCGCGCAGGGCTACGTGCGCGTGCGCGTGGACGGCGCGCTGTACGAGCTCGACGCCGTGCCACCGCTGGCGTTGCGCCAGAAGCACACCATCGAAGTGGTGATCGACCGCTTCAAGGTGCGCGACGACATCGGCCAGCGGCTGGCGGAATCGTTCGAGACCGCGCTCAAGCTCGGCGACGGCATGGCGGAGGTGCGCGCGATCGACGGCGAAGACGTGCCGCCGCTGCTGTTCTCGTCGCGCTACAGCTGTCCGGTGTGCGACTACGCGCTGCCGGAGCTGGAGCCGCGCCTGTTCTCGTTCAACGCGCCGGCCGGCGCCTGCCCGACCTGCGACGGCCTCGGCGTAAGCGAGTTTTTCGACCCCGTGCGCGTGGTGGTGCATCCGGAGCTCAGCCTCGCCGCCGGCGCGGTGCGCGGCTGGGACCGCCGCAACCACTACTATTTCCAGCTGATCGCATCGTTGGCCAAGCACTACGGCTTCAACGTCGACACGCGCTGGCAGGAACTCCCCGAGGACGTGCGCGAGGCGGTACTGTTCGGCAGCGGCAAGGATCTCATCGGCTTCACCTACGTCACCGAGGGTGGTGCGCGCAGCCAGCGGCGCCACCGCTTCGAAGGCGTGGTGCCCAACCTCGAGCGTCGCTACCGCGAGACCGAATCGGCCGCGGTGCGCGAGGAGCTGTCGAAGTACGTCAGCGAGCGCGCCTGCCCGGACTGCGGCGGCGCGCGCCTGAACCGGTCGGCGCGCAACGTGTTCGTGGCGGAGCGGCCACTGTCGTCGCTGGTGGTGCTGCCGATCGACGAGGCGCTGCGCTTCTTCACCAGCCTGGAGCTGCCCGGCTGGCGCGGCGAAGTGGCCAGCCGCATCGTCAAGGAGATCCGCGAGCGCCTGGGCTTCCTGGTCGATGTCGGCCTCGACTACCTGACCCTCGAACGCAAGGCGGACTCGCTGTCCGGCGGCGAGGCCCAGCGCATCCGCCTGGCCAGCCAGATCGGCGCAGGCCTGGTGGGCGTGATGTATGTGCTCGACGAGCCGTCGATCGGCCTGCACCAGCGGGACAACGAGCGCCTGCTGGGCACCCTGGTGCGCCTGCGCGACCTCGGCAACACCGTCATCGTGGTCGAGCATGACGAGGAGGCGATCCGCCTGGCGGACCACATCGTCGACATCGGCCCCGGCGCCGGCGTGCACGGCGGCGAAGTGGTCGCCGAAGGCAGCTACGACGACATCCTCAAGGCGCCGCGTTCGCTGACCGGGCAGTTCCTGTCCGGCAAGCGCCGGATCGAGATACCTGCCGTGCGCCACAAGGCGAACCCGAAGATGCTGCTGACCCTGCGCGGCGCGTCGGGCAACAACCTGAAGGACGTCGACCTGACCATCCCCTCGGGGCTGTTCACCGCGATCACCGGCGTGTCCGGCTCCGGCAAGTCCACGCTCATCAACGACACCCTGTACGCGCTGGCCGCCAACGAGATCAACGGCGCGTCGCACACGCCGTCGCCGGTGCGCGAAGTGCACGGCCTGGACCTGTTCGACAAGGTGGTCGACATCGACCAGTCGCCGATCGGGCGCACGCCGCGCTCCAACCCGGCGACCTACACCGGCCTGTTCACGCCGCTGCGCGAGCTGTTCGCGCAGGTGCCGGAATCGCGCGCACGCGGCTACGGCCCCGGGCGTTTCAGCTTCAACGTGCGCGGCGGTCGCTGCGAGGCCTGCCAGGGCGACGGCCTGATCAAGGTCGAGATGCACTTCCTGCCGGATGTCTACGTGCCCTGCGACGTCTGTGGCGGCAAGCGCTACAACCGCGAGACGCTGGACGTGCTGTACAAGGGCCACAACATCCACGACGTGCTGGAAATGACCGTCGAGGCCGCGCTGGACCTGTTCCAGGCGGTGCCGTCGATCGCGCGCAAGCTGGAAACGCTGTCCGACGTCGGCCTGAACTACATCAAGCTCGGCCAGTCGGCGACCACGCTGTCGGGCGGCGAGGCGCAGCGCGTCAAGCTGTCCAAGGAACTGTCGCGCCGCGATACCGGGCGCACCCTGTACATCCTCGACGAGCCGACCACCGGTCTGCACTTCCACGACATCGAGCACCTGCTGGGCGTGCTGCACAAGCTGCGCGACGACGGCAACACGGTGGTCGTGATCGAGCACAACCTCGACGTGATCAAGACCGCCGACTGGGTGATCGACCTCGGCCCGGATGGCGGTCACCGCGGCGGGCAGATCATCGCGCAGGGCACCCCGGAAGAGGTCGCCGCCATGCCGCAGTCGCACACCGGGCGTTTCCTCGCGCCGCTGCTCGGTGCGCACGCCGGGATGCCCGCGGCCGCCCCCGGCGACAAGCCCGCTCCACCCCGATCCAGGGGCCGCACCGGCACGCCGACGCGCGGCCGCAAGACCAGGAAGATGACATGACCCACGCTCCCGGAGAACACGGCAAGCTGCTCCACCGCATGCCCATCGAACTGCGCTGGCGCGACCTGGACGCCTTCAACCACGTCAACAACTCCAACTTCATGACCTATCTCGAAGAGGCGCGGATCCGCTGGTTCGAGACCTTGGGCGAGGAATGGGTGACCGACGCGGTCGCGCCGCTGCTCGCGGCGGTGCAGATGAACTACCGCCAGCCGATTCCCTATCCGTCGTCGATCGTGGTCGAGTTGACGGCGGACCGCGTGGGCAGCAGCAGCGTCACCCTGGGCCACCGCATCACCAGTGCCGACGGCCGCGTGCTGCACGCCGACGGGCACGTGGTGATGGTGTGGGTGCTGCGCGCAAGCGGCCGGCCCACGGCGCTCCCCGAAGGCGTGCGCAGCGTCGCCGGCGGCTGACGCGCCTGCGTCAGCCGGTTCCGGCGGCGTCGAGCCTGCTGCCGCGCAGGCCATGGCGGATCATCAGCCGATACAGCGTGACCCGGGAAATCGCCAAGTCGCGCGCCGCGGCCTGCAGGTGGTGGCCATTGCGCAACAGCGCGCGCTCGATCGCCATGCGCTCGCCCTCCGAGCGCGCCTCCGACAGGGTCGTCGGTTCGTATGCCCTGCTGTCCAGGCGCAGGTCGCGGGCGCTGATCCTGGGACCCTCGGCCATCACCACGGCCTGGCGCACGCGGTTGACGAGTTCGCGCACGTTGCCCGGCCAGGCATGGTCGTGCAGCGCGCGCAGTGCATCGCGGCTGAAACCGCGGGTGCGGCCGCCGCCTTCGCGGCCGTGGCGCACCAGCGCCCAGCCGGCGAGCAGCGCGATGTCGGCGCCGCGTTCACGCAGTGGCGGCATGTCCAGCTCGATCACGCGCAGGCGGTGGTAGAGGTCCTCGCGGAAGCGCCCGGCGGCGACCGCCGCTACCAGGTCGACGTGTGTCGCGCAGATGATCCGCGCATCGGTGGGGATGTCGTCGTGGCCCCCGAGGCGCTGCAGCGTGCCCTGCTCGAGGAAACGCAGCAGCGACGCCTGGGACTCCAATGGCAGGTCGCCGATCTCGTCCAGGAACAGCGTGCCGCCATGGGCGAGCTCGATGCGTCCCAGCTTGCGCTGGTTGGCACCGGTGAACGCGCCGCGCTCGAAGCCGAACAGCTCCGACTGCACCAGGCTCTCTGGAATCGCTCCGCAGTTGATGACGACCAGCGGGCCGGCGTGGCGCGATGAATGGCGATGGATGGCCGAGGCGGCCAGTTCCTTGCCGGTACCGGTCTCGCCGCTGATGAACACCGGCGCGTCGGTCATCGCCGCACGCTGCAGGCGCCGGTACAGCGCCTGCATCGCCGGGCTGTCGCCGATCATGCCTTCCGGGCGCGGTGCCACCGGCTGGCCGACCCCGCCGCAGTCGCCCAGCCCCGCCATGCCATAGGCATGGCCAAGCACCATGGCCAGCAGGTCGTCGTGGCAGGGCAGTACCACGTAGTCGTGGCAGTGGTCGAGCACCAGCCGCCGGATGCGATCCATGCGTAGCTGGCCCGAGGAGATCCCCGCCACCCAGCCCACCCCGCCGCAGGCAAGCGCCGGCAGGATGTGGCCGAACCCGCGCTCGCCGAGGCGGTCGCAGTCGCGCAGGTCGATCAGCCCGACCTGGCAGCGCGGGCTCGCGCCGGCCAGGAGTCCGAGCACCTGGTCGGCCTCGGTCACCAGTCGCGGTTGCCATCCCCGCTCCACCACGCCCGCCGGGAAGGCATGGTCGCCATCGCGCCCTGCGACCACCCAATGGAGAATCTCGCGCACCTCCGCGCTTTTCGGCATGCAGTCGCTCCGTTCCCGCCCCCCCGGGTCACGCCTCGTTCCGGTCCACAGCAGTCAACGCACGCCCCGCGCGCGACCGGACATGGCCGGGGAAACGTCACGGGCCTAGAACGCGACGGGTACGCGCACCACGAGCGACAGGTCGGGCGTATCACGGGTGAGGCCGGCGCCCAGCGCGAAGTTCAGGCTGGTGCGGTCATTGAGGCGGTAGGTCGCGCCGAGCAGCAACGTGCCCAGCACGATGCGCACCGAGCCCGGCATGTCGCTGCCGTTCTGGCGCGCGCGGCCGATGATGTTGTGGTCGTAGCCGATGCTGATCGCGGCCTTCTCGTTGAGCGCCAGGCCCATGCCGATGTTGAAGCCGAGGACGTCGCCGGGATCGATCTCGCCGATGAACTCCGTGGTGGTCTGCGGGAATCCCTCCGGCGCGCCACTCAGCACGGTCCGCGAGAGGTCGTCGCGCGCGAAGTTGTGCAGGTAGCTCAGGCTGCCGAAGAACACCACCGGGTCGGAGGCGAACACCCAGGTCACGCCGGGCTGCACGGCGGCGAAACCGCTGCCGGTCGGCAGTTCCAGCGGCAGGCCGGTGCCGGTGGCGTTGGACACGCAGCGCGTCACGCAGTCGGTGACCACGTCGAACAGGTCCTTGCCGGTGCGCGTCTTGTAGCGCAGCCACAGCACGTAGTACGGGTGCTCGGGGCCGCGGTTGGCCAGCTGGTAGCGCGCGCTCAGCTCGATGTCGCCCACGCCGCGGCCGTCGGAGGTGAACACGCTGTCCTGCGCGGTGCCGGTGAAGATCTCGCGGCTGACGGTGTCGCCCTTGATGTAGACATACGGCACCCGCGCTTCCACCTCGAAGCGCTTGCCCAGGCCGTAGCGCGCACCGAGGGTGGCGGTCACGCTGGTGGTCTTCACCTGGCGCACGTCGATCAGGCCGATGAGGATCGCCGGGATGATCGTGTACCCGATCAACGCCACGCGGTCGTTGGCGTAATAGCCGGTCTGCAGCGAGGGCTCGAGGATCAGCTTGCCCTTCGGCGTCAGCACGCCGGGCTGGTCGAAGATCTGCGCCACCTCGGGGGGCCGGTCGTAGGTTTCCGGCGCCTGGCCCACGCGCGTGTCGCCCGGTGCGTCGCCGCGCGCTGCCATCGCGTCCCCGGCCGCACCCGCCGGCGCCGCCTGGCCGGCCGGGCCGCGGGCACGGAAGTCATCCAGGGCCAGCGCATCCACGCCCGATGTCGCCGCGTCCCAGGCCGCCTGCTGGTGCATCACCTGCGTGCGCAAGGCCTCGATTTCGCGCGCCTGGGCCTCGACGCGCGCTTCGAGTGCCGACAGCCGGGCATCGTCCTGGCCAACAGGCAGTGGCTCGCCTGCGCGCGCGGACAGCACCGGCACCAGCGCCAGTGAAATCGCCCAACTCAGGACAACACCGCGGCGGCGCGGCAGCGCCCCGCTCCCGATCCGCATCTCCATGCCTTGCGCTCCCCGTTGGCTCACGGTGTACCGATGGCGCCGATGCCGGCCATGCCCATGGCGTCGGCGAAATTGGCCGCCTGCAACATTCCCAGCGCGGTCGTGCCCGCCTCGATCGTGGTCATGACGCGGATGTCGGCGCCGTCCAGCGTGTTCTGCAGCACGAGCCCCGCGCCGACGCCGGGCTCGAACACGTTGCCCGCGCCCACCTGCACCAGCTGGGTATCGCGCAGCCGCGCGAGTTCATCCGTCTGCGCCGCGGTGATGTTGGCCACGTCCGGGACCTCGATGCGCAGCGACGACACCAGCTCGCCGTTGACCCACGCCTGGCGCTCGAACCCGAAGGACACCAGCATCCCGCCCGGCAGCACGTAGCCTCCGCGCAGGGTGGCCAGGCGGTCCGCATCAACCGGCGTCCAGCCCGCCGGCAGGCCATCGGCCGATGCCGCGGGCGCCGACCAGCCGACCGCCCCGGCCGCAAGCAGCCCGGTGACCAGCAGATGCCACATCCAGCGTTTCGTCGAGAACGTCTTCATGGTCAGATATCCCCCGGTCCGCGGCGGCTCAGCACCACGTCCTGAAGTCCCTGCCGCTGCACGGCCAGGGCGATGGGCGCCAATGGCGCGGCGCGCCAGTCGCGTGAAGCGTTGAATGCCGCGAGCTCGCGGCGGTTGTGCACGACGAACAACACCCGGTTGTCCCACAGCCGCTCGAGGTCGCCACGCTTGAGCAACCGCGTGCCACGCGCCGGGTCGCCGAGCAGCACGCGCCCGTCGCGCATGCCCTTGACCACCACGAAGTGGCGGTAGCCGCGGTCGTTGATCAGGATGATCGCCGGCAGGCCCTCTTCCAGCAGCTTGTCGAGCGGCAGTTCGAAGCCGTCCGCCTCGTAGCCGCGCGCCTGCAGGTACTCGCGCATGTCCAGCAGTGAAAAACCCTCGCGACGGATGCGCGCCTGGTCGCCGCGCGCGTACATCGCCTTGAACACGTCGGCCTCGCCAACCGGCTGGCCGTACTGGTAGGTGAGCAGCGTGGCCACCGCCGCGGAGCCGCAGCTGAAGTCGTATTGCTGGCGGATGGTGGTGCGGTAGCGCGCCTCCTTGAGGCTGGTGACGCGAATTGCGTAACTGCCGCCGTTGGGTACGCGGATCTCGGCAGGTGAACCGCTGGCGCCGCACGGTGCGGCCGCCTGCAGCAGGCCGGCGACGGCCAGCACGAGGCACGGCGCGGCCAGGCGCGGCGTCACGGGGCCGGTCCGCCGAACTGCACGTTCACCGCGGTGCCGTTCTGGATGAGCACGTTGTTGCCGCTGTTCTGGATCACGGTGCTGATGCCCGCGGCATTGCCGAACGCGCCGCCACCGACCACGTTCTGGCCGGTCACGTTGTCGTGTGCGACGTTGCCGGTCACGGTGCCGGCGTTGTCGACTTCGACCAGGATGCCCGGATCCAGGCCGACGTTGCCCGATTGCATCTGCAGCGCGTCCCCACTGACAACCGGCCCGAGGCCGGCCACGGCAGCCGTATCCGGCGCCGGTGACGCCAGCGCAACGGCGCCGGCCATGATCAAGATCGCGATAGCAGGCATGGCGGTTGCTCCTGGGCGCAGCGCGGGTGCGCCGCGGACATGCCGCGGCGCACACATCCGGTCAGACGCTCAGGTCACGGACCGCCCACGCTGAGGTTGGCCTGCACCGTCACGCCCTGCTGGATCAACGAGGAGGCGCCGCTGTTCTGCGCCATCACCATCAGCCCCGCAGCGGCATTGGCCGTGCCATCCATCGAGTTGGACATGTCGAACGAGCCCGCGTCGGCCCAGGCACTGCCGCCACTGCCGCCGTCGCCGCCGCTGCCGCCGGTGCCGTCACCGCCATTGCCCGCGCCGCCGGTGCCGGACCCGCCGTTGCCGCCAGTGCCGGACGTGGTGCTCGCGTTGCCACTGCTGCCGTCGTTGCTGGCCGTGGTCGCGCCGCCGGTGGCGGTCGCATCCGCGGTCGCGCTGCTGTCGGACGTGGCGGACGAGTCGGAACTCGCATCACCCGCGCCGCGCTCACGCGCGCGCGCGCGCGAATCGGCCGTGGAATCCGAGTCCGCATCGCTGCCCGCACCGTTCATGCCGATGGCGCCGGAATCGCCGTCGCGTCCGCTGAGGGCATACCCGTCACCGCTGTCGCCGCCGTTGCCGCCGTCACCGTCGCCGCCGCTGCCGCGCCCGCCGCGTCCTTCGCCGCCATCGCCGCCGCGCGCGCCACTGGCGTCGCCGCTGTTGCTGGCACTGTTGCCGATGCCGAAGATGAGGTTGCCGGTCACCGTGCCTTCGAGGTAGGTCTTGGCGATCGCGCGGTTGCTGTTGAACGAACTGTTGACCTCGGTGGTCGCGGTGCTGGCGTTGGCTGCCGAGGCATTCGACATGCCAAGGCCCAATGCGGCATCGGCGTGGTCGCGGTTGTCACCGCTGCTGTTGTCTTCTTCGTTCGTCGCGTTGTTGTCGCCGCGGCCGGTTTCGGTCTGGTCCTGGGCCCAACCCGGCGCCGTCATGCCGATACCCAACAACACCGCCACGGCCATCATGCTCTTACGGATGCGCATCTCGTTCTCCTTGGGGGATGTCGCGCCGTCTCGCGTGGGGAGGTCCGCGTGGATGGCGCCACGGATCATCCTTTGCAGGATCGATGCCAACTCCGGAAAGGAGATGCAAGCAACTGATTCCAGTGATTTTTTACGCGGCGCCTGGACCGCAGGCATGGCCACGGGCGAGCCAGCGCAGGCAATACGTTTCATTCCTGCAGCACGCGCTGGCAGGCGGCGCGCAGAAGCCGGGGGCGCAGGCTGCCCGGAGCGCGCCATGGCGCGGGCAACGGCGGCCCGGCGGCGGCCGGCGACGTGTTCCACATCCGCACAGGCGCATGCAGGCGACCGGTACTTCGGCCCTTCGCGCTGCCCGCCACCGGCCCGCTCAGCGTGCGCGGGGAGACCTCACCTCGAATGCGCCCTCGATGGTGCGGCCGTCGGCGAGCACGAACCGCAGCACCGCGCGTTGGCCGGCAGCCGGGGTGGCGACCGGACGCATCAGCATGAGGTGCAGGCCCCCGGGCTCCAGCACGGCCTCGCCACCCGCGGCGATCGCAAGCGACGGCACCGCGCGCATGCGGCTCACGCCGTCGGCCAGCGTGGTCTCGTGGATCTCGACACGGCCGAATCCGGCGCCCGAGGCCGCAACGACCTGCACCGCGGTCGCACAGGGATTCACGATGCGCGCGAAGCCGGCCAGCATCGGCATCGGCACCGGTGGCGGCCGCAGCCAGCCGTCGACCACGCGCGGCAGGCAGCCGGCGGCGGCGTCCTGCGCGGCCGCCGAGGGGGCCAGTGCGAGCAGCGCGAGCGCAAGCGGCAGGGAGCGAAGCATCTTGTCCATGTGCCTATGATATCGGCCCGATCCGCTTACGAGCATCCGCATGCCGGCCATCATCGACACCATCCGCCACGACGGCGCCATCATCGAACTGCGGCTTGCGCGCGCGCCGGTCAATGCGCTGAACCCCGAGCTCTGCCGGGCGATCGCGGACGCGGTGCCGGCGGCCGTGGCCGCGGGCGCGGCCGGCATCGTGCTGTCGGGTGGACCGAAGGTGTTCTCCGCCGGCCTCGACGTGCCGTACCTGATGTCGCTGCAGTCGCCGGACGAAGTTGGCGCCGCGTGGACGGAGTTCTTCGCCGCGGCCCGCGCGCTCGCGCTGTCGCCGGTGCCGGTCGCCGCGGCGCTGGCCGGGCACGCGCCCGCCGGCGGCTGCGTGCTCGCGCTGTGCTGCGACTACCGGGTGATGGCGAGCGGCGGGTACCGCATCGGCCTCAACGAGACCCAGGTGGGGCTGGTGGCGCCGGAGGGCATCCAGCGCCTGCTGCGCCGCGCGGTCGGCGTCAACCGCGCCGAGCGGCTGCTGGTGGGCGGCGAACTGGTGGAATCGGAGCGCGCGCTGGCGATCGGGCTGGTCGACGAACTGGCGGAGATCGACGAGGTCGTGGTGCGCGCCCGCGCGTGGCTCGAAGCGCTGCTGCAGCTGCCGCGCGATCCGGTGCTGCGCACGCGCGCGATCGCCCGCGCCGACCTGCTCGCGGCGCTGGAACCGGAACACATCGGTCTCGATCGCTTCATCGAAGACTGGTACGCGCCCGACACCCAGGCAGGGTTGCGAGCGCTGGTGGAGCGCCTCGGCAAGAAGTGACGCTCAACCGGAACCGGTGGCCACCGGCCGCGCGGGATCCTCGATCCAGCCGCTCCATGAGCCGGTGTAGAGCCCGGCTCCATCAAGCCCGGCATGCGCCATGGCCAGGAGATGGTGGCAGGCCGTCACGCCGGACCCGCACATCGCCACCACGTCGCCCGGCGGGCGTCCGTCGAGCAGCGTGGAGAACTCGCTCGCAAGTCGCTTGGACGACTTGAAGCGCCCGTCCTCGAGGTTGGCCGCGTAGGGCCGCGAGCGTGCGCCCGGCACGTGGCCGGCCACGCGGTCGATGGGCTCCACTTCGCCGCGGTAGCGTTCGCCGGCGCGGGCATCGAGCAGCAGGCCGCCCTCCGCAAGATGCGCCTGCACGCGCGCGGCATCGAACAGTCGGCTGCGGTCAAAGGCCAGCGGCTGCGCCACCGACTGCGGAACGAGGGGGGAGGCGGCATCGAGCGGCAGGTCCTGCGCGCGCCACGCGGCCAGGCCGCCATCGAGCACCGCCACCGCCGCATGCCCGGCCAGGCGCAGCAGGCACCACGCGCGCGCGGCGAACGCCCCGTCGGCGGCGTCGTAAACGACCACCTGGCTGTCTCCGGCAATACCCCACCCGGCCAACGTGCGCGCAAATGCCGCCTCGCCCGGCCACGGATGCCGGCCCGCGCCCGGCGCATGCGCGCCCGACAGATCGCGTTCGAGATGCGCGTAGTGCGCACCCGGGACATGCGCCACGCGCCAGTCCGCCTCGCCCGAGCCGGCACCGGAGGCCGTGGCGAGCGCAAAGCGCGCATCGAGGACGACGAGTCCGGGCGTGCCCAGGCGGGCGGCCAGTTGCGTCGGCGATACCAGGGTGGTCCAGGTCTCATGCGGATTCATCACCGGCCTCCGGCGGCCTGCAGGCGTTGCCGCAGGTTGTACAGGATGGACGCTGTCGCGCCCCAGATGCGCTGCTCGGGCGCCCGCTGGTGGCGGCGGTATTCGAACACCTCGCGCGCGCGGCCCGCGAACTCGATGGCGATGCTGTCGAGGTTCTCCGGCGCCATCAGCCAGTCCAGCGGTACCTCGAACACATCGGCCACCTCGCCCGGCCGGGGTCGTGGTTCGAAGCCTGCCGGGATGCGCGCCACCACCGGCAGCACGCGGAAGCCGGTCACGGTGGCCAGGGGATCGAGATAGCCGAGCACGCGCGCCTGTGCCGGTGCCAGGCCGATCTCCTCCTCCGCCTCGCGCAGCGCGGCCGCCACCGGCCCATCGTCGCCAGGATCCACCCGACCACCCGGGAAACTGACCTGGCCCGCGTGATGGCGCAGCCCGTCGTGGCGACGGGTGAGGATGACGCCGGTATCGGCATCGCCGATCAGCGGCACCAGCACGGCGGCATCGACCAGGCGCGCGTCGGCGGGCAGCAGGTCATGCAGGTCGTGGAGGTTCCAGGCGGGCCCCGCCGGCACCACGCCAGGCGGATTGAGCGCCGCCTGCAGCAGGGCATCGGCGAAGGCGGCCTCCATCAGCCGCGGCGCGCCTCGCGCGCGGGCAGCACGTCTTCCATCATGCGGAGGCGTTCGTCGTCGCCCATCGCCAGCCACGCGGCGATCTCGTGGCCGCTGCGGTGGCAGCCGTCGCAATAGCCGTCGTCGGCCATCGTGCAGACGCCGGTGCAGGGACTGAGGACGGCACGGAAGGCGGTGGTCATCGGGGGTTCCGGAAGGCGCGGGCTGCGCGGATCCGCGCGGCCCACATGCGGACGCGCCGGCTCGAAGGCCGGCGCGTCCAGGTTCACCGCGCAGCCTGCTGGGCCGCGCCTGTTGCCGCCGGGGCGTCGCCGCCCCGTGGCGCTTACTTGACGCTGACCAGCTTGACGTCGAACACGACCGCCTGGTTGGCCATGCGGCCGGCACGCATGTCGCTGCCGTAGGCCTTGTTGCCCGGGATCACGACTTCCCAGCGCGCGCCCGACGGCATCTGCAGCAGCGCCTCGCGCAGGCCGTCCAGCGGCACCTGGCTCACCTTCAGGGCCACCGGGCCCGGCGTCTGGCCGGCCGCCACCTGGCTGGTGTCGACCAGGACGGTGCCGTCGGGCAGCGAACCCTTGTAGGTCAGCTGCACGTCGCTCGCCTGGGTGGGCTTGGCGCCGTTGCCGGCCTCGATGACGCGGTACTGCACGCCGCCCGGGAGTTCCTTCACGCCTGCCTTGGACTTGTTCTGGGCCAGGAACGCGTCGCTCGCGGTCTTGTTGGCGGAGCTCAGCTTGGCGAATTCCGCCTCCATCTTGGCCTGCTGGCGCTTCTGCATGTTTTCCACGGCCACGCGCAGCTGGTCGACGCCGACGGTCGGCTCCTTCTTCGCGTAGCCGTCCTGCAGCGCCTTGATGACGGTGTTGACGTCGACCGCTTCGCCACGCGCGGTGAGGTCGGCAAGTTCGGCGCCGGTGTTGTAGCCGATCGCGTAGCTCAGCTTCCCCTTCTCGGAGGTGGTGTCCTGCGCGGCGGCGGTGCCCGCGACCAGGGTAAAGGCCGCGATGGCGGCAGCAAGCAAGCGCAACTTCATTCTGGGGACTCTCCGGGATTGCGAAACTGGGTGGGGTCCGAAACAAGCCGGGGCGGTCTGGCCGCCCGGTTGGACACGGTAGGATACTGGCCACAGTGCTTAACCGCCACTGACGACCTTCCGATCCGACCACGCCTGCGGCGCCGAGTTCCCACGCCCGCCGCGCCGCTGCCAGAGACCCCGCATGACCGATTCCCTGCTGCTGACCTCCGACCACGGCGCCGTGCGCGTGATTTCCGTGAACCGCCCGGAAAAACTGAATGCGCTGAACCGCGCCACCATGGAGGCGTTGCATGGCGCCTTCGACAGCGCGGCCGCCGATCCCGGCGTGCGCGCCGTGGTGCTGACCGGCAGTGGCGCCAAGGCGTTCGTCGCCGGCGCCGACATCGCCGAGATGGCGGCGCTGAGCGCGGTCGAGGCCCGCGAGTTCTCGCTGGTCGGCCAGCGCCTGATGCGGCGCATCGAACGCATGCCCAAGCCGGTCGTGGCCATGGTCAACGGCTTTGCGCTGGGCGGCGGCCTGGAACTGGCGATGTGCTGCCACCTGCGCATCGCCGCCGACACGGCCAAGCTCGGCCTGCCCGAGGTCACGCTGGGCCTGCTGCCCGGTTTCGGCGGTACCCAGCGCCTGTTGCGCCTGTCCGGCCGCGCCGCCGCGCTCGAACTCACCCTCGGCGGCGCGCCGGTCGATGCCGCACGCGCGCTGGCGCTGGGCCTGGTGAACCGCGTGGTACCGGCGGCCGAACTGGAGGCCGAGACCATGCAATTCGCAACAAGGCTCGCCACCGGCGCACCGCTGGCGATGCGCGCCATCCTCGATGCCATCCATGTCGGCGGCGAGTGCGCGATCGATGACGGCCTGGAATACGAGAGCGCGCAGTTCGGCCTGGTGTTCTCCACCGGCGACGCCCGCGAGGGCATGACCGCCTTCCTCGAGCGCCGCAAGCCGGCGTTCGAAAACCGCTGAGGCACGGCGTGGCGGCGGGCGCAGGCGACGAGAGCGATCCGCGCGGCCCCGCGGTGGCTGCGCGCGCGCTGTTGCGGCTGGTGCGTGGCGACGATCTGGATGCCGCCATCGAAGCCGGCCTGGCCCGGTTCACCCCGTGCGCCGCGCTGTCCAACGACGAAAACGCCGAACTCGCCGCGGCGCGCGACCGCCTGCTCGTCGCCTGGGCCGCGCGCGAGCGTTACCTGGCGCGTGTCGCCCGGCTCGCGCGCCGCGCCGCCGCGCGCAAGGCCGCGCGCGCCGCGCCACCCGCGACCGGCGCGCCATCGGCGGACCTGCCTGCCGCGTCTTCGACAACGACGGGCGCCGGCACGCTGCCGGCGTCGCCGCCCGCACTTCCCGCCGCCGCGGCCGCGGCACTGGCGCGCGCCCGTGCCCGCATGGCGGGCAAGCCGTGAGCCCTCCGGAGCGTCGCGGCCGCGTCATGCCCAACGCGGCGGTCGGCGAGATGTTCGCGCGGCTGAAGGAACTCAACCCGACGCCGGCCACCGAGCTCGAGTTCACCACGCCCTACGAACTGCTGGTCGCGGTGACGCTGTCGGCGCAGGCCACCGACGTCGGCGTCAACAAGGCCACGCGGCGGCTGTTCCCGGTGGCCAACACGCCTGCCGCGATCGCCGCGCTCGGCGAGGATGGCCTGAAGCCGTTCATCAACACCATCGGCCTGTTCAACGCCAAGGCCGCGAACGTCGCGGCGATGGCGCGGCTGCTGCTGGAGCGCCATGGCGGCGAGGTGCCGCGCACGCGCGAAGAACTCGAAGCGCTGCCCGGCGTCGGCCGCAAGACCGCCAACGTGGTGCTCAACACCGCATTCGGCGAGCCGACGATGGCGGTCGACACGCACATCTTCCGCGTGTCCAACCGCACCGGGCTCGCGCAGGGCAAGGACGTGCGCGCGGTCGAAGACCGGTTGCTGCGCCGCGTGCCACGCGACTACCTGCACGACGCCCACCACTGGCTGATCCTGCACGGCCGCTACGTGTGCAAGGCACGCCGGCCGGAATGCCCGGCCTGCGTGCTGCGCGACCTGTGCACGTATCCGGACAAGACGCCTGGGATCGCCGGATGAAGGGCTAGCGCCAGCGCGGGCTCAGCGCGAGGCCTGCGACACCAGCGTGACCCGCGGATCAAGCGGCAGCACCGTCTTGCTGGAAAAGCGCTGGTCGTCCGGCCCGGTCCAGCTGCAGGCCTCCGGCGTCGAATGGGCGCCGAGGTAACACACAGGCCACAGCAGCGTTGCCGCCACGGACGCGCCGCCCACCCCTTCGGTGGCAAAGCGCCACTGGCGTGATGCATTCACCGCAGCGGTGGCCATCGCCCGCGACACCGAGCCGGTGGCCGCGTGCACGTCGGCCGCGCGCACGTTGCCGCCGGCATCGACCTCGAGCTTCAGCACCACCATGCCCTCGTGGCCGGCGAGCTGGTCGCGCATCGGATACTCCGGCGCGGTGGTCGCGGCGAGCGCCGGGCCGGTGGTCGCCGACACCACGCTGTAGCCGCCGGGTTCGCCATGCGCGTCATCCACGACCACGCGCAGATAGGTACGGGCGGCCGCGCCCGCCTGGTCGACCGGCCCCGGATGGAACACCCAGGCGCGGATCTCGTCGGCGAGCGCGTCGGTCACCGCACCGGGCACGGCGCCATGCGGCGCGAGCCGGGTGATGTGGCCGTCGGCATCGAGGTCGAGCACGAAGGTGTGGACCTGCTGCGCGGCGTGGGCGGAGGCGAACGGCAGGGCCAGCGCGAGGAAAAGTGGAATCGCAGTGCGTTGCATGATGGTGCTCCCGCGCCGCAGCGCATCGGATGAATGCACCCGATGACACTATGTCCGCGTCCGCAGTGGGTTACACCCTTATGACAACCCCTGCTTGCGCCGATGGACGGCATTGTTCCGCCGACAGGCGGTCAAGCGACCTCACGCGTGGTGGCCGATCCGCAACCATTTGGTCGCCACCCACTTCTCGCCTTCGACCACCGGCGCGCCGCCATGCAGCGTCCCTGTCATCGGGTGCGGCCGATCGTAGGCGAAAAACACCGCGTTGCCCTTCACCGCGGCGACTTCGAAGCGCGCGTCGGGAAACGTGGTCGCGCCGCCGCGTGCCGGGGTGTTGAGGTACATCACGATCGACGCCACGCGCTGGCCACCGCGCGCCAGCGCCACGTGCGCGCCCGGGGTGGCGGGATCGAAATAGTCGTAATGCGGGCGGTACTCGGCACCCGGGCCGTAGCGCAGCAGCTGCAGCCCTTCGCCATGTTCGAGCGGCCAGTCGACCAGTGCCGCCAGGCGCTGCTCGATGCGCGCACACAGCGCGTTCTCGCCGCGCCGGAAGAACATGCCTTCGCTGGTACGCGCCGGGTGCGCCTGGTCCGCGCCGGTCTCCGGATCGAACACCGGCGAGGGCGCAAGCCGTTCGCGGCCAAGCGCCACCAGCGCATCGCATTCGTCACCCGAAAGCACGCCGCCGAACACCACCACGCGCGGATGCAGCAGGTGGGCCAGCACCGCGACCTCGCGGTCGCCGGCATCGATGAGCGACGGTCCGTTCAAGACGATCGGCGACGGCACCTTCTGCGGCAGCGGCAGCCCGTGATCGAGCGCGTGCGCGTCGAGATGGCGGCGCATCGCGTCCTCGATCGCCACCGCGGCCGCGTCGCCGTCCCAGCCGCGCCCGACCATGTCGCCGAGCACCTCGTCCGGCGAAGCGCCGGAACGCACGCGATCCAGCAGCCACTGCACGAGGGCGGCGTCGACGACGGGTGTGTCCATGAGCGGTTCCTGCAGGGGTTCGTGGCGATGGGCTGCAAGCAGGCCGCGCCAGTGTGACGGTGCGATGACACCGATGACACGCCGCCGGCGTGCACATGTCGCACCACTGCAAGAAAGCTGTCATCGACGCTCCCTATCGTGGCCTCCGATACGTCCGCCCCGCAGCGGCGCGGCGAACCGCGAGACAAGGCACGCCGCCACACCTGCCTGTCTTCGCCAGCAGTCACCACCCTTCCGGAGAGAACCGATGTCCATGCGCCACACGTCCAAGGCCCTACTCACGACTTTCGGCGCAGTGCTCGCGCTCAGCGCCTGCGGAGGCGGTGCCGACCGCGTCGCGTCACCGGGTGAGGGCGCATTCCCGCCGCCGCCGCCGACTGCCCCGCCGCCGCCGCCGACCACGCCTCCGCCGCCGCCGCCCACCGGTGGCCCCGCCGCGGACTGCCCGACCGGCTTCACCAACATCGGCACCGTCGCCGAGGGCTCGCTGCGCGCCTGCCGCCTGCCCGAGCGCATCGTCGGCAACCTGCTGGTCCCGGAGCGCGACGGTACCGTCTACGCCATCAGCGGCCGCGTCGCGGTCGGCGACGACCAGGGCGGCGACATCAACAACGAAGCCGCCGGCGCCCAGGAAGGCGTGCTGACCATCGAGCCTGGCGTGACCCTGTACGGCTCCGCCGGCGCCGACCTGCTGGTCGTCAACCGCGGCTCGCAGATCTACGCCCAGGGCACGGCCACCAAGCCGATCACCCTCACTGCACGCGCCGACATCGAGGGCCAGACCAACGCCAACTCGATCGGCCTGTGGGGCGGCCTGGTGCTGCTCGGCCGCGCGCCGATCAACGCCTGCCCGGGCACGACGGTCTCCGGCACGCCGGAATGCCAGGCGACCATCGAGGGCACCGACGGCTTCTACGGCGGCAACGCGCCGCGCGACAACAGCGGCATCGTCAAGTACCTGCGCGTCAAGCATTCCGGCTTCGAGGTCACGCCCAACAACGAGCTCAACGGCATTACCCTCGGTGGCGTCGGCGACGGCACGGTGTTCGAGTACGTGCAGGTGCACAACAGCTCCGATGACGGCATCGAATGGTTCGGCGGCACGGTGAACGGCCGCTACATCGTGGTCACCGGCGCCGACGACGACAGCCTCGACACCGACACCGGCTGGAACGGCGCGCTGCAGTACGGCATCGTCATCCAGCGCGCCACCGGCGGCGACCGCATGAACGAGTGGTCGAGCATCCGTCGCGAGCCCTACTCGAACCCGAAGGTGGCCAACTTCACCTACGTCGGCCGCGCCGGCGGCGGTGCCGCGATCACCCTCAACCAGGGCACGCAGGCTGCGTTCTACAACACCGTGGTCACCCGCCCCGCCGGCGGCACCGGCGCCGCCCTGCAGTGCCTGAGCATCTCCGACGAAAACACCACCGGCACGTTCGGCTCGGTGTTCTTCTCCTGCCCCACCCCGTTCGCCGACGCGCGCGCCGAGGCGGCGTTCACCTCCGGCACCGGCAACTCGGTCGGCACCTCGACCCTGGCCAACGTGTTCGTCAACGGCGCCAACGAAAGCGCGGTCGCGGCATTCCAGGGCCTGACTTCGGTCGACAGCCATTTCCAGCAGGTCGATTACATCGGCGGCGTGCGCAACGCCGGCGACACCTGGTGGCAGGGCTGGACCTGCGGCCTGACGGCCGACACGTCCTGCTGACGGACTGATGCGACACGGCATCACTTCGGCGCGGGGCGGCCATGACGGCCGCCCCGCGTTCCATCCAGGCCGCAACCGGCAACGCACAGCGAAGGTCACTACATGAAACGCACTCCGTCACGCAGCGGCCTGTCCGTCGCGATCACCACCCTGCTCGCCTGCCAGGTCGCGTGGGCCCAGCAGCCCGCCTCGCCACGCGGTGACGCCGCCATTCCGGCGCAGGCCACCATCGTGCAGGCCACGCTCGCGCAGGCGGCCGGCACGCAGGACGCCGCCGCGCAGGCGGCCTCCACGCCAGCCCAGCTCGACGCGGTCGAGGTGCGTGGCGAATACATTCCCGAACCGATGCTGCAGACCGCCGAAGTCGCCTCGTTCATCACCCGCGAGGACTTCGAGCGCACCGGTGACGGCGACGCCGCCGCGGCACTGTCGCGGGTTTCGGGCGTGAGCATCGTCGACGACAAGTTCGTCTACGTGCGTGGACTCGGCGAACGCTACTCGTCTGCGCTGCTGAACGGCTCGCCCCTGCCCAGCCCCGAGCCGATGCAGCGCGTGGTGCCGCTGGACCTGTTCCCGGCCGAGGTGCTGCAGGGCATGACCGTGCAGAAGACCTACTCGGCAAAGTACCCCGGCGAGTTCGGCGGCGGCATCATCGACCTGCAGTCGCTGACCATTCCCGACGCGCCGTTCTTCAAACTGAGCGTCGGCGGCGGCGGCAACAGCGTCACCACCGGCGAGAAGGGCCTGACCTATTACGGCTCCGAGGATGACTGGTCGGGCTACGACGACGGCACCCGCAAGATGCCGCGCGCGCTCCAGGACGCGATCGCCACCGGCCAGCGCGTCGACCTGGGCGGCGACTTCAGCCGCGAAGACATCCGCCGCATCGGCCGCAGCTTCCAGAACGCCAACCTGAACCTGCTGCAGGAAAACGACAGCATCAACCCGGACGGCAACGTCGGCGCCAGCGCCGGCTACACGGCCGAGATGGGCGAGGACGCGCGCATCGGCTTCATCGCCGTGGCCGGATTCGAGAACACCTGGCGCACCCGCTTCGGCGACCAGCAGCAGGGCGTGTTCGTCAACGATGTCGTCGAATACGACTCCGACTACGATTTCCTCTCCACCCAGAACAACGCACGCACCAATGTGCTGCTCGGTGCCGGCTACGAGTGGGGCGGCAACAAGCTCGGCCTGACCACCCTGTACGTGCACGACACCATCAAGGAGGCGCGCAGCCGCTCCGGCGTGGACAACCTCGCCGGCTTCGAGGCGCGCGACGACTACACCGAGTGGTTCGAGCGCGAGCTGATCAACCACCAGCTCACCGGCAGCCACGCCTTCGGCGAATACGACGACCTGAAGATCGAATGGCGCGCCGCCACCGCGCGCGCCACCCGCGACATGCCCTACGAAAAGGGCATCCGCTACGAGAACGTCGACGGCTACTGGAGCCACGACGCCTCGCGCGTGCAGAACTACACCCGCTTCAGCGCGGTCGAGGATACCGTGGACAGCGCCGGCCTCGACGTCACCTGGCGGGTGCCGGTCGAGCGCGACCTGACGCTCGGTTTCGGCGGCGCGTACATGGACAACGAGCGCAATGCGTGGGCCCGCGAGTTCAAGTTCCTCGCGCTCGACGGCGCCCTGCCCTTCCACAACCGCTACCAGCGGCCGGACTACCTGTTCTCGGACTACAACCTCAGCCAGGACCTGCTGCGGCTGCGCGAGACCACCGGCGGGTTCGGTGCCTCGTCCTATGACGCCGCGCTCGAGGTCAAGGCGCTGTACCTGCAGGCGGAAGGCGAGATCACCGCCAACCTGCGCGCCACCGTGGGCGTGCGCTACGAGGACGCGACCCAGTCGGTGACCCCGTACGACGTCATCACCGGCATCGCCCAGGCCGCCCCGGCGCCGCTGGAGAACGATTACTTCCTGCCGGCGCTGACCCTGACCTGGAACATCGCCGACAACCGCCAGCTGCGCTTCGGTGCCTCGCGCACCATCGCCCGCCCGCAGTTCCGCGAGATGGCACCGCAGCAGTACAGCGATCCCGACAGCTTCCGCCAGTTCTACGGCAACCCGTACCTGGTGGACAGCGAGCTCACCAACTTCGACGTCCGCCACGAGTGGTTCTTCGGCTCGGGCGAATACTTCACGGTCGGCGCGTTCCACAAGACCATCGACAAGCCGATCGAGACCAACATCAACGTCGGCGGCGGCGGCACCATCTTCCAGAGCTTCCTCAACGCACCGGAAGCCACGGTCTATGGTGCCGAAGTGGAGTTCAAGAAGTACTTCGACGATGTGTTCGCCGCCGACTGGTGGGGCGCAAACCGGCTGTACCTGGCGACCAACTACACCTGGTCGCAGTCCGAGGTGAATGCCGACGAAGGCGACACGGTGCAGCCCTTCGGCTACCCCGCGCCGGTGGACGCGCGGCTGTTCGTGCGCGACGGCAGCGACATGCAGGGCCAGTCCGAGCACATCGCCAACCTGCAGTTCGGCGTGGAGAACGAGGCCACCGGCCTGCAGGCGACGCTGATCGCGAACCATGTCAGCGAGCGCGTCTCCGCACGCGGCCGCCCCGGCCAGCCCGATTACATGCAGGAGCCGGGCACCACGCTCGACTTCGTGCTGCGCAAGGGCTTCAACCTCGGCGACACCGCGATGACCCTGGGTTTTGCCGCGCGCAACATCCTCGACACCGAGTTCGACGAATACCAGGAGCGCGGCGGGCAGAAGGTGCACGTGCTGCGCTACGACCCGGGCGTGACGTATTCGCTGAGCCTGTCCGCGGAATTCTGAGCACGCCACCGTCCGACAGGGGGCGGGGCCGCGAGGTCCCGCCCTTTTGCGTTCCCTGCAGTCTTGCGACGGTTTCATGTCAATTGACACCGGATTGTCACCAAACGTTCGCATGATCTGACCACCGCGCGGATCCGCCGCGCCGCCGAGTCCGTCATTGGCCACGTCGTTCGCCCTCCAAGCCCCGCACGCACTGCTCGCCCGCGCCCGCGATGCGGGGCTCCTGCGCCGCGTGGCCACGGCCGCCGTCATCGCGTTGCTGGCCGTGCAGGCCGCCCGCCTGGCCTGGCTGCTGCTGGTGCCACCTGCACCCGTTGGCGCGGCGCCGACGTTGCCGCGCGCCTCGATCGCCGCGGCGCGCCCCGAACGCCTTGCCCTCGACGCCTTCCACCCTGCAACCGCCACCGTGCATGCGTCGGCCGACAGCTCCGGTCTGCGTCTGCACGCTGCGCGTCCAGCGATGGATGCCGGTGCCGGCGCGGCGATCATCGCCGGCAAGGACGGGCGGCAGCAGGCCTTCGTGGTCGGCGACGAAGTCGCGCCCGGCGTCGTGCTCGTCGCGGTCGCACATGGCCATGTGACGTTGGCGGCGTCCGGCACCCGCAGCGAATTGCGCTTCGCCGCGCCGGCAGGCGGCACGCCCTCGGCCGCGTCACGCCAGGCGCCGGCGGCCTTGCCGGCAGCGCGCGCACCCGCCCCCACCGGCGGCGCGGCCAACGTCGATCCCGCGCAACTGCTCGCGCAGGCGGGACTTCGCCCCGTCCAGGCCAACGACGGCCAGCCCGCCGGCTACAGCGTGATCCCGCGCGGCGACGGTGCGGTCCTGCGCCAGGCCGGCCTCCAGGCCGGCGACGTGCTGTTGTCGGTCAATGGCCAGGCGCTCACCCCCGAGCGGTACGCCGCGCTGCCCGCGGAACTCGCGGGCAGCCGCACGATCACCCTCACCTACGCGCGCGACGGAACGACGCACACCACGACCCTGCAGGCAGACACCCCTTGAAACAGCGACTCCTCGCCACCGCCCTCGTCATCGCGCTCGCGCTGCCGTCGCCGACCGTCGCACTAGCGCAGGCGTCCGCCGCCGGCGCCGCCGTGACCGCGCAGGACGCCGACATCCGCGCTTTCATCCAGGACGTGGCACGCGCCACCGGTACCACCTTCATCATCGACCCGCGCGTGCAGGGCAGCGTCAGCGTCACCCGCGACCGCGCCATGGACGAGGCCGAACTGCTCGGCGTGCTGCTGGCGGTGCTCCGCGCCAACGGCCTGCTGGCGGTACCGGCCGGCAGCGGCGCCTACCGCGTGGTGCCCGACGACATCGCCGCGCAGCAGCCCGGCGGGGGCTCGGGTGGCTCCGCGTTCACCACCCAGGTCCTGCCGCTGGCGATGGTGGATGCGCGCATCGCCGCGGAGACACTGAAACCACTGGTCGGCCGCGGCGGCGTGGTGGTGCCCACGCCGCAGGGCAACGCGCTGCTGGTCGCCGACTACGCCGACAACGTGCGCCGCATCCGCGGCCTGGTGGCACAGATCGACAGCGACACCGCCAGCATCGACACCATCACCCTGCGCAACAGCTCCGCGCGCGAGGTCGCCGCCACCGTCGGCGGCCTGTTCGCCAGCGGCGGTGAAGCGCGCAACGGCCAGCTGTCGATCCTGCCGGTGGAGGGCAGCAACTCGATCGTGGTGCGCGGCGATCCACGCGTGGTGCAGCGCGTGGTGCAGACCATCCTCGAGCTCGACCGCCGCGCCGAGCGCACCGGCAACGTGCGCGTGGTCAAGCTGCAGCACGCCAGCGCCGAACAGCTGCTGCCGGTGCTGCAGCAGCTCGTCGGCCAGGCCACAGATGGTGGGGACGGCACCGCCGTCGCGGCGCCGGCGCAGGCGGGTGACGCCGCCACCGCCACGGTGATCACCGGCAGCCAGGGCAAGCGCCCGACGATCGTGCGCTACCCGGGCTCGAACTCGCTGATCATCAACGCCGACCCCGAGACCCAACGCCTTCTGGCCGAGGTCATCACCCAGCTCGACACCCGCCGCGAACAGGTGCTGGTGGAGGCGATCGTGGTGGAGATCTCCGACAACGCCGCGCGCAGGCTCGGCGCGCAGCTGCTGATCGCCGGCAAGGAAGGCAGCAACATTCCGTTCCTCGCCACCCAGTTCCCCGGCGCGAACCCGGGCATCATGCCGATCGCCGGTGGCGTGGCCGCGCAGCGCGCGCGCAACGCCAACAATGGCGGCGACGAAGAGGACTCCGTGCTCGACCTCGCGCGCAACGTCGCGGTGCAGTCGTTGCTCGGCCTCAACGGCGCCCTCGGCGGCATCGCCGGCGGCAACGACAACGCCACCTTCGGCCTGATCATCGACGCGGTGAAGAGCGACACGGCGTCCAACCTGCTGTCGACGCCGTCCATCCTCACCCTCGACAACGAGGAGGCGCGGATCCTGGTCGGCCAGGAAGTGCCCACCACCACCGGCGAAGTGCTGGGCGACAGCAACAGCAACCCGTTCCGCACCATCCAGCGCCAGGACGTCGGCATCCAGCTCGAGGTCACGCCGCAGATCAACGCCGGCGGCGGCATCACCCTCACCCTGCGCCAGGAGGTCTCCTCGATCGCCGGGCCGGTGAGCGAGGACTTCTCGGAGCTGGTGCTCAACAAGCGCGAGCTCGAGACGCGGGTGCTGGTGGACGACGGCGCGATCGTCGCGCTCGGCGGACTGCTCGACCAGAGCGACCGCAACACCGTCGACAAGGTGCCGCTGCTCGGCGACATCCCGATCATCGGCAACCTGTTCCGGCACAAGTCGCGCTCCAGCGACAAGACCAACCTGATGATCTTCATCCGCCCGACCATCGTGCGCAGCGCGCGCGAGGCGCAGGCGATGACCGCGCCGCGCTACGACTACATGGTGCGCAGCCAGGGGCCGGTTTCCGGCGAGCGCGAGGCGGCACTGGAAGCGCTGGTGCGCGACTACCTGCGCACCACGCCGCCGACCATGCCGGCGCCCGCCGCCACGCCTGGCGCGATGCCCCTGCCTCCGGCACCGACCACGGACGCCGCGCCACTGCCCGCCGGGACCGACACCGCGCGATGAGCGAGCCGCTGCCCGCCTTCACCTATGCCTTCGCCAAGCGCCACGGCGTGCTGCTGCTCGGCATCGGCGAGGCGACCGCGCGCGTGGGCCTGTGCGACGACGCCGATCCCGCTGCACTGCTCGAAGCACGCCGCAGTCTCGGGCGCGCGCTCGAGGTCGAGCTGCTGCCACGCTCCGCCTTCGACCGCCGGCTGTCGGAGCTGTACGCCGACGCCGCGCTGGCCGCGGGCGCCGGGGATCTCGACCTGCCCGGCAACCTCGACGCGCTGGCCGACGACATCCCCGCGAGCGCCGACCTGCTGGAAGCGCAGGACGACGCCCCGGTGATCCGCCTGATCAACGGCCTGATCGCCGAAGCCGCGCGCAGCGGCGCGTCCGACGTGCACGTCGAACCGTTCGAGTCCGCGCTGGTGGTGCGCATGCGCGTCGACGGCGTGATGCGCGAGGCGCTGCGCCTGCCGGCGCGCATCGCGCCGCTGCTGGTGTCGCGGGTCAAGGTGATGGCGCGCCTGGACATCGCCGAAAAGCGCGTGCCGCAGGACGGCCGCATCGGCCTGACGATGGGCAGCAAGGCGCTGGACGTGCGCGTGTCCACACTGCCCGCGCGCGGCGGCGAACGCGTGGTGATGCGCATCCTCGACAAGGACCAGGGCGGCCTGCCGCTCGCCGAGCTGGGCATGCAGCCGGACGTGCTGGACGCGCTGCAGCGCGCGCTGCGCGTGCCCAACGGCATCATCCTGGTCACCGGCCCCACCGGCGCCGGCAAGACCACCACGCTCTACGCGGCGCTGGCCACGCTCAATGACGGGCGGCGCAACATCCTCACCGTCGAGGATCCGATCGAGTACGCCATCGACGGCGTCGGCCAGACCCAGGTCAACGCCCGCGTCGGCATGACGTTCGCCGCTGGCCTGCGCGCGATCCTGCGCCAGGACCCGGACGTGGTGATGGTCGGCGAAGTGCGCGACCCGGAGACCGCGCAGATCGCGGTGCAGGCCAGCCTCACCGGGCATCTGGTGCTGTCCACGGTGCACACCAACGACGCGCCTGGTGCCGTCACCCGCCTGCGCGACATGGGCATCGAGCCGTTCCTGCTCGCCTCCACCCTGCGCCTGGTGCTGGCCCAGCGGCTGCTGCGCCGGCTGTGCCGGCGCTGCCGCGAACCCGTGGTGGCCGATGCCGCGACCGCGCGCCTGCTCGCCGCCCAGGGCCAGCCTGACGCGACCGGCGCGGTGGTATACCGCGCGGTCGGCTGCGCGCAGTGCAGCCACGCCGGCTATACCGGACGCATCGGCATCCACGAAGCACTCACCGTCGACGAGCGCATGCGCCAGCTGATCGGCGCCGAGGCCGACGAGGACGCGCTGGCCGCGGCCGCGTTCGCCAGCACCGGCCGCCTTGGAGACGCCGCGCGCGCCGCGGTGCTGCGCGGCGAGACCACGCTCGAGGAAGCCATGCGCGTCACCCGCCAGGAGTCCGACCATGCCGGCGTTTGACTACGCCGCCTACGACGTCGAGGGCCGCAGCCGCGAAGGCGTGGTGCAGGCCGGCAGCGCGGCCGATGCGCGGCGCGTCCTGGAACGGCGGCGTCTGCTCCCGGTGCGCGTTGAGCCGGCCACCACCACGGCGGCGACGACTGCGCCGGGCCGTGGCCGCTTCAGCGCCAAGGACCTGACCCTGCTCACGCGCCAGCTCGCGACCCTGGTCGCGGTGGCACCGCTCGAAGAGGCGCTGCGCACCATCGGCAGCCAGGCCGAGCGCCCCGCCGTGCGCCGGGTGGTGATGGCCACCCACGCCCATGTGCTGGAAGGCTTCCGCCTGTCCGACGCGATGGCGCGCCAAGGCAAGGCGTTCCCGCCGCTGTACCGCGCGATGGTCGCCGCCGGCGAAGGCACCGGCGCCCTGCCGGCGATCCTCGAGCGCCTGGCCGACCTGCAGGAACACGAGCAGCAGGTGCGCGGCAAGCTGGTCTCGGCGCTGGTCTATCCGGCGGCGCTGGCACTGACCGCGGTGCTGGTGGTGATCGCGCTGATGGCGTTCGTGGTGCCGCGGGTGGTCGAACAGTTCGAATCCATGGGCCGCGAGCTGCCGCTGCTGACCCGGATCGTGATCGGCGTGTCCGACGCCATGGCCACATGGGGCCTGCCGGTGCTCGCGCTGTTGGCGGTGCTGGGCGTGGCGACTGCGCGCCTGCTGCGCCGGCCCGGCCCGCGGCGCACGTTCGATGCCGCGCTGCTGAAATCGCCCGGGCTGGGCCGCTTGTTGCGCGACGTGCACGCTGCACGCATGGCGCGCACCCTCGCCACCATGGCCGACAGCGGCCTGCCGCTGATCGAAGGCCTGGCGATCACCGCGCGCACCGTGGGCAACAGCGTGCTGCGCGAGGCCACGGGCGCCATGGTTGAGGTCATCCGCGAGGGCGGCAGCCTGTCCAGCGCGATGAAACGCGCCGGCGTGTTCCCGCCGACGCTGCTGTACATGGCCACCAGCGGCGAGGACAGCGGCCGCCTGGCACCGATGCTCGACCGCGCCGCGGACTACCTGGAACGCGAGTTCAACACCTTCACCAGCGTGGCGATGAGCCTGCTCGAACCGCTGATCATCATCGTGCTGGGCGCGGTGGTGGCGGTGATCGTGCTCGCGATCATGCTGCCCATCCTGCAATTCAACGCCCTCGTGGCCGGCTGACCGGAGACCCCGACATGCATCGCCCCCGCAGCACCTTCCCCCGTGTCCATCGTGCGCGGCCCGCGCGTGCGGCCGGCTTCACCCTGGTCGAACTGATGGTCGCGATCGTCATCATCGGCCTGCTGTCCACGGTGGTGATGATCAACGTCATGCCCAGCCAGGATCGCGCGATGGCGGAGAAGGCACGCGCCGACATCTCCGTGCTCGAGCAGGCGATGGAGACCTACCGCCTCGACAACCTCGCCTATCCGTCCACGGCGCAGGGCCTCGACGCGCTGCTCAAGGCGCCGGCGGGGCTCGCGCGCCCGGAGCGCTACCGCAAGGGCGGCTACATCCGCCGCCTGCCCGCCGACCCCTGGGGCAACGCCTACCAGTACCGCCAGCCCGGCCGCGACGGCAGCTTCGACGTGTTCTCGTTCGGCGCCGACGGCGTCGAGGGCGGCGAGGGCGACGGTGCCGACATCGGCAACTGGGGCTGAGTGGACGTCCTCGTGCGCATGCAGGGCTTCACCCTGGTCGAGCTGATGGTCGCCCTGGCCGTCATCGGCCTCGCCGGCGCCGCCGTGGCGCTGACGCTGCCGCCGGGTGACGACGTGCTGGTCGAAGAGGCCGACGCGTTCGGCGCTCGCCTCGCTCACGCGCGCGACGAAGCGATCCTCGGCATGCGCACCATCGAGGTGAGCGCCACCGCGCGCGGATACGAATTCCGGCGCCGGCGCTTCGACGGCTGGCAGCCGCTCGACGGCAAGGCGTTCGCGACGGTCGCCTGGCAGCCGGGCACGCAGGCCGTCCTGCCGCAGGGGCACGCGCGCACGAGCGTGCGCTTCGATCCCACCGGTGCCAGCGAACCGGTGACGCTGGTGCTGCAACGCGAGGGCCGCAGCGCGCGGATCATGGTCGATGGCGGCGGCGGGATCGACGTCGATGCCGGCGCACGCTGAGCACGGCGCGCGCTCACCCCGCGCCTCCGGCTTCTCGCTGATCGAGATGCTGGTCGCGCTGGCGGTGTTCGCCCTCGCCGTGCTCGGCCTGCTGAACCTCGCGGGCGAGAGCACGCGCACCGCGGTGGCGATCGAGGAACGCGTGCTGGCGGCGGTCGTGGCGGACAACGTCGCGGTCGAGGCAGCGACGATCGACGCGCGCCTGCTCGGCGATGACGCGCACGGGACCGAGACCGCCGGCGGCCGCGACTGGCGCTGGACGCGCACGGTGGCGCCCACCGCCGATGCATCGTTGCTGCGCATCGACGTCACGGTCATGGCGCCGGGCGAAGCACGCGTGGCCGCCGAGCTCGCGCTGTTCCGGGGCGTGCCGGAATGACCGGGTCGCGCGCCGCTGTCCGCGCCCGCCGCGACGCGCGGCAGCGCGGTTTCACCCTGCTCGAAGTGATGGTGTCGCTGGCGATCTTCGGCCTGATCGCCGCCGCCGGCGTCGCGGTGATGGCCTATGCCGCCGACAGCCAGCAGGCGCTGCGCGAACGCATGGCGCGACTGGGCGAGTTCCAGCGCGCGCGCGCCCTGCTGCGCACCGACCTGTCGCAGGCGGCGACGCGGCTGGCGCGGCGCAGCGACGGCTCGCCCGCGCGCGACGCCTTCATCGGCGGCCGTCCGGATGAATCCGGGCCGCTGTTCGCCTTCGTGCGCCGCGGCCACGAGAACCCGGACGGCGCGCCGCGCGCGTCGCTGCAGCACGTCGAGTACCGGATCGTCGCCGGGCGCCTGGAGCGCAGCGCGCGGCCCGCGCTGGACGGCACGGCCGCGGCGCGGGCACGCGTGCTGCTGGACGGCATCACCCGGGCGCGCGTGGCGTATTTCGACGGCGAGGCCTGGAACGACGGCTGGCATGGCGGCGCCGCCAGCCTGCCGCGCGCGGTGGAGCTGGAGCTGGCGCTGGACGATATCGGCGAGGTCCGCCAGCGCTTCCTGCTGCCGGGGACCACGCCGTGAGCGCCGCGCGCGAACGCGGCGCCGCGCTGCTCACCGTGCTGCTGCTGGTGGCGGTGATGACGGTGCTGCTGGTGGCGGTGATGGACGACATCCGATTCGGCCTGCGCCGTACCGGCAACGCGCAGGCGCTGGCACAGGCGCAGTGGTTCGCGCTCGGCACCGAGGAGCTGGCGCGCGGCCGCATCCTGCAGCTGGGCCGGCCCGATGGCCGCACGACGCTTGAAGGCGGCTGGAACGGCCGGCCGTTCGTGTTCCCGATCGACGACGGCGCGATGCGCGTGCGCGTCGACGACGCCACCGCCTGCTTCAACCTCAACAGCGTGGTCGAAGGCGCCGTCGGCCAATGGACGGTGCGCGAAGCCGGCGTGCGCCAGTACCTCGCCCTGCTGACTGCACTCGGATTCAACGCGGCGCAGGCGGGCGCCATGGTCGACGCGCTGGTCGACTGGATCGACAGTGACAGCCTGCCGCGCGCGGCCGGTGCCGAGGATGCCGCCTACGCCGCACGCGTGCCCGCGTCCCGCACCGCAGGCACCCTGCTGACCGAGGTCAGCGAACTGCGCGCGGTCGTCGGCCACGACCACGACGCGTACCTGCGCCTGCGCCCGCACGTCTGCGCCCTGCCCGACGCCGCGCTGGCGCCGGTCAACATCAATACGCTCGAGGACGGCGACGCCGTGATCCTCGCCATGCTCACCGGCAACGCGCTCGATATCGCGGCGGCGAAGCGGCTGATCGCCTCGCGCCCGCCCGACGGCTGGCGCGACATCGCCGCGTGGTGGGCGCAGCCCGCGCTGGCCGCGGCGGTCGCCCTTGACCCGGAACTCCAGCAGGTGCGGCTGCGCACGCGCTATTTCACGCTGCACTCGGAGGTCGAATACGGCGGCGCCGAAGTCGTGCTGAGCGCCCTCTTGCAACACGATCCCGGTGGCCCGGTACGGCTGCTGGCACGACGATGGACCCACGACGAATGAGTACGCGCATCCTGTGGCTGCCCGCGGACCCGCTGGCGCACGCCACCTGTTTCCATCTCGACGACGCCGGCCGCGTACTGGCGCGTGCAACGCTTGCGCCCGACGCGCCGCCCGACCCGCCGGCATTCTCCGCTGCGCCGCGCACGGTACTGGTGGTGCCCGGCGCGGACGTGCGTGTCGACTGGCTGGAGCTGCCCGCGCGCAGCGCCGCGCAGGCCCTGGGCGCCGCACGCGCCCTGCTCGCCACGCGTCTTGCGCACCCCGCCGACCTGCACGTGGCACTGGCGCCGGATGACGGACAGGCCACGCGCATGGTGGCGGCCGTGGACCCGCGCCACCTGCTCGACTGGCTGGCCCGTGCCATGGCATTCGGCATGCGCGCGGACGCCGTGGTTCCCGAGCAGCTGCTGTTGCCCGCTGCACCGGGCGGCGCCTGCGACAGCGACGACCATGGCGCCTGCGTGTTCGACGCCGGCGACCGCTGGCTGGTGCGCGGCGCCGCCCTCGCCTTCAGCGCCGAGCCGGCGCTCGCCGCACGCGTGCTCGCCGGCCGCGCGCACCAGGTGCTGCCGGCGGATGACATCGCCACCCTCGCCGCGCGGGCGCTGCAGCCGGACATCGACCTGCTGCAGGGCGCGTTCGCACCGCCCGCGACCCGGGCGCGGCCGGCCAACCGCAGGCGGATGGCCTGGCTGGTGGCCGCGCTGCTCGCCTCACCGCTGCTGCTGGTGGCGGCGCAGGCGTTGCGGCTGGAGCTGGCCGCGCGCGACCTGCAGCAGCGCGCGGCGGCAACGGTGCAGCGGGTGCTGCCGCGCAACGGCGACGGCAGCGCCGCTGCGCGGACCGATCCGGCAACGCTGCGCGCGCACCTTGACGCAGCGCGTGCGCCGCTGGCATTTTCCGCCGCGACGGGCGCCCTGTTCGCGGCGGTCGCGTCGCGCCCCGGCACGTATCTCACGGCGCTCGACTACCAGCGCGGAGACCGGCTGCGCGCATCCCTGTTCCATGCCACGCCCGACGACCTGGACGCCATCCGCGGCGCGCTCGCCGTCGATGGCTGGCAGCTGGTGGAGGGCACCGGCAGCGACGCCCCCGGCGGGCTGCTGACCGGCATCACGCTGGAGCCCGGGGCATGATCACGACCGCGAGACTGGCCACTTGGTGGCACGGACTGGCGGCGCGCGAGCGCGCCATGGTGGCGACCATGCTGGCGCTGCTAGCCGCGTTCGCCTGGTGGTACGGGCTGCTCGGACCGCTGCGCACGCTGCGCGATGGTGCCGAGGCCCGTTACGACCAGGCCGCCGCAGCCCTGCAGGCGGTCGAGGCGGAGGTCGGCGCGCTGTCCCACGGCGATGCCACCACGCCACCCCCGCACCCGCAGGGCCTGGAAGCCTTGCAGCAGCGCGTGCTGGACAGCGCGCGCATCGCCGGCCTGGCGCCGAGCCGGCAGCGCACCGCCGCCGATGGCACGTTCAGCCTCGAATTCGACCGCGTCGCCTCGCCCGCGCTGTTCGCGTGGCTGGGCACGCTGGCCAGCACCGACCGCATCGCCCCCGCGACCCTCCACGTGGAACGCGCCGACGGCCAGCTGCGTGCCGAGGTCGGTTTCACCGGAGTCGCGCCATGAGCATGCGGCGTGACCTGGCCTGGGCAGGCGTGGCGTTCCTGTTGGCTCTTCTGTTGCTGGTGCCCCTGCAGTTGCTGCTGCCGCGGATCGGCCTGCCGCCCGGCCTTGGCGCGGTGGAAGCCGGAGGAAGCCTCTGGAACGGGCGGCTGCGCGCGGCGCACTGGCGCGGCCAGGCCGTGGGCGACCTCCGGATCGGGCTGGCGCCGCTGCCGCTGCTGGCAGGACGACAGCAGTTGCACCTGCGCAACGACAGCGCGCGCGTGGTGCTGTCGCGCGGACGCCTGGCGGGGCTGGGCGACGGCGACGGGGTGGTACCGCTGCCCCCGTTCGCGGGAGTCGGCCTGCGTGCGCTGCTCGAAGACGCGCGCCTGCTGTTCGATGCCGGCGGCTGCCGCGAAGCCGGTGGCCGCGTGCGCGTGGAGTTGACGCTGCCGCTGGACACGCTGCCGCCGATGATCCTGGCCGGCATACCAGCCTGCGAGGGCGATGGCGGACGCCTGGTCCTCGTCCCGGAGGACGCCAGCGCTCCGCTGGGGCTGGAGGCCACGCTGGACATCGAAGCCGACGGCCGCTACCGGCTGCAGGCCCTGGCCCGCGGCGACAATCCGGCATTCCGCGCCGCGCTGCAGGCCGCCGGCTTCCAGGCTGCGGCCGGAGGCATGAGCCGGGTGTCCGAGGGACACCTGAACTGAGGCGAGGCGCGGGCTGCAGTGTTGCGGGCAGGGGGTGCAGCCCTTGCGTAAACTGGCCGGTACCCCCGAACCCAGGTTCCCTGCCATGCCGCGTTCCCTGCTTGCCGTCGCCCTCCTGTCCGCCGCCGTCATCGCCCCGCCGGCGCGCGCGGAGGTTCCACTGGGCACGGTGGCCGGTTCCGACGTGGCGTTCGAGGGCATGTTCCAGGTCGACGGCAACTGGTTCGACAACGACCTGGCCGACCTGGACGGGCGCGCCGATGGGCGTGACCGCGCCACCGGCATCCGTCGCTTCGAACTGGTGCTCAAGGGCAGCGGCCCGGGCGGCTTCGGCTGGGTGGTCGGTTACGACGTCGAGAACGAGAGCTACCTCGACAACAACATCAGCTGGCGCTTCGGCGGTGACGGCGCCCCCAGCCACACCCTGCTGCTGGGCCAGGCCAAGCAGCCCAGCGGCCTGGAGGAGCTGTCCTCCAGCCGCAACAACGACTTCATCGCCAAGGCGGCAGCCACCAACACCTTCGCCCCCGGGCGCCGACTGGGTGCCTCCTGGGCCTATGACGCCTCCGATTACGGCACAACCGTGGCCTGGTTCGGCCGCGAACTGACCAGCGACGGCGCCCATGGCGCGGGCTACGCTGCGCGCGGCTGGTGGGCGCCGCTGCGCACGGACGGACAGGTCCTGCACCTGGGGATGAGCCACGTCGACCGCGACACCCCTGGCGACAGCCTGCGCCTGCGCGCGCGGCCCAATGCCGATCTGTCCGCGGTCCGCCTGGTCGACAGCGGCACCCTGCCCGACGCCGACCGCGTGGCCACGACGGGCCTCGAGGCAATGTGGATCACCGGCCCCGTCAAGCTGCAGGGCGAGTACTTCCTGGCGCGCGCCGATCGCATCGGCACCGGCGGCTACGACGCCGGCGGCGGCTACGCGAGCGCGATGTGGAATCCCGGCGGCACGTCCTGGGGCTACCGCGGCGGCCTGCCGCGGACCACGGTCGGCGAGGGCGGCCTTTGGCAGCTCGGCCTGCGCTACGACCAGCTCGACCTCGACGACGGCGGCGTGCACGGCGGACGCATGGACGCCTGGACCGTGGGCGTGAACTGGTACTGGCGCTCGAATGCCAAGTTGATGCTGAACTACGTGGACGTGGCCAGCCGCCGCACCGATGCCGCCAGCGGGCTGCGCATCCACGACGATCCGTCGATCGTCGAAGCGCGCGTCCAGCTGCACTGGTAAGCGCTGTCACGGCGCCGTCAAGCGGCTGCAACAGGCGCGACACCGCAGGCGTCCAGGCTGCTCCTGAAACGGGAGCAGCGCATGCACTACGCGATCGTCAGCGAAACCTACCCGCCGGAGATCAACGGCGTGGCACTCACCGTGCAGGACCTCGAGCGCGGCCTGCGCGCCCGCGGCCACACGGTGGACGTGGTGCGGCCACGCAACCCCGGCGACCGCGCGCCGGCCGCGCATGAACTGCTGACGCGCGGCGCCGCACTGCCGCGCTATCCCGGCCTGCGCTTCGGCCTGCCGGCTGCGGGGCGGCTGCGCCGGCATTGGCACCGGCAGCGTCCGGACGCGGTGTACATCGCCACCGAGGGGCCGCTCGGCTGGTCCGCGCTGCGCGCCGCGCGCGCGCTGGGCATCCCCGCGGCCACCGGCTTCCACACCCGCTTCGACCGCTACCTCGCCGACTATGGCGCGCCGTTCCTGGCAGGCCCCGCGATGCGCTGGATGCGGCACTTCCACAACCGTGCCGATGCCACCCTGGTGCCCACGCAGGAACTGCGGGACGCGCTGGCCGGCGCGGGATTCGCCCGCCCGACCCTGCTGTCGCGCGCGGTCGACACGGACCGCTTCGACGCCTCGCGGCGCTGCAACGCGCTGCGCGCCGAATGGGGGATCGACGCTGACGGGCTGGCCGTGGTGCACGTGGGCCGCATCGCCAGCGAGAAGAACCTCGGACTGGCGGTCCGCGCCTTCCGTGCCCTGCAGCGCGAGCGGCAAGGCGCGCGCATGGTGTGGATCGGCGACGGCCCGCAGCGCGCCGCGCTTGCCGCGGAACACCCGGACTTCGTGTTCCGCGGCATGCGCCGAGGCGACGACCTGGCGCGACACGTCGCCAGCGGCGACCTGTTCCTGTTCCCGAGCCTGTCGGAAACCTTCGGCAACGTGACGCTCGAGGCGATGGCCAGCGGCGTGGCCACGGTGGCGTTCAACTACGGCGCCGCGCGCGAGCACCTGCGCCACGGCCTGCACGGTGCCGCGCCCACTCCAGGTGACGAGGATGGCTTCATCGGCGCGGCGTGCCGGATCGCGCTTGAAGACGATGCGCGCCGCGAGATGGGCCGGCGCGCACGCGCCGCCGTTGCACCACTGCGCCCGGCCAGCGTGGCCGCGGAATTCGACGCCATCCTGCAGCGCATCGGCAGGCACCGGGAGACCCCACATGCCGCGACCACCCGCGCCAACGCCCTCGCCTGACGCCGCGCGCGGCGGCGATCTTGCCTGGTGCCTGCGCACCAACGGCTGGTGCGCCACGACGCACGTGCTGCGCGTCTTCGCCACCGTAAGCCGGCTCGGCGACGGCGTGGCCTGGTGCGTGCTGATGGCGGCGCTGGTGGTGCTGGATGGCATCCAGGGGCTGGCGGCATCGGCACACCTGGCGGCCACCGGCGTGGTCGCGCTGCTGCTGTACAAGGCGCTCAAGCGCTGGACGCGGCGGCCGCGGCCGTTCGCCACCGACGTGCGCGTCCGCGCCTGGATCGCCCCGCTCGACGAGTTCAGCTTTCCCTCCGGGCATACCCTGCATGCGGTGGCCTTCACCATCGTCGCGCTGGCCTACTACCCGCAGCTGGCGTGGCTGCTGCTGCCGTTTACCGCGCTGGTTGCGCTGTCGCGCGTGGTGCTGGGCCTGCACTACCCCAGTGACGTGCTCGCGGCCACGGCGATCGGCGCGGCGCTGGCCGCGGGGTCCCTTGCACTGGGCCGCATGTTGCCGGCCATCGGCTGAGCGCGACGCGCTCATGCACCACGTCCGGACAGCGCGTACCAGTCCACCTTGCGGGTCAGCACCATGATCGCGGCCAGGATCGCGAACAGCAGGCCGGCGCCCAGCACCAGCGCGTTGTCCTCCGACACCAGCAGGCCGTAGAGCGCGGCATAGAGCAGTGCCAGCATGGCGGCGAAGCCGACGCCACGCAGCACGCCGCGCAGCACCGCGGACAGGTAGAAGCCGATCAGCCCGATGCAGGCCGACGCCGCGACCAGATAGGCCCATCCGAAGGCGATGTGTTCACCGAGGCTGACCAGCAGCAGGAAGAACAGCGCGATCGCCAGCCCCACCAGCGCGTACTGCACGGGATGGATCGGCAGCTGCCGCAGCAGTTCGAACATGAAGAAGCCGACGAAGGTCAGGACCACGAACAGCACGCCGTACTTGGTGGCGCGCTCGGCCTGCAGGTAGGCGTTTACCGGGTCGATCAGCGCCACGCGGACCGCGCTGGTCTGCGCCCCGTCCGCGCCGCCTGCGTGCCGGGCGACATCGGGGGCGTGGCGGTATTCGCGCTGCGCGCCGGTGGCGAGCGCCGCCACCTGCCAGCGCGCGCGGAAGCCGTCGGCGCCGATGTCGTGCTGTGGCGAGAGGCCCTCGAACTTCGGATGCCGCCACGACGACTGCAGGCGCAGGTCGTTGCTGCGCGCCACCGGCAGCATGGCGAACGACTCGGTGCCGCGCAGCTCGAGCGCGAGCGCGGTCGCGAACGCCAGGCGCTGCCCCGCGCGCGGTGCCGCCAGGCGCGCATGCAGTCCCGGCCCGTCGGCATGGCCCAGGCCCTGCACCAGCGGCAGCGCCTTGCCGTCGAGCGTGAACACCGGCAGCTCGCGCAGTCCGCGCACATCGGCGATGCCGTGCGCCAGCCACGGCCGGCCGATGCGCCGCACGCGGCCGACTTCGTCGGGGATGCGCGCGTCGAAGCGCGCCCGCAGCGAGCCGGACCACTGGTACACCCGCACCTGGTGCAGGCCGCGGCGGCGCGTGTCCGGCGCCAGCGCGCCATCGACCAGCAGGGTCTCCGGGAAGAACGTCCACTGCCGCTCGCGCGTGCGCGTCACCTTGTGCAGGATGCCGGCCGCATCGCGCACGTCCTCTTCGACCTCCTCCACGTACGGCACCACCAGCACCGGTCCCGCCAGCACCTGCGCCCCGCCGAAGCCCGCCACCACGCTGGCCACCGCTTCCGCGCGTCGCGCCTGGCGCTCGTCGATCACGCCGCGGACCATCGCCAGCGCCACCAGGATCGCCAGCGTCATCGCCGCGACCATCACCACCTTGAACCAGAGACGCATGTCGCCCTCACGAACGGAGAAGAGAGCGGACAGGCTGCTGGCGGCGAGTGGCGGCACGACGGGGCCACGATGAAGCGAGGGTGAAGCGCGCGGCGAGCGACGCGACACCGGATTGCCACGCGCTACCGCAGGGTGCACGCGTTACCTGATCGGCTGCAGCGGCAACACCAGGCTGGCGACGGCACCACCACCGTCGCGGTTGCGGAGCGCCGCGCGCCCGCCGTGCAGCGCCGCGACCTCGGCGACGAAGGTCAGGCCCAGGCCACTGCTGCGGCCGCGGTCGCCCGGTCGCGGCAGCGAGTAGAAGCGTTCGAAGACGCGTCCCGCGGCGTAGTCGGGGATCCCCGGGCCGTCATCGGCGATGTCCACCTCCACGTGACCGTCGACGTGTCGCAGTGCCACCAGCACGCGGCCGCCGGCCGGCGAAAAACCGATCGCGTTGTCGACGAGGTTGGCCAGCGCGTGGCGGAGCAGGAACGCATCCCCCGCCACCACCGCGGGCAACGGCGAGGTCTCGACCTGCAGCGCAAGGCCGGCCGCGGCCATCCGCGGCGCCGCATCCTCGCAGACCTCGGCGACCAGGGCCGCGACGTCCACCGCAACCGGCGCGTCGAGCTGCTGCCTGTGCTCCACCGCGGCCAGCGCCAGCAGCATGTCGATCATCGTCGCCATGCGCGTGCTCTGCGCGCCGATGTGGCCGGCGAAGCGCACGCGGTCGGGATCGGGCAGCGGCGATTCCAGCAGCTCCGCCGCGCCGCGGATCGCGGCCAGCGGCGCCTTCAGTTCGTGGGTGAGCGTGTGCACGTAGCGCTCGACGTACTGGCGGTCTTCCAGCCGCAGGCGCATCGACTCGATCGCGCGGCCCAGGTCGGCGAACTCGCCGGCGGAGTCCGGCAGCACCGCGCGTTCGCCGGCGGCGGCGGCATCGGCATAGCGGCGCAGGCCACCGAGCTGGCGCGCCAGCCACCACGCTGCCAGCAGGCCCACCAGCAGCGACGTGCCCAGCAGCACCCAGCCCCAGCGCATCACCACCGCCTGGCTGCGCGCGATGAACGGCGCCATCGCCTGGTTGGGCTTGGACACGGTGAGCACGCCGGCGATGCGCGCGCCATCCAGGATCGGTGCCGCCACATGCATCACCGAGCTGGCGTCGTCGGCCGGGTCGCTGCGCGTGGAGCGCGCGCCGTACTCGCCGCGCAGGGTGCGATGCACGTCGTTCCACTTCGAATAGTCGCGGCCCAGGTCGCGCCCGGCGGAGTCGAACACCACGATGCCCCGGGCATCGGTGACCGTGATCCGGTAGCTCACCGCGTGCTTGTCGAAGCCCCAGATGCGCGCGCCCGGGTCGCGCGCGGCCAGTGCGCGCACGCGCGTGGCGAAGCGGCCGACGTCCATGCGCCCGGCCAGCAGGTCGTCGGTGGCCAGCTCCGCCAGCACGTTGGCGGTGTCGGCCAAGGTGTCCTCCATCGCCTGGCGCACGCCGGGCTTCACCTGCTGCACGAACACCCGTCCGAGCAGCAGCGCCGCCAGCGCGACGATCACGAAGTAGCCGAGCAGGATCCGCAGGCCGATGCGCACCGTGCTTCAGCCGACGTCGAGCGAGTAGCCGACGCCGCGATGGGTGCGCAGCGGGTCGGCCGCGGCATCCGCCGCGCGCAGCTTGCCGCGCAGCGTCTTGACGTGGGTGTCGATGGTGCGTTCGCCGCTGTCGCCGGCGTCGTGCCAGGCGCGGTCGAGCAGTTGCGCGCGGCTGAGGATGGCGCCGGGCCGCCGCAGCAGCTCCGCGAGCAGCGCGTACTCGTAGCGGGTGAGCTCGAGCTGGGTGCCGGCGAACGCGATCCGCCGCGCGTCCGCATCGTGCTCGAAACGGCCGTTGCGCCGCACGCCGCCGCCGTCGGTGTCCGCGACCGGATGGCGGCGCAGCCGCGCGCGCACCCGCGCCACCAGCTCGCGCGGCGAGAACGGCTTGGCGATGTAGTCGTCGGCGCCAAGCTCCAGGCCCAGCACGCGGTCGAACTCGTCGCTGCGCGCGGTGAGGAACACCACCGGCAGCGCGCTGAACGCCCGCAGCCGCCGGCACACCTCGAATCCGCCGACGTCTGGCAATCCGACATCCAGCAGCACCAGGTCGATGCCGCCGGCGCGCACGCGCTCGGCCACGCCGCCGCCCAGCAGGTGGTGCTCCACGGCAAAGCCCTCCGCGCGCAGCGGATAGAGGATGGTCTCCGCGATCGCCAGGTCGTCCTCGACCAGCAGCACGGTGGAGCGGGTGGCGGCATCGGCGGTCATGGCGGAAGAGCATACCCGCGGCCGGGGGCCCGCCCGCGTATCCTTGGCGCGATGAACTACCGCCACGCCTTCCATGCCGGCAACCACGCGGACGTGCTCAAGCACGTCGTCCTGCTGGCGCTGTGCGAAGCCCTGACCGCCAAGCCCGCGCCCCTGTTCGCGCTCGACACCCACGCCGGCCGTGGCCGCTACCGGCTGCGCGCCGACGCGGCGCTGCGCACCGGCGAGGCCGAGGAAGGCATCGAGCGCCTGCTGGCCGAGGACCCGCGCGTGCCCGCGATCACGCGCTACCTGGCCGCGGTGCGCGCCTGCCGCAAGGCGCACGGCAACGATGCCTACCCGGGCTCTCCGTGGCTGCTGGCGCATGCGCTGCGCGAGCAGGACCGCATCGCCTGTTGCGAGATCCAGCCAGCCGAGTACGCGGTGCTGGCGGAAGGCTTCGAACACGACCGCCGCGTACGCGTGCTGCCCACCGACGGCTACGCGACGATGCGCTCGCTGCTGCCGCCGCGCGACGGCGATGCGCGCATCGGCCGCGGGCTGGTGCTGATCGACCCGCCCTACGAAACCCAGCTCGCCGAATTCGACGACGCGCTGGCTGCGATCCGCGAAGGCCTGCGGCGGTTCCCGCAGGGGGTCTTCGCGCTGTGGTACCCGATCAAGCTGCGCCGCACCCTGGGGCCGTTCCAGCGCCGCGCCGCGGACCTCCCGGCCAAGTCGGTGCTGGTGACCGAACTGCTGGTGCGCCCCGACGACTCGCCGCTGCGCATGAACGGCAGCGGCCTGGTGGTGGTCAATGCACCGTGGAAGTTCGACGCCGCGCTGACGCCGGCGCTGGCCGCGCTGGCCGGCGCGATCGGCGGCAAGGGTGCCTCGTCGCGCGTGCAGTGGCTGCGCGGTCCGGAGTGAGGGCGGGCCGGCCGCGCCGGCGATGTAAAAAAGGGCTTCACTTCGACCGTGCGAGCATCCGCCCATGGTCGCTCGCAACCGTCTCCCGCCCTGGCACGAGGAAGTCCGCCTCGCCAACGGCCGCAACATCGTCATCCGGCCCATCCGGCCCGATGACGCGCCTGCGCTGCGCGCCGGCTTCGAGCTGCTGCAGCCCGAAGAAGTCCGCCAGCGCTTCCTTGACGACGTGCCGGAAATGACCCCGGAACTCGCTCACCGCATGACCCACCCCGACAGCCGCAGCGAGTTCGCGCTGGTGGTGTCCGAACCCTTGCCGCCGGGCGAAGCGCTGATCGGTGGCGTGGCCCGGGTCGCGGTGGTGCCGGGCACGCGTGATGCGGCGTTCACCGTGCTGGTCAGCAGTTACGTGGCCGGCATGGGCCTGGGCCGGCACCTGATGCGCCGCGTGGTGCGCTGGTCGCGCGGCAAGAAGCTGGACCGCGTGCACGGCGACGTGCGCGAGGACAATGCGCCCATGCTCGCCCTGCTCGACTCCATGGGCTTCAGCCGCGCCCCCGGCGGGGCACCGGGGCTGGTGCACGCGGTGCTCGACCTCGCCCCGGCCGGCGCCAACGGCACGTCCGGCCCGGATGTCGGGGCTGGGCCCGGCGAGGGCGAAGCCGCCGAGCGCGGGTAAACTGGTCGGCCTTGCGCTGGAGCGGATCGACCGCTCCGGCGCTGCCGTTGTTTTGAAGTGCCGATGACCGACAAGCCCCAGCCCAGCTCCCTTCTCCCACTGCTTCCCGTCCCGCCGCTGCCCGGCCCCGGCCGCCCGCGCGCCTGGTGGCGCGCGCCGGCGTCGCGCTCGGCACTGGCCTGGTTCGTGGCCGGTGCCGCGCGTGCACACGGCGGTGTGCTGCTCGCCGTGGCCCGCGACAACCACGCGGCCACCCAGCTCGAGACCGACCTGCACACCCTGCTGGCCGGCGACGCGGCGTTGCCTGTGCTGGCGTTCCCGGACTGGGAAACCCTGCCCTACGACCGCTTCAGCCCGCACCCGGACATCATTTCCCAGCGCCTGGCGACCATGCGCCGGCTGCCGACGCTGGCGCGCGGGATCGTGGTGGTGCCTGTGCAGACCCTGATGCAGCGCCTGCCGCCGCTGTCGTACGTGGTCGGCAACAGCTTCGACCTGCGCGTCGGCCAGCGCCTGGACCTCGACGCCGAAAAACATCGCCTGCAGTCGGCCGGCTACCGCAACGTGCCGCAGGTGTTCGACCCCGGTGACTTCGCGGTGCGCGGCGGCCTGCTCGACGTGTATCCGATGGGCGCCGACGCCCCGTTCCGCGTCGAGCTGTTCGACGAGGACATCGACACCATCCGCGCCTTCGACCCGGAGAGCCAGCGTTCGCTGGACAAGGTGGACGCGGTGCAGCTGATGCCCGGACGCGAGGTGCCGCTGGACGAGGCCGCGACCACCCGCGCGATGACCGCACTGCGCGAACGCTTCGACATCGACACCCGGCGCAGCGCGCTGTTCCAGGACCTGAAGGCCGGGCTGGCGCCGGCCGGCATCGAGTACTACCTGCCGCTGTTCTTCGACGATGCCGCCACCGCCACGCTGTTCGACTACATCGGCGACAAGGCGCTGCCGCTGGTCGACGACGGCGCATCGGCGGCGGCCGATCATTTCTGGGCGCAGGTGGGCGAGCGCTACGAGCAGCGCCGCCACGACATCGAGCACCCGGTGCTGTCGCCCGACACGCTGTGGCTGCCGCCCGACGCCCTGCGCGCGCGCTTCAACGCCCGCGAGCGCATCGACGTGGCCGGTGCCGGCCACGCGCGCCTGGCCGAGGCCGCGCCGCTCGGCGACCAGCCCGCGCCGGAGCTGCCGCTGTCCGGTCGCCACGAGCAGCCGGCGTCCGAACTGAAGTCCTTCCTCGCCAGTTATCCGGGTCGCGTGCTGGTCGCCGCCGATACCGCCGGTCGCCGCGAGGCGCTGCTGGAAGTGCTCGACGCCGCCGACCTGAAGCCGAAGGTGGTGGCCGGCTTCGGCGAGTTCCTGGCGGCGGGCGGCCCGGCGTTCGCGATCGCGGTGGCGCCGTTCGACGACGGCTTCGCACTCGATGGCGCGGTGGCTGGCGGCACGCCGGTCACGATCCTCACCGAGCGCCAGCTGTTCCCCGAGCGCGCGGCGCAGCCACGGCGCCGCAAGCGCGCCGGGCGCGAGCCGGAAGCGATCATCCGCGACCTCGGCGAACTCACCGAAGGCGCACCGATCGTGCACGAGGACCACGGCGTCGGCCGCTACCGCGGCCTGGTGACCTTGAACGCCGGCGGCATCGCCGCCGAATACGTCGAGATCGAATACGCCAAGGGCGACCGCCTGTACGTGCCGGTTGCGCAGCTGCACCTGATCAGCCGCTACTCGGGCGCCTCGCCGGACACCGCGCCGCTGCATTCGCTGGGCGGCGAGCAGTGGACCAAGGCCAAGCGCAAGGCCGCCGAGAAGGTGCGCGACGTCGCCGCCGAACTGCTCGAGATCCAGGCCAGGCGCCAGGCGCGCGTGGGCCTTGCGATCGACCTTGACCGCGCGATGTACGAGCCGTTCGCGGCGAGCTTCCCGTTCGAGGAAACGCCCGACCAGCATGCGTCGATCGAGGCCGTGCTGCGCGACCTGCAGTCGGCGCAGCCGATGGACCGCGTGGTCTGCGGCGACGTCGGCTTCGGCAAGACCGAGGTCGCGGTGCGCGCGGCATTCGCCGCCGCCGCCGGCGGCAAGCAGGTCGCGGTGCTGGTGCCCACCACGCTGCTGGCCGAGCAGCACTACCGCAACTTCCGCGACCGCTTCGCCGACTGGCCGCTGCGCGTGGAAGTGCTCTCGCGCTTCAAGACCGCCAAGGAGATCAAGGTCGAGCTGGAGAAGGTTGCCGAGGGCGGCATCGACGTCATCATCGGCACGCACCGCCTGCTGCAGAAGGACGTCGCCTTCAAGGACCTGGGGCTTGTGATCGTCGACGAGGAGCAGCGCTTCGGCGTGCGCCAGAAGGAAGCGTTGAAGGCGCTGCGCGCCAACGTGCACCTGCTCACGCTCACCGCCACGCCCATCCCGCGCACGCTCAACATGGCCATGGCCGGGCTGCGCGACCTGTCGATCATCGCCACCCCGCCCGCGCACCGCATGGCGGTGCAGACCTTCGTGGTGCCCTGGGACGACCAGCAGCTGCGCGAGGCGTTCCAGCGCGAACTGGCGCGCGGCGGTCAGCTGTACTTCCTGCACAATGACGTGGAATCGATCGGGCGCATGGAGCGCGAGCTGCAGGAGCTGGTGCCGGATGCACGCATCGGCATCGCCCACGGGCAGATGCCGGAGCGCGAGCTGGAGCGGGTGATGCTCGATTTCCACAAGCAGCGCACCAACGTGCTGCTGTGCTCGACCATCATCGAGTCCGGCATCGACATCCCCAACGCCAACACCATCATCATCAACCGCGCCGACCGCTTCGGCCTCGCCCAGCTGCACCAGCTGCGTGGCCGCGTCGGCCGCTCGCACCACCGGTCGTACGCCTACCTGGTGGTGCCGGACAAGCGCTCGATCAGTGCGGACGCGAAGAAGCGCCTGGAAGCCATCGCATCGATGGACGAGCTGGGCGCGGGCTTCACCCTGGCCACGCACGACCTGGAGATCCGCGGCGCCGGCGAGCTGCTCGGCGAGGACCAGAGCGGCCAGATGGCCGAGGTCGGCTTCAGCCTGTACACCGAGCTGCTGGAGCGCGCGGTGCGCTCGATCAAGCGCGGCGAGCTGCCCGATGTCGACGGCACGGCGGCGCGCGGTTCCGAGGTGGAGCTGCACCTGCCTTCGCTGATCCCCGACGACTACCTGCCCGACGTGCATACGCGGCTGACGCTCTACAAGCGTGTCAGTTCGGCGCGTTCGGTCGACGACCTGCGCGAGCTGCAGGTGGAGATGATCGACCGCTTCGGGCTGCTGCCCGATCCGGCCAAGCACCTGTTCGCGGTCGCGGAGCTGAAGCTGGCAGCGACCGCGCTCGGCATCCGCAAGATCGACCTCGGCGCGAGCGGCGGCCGCGTGCAGTTCACCGAAAAGCCGTCGGTCGATCCGATGGCGGTGATCCGCATGGTGCAGGGCCAGCCGAAGGCCTACCGGATGGACGGCCCGGACAAGCTGCGCATCACCCTGGAATTGCCGACGGCGGAAGAGCGCATCAAGGCGGCGCGGGGATTGCTGGCGGTGCTTGCCCCGGGCGGTTGATCGCGCGTTCATTCCGATTGACGCGCCGGGCGCGCATGCGCATGATGCGCGCGCCCACGAACGGGCGACCTACTTTCAGGGAATACGGATCAACATGAAGAAGCACCTCATCCTCGCGTCCGCGCTGGCGCTGGCTGTCATTTCTCCTGCCGCCATGGCGGTCGACGGCGGCGCCGGTTTCGTCCGCGCCGAAGTGGGCCAGAGCGATGTCCAGCTCGACTACGCGGGCTTTTCGGAAAGCGAAACCGACACGTCCGCCACCTTCGGCGGCGGCTACTGGTTCAACCGGTATTTCGCGGTCGAAGGCCACATCGGCACCCTGTACACCGAATACCTCGGCTACGACACCGACCTCGACTTGGTGTCGATGGGCGTCGGCGTGGCCGTGAAGCGCAACTTCGGTGCCGACGGGCACGGCTTCTTCGTCGGCGGTCGCACCGGCGTGGCGCGGCTGACCGCGCAGGTGCGCGAGGACGACTGGGACGTGGTGGACGACGCGCATTCCACCAAGGCGTATTTCGGTGCCAGCGTCGGCTACGACTTCAACCGCCGCTGGGGCGTGTCGTTGAACTGGGATCGCCGCCAGGCCGATTTCGAAGGCGTGGACGTGGATGTCGACACGATCGCCATCGGCGGCGAATTCCGCTTCTGAGCCTGCAGTCCGGATGGACAGACGGCCGCCTCCGGGCGGCCGTCCTGTTTCCATCAAACGTTGAAATGGCAGACGGTGATGTCTTCTCCGGGATCGAAGCCCGGATAGATGCGCTGCATCTCCCGCAGGAGCCCTGCGAGCGACCGGCACTTCGGATCGTGCTCGAACGCGATGTCGCTCTGCGACAGGTCCGAGAACTTCTTCAGGGCCGTCTCGAGTGCCGTCGGCGGCGAGAGGCTGCCGTCGCGCAGCCGCAGACGGACTTGCGGAACCGGATGCCACCGGTCGCCACGGCGGATCGTGGTGTTGCGACCGGGATGGAAGATCGGGTTGTCGAACTCGAGTGTCGGAATCATTCCTGGGACCGCTTCACCGGTGTCGGGGCCTTGGCGGCGGAATCCGCGATGCGCCACAGGTACAGGCCGGCGTGGGTGCGGAACGGCCCCCAGCGCGCGCCGCGCGCGGCCAGCTCGCGCGGGGTCGGCATCGCGTCCGCACGGTCGAGGAGCTGCGCACCCTTGCGGATGCCAAGGTCGTCGACCGGCAGCACGTCGGGGCGGCCGAGGCGGAACATCAGCATCATCTCCACCGTCCAGCGGCCGATGCCGCGGATCGGCACCAGGGCGGCGACGATGGCGTCGGCGTCCAGGGTGGACATGCGCCGGAGATCGGGGATCTCGCCGCGTGATTCGCGCGCGGCCAGGTCGCGCAGCGCCAGCGCCTTGTTGCCGGACACGCCGCAGGCGCGCAGCGTGGCGTCATCGACGCGCGCCAGGGTGTCGAAGTGCAGCCGCGTGCTGTCGATCGCCGCTTCCACGCGGCCGACGATCGTCGCGGCGGCCTTGCCGCTCAGCTGCTGGTAGAGGATGGCGCGCGCCAGCGCATCCACCGGATCGAATGACTTGCGCCAGCGCACATCCGCCTGGATCGGGCCAAGGCGACGGATCCAGGTGCCCAGTTTGCGGTCGCGGCGCGACAGCCAGGCCTCGGCCTCGGCGGTGTCGTAGCCGCGGGCATACCGGGGCACGGGCTCAGTCCCGCAGCGCCGCGGCGGCGTGCAACAGCCAGCCGGCCATCATCAGCACGCCACCAAAGGGCGCCAGCCGCGTGGGCAGGCCGTGGAAGTGCGCGCCGGCCAGCGAGCCCGAGAACAGCAGCACGCCGGCCAGCAGCATGCACAACGCCGCCAACGCCACCCGACCGGGTGCGCGTGGCGCCAGCGCGGCCAGGGCTACGCCGTGGCCGAACGCGAACACCGCGGCCAGCATCAGCCGCGATCCTTCCTCCGCCGCGGCCACGTGCGACGCGTACGCGGCGAGGGCCACGGAACCCGCCGCAAGGATCGCCCCGCAGGCCGCGAGTGCCCGCCCCAAACGCAGCGCGCCGCATCCTGGGATGCGGCGCGCGGCAAGACCATTCACTGGAACGTACGTCCGTGCGTCAGCGCTTGAGCACCCAGCGCACTTCGAACTCGCCGTCGGCGGTGAAGGCCTGGTCGATGCCGTTCTTGTACAGCTCGTACGGGCGACCGATGACTTCCTCGCCCTGGGTCAGGGTCCAGGCGCGCACGGCGTTGCGCACGTTGTCCAGCTCGGCCATGTAGCCGACGTAGTCGCCGGTGGCGACGCGGGTGGCTTCGCTGTGCGCATAGGTCACCGGACCCATGAGGTTCAGGCCGGTGAGCGCTTCGGTCGCGGCCACGGCAGGCGCGGCCTCGGCCTCGGCCTGCTGGGCGGCGGCGTCGGCACCCTCGCCGTCGGCAGCGGCGGCGGCCGGGGCCGGCGCGCCCGCGGCGCGGCGACGCACGGGCTGCACCACGTCGAAGGTGTAGGTGTCGCGCGCGAACTCGGTGCTCACGATGCGCAGCGGACCGGCCGCGACCAGGCCGTTGGCGTCCATCGTGCGCTTGATCCACTCGGCGTTGGCCTTCATCGAGGTCTTGATCTTCTCGTTGTTGCGCTCCACCGCGCCGGCGTTGACCACCAGCAGGTGCTCGGCCGGGACGTCCACGAACTCGAGGCCGCTCAGGCGGACATCCGCGGCGCGGTAGTCGATGTTGGGCACCGAGGCGAGCATGTTGCTCAGCCGGCCGAGGCCGAGCTTGACGCTGTCACCGATGTTGCGGCTCACGTACAGGCCGGCGTAGCGGCCCAGCAGATCCCAACCGTACTTCACGTCGTAGGTCTGGGTGATCTCGACGTTGCGGTTGTTGCGGCCGGTGGGCTTGAGGGTGAACACGCTGCGCTTGTCGCTGCCGCGCTTCTCGTCCTGGATCGCGTAGACCACGCGCTGGTCCTCGTCGGACTCCACGATCTCCCAGCTGCCGTTGGATACCTCGGACTTGTAATCGATGCGCGCGCCCACGCCCGAGTCGGGGCCGGAGCGGTTGAGCTGGACGTTGCCCAGCGCAAGGGGATGCCAGTCGTCGAAACGACGGAAGCTGTTGATGGTGTCGAATACGATCGAGAGCCTGCGATTGGTCTCGACGCTCTCGGAGAGGTGGCGGCTTGACGGCAGCAACACGCCGACGATCACGAACAGCACCGCGACGATCGCGATGGAAATCAGGAGCTCGAGCAAACGGGTCATACAGGGTTCTCCGGGACCAGGACCGGCCGGGGCCGGGGCGCAGACCGCCAATCCTATCAAGATTGCCCGCGCGGCTGCGAGCAATCCGAGTGGCGAATGTCAGACGAGCTGGAGTTCGAAGGCCTTGAGCACGGCGCGGGTACGGTCGCGGACGCCGAGTTTGCTGAGGATGTTGGACACGTGGTTCTTGATGGTGCCCTCCGCCACGCCCAGCGAATTGGCGATTTCCTTGTTGGAAAAGCCCGAGGCCATCAGGCGCAGGATCTCGGTCTCGCGGTCGGTCAGCGGGTCGGGGCGGTCGAGGCTGACGAACTCGTTGCGCATGTGCTCCAGCCCCGACAGCAGCCGCTGGGTGACCGCCGGCTGCACCAGCGAGCCGCCGGCGGCCACGGTGCGGATGGCGCCCACCAGCTGCTCCAGCGACACGTCCTTGAGCAGGTAGCCCTTGGCGCCGGCCTTGAGCCCGGCCAGCACGAGCTGGTCGTCGTCGAAGGTGGTCAGGATGATGGTCGGCGGCAGCGTGCCCGCCGCGGACAGCGCCTGCAGCGCTTCCAGCCCGGACATCATCGGCATGCGCATGTCCATCAGCACCACGTCCGGGCGCGACTCGGGAATTACGGTGACGGCGTGGCGGCCATCGATGGCCTCGGCCACTACCTCGATGCCGTCGTCCAGCGCCAGCAGCGAGCGGATCCCCTGGCGGACCAGGGTCTGGTCGTCGACCAGGCAGACCCGGATCGGCGGCGGGCGGGTCTCGGTTTGCGTATTCATGTCGACTCCGGGAGGGTCTGGGAGGGGCCCGACCCGGACGGGTCGAGCACTGGCCTGGCGATATCGGTGGCGTCATCGAGCGGCAGCCGCAGGCGCAGCACGAAGCCCTGGCCCGGCGATGTCTCGGCGGCGACCTCGCCACCGTACGCCGCCAGGCGCTCGCGCATCCCGCGCAGGCCGTTGCCGGCGGTGAAGCCCTCGGCCCCGCGCCCGTCGTCGCGGGCCTCCAGCCGCACCGCGCCGCGCTCCACCTGGTACTTCAGGCGCAGGATGCTGGCCTGCGCATGGCGCACGGTATTGGTGATGATTTCCTGGGTGCAGCGCAGCAGCACGTGCGCGCGCTCGGGATCGTCGAGCAGGAACGGCCGCGGCAGGCTGATGTCCACCGTGAGACCGGGCACGTTGTCGGCCAGCGGCAGCAGGGTGGCGGCCATGTCGATGGCCTCGTTGCCGCGGATCTGGCTGACCGCCTCGCGCACGTCGCTCAGCAGCAGCCGCGCCAGGGTATGCGCCTGGCTGACGTGCTCCTGCGCCTTGCCGCTGGTGAGGTGGTTGGCCACCTCCAGGTTCAGGCTGAGCGCGGTCAGGTGGTGCCCCAGCAGGTCGTGAAGCTCGCGCGAGATGCGCGTGCGCTCGTTGACGCGCACGCTCTGCGCCAGCAGCGCGCGGGTGGCACGCAGCTCGGCGTTCAGCCGCCGCTGCTCGTCGCGCGCCTGCGCCTGTTGCCGGGCCACCAGGCCGGTCACGAAGGCGAAACCGGTGAAGCCGACGTACAGGCTGGCCTGCAGCACCGCCTCGCCCCAGGAGAAATCGAAGCCGCGCACATAGACCGGCACGATCACGAACTCGCACAGCACCAGCATCGCCACGCCCTGCCAGACCGGCAGCAGCCACGGCAGCACGCAGGCCACCACCATCAGAAGGATGCTGCCCAGGCCGCTCTGGCTGTAATAGCTGATCGCGATCGCGCTGCCGGCCAGGCAGGCCAGCAGCAGCTTGTCGAGCAGGGTCACCCGGCGCTGGCCGAGCGCGCGCGTCAGCCAGCCGTAGCAGGCGCCGAACGCCAGCCACGCCAGCCACGCGAAGCCGCCGCCGGTGGCCGCCACCACCTCGCCCGCCCCCAGCGCGCCGCGGTCGGGCTGCGGCAGGGTCAGCAGTAGCAGCGGCAGCCCGATCACCGCCCAGGTGAACAGGCCCGCGTAGCGCAACAGGCGATTGTGGTCGAAGCGCGCGAGCATGGACCCATGGTAGGGGCAATCGCCCGCGGCGGAGCCGCCCGGAAGTCATGACGGACGCGGTGGCACCCCCGTCGCCGCCCGCCGGCGCACCATGCGATAATCCCGCCGTCTTCCGCAGCCGCCGTCGATGGCCCCCTTGGCCCCGGCGGCGCGTTGCCAGTACATGTTTTCTTCCACGGAGTCTGGAATGTCGATTGTCATCCGCGACGTGCGCGAGCACGAGCTGGATTCCGTCCTTGCCCTCAACAATGCCGCCGGCCCTTCGATCCTGCCGCTCGATTCGGGACGGCTGCGCCGCTTCTACGAAACCGCCGAATATTTCCGCGTCGCCGAGCGCGACGGCACCCTGGCCGGGTTCCTGGTCGGCTTCGGCTCGGCCAGCGACCACGCCACCAGCAATTTCCACTGGTTCGCGGCGCAGTACCCGCACTACTTCTATATCGATCGGGTGGTCGTCGCCAGCCGCCGCCGCGGTGGCGGCGTGGGCCGCGCGTTCTACGCCGACGTCCAGAGCTACGCCGAGCTGCGCTACCCGGTGCTGGCCTGCGAGGTGTTCGTGGAGCACGACAGCGACCCGGCGCGCATCTTCCACGGCAGCTTCGGCTTCCGGGAGATCGGCCAGCACGTGATGCCCGAGACCGGCATCCGCGCTTCCATGCTCACCAAGGACCTGTGCAGCTATCCGTGGGTGCATTCGCACTACGGCGACGCCCTGCCCGACGAGCCCTGGCTGCTGCAGCCGCGCGTGGCCAGCGAGGCGCAACTGGCCACGGGCACCTGATGATGGCCCAGGCGCATGACGCGGCGGCGGCGGGATTCGAACCCGCGGGTGAACTCAAGATCGGCCAGGTCGGGATCGCCAACCTGCGCGTGCGCACGCTCGACATCGACCGCCTGGCGGCGGAGATGCGCGAGCGCGTGCTGCGCGCGCCCAAGCTGTTCGAGCGCGGCGCGGTGGTGGTGGATTTCGGCGGCCTGCCCGGCATCCCGGACGCGGCCACCGCGCGCGCGCTGATGGACGCCCTGCGCCAGGCCGGCGCGCTTCCGGTGGCATTGGCCTGGGGCAGCAGCGAGAACGAGAAGCTCGCGCTCGAACTCGGCCTGCCGGTGCTGGCGCGCTTCCGCGCCTCGTACGAATCCGCCGGGCAGCCGGGTGCGCAGGCCGCGGCACCCGCGCCCGCGCCGGCCCCTGCCGAGCGCGCGCCGGCGCGCAAGCGTGCGGCCGACGAGCCCGGCGCCGCCCCGGCGACCTCCGGCGGCGCCGGCCTCATGCAGACCACCGCGGTGCGTTCCGGCCAGCAGGTCTATGCCGCCGACCGCGACCTGACCGTGCTCGCCGCCGTGGGCGCGGGCGCCGAGGTCATCGCCGACGGCTCCATCCACATCTATGGCGCGCTGCGCGGGCGTGCGCTCGCGGGCGCCCAGGGCAATCCCCGCGCGCGCATCTTCTGCCGCGAGTTCCATGCCGAACTCGTCGCCGTCGCGGGCCACTACAAGGTTCTGGAAGACATCCCGGAAGAACTGCGCGGCAAGGCCGTGCAGGTCTGGCTCGATGACGACCAGCTCAAGATCGCAGCGCTCGTCTGAAGCGCGCACACACTCACAGGAGAGAGACGTTGGCCGAAATCATCGTAGTCACATCCGGCAAGGGCGGCGTCGGCAAGACGACCACCAGCGCAAGCCTTGCCTGCGGCCTCGCACGGCGCGGCAAGAAGGTCGCGGTCATCGACTTCGACGTCGGCCTGCGCAACCTCGACCTGATCATGGGCTGCGAGCGCCGCGTGGTGTACGACTTCGTCAACGTCACCCAGGGCGAGGCCACGCTCAAGCAGGCGCTGATCAAGGACAAGCGCTTCGACACGCTGTTCATCCTCGCGGCGTCGCAGACCCGCGACAAGGACGCGCTCAACAAGGAAGGCGTGGAGAAGGTGCTGAAGGACCTCGCCGCCGACGGCTTCGACTACATCGTCTGCGACTCGCCGGCCGGCATCGAGAAGGGCGCGTTCCTGGCGATGTACTACGCCGACCAGGCGGTGGTGGTGGTCAACCCCGAAGTCTCGTCCGTGCGCGACTCCGACCGCATCATCGGCCTGCTCGACTCCAAGACGCACCGCGCCGAGAACGGCGAACCGGTGAAGTCGCACCTGCTGGTCACCCGCTACAACCCGGCGCGCGTGGGCGACGGCGAAATGCTGTCGATCACCGACGTCGAGGACGTGCTGGGCCTGAAGACGGTCGGCGTGATCCCCGAGTCGGGCGACGTGCTGAACGCCTCCAACAAGGGCGAGCCGGTGATCCTGGACATGGAGTCCCCGGCGGGACAGGCCTACGACGATGCCGTCGCCAGGCTGATGGGCGAGGAGCGGCCGATGCGCTTCACCCAGCTGGAGAAGAAAGGTTTCTTCAGCAAGCTGTTCGGGGGTTGAGTCATGGGCATGTTTGATTTCCTGAAGCCGAAAACCAAGAACACCGCGTCGATCGCCAAGGAGCGCCTGCGCATCATCGTCGCCCAGGAGCGCAGCACGCGCGGCGCACCCGACTACCTGCCGCTGCTGCAGCGCGAGCTGCTGGAAGTGATCCGCAAGTACGTCAGCGTCGACGTCGAGGCGGTCAAGGTGGACCTGATCAAGGACGGCGACCATGACGTGCTCGACATCTCGGTGGCGCTGACCGACGAGCGCGCCTCGGCCGGCTGAGGCCGCGGTGGCCGATCCGCGCACCGCGGCGGAGCTGCCCGCGGGTCCTTCAACGACGGCAGGCGTGCTGCGCCTGCGCGACATCGCGTTCGCCGACGCCGCCGCCCTGCTCGCCCGCCACGGCCTCACGCTGGTGCGCGTCGATGATGGCGCGCCGATTCCCGGCAGCTACTGGGGCGACGACGAGGCCGGGATCATCGGCAGCACCGTGCATGCGCGGGGCGACACGCCGGTGCATTCGCTGCTGCACGAAGCCTGCCACCTGGTGGTGCTGCCACCCGAGGCGCGCGCGCGCGTGCACACCGACGCCACCGACTCGATCGCCGAGGAAGACGCGGTCTGCGTGCTGCAGGCGCTGTTCGGCGACGAGCTCCCCGGCGTCGGCCGCGAACGCGTGCTCGCCGACATGGACGCCTGGGGCTACACCTTCCGCCTCGGCTCGGCGCGCGCCTACTTCGAACACGATGCCGATGCCGCCTGGACCTGGCTGCAGGCGCGCGGCCTGGTCACCGCCTGCCGGGCGCTGGCACCGCCTTTCCACACTTGCGACACCCGCGACGGCGCTCTAGCCTCGCAGCCTGCCCCACGCCACCAGGAATCCCCGCCGTGACCACACGCCACGCCCTGCTTGCCCTCGCGGTCACCGCGAGCCTGACGCTTGCCGCGTGTTCGCGCGCGCCGGAACAGCCCGCCGATGGCCGGCTTTCGCAGGCGGAACTCGACAAGGAGACCGCCGACGAGTTCGTCGCCCGGGTCAACCGCGAGCTTGCGGAGCTGACGCCCGAGTTCACCGCGTCGCAGTGGATCTCGTCGACCTACATCAACGACGACAGCCAGCTGCTCGCGGCCAAGGGCAACGAGCGCTTCCTCGCGCAGACCAAGGCGTGGGTCGAGCAGGCGCGGCGCTTCGAGGGCAAGGAGATGTCGCCGGAAACGCAGCGCGCGATCAACCTGCTGCGCCTCGGCACCGCCATGCCGCCGCCGCGCGACCCGGCCAAGCTGTCCGAACTCACCCGCCTGGCCAGCAAGATGGAAGGCGCGTACGGCTCCGGCACCTACTGCAGGACCGAAGGCGACGCCAAGGACTGCCGCCAGCTCGGCGCACTCGAGGACGTCCTGCGCGAAGACCGCGACTACGACGCCCAGCTCGACGCCTGGCAGGGCTGGCACGGCGTGGCCGCACCCATGCGCGCGGATTACACGCGCTTCGTGGAGCTGGTCAACGACGGCGCGCGCGACCTCGGCTTCGCCGACGCCGGCGAGCTGTGGCGCGCCGGCTACGACATGACGCCGGCGGAGCTGTCGGCCGAGACCGACCGCCTGTGGACCCAGGTCGAGCCGCTGTACGAGCAGCTTCACTGCTATGCGCGCACGCGACTGGAGGCGCAGTACCCGGGACGCGGCTCGGTCAACGGCATGCTGCCCGCGCACCTGATGGGCAACATGTGGCAGCAGGACTGGAGCAACCTTTGGACCACGCTTGCGCCCTACCCGCAGGCCGGCAAGCTCGACATCAGCGGCGCGCTCGAGCGCCAGTACCAGGTCACGCTCAACGACCACCTGGTGCGCGAGAACGCCCTGATCGACACCGACCAGCGGGTCGAAGTGGCGCGCGGCGCGCAGGCCGAACATGCGCGCGAGATGACCCGGCGCGCCGAGGAGTTCTACACCTCGCTCGGCATGCCGGCGCTGCCGGAGAGCTACTGGGCCAAGACCCAGTTCATCAAGCCGCGCGACCGCGACGTGGTCTGCCACGCCAGCGCCTGGCCAATGGACACCACCGGCACCGACGTGCGCACCAAGATGTGCATCAAGCCGAACGAGGAAGACTTCACCACGATCTACCACGAGCTTGGCCACGTGTATTACTACCTGGCCTACGGCAAGCAGCCGCCGCTGTTCCAGGGCGGCGCGCACGACGGTTTCCACGAGGCCATCGGCGACACCATCGTGCTGGCCATGACCCCGGGCTACCTGCAGTCGATCGGCCTGGTGGACGCGCAGCAGGCCGGCCAGGAATCGCTGATCAACGCGCAGATGCGCATGGCGCTGTCCAAGGTGGCGTTCCTGCCGTTCGGGCTGATGATCGACCGCTGGCGCTGGGGCGTGTTCGACGGCTCCATCACCCCGGACAACTACAACACCGCGTGGTGGGAGCTGAAGGCGAAGTACCAGGGCGTGGCACCGGCCACGGCGCGCGGCGAGGAGTTCTTCGACGCGGGCGCCAAGTACCACGTGCCGGGCAACACGCCGTACACCCGCTACTTCCTGTCGCACGTGCTGCAGTTCCAGTTCTACAAGGCGCTGTGCGACGCGTCGGGCTACCAGGGCGCGCTCTACGACTGCAGCTTCCACGGCAACAAGGCCGCCGGCGAGAAGTTCTGGTCGATGCTGTCCAAGGGCAGCAGCCAGCCCTGGCAGCAGACCATGAAGGAACTCACCGGCACCGAAAAGATGGATGCCAGTGCGGTGCTCGAGTACTTCTCACCCTTGCAGGAATGGCTGGTGCAGCAGAACGAAGGCAAGACCTGCGGCTGGGAAGCAGCGCGTGCCCCGCAGGGACCTGCGCAGCCGTGATTGCGCCGTGAACGCATTGCGCATGGCGAGGCCTTATCGTCCCTGACCGGATCCGGCGATCCGGCCACCAGGGGGATGCAAACAGTGACGCAGACAACGCGGGTGCGGCATGGCGCCCCGGGCACCACGACAGCCGCTGACGATGCCCGCGACCCGATGCGGATGATGCTGTCCGCCCTGCAGGCAGTGGCGCAGGGTGACTTCACCGTGGAGTTGCCCGGCCACTGGGAAGGGCTCGAAGGCCGGCTCGCCGACGCGTTCAATGCGGTGGTCCGCGGCAACCGAGGCCTGGCGAGCGAACTCGCGCGCGTCGGCGAGAAGGTCGGCCGGGAAGGCCTGACCCGGCAGCGCATCGCCCTGCCCAACCGGCACGGCTGCTGGGGCGACATGGAAGACTCGGTCAACGAACTGGTCGACGACCTGGTGCGCCCGGTCGCCACCATCACCGAGGCCATCGCCGGCGTCGCCAAGGGCGACCTGACGCGCAGCGTGCCGCTGGAGGCCAATGGCCGGCAGTTGCAGGGTGAATTCATGCGCTCGGCGACGATCGTCAACCGCATGATCGAGCAGATGGGCGAGTTCAGCTCCGAGGTCACGCGCGTGGCGCTCGAGGTCGGCACGGCCGGCCGCCTCGGCGGCCAGGCCAAGGTGGAGGGCGTGTCCGGCGTCTGGAAGGAGCTCACCGACTCCGTCAACCAGATGGCGTCCAACCTCACCGCGCAGGTGCGCAACATCTCCGAGGTGACCATCGCGGTCGCCAACGGCGACCTGTCGCGCAAGATCACCGTGGACGTGCGCGGCGAGATCCTGCAGCTGAAGGAGGCCATCAACACCATGGTCGACCAGCTGCGCGGTTTCGCCTCGGAAGTGACGCGCGTGGCGCGCGAGGTCGGCACCGAGGGCAAGCTCGGCAACCAGGCCATCGTGCCCGGCGTCGCCGGCACGTGGAAGGACCTGACCGACTCCGTCAACGCGATGGCGTCCAACCTCACCAGCCAGGTGCGCAACATCGCCGAGGTCACCACCGCGGTGGCGCGCGGCGACCTGTCGCGCAAGATCGCGGTGGATGCGCAGGGCGAGATCCTGCAGCTCAAGGACACCATCAACACGATGGTCGACCAGTTGAACGGCTTCGCCGCGGAAGTCACGCGCGTGGCGCGCGAGGTCGGCACCGAGGGCAAGCTCGGCGGCCAGGCGCAGGTGCCCGATGTCGCCGGCACCTGGAAGGACCTCACCGACCATGTCAACTCGATGGCGTCCAACCTGACCAGCCAGGTGCGCAACATCGCCGAGGTCACCACCGCGGTCGCCAAGGGCGACCTGTCGCGCAAGATCACCGTGGACGTGCGCGGCGAGATCGCCGAACTGAAGGACACCATCAACACGATGGTCGACCAGCTCAACAGCTTCGCCGCCGAAGTGACGCGCGTGGCGCGCGAGGTCGGCACCGAGGGCAAGCTCGGCGGCCAGGCGCAGGTGCCCGGCGTCGACGGCACCTGGGCCGACCTCACCGACTCGGTCAACGCGATGGCGTCCAACCTGACCAGCCAGGTGCGCAACATCGCCGAGGTCACCACCGCGGTCGCCAAGGGCGACCTGTCCCGCAAGATCGCGGTCGATGCGCAGGGCGAGATCCTGCAGCTCAAGGACACCATCAACACGATGGTCGACCAGTTGAACGGCTTCGCCGCGGAAGTGACACGCGTGGCGCGCGAGGTCGGCACCGAGGGCAAGCTCGGTGGCCAGGCGCAGGTGCCGGGCGTCGCCGGCACCTGGAAGGACCTCACCGACAACGTCAACTCGATGGCGACCAACCTGACCACCCAGGTGCGCAACATCGCCGAGGTCACCACGGCGGTTGCCAAGGGCGACCTGTCGCGCAAGATCGCGGTCGACGCGCAGGGCGAGATCCTGCAGCTCAAGGACACCATCAACACGATGGTCGACCAGTTGAACGGCTTCGCCGCGGAGGTCACGCGCGTGGCCCGCGAGGTCGGCACCGAGGGCAAGCTCGGCGGCCAGGCGCAGGTGCCGGGCGTCGCCGGCACCTGGAAGGACCTCACCGACAACGTCAACTCCATGGCGACCAACCTCACCACCCAGGTGCGCAACATCGCCGAGGTGGCGACCTCGGTGGCCAAGGGCGACCTGTCGCGCAAGATCGCGGTCGATGCGCAGGGCGAGATCCTGCAGCTGAAGGACACGCTCAACACGATGGTCGACCAGCTCAACGGCTTCGCCGCGGAAGTCACGCGCGTGGCGCGCGAGGTCGGCACCGAGGGCAAGCTCGGCGGCCAGGCGCAGGTGCCCGGCGTGGCCGGTACCTGGAAGGACCTCACCGACAACGTCAACTCGATGGCCACCAACCTCACCGCGCAGGTGCGCGGCATCGCCAAGGTGGTCACCGCGGTCGCCACCGGCGACCTGCAGCAGAAGCTGACGGTGGAGGCCAAGGGCGAGATCGCCGAGCTGGCCGACACCATCAACGGCATGACCGACACGCTGGCGATCTTCGCCGACCAGGTGACCACGGTCGCGCGCGAGGTCGGTGTGGAAGGCCGCCTCGGCGGCCAGGCCAACGTGCCCGGCACCGCCGGCATCTGGAAGAACCTCACCGCCAACGTCAACCAGCTTGCCGCCAACCTCACCACCCAGGTGCGCGCGATCGCCGAGGTCGCCACCGCGGTGACCCAGGGCGACCTGACCCGCTCGATCACCGTCGATGTCCGCGGCGAACTCGCCGACCTCAAGGACAACATGAACCTGATGATCGGCACCCTGCGCGCGACCACCGAGAGCAACAGCGAGCAGGACTGGCTGAAGACCAACCTGGCGAAGTTCAGCGGCATGATGCAGGGCCAGCGCGACCTGCTGACGCTCGGCCAGATGCTGCTGTCGGAGCTGGCGCTGCTGGTCGACGCGCAACAGGGCCTGATCTACGTGGTCGAGGCCAACGACGCCAGCGACCACCCGCGCCTGCGCCAGCTGGCGCGTTACGCCGACGCCCCGGGCGCACCGCACCCGGGCACGCTCGCGTTCGGCGAAGGCCTGGTGGGCCAGTGCGCCGCCGAAGGCCGGCTGATCCTGATCGAGGACGTCCCGCCCGGCTCGGTGCAGATTTCGTCGGGCCTGCTGAGCGCCGTGCCCAAGAGCGTGATCGTGCTGCCGGTGCTGTTCGAGAAGCAGGTCAAGGCGGTACTTGAACTCGCCTCGCTGTCCGGGTTCACGCCCTCGCAGCGCATCTTCCTCGAACAGCTGTCCGGCAGCATCGGCATCGTGCTCAACACCATCGAATCGACGATGCGCACCGAGCGGCTGCTGTCGCAGTCGCAGCAGCTCGCCGGCGAACTGCAGGCGCAGCAGGACGAGCTGCAGCAGACCAACGAGGAGATCGCGCTGAAGGCGCAGATGCTCGCCGAACAGAAGGCCGAGGTGGAGCAGAAGAACCAGCAGATCGAACACGCGCGCCGCGAACTGGAGGAAAAGGCGGCCGAACTCGCGCTGACGTCGCGCTACAAGTCCGAGTTCCTGGCCAACATGTCGCACGAGCTGCGCACGCCGCTGAACTCGATCCTGATCCTCGGCCAGCAGCTGGCGGAAAACCCGGAAGCCAACCTCAGCGGCCGCCAGGTGGAGTTCGCCAAGACCATCCATGCCGCCGGCACCGACCTCCTCAACCTGATCAGCGACATCCTCGACCTGTCGAAGATCGAGTCGGGCACGGTCACCGTCGACAGCGAGGCGGTGCGTTTCGCGCACCTGCGCGACAACCTGATGCGCGCCTTCCGCCACGAAGCCGAGCGCCGCGACCTCGAGTTCACCATCGAGCTCGACCCCGCGCTGGGCCCGGTGCTGAGCACCGATCCCAAGCGCCTGCAGCAGATCCTCAAGAACCTGCTGTCCAACGCCTTCAAGTTCACCCAGCACGGCAGCGTGCGGATGCGCGCCTACAAGGCCCGTTCGGGCTGGTCGCGCGAACACGACGTGCTCGGCGACGCCGGCACGGTGGTCGCGATCGAGGTCAGCGACACCGGCATCGGCATCTCGGCGGACAAGCAGAAGATCGTGTTCGAGGCCTTCCAGCAGGCCGACGCCGGCACCTCGCGCCAGTTCGGCGGCACCGGGCTGGGGCTTGCGATCAGCCGCGAACTCGCCGGCCTGCTTGGCGGCGAAATGCACCTGCAGAGCGAACCCGGCACCGGCAGCACGTTCACCCTGTACCTGCCGCTGCACTATGCCGGTGCCGACCGCGCGCACAGCGTGCGCGCCGCGCAGGCCCTGCGCAGCCCGGCCGGCATGGTGGAAGCGCCCGTGGCGGTGCCGGAAGCGGTTGCCGACGACCGCGACCTGGAGCCCGGTGGCGCCCCGGTGCTGCTGCTGGTCGAGGACGACCCGCGCTACGCCACGGTGCTGCGCGACCTTGCGCGGAACCAGGGGTTCCACGTGCTGGTCGCAGGATCGGGTGCCGAGGCGCTGCGGCTGGTGCACGCCTACCAGCCGACCGCGATCTGCCTGGACATCTTCCTGCCCGACATGCTCGGCTGGACGCTGCTGGCGCGACTGAAGCAGGACGCCGGCACCCGCCACATCCCGGTGCAGATCCTGACCATCGAGGAAGGGCGCCACCAGAGCCTCGAGCGCGGCGCGTTCGCCTACCTGGCCAAGCCCGCGACCACCGAAACCATCGACGCTTCGCTGCAGCGCATGCGCGAATACGCGCTGCCGCGGGTCAAGCGCCTGCTGGTGGTGGAGGACGACGCCAACGAGCGCCTCGGCATCGAGGCCCTGATCGGCCATGACGACGTCGCCATCGACACCGTCGACAGCGGCGCGGCCGCGCTCGTGGCGCTGGCCGGCGGCGGCTACGACTGCGCCGTGGTCGACCTGCGCCTGCCCGACATGGACGGCTTCGAACTGCTCGACCGCATCCAGGAGCAGCCGCTGCTGCGCGACCTGCCGATCGTGGTGTTCACCGGCAAGGAGCTCTCCGCCGAGGACATGCAGCGACTGCGGCATGCCGCCAAGAGCGTGGTCATCAAGGATGTCGAGTCGCCCGAGCGGCTGCTCGACGAGACGGCGCTGTTCCTGCACCGGGTGATCGCCGACCTGCCGGCGGACAAGCGGCGCATGGTCGAGCGCCTGCATGCGTCCGACGACATGCTCGCCGACAAGCGCGTGCTGGTGGTGGACGACGACGTGCGCAACATCTTCGCCATGTCCAGCGTGCTGGAGCGCCATGGCATGGACGTGGTCACCGCGGCCAATGGCCAGGAAGCCGTGGACCAGGTCGCCGGCGACCCCGGCATCGGCCTGGTGCTGATGGACATCATGATGCCCGGCATGGACGGCTACGAGACCATGCGCGCCATCCGCCGCCTGCCGGGGTTGCGCGCGCTGCCGATCGTGGCCATCACCGCCAAGGCGATGAAGGGCGATCGCGAGAAGTGCCTGGAGGCGGGCGCATCGGATTACCTGGCCAAGCCCGTGGTGACCGATGAACTGCTTGGAGTGCTGCGGCAATGGCTGCATCGTTGAGCCATCCGGCGGCGCGCGCGGCGCCCCGCGATGGAGTGCGTGCACCCGGCGACGAGCCCGTGCGGATCCTGCTGGTCGACGACCAGCCCGGGCGCCTGCTCACCTACCAGGCGATCCTCGAGCCGCTGGGCGAGCACCTGGTGCAGGCGAGTTCCGGCCGCGAGGCGCTGAAGCTGCTGATGCAGGACGACTACGCGCTGATCCTGCTCGACGTCAACATGCCCGACATGGACGGGTTCGAGACCGCGAGCCTGGTGCACCAGCACCCGCGCTACGAGAAGACGCCGATCATCTTCGTCACCGCGGTCAACGTGACCGACATGGACCGCCTGCAGGGCTACCAGCTGGGTGCCGTCGACTACGTGATGGTGCCGGTGATCCCGGAGATCCTGCGCAGCAAGGTCGAAGTTCTTGTGGAGCTGTACCGCAAGCGGCGCGAACTGGAGCTGCTCAACGCCAGCCTGGCCGCGCAGAACCAGGCACTGCAGCAGGAGAAGTCGCGCGAGCTGCACGCCCTCAATGAATCGCTGCGCCTGGCCAATGAAACGCTCGCCAGCCGCAACAACGAACTGCAGAACGAGGTGGCGGAGCGCGCCCGCGCCGAAGACCGGCTGCGCGACATGGCACAGCGCAAGGATGTGTTCCTGGCGACGCTGGCGCACGAGCTGCGCAACCCGCTGGCGCCGCTGCAGAACGCGCTGGCCATCCGCCGGCTCGAGGCCGGCGGCGGCGCCGACCCGCTGCACGACACCATGGAGCGGCAACTCGCGCTGCTCGTGCGCCTGATCGACGACCTGCTCGACATCGCGCGCATCGCGCAGGGCAAGCTGACGCTGCGCCCGGATACGGTGTCGCTTGCGGACATGCTGGATTCGGCGGTGGAAGTCGCACAGCCGCTGCTGGATGCCGGCGGGCACCGCTTCCACATGGTCCTGCCGGCGCACGAGGTCCTGCTGCTGCAGGCCGACCACATGCGCCTGGCCCAGGTCTTCGCCAACCTGCTCAACAACGCGGCCAAGTACTCCGATCCGGGCAGCAGGATCGATCTCGAGGCCCGCCTCGACGCGGCCCGCGACGAGGTCGTGGTCACCGTGCGCGACACCGGCATCGGCCTGGCTGAAGACCAGATGGCGGCGGTGTTCGACGTGTTCCGCCAGGTCGACACCACCATCGAGCGCGCGCATGGCGGCCTCGGCATCGGCCTCACCCTGGTGGAGAAGATCACCGCCATGCACGCGGGGCGCGTCGAGGTGGAAAGCGCCGGACTCGGCCATGGCTGCACGTTCCGCGTGTGCCTGCCGCGGCAGCGGGCGGCGATGGCCGGTACGCCGGACGCGCCGACGCCCGGCGTGGTCGCCGCCGAGGCCCCCGCAGGCGCGCGCACCGGCACGACGCGGATCCTGGTGGTCGACGACAACCGCGACGCCGCCGACACGCTGGCGATGATGGTGCGCGTGCTGGGCCACGAGGTGGCGCAGGTGTACGACCCGCTGCAGGTGGAGGCCGAGGTGGAGCGCTTCGCGCCCGACCTGGTCTTCCTCGACGTCGGCATGCCCGGGCGCAGCGGCTACGACATCGCCCGCAGCCTGCGGCAGCACCGCGGCCCGGCGGCGCTGGGCATCGTCGCGGTCACCGGCTGGGGCCAGCCGGAGGACCGCGAGCGCACCCGCGCCGCCGGGTTCGACGAACACCTGGTGAAGCCACCGCAACTGGACGCGATCCGGCGGCTGTGCGCCGGGGCCGGCCGCGGAGCGGCGGCATGAGCGCGCCTTCGGCCAAGGCCTGGATGGACCGCCTCGCGCACGACCTGCGCGGGCCGCTTTCGCCGATGCAGACCGCTGTCTACCTGTTGCGTGACCCGGGCCTCGGCGACGACCAGCGCGACGAGCTGTTCGCGGTGCTGGAACGCCAGATCCAGCGCCTGGGCGGGATGATCGACGAGTTCAGCGACCTCGGCCGCGCCGAGCAGGGCCGGCTGATGGTCCGCAGCGAAGCGATCGACCTGGAGCTGCTGGTGATGGACACCATCGCCCGCCTGCGCGAGGTGCCGCCCCACGTGGAGTTCGCGCCAGGGGCGGAGACCCTGCGGATCGCCGGTGACATGCAGCGCGTGGCCCAGCTGTTCCACGCCCTGCTCGGGCTGCAGCTGTCGCGCAGCCATCCGGTGGCGGTGCGCGCCCGCATCGAGGGCCACGGCGCGCGCATGCGCATGGCCTGCGCGGTGCACTGCCGCGATGCGTCGGACACCCTGATCGCGTCGCTGCTGACCTCGCCGCATCCGGACCCGCCGGACGATGCGCTCGGCCTCGGGCTGGTGATCGCCGCGGCCATCGCCACCGCGCACGGCGGCAGCCTGCATGGCCGTGCCAGCGGCGGGGACACCCTGGAACTCATGCTCGACCTGCCCGCCCTGCCCGATGCCGGGCCGGAATAAGCGGCGCTAGACGTGTTCCGCCGGATCCGGCGAGCCCGGCTCGCAGTGCCCCGCCGGCAATTGCTTGATGCGGTGGCGCTCGAGCCGCCACACCAGCCAGCCCGCGAGTGTGAACACGGCCGCCGCCACCGCCAACGCCAGCATCGAGCCACTGACCAGCGGCGACAGCACGCCGGCCACCGCCGCGTTCAGCGAGAGGCTGGTGAAGGCCTGCAGCGATGACGCCGAGCCGCGCTGTCGCGGGTACATGTCCAGGATCGCAAGCGTCAGCACCGGGAACACCAGCGACACGCCGAACGCGTTCAGTGTGGCCGGCAGCACCGCCCACGGCACGGTGGGCTCCGCCACCAGCAGGCTGTAGGCCACGTTGCCCAGCGCCGCCATGCCGCAGCAGGCGAATCCAAGGTTGACCTGAACGGCGGGCGTGACCCGGCCGGCCATGCGCCCCGAGGTGAAGGCGCCGAGCATCATGCCGCCGATCATCGGCCCGAAAAACCAGGCGAAGCTGCGCTCGTCGAGCTTCAACAGGTCGAGCACGAACGCCGGCGCCGAGGCGATGTATAGGAACAGCGCCGAAAAGTTCAGCGCGCCCGCCGCGGCCAGGCGCTGGAAGCGGCCGTTGGTGAAGATCGCGACGTAGTCGCGCAGCAGCCGGCGCGGCAGCGGTGCGATGCGGTTGTGCGGCGGGTGGGTTTCGGGAAGCCACATCCAGGTCGCAGCCAGCAGCAGCACCGCGAACGCGACCAGGAACCAGAAGATGTCGTGCCAGTGGCCCCAGCCCAGGATCCAGCCGCCGATCACCGGCGCGATCGCCGGGGCGATGCCGAAGATCATCGACACCTGGCTCATCAGCCGCTGCGCGTCGTCGCCCTGCAGCACGTCGCGGATCACCGCGCGCCCCACGATCAGGCCCACGCCCGCGGACAGTCCCTGCAGCGCCCGGAACGCCAGCATGTTCGCCAGGTCGTCGGCCATGGCGCAGCCCACCGAGGCCGCGATGAACACCACCAGCCCGCCCAGGATCACCCGCCGCCGGCCGAAGGCGTCCGACATCGGGCCGTGCACCAGGCTCATCAGCGCATAGGCCACCAGGTAGACGCTGATGGTCTGCTGCATCGCCAGCTTGTCGGCGCCCAGCGACGCGCCCATGGCCGGGAAGGCCGGGAAGATCGCGTCGATCGAGAACGGCCCGAACATCGCCAGGCCGGCGAGCAGCGGGGCCAGGCCTCGGGGAGACAGGCGGGGTTCTCGGGCGGCCATCAACGGCGCGCGCCCGGATGTGGGACGGTCATTCAGGGGGATCCGGCGTGGGCTGCGCAGGATAGCAACCGCGCGCCTGCCGCCGCGGCAATCCGCCTATAATCGCCCTGCTGCAACCAGCCGGTGGGAGAAGCGGACCTCGGTCCGCTGCCGAAGGCGCAAACGCCCGTAATCGCTCAGGCTCCCGTACCGCCGGTGGGAAACACTCTGGAGAGACCGGTTGGATCCGGCGCCGAAGGTGCATTGGGTGGGCATGGCCCGCCCTGAACTCTCAGGCAAAAGGACAGAGGGGCTTACGCGTGCAGCCGCACGCCGTCCCTTCGCGTCCGCCAGAGGCCCGCCATGACCCCAGACAACTCCCTGCGCTCGCTAGAGCACCACGACGCGTTCGTGTCGCGCCACATCGGCCCCAACGACGCCGAGGTCGCGCAGATGCTGCGCGTGGTCGGCCATGCCTCGCTGGAGTCGCTGACCGACGCCATCGTGCCGGGCTCGATCCGCTCCGGGCAGGGCCTGGCGCTTTCGCCGTCGATGACCGAGGTCGACGCGCTGGCGCGCATCCGCGCCATCGCCGACCGCAACCAGGTGTTCCGCAGTTTCATCGGCCAGGGCTACTACGGCACGCACACGCCGAACGTCATCCTGCGCAACATCCTGGAAAACCCGGCCTGGTACACCGCGTACACGCCCTACCAGGCGGAGATCTCGCAGGGCCGCATGGAAGCGCTGATCAACTTCCAGACCATGCTCGCCGACCTGACCGGCATGGAGATCGCCAACGCCTCGCTGCTCGACGAGGCCACCGCCGCCGCCGAGGCGATGACGCTGGCCAAGCGTATGTCCAAGTCGAAGTCGAACGTGTTCTTCGTCTCGCAGCACGTGCACCCGCAGACCCTGGAAGTGCTGCGCACGCGCGCCGACGGCCTCGGCATCGAGCTCCACGTCGGTGACGATGCCGACGCCGCCACCGTCGACAGTTACGGCGTGCTGCTGCAGTACCCCGACACCTTCGGCCGCATCGGCGACCACGGCGCGGTGGCCGACGCCGTGCACGCGCGCAACGGCGTGGTGGCGGTGGCGGCCGACCTGCTGGCGTTGACCCTGATCGCCGCGCCCGGCACCTGGGGCGCCGACATCGTGGTCGGCAACAGCCAGCGCTTCGGCGTGCCCTTCGGCTTCGGCGGCCCGCATGCCGGCTACATGGCGTGCCGCGACGCGTTCAAGCGCTCCATGCCCGGCCGCCTGATCGGCGTGTCGGTGGACGCCGAAGGCAACCCCGCGTACCGCCTCACCCTGCAGACCCGCGAGCAGCACATCCGCCGCGAGAAGGCGACCTCGAACATCTGCACCGCGCAGGTGCTGCTGGCGGTGATGGCCTCGATGTACGCCGTCTACCACGGCCCCGAAGGCCTGACCCGCATCGCCCGCCGCGTGCACCGCCTGGCCGCGATCCTGGCCGACGTGCTGCGTGGTGCCGGCGCCACCGTCGGCGGGGAATTCTTCGACACCCTGCATGTCAGCGGCATCGATGCCGCGGCCGTGCACGACCGCGCCCGCGAGGCGCGCATCAACCTGCGCGCGCTCGATGCCGGCAGCGTCGGCATCAGCCTCGACGAGACCACCACCCGCGAAGACGTGGCCGCGCTGGCCGCGCTGTTTGGCGCGACGGTCGACGACATCGATGCGCTCGACGCCGCCACCGCCGACGCCCTGCCCGCGGGTCTCGCGCGCGACACCGCGTTCATGGCGCACCCGGTGTTCAACACCCACCACAGCGAGCACGAGATGCTGCGCTACATGCGCGCGCTGGCCGACAAGGACCTGGCCATGGATCGCACCATGATCCCGCTGGGCTCCTGCACCATGAAGCTCAACGCCACCGCCGAGATGATCCCGATCACCTGGCCGGAGTTCGCCGACATCCACCCGCTGGCGCCGGCCGACCAGACCCAGGGCTACGACGAGCTGATCACCGGCCTGGAAGCGATGCTGGTGGAGATCACCGGCTACGACGCGGTCAGCTTCCAGCCCAACTCCGGCGCGCAGGGCGAGTTCGCCGGGCTGCTGGCGATCCGCGCCTACCAGCAGTCGCGCGGCGAGGGCCACCGTGACATCTGCCTGATCCCCGAGTCCGCGCATGGCACCAACCCGGCGTCGGCGCAGATGGTCGGCATGACCGTGGTCGTGACGCGCTGCGACAAGGACGGCAACGTCGACGTCGACGACATCCGCGCCAAGGCCGAAAAGTACGCCGACCGCCTGGCCGCGATCATGATCACCTACCCGTCCACGCACGGCGTGTTCGAGGAGGACGTGGTCGAGATCTGCGAGATCGTCCACCACCACGGTGGCCAGGTGTACACCGACGGCGCCAACATGAACGCGCTGGTCGGCGTGGCCAGGCCCGGCAAGTGGGGCTCGGACGTCAGCCACCTCAACCTGCACAAGACCTTCTGCATCCCGCACGGCGGTGGCGGTCCCGGCGTCGGTCCGTGCGCGGTCAAGTCGCACCTTGCGCCGTTCCTGCCGCGCGCGTTCAACGCGGATGCCGGCGCCACGGCGACCGGCGGCATGGTCTCCGCCGCCACGCATGGCTCGGCCTCCATCCTGCCGATCAGCTGGATGTACATCGCGATGATGGGCGCCGACGGCCTGCGCCGCGCCACCCAGGTCGCGCTGCTCAACGCCAACTACGTGGCCAAGCGGCTGGAGCCGCACTACCCCACGCTGTACACCGGCCGCAACGGCCTGGTGGCGCACGAATGCATCCTCGACCTGCGCCCGCTGAAGGACGCCACCGGCATCGGCGCCGAGGACGTTGCCAAGCGCCTGATCGACTTCGGCTTCCACGCGCCCACGCTGAGCTTCCCGGTCTCGGGCACGCTGATGGTCGAGCCGACCGAGAGCGAGTCGATGCACGAGCTCGACCGCTTCATCGACGCCATGATCCAGATCCGCGACGAGATCCGCGCGATCGAGAACGGCACGCTGGACCGCGAGGACAATCCCCTGCTCAACGCGCCGCACACCGCCGCCCAGGCCAGCGCCAGCGAGTGGACGCACGCCTATCCGCGCGAGCTGGCGGTGTTCCCGCTGCCCAGCCTGCGCCAGCAGAAATACTGGCCGCCGGTGGCGCGCGTGGACAACGTGCACGGCGACAAGAACGTGTTCTGCAGCTGCATCCCGATCGGTTCGGCGGAAGACGAGCCGGAGGCGTTCAGCGAGCCCGACGTGGTGTGACGCCGGACGGCCGCGGCGGTCCTGCCGCCGCGGCGTCCGGGACACGCGGCCATACACCACGCTTCACATGCGTGGCGCTAGGCTGCGCGCATGCCCTCCCTCCAGGCATCCATCGCAGCTCCGCCGGCCGCCATTGATGGCACCACGCCGGACCTCCGCGCGCGTTTCGCCACGGTCCGCGCGCGCACGCGCGCGCTGGCCGCACCGCTTTCGGCCGAGGACGCGCAGCTGCAGTGCATGGCCGACGCCAGCCCGGCCAAATGGCACCTCGCCCACACCACCTGGTTCTTCGCACGCTTCGTGCTGGGCAGGCTTGGCGAGCCGCCCATTCCCGCGGGCTGGGACTACCTGTTCAACAGCTACTACGTCGGCGCAGGCGAACGCCATCCGCGCGCCAGCCGGGGGCTGGTGTCGCGCCCCACGCTGGCCGAGGTGCTGGCGTGGCGCGACGCGGTCGATGACCGTGTCCTGGCCCTGCTGGATGCCGGTGGCCTGGATGCCGGCGCGCGCGACGTGCTGCTGCTCGGCACGCACCACGAACAGCAGCACCAGGAGCTGCTGCTGACCGACATCAAGCACGCGTTCTGGAGCAATCCGCTGGCCCCCGCCTACCACCCCCCCGATGCCGACGCGTCCGTGCCCGGCGCACCCGCTGCGGCGGAACCGGGGCTGCGCTGGCTTGCGCGCGATGAAACGCTCACCGAGCTAGGCGCCGCGCCGTGGCCGGGCGGCGCCTTCGCCTTCGACAACGAAACACCGCGCCACCGCGCGCTGGTGCCCGCGCACGCGCTGGCCAGCCGGGCGGCGACCAACGCCGAATTCGCCGCGTTCGTGGACGACGCCGGCTACGCCACGCCCACGCTGTGGCTCAGCGACGGCTGGGACCTGGCCGCGCGCGAAGGCTGGCAGCGCCCGCTGTACTGGCACGCCGACGGGGTGCGCGAGTTCACGCTCGCCGGCTGGCGCGAACGCGATCCGCATGCACCGGCCTGCCACCTGTCGCACTACGAGGCGGACGCGTTCGCCCGCTGGGCGGGGGCGCGCCTGCCCACCGAAGCCGAATGGGAGCTGGCCGCTGCCGGCCGCCCCGTAGAAGGCGACTTCGCCGATGGCGGCGTATTCCAGCCGCGCGCGCAGGCCGCCGCCGGCGACGGCCCACATGGCCTGTTCGGCGGCACCTGGGAATGGACGTCGAGTGCCTATGCGCCCTACCCCGGCTTCCGTCCGCTGCCCGGCACGCTGGGCGAGTACAACGGCAAGTTCATGAGCGGACAGCTGGTACTGCGCGGCGGCAGTTGCGCCACGCCGCGAGACCACGCCCGCGCCAGCTATCGCAATTTCTTCGCGCCCTCCGCGCGCTGGCAGTTCAGCGGCGTGCGCCTGGCCAGGGACCGCGCGTGAACAGCGACCTGCCGATCACCGACCTGCATCCCACGCCCGACGACATCACCGGCGATGTGCTGCGCGGGCTGTCGGCGACGCCGAAGCGGCTGCCCTCGAAGTATTTCTACGACCGGCGCGGGTCGGAGCTGTTCGAGGCCATCACCCGCCAGCCCGAGTACTACCCCACGCGCATTGAACTGGCCCTGCTGGAGGCACGCGGCGCGCAGATCGCCGCCGCGGTCGGCCCGCGCGCGCACGTGGTCGAGTACGGCAGCGGCAGCGGCCGCAAGACGCGCCTGCTGCTGGATGCGCTCGACGATCCGGTCGCCTACACGCCGATCGAGATCTCGCGCTCGGCGCTCACCGCCAGCGCCGACCGCCTGGACCGCGAGTTCGGCGATGTCGAGGTGCTGCCGGTACTGGCCGACTTCACCTGCCCGGTGCCGCTGCCCGCGCCGTCGCGCGCGGCTGATCATGCGCTGGTGTTCTTCCCCGGCTCGACGCTCGGCAACTTCGACCGCGCCGAGTCCGTGCGGCTGCTCGCGGCGATGCGCGACACCATGGGGGAACGTGGCGGCGCCCTGGTCGGCATCGACCTGGAGAAGGATCCGGCCGTGATCGAAGCCGCGTACAACGACGCGGCCGGGGTGACCGCCGCGTTCACCCTCAACCTGCTGGCGCGCCTCAACCGCGACATCGGCAGCGACTTCGCGCCCGACGGGTTTGCGCATCGCGCGCGCTACCTGCGCAACGAAGGCCGCATCATGACGACGCTGGAAAGCCTGCGCGCGCAGGCGGTCACCGTGGACGGCCAGCGCTTCGCGTTCGCGGCCGGCGAGCAGATGCACGTCGAGCAGAGCCAGAAGTACAGCGATGCACGCTTCGACGCGCTGGTCCGCGAGGCCGGCTTGCGCGTCGTCGAACGCTGGAACGACCCGCTCGACTGGTTCGGCCTGCGACTGCTGCGCCGCGGGGAACCGCTGGCCGGGACGCCCCGGTAGCCGCGCGCGGTCCGCCACCCCCACGTGGGCTTTACATCCCAAGGCGGACCATGGCGTTCCGACCCGCCCCCGGAACGCCCCATGGCCAGACCCAAGACGCCGACCGCCACGCCCCCCGGCAGGCAGCCCCCGACCGCGCCGAAGGCGCCGGACCCCAAGCCGGCCGGCAGCATCGGCCGCCGCGCCGGCGCCGATCCCGATGCCGACGCTCCGCGCGGCCACGGCGACGAACTGCAGCAGCAGGCCGGGGGCCCGCGTCCGCAGCTCACCACCAACCAGGGGCTGGTGATTGCCGACAACCAGAATTCGCTGCGCGCGACGCCCAAGGGCCCGACGCTGCTGGAAGACTTCATCCTGCGCGAGAAGATCACCCACTTCGACCATGAGCGCATTCCCGAGCGCATCGTGCACGCGCGTGGTTCCGCCGCACACGGCTACTTCGAACTGACGGAATCGCTCGCGAAGTACAGCCGCGCGAAGCTGTTCACCGAGGTCGGCACCCGCACGCCGGTGTTCACCCGCTTCTCCACCGTGGCCGGCGGCGCCGGCTCGGTCGACACGCCGCGCGACGTGCGCGGTTTCGCGGTCAAGTTCTACACCTCCGAAGGCAACTTCGACCTGGTCGGCAACAACATCCCGGTGTTCTTCATCCAGGACGCGATGAAGTTCCCGGACGTGGTGCACTCGGTGAAGATGGAGCCAGACCGCGCCTTCCCGCAGGCGGCAAGCGCGCACGACACGTTCTGGGACTTCATCACGCTCACGCCGGAATCGATGCACATGATCATGTGGGCGATGAGCGACCGCACCATCCCGCGTTCGCTGCGCACCATCGAAGGCTTCGGCGTGCACAGCTTCCGCCTGCTCGACGAGGCCGGCAACAGCACGTTCGTCAAGTTCCACTGGCGGCCGAAGCTCGGCATCCAGTCGACCGTGTGGGACGAGGCGCTGAAGCTGCAGGCCGCCGACAACGACTACCACCGCCGCGACCTGTTCGAGAACATCACCGCCGGCAACTATCCCGAATGGGAGTTCGGCGTGCAGCTGTTCACCGAAGCCGAAGCCGAGGCGTTCCCGTTCGACCACCTCGACCCCACCAAGATCATCCCCGAGGCCCTGGTGCCGGTGCAGATCGTCGGCCGCATGGTGCTCGACCGCTGGCCGGACAACTTCTTCGCCGAGACCGAACAGGTGGCGTTCTGCCCGACCAACATCGTGCCCGGCATCGACTTCAGCAACGACCCGCTGCTGCAGGGCCGGCTGTTCTCCTACCTCGACACCCAGCTGATCCGCCTTGGCGGGCCGAACTTCCACCAGATCCCCATCAACCAGCCCAAGTGCCCGTTCGCCAACCACCAGCGCGATGGCCACATGCAGATGCAGGTGCACAAGGGCCGCGTGAACTACGAGCCCAGCTCGCTGCAGGACGACAGCCCGCGCGCCGATGCCGAGGCCGGGTTCCGCAGCCATGCCACGCCGCCCGATGACGGCGCCAAGGGCCGCATCCGCGCGGAAAGCTTCGCCGACCACTACAGCCAGGCGCGGATGTTCTTCCGCAGCCTCGAGGCGCCGGAGCAGGCGCACCTGGCGTCGGCGCTGGTGTTCGAACTGTCCAAGGTGGAGACGCCCAAGGTGCGCGAGCGCATGGTCGGCCACCTGCGCCACATCGATGAATCGCTGGCACAGCGCGTGGCCGATGGGATGGGACTCGACACGCTTCCACCCGCGCCCGACGCCGCGGTGCCGCCGCGCGACATGCCTCCGGCGCCGGAGGTGCGCATCATCGGCCGCATGAAGCACACCCTGCAGCACCGCGCCGTCGGCATCCTCATCGATGACGGCAGCGATGGCGCGGCGTTGAAGGCGCTGCGCAAGGCCGCGGAATCCGCCGGCGCCACGGTCACGCTCATCGCGCCCAAGCTCGGCGGCGCGGTGCTCTCCGACGGCAGCAAACAGCCGGCCGACGGCCAGCTTGCCGGCACGCCGTCGCAGCTGTTCGACGCCGTCGCCGTGCTGCTGTCCGCCGACGCCGGCAGGAAGCTCGCGAAGGAATCCGCCGCCGTCGACTTCGTCGCCAACGCCTGGGTGCACCTCAAGGCGATCGCTTCGGATGCCGGCGCGGCGCCGTTGCTGAAGGCCGGCAACGTCGGCAAGGATGCCGGCACGGTGGACGCCGCCGACAGCAAGGGGTTCATCGATGCCGCCAGCACGCGGCAATGGGCGCGCGAGCCGAACGTGCGGACCCTGGCCTGAGCATGGCCTACGTCTCCGGCTACGCGCCCGAGGGCATGACCCGCGAGGAGGTCGACGCGCTTCCCGGCGCGACGGTCCTCGAGTTCGGCACCGACTGGTGCGGGTTCTGCCAGGGGGCGCAGCCGGCGATCGAGGCCGCGCTCGCCGCGCATCCGGACCTGCGCCACATCAAGGTCGAGGACGGCAGCGGTCGCCCTCTCGGCCGCTCGTTCCGCATCAAGCTGTGGCCGACGCTGGTGCTGCTGCGCGACGGCGAGGAGGTCGCGCGCGTGGTGCGTCCATCGTCGCGCGCAGAAGTGGACCGCGCAGTCGAACTGCTGGCCCCGCCGGCCTGAAGGCGGCGGGCGGCCGGCGGCCCTCGCTCAAGCGTTGCGGATGTGCGCCACCTGCGGCTGCACCATGATCCTCGCGCCCTTGAAATACAGCATGCGCAGTTGCCTGCCGCGCGGCGACCAGCCGATGAAATGCGCACCCGCCTCCGCCTCGTACATGTCCTGGTAACGGACGCTCATCGCATCGTTCTGCAGTTCGATCATCACGCCAACCGATTCGGGCTGCGGCAGCGACGCGTTGTACGCCTCGAGCGTGTCGCGCGCACGCACCAGGAACGGCATGGTCAGCTTCATGCCGCGGTGCGAGGGCGCGAAGAACTGCCGGTACAGGTAGGTGGGCTGGCCGAACGACGGCACGATGCCAAGCACCGCGGTGCCGACGCTCCAGATCCCGCCGTCCCCGTCGCGGCCCACCAGCACCGCCTGGGTGGCGCGCTCGGCGGCCTTGGTCGGGTCCGGGATCGCGTTGTTGCGCGCCCAGAACGCGATCAGTTCCGACGCCAGCGCCGGCGTGACCTGCTTCCAGACCGGAATCATGTCCAGCGCCATCAGGACCGGCCCCGCTGCTGCGGTGATGCCTGCTTCATCGCATCCACTCCGTCGGTTGGTTGACCCGATCATCGCGCATGGCGTCGCCACGCCGCAATCCGCGCATGCGCCAGGTTGCTTCGCAACGCGGATGCCTAGAATGGAACGTCTTCCGGGAACCCGAGGCCGTGGCCGCGCCCATTCTTGCCAGCCTGCTGCGCGGCATGTCCGAAATCCGACCGGCCCCGCCCGACCGCGTGCGCTTCGCCCTGCGTGCGGCCGGCTGCATGGGCGCGCCGATCCTGGTCGGCTGGATTGCAGGCGACACATCCGCGGGCCTCATGGCCTCGATTGGCGGATTCACCGCGCTGTACGGCGACGGTCGCGCCTACCTGCACCGTGCCGCGCAGCTGGCGTCGATCGCCGTGGCGTTCGCGCTCGCGACCTGCCTCGGTCTGTGGGCGGCACCCGACATCGCGCCTGTGGTCGCGGTGGTGGCGCTGGTGGCGATGGCCGCCACCTGGATCGGCAACGCGCTGCGCATCGGCCCGCCCGGTGCCTACATGTTCGCGCTGGCCTGCGCCGCGGCGACGTCCATGCCTGCCGGGCACCTGACGCCGCTCACTGCCGGGCTGCTGGTGGGCAGCGGCGGGCTGTTCGCCTGGGTGGTGCACATGTCGGGCGCGCTGTTCGATTTCCGCGGGCCGGAGCGCAAGGCCGTGGCCGCGGCAGGCAAGGCGGTGGCCGCGTACCTGGCCGGCATCGGCACGCCCGGCGAGTCCTCGGCGCGGCAGCAGGTCGCCTTCGTGCTGCAGAACGCGTGGTCGGTGCTGGTCGACCAGCAGCCCGTCCAGGCGCGCGGCAGCGCCACGCTCGGGCGGCTGCGCACCGTCAACCGCGAACTGCACCTGTGCTTCGCCGAAGCGATGGGGGCCGCCAGTCGCGGGCAGGTCCCGGACACGGACCTGATGGTGCGCACCAGCGCACTGCGGGACGCCATGGCAGGCCTGGACGCCGTGGAGGTGACCGCGCACGACGCCGTGCCGCTCGGCCATCCGCGCGCGTCGTCGCGGCTCCGCGAGGCACTGGCACCCGGCTCGGACGCGCAGCGCATCGTGCTGCGCGTCGGCATTGCGGCGGTGTTCGCCGGCACGCTGGGCGCGTGGTTCGCCTTCGAGCGTGCCTACTGGGCAGTGGCGGCCGCGGTGCTAATGCTCCATCAGGGCTTCGACTGGCTGCGCATGCTGCAGCGCAGCCTCGAGCGCCTGCTGGGCACCTGGATCGGCCTCCTGCTCGCCGGCGTTCTGCTCTGGCTGAACCCTCAGGGACTCTGGCTGGTGCTGGCGGTGATGGCGCTGCAGTTCACCATCGAGATGGTGGTGATGCGCAACTACGCGCTGGCGGTGGTGTTCATCACCGCAGCGGCACTCACCATCGCCAGCGGCGGCCGCCCCGTGGAGGCCATCGACAGCTACCTGCTGGCCCGCGGCGTGGACACCCTGGCCGGCTGCGCGGTCGCCCTGGCCGTGTTCCGCGTGCTGCCGCCGCAGGCCGCCAGCACCGCCATCCCCGCGCGCGTCGCCGCCGTGCTGCGCGCGATAGAAGCGTTGATCCCGATCCTCGCCAGCGGTGCGGTCACCACGCCCGCGGCACGCCGGGCGCGCGACCAGGTGCTGCAGGCCAGCTTTGCCGTGGTGCGCGCGCACGAGCAGGGCCTGGCAAGCTCGCGACTCCAGCGCCGTGCCGCCGACGAGGCCTGGCCGACGGTGGCCGCCACCGAGCGCCTCGCCTACCGCGCGCTGTCGGCGTGCTGGGCGCTGGAGCGGCTGGGTGGGGCAGCGGCCGCCGAGTCGGCCGCCGCGATGTTCGATGGCGGTGGCGAAGCACGGCTGCGTGCCGCGCTCGCCACGCTCGCGGTCGCTGTGACCGCAGGCCACGCCACGCCGGCACTGCCACCGCTGCCGCATGTGCTCGAGGCCGAGGTGCAGGGCGTCCGCGCGTGCATGGCCCGGCAGGCCACGCCGTCCGCACCGGCCGCGGCACTCTGACGGCGCGCGACGTCAGCCGCGCCGGTACCAGCGCTCGACCTGCGCCGGCAGCAGCGGCGTGACATCGATCCCGAGCGCCGTGTAGGCATCCAGCACGTCCCGGGCCTGCGCCTGTGCCGGCGTGGATCCGGTGAGGCCATCAAGTTCGTCCACCGACAGCTGTGCGGCGGCCCAGTCGTGCAGCTGGTCGCTGCGTGCGATCAGCGCCTCGCGCAACCACGGGCGCAAGGCATGCACCGTGAAGCCGTCCGCGGCCAGCGCGGCCACCGCCACGTCCAGCTGCGCGCCCGCGCCGCGGTACCACTCGGTATGACCACCCGCCTGGTGCCGCGCGGTCAGGGGCGCCGCCGCGTTGTGGTCGACGAGTCGCCGGCGCAATGCCAGCTCCAGGTCGCGCGCGTCACGCACGGTCTCGGTCTCGACCAGCCAGCCGCGGTCGAGATCGAAGAACTCGAACCAGCGCCGGTGCAACTGCCGCAGGCGGGCAAGGGGATCGCGAGAAAATCCAAGCTTGCACTGGTCCTCCCAGTGGCAGGGAAACACATACAGGTGGCAGCGGCCGGCCATCAGCGCGGCCTCACGCGAAACACCACGCTGATGCGCGCCCCCACCGGGCGCGCCGTCTTGGGGATGCCGTGCTCGTGGCTCACCTGCGATGCGTGGCTCATCGCCAGCAAGCTGCCGTGGTGGAGCTCCACGGTGAGTCCTTCGCGCCGGCCCGCCTTGGCGCGGATGCGCATGCGCCGCGGGTCTCCCAGCGACACCAGGGCGATCGGGTGCGAGGGCACCAGGGTGTGCAGCTTGTCGTTGTGCATCGCGACGCTGTCATTGCCGTCGCGGTAGAGGTTGAGGCCCACGCCGGTATACGGCGCCGGCACCTCGACCTCGACGCGCGCAAGGATCTCCGCCAGCGGCAACACCGGCGGCAAGGCGTCGGTGCGGTAGGAGGCGAGCAGCCGCGGGACGTCGACGATGCGGTCGTACATCGGGCGGCGCTCGCTGTGCCAGTCGGCCTCGCGCTGCAGGGCTTCGAACCAGGCATCGGCGAGATCCGGGGGCACGAAGTCCGGCCAGTAGCGGATGCCGCCTTCGGCGTCGTCAACCAGTACCTGCGGGGGAGAGGCGAACAGGCCCATGCGCCGAGCATGCAGGTGGATCGTCTCACCAAGCGTGACGCGGCAGTCCAGGTTCCGGGTGGCGTGATTGCTCGCTGGCTGGGGGTTCAGAGCCGGAGGCTGGCGGGCTGTCGGGTTGGTGGGTACTCCGTGGGCTGACCCCCGCTTCTGTGATCGTGGGGTGTTTCCTGGTGGCAGACCGTGGCGGGGGATCTTTATGCCCACTGCGCACCCACCAACCCGCCATGGCGCGCTTCTGGCGGCCGCCAGGAAAAGCCGGCCAGCGCGACGCTTTCCCTCAAGCCGCAGCGCCGGTGGCAGCGGAGGGTGTACGGGTACGCAGCCGGCCTGAAGGGCCCGCGCTGCCGGACCGTCGCGCAGTACCCGTCCACCTCCCGACCCGGCCATGACCCATGCAGCGGGGACAGCCGGCTGGGTACCCGTACACCCTCCGCCTCTATCAAGCGAAGGCCTCGGCCAATCAGGGCGAGCGGAACACCAGCGTCGCGTTGGTGCCACCAAAGCCGAAGCTGTTCGACATCACCGTGCGCAGCGCCGCATCGCGGGTTTCGCGGATGATCGGATAGCCCTCGGCGCGCGGATCGAGCGACGTGATGTTGGCCGAAGCCGCCACGAAGCCCTCCTGCAACATGAGCAGGCTGTAGATCGCCTCGTGCACGCTGGCCGCGCCGAGCGAATGCCCCGTCAGGGCCTTGGTGGACGACAGCGGCGGAATGGCGTCGCCGAATGCCGCGCGCACCGCCTCGAGCTCCACGATGTCGCCCAGCGGCGTCGATGTGCCGTGCGTGTTGAGGTAGTCGATCGGCCCCACGCCCTGCCCGTCGAAGCCCGCCATCGCCATGCGCATGCAGCGCGCAGCGCCCTCGCCATTCGGCGCCACCATGTCGGCGCCGTCGGAGGTCACGCCGTAGCCGACCAGCTCCGCGAGGATCCGCGCTCCGCGCGCCACCGCATGGTCATGATCCTCGAGCACCAGCATGCCGGCGCCCGAACCGATGACGAAGCCGTCGCGCGCCTCGTCGTACGGACGCGACGCCTGTTCGGGCGTCTCGTTGTGGTGCGTGGACAGCGCGCCCATCGCATCGAACTGGCTGGTCATGCCCCAGTGCAGCTCCTCGCCGCCGCCGGCGAACACGACGTCCTGCACACCGTGGCGGATCATGTCGGCCGCCGCACCGATGCAGTGCGCGGAGGTCGCGCATGCCGCCGACAGCGAGTAGCTCACGCCGCGGATGCCGAACGCCGTGGCCAGGTTGGCCGATACCGTCGAGCACATCGTGCGCGGCACCATGTACGGGCCGATCTTGCGCACGCCCTTGGTGCGCAGCAGGTCGCCGGTTTCGATCTGCCACTGCGGCGAACCGCCGCCCGAGCCCGCGATCAGGCCGGCGCGCGGATCGCGCACCGCCTCGTCCGACAGGCCGGCATCGGCGATCGCATCGCGCATGGCCACGTACGAATATGCCGCCGCGTCGCCCATGAAGCGCCGCAGCTTGCGGTCGATCGCGGCCTCCAGGTCGATCGTGCAGGTGCCGGCAACGTGGCTGCGCAGGCCGAGCTCGACCTGCTCCGGCACCACGTGCAGGCCGCTGCGGCCCTCGCGCAGGGCGGACGCAACCGTCGCCGTGTCGTTGCCGAGTGGCGACACGATGCCCATTCCGGTGACAACCACGCGCTTCATCAGAAACCCTCCACGGACTGGAACAGGCCGACGCGCAGGCCGTCGGCTTCATAGATCAGGCGGTCATCCACATAGGTGCGGCCATCGGCGATGACCAGCGCCAGGCGGCCACGCATGACCCGCTTCACGTCGATTTCGTAACGCACCACCTTGGCGGCGGGCAGCACCTGGCCGGTGAACTTCACACCGCCGACGCCAAGCGCACGCCCGCGGCCGGGCTCGCCCAGCCACGGCAGGAAGAAGCCGGCCAGCTGCCACATGGCATCCAGGCCCAGGCAGCCCGGCATGACCGGGTCGCCTTCGAAATGGCAGGCGAAGAACCAGAGGTCCGGGCTGATGTCGAGCTCCGCGACGATCTGGCCCTTGCCGAAGCCACCGCCGGTATCGCTGATATGGGTGATGCGGTCGAACATCAGCATTGGCGGCGAGGGCAGGCGCGCGTTGCCGGGGCCGAACATTTCACCGCGGGCGCATTCGAGCAACTGGGATTTATCGAGTGAAGCAGGCCGTGACATGGACTGGACCGTATGGGGAAACCACGTAGTTTGCCTTACTGCACGGATGTCTCGCTGACTGCGGTCAGGAAACGTCAGTGCGCTTGCGTATGGAAACCATCGGAATCGTCCCCTAGTAGCGGTAATCCACCCGCACCCACGCGGTCCGCCCTGGCTCGTTGATGCGCACCGGATCCGCCGGGTAGCCGAAGTCGGCATTGCCGGCGAGGTTCAGGTGTTCGCTGTAGGCGCGATCGAAGGCGTTGTCCACGCCGGCGGTCAGCTGCAGGCTGGCGTTGAACCGGTAGCCGGCATTGAGCGCGAGCGTGGCGAAGCCGCTGCTGGCCTCGAAGTCCTGCCCGACCACGTTGCCGTAGCCCGGTGCCACGCGGTCCTGGCCATCCACCGCCCGCAGCAGCGCGCCGGCCGACCATGTGCCGTTGTCCCAGGCCACGCTGGCGCGCGCCTCCAGCGGCGGCATCTGCGGCAGCGGGCGGCCACTGTCGCGGTGCTCGCCGCGCGCATACGCGAGGCTGCCGCCGAACGTCCAGTCCGCCAGCGGCCGATACTCCACGCCCAGCTCCGCGCCGCGGATGTCGGCCGCGATATTGGACACCCGACTCATGCCGTCGTGCATGCCGCCGCTGAGGTAACGGAACTGGATGAAGTCGTCGACGCGCCCGGCGTACGCAGACACCCAGGCATGCAGTACCTTGCTCCGGTACTGCAGGCCGGCGTCGAGCTGGGTGGTCTTCTCGGTATCCACGCCGGCAAAGGCGTTGGCTGCGCCCATCGGGCCCAGGTCGGCGGAGAACAGCTCCCAGTAGTCGGGCATGCGTTCGGTGTGGCCGAGCCCGGCGAACCACGTCACGGGCGCGTCGACGAGGCCGTGTTCGAAGCGGAGGAAGCCGGCCTTGAGCGTCTCGCTGCGTGTCATGCCCGCAGTGGGGTTGGGCATCGCCACGCCGCCGTGCCCGCCCGACATCGTGCGGCGTGCGTCGCTCGCTTCGGAGCGGTCGATGCGCGCGCCGCCCACCCAGCGGCTGTTGTCGCCGCGGAAGCGTGTGCCTTCGGCAAACGCGCCCAGGCCCTCGAACCGCGCGTCGATGATCCACGGCCGCGCGGCATACGCCCCCCGCCCCATCGCGCTGCGGCGCCGGTGGCGGCTGCGCTGCAGGTCCAGGCCGGTCACCAGTTCGAAGCCATCCCCGCGCCAGGTCGCGGCCGCACGCCCACCGTCGGTGCTGCGTTCCACGTTGGACGCCATCGCCATGGGCATGGGGCCTGCGGGGTTAGGGTCGCGCAGGCTGTAGTTGTCCATCACGTGGTCGGCGACGTTGTGGTACGCGGTCGCCTCCAGCCGCGCCAGGCGCTCGCCGGGGTTGTCCTTCTCGAAGCGCAGGTTGTAGTTGCTGCGCCGGAAGCTGGCGCCATCCATGCCGCGCGTGGCATAGCGTGCCTGGCCGTCACCCGTGCCCACGCCGAGTTCCAGCAGCGTGTCCTCGTCCGGCGTCCAGCCGAATGCGACGTCGGTGTTCCATTTTTTCCACGCCGAGCCGACCGTACGCCCGCTGCCATCCTCGTAATCGCCCGACTCGGAACGGTTGGCGGTCAGCCGCGCGTAGCCGGGGCTTGCGCCGTAGAGGGCGTCCAGCACCTGGTCGTTGCGCCCGAAGCTGCCGCCGAGCGTGCTGGCGGAGACCTTGAGTGCCGGGTCGCTGAAGTGCTCGCGGTCGCGTTCGAAGCGCACCGTGCCGGCGGACGCGCCCGGACCCCAGAGCACGGTCTGTGGACCCTTGGTGACCACCAGCCGGTCGTAGGTGTCGGGCGCGATATACGACATCGCGTTGTCCATCCGCGACGGGCACGCGCCGTGCATCGCACCGTCGTTGGTCAGGAGGTTCAGGCGCGAACCGAACATGCCGCGCAGCACCGGGTCGCCGTTGCTGCCGCCGTTGCGCACCGCGGTGAAGCCGGGAATGGTCTTGAGGTAGTCGGCGCCGTCGCTGGCCGGGATCGGCTGGCGTGGGATGCCGGGATCGGTTTCATAGGTCAGCACGGACACCGGCGCGGCGGCGGTGACGACCACGGCGTCGAAATCCACCGTGCGCGGGGTTTCCGCTGACTGGTCGGGACCTGCAAGCAGCGCGGGACTGGCGAGCGCGGCGGCCATGGCCACGAACAGGCAGCAGGGTCGGATCAACGGGCAACAGGGGATCGTCATGGCGGGATTCCATGGAGAGAAAGGGCTTCAGGTGCGTGAGGCGGCGGAGGCCGGCGCGCGTGGGCGACAATCAGCCGTGGAGCGGCGGTCCGCGTGAGCCGAGCCCGTTGGGGTGCAGCCAAGGCAGGCGGAACCCGGTGCGCCCCTGGAAGGAAGCGGGTGCCGCGTTGGCAACCGGCGACAGCCCCGGGCCCGCGATGGCCGCGGCGGAAGCCAGCAGCGCACAGTAGTGGCAGTCCTGGCCCGCGACCACGGGGAGATCGGACGCGTCGCGGTCGTGGTGCCGCGCGCCGGCGGCGCGGTGATGCGCATCGTGCGCGGCGTGGTGCGCGGCATGCGCGCTGTCGTCGGGAAGCGCCACTTGCAGCAGGCGTCCCGCGGTGGGCACCAGCAGCAAGAGCAGCATTGCCGCCAGTCCGAACCGGGCCATCCAACGCTGCACTGCACGACGTTTCATGATGGTGGCCATTATCCGTGCCACGCCGGGCGCAACCCTGATGCAGGTCAAGGGCATCCGTACTGGTCCGCATCTTCGTGCGCGGAGCGCGGTGCGCGCTGCGCAGTGCGCGCCATCGCACGAAGGGGTCATCGGCCAGTCACACCGTGTGCGACGGCGCCGCCGACAATGGGCGCATGCAACCGATGATCGAACTCCACCCCCGGGCCGAGGCACTCAGCGGCCTCGGCCTTCCCGCAATCCCCTATCCGGTCGCGCTGCCTGCGTTCCAGGCGGCCGTCGCCAACGATGGTGCGCTCCCACTGGCGGACATGCTGCACGGGCTGCAGCTGCGCGCGGCCGACGGCAATGCCAACCACCAGCGCCTGGAACCCGCGATGGCACGGCTCGCCGAACTGCTCGCAGCGTCCGACGCATCTGACGTGGGCAGCGTGGCGCGAGAGAACTGGTGGCTCGAATTCGGCCCGGTGGACCTGGATCGCGCGATCATCACCGTGCAGCGCGGCGCGTCACTGCTCGCGGCGATCGCGCCGCGCAGCGACGGCAGGCTGCGCGTCGCCACCTATCGTCCCCTGGATGCCCGCGCCGCCGGCATGCTGCTCGCGCTCGCCACCGGCAACGGCTGGCAGCGCGCGCTGGACGCGGCTGCCGGCGTTGGCGAACACTTCGGCGGTGGCGTGGAAGGCGCGACCCACATCGCCTACTGGGAAGCGGGCATCGGCATCGGCCCTGACGGCAGCGTGCTGCCCGAATGGCGCGAGCAGCGCACGCGAGCGCTGCGCCATGCCGCGCATGTCGTGGCAGAGCTCGATACCTGCCACGCCTTCGGGCTCCACGCCACGCGCTGACCCCTTACTGCGCCTTCAGCGCGCGCTCGATGTCTTCCAGCGGCGCATTGGTGAGCGTCTTGCCGATCTCGGCGATGAGGCGCTGCTGGACTTCCTTGTGGAGCAGCGGCCTGATGCGCCCGAGCGTCGTGGGATCCGCGATCAGCACCAGGTGCTCGTACTGCTGTTTCAGCGCGCCCTCGTTGAGGGCCAGGGCCAGTTGCTTGCTGAACGTGGCCTCGTCGACCTGGCTGGCGGTCGACTCGTTGGGCATGCTGCCGGACGGTCCGTCGTCGTCCATGTTCATCAGTTCCATCACGTCGAACTGCTGCAGCGCTGGCGCGCGCTCATCGCCGCGGTTGCGGAATACGCGCGCGCCTTCTCCGTCGGCGACGACCACCAGGGTGTCTGCGGGGACCAGGGTCATGTGGAGCTCCATTCGAAAGGTGGCTCCACCTTCCGGCAATGGCGATCAACACCGCGTGACCCGCGACCCCGCAGGTGTGACGGGGCGTTGACGGGGTGACCACTAATGTACGCGTCCAGGGAGAACCCATGCCGCCGAGCCTCATGCCAGCACCGCCAGTCGACCTTGCCGACGAGCCACGCCAGTTTGCACTGCTGGTGAATTCAGTCACCGACTACGCGATCTACATGCTGGACGCGGAGGGATACGTGCGCACGTGGAATCCCGGCGGCATCCGCATCAAGGGATACCAGCCGGAACAGGTCATCGGCACGCACTTCAGCCGGTTCTACACCGAGGAGGAAGCGCGCGCGGGCGTGCCACAACGCAACCTGCACACCGCGGCCGCGGAAGGGCGATTTTCCGCCGACGGCTGGCGGGTGCGACGTGATGGCACGCACTTCATGGCAAGCGTGGTGATCGATCCGATCTGGAGCGGCGACGCGCTCATCGGCTTCGCCAAGATCACCCGCGACATCAGCGAACGGTTCGAGTCCGAGCAACGCCTGCAGGCTGCGCAGCAGGCGCTGTACCAGTCGCAGAAGCTTGAGGCCATCGGCCTGCTCACCCTCGGCCTGGCGCACGACTTCAACAACCTGCTGACCGTGGTCATCAACAGCCTGGACGTCATCGGCGGGCGCACGGATGACCCGAGGACCACGCGCGTGCTGGAGACGGCCATGCGCGCCGCGGACCGCGGCGTGCTGCTCACCCGGCAACTGCTGACGTTCGGGCGCGGCCAGGCGCTGGTGGCCGAGTCACTCGACATCAACGCGCTGCTCGTCGCCAACCGCGAGCTCCTGGCGCGCGCCGCCACCGAGCTTGTGGACCTCGGCTTCGAGCTGGCACCTGGCCTGCCGAAGGTGGAGATAGACCGCGGACAGTTCGAAGCATCGATCCTCAACCTGGTGAGCAACAGCCGGGATGCCATGCCCCGCGGTGGGCGCATCCGCGTTTCGACCTCGGCCCGGCGCGTACGGCTGCCCGCGGAGCCGGCCGGGGACGAGCGGCTGTTCGTCTGCACGGAGGTGTGCGACAACGGCTGCGGCATCGCGCCGGATGACCAGTCGCGTGTGTTCGAGCCCTTCTTCACCACCAAGGACGTCGGCCGCGGCAGTGGCCTGGGATTGAGCCAGGTGTTCGGCTTCGCGTCCCAGTCCGGTGGCTTCACCGAATTGACCAGCACCCCTGGCGGCGGCACCACCGTCGCCATTTACCTGCCCGCCTGCGAGAACCCTTGATGCCTTCTTCCCGCCTGTTGCTCGTCGAGGACGAGGACGACCTCCGCTTCCTGATCTGCGATGCGCTTTCCGACCTCGGCTATGACGTCACCACGGCGTCCAATGGCCTTGAGGCGATCGCGGAGCTCAACGGCGACGCGCGCTTCGACCACGTGATCACCGACGTCAGCATGCCGCACGGCGTCTCGGGCCTCGAAGTGGCCGCGGAGGCCGCCAAGGTGCAGCCCCAGGCCAGGCTCGTGCTGGTGTCCGGCTATCAGCGTTCGCAGCTGCCTCCGATTCCGGAAGGCACCCGCTTCCTGCCCAAGCCGTATCGCATCCATCAGCTGCTCGGCGTGCTGGAGGATGAGGCCGGGTAGGCCGGCATGCGCGACCCGCGAGACGCCGCGATCCACGCCGCCGGACGCGAAAGCGTAGGATGCAACTAGCCGCATGCGCGGGACTCCGGGCGGTAGATGCAACCCCAGGTGCACCAGGTGGACAGCGTCCTTCGCCGCATCGCGGCCGAGGGCAGCGGCATGGACGCCCTGGCGGCGCGCACGGAGGCCCTGTGGACCGACGTGGCGCGCGCGCTTGTGCCCATCATCGGCCAGCGCGGCATGTCCGCGCTGTACGAACGCGCCCTGCACCTCGCCGCAAGGCAACACCTCTGGCTCGCGCAGGCGTCAGGCCTGGACGGCGAGCCGGCGGTCTTCTCCTCGCTCGCCCGCGTGGCGTCCGAGCACGCGGTGGACGACGCGATCGCGGCAATCACCACCCTCTTTGAAACCTTCGACCGCCTGCTGGTCACCTTGATTGGCGCATCGCTCACCGAGCGCTTGCTGCAGCCGATATGGGACGTCCCGTCCGCCGGCACCACCCGACAGGACACTGCCCGATGAACAGCCAGATCGCCACCATCCGACGCCTGGCCACCGGCGTGAAAGGCCTCGACGACATCCTCGGCGGCGGCATCCCCGAATTCTCCTTCAACCTCATCGCCGGATCGCCGGGCGCGGGCAAGACCACGCTCGCGCACCAGCTGATGTTCGCGATGGCCACGCCGGAACGGCCGGCCCTGTATTTCACCGTGCTCGGCGAGCCGGCGCTGAAGATGCTGCGCTACCAGCAGCAGTTCGAATTCTTCGATGCGGAGCGGATCAACTCGTCGATCCGCTTCATCAACCTTGCCGACGACACCGCCAACGGCGACCTCGACAAGGTGCTGGCGCGCATCGTCGAGGAGGTTCGGACCCACGCCCCCGGCTTCGTGTTCGTGGACTCGTTCCGCTCGGTGATCCTCGCAAGCCAGGGCAAGGGCGACACGTTCCTGTCGCTGCAGGAATTCATCCAGCAGCTGGGCATCCTGCTGACCAGCTGGGAGGCCACGACGTTCCTGCTCGGCGAGTACTTCAGCGACAACGACCCCAACCCGATCTTCACCGTGGCCGACGGCCTGATCTGGCTGCGCCAGAGCGCGCAGCGCAACTCGGTGGTGCGCAAGCTCGAAATCGTGAAGATGCGCGGGCAGCCGACCTTGCCCGGGCTGCACACGTTCCGCATCACCCAGGCCGGGCTGCAGGCGTTTCCACCGCCACGGGTCGCGCCGACCGCGGTTGCCAGCACGATCCCGCCGCTGCAGGACCGCCTCAGCGTGGGCGTGCCCGGCCTGGACGAGATGCTCGGCGGCGGACTGCCGCGCGGGTATTCAATGCTGGTCGCCGGGCCCTCGGGCTCGGGCAAGAGCATCCTCGCCGCGGCGTTCCTGGCCGAGGGCGCGCGCCGGGGCGAGACCGGCGTCATCGCCGCCTTCGAGCAGCGTTCGCGGCAGTCGCGCGGGGCGGTGATCTCGGGCCTGATCGAGGATGGCCGTGTCGGCGTGATCGACTCCCGGGCGACCACGCTGTCGGTCGACGAGATCGCCATGCTGCTGATCGACGAAGTGCAGCGGCTCAAGGCGACGCGCGTGGTCATCGACTCGCTGTCGGGCTTCGAACTCGCGCTCGCCCCCACATTCCGCGAAGATTTCCGCGAGTCGCTGGCGCGACTGGTCTCGGCGCTTGCCGATACCGGCGCCACGGTACTGATGACCTCCGAGCTCGAGGACCGCTACAACCAGCTCAGCTTCAGTCCCTATGGCACGGCGTTCCTCACCGACGCGATCATCGTGCAGCGCTACATCGAGGTGGAAAGTCGCCTGGAGCGCGTGCTCGCGGTGGTCAAGGTACGCGGCAGCGCGCACTCGCACGACCTGCGCCTGTTCGACATCGACGAGCACGGCCTGCAGCTGGGTCCGCGCCTGGACGGCTACGAGGGCCTGCTCGGAGGGCGCCCGTCGCGGGTGCTCGAGGCCGTACCCGCGGGCGCGCCGCGGGAATGATCGCGACACCGCCCGGAGGTGAGAGGGTGACCGGGCCGGAATCCGCTGCGCAAGGCGTTGCGGCCGCGGCCAAGTCGCTGGCCACGCTGGAGGCACACGCCGTGCTGCTGCGCGCCGAGGTCGCCGGGCTCGAGGGTGTGCTCGCCAACCTGCGTGCCCGCAGGCCGACGGGCAACGGGGATGACCTGCGCGAAGCCAACGGCCAACTGGTGCTCGCCGCCTTGCGGGCGCAAGTGGTGGCCGAAGCCGCCGAGCGCCATCGTGACGAAGCGGCCCGCGCGGGCCAGAGGGATCCGCTGACCGGACTCCCCAACCGCGCCTCGATGCGCGATCGCCTGCGCATCGCACTGGCGGCCGCGCAGCGGCAGGGTACGCATGTCGCGGTGCTGTTCATCGATGTCGACCGTTTCAAGCTGATCAACGACAGCTTCGGCCATCCGGTCGGTGACCGCGTGCTGCAAGTCCTGGCGCGCCGCCTGGAGGCGAATCTCCGCGAAAACGACGCCGTGGGGCGCTATGGCGGCGAGGAATTCCTGGTGCTGCTCGACGACCTCGCCACCACCGACGACGTTCCAGGCATCGTGGAGACCGTGCAGGGCGTGCTGGCGCAGCCCGAGACCATCGCGGGTCACGGGATCGAGCTGTCCGCCAGCATCGGGATCGCCTTCTACCCCGACGACGCCACCGACGCGGCCGCGCTCATCGCGTGCGCGGATGCGGCGATGTATCGCGCCAAGCGGCGCGGACCGGGGGGCTACGAGTTCTGCCACGACATCGAACGCGACACCGCCGGTGCGCCGATCATCAACGCGGATGCCGTCGGCCTGCCCGCGGACCCTCGCCTCCCCGGCCACGCCGGCAGCCGGGCGCGGCAGGAGGCCCTGCAGGAAGCCAACGGCCTGCTGGTGGCCTCCGCCCTGCTCGCCCAGGCGCAGCAAACGCTGGCGGTCGACGCACATGCCCTGGCGCTCGGTTCGATGGCGACGGCCGCGCATGAACTGCGCAACCCGCTCACCCCGATCAGGCTGGCGGCCGGCATGCTCGGCGGTGCGCGCGACGACCTGGTGCGGTTCACCCGGCTCCGCGACATCATCGAAGCCGAGGTCGTCCACATCGCCCGGCTGGTCGACGACCTCGTCGACGGCTCGCGGGTGGTCAGCGGAAAACTCCGCCTCGAATGCGCGGACATCGAGCTGACCGCGGTGCTCGAGACCGCGGTGCTGACCTGCCGGCCTGTGATCGAGTCGCGGCAGCAGCAGCTGCTGGTCGACCTGCCAGCCGGCGATGCGATGCCCCTGCACGCCGACCATACCCGTCTCGTGCAGGTGTTCACCAACCTGCTCGACAACGCATCGAAGTACACACCAGAGGGTGGTCGCATCCGCCTGGTGGCGGCGTGTTCCTCCGACGCGCTTACCGTGACCGTCCACGACAACGGCATCGGCATACCGGCCGACGCCCTGCCCCACATCTTCGACATCTTCGTGCAGGATGCTGCCGCAGCCGCGCTGCGCCCCGGAGGGCTGGGCATCGGCCTGGCGATCGTCCGCGAACTCGTCGAATCCCACGGCGGCACGGTGGTCGGAAGCAGCAGCGGCACGGGACTGGGGAGCACGTTCACGGTCACCTTGCCGTCCCGCGATGATCCCGCGGGGCAGACCGCTACGGCGTGACCCGCCCGGCAGCGGCAAACGTGGCCAGCTGCCGCCGCACCGCGGCGCGCAATTCCTCCAGTGCGTAGGGCTTGCGCAATACCGGGATCTCGAGCGCCCGCGCTTCGTCGGCTGCAATCTCGGCGAACCCGCTCGTCAGCAGCACCGGCAGCCCGGGCCTGCGGCGATGGATCTCGCGCGCGAGCTCGATGCCGCTGGTGCCGCCGGGCATCATGATGTCCGAGAACACCAGGTCGATCCTGCGTCCGTCGGCAAGCGCGCCCAGCGCCGCCTTGGCGCTCTGCGCGTGCACCACGTCGTAGCCGATGACGCGCAGCATCTCCTCGACCAGGCTGGCCACCTCGGCATCGTCCTCGACCAGCAGCACGCGGTGGTCGGGCGATGATGCATCGCCCGCGGTGTCCGGCGCGCTGCCGACGGCTGCAGCCACGGGCTGTCGCGAGCGCGGCAACAGCAGCGTGATCGCGGTGCCCTGCCCGACCACCGAGTCGATCTCCACGCGCCCGCCGGACTGCTTGGCGACACCGTAGACCTGTGCAAGCCCGAGTCCGGACCCTTTGCCGACGTCCTTGGTGGTGAAGAACGGTTCGAACACGCGCGCTTTCACCGCCTCCGACATGCCGGCGCCGGTGTCGCGCACCACCAGGCGCACCAGCTCGGTCGCAGCGCCGTTGCCGGCGTCTACCACGTTCTCGCCGGTGATGGTGATCCGGCCACTGCCGTCCATCGCATCGCGCGCGTTGACGGCGAGGTTCAGGATCGCCAACTCGAACTCCCCGGCGTCAACGAACACCGGCCACAGGCCCGGGTCCAGCCGCACGTCCACGTCGACATCGCCGCGCAGGCTGCGGTCGAGCAGCTCGCGCATGTCGCCGATCAGCCTGGCCAGGTCGATGCTCTCGGGCCGCAGCGCATGGCTGCGCGAGAAAGTCAGCAACTGTCGCGTCAGCGCCGAGCCACGTCCGGAGGCCTGGCGCATCGCCGTCATGAAACGCTGCCGGCGCTCCGGATCCTGCTGCCGCTCCAGCATGTCCAGCCCTGCGGTGATCACCATCAGCAGGTTGTTGAAGTCGTGCGCCACGCCGCCGGTCAACTGGCCAAGCGCTTCCATCTTCTGTGCATGCCGCAGCGAGTGCTCGATGCGCGCACGTTCGGCCATTTCTTCGCGCAGCCGGGCATTGAGCGCGCGGAGTTCCATGGTGCGTGCCTGCACCTGCTCCTCCAGCGTGGCCGCGGCCACGGCGCGTGCCTCGAGCAGCGCGCGGATCTCCTGCTGCCGCTTGCGCGCACGCAAGGCCGCCTGCACCACGCTCACCAGGGTGATGGGCTGCACCGGCCGCTCGATCAGCGCCACGTTGCCGAGGCGCTCGATCTGCTGCTGGCGCCACGCGCCCGCACTCGGGTGGTCGCGCCGGCCGGTGAGCATCACGAACGGCAGGTCCGACCACGGCGGCTGGTCCTGGATCCACCCGGACAGTACGTCCAGCGGCTGGCCGATCAGTCCTTCCTCCGCCACGAACACCGCGGCGGCGGCATCCAGCGCGGCGACGAGGGTCGCGTAATCCGCGCATATCCGCGTGGCGATGCCCGCGCGCTGCAGCAGGTCGCATGCGGCCGTCGCGTCGCGCCCGGTGGGGGCAAAGACCAGGACCGGAGATCCGGCCGCCTCACTCCGGGGCACGGGCGTTACCAGGCAACAGGGGCTCGCTGCCGCCGGTGTAGGTAGGCATACCGGACAGCACGCCACTGAAGTCCGTCAGTGGCTGTCCCACCAGCACGCCGTGCCTGCCCAGCTGGAACTCGCGGATCGTCTGCTCGTGGAAGCCGCTGCGTTTCTTCACCACAGACAATGCCCGCCGCACCACGCCGGCATGCTCGAAGTAACGCAGCATCACCACCGCATCGCTCAGGTAGCTGATGTCCAGCGGTGCCTCGACCGGGCCGACCATGCCGTGCTGGGCGAGCACGAGGATGGTCACCACGCCCTGCTGGGCAAGGTAGGTCAGCAGTTCGTGCATCTGCAGGATCAGGAAACGCCCGTCCGGCATGGCGTTGAGATAGCCGTTGAGGCTGTCGATCACCACCATCCGCGCGCCGTCGCGCTCCACGCGCCGGCGCACGATGGCCGCGAATTCGCCGGGTGACATCTCGGCCGGATCGATCTGCTGGAAGAGCACCAGGCCATCGTCGATCGCCGAAGCCAGGTCGAGCCCGAGCGCCCTGGAGCGCGCTTCGATGGTGCCGCGCCCCTCGTCGAAGGCGAAGATCGCGCTGCGCTCGCCGCGCTGCGCGGCGCTGATGGCGTAGGTCAGCGCCAGCGAGGACTTGCCCACGCCGGCGGCACCGATCAGCAAGGCATTGGTGCCGCGTTCCAGGCCACCGCCCAGCAGCTTGTCCAGCTCGCCGTTGCCGCTGGGCGTGAAGTCGCTCGAGAACTCGGCCTGGTGATCGGAGGCGACCAGCCGTGGATAGACCTCGATGCCGCCCTTCACGATCTTCATGTCGTGGTAGCCGCCACGGAACTCGATGCCGCGCATCTTGATCACGCGCAGCCGGCGGCGCTCCGCGCCGTAGTCGATGGCCAACTGCTCCAGCAACACCACGCCGTGCGAGATCGAGTGCAACTGCAGGTCGTTCTGCTGCGAGGTCATGTCGTCCAGCAGCACCACCGTGCAGTTGCGGTTGGCGAAGAACTGCTTGAGCGCGAGCACCTGGCGCCGGTAGCGCAGCGAACTCTGCGCCAGCAGGCGCAGCTCCGACAGGCTGTCGATGACCAGCCGGACCGGATTCACCGTGCTCACCTGTTCAAGGATCAGGCGCGTGGTCTCGCCGAGCTCGAGCTCCGCGGGGTGCAGCAGGGTGATCTCCTGGCTCTGGTCGAGCATCGCCTCCGACGGCACCAGTTCCACGATGTCCACCCCGGCCAGGTTCCAGCCATGGCGCCGGGCCACGAGCTGCAGTTCGCGCTCGGTTTCGGACAGGGTGATGTACAGCACGCGCTCCCCGCGTCGCGCGCCGTCGAGCAGGAACTGCAGGGCCAGGGTGGTCTTGCCTGCCCCGGGGCGACCCTCGTAGAGGTACATCCGGTCGGCATCCAGCCCACCGCCGAGGATGTCGTCGAGGCCCGTGTTGCCGGTGGAGATGCGCGCGTCGTCGCGGTCTGGGGAAGCTTCTGCATGTGCCATTGACTGGGGCCCCGGTGTGCGGATTCCGTGTGTGCCGGACTATGAACAGGCAGGTGTGAAAGCCGTATCGACCATGAGGGTGGCGCGTTTGCACCGGTTCACGCTTGTCGACAGGCGGTGAATCCGCCCGCCCGGACCCGGCGCCGGCCGCGGCCGCACCGCGTAAGATGCGGCGGGGATTCCCCTGAATGGACACACGGCATGCAGAGCGGGCTGGCGGACTTCATCGAACAACGTGCCGAATCCATCATCGAGCAGGCCATCGAGTTCGCGAAGTCGATCGAGGTGGACACGCCGCTCGACCATGTGACCTTGCGCGACCACCTGCCCGAGATCATCCAGGCCATCGTCAGCGACCTGCGCACGGCGCAGACGCGCGCCGAGGAGATCGCCAAGTCCGAAGGCAACGCGCCGATGCCGGCGGAACACTCGCGGTCGGCGGCCGCCACCCACGCGCTGCACCGTGCGCACAGCGGGTTCAGCATCTCGAGCCTGGTTGCCGAGTACCGCGCGATGCGCGCGTCGGTGCTGCGGGCCTGGGCGGCGGATACCCCAGGGCAACCCGAAGCCACCCGCGAGATCGCCCGGTTCAACGAGGCGATCGACGAGGCCATTGCCGAGTCGGTGAGCCATTACGCCGACGAGGTGGAGCGCTGGCGCAGCATCTTCCTGGGCGTGCTGGGCCACGACCTGCGCACCCCGCTGACCTCGATCATGATGACCGCGGAACAGATCGCGGGCATGGCCGGCGATGCCGCGCTGGACAAGGCCGCGCAACGCCTGATCCGCAGCGGCGAGAGCATGAACCTGCTGCTCGACAAACTGCTGGTCTACAACCGCTCGCAGTTCGGGATCGGCTTCCAGGTGCAGAAGGAGCACGTGGACCTTGCGCACGCCTGCCGCGACGAGATCGACCAGCTGAAGACGGCGATGCCGGCCGCGCGCATCGAGTTCGAAGCCCCGGACGCGCTGCACGGCATGTTCGACGCCGGCAGCATCCGCGAGGCCATGGCCAATCTGGTGGTGAATGCCAGGAAGTACGGCACTGACGGCGGTGTGATCCGGGTCGTCCTCCGCGAGCACGACGACGGCGTCGAGATTTGCGTTGCCAATGCCGGCAGGCCGATCCCGCGCGAGACCCTCGAGCTGATGTTCGAACCGCTGCGGCGCGGTGGCCTGTCGGGTGGCGAGCTGGAGCAGGCAAGCCTCGGGCTGGGCCTGTTCATCGTCAGCCAGATCGTGAAGGCCCATGCCGGCACCATCCATGCCGCATCCGACGAGGGCACCACGACGTTCATACTGCGGCTGCCACGCGGCCTGCCGCGGTAACGGCGACGCGGGACTCGCGCACATAGAGAGGCCCCGCAAGCGGGGCCTCGTGGTTGCTGCGCGTTGGCTGGTTCAGCCGGCGCGGTTGCTCAGCGGCCGTCGCCGTCCGCATCGCCCGGCATGGCGCGCTCGACGCGGTGCCAGGCGGCACGGGTGGCGTGCTTGGCGTCGTTCCACTCGAGGCGCGAATTGCCCTTGGCCTGCTCGTATTCCGAGCGCAGGTTGTTCTCGACCTGGTCGAAGCTCTGGCCGGCATAGCGCGAACGGGCTTCGTAGCCGGTGCGATACGCGGGCTGGTAGTCCTCGTAGCCATACTGCTTGTTGGCGTACGGCTCGTTGGCGTAGTTGTCGCGCCAGTAGGCGTCTTCGACCGTCGGGTTCACCGCTTCGCCGACCGCCTTGCCGCCGAGGCCACCCGCCACCGCGCCAACGGCGGCGCCAACCACGGTACCGATCGGGCCCGCCACCGAACCGACAGCTGCGCCGGTGAGGCCGCCAGCTGCAGCGCCTACGCCAGTGCCAACAGGATGCGCACCGGGGGTGCCGGTGATCGGGTCGCGGTTGGCGTCGTGCTTCTCGTTGCTCATGTTTTGCTCCTGATGGGGGTCGGCTGGTTGCCGGACACCAAGATGCAACGCGCAGCGTGAGGCGCATGTGTTCCGGCGTACCCTGTCCGCGCCCTGTAGATGTACGGTTCACGGATGTGGAGGACGTGTCGTGGAGACGCTGAAATACCTGGCCGGTTACCCGCAACAGTTGCAGGCGCAGGTCCGCACGTTGATCGCGCAACAAAGGCTTGGCGATGTGCTCGCGCATAAATACGCGGAGCCGCATTCAGTGCGCAGCGACGGGCAGTTGTATGACTACGTGCAGGCGCTCAAGGAGCGCCACCTGCGCAAGTCGGTACCGCTCGGCAAGGTGCTCTACGACGGCAGGCTGCAGGTGATGAAGCACGCGCTTGGCACGCACACCGCCATCTCGCGCGTGCAGGGCGGGCGGCTGAAGGCCAGCCGCGAATTGCGCGTGGCCAGCGTGTTCCGCGATGCGCCGGCGGCGTTCCTGCGCATGATCGTGGTGCATGAACTCGCGCACCTGAAGGAATACGAGCACAACAAGGCCTTCTACCAGCTGTGCACGCACATGGAGCCGGATTACCACCAGCTGGAGTTCGACATGCGCCTCTACCTCACCCACCTGGATGCCGCGCGACGCTGAGAGCCACGCTGGGCCGGAGCGCGCGCGCCAGGCCTCAGCCGCCGGTGTCGCAGCGGGGCGCGCCGTCGCTGCCCCGCGCATCGGCCAGGCAGCGCTCGCGCGCGAGGCGCGCGCGCACCTCGCCTTCCAGCCCGCGCAGCCCCCAGCGCCGGCCTTCCTCCACTGCGGCCTCCTCGCCAGCACCCTGCAGCCACGCCGCACGCAGCGCAGCCAGCGCGCCCACGCGGTTGCCGCTGGCGCAGTGCACCAGCGTTGGCCCTTCCGCGGCCTGCAGCAGCCTGTCGAAGGCCACCACCGCCTCGCGGTCCAAGTCGCCGGCGCCGGCGATGGGCAGGTTGTCGTAAGCCATTCCGGCGGCGCGCACGGCGCCCGCCTCGTCGAAGCCGGCCTTCTCCGCATCCGGCGTGAGGTCGATCACGTGGCGGATGCCCGCGGCGTGCAGCGCCGGCAGGTCGTCGGCAGTGATGCGGCCGCCGGTGTGGATGCCGTTTGTGGGGATGGTGAAGCGTTCTGGCAATGGGGAGGGCATGGTGACCTCTGCTTGTGTCGGGGCGGCGGGCGCTGGTTGCGTGGTGGCGCAGCTAGCGAGGGCGATGGCCAGGGCTATCGGCAGCGCGGCGGCGGCGGCCGCGGCGGGCAACTTCCGGGAGGTTGCGTACATGGCGGGTTCCATCGTGATGCGGGCGAATACGAGTCCCGGACACACATCATGCACCGATCGAACGCCCACGCGGTGATGTCCCTATGAGCCGAATACTGACGTATTCGGCTCAACGCAAGAGCAAGAGCCGACTAAGATTGCTCCCGTCAATTGACGGGTCACATCGGGGACAGCGCCTCCACGGAAGCCGCCGCACCCCGCCCCGCACGCAACGCCTCGTACAGCTGGCCGGGTCCGAGGAGAATGTCCCTCAGACCGTCACGAACCTTCTCCGACGCCAGCGCCTGGCTGCTCATCGTCGTATGGGCGTCAAGCGCATCCATGACGGCGTTGAGCAGCGCCGCTTTCAGGTCGGGCGAGTCCGCGAACTGCTCCTTGCTGTTGTCCGCCGCTTGCTGAAGCAGGGTCTCGTTTTCCAGCAGCTTGCCCTTGATCACACCATTGACGTAGACCAACTGGTCGCCGTCACTCAGGTCGCCCTCAAACAGGCCGTTGACCTTATCGATGATCTCGGCCAGGTAGGCCTGCTGCTTGTCCTGTACGTGGCCGCTGCCGATCTCGTCCATTGGCTGCAGCCTGTAGGCCTCGCCCCCGGCAAGGTCAAAGGCCTGTCTTCCACGGTTACGCAGCGTGTGGTGCGTCAGCACCACCTTGGACAGGTCCACGGTGTCACGCTCGCGCCCGAACTCCAGCAGCGGAAGCAGGCGCTTGTAGAATAGGAAGCGCTTCTCGATGGCCGTGTTTCCGTAGTCGATCATCTGCGACAGGAACGCGTACAGCCGGTTGAACGCGCCCATGTCGGCCTTGAACAGCACCAGCGCATCGAGCTTGTCCTTCTCTATCTTGGACACCGCGTCACGCCCCCCGGCCTCGGCGGCTGCCCTTGCCTGCTGCGCGGCGCGATAGCGCTTCAGCAAACGGTCGGCGACCGGCTGCATCGCCGCCACAAGCTGCGCCTGCGTGGTGTTTGGATCGACCTCTATCTTCGCAACCCGCTCGACCTCGAAGTCGTCGTAACACCCGCTCGCATCGAGCTTGGCGCGCAGGTCGAACACCAGGTTCGGATCGGTAGTGGCCTCCAGCTCCGCGGTGTCGTAGTACGTCCTGAACGCCTGCAGGATTTCATCGGCGTCGTTGACGAAGTCCAGCACGTAGGTGGTGTCCTTGCCGGGATGCGCGCGGTTGAGGCGCGACAGCGTCTGCACCGCCTGGATTCCGCCGAGCTTCTTGTCCACGTACATGCCGCAAAGCAGCGGCTGGTCGAAGCCGGTCTGGAACTTGTTCGCGACCAGCAGCAGATGGTACTCGGCGCCTGCGAACGCCTCGCGGATGCCACGGCCATTCAATCCGGGATTGAGCAGCGTGCTCGTCTCCTTCACCGGTTCCGGGAAACTCTCCGGATCGTCGATCTCACCGGAAAACGCCACCAGCACGCCCAGCGGATACCGGCGCCGCGCGATGTATTCACGGATCGCCTTCTGCCAGCGCACCGCCTCCCGGCGTGAACCCACGACCACCATCGCCTTGGCACCGCCTTCCAACAGCGGCTGCACGTTCTCGCGGTAGTGCTCCACCACGATCTGCACCTTGGCCGCGATGTTGTACGGGTGCAGGCGGACCCACTGCATGATCCCTTTCATCGCGGCGCTGCGCTCAACCTCGGCCTGGTCGAGCTCCTTGCCGTCATGCGCCAGGCGGAAGGCCAGGCTGTACGGGGTGTAGTTGCGCAACACGTCGAGGATGAAGCCCTCCTCGATCGCCTGCCGCATCGAGTACACGTGGAATGGCTGCGGCAGCCCGTCTGCGCCCGGCTGGCCGAACAACTCCAGGGTCTTGGCCTTTGGCGTGGCGGTGAAGGCGATATAGGTCAGGCCGCTGCCGCCGGTGCGCGCACCCATCTGCGCCGCCAGCAGCGTTTCCGTGTCGAGCTCGCCGCCGTCCTGAAGCTCGGCCCACTCCTGCGGGCTCAGCAGCTGCTTGAGCTTGGCCGCGGCGCCGCCGGTCTGCGAGCTGTGCGCCTCGTCGGCAATTACGGCAAAGCGTTTGCCCTCTGACGCCGCCAGCCCCTGCACCGCCTCGAGCGCGAAGGGGAAGGTCTGGATGGTGCAGACGATGATCTTCTTGCCGTCCTTCAACGCCTGCGACAGCTCACCACTCTTGCTGCCGCCCTCCCCGCGAATGGTGGCGACCACACCGATGGTGCGCTCGAAATCGAAGATCGCCTCCTGCAGCTGCGCATCCAGCACGTTGCGGTCGGACACCACCAGAACGCTGTCGAACAGCTTTTGCTCGCCGCGGTGCAGGTCAGCCAGGAAGTGCGCCGTCCAAGCGATGGAATTGGTCTTGCCTGAGCCGGCCGAGTGCTGGATCAGGTAGCGCTCGCCCGCGCCTTTTTCATGGACGTCGGCGATGAGCTTCCGGGTCGCGTCGAGCTGGTGGTAGCGCGGGAAAATTACCGACTTGAGCCGCTTCTTCTCATCGCGCTTGCCGATCAGGTAGCGGCCCAGGATCTCCAGCCAGCTGTCAGGCGCCCACACCTGCTCCCACAGGTAGCGGGTAGCGGCGCCGCCCGCACCCGGCGCGTTGCCGGCGCCGCCTCCGTTGCCGCGGTTGAACGGCAGGAAGAAGGTGTCTGCGCCGGTCAGGCGTGTGGCCATCATCACGTCCGCCTGGCTGACCGCGAAATGGACCAGCGCGCCGCCCGGGAACGACAACAGCGGCTCCAGCAGCCCGCCCTTGGGCTGCGGGTGGCGGTCGAAACGGTACTGGTCCACCGCATCACCCACCGACTGGGTGAAGTCGGACTTGAGCTCAACGGTCGCCACCGCGATCCCGTTTACGAACAGCACCAGGTCCAGGCAGTCGTTGGGCCGGTTGGGCGAGTGCTTCACCTGCCGCACCACGCGCAGCCGATTGGCGGCGTAGTGCGTCTGGATGACCGGGTTTATCGCCAGCGCCGGTTTGAACTGCACCAGCAACAGCACCTGCTTCAGCCCCACCATCTCCACGCCGCGCCGCAGCACGTCCAGCGTGCCGCGCTCGTCGAGGTTCTTGCGGATGCGATCGGCCAGGCGTTCGCCGAGCTGCGGCCCATGGGTCTTGCTGAGCGCCTGCCAGCTGTCGGGCTGCGTCTGCTCGATCCAGGCCAGCAGGTCCGGCAGATACAGCGCGTTCTTCTTGTCGTAGTGCGCTGCGTCTCCTTCCGCATGGAGCCAGCCGTTGGCCGCCAGGTGTTCGCAGATCTCGCGCTCGAAGTGGTGTTCCTGATGCAGGTTCATTGCGACATCCCCCTGAGTCGCTGAAGCACGATGCCGGTACGCTCCGGCTCGGCAATCATTCCGGGCAGCGCATTGGCGAAATCCCGATGTTGCAGCAGGCCAGAGAACGCCGAGGCTACCGCCAATCGCACGCCCGCGGGTGCGGCGGTCAGCTCGTCCGCCAGTTCTTCGCGGCCGTCCACGATGTTGAGCACATCTTCCAGGTCATGGCTGGCGAGGATGTCGCCCGCGCCACGACCCGCGAATGCTTCGAGCTTGGTCGCCACGAACGCCACCGCAGATACGCAGCGGATGCGCAATCCAGGCGCAACTTCGACGGGCACAGCCGTTTCAACCGCGTAGGAATACCAGCGGTTGGAAAAGCCGAGCACATCCTGATCGACCGGCATCAGGTCGAACACCACGCCAGACTCGCGGTGCACCCAGCGGCAAATCATTCCGCTGTGCATGTCCCGCATAAAGCCGCGCGCCGCAACGGCTTCTTCGATCCGGTGAAAGCCACCCAGCGTGGCCCGGACCACAGCGTCCACATCCACCGTTGCCCGGACCGTGTCCGCCAGCGGATCGCTGACCAGCAGCCCCGTTACCGCTCCGCCCACGAACACCACCTGCTCCCGAAGCTCGCCCAGCGCCTCCGCAATCGTGCGGAGGTTGGGCAGGTTGGGATCGTCAGGCCGCATCAGCGACCTCGAGTTCCTGCTTCAGCAGCTCAGCAGCCAGGACCCGCTCGCGCGCACGGCCCGTGCGCAGCGCGTCCAGCAAGGCCAGCAGCCGATGCAGCGCAGGGTCCGCCAACGCCGAGGCGGGCGCCGTGCGATAGATCGGCTGCAGGCCCGGGCCCTTGGCGCTGCCGGCCGGATGCGGCCAGACCGGCGCTTCTCCAGGCGCGACCGCCAGGCGGGACGCAAGCGGTTCGATTCCGAAGGACGTCGGAACCCCTCTCTTTACCGGCCCCGCCTCCGCGGGCCAGACATAGCGCACGCCATGCACTGCGAACTCCAGCAAGGCCGGCACCACGGGCGCCCAGTCGCCCCGCCCGCGCATCACAGCCAGCCCGGATGCGGCTGACCGCTTCACGCTGGAGTGCACCTCGGACACGCTCATGGACAGCGCCTCGGCCAGCGCGGCATAGGTCCAGCGCCGGCCCGGATGCGCGGCCGCCTTGAGCAGCACCAGCAGGTCCTGTGGCTTGAGTTCCATGGCACAACCCGATATTCGCTATTCGCGAATTGCGAATTTACAGCACCGTCAATGGATTGCAAGCCGTCAGGGCCGGCTGCCTCAGTCCAAGGCATCTATCCTGGGCCTCAACACCTTGTCCATGCCGTAGGCCAACTCGACCAGACGGTCCTGCAGCCCGGGCCATTGCTCCTCGGGCACCAGCCAGCCACCGGTGGTGGTTGCCCGGATTCGCGACCGCTTCCGCTCGGACAACGCTGCCCAATCTAGCGGTGCGCCAAACTCGGCCTCGATCGCTGCGCGCTGCGCATGCAACACATCGAACAATGCAGTGCCACCTTCCTCCTGATGGATCAGACAGGTCACCCGTGCCTCGCCCCGGGTCATCCGCACATTCAGACGGAACCCGTTACGCCCCATGCCGACCCCGAGCCAGGGGTTCGAACTGCGGGTACGCCGCTGGAACAACGTGCCACGCGAGTTGGCCTTGACCAGGAACTGGTCCCAGAATCGGCGGTACAGGTCCTCCCTGGCGTCATCCTCGCCCTCGTCCTCATCCGACTCGTCTGCGGGAACACCCTCCTCCCACTCGGCGAAGGTCTGCCCGGTGTCCTGCACACGCCAGCTCATGCGCCCATTAGCCGATCGGCCCCAGACCACCGCCGCGGCCGCGCTCGGGCTGCTGAACCAGGTATCGCGCAGGAACTCGCGGGCTTCGCCCACCGGCGGCGCCAACGTGCCGTTGTCGATCAGATCCTGGTGCAGGAACTCGTAACCGCCGTCGACACCGACCCAGTCCGCGCGCGCGCGCGAACCGGCGAACACCACGAACTGCCCATCCACCTGCCGGCCCGTCGCCTGAAGCTGGTGGTTGAGGCCGCCCAGCACGAACACGGGCGATTCCGCGTCCGACGTGGTCGTGGTCACCGGAGACTTCGCAGCCGCAGCACGCGCGGCCAGCTGCCAGTGATCCTCGGCAAGCTTGAGCAGCGACGCCTGTCGTGCCTGCAGTACGGGGCCGTTCCACTCCGCCTGTTGCAGCACCTGGGTGGTCAGCGGAAACGCACACGCTCCGCCCTTGCTGAAGTAGGCGTCCTTCTTGCGGTCGAAATCGTAGTTGCTGGCGCTGCTGTTCTTCTTGCGGTTGAGCAGCGCCAGATTGCCCAGGCGATGCACCCAGCCCTGGCGCTCCTGCTCGCTGGGCATCCACTTCACCCAGGTGCTGTCCGGGCGCGTTGTCTGCGGCAGCACATGCTCCACCGTGACCTGGTCATGCTGCATGGTCTTGCTTCCATCGGAGGCCAGCGAGTCGAGACGCAGCAGGATCACGCCCAGCGCGCGCGCCGAATGCGTGCGGTACAGCGGGCCATCCAGCATCGTGTACATCTCGTGCTGCTCCAGCGGGGAGAGCTGCAGCGCAGACCCGGGCTGCGCCAGCTCGTCGCCAGCCTCAACCGCGGCGGTCAGGCGGGAGAACCGCTCGATCCGCTCATTGACACCCGCCTTGCGTACCAGCATCGAGTACGCCAGTCGCTCCAGCCCGGTCACGAAGACCAGCAGTGCGTCCGGGTCGCCCTTGTGCCGGGTGAAGTACGCCAGCGCAGGCGGCATCCAGTCCTTGAACTCCAGCCGGTTGAGCCAGCGCAGCGCGTCGTTGATCGCCTCGGCATGGCGGGTACTGGCATGGTCGGCATCGCTGATCTCGCGGTAGGCCTGGGCCATCGGCCCCAGCACCTGGTCCACGAATACGGAAGGATCAGCGGGACCCACGTGCTCGCGAAATTCCTTGAGCAGGGTCCCCTGCGGCTTGGCCTTGCGATAGACCATCCGGATATGGCTGAACAGCTCGCCAAACCCATCGCGCCCCAGGTCGGACTCCAGCGTCTCCCACTTGTTGGTGTAAACCTTGCGTGCCGCTTCCGGCACGGCGCCGATGATTTCCGCCTTGAGGATGTCGGTGGCCGTCAAGTCCAGCCCACGGCTGTTCATTACTCCGAAGATCCGGTACGCCGAATCCAGATCCGGCGTGGCGACCGCAACCAGATAGCAACGTGTGACGATGAACTGCACCAGGCGCACGAGGAACTCCGGATCCAGGTCGCGCAGCACCGCCATGAAATGTCGCGCGTTGTCCCGCAGGCGCTGCTGGCTGTCGGACAAGGCCTCGTTGCCAGCGACCAGCTGTTCAATACCCCCTTCGTGCTGCACGCGCTCCCGGAAAAACTCCCTGTCGCGCTCGCGCAGCGTCAACCTGTAGTGGTTCTCGGTGGCCGATACGATGTCGCCCTGGTCGTAGATCCGGCGCGTGATGCCCCTGCGCACGTTTTCGTCCGTGACGATGGCCCGGATGCAGGCCAGCAGGAGAGTCAACGTGGTCAGTCGCTGCTGGCCGTCCACCACCTTGGAATCAGTAGAGTTTTCTTTCTTGATCAGCACCAGGCTACCGAGAAAATACGGCGGTATCTCTTCGCGCTTCGTACCGCCTGTTCGCATGTAGCCAAGCAGGTCATCAAGCAACTCCTGCGCTTGGTCCACGCCCCAGGAATAGGGCCGCTGATAGTCCGGAATCGAAAACATGTAGTCAGCGCTGAAAATCTTGGCCAGCGGTTGTTCCTTGGCCGTCAACGTGTGCGTCATGGCTGTCCATTCCCCTGCACATGGATGTTGTGCTTGCCCGTGAACCAGCGGCCGGTGACCCGGCTGCAGCGATACTCCCCCAGCCAGCCGACGGTGCGATCGAACACCTCGATGCGCCACGAGCGGTCCCCGAATGGCGGCAACTGCGCGTGCACCCGCTCCAGGTCGGCCAGCCAATGCGCCAGCCCACCCGTCACCAGCACCACCCCGCGCTGCGCGGCGTGGACCTGCACCAGCGGATCAGGCGACGGCGCATCCAGGCACGGGTCCGCATGTGCGGACAGATGCAGGGGATCGCTGCCGCCATGGAACGGATCGTGGTGGTGCACTTGGCCACGGCGGACAAAATCCCGCCACCACTCCTCATCCGGCCAGCGCGAATGCTGCGCCAGCCAGGTCGGTGAGGGGCCGTTGAAAGGATCCTGCGCCTGGCTTTGCATGTATCCAACGCCGGCCGGGCGCCATGTCCACGCCGCGTAGAAATCGATCAGGTCATCTTCGCCCCAGACCTCGCGCACGAGCGCGAGTATCGGTGAATCATCGATTGGCTTACCGGCCGCATACCACCAGGCCAGGCCACCGCCTGCATCCGCCCAGCCCAGCACATTGCGCAGCAGATAGTGCAACGCGCCCCAATATGCGCAGGCGTCTTCCAAAGACGCATTGACGGGCCGCGGGACCGCAGGGCGGAGTTCCGGGTCGGCCAGGGCCCGGAACATGGTGGGAACATGGCGCAGCCAGGGGTCTATCACGGCGTCAACAGATTGGTCAGGATGCCCTGTCCGATCTCGCCGGCCTTCCGGCGCAGGCGCGTCATCGTATCCGGCGGCTCGGGCAACTGCGGCAGGTACGCATGACAACCGGTCTTGTGGTGGAAGTGACGGGCCATGAACCACAGCTCGGCGGCAATGGCTTCTTCTGAAGCGCCGGCGCCGTGCAGGTGGACGTACCGCTCCAGCGCCAAGGTGGCGATCTGGTCGCCATCCACCAGCGACTCCCGCGCGGCATCGCCCTGCCAGTGAACGCGCACCGTACCCCGCTCCTCGTCCCAGTCCGATTCGTCCACCGGCAGGATCAGGGTGCCGTCATGTAATGATCGCGCGCACCAGATGCCGTCGTGGTCCTCGGGGGTGTACAACGGCATCAGGTTGGCCAGGAAGCCGACCACGGCTGCGCTCTTGCCCTCGCGCGGCGCAGACAGCGTCGACAGCCACGCCTGCAGCCGGGGCGACAACGTCACCCGATCGTGCTTGTTGAATGAGATCGTGGTCTGCCGTCCATTGGCGCGGTAGCCGGTGCAGGCCAGGTTAGGCTCGCGCTTTGCCAGGCGCAGCAGGAACCCGGCAACCGAGACGAAGCCTTTGTGGGCGGCGTCCCGCTCGTTGTGCAGGTAGACCACGGGCACGCCGTCGCGCCGGGTAGCGCGTGGGCAGACCACTTCCTCTGGCGCGTCAGTGCGGTACTCGATATCGGGCATGCGCCGATCAACGATTAAGTCTTCGGCTCGCATCAGGCGGCGTCCGCTTCGACTAGGCCGCGCACGTCGATCTGGCCGGTGACGGCAGCGGAGATCAGCGCGCTGCGGCACTCTCGAAACAACTCGATCGCGTGCCCAGCTGCCCGAGTCACTATCACCGATTCCGCCTCGACCTTCTCTATGAACTCCACGATCTTGCACTGCTCCTCTATGCCCGGAACCGCAACTCGCAGATTCTTGATAGTGTCCCAGCCAATCGCTGACCGATGAGCGAGAATACCGTTCCCGAAGGATTGCGCGAAAAGTTGGAAATCGCGGTTCTGGAAGATTCGATATACGAACTCCTTAATCGAGCGATCTTCCAGCGTGCGTAGAACGATGTACACGGGACTGCACACACCCTTATAGCCTGACAGTCCGTAAGAGCCTATTCCGTAGTTCATGCTGTTAATGACAAGGTCGCCAATCTCCACCAATTTGCACTTACTCAAGTCTTCAGGCTTCTTGTTGCCTACATCTCCTTTCTCTGCGTAAGGCATGACCCCGACGTTGGCTACTAGGGACAAATAGTCCTCATTGACCCCGCCATCGTTCTTTTCGATCTGCTCCGACACAACTGTTCGGCACGGCAGAAGGTCCCAATGCGCTGGAACTTCGCCCAGCCAAGGGATGCCGGAGTCCTTCATCGGGACGTTGGGGTCCAGGCCGCGGGTGACGGCGTGGGAGATGGTGGCCTGGCGTTTCTCGGCCAGCAGCGCCAGCAACTTTTCCTGTTCTGCGATCAGCGCGTCGATCCGGGCACCTTCCCGTTCAAGAAACGCAGCGATTTCCAGTTGCTCCCCGATAGGCGGATAAGGAACCCCGAGATTTTCCATTGCCTCGACGGATAGGCCCGGCTGCGCCGCCGACACCGAATACTGGTTGAGATTCATCGCTCTTAGGAGCTCTCCCAGCCATGTCGTTGTGACTTTCTTGATGGGAGTGGCGACAACCGCATGCTCGGAAGCCCAGAACTTTCCATTCGCGTAGTTCACGTTGCCACATAGAGCACCTTGTCTACCGACAAGGGCAAAGTGACCTTCGTGCGTGAAGCCATTGGTGTAGCCGCGCAGGCCGTTACCTCCGTAAACCGGATACACGCCTTCTGGCTCTATAGATGCGGCAGTGATGCTCTCCCCACTACGCAGAGACGCAATTCGTTTGAGAGCACAGATTTCCCAGTGTTCCGGAACATAGCCAAGCCACTCCACCCCACTGTCCTTGTACTCCGGATACCTCGGCAAACTCATTCCGCCATCTCCCCCAGCATCCGCATGATGCTGCCGGCCACCTGCTTCAGCTCCGCGTCGATCACCTTCAGCGGACGCGGAGGCTCGAACACATAAAAGTGGCGGTTGAACGGGATCTCGTAGCCAACCTTCGTCTTCGCCTCATCGATCCAGGCATCGGGAGCATGCGGCAGCACCTCGCGCTCGAAGTACGCCTGGATGTCCTGCCCCAGCGGCACGTTCTCGGTGTCGCGCAGGGCGCTGTCCGGCTGCGGCTTGCCCTTCTGCTTGCCTTTCTGGCCCAGCACGATGTTGCCGGCCTCGTCGCGCAGCGGGCGCTCGACGGTGATGGTGGTGTAGCCGAACTCCTCGTTGGCGAACACGCGACTGATCGGCGCGCGCTTGAGCCGTCCGCCTTCCGGTGCCACGGGCGGGGTTTCGGCGCCGGTGGCGGTGACCCGCACCGGCTCGCCCACCGGCTGGCCCTTGGCGTCCAGCGCGGTCACCAGTTCGGCCTCGGTGAACTCGCCGAACAGGCGGGTGACGGTGGCGATGTGTTCCTCGCCCAGCTCCTTGCGCTTGGAGCCCAGGCTCTTGCGCATCTTGCGCCAGAATCCGCTGGCGTCGATCAGCTGCACCCCGCCGCGGCGGTCATCCACCTTCTTGTTGGACACGATCCACACGTAGGTGGCAATGCCGGTGTTGTAGAACATGTCGTTCGGCAGGCCGATGATGGCCTCCACCAGATCGTTCTCCAGCAAGTAGCGACGGATCTCGCTCTCGCCGCTGCCGGCGCCGCCGGTGAACAGCGGCGAGCCGTTGAGCACGATGCCAAAGCGGCTGCCGCCCTCGCCGTTCACCACCGGCGACATCTTGGCCACCAGGTGCAGCAGGAACAACATGGAGCCGTCGGACACGCGCGGCAGGCCGGGGCCGAAGCGGCCATCGAAACCCTTCTGCTCGTGCTCGGCACGCACGAGCTTCTCGACCTTCTTCCACTCCACGCCAAATGGCGGATTGGACAGCATGTAATCGAAGCGGCGGCCGGCGTGACCGTCCTCGCTGAGCGTGTTGCCGGGCGCCATGTTCTCCACCGGCTGGCCGCGGATCAGCATGTCGGCCTTGCAGATGGCATAGGACTCGTCGTTGAGCTCCTGCCCGAACAACGTGAGCCGCGCGGCGGGGTTGTGCGCCAGCAGATGCTCGGCCGCCACCGACAGCATGCCGCCGGTGCCCGCCGTGGGGTCATAGACGGTGCGCACCACGGCATTGCCGGGTGTCAGCACGTCGTCGTCTTCGATGAAGATCAGGTTGACCATCAGCCGGATGACTTCACGCGGGGTGAAGTGCTCACCGGCGGTCTCGTTGGAAAGCTCGGCGAACTTGCGGATCAGCTCCTCGAACACATGCCCCATCTGCGCGTTGTCCACGCGGTCGGGGTGCAGGTCGATGTTGGCGAACTTCTCGGTGACCAGGTACAGCAGGCGGGCCTTGGCCAGGCGCTCGACCTGGGTATGGAAGTCGAAGCGCTCGAAGATGTCACGCGCCTCGGGCGAAAACCCCTGCACATAGGCGTAAAGGTTCTGGCGGATGTGGTCCTGGTCGCCGAGCAGCGCCGACAGGTCCATGGGCGAGGTGTTGTAGAACCCCGCGGTGCCGACGATGCGCTTGAGGAAGGGATCGGGGTTGATGCCGGCCGCGGTCTTCTTGGCCAACTCGGCGAGCACCTTGGCCTTGGTGGGCGCCAACACGCAGTCCAGGCGCCGCAGCACGGTGAACGGCAGGATGACGCGACCGTACTCGGATTGTTTGTAATCGCCGCGAAGCAAGTCGGCGACGGACCAGATGAAGGCCGAAAGAGCGGTTTGGTTCACGAAATTCCTATGTGGGGCGCGCTCGCGCAGCGACCCACATAATGCCCCCCGTGGCTCGCAATCGCAGCGGTTGGTTGCACGCTTTAACGCGGGCCCGTGTTATCCCGCCGCCAGCAAGGGGCTGGTGCCGCATGCCGTTTGAAAGGACGCCGCACCCGGCCGACCGTCGTTGATCGAGCGCAGCGCGACAAAGCACTCCTCGCGCTGAGCGCCGACATAGGTCAACGGTTCGCCCGGACGCAACAGACGACTGTTGGCGACTTGTCGGCCCTCCGACGTCAGATTGACGCGAACCGACCCATTTCCTGTGCTTTCCAGTCCAATGACGGCACCCGGAGCCAGATCCATGCTGGTGCTGGATGCCAAGGTAAAGTCGTAGCCGGCGCCCGGCCCCCCGCGCGCCTCAGCTACCCCGCGCAGCTGCACCACTTCCTGTTTGGCCAGTTCCAGCTGCTGCACCAGTCCCGCGCTCTGGCGTTCGAGTCCAGCGAGGGAGCGCTCGATTTCACGAAAGGCATCCCGTCCTTCGGCAGGCAAGTTGCCACGAAGCTCGGTCAACCTGGTGTTGAGCGAATCGAACTCCTCCTTTTGTGCATTGACGATGCGATCGATGAACGCGTCGTCGCTTTCCTTCCATGGCTTGTACTTTTCGTACAGATCCGTCGCCACCGCGTTCGCAACGAAACCCAGTACGACCAGAAGCGCAGCGCCAAAGAAGTTGCGCTTGTTCTTCTGGAAGAAGCCGACTGTTGGCCGCAAACGTTCTGGCACCGTCGCGAGGTCGATGCCGTCGCCGTCGTCTCGCGCTCCTTCCGTCACCTGCTTCCGGTGCGCCACGGGCTTCCCGCCCTCGCCTGACGTCATAGCCATTTCCCCACCCCCTGGATGTGGAACGAATATGATCGATAACCTGCCAGGGGAGCAACCTTGCTTGCTACACGCTCGCTGGAAAATGCCCGCCACGCGGGCGCGCCTCCAGAGGCATGTCGAGGCCGGTGATCAGCAGCGCACCGAATGCACCCACCTGCGGCCACGCGCCGCCACGCACTGGTCCGACCGGCGCGGCCGCGGGCTGCGATCAGGCGCCGGTGCGCCCTGCCAGCGGCACGCCATCGCCGCAATATGCAGCATGCAGCGCCTCGAGCACGCCCAGGGCGGGACCATCGGCGAGCGAGTAGTGGATCGACTGGCCTTCGCGCCGGGTGTGCACCAGTGCCATCTCCCGCAGCACGGCGAGGTGCTGCGACAGCGCCGACGGGCTGAGCCCGGTGGCCGGCTGCAGCTCGCCCACGCTGCGCTCGCCCTCCACCAACTGGCACAGCACCAGCAGGCGGGCGGGATGGGCCAGGGCCTTGAGCAGACCGGCCGCCTCGCCGGCGTGGACGGCCATGTCGGCGGCCAGTGGATCCGGGCTGGTCGGCCTGGCGGTGGACTTCGGCATTGGCGCGGGACTCGCTTGACAGGGATGGGGCGCGGCCATACTTTAGACTTTACTAAACAACATTGGAAGCCCGCGATGAATCCGCTGGTGGAGAGCTTCTACGACCTGGCCACATCCACGTTCTCGCACGTGGTCTACGACCGTGACGGCGGGCATGCCGCCATCGTCGATCCGGTGATGGACTACGACCCGGCCACCGCGCGCACGTCGTTCGATTCGGCGCAGCGGCTGCTCGACCTCGTCGGGCAGCACCGCTTGGCCGTCGACTGGATCCTCGAGACCCATGCACATGCCGACCACCTCACGGCCGCCGCCTGGCTGCGCGAACGAACCGGCGCGAAGGTCGCCATCGGCCGCGGCATCACCGGGGTGCAGGAGCGCTTCAAGGCGGTCTTCAACCTGGAGGACGAGTTCGCAGCGGACGGTCGCCAGTTCGACCGGCTGTTCGACGAGGGCGACACCTTCGCCATCGGCGACCTGCCGGGCCGGGTGGTCGCCACCCCCGGCCACACCGGCGACAGCCTGACTTACGTGGTCGGCAATGCCGCCTTCGTCGGCGACACGGTGTTCGCGCCCGACACCGGCACCGCGCGCGCCGACTTCCCCGGCGGCGACGCGGCCACGCTGTATCGATCGATCCGCCGGCTGTTCGAGTTGCCCGACGACACCCGCGTCTTCCTCTGCCACGACTATCCGCCCGACGGCCGCGAGGCGCGTGCGGAGACCACGATCGCCGCCCAGCGCGAGCGCAACGTGCACCTGGCCGGCAACGTCGGCGAGGACGCCTACGTGCGCATGCGCAACGAACGCGACGCGGGACTCGCCGCGCCGAAGCTCATCCTGCCCGCGCTGCAGGTCAACATCCGCGGTGGAGAGCTGCCGCCGCCGGAGGCCAACGGCGTGCGCTATCTGCGGCTGCCGGTCAACCGGTTCGGGGGTGGATCATGACGACGACGTGGCTCATGGCGCTGGCCGGCGGCGTGCTGATCGGACTGGCCGCCACGCTGCTGCTGTGGCTCAACGGGCGTGTTGCCGGCGTCAGCGGCATCCTCGCCGGCGTGGTGTTCCCTCGGCGCGGCGAGGTGGCGTGGCGCGTCGCCTTCCTCGCCGGACTGGTCCTGGCGGGCGGCGTGTCGATCACGCTGCTGCCGGACATGGCGACGCCGCGCGAAGGGTTTTCGCCGCTGCTGCTGGTGGCGGCGGGCCTGCTGGTGGGTTTCGGCACCAGCCTCGGCAACGGCTGCACCAGCGGGCATGGTGTGTGTGGCCTGGGTCGGCTGTCGCTGCGCTCACTGGTCGCGGTGCTCACCTTCATGGCCACCGCGGTGGCCACGACCTGGGTGGTGCGCCACGTGGGAGGCTGGGCATGAAGCGGTTCATCGCCGCGGCCTTCGCATCGGGTGCGCTGTTCGGACTGGGCCTGGCGCTCTCGGGCATGACGGATGCGCGCCGCATCCTCGGCTTCCTCGATGTGGCCGGCGACTTCGACCCCACGCTCGCCTTCGTGCTCGGTGGCGCGGTGGCCACGACGTTGCTCCTGTTCCGCCCGGTGCTGCGGCGCCGGCGCCCGCTGTTCGCGGACGACTTTCGCCTGTCGGAACTGCGCCACGTCGATGCGCGCCTGCTGGCCGGCGCGGCGCTGTTCGGGATCGGCTGGGGCCTGGCCGGCTATTGCCCCGGCCCGGCGCTGGCGGGCCTTGGCGTCGGCTCGGTGGAAGCGCTCTGGTTCGTGCCGGCGATGGTCGCGGGGATCGTGCTGCAGCGGGTGTTCGCCCGCGGCTGACCACGCCTGCCGTCGATGGCGGCCCTTACGCGGCCGCCTCCGCATCCGTGCCTCGGGGGCGGCGGAACTTGCCCACCACCCACTCCTCCACGTCATCCACCAGCGTGAACGCCGCCGGCACCACGACCAGGCTCAGCACGGTCGACGTCATCAGCCCGCCGATCACGGCGACCGCCATCGGCATGCGGAAGCTGGCGTCGGCGGTGAAGCCCAGCGCGATCGGCAGCATGCCGGCGCCCATGGCCATGGTGGTCATGATCACCGGCCGTGCGCGCTTGTGGCAGGCATCCATCAGCGCCTCGTGGCGTGTCATGCCCTGCTCCGCAGCCATCACCGCGTAGTCCACCAGCAGGATCGAGTTCTTCACCGCGATGCCGATCAGCAGGATCAGGCCGATCAGCACCGACAGCGAGATGTCGAGGCCGGTGATCAGCAGCGCGCCGAACGCGCCGCCGGCGGCGAGCGGCACGGCCACGAGGATCGTGATCGGCTGGCTGGCGTGGTTGAACAGCAGCAGCAGCACGCCGTACACGCAGAAGATGCCGGCCACCATGGCCATGGCAAAACCGCCGAACATCTCCGCGAAGATCTCGCTGTCGCCGGCGGCCTGGCGCTCCACGCCCGCTGGCAGGTTGAGCATGGCCGGCAAGGCATCGATCTGCTTCTCCACCTCGCCCATGGCCATGCCGTTCAAGTCCACGGTGATGGTCACGTTGCGGCGACGGTCGAAGCGGTCGATCTGCGAGGGCCCGCTGGCGGTGGTGATCTCGGCGACGGACGACAGCGGCACGCTGCCGCCGGTGGCGGTGGGCACGCGCAGCTGGCCGAGCAGGTCGGGATCGGAGAGCGCGGCTTCGTCGAGCTGCACGCGGATCGGCACCTGGCGCTCGGGCAGGTTGAGCTTGGCGAGGAACTGTTCGTAGTCACCGCGCGTGGCCACGCGGGTGGCGGCGGCGATGTCGGCGGTGGAGACGCCGAGGTCCGCGGCGCGCGCCGGGTCCGGACGCACGATGACTTCCGGGCGCACCAGCGCGGCCGATGACGCCACCGTGCCGAGGCCGGGCAGCTGGCGGATGCCGCGCTCGACATCGCGCGCGGCGGTCGCAAGCTTCACCGGGTCGTCGCCGGCCAGCACCAGCTGCAGCGCGCGGCCGGGCTCGCCACCCTGGAAGCTCAGGCGCACGCCGGGCATGTCGGCCAGGCGCTCGCGCACCCTGGCTTCCAGCTCGTACTGGGTGAAGTCGCGGTCGTCCTTCCAGCGGATGCCCAGCGTGGCCTTGCGCAGCTCCGCGCTGGTGAGGTCGCCGGCAGGCCCGTTCGCGCCGGAGTTGCTGCCGGCGGTCACGAACACGTGCTCGATCTCGGGGATGTCGGCGATGCGCCGGCGCGCGGCCTCGGCCACCTCCTCGGTGGTCTTGAGCGCGGTACCCGGCGGCAGTTCCACCAGCACGTTGCTCTGGATGCCGTCTGCGGGCGGGATGAAGGTGACCTTGAGCAGCGGCAGCAGCGCCAGCGAGCCGATGAAGATCGCCAGCGCCGCCAGCAGCGTGCGGTTGCGGTGCTTGAGCGCGCGGTCCGCCCAGCGCAGGTACCACTGCATCAGCTTCGAGTCGCCCTTGTGTTCGGGCATCGGCTTGAGCAGGTAGGCGGCCATCATCGGCGTGATCAGGCGCGCCACCAGCAGCGAGAACATCACCGCGGCGGCGGCGGTCCAGCCGAATTCGCGGAAGAACTTGCCGGGGATGCCGGGCATGAACGCCACCGGGATGAACACCGCGGCCAACGTGCACGAGGTGGCGATGACCGCCAGGCCGATCTCGTCGGCGGCCTCGAGCGCGGCCTGCTTAGGCGGCTTGCCCATGCGCAGGTGGCGGTCGATGTTCTCGACCTCGACGATGGCGTCATCCACCAGGATGCCCACCACCACGGCCAGCGCCAGCAGCGTGATCATGTTGAGGCTGAAGCCGAACCAGTACATCACCGCGAAGGTGGGAATGATGGACAGCGGCAGCGCCACCGCGGAAATGAAGGTGGCGCGGAAGTCGCGCAGGAACCAGAACACCACCGCCACCGCCAGCAGCGCGCCCTCGTAGAGCATGTGCATGGAGGATTCGTAGGAGTTCTCGGCCACCTCGGTGGTGGAGCCGACTTCGACGATGCGCAGGCGCGGCTGCTCCGCCTGCAGCGCGGCGATTTCAGCGCGCACGGCGTTGCCGACATCCACCTCGCTGGAGCCGGTGGTGCGCTGCACGGCGAAGCCGGTCACTGCTCGGCCGTCGAGCGTGGTGCGCTGGCTGGGCGTGGCATTGCCGTCGCTCACGGTGGCCAGCGTGGACAGGCGCACGCTGCGGCCGTCGGGCATGGAGATGGGGAAATTGGCGAGGTCGGCGGCTGTCTCCACCGTGCCGAGCGTGCGCACCGCCTGTTCGCTGCCGCCCACGGTGGTGCGGCCACCGGGCTGCTCCTGCTGGATGCGCGCGAGCTGCTGGGAAATCAGCGCCGGACTCACGCCAAAGCCCTGCACGGCCTCCGGCCGCAGGGCGACGCGGATCTCGCGGTTCACGCCGCCGATGCGCCGCACCGCGCCCACGCCGGGCACGGCGAACAGGCGCTTGCCGACGGCGTCATCGATGTACCAGCTGAGCTCCTCGTCGCTCCAGCCGTCCGCGGTCACCGCGTAGGTGATCATGTCGCCGCCGGTCACGTTGACCATCGACACGATCGGCGGCTCCACCTCGCCCGGCAGGTCGATGCGCACGCGGTCGATGGCGTCGCGCACCTCGTCCTTGGCGAGCGTGCCGTCCTTCTCGATGTCGAAGCTCAGCACCGTGGTCGACACGCCCTCGTTGACGATCGAGGCCATGTTGTCGAGGCCCGGGATGCTGGCCACCGCGTCTTCGACCTTGCGCGTGACCTGGGTTTCCAGCGTGCTGGGGCTCGCGCCCGGCAGGGTCACGGTGACGTTGACCACCGGCACGGTGAGGTCGGGGAACTGCGACACGGCCAGCCGGTTGAACGCGAGCAGGCCGGCGGCGGTGAGCAGGATGAAGACGAGGATCGCCGGCAGTGGGCGGTTGATCGACCAGGCGGAGAAATTCATCTGGCGATGGTCCCGTTCGCGTCGGGTGCGGCCGGCGCGTTGGCGGCATCGGCGGCGTCCGCGCTCTCGACCACGCGCACCAGGTCGCCATCGCCGAGGAAGCCCGCGCCACGCGCCACCACGCGATCGCCCTGCGTCAGCCCCTCGCGCACCTCGACCATGTCGCCATGCGCGCCGCCCACGGCGACGCCGCGCTCGCGTACGCGGTTGTCAGCGTCCACGGTGAACACATACGCGCGCCCGTCGCGGCGTACCACGGCCTCGCCCGGCACCAGCAGCGCCTGCGCGCGCCCCAGCGCGAGGCGCCCCTGCGCGAACATGCCCGCGCGCAGGCCGCCCGGATCCGGCAGGTCCACGTATACGGTGCCGGTGCGGGTCTGCGCGTCCAGCCCCGGCGACACGGTGCGCACCGTGCCCTCCACCATGCCGCCGCCGGCCGCCTCCACGCGCACCGGCGTGCCGACGTTCACGCGCAGCAGGTCGCCTTCGGCGAGTTCGGCGCGCCACTCCAGGCGGCCATCGCGGATCAGCTTCAACAGCTCCGCGCCCGCCCCCACCACCTGCCCCGGCTGCACGCTGCGCGCCGACACCACGCCCGCCACCGGCGCGCGCACCACGGTGAAGTCACGCTGCACGCGCGAGGCGTCGCGGCTGGCCATGGCGGTGTTGAGGCGCGCCTGCGCGTTGTCGCGCGCGGCCTCGGCCTCCTCGGCATCCTGCAGCGACACCATCTGCGCGCTGGCCAGCTCGCGGATGCGCGCGGCCTTGCGGCGCGCGGTCTCGAGGTTGGTCTGCGCCTCGCGCACCTGGGCGTCGGACTGCGCCAGCTGCGAGGCGAGCGTGCGGTCGTCGACGCGCAGCAGCACGTCGCCCGCTGCCACCACGCTGCCGACCTCCACTTCGACGCTCGCCACGCGCAGGCCGGAGAGCTCCACGCCCACCGAGACCTCTTCCCATGCGGCCACCGCGCCCGACGCCACCACCTCGCGCGTCACGTCCCGAAGCTGTGGCGAGGCCAGGCTTACGGTCAGGCTCGGGGTGGCCTCCGGGGCGTCTTCGCCACCACAGCCCGAGAGGGTGATGGCCAGGAGGCCGGAGATCGCCAACAGGCGGAATCGGATCGACATCGTCACGGGCTCGTACCGGAAAGGCTGGCAAGTTATCAGCACACTGATAACTCACCGGTGATGACGGAGGATGCAATGCCGCGGCAGCCAAGCCCCAGCCTGCAGGCGTTCAGGAAATCACGCGCCTACCGCGCCGGCGTGCTGCTGAAGCAGCTCCACCTCGGCCTGACGGCAACGGTGGAGGCCCGCCTGCAGGACGAAGGCCTGGACCTGACCCGGCCGCAGGCCGTTGCGCTCATGGTGCTCATCGAGCATCCCGGTGCCTCCAACGCCGAGCTGGCACGCCTCAACGGCGTGTCGCCCCAGACGATGCATCAAACGCTGCTGCGCCTTGAACGCGATGGCCTGGTCTCGCGCGCACCGCACCCGCGGCTCAAGCGGGTGCAGGCGCTGGAGGCGACGCCCGAGGGCGTGGCGCTGGTGACGCGCGGCAGCGCGGTGGCGCGCACCGCGATCGAAGCGGTACTGGGCGGGCTGCGGACGACCCAGCAGGACGAGCTGGTCGGCCTGCTGGAGCGATGCGCCGCCGCCCTCCCCGCTGCCGCCGCGACTGCCCTCAACTGCAGCGGTTCGACAGCGAAACCGCGCTCCGGGGGTCTACGGAGCGGAGCGTGACACGGCAGCTGCGTCCATCGGCGCCCGTGTACGGGATGGATTCGCCGCTGCGGAGGAATTTCCGGCCCGACTCCCCGTCATTCGAGACCACCGAGACATAGGCGCCATTGGCGGAGATCGACTGCACGCCGACCTCCGACTGCGCGTCCAGCGGCATGCCGGCATCGCGCGTCAGGATGAGGTCCAGCCCACCCGGGACGCCGACCACCTGCGACATGCGTGCATTCTCAGCGCTGGCGAGGCTCAGCCGAGCGATCAGACCGCCGTTCAGTTCCCTGATTTCGTTCACCGCTCCCTTGACCTGCGACATGGCATCGCGGTTGCCGACATCCACGGATGCGGTGAGCGCGTCGAGACTGTCTTCCAGCTGCTTGAACGACGTGGCCTGCTGCTGCTTGATGGCCTCGAGCCCCGCATCGGCCGGAAGCAGCTTGCCACGCGCGAACTGATAGCCCTCCGCACCCAGCACGCCGACGACGACCAGTGCGAGCGCAATGATCGTGCGACGGACCGGATGACCCGATTCGCCTTCGTCCCGTTTGCCCCAGTACCAGTGAAGGAAGCGCACCAGCATGTTCGGTGGGCGTTTCACTGGGGCGGCCTGGTCCGTTCTGCTCGCTGCCTGCTGCGTTTCCATGCGCTCTCCCCTGTTCCCCGATGGGCCGCCCCCGCGGCCCGGAAGCCTCGAGTATGCCGAAAACGACGAGCCCCGCTCGGGGCGGGGCTCGTGACACCTGGCCAGGCAGGCGCCAGGCCTCAGGCAAACGGATCCTGCAGCACCATCGTGTGTTCGCGGTCGGGGCCGGTGCTGACGATCGACAGCGGGCAGCCCGCCAGCTCCTCCAGCGCGCGAAGGTACGCACGTGCCGCCGGCGGAAGCTTGTTCCACTCGGTGATGCCGTGGGTGTTCTCGGTCCAGCCCGGAAATTCCAGGTACACCGGCTCGCACTCGGCCCAACCCTGGGCGTCGAGCGGCGCGTACTCGGTCTGCTTGCCGCGGTACTGGTAGCCGATGCACATCTTCAGCTTGTCGAAGCCGTCGAGCACGTCGAGCTTGGTGATGCACAGGCCGCTGATGCCGTTGATCGCCACCGCGCGCTTGAGCGCGACGATGTCGATCCAGCCGCAGCGCCGCGGGCGGCCGGTGGTGGCGCCATATTCCTGGCCCCGATCGCGCAGCTTCTGGCCGTCCTCGTCATCGAGCTCGGTCGGGAACGGCCCACCGCCCACGCGCGTGGCGTAGGCCTTGCAGATGCCCAGGACGTAGTCGATCGCGTCCGCGCCCACGCCGGTGCCGGCCAACGCGCCGCCGACGGTGGTGTTGGAGCTGGTGACATACGGGTAGGTGCCGTGGTCGATGTCGAGCAGCGAGCCCTGCGCGCCTTCGAACAGTACTTTCTTCCCCTGCTTGCGCAGGTCGTGGAGGATGCCGGCGACGTCGGACTTCATCGGCTCGACGTAGTCGCCGAAGGCCAGCGCCTCGTCGTAGGTCTGCTGGAAGTCCACCGCGTCGGCGCCCAGGTACCGGGTGAGCACGAAGTTGTGGTAATCGAGCGCGGTGCGCAGCAGCTCCTCGAGCTGCTGCGGGTAATGCAGGTCGGCGACCCGGATGCCGCGGCGCGCCACCTTGTCCTCGTACGCCGGGCCGATGCCGCGCCCGGTGGTGCCGATGGCCTTGCCACCGGCGGCCTTCTCGCGCGCCTGATCGAGGGCGATGTGTGACGGCATGATCAGCGGCGTGGCCGGGCTGATCTTCAGGCGTGAGCGCACTTCCACGCCCGCCTCTTCCAGCTCGCCGATTTCCTTGATCAGCGCCGCCGGGCTCAGCACCACGCCGTTGCCGATCAGGCACAGCGCGTCATCGCGCAGGATGCCCGAGGGAATCAGGTGCAGGACGGTCTTCTTGCCGCGGATCACCAGCGTGTGGCCGGCGTTGTGGCCGCCCTGGAAGCGCACCACGGCGCCGATATCCGTCGTCAGCAGGTCGACGATCTTGCCCTTGCCCTCGTCGCCCCACTGGGCGCCCAACACCACGACCGACTGGCCCATCGCTACTTGCTCCTGAACTTGGAAAACGCCGTCAGCGGTCGCTGCGCAGGTACTGCAGGAACGGGTCGTCACGCTCCATCACGATCACCGCGTCGCCATCGCTGAACGAGCGCCGATAGGCCTCGAGGCTGCGCTGGAACGCGAAGAACGCCGGATCGCGGTTGCCGGCCGCGCCATACAGGCGCGTGGCCTCGGCATCGCCTTCACCGCGCAGCTTCTGCGCGTCGCGCTCCGCCTCGGCCAGCAGCACGGTCTGCTCGCGGTCGGCCTCGGCGCGCACGATGCGTGCCTGCTCCTCGCCCTCGGCGCGCAGCGCACTGGCCACCTGCTGCCGTTCGGCGCGCATGCGGTTGTAGACCTGGTCGATCACGTCGCTGTCGGTGGGCAGGTCGATCTGCTTGAAGCGGATGTCGACGATGTACATGCCCAGCGTGCGGGCGCCCTGGTTGATGCCGGGCAGCAGGCGATCGATCACTTCGCTGCGGTTGCCCGAGACCAGCTCGGTCAGCGTCTGCGTGTTGATCTCGTTGCGCAGCGATTCCTTGATGATCGGCGCGAGGCGGTCGGTCACCAGCGCCTCGTTGCCGCCGGTGGCGCGGTAGAAATCGCCGGCATCGACGATGAAGCCGATGGCCACGAAGTCGACGCTCACGTCCTTGCGCTCGGAGGTCAGCGAACGCTCGGGCGGGAACTCGCTGGCCTGGAAGCGGCGGTCGAACACGCGCGCGCTCTCGACCAGCGGGATCTTGAAGTGCAGGCCCGGGCCGATGTCGGTGCGTGCCACGCGGCCAAGGTTCAGCACCAGGCCGACGTGGCCTTCGCGGACCACGAACACCGAACCCAGCAGGCCCAGCAACACGACCACGACGATCGGGATGATCAGGTTGAGTCTCATCGGCTGGCTCCCTCACGGGCCGGGCGCGGCAGGCGGCTGACCGCCTGTTCGCCGGTGGTGGCATTGACGGTCGGCGACACGATCTCGGGCGTCAGCAGCGGCGGCGCGTTGCCTGTGCCCTGCCCGGCCATCGGCACGTAGATCAGCTGCCTGCCGTCGCCGCCCACGACCTTGCGGTTGTCGGCCAGCACCTGCTCCACGGTCTCCAGCCACAGGCGCTTGCGGGTGACCTCGGGCGCATTGCGGTATTCGTCGACCTGCAGCGTGAAGCGCTGCGCGTCACCGGTGGCGCGGGCGATGGTGGCGGTCTTGTAGCCCTCGGCCGTGGTGCGCACGCGCGCGGCCTGGCCGCGTGCCTCGGGCACGATCTTGGCGGCATAGGCACGCGCCTCGTTCACCAGGCGCTCGTTCATCTGCTGCGCGCTGTTGACCTCGTCGAACGCCGGCTTGACCTGCTCCGGCGGACGCGCATCCTGCAGGCTGAGTTCGGTGACGACCAGGCCGGTGCGGTAGGCATCCAGCGAGCCCTGCAGCGAGGCGGCCGCGGCCACCGACAGCGGGCCACGCGCGTTGAGCGCGGAGTCGAGGTTGGAGCGGCCGATCTGCTCGCGCACAGCGCTCTGCGCCACCTGCTCGAGCACGCGATCGGCATCGCGCGAGCCGAACAGGTACATCTGCGGGTCGCTGATGCGGTACTGCACGTTGAACGACACGGTGACGATGTTCTCGTCGCGGGTCAGCACCGGCAGGCTGTTGCTGAAGGTGCGCACGCCGGTGGTGTTGAGCTTCGTGACGCGCTCGATGGGCCACGGCGCCTTGAAGTTGGGGCCGGGCTGCATGACGCGCGCGAACTTGCCGAAGCGCAGCACCACGCCGCGCTCCTGCTCGCCGACCAGCACGAAGCAGTTGAAGGCCAGCCACAGCACCAGGGCGATGCCGACCCAGCGCAGCGGATTGCCACCGCCGCCGCCGAACATGCCCCGCAACTGGTCGAGGATGCCATCGAACGGACCACCACCGCGGCCACGCCCGTTGCCACCGCTGCGACGCGGCGGCCAGGGGTTCTTGCGCTGGTCGTCGCGGCCCGAACCGCGGTCATCGTTGTTCTTGCCGGGAATGTTCCAGGCCATGCTGGCTCCAATCATGGGGTACGCGGCGCCGGCGGACCGGCGGCGAGCGCACATTCTACAAGGTGTAGGGCTCGCTGCAGCCGCCGGTCACTCGGCGGGCAGCAGGGCCCTGAGATGCGTGCCGTCGGCGAGGGCCGCCAGTCGGCGCGCATCGGTGAGCGGAATGTCGAGGTCCAGCAGCCAGCCGTCCTCGTCGTGCGTTTCACCGCGCACCGCGTCGATCTGGTGCAGGCGCGCGCGCAGGCGGCCGGCATCCGGCGGCAGGCGCAGCTCGGCGTGCAGGCGGCGCAGGCCCAGGCGCTGGCCGAGTGCCTCGCGCAGCAGGTCGATGCCGAGGCCGTCGCGCGCCGAGATCCAGACGCGCTCGCGTACCGCCACCTCGTCCAGGTGGTCGCCGGCATGCGGGCGGTCGTGGCGCGGCTCGACGCCGAGGCGGTCGATCTTGTTGTAGACCAGCAGCTGCGGGATGTCGCCGGCGTCGATCTCGGCCAGAACGGCGTCCACCTGCGCGATGCGCTCCTCGCGCAGCGGGTCGGCGGCGTCGATCAGGTGGATCAGCAGGTCCGCCTCGCGCGCTTCGCTCAAGGTGGAGCGGAACGCGGCAACCAGTTCGTGCGGCAGGTCGCGCACGAAGCCCACGGTATCGGCCAGCACCACGTTGCCGCCGGCCAGCGCGACCTTGCGCACCGTGGGGTCGAGCGTGGCGAACAGCTGGTCGGCGACGTAGGCATCCGACCCGGCCAGCGCGTTGAAGAGCGTCGACTTGCCGGCGTTGGTGTAGCCCACCAGCGCCACGCGCGGCAGTTCGCTGCGCACGCGGGCGCGACGCATCTGCGTGTTCTGCACCTCGACCTTGCCGAGGCGCTTCTGCAGCATGTCGACACGTTTCTGCAGCAGCCGGCGGTCGGTCTCGAGCTGGGTTTCGCCGGGGCCGCGCAGGCCGATGGAACCGCCGCGCTGGCTGTCCAGATGGCTCCAGCCGCGCACCAGGCGCGTGGCCATGTGGCGCAGCTGGGCCAGTTCGACCTGCAGCTTGCCTTCGTGGCTGCGCGCGCGCTGCGCGAAGATGTCGAGGATCAGCCCGGTGCGGTCGACCACGCGGCGCTCGAAGTATTTCTCGAGGTTGCGCTCCTGGCCGGGCGACAGCGGGTGGTTCACCAGCACGAGGTCGGCGCCGCTGGCCTCGGCCGCGGCCTTGAGCTCCTCGAGCTTGCCCTTGCCCAGCAGCATGGCCGGGTTGGGGCGATCGATGCGCGCGGTGGCGACGTGGGCGACGGCGGCACCGGCGGAGCGCGCGAGTTCGCTGAACTCCTCGAGCACGCCCTCATCGGGCGGGCCGCCGGCGTGCGGTTGGATCAGCAGGGCGTTCTCGCCCTTGCGCGAGCGTTCAAACAGCTGGGTCGGCATTCGGTCTGCGGTCTCGGGTCAGGCTTCTGACATGGGGCCGGCCGGGTGCCGTCGCAAGCGCCTAGCTGGCGTCGTCTTCAGCCTCGTCCTCGCCGTGCGGGCCGGACTCGGGCTCGCCGTCCTCCGGGGACTGCACGTAGCCGCCCCCCGGGCCGATGCGGACGTTGCGTGCCGGGACCACGGTGGAGATGGCGTGCTTGTAGACCATCTGGCTGACGGCGTTGCGCAGCAACACCACGAACTGGTCGAACGATTCGATGGTGCCCTGCAGCTTGATGCCGTTGACCAGGTAGATCGACACCGGCACGCGTTCGCGGCGCAGCGCGTTCAGGAAAGGATCCTGCAAAGACTGTCCCTTGGACATGGTGTTCCCCGACTGGTTCTTGTTGTTATGAGGTACCTGGCACATGGTGGCCAGTGTCGCCTGACCGCTCCCCGGCGGCGACCTGCCCGATCTTATACGACGCAGGCGCCCGCGAGCCGGACCGCAGCGTGACGCAGCGCACAAGCGCGGCGGCGGTGCCCGCGACGGTGGTCGTGCTCACGCCAGGAAAGCGGCCACCGCGCGCGCGATGCGGGTAGCGTCGGTCGCGGGATCGAACCAGCGCGCATCGAGCTCGCCACGCAGCCAGGTGAGCTGGCGCTTGCCCAGCTGCCGGGTGGCGGCGATGCCGCGCGCGCGGAAGGTGTCGGCATTGCAGGCGCCGTCGAGGAATTCCCAGGCCTGGCGATAGCCGACGGCGCGGATCGCCGGCAGGTCGAGCGGCGCCGGATGCGCCTGCAGCGCGGGCAAGGCGCGCAGGGCCAGGACTTCGTCGAGGAAACCGGCGGCGAGCATGGCGTCGAAGCGCGTGGCGATACGCGCATGCAGGGTCCCGCGCGCGGCCGGCGCCACCACGACTTTCAGCACCCGGCACGGCAGGCGCGCCGACGCCGGCGCCGGCCGCGCCTGCCAGTCGCTGATCGCACGGCCGCTGGTCCGCCAGACCTCGAGCGCGCGCTGGATGCGCTGCGGATCGTTGTGGCCGATGCGCGCCGCGGCCGCCGGGTCGACCACAGCGAGCTCGGCGTGCAGCGCGGGCCAGCCGCGAGCGGCGGCGTCGGCCGTGAGGACCGCGCGCACCTCGGGATTCGCCGCCGGCATCGGCGCAAGCCCGTCGAGCAGCGCGCGGAAGTACAGCCCGGTGCCGCCGGCGAGGATCGGCAGGCGGCCTCGCGCCACGATGTCGGCCACCGCCAGGCGGGCATCACGCGCGAAATCGGCGGCCGAGTAGGCCTGCCAGGGATCGCGCAGGTCGAGCATGTGGTGGCGCACGCGCGCCTGCTCGGCGGCATCGGGCTTGGCGGCGCCGATGTCGAGACCACGATAGACCAGCGCCGAGTCCACGCTGACCACCTCGCCGCCGTAGCGCTTCGCCCAGTCGAGTGCCAGCGCGGTCTTGCCCGAGGCCGTGGGCCCCATCAGCGCGATGGCCCGCGGCCGCGCGTCGATCACGCTAGTAGCCATTCTCGCGCAGCGTCAGCCGCACCTGCCGGTGCGTGGCCTGCACCTCGGACGACGGCGGGCGTCCCAGCCGGCTCACGAACACGATCGCGATGCTGGCGGCGATGAAGCCCGGCACGATCTCGTACAGCGTGCTGCCGGTCTGCTTCCACAGCACCACCACCAGGGCGCCGGTGACCATGCCGGCCAGCGCGCCGTTGCGGGTCATGCGCTGCCAGAACAGCGACAGCACCACCACCGGCCCGAATGCGGCACCGAAGCCCGCCCAGGCATATGCCACCAGCCCGAGCACGCGGCTCTCGGGGTCGCGGGCGATGAAGATCGCCAGCAACGCCACCGCAAGCACCATCGCGCGGCTGAACCACACCAGCTCCTTCTGGCCGGCCGCGGGACGCACGAACCCGCGATACAGGTCCTCGGTGAGGGCGCTCGAGCACACCAGCAACTGGCACGACAGCGTGCTCATGATGGCGGCCAGGATGGCTGACAGCAGCACGCCGGCCACCCAGGGATTGAACAGCTGCTGTGCCAGCGCGATGAACACGCGTTCCGCATCCGCCGTCACCGGCCCGGCGAGGGCGGGATGCGCGCTGTACCAGGCGATGCCGAACAGGCCGACCGCCATCGAGCCGGTCAGGCACAGCGCCATCCAGGTCATGCCGATGCGGCGCGCCGTCGGGATGGTCTGCAGCGATTCCGCGGCCATGAAGCGCGCCAGGATGTGCGGCTGGCCCACGTAGCCCAGGCCCCAGGCCAGCGCCGACATCACGGCCACCAGCCCGCCGCCGCCGACCCAGTCCAGCCGCGTCGGATCCACCTGCTCCACCAGCGCGAGACCCTCGTCCACCCCGCCCACGCCGACCAGCACCATCGCCGGCACCAGCAGAAGCGCGAAGATCATCAGCGTGGCCTGCACGGTGTCGGTCCAGCTGACGGCAAGGAACCCGCCGATGAACGTGTACAGGATGGTCACCGCCGCGCCCCACCACAGCGCCTCCGCGTAGGGCAGGCCGAACACGCTCTCGAACAGCTTGGCGCCGGCGACGATGCCCGACGCGCAGTACACCGCGAAGAACACCAGGATCACCAGCGCCGCGAACATGCGCAACACGCGCCTGTCATCGGCGAAGCGGTGGGTGAAATAGTCCGGCAGGGTCAGCGCGTTGCGGGTGCGTTCGGTGTAGACGCGCAGCGGCCCGGCCACGAAGCGCCAGTTCGCCCAGGCACCCACCAGCAGGCCGCACGCGATCCACGACTGCGACACGCCGCCCAGGTACAGCGCGCCCGGCAGGCCCATCAGCAGCCAGCCACTCATGTCGGACGCACCCGCCGACAACGCGGTGACCACGCTGCCCAGCGAACGCCCGCCGAGGATGTAGTCGTCGAACGTCTCGGTGCGGCGGTAGGCCCACAGGCCGATGCCGACCATCAGGGCCAGGTAGGCGGCAAAGGTGATGACAAGCGGCGTGCTGGCGGTCATGCGGTGTTCCCGGGCCCGGACGCAGGGCCTTCCCGCAGCGGAGCTTACGCGAGCGCCCGGCTACTCGGGCCAGCTGATCGCCGGCGCCTTGTCCTTCGGCCGCGGCATCGGCACCGCGTCGACCGCCTGCCAGACGCTGATGGCATCGACCGTCGCGGCCACGTCATGCACGCGCAGCAGCATCGCGCCGCGCTGGGCGGCGATGAGGTGCGCGGCGACCGAGCCGTGCACGCGGTCACGCGCGTCCTCGCGGCCGGTGATGTCGCCGATGGTGCGCTTGCGCGACAGTCCGGCCAGCACCGGCACGCCCAGTTCGGTGAAGCGCTGCAGCTGGGCCAGCAATGCCAGGTTGTGGTCGCGGGTCTTGCCGAAGCCGAAGCCCGGGTCGGCGACGATGCGCTTGCGGTCGATGCCCGCCATTTCGGCGGCGAAGATGCGCTCGGCCAAGAAGCGATGCACTTCGCCGACGACGTCGTCGTACTCCGGCGCGTCCTGCATGGAACGCGGTTCGCCCAGCATGTGCATCAGCACCACGGCCACGCGCAGCTCGGCGACCACCTCGAGCGCGCCCACGCCGCGGAGCGCGTTGATGTCGTTGACCATGCCCGCGCCGGCGGCGACCGCGGCGCGCATCACCTCGGGCCGGTAGGTGTCGACGCTGATCGGCAGCGCGGTCTCGCGTGCCAGGCGTTCGATCACCGGCACCACGCGGCGCAGCTCCTCCTCGATGCCGACGCTGTCGGCACCCGGGCGCGTGGATTCGCCTCCGATGTCGAGGATGTCCGCGCCTTCGGCCGCGAGCTTCAGGCCGTGCGCCACCGCGGCATCGACGGTGGCGTGTTCGCCGCCGTCGGAGAACGAGTCCGGCGTGACGTTGACGATGCCCATCACCCGCGGCCGGTCGAGCCTGAGCGGGCGGCCGGCGCAATCCAGCGTGGCCACGGTATCGAACATCATGGGCGTGCTCCGTCCTGCGAAGCCGCTGATTATCCCCCAGCCGCAACGACACGAGGCCCGCGATCGCGGGCCCCGTGGGAAACACCTGGCATGTCGCTCAGGCCTGGGTGACAGGCCCGGCGATCGGCGGCAGCGGACGCTTGCTGCCCGCGTCGTCGTCGTCACCCTTGGGCTCCGGCTTGGTCCAGCCGATCGGCGGCGGCGGATCGCGGCCTTCCATGATGGCGTCGATCTGCGGCACGTCGATGGTCTCGTACTCGAGCAGCAGCCTGGCCATCGCGTGCAGCTTGTCGAGATGCTCGGTGAGGATTGCCTTGGTGCGGCTGTAGGCGTTGTCGAGGATGTCGCGCACTTCCTCGTCGATCCTGCGCGCGGTCTCGTCGGACACGCTCTTGTGCTGCGTGACCGAACGCCCCAGGAACACTTCGTCCTCTTCCTCGCCGTAGGCGATCGGGCCGAGCTCTTCCGACAGGCCCCACTTGGTGACCATGGCGCGGGCCATCTTGGTGGCACGCTCGATGTCGTTGGAGGCACCGGTGGTGACCTTGTCCGTGCCGAAGATCAGCTCTTCCGCGACGCGGCCGCCGTACAGCGTCGCCAGGCGGCTGTGCAGGCTCTCGCGGGTCGAGCTGTAGCGGTCGCCCTCGGGCAGGAACTGGGTCACGCCCAGCGCACGGCCGCGCGGGATGATGGTGACCTTGTAGACCGGGTCATGGTCCGGCACCAGGCGGCCGACGATGGCGTGGCCAGCCTCGTGGTACGCGGTATTGGTCTTCTCTTCCTCGCTCATGGCCATCGAGCGGCGCTCGGCGCCCATCAGGATCTTGTCGCGCGCCTTGTCGAAGTGCTCCATGCGCACTTCCTTCGCGTTCTCGCGCGCGGCGAACAGGGCCGCCTCGTTGACGAGGTTGGCGAGGTCGGCGCCGGAGAAGCCGGGCGTGCCGCGCGCGACCACCATCGGCTCGACGTCGTCGGCCCGCGGCACCTTGCGCATGTGCACCTGCAGGATCTGCTCGCGGCCGCGGACGTCGGGCAGGCCCACCACCACCTGGCGGTCGAAGCGGCCCGGGCGCAGCAGCGCCGGGTCGAGCACGTCGGGGCGGTTGGTGGCGGCGACCACGATCACGCCCTCGCCGCCCTCGAAGCCATCCATCTCGACCAGCAGCTGGTTCAGCGTCTGCTCGCGTTCGTCATGCCCGCCGCCGAGGCCGGCACCGCGGTGGCGGCCGACGGCGTCGATCTCGTCGATGAAGATGATGCACGGCGCGTGCTTCTTGGCCTGCTCGAACATGTCGCGCACGCGGCTTGCGCCCACGCCGACGAACATCTCGACGAAGTCGGAACCGGAGATCGAGAAGAACGGCACCTTGGCCTCGCCGGCGATGGCTCGCGCCAGCAGGGTCTTGCCGGTGCCGGGCGGGCCGACCATCAGCACGCCACGCGGGATCTTGCCGCCGAGCTTCTGGAAGCGCGACGGGTCGCGCAGGAACTCGACCAGCTCGGACACTTCCTCCTTGGCCTCGTCGCAGCCCGCGACGTCGGCAAAGGTCACCTTGACCTGGTCCTCGTTGAGCAGCTTGGCGCGCGAGCGGCCGAAGGACATCGCGCCCTTGCTGCCACCCTGCTGCATCTGCCGCATCATGAAGAACCAGAAGCCGATGATCAGCAGCACCGGCAGGAAGTTGAGCAGCAGCGACCACAACGTGACGCCCGACTCCGGCGGCGCCTGCTTGATCTCCACGTTGTGGTTGATCAGGTCGTCGACCATCTTCTCGTCGCGGCGCGGCGCGGTGGTGGCGCCCTGGCTGCCATCCTTGCGCTCGAACTTGATGGAGCGTTCGTCGCTGGAGATGTCCACGGCCTTGATGCGGTCGTTGCGCACGTCGGTCATGAACTGCGAATAGATCACGTCCTGGCCAACCGCCACCTTGGGGCTGAAGCTGTTGAAGACCGCCATCAGGACGACGGCGACCACCACCCACAGCATCAGATTCTTGACCAGGTCGTTCATTCTTTTTTCGCTCCGCGGCAACGCCGCTGCCTTGTTACTTGATGTGTACCAGCTTGCCCTGCGCCAGGGCATAGACTTCCGGCGAACGCTTGCGCGATGCCGCCGGCTTGCGGATCGCCACCCTGGTGTATCGCCGACGCAGCTCGCGCACGTAGTCATCGAAACCCACGCCGTGGAACAGCTTGATCAGCAACGCACCCCCGGGGCGCAGGTGCTGGTCGGCAAATTCCATGGCCAGTTCCGCCAGGTGCATCACCCGCGGCTGGTCAACGGCGTCCATACCACTCTTGTTGGGGGCCATGTCGGACAACACAAGGTCGACCGGCTCGCCGCCCAGCATGGATTCAAGCTGCGAGAGCACCACATCGTCCCTGAAATCGCCATGAAGGAAGTCCACGCCGGCCAGCGGCGGCATCTCCAGGATGTCGAGCGCGACCACCCGGCCGCTGTCGCCGAGCGCCTGGCGGACCCACTGCGACCAGCCACCGGGGGCGGCGCCGAGGTCGACCACGGTCATGCCGGGCTTCAGCAGGCGGTCGCGGTCGACCAGCTCCTCGAGCTTGTAGGCGGCGCGCGAGCGCATCCCTTCCGCCTGCGCCTTCTTGACGTAGGGATCGGAGAAGTGCTCCTTGAGCCAGCGTTGGCTGCTCTTGCTGCGGGTGGCCATCGCGAAGGGATTTGCGGCTGCCGGGCTGCAGCGGGCCGCCATGATACCCTGCGCCTCCCGAACTCCATGCCTCTCACATGAACGTCGACCTGACCTCCGCCCAGACCCGTTTCCTGCGCGGCCAGGCCCACGACCTGAAGGCCATGCTCCAGATCGGTGGCAAGGGCCTGACCCCTGCCGTCGTGGCCGAACTCGATGGTGCCCTCGAGCACCATGAGCTGATCAAGGTGAAGGTGGCCGCCACCGACCGCGAGTCGCGCGACGCGCTGATCGCCGACCTTGCCAGGCAGAGTGGTGCCGCCCTGGTGCAGCGCATCGGCCACGTGGCCGTGCTGTACCGCCCCAGCCGCGACAAGCGCCAGATCGTGCTGCCGCGCGGCTGAGCCACCGGCACCACGGCCGCCATGCAGATCGCCCACGAGCTCCCGGATTTCGACTTCGTCCTGCGCGGTGCGGACGGGCGCTCGGCGCTGGTCAACGACCTGCGCCTGGTGGCGAGCTTCATCATCACGCCGCGGCAGCTGATCACCGACTGGGAGGCCACCGACGTGGCCAGCCTGGAGCCGGAGATGCTGGAGCCGCTTCTGGTGCTCGATCCCGAAGTCGTGGTGCTCGGCACCGGCGAGATCCAAGGCTTCCCGCCGCCGCGCACCCTCGCCGCGTGCCTGCGCCGCGGCGTGGGCCTGGAGGCGATGACCAATGCCGCCGCCGCTCGCACCTACAGCGTGCTGGCCAGCGAAGGCCGCCGCGTGGTTGCGGCATTCATCATCAACGCCTGAGTACACGCAGCTCCGGCCAGCGCCGGCTCAGCGCGCCGGCAGGTAGCGCAGCGGATCCACCGGCTTGCCGTTGTAGCGGATCTCGAAATGCAGCATGTCGCGATCGGCGCCGGTACGGCCCATCTCGGCGATCTGCTGGCCGGCCTTCACGCGCTCGCCCTCGGCCACCATGCGCCGTCGGTTGTGCCCGTAGGCGGACAGCCACTGCTCGTCGTGCTTGACGATCACCAGCTCGCCGTACCCGACCAGGCCCGAACCCGAATACACCACCACGCCGTCGCCGGCCGCGCGCACCGGCTGCCCTGCCCGGCCGGCAAGGTCGATGCCTTGGCGCGTGGGGTCACCCGCCACGTAGCGGGCCACGATGTTGCCGTCCGCGGGCCAGCGCCAGGCGAAGGCACTGGTCGCGGGGGCCGGTGCCGTGGGCTGCGGCGGTGCCTGGGTCGGCTCGACGCGGCGCCCGCCGGCACTGGTCGGCGGCCGCGCCACCGTCGCGGGCCTGCCGGTGGCGACGCGCGTGGCACCGGATCCGCCGGAGCCACCGGAGGGATACAGCCGCAGCCGTTGCCCCGGATAGATGGTGTAAGGCGGCTGCACGCTGTTCCACATCGCCAGGTCAAGCGGGCTGATGCCGTTGTTGACCGCCAGCCGGTAGAGGTTGTCGCCCTTCTGCACGGTGACCGCTTGCCCATGTTTGGGCGCCGACACGCGCGGCGCGGATGCACCGCCTTCGCGCACCACCCTGCTGCTGCCGCAGGCCGCGAGCACGAGTGCCAGGGCGCACGCGGCGACGATGGCGGGGACGGGGTTCGCGCTGCGGCTGTGACTGGTCATGCGGTGTGTGTTGCTCCGTTCCCTGTTGACGGCGCCTCATCCTGCGAACCGCTGCATCAGCTCGCGGATGGCCAGGCCGCCGCCACCGATCAGGACGCTGAAGTAGGCCACCGTGCCGATGGTCGCGACGTGTCCCAGCAGGACCGCGCCGCCATCGCGCTGGATGAAGCCGACAGCGTAAAGCAGCAGGGCAAGCGCAGGCAGCGTGTTGCTGAACGGCACGAATCCGAACGGCGCCATCAGCAGCAGTGCGGCGAAGATGAAGGCCAGGTTGTTGAACGCCTCGACCGCGCGCCCATCGACCGCGGCGCTGATGCGATGCGGGCGGCTCACCTGCTCCAGCCGGCGTACCCAGGCCATGCCGGCGATGAGCCCGGGCCGCAGGCGATCGGCGGGCAGCGCGCGCGTGCGCAGCCGCGCCGGCACCCACAGCGGACGCCCGGACAGGCGGCTGATGCCGACCAGCAGGATCGCCGCGCCGAACACCGTGCTGACACCGGGGATCGACACCGGGATCAGGAACACCAGGGTCAGCAGGATGGCGATCACCAGCAGGCCTTCGTCGCCAAGCACCTCGAGCAGGGTGCCGAGCGTCATGTCGCCGGTGGGCAGGCGGTCGATGACCGCCAGCAGCTGCTCGCCAAGCGAACCCCCGTCGGTGACGTCGTCGAGGGACGGCTGGCCGTTCAATCTATCATCCCCGACAACAGCGGCACGAACGCGACGTTGGCCAGCACGTCCTGCACGACATTGCCATCGGCATCCTTGCGCAGGCGCAGCAGCGACTGCGCACCGCCCGCGCCCACCGGCGCGACCAGCACGCCGCCCGCAGCCAGCTGCGCGGTCAGCGCATCGACCAGTGCAGGCGCGCCCGCGGTGACCAGGATGCCGTCGAACGGCGCCTCCTCGGGCCAGCCGATGCGGCCGTCGTCGTGCTTGCTGCGCACGTTCAGCCCCAGTGAGCGGAAGCGCTTGCGCGCGATGCGCAGCAGCTCACCGATGCGCTCGACGGTGAACACCTCCACCCCCAGCGCGGCGAGGATCGCCGCCTGGTAACCGGAGCCGGTGCCGATCTCCAGCACGCGCTTGGGCTGCACGCCGTCGGCGAACAGGGCTTCGGTCATGCGCGCCACCACCCACGGCTGCGAGATGGTCTGCCCGTGGCCGATCGGGAGCGCGGTGTCCTCGTAGGCGCGGGTGGCCAGCGCCTCGTCGATGAACAGGTGGCGCGGCACCGTACGGATCGCATTGAGCACGCGCTCGTCGACGATGCCGTGCCCGCGCAGCCGCTCGATGAGCCGGTCACGGGCGCGCTGCGAGGTCATGCCGACGCCGATGGCTTCGGGCTGCAGGCGGAGGCGCTGGATCATGCGCCGCTCCCGTTGCGCAGCTCGGCCTCCAGCCCGCCGACCCAGGCGGCGACCTGCTCGAGGGCCTGGTAGCGCGTCAGGTCGACCTGGATCGGGGTGATGGCGATGTGGCGGGTGCGCACGGCGTGGAAATCGGTGCCGGGGCCGGAGTCCTGCTCGGGACCCGCGGCGCCGATCCACCAGAACTGGCGGCCACGCGGGTCCTGCACCGGGATGCAGGGCTCGGCGCGGTGGCGGTTGCCGAGCCGCGTGACCTCGAAGCCTTCCACTTCGGACCAGGGAATGTCGGGCACGTTGACGTTGAGGATGGTGTCGGCCGGCAGCGGGTCGGCCCGCAGCCGCGCCACGATCTCGACCGCGGCGCGGGCGGCGGTTTCGTAATGCAGGCCGACGTGGCCGCGCGTGGCCAGCGACACCGCCACCGCGGGCAGGCCGAGGAAGCGGCCTTCCATCGCAGCGGCCACGGTGCCGGAGTAGATGACATCGTCGCCGAGGTTGGCGGTGTTGTTGATGCCGGAGACCACGATGTCGGGCTCGACCTCGAGCATGCCGGTGATCGCCACGTGCACGCAGTCGGTGGGCGTGCCATGCACGCGCCAGGTCTCCGCATCGACCTGCACGACCTGTAGCGGCAGGTCGAGGGTCAGCGAATTGCTGGCACCGGACCGGTCGCGGTCGGGCGCGACGACGATGACCTCGTGCCCGGCGGCGCGCAGCCCCTCGGCAAGGGCGTGGATGCCGGGTGCATCGACGCCGTCGTCATTGCTAACGAGGACTCTCATGGCCTTCCAAGCGCGCTGAACCTTCTCATGTCGCCGCGTCGCGGTGGGCCAGACATGATAGCGGATGGCGACGATGCCGACCCGCGCATGCGCCGGTCGCCGACGCGTTACGCTTCCGCCATGGCCAAGCGACAGCGACCCGACACCCCGCCGCCAGACGACCCGAGCCTCGTCGACGATGCCGCGCTGTTCCGCGCGGCGATCGGCAACGTGCGCGAGTTGCCGGGTGCGCCGCTGCCTCCGGCCAGGCCGCGCCCGCGTCCGCGCGCGCGCATGGCGGAGCAGGACGAGGCCCAGGCGCGCGAGGACTTCCGCCTTGGTCGCGGCGAGGGGTTCATGCTGGACCGTGGTGACGCGCTCTCGTACCGCCGCGACCAGGTGCCGCCGCGGACGCTCAGACGCCTGTCACAGGGGCAGTACGCCGCCCAGGACGAACTCGACCTGCATCACAGTGACGCCGCCACGGCCGAAACGATGCTGCGGCGCTTCCTTGCGGAGGCACGCGACGCCGGCTTCGGCTGCGTGCGCGTGGTGCACGGCAAGGGACTCAATTCCAGCGACAGCCTGCCGGTGTTGAAGAACGTGGTCGACCGGATCCTCCGCCAGCGCGCGGACGTGCTGGCGTTCCATTCCGCGCCTGCCGCGCAGGGCGGCACCGGCGCGGTGCTGGTGCTGCTGGCGAAGCGCTGAGTCAGGGCGATACGCTGGCCAGGGCACGTTCGCGCGGTGGATTGATCCATTGCACGAACGCCCCGTTCCTCTGGGCCTGGCGCTCCACCGCCGAGACGTATTCGTGGTCGATGCCGCTGTGATCGGCCGAAGGGCTGCTGTTCCGGTCGGCGGGGTACGAGGCAACACCACCGCCGCTTGCGCATCCCGCGAGTGCGAGGAGCGCCAACGCGCCAAGCCCGCTCCGAAGGCAGATGTTCATGACTGTCTCCCGTCGCTGCTCGCCGCCGGGTGGCGGCGTGCAGGACCGGTGTATACCCGCCATCCGGGCCCAGCCAGTGCCAACCGGCGGTTTCCGACGGACGGCTCAGCCGCGCCGGCTGGCGTCGTCGACCACGCCCAGTTCGGCAAGCACCGTGGTGGCATAGGTGCCCGGCGGCAGGTCGAACCGCAGCTCGAGGCCGTCGTCGCCCCGGTCCTGCCAGGCCAGGCCGCCCGGTCGCAGGCGCGTTGCGCGCCGCTCCTGTTTCAGCCCGGCGGCCTCCAGTCCGGAACGAAGCGCCAGGCTTTCGCCATCCTCGAGCGCCGCCAGTTCGACCGCACGCGCCTCGCCCTCGCTGCGCAGTTCGCCGCGTCCCCACAGCGACGCGCTGGGATGGATGTCGAAGTCGGCCAGCCGCGCGGCCAGGGTGGGGTCCCACGGCAGCGGACCGAACACGCTGCGGCTGCCGTCCAGCATCCAGGCCTCGCCCTCCAGCCCGCGGTCCCAGCTTGCCGCCGCGACGCGCGTGGCCAGCACGCGATTGAACAGCGCAGAGCGCGCCGCTGACAGCAGCAGGGTGCGCTCGTCGCGGCGCACGCGCTGGCCGACGAACATGCGCAGCGCCTTGTCGACATTGCCGCCGCCATGGCCGAAGCGCTGCTCGCCGAAATAGTTGGGCACGCCGCGCGCAGCAATCGCCTGCAGGCGCGCCCCGATCGCCGCACGGTCGCCGTCCACGTCGCGCAGGCGCAGCACGAACCGGTTGCCGGCCAGGGCGCCACGCGGCAGCTTGCGCGAATGCCAGGCGTGGCTGGTGACGCGCAGTGATTGCCCGCTCTCCGGTTCCTGCCAGTCGAGTGCGGCGATGTCCGGCGCCTGCCTGCGCGGCAGGTGCACGGTGAAGCGCTGCCGGGTCACCGCATGGCGGTCCTTGAGCCCGGCGTAGCCGATCGCGGCGATGTCCACGCCCGCCCAGTCCGCAAGTCTTTGCGCGACGTAGGCGGTGTTCATGCCGCGCTTCTCGATGCCCAGCAGCAGGTGCTCGCCGGCGCCACTGGCCTCGAAGCCGTGCAGCTCGGTGACGTCGAAATCCTCCGCAACGCTGCGCATCGCGGCGCGCAGCACGGGCGCCCCGTGGGCGCGCGGTGGCGCGTCGTTCATGCCCTGGCGAGCAGGCAGGCGACCTGGGCGGCGATGCCCTCGCCACGGCCGATGAAGCCGAGCTGCTCGCTGGTGGTGGCCTTCACGCTCACCGCGTCCAGCGCGATGCCCAGGTCGGCGGCGATGGCTTCGCGCATGGCCAGCGCATGCGGGCCGACCTTGGGCCGTTCGCAGATTACCGTGGCGTCGATGTTTCCGGCCACCCAGCCGCGCGCGGCCGCCAGCGACACACAATGACGCAGCAGCACGCGGCTGTCGGCACCCTTCCAGCGGTCGTCGGAAGGCGGGAAGTGCACGCCGATGTCGCCGAGCGCCAGCGCGCCGAGGATCGCATCGCAAAGCGCGTGCAGGATGACGTCGCCGTCGCTGTGCGCCACCAGGCCACGATCGTGCGGCACGCGCACGCCGCCGAGCATCACATGGTCGCCGTCGCCGAAGGCGTGGACGTCATAACCGAAGCCGATGCGCACGCTCACGCCCTGCCCCCGCGCGCGCGCAGCGCGAGCAGGTATTCAAAGTAGGCCAGGTCGGCCGGCGTGGTCACCTTGATGTTGTCGTCGGCGCCCTCCACCAGCAGCGGCCGCAGCCCCTGGCGCTCCATGGCCATGCTCTCGTCGGTGGCTTCGATGCCGGACGCGGCGACCGCCTCCAGCGCGCGGCCCAGCTGCAGGCGCCGGAACAGTTGTGGCGTCTGTGCGCGCCACAGGCGCTCGCGCGGCTCGGTGCCGTCGATGCCGCCGTCGTCGCCAGCCCGCTTGAGCGTGTCGCGCACCGGCGCGGCGAGAATGGCGCCCACCGGATCCTCGCGGCCGCGCTCGAGCAGCGCATCCAGGTCGGCCAGGCGCAGGTTGGGGCGCGCGGCATCGTGCACCAGCACGAAGGCATCCGGGCGCACGGTGTCGGGCAACGCGGCCAGGCCGGCCAGCACCGATCCGGCCCGGGAATCGGCGCCGGTGCAGGTGACCAGCGGCCGGCCTTCGAAATCGGTCCATCCGGGCCAGTGCGCGTCGTCGGCGGCCAGCGCCACCACCGCGCCCTCCACCGCGTGATGCGCGAACAGCGCGCGCAGGCTGTGCGCCAGCAGCGGCTCGCCGGCGACGTCCAGGTACTGCTTGGGCAGGTCGCCGCCGAAGCGGGCGCCGCGTCCGGCGGCGGGCACCACCGCCCAGGTCACGGCGTGACCCCGGCTTCGGGTTCACGCGTGCGCGGCGGCGCGCGGTCCACGACGCGATAGAACGTCTCGCCGGGGCGGATCATGCCGAGCTCGCCACGCGCGCGCTCCTCGATCGCCGCCTCGCCGGACTTCAGGTCGGCGACCTCGGCGGCCAGCGCCTCGTTGCGCTCGTGCAGCCCGGCGTTCTGCCGCGCCTGCTGCTCGACCTGCGCCACCAGCGCGGCGACTTCATGGTTGCCACCGCTGCCGAACCACAGCCGGTACTGCAGCCACGCCAGCAGCGCGACCAGCAGCACCAGCACGATCCGCAGCGTGCGCATGGCTTCGGGCTCAGCGCTTCAGCGAGACGAAGGCGTCGCGGCCGGCGAAGCGCGCCCCGGCGCCCAGCGACTCCTCGATGCGCAGCAGCTGGTTGTACTTCGCCACGCGGTCGCTGCGGCACAGCGAGCCGGTCTTGATCTGGGTGGCGGTGGTGGCGACGGCGATGTCGGCGATGGTGGTGTCCTCGGTCTCGCCGGAGCGGTGCGAGACGACCGCCGCGTAGCTGGCGGCATCGGCCATGGCGATCGCTTCCAGCGTTTCGGTCAGCGTGCCGATCTGGTTGACCTTGATCAGGATCGCATTGGCGGTCTGCGACTCGATGCCCTGGCGGAAGATCAGCGGGTTGGTGACGAAGAGGTCGTCGCCGACCAGCTGCACGCGGTCGCCGAGGCGGCGGGTGAGCAGGTTCCAGCCGTCCCAGTCGCCCTCGGCCATGCCGTCCTCGATGGTGATGATGGGGTACTGGTCCGCCCACGAGGCGAGGAAGTCGGTGAACTGCTCGCTGGACAGGCGCTTGCCCTCGCCGACCAGGTGGTACTTGCCGTTGTCGTAGAACTCGCTGGACGCGACGTCGAGGCCGAGCAGCACGTCGTCGCCGGCGCGGTAGCCGGCCTTGCCGATCGCCTCGAGGATGGTGTCCAGCGCTTCCACGTTGCTGCGCAGGTCGGGGGCGAAGCCGCCCTCGTCGCCCACCGCCGTGGAGAGGCCGTGGCCCTTCAGCACCGACTTCAGCGCATGGAAGATCTCGGTGCCGGCGCGGAGGCTTTCGGCGAACGAGTCGAAGCCCACCGGCAGCACCATGAATTCCTGCAGGTCGACGTTGTTGTCGGCGTGCGCACCGCCGTTGATGATGTTCATCATCGGCACCGGCAGCACCGGCGCGCGGTCGCCGGCGAGCAGCTTCCACAGCGGCTCGCGGCGCGAGGCGGCCATGGCGTGCGCGTTGGCCATCGACACACCGAGCAGCGCGTTGGCGCCCAGGCGGCCCTTGTTGTCGGTGCCGTCAAGATCGATCAGGCGACGGTCCACGCCAGCCTGGTCGGAGGCATCCGCGCCGCGCAGCGCCTCGGCGATCGCGCCGTTGACGTTGGCGACCGCGTTGCGCACGCCCTTGCCCATGTAGCGCGTCTTGTCGCCATCGCGCAGCTCCACCGCCTCGCGTGTACCGGTGGACGCGCCCGAGGGCACCATCGCGCGCCCGAAGCTGCCGTCGGCCAGCGTGACCTCGGCTTCGAGCGTGGGATTGCCGCGGCTGTCGAGGATCTCGCGGGCGTGGACTTTGGCGATCGTGGTCATGGGGCTCGGTCGTAGTTGGACAAGGGTCGTGCGATTGCAGCCGGCGGACGCCGGCGATGGATCAGAGGTCGCTTTCCAGGAACCCGGCGCGCTTGGTGACGGCGTCGAGCTCGCACATGGTTTCCAGCAGCGCGCGCATGCGGTCGAGCGGCCAGGCGTTGGGGCCGTCGCTGAGGGCCTTGGCGGGGTCGGGGTGGGTTTCCATGAACACGCCGGACACGCCGACCGCGACCGCGGCGCGGGCCAGTACCGGCACGAACTCGCGCTGGCCGCCGCTGGAGGTGCCCTGCCCGCCGGGCAGCTGCACCGAGTGGGTGGCGTCGAACACCACCGGGCAGCCGGTGTCGCGCATCACCGCCAGCGAGCGCATGTCGCTCACCAGGTTGTTGTAGCCGAAGCTCGCGCCGCGCTCGCAGACCATGATGTCGTGGTTGCCGGTGGCCTTGGCCTTCTCGACCACGGGCTTCATGTCCCACGGCGACAGGAACTGGCCCTTCTTGATGTTCACCGGTTTGCCGGCGGCGCAGACCCTGGTGATGAAGTCGGTCTGGCGCACCAGGAACGCGGGCGTCTGCAGCACGTCGACGACGCTGGCCACTTCATCCATCGGCGTGTACTCGTGCACGTCGGTCAGCACCGGCACGCCGATCTGGCGCTTCACCTCCGCCAGCACGCGCAGGCCTTCTTCCATGCCCGGGCCGCGGAACGCGGTGCCCGAGGTGCGGTTGGCCTTGTCGAAACTGGACTTGAAGATGAAGTTGATGCCGAGCGCCGAGGTGATGTCCTTCAGCTTGCCGGCGACGTCGAGCTGCAGCTGCTCGGACTCGATCACGCAGGGCCCGGCGATCAGGAAAAACGGCTGGTCGAGGCCGACTTCGAATCCACAGAGTTTCATGCAGAAGCCTTTTCTTGCCGGGAAATGCTCATGCCGTCGCTTCTTTCAGCAGCTTGCCGCCGGCCTTGCGCTCGCGCGCGGCGCGGATGAAGCCGATGAACAGCGGGTGGCCGTGGCGTGGGGTGGACAGGAATTCGGGGTGCGCCTGGCAGGCCAGGAACCACGGGTGGTCGGCCAGCTCCACCATTTCCACCAGCAGGTCGTCCATCGATTTCGCGGAAACCACCAGGCCCGCATCCTCGAGCTGCGTGCGGTAGCGGTTGTTGAACTCGTAGCGGTGGCGGTGGCGTTCGGCCACCACGTCCTTGCCGTACAGCGCGCGTGCCAGGGTGCCCGGCTTCAGCCGCTGCTCCTGCAGGCCCAGGCGCATGGTGCCACCGAGGTCGCCGTCTTCGCTGCGGCGTTCCACGTCGCCCGCCTGGGTGCGCCATTCGGTGATCAGGCCGATCACCGGGTGCGGCGTCTGGCGGTCGTTCTCGGTGCTGTTGGCGCCGTCCAGGCCGGCCATGTGGCGCGCCACGTCGACCACCGCGGCCTGCATGCCGTAGCAGATGCCGAAATACGGCAGGCCGGTCTCGCGCGCATGCCGCGAGGTCAGCACCTTGCCTTCGAAGCCGCGGTCGCCGAAGCCGCCCGGCACCAGTACGCCATCGACGCCGGCCAGCACCGCCGCCGCGCCGTCGCGCTCGATGTCCTGCGATTCCAGCCACTTGAGCGTGACCCGGGTGCGCTGGCGGATGCCACCGTGCCGCAGCGCCTCGCCGACGGACTTGTAGGCGTCCTTGTGGTCGACGTACTTGCCGACCACGGCGATGGTCACCTCGTCGATCGGGTGCTCGGTGGCATCCACCACCGCGTCCCACTCGGTCATGTCCGGGCTGGGGGTGGCCTTGCCTTCCAGGCGCAGGCGCTCGAGCACGATCTGGTCGAGGCCCTGCTCGTGCTGCCAGGCCGGGATCTTGTAGATGTTGTCGAGGTCGATCACCGAGATCACGGCCTTTTCCGGCACGTTGGTGAACAGCGCGATCTTGCGGCGCTCGCTGTCGGGCAGCGGCTGCTCGCTGCGGCACAGCAGCACGTCGGGCTGGATGCCGATCGAGCGCAGTTCCTTCACCGAGTGCTGGGTGGGCTTGGTCTTGAGCTCGCCGGCCGCGGCGATGTACGGCACCAGCGTCAGGTGCAGGAACAGCGCCTTGTCGGGGCCACGCTCGGTGCGGATCTGGCGGATCGCCTCGAGGAACGGCAGCGACTCGATGTCGCCCACGGTACCGCCGATCTCCACCAGGGCGACGTCGAAGCCCTGGGTGGCGGTGTCGATGCAGCGCTTGATCTCGTCGGTGATGTGCGGGATCACCTGCACGGTGGCGCCCAGGTAGTCGCCGCGGCGCTCCTTGCGGATCACGTGCTCGTAGATCTTGCCGGTGGTGATGGAGTTCTTGCCCGACAGGCGCACGTTGACGAAGCGCTCGTAGTGGCCGAGGTCGAGGTCGGTCTCGGCGCCGTCGTCGGTCACGTAGACCTCGCCGTGCTGGAACGGGCTCATCGTGCCGGGGTCGACGTTGATGTAGGGATCCAGCTTCATCATCGTCACGCGCAGGCCGCGGGCTTCGAGGATGGCCGCCAGCGATGCCGCGGAGATGCCCTTGCCAAGCGAGGACACCACGCCGCCGGTGACGAAAATCAGGGGAGTCATGATGTGGCTACCGCAGGAAAGCCATAGTCTACCGGTTGCCCGTGACCGCCGCGACCGTTGACATGCGCACGCGGCCGCGGGCGGCGCCACTCAGTGCGCGCCGCGCAGCCCCTGGACCACGCGCGCGAACAGGCCGGCGGCCGGTGCCGGGACCGGCGCGGCGCCCGCGGTGTCGCGCGCCCTGAAGGTCGCGATCACCACGCCCATCGCCTGCCGCCAGCGCGCCATCAGGGCCGCGTCGGCTTCGGGGTCGGTGTCCGCGACCACCTGCAGCAGGCTGTCGATCCAACCCTCGTACATCCCCACCGGCACCGGGCAGCGCCCGTGGCTGGCGTGCACGGCGCCCATTTCGTTGATCCCGCGCTCCACCACCGCGCTGCCACCGGCGTGGAAGATCGCCATGGTGATGCCGCGGCGCAGGGCCATGCGCTGCTTGCTGAAGTCGGTGTGCGCGAACATCGGCGGCACGTCGGGGTTGCTGGCCAGGAACACATCGTAGAAGCGGCCGATGAAGTCCTTGTCGCGCAGGCAGCGGCCGTAGCTCTGATGCAGGTCGGCGTAGGGGTCGGCGGCACTCATGGCGGTCTCCGGGTGGCGTGGCGTTGGGGGCGCGATGGTCGCCCGCGCGCGCGGCGCGTCTGTTGACCGGCGTCAATGCCTGCCTTGACCGGTCCTGCCAGCAACGCCATTCTGGCCGGCTCCCCCTTGTCCTCCCGGCCGCCCCACACATGAGTTCCCGCTACGACGCAGCCGATATCGAAGTCCTGTCCGGCCTGGACCCGGTCAAGCGCCGGCCCGGCATGTACACCGACACCACGCGCCCCAACCACCTGGCGCAGGAAGTGGTGGACAACGCGGTCGACGAGGCCCTCGCCGGGCACGCGCGCGAGATCGAGGTGACCCTCTACAAGGACGGCAGCTGCGAGGTCTCCGATGACGGCCGCGGCATGCCGGTGGACATCCACCCCGAAGAAAAGATCCCCGGCGTCGAGCTGATCCTCACGCGCCTGCACGCCGGCGGCAAGTTCAGCGGCAAGAACTACACCTTCTCCGGCGGCCTGCACGGCGTGGGCGTCAGCGTGGTCAATGCGCTGTCCACCGTGCTCGAGGTCCACATCAAGCGCGATGGCAACGAATACCGCATGGGCTTCCGCGATGGCGACCGCGCCAGCGGGCTGGAGATCACCGGCACCGTCGGCAAGCGCAACACCGGTACGCGGCTGCGTTTCTGGCCGGACCCGAAGTATTTCGACACGCCGAAATTCAGCCTGCGCGCGCTGCGCCACCTGCTGCGCGCCAAGGCGGTGCTGTGCCCGGGCCTGACCGTCACCCTGTTCGACGAGGCCACCGGCGAGCGCGACCGCTGGCACTACGCCGACGGCCTGCGCGACTATCTCGCCGGAGAACTCGAGGGCCGCGAACTGCTGCCGCCGGAGCTGTTCCTCGGCAGCCTGCGCAAGGACACCGAGATCGTCGACTGGGCCGTGGCCTGGGTGCCGGACGGCGAGCTTGTGCAGGAGAGCTACGTCAACCTGATCCCCACCGCGCAGCACGGCACCCACGTCAACGGCCTGCGCACCGGTTTCACCGATGCCTTGCGCGGCTTCTGCGACTTCCGCAACCTGCTGCCGCGCGGCGTGAAGCTGGCGCCCGAAGACGTCTGGGACCGGGTGTCGTATGTGCTCAGCCTGAAGATGACCGACCCGCAGTTCAGCGGCCAGACCAAGGAGCGGCTGTCGTCGCGCCAGGCCGCGGGCTTCATCGAAGGCGCCGCGCACGACGCGTTCACGCTGTGGCTCAACCAGCACGTGGAGCTGGGCGAGCGCATCGCGCAGCTGGCCATCGAACGCGCCAGCGCGCGGCTGAAGACCGAAAAGCAGATCGTCCGCAAGAAGATCACCCAGGGCCCCGCGCTGCCCGGCAAGCTCGCCGACTGCATCAGCCAGGACCTGTCGCGCACCGAGCTGTTCCTGGTCGAGGGCGACTCCGCCGGCGGCAGCGCCAAGCAGGCGCGCGACCGCGATTTCCAGGCGATCCTGCCGCTGCGCGGCAAGATCCTCAACACCTGGGAAGTCGCGTCGGGCAGCGTGCTGGCCTCGGACGAAGTGCACAACCTGGCCATCGCCATCGGCTGCGACCCGGGCAAGGACGACATCAGCGGCCTGCGCTACGGCAAGGTGGTGATCCTGGCCGACGCCGACTCCGACGGCCTGCACATCGCCACGCTGCTGACCGCGCTGTTCCTGAAGCACTTCCCGGCACTTGTCGACGCCGGCCACATCTTCGTGGCCATGCCGCCGCTGTTCCGCGTGGACGTGGGCAAGCAGGTGTTCTATGCGCTCGACGAGGAGGAGAAGCGCCTGCTGCTGGAGAAGATCGCGCGCGAGAAGATGAAGGGCGCGGTCAACGTGACCCGCTTCAAGGGCCTGGGCGAAATGAACCCGTCACAACTGCGCGAATCCACCGTGCACCCGGACACCCGGCGCCTGGTGCAGCTGACCGTCGATGACGAGGACGGCACGTCCGCGCTGATGGACATGCTGCTGGGCAAGAAGCGCGCCGGCGACCGCAAGGCCTGGCTGGAAGACAAGGGCGACCTGGCGACGCTGGAGGTCTGACGGGCGCGGCGGCCGCCAGCCGCCGCTCCGCGCAGCGGTCAGACCGGATCCTGGACCGTCAGCACCACCCGGCTGATGCCGGCGCCGGGGGGCAGTTCGCAGCTATAGGCGATCGCCCTGCTGTCCCATGCGTTCGCGGCGGGACTGTCGAACACCAGCCACGTCCCGTAGCTGTTGGCAGGCACTTCGATCGTTTCAGTGAAGAACAGCGGGACCGTGGCGCCGACCACAAGGGTGCAGCTCACGCTTGCGGCAGAGGCCCCCACGTTCAACAGGAACAGGCTCACCTCGGTCGGGCTGTCGTCGAAGTCGCTCTGCTGCGCACAGCTGACGAACGCATTGGTGGATCCTTCGTTCTGGACCCCGCGTGGCCTGCTGCGGATATTGCCGTCGAACACCGGCAAGGCGCTCTTGCACGCGCCCGCCGCCGGCGTCTGGTATTCCGCGGCCGCCGTGGGCCCCATGCCGCCCAGCGCGGCGGCTCCGGTGGCCGTGGCAACCGCCAGGATCCATGCCTTCATGAAATCGCTCCTCGTCCTACCCCGGATCGGGTCTGGATGGAAACGCCGTGAACGCACCGGGTCGGCCAGCCTGCGGGGCGCCGCCCTTACTCCAGGCAGGTCTGCAACAGGCTGCGAAGCAGGCCCTGCAGGCGCTCGGCAGGACCCGGGCTCCATTCGTACGTCGCTTCATCCATGTAGCAGCGCTGGCTGACCTCGAGCTGCACGGCATCCACGCCGAGTTCCGGCCGGCCGTAGTGGCGGGTGATGTGCCCGCCCTTGAAGCGGCCGTTGGCCACCCAGCCATAGTCGCCCTGCCCGGCCAGCGCCAGGCCCAGGCGTTGCTGCAGTTCGGGCGAGCAGCTCGCGCCGCCGGCGGTGCCCAGGTTGAGGTCGGGCAGCAGGCCCTCGAACAGGAACGGCAGCTGGCCGCGGATCGAGTGCGCTTCCCACAGCACCACGCGGCCGTGGGTTGCGTGCAGGCGATCGAGCTCGGCGCGCAGGGCCAGGTGGTAGGGACGCCAGTAACGCTCCACGCGTTCGCGCACCTCGTCCGGCCCCGGCTCCATGCCCTCGAGGTACACCGGGCTGCCGTCGAACTGGCGCACCGGGCACAGCCCCGTGGTGTTCTGCCCGGGATACAGCGACACATCGTCCTCGCTGCGGTTGAGGTCGACCACGTAGCGCGACTGCGTCGGCACCAGCAGCGATGCGCCGAGTTCAGGCGCGAAGCCGTAGAGCCGCGCGACGTGCCAGTCGGTGTCCGGCACGCGCCGGGCGCTGGCGGTGAGGCGCGCCATGATGGCGTCCGGCACCTGCGTGCCGTCATGCGGCAGGCTGACCAGGAGCGGCGCGGTGCCACGGTGCAGGGTGAAGGTGTTCATCGCAGCAGCACGATTTCCTCGGCACTGGTGGGGTGGATGGCCATCGTGTCGTGCAGGTCGGCGAGCGTTGCGCCCATCTTCACCGCGACCGCGAAACCCTGCAGGATCTCGTCGACGGCTTCGCCCACCAGGTGCAGGCCGACCACGCGTTTGTCCGGCCCGGCGCAGACCAGCTTGAACATGCTGTGGCGCTGCACCTCGGCCAGTGCGTGCAGCATCGGCCGGAACGTCGTGCAGTGCACGGTGACATCCTCGCCGAAGCGCTCGCGTGCCTCGGCCTCGGTCAGCCCGACCTTGCCCAGCGGGGGGTGCGAGAACACCACGGTCGCGACGTTGTCGTGGTCGACGCGGGCGTCCGGCTGGCCACCGAACAGGCGGTCCATCAGGCGGCGTGCCTCGGCGATGGCGACCGGCGTGAGCGCCAGGCGGCCGGTGACATCGCCCACGGCATGCACGCCGTCGGCGCTGGTGTCCTGGAACGCATCGACGACCACGTTGCCGCCCTTGTCGATCGCAACGCCCGCGGCCTCCAGCCCGAGGTCGGCGACGTCCGGCGCGCGGCCGGTGGCGAAGATCACCGCGTCGAAGGGCGTGCCGGCATCGCCAGCTGCCTCGCGCAGGCGCACGCCTTCGCCGTCCTGTTCCAGCGCCGCCAGCCGATAGCCGAAATGCAGCGCGATGCCATCCTGGTGCAGGTTCGCCTGCAGCCGCGCGGTGACGTCTTCGTCAAAGGCCGTGAGCAGCCGCTCGCCGCGCACGAACACCTCCACCTGGCTGCCGAGCGACTGCAGCAAAGACGCCAGTTCCACGCCGATGTAGCCGCCGCCGATCACCGCCACCCGGCCGGGCGCCGCGGTGAACGCGAAGAAATCGTCGGAATCCAGGCCAAGCCCGGCGCCGGGAATGTCCGGCCGCCGTGGCCGCCCGCCGGTGGCCAGCAGGATGTGCGGGGCACGCAGCCGTGCGCCGTCGGCGCATTCGACCACGCCGCCGCCGGCGAGCCGCCCGCGCACCGGAAGACTCACGACCCCCGCCTCGTCCAGGCGGCGGCGGTAACTCGCGTGGATGTTGGCGATGTAGCCCTGGCGGCTGGCCACCAGCGTTGGCCAGTCCACCGCCACCGGCGCCACGGGTAGCCCCAGCCCCGGGGCGAGGCCGATGCGCCCGACCAGGTCCGCGGCCAGCCACATCGCCTTCTTCGGCACGCAGCCGAGGTTGACGCAGGTGCCGCCGAACTCGCCCGGCTCCAGCAGGGCCACGCGCGCACCGTGGCTTGCCGCCCGGAAGGCCGCGGCGAGGCCACCGGACCCGCCGCCGATGACAATCAGGTCGAAGCCCAGCGCGCCGGCGCTCATGGGAAGCGCGCCGGCGAGTACGGCGCTGGATCGATGCGCGGCGACCTGCCGCATACCAGGTCGGCCAGCAGCTGGCCGGTCGCCGGGCTCATGCTCACGCCCAGCATGCCGTGGCCGGTCGCGACCCAGACATGCGCCTGCCCGGGCACGCGGCCGATGATCGGTACGTCGTCCACGCTCAGCGGCCGCCAGCCACACCATTCTTCCTGCTTCACCGCGCCAAACGGCTCGTGCAGGTATTCGGCCGCGCCGCGCTCGAGCGCGTCGAGCCGGCGGCGGTTGAGGGTGGAGTCGTAACCGGAGAATTCCATCGTGCTGCCCAGGCGGAAGCCGCTGTCCCAGACCGTAACGCAGACACTGCGCTCGTGCAGGATCACCGGCCGCTGCGGCACCAGCCGCGGGCGGGTGTAGGTGATGGAATAGCCCTTGCCCGGTTGCATCGGCAGTGCGGCCAGGCCGGCGGATTTCACCAGCGTCGGCGTCCAGGCGCCGGTGGCGAACACCACGTCGCCGGCCAGCACGTCACCCCCGCTGCCGCGCACGCGCACGCCATCGGCCTCGCGCACGACGCCGTCCACCTTGAAGCCTTCGTCGATCACGCCGCCCAGCCCGCGCAGCGATGCCGCCAGCCCGCTGACGTAGCGGTCGGGCCGCAGACGCGCATCGCCCGGGTAGCGGATCGCCGCGAACAGGCCGTCCCTGAACGCCGGATTGGCGCGCAGGTACGCGGCGCCCGGCACCGCCTCGGCGGCGATACCCAGCGCGTGCAGCGCCGGCATTTCCGCGGCCACCCTGTCGAAATCGGCCTGGGTCCGGAACACGCAGTCCGCGCCTTCCTCCGCGAACTCGGCATCGGGCGCATGCCGCGCGACCCAGTCCGGGAACGCGGCGCGCGAGGCGTTGAGGAGGGTCGCGCGTGACGCCATGGCGCTGCGCCAGTCACGCGCATTGCAGCGCCGCGCAAAGCCGAACAGCCAGCGCCACAGGCCGGGATCGAAACGCGGCGCCACGTAGAACGGCGCGTCGGGCGTCAACATCCAGCGCACCGCCTTGGCGATGGTGCCGGGCGCCGCCAGTGGCCCGGCGTGGCTGGGCGTCAGGGTGCCGCAGTTCCCGTGCGAGCTGCCGCTGCCGACGGAGCCTGCTTCCAGCACCCGCACGCTGCGCCCGGCCTCGACCAGGCACAGCGCGGTGCACAGGCCGATGACCCCGCCACCGACCACCACCACATCGACACGTTCTCCCATGGCCGGAGTGTCGATGCGGGGAGGCGGGTCAGTGGTCGTGGCCGCCGTCGCCGTGCACGTGGCCGTGTTCGATCTCGACGGCCTGCGCCTCGCGGACATCGATGATCTCGACCTCGAAGTGCAGCTCCTTGCCGGCCATCGGGTGGTTGAGGTCCACGTCGACCACGCTCATGCCGACCTTCTGCACGGTGACCGCGCGCGGGCCGAAGTTGGTGGTCAGCACCACCTGCATGCCCGGGACCAGCCGCTGGTCCTTGAAGTGCTTCTTGGGCACGCGCTGGGTCAGTCCGTCGGTGCGCTCGCCATAGGCGTCCGCGGCGGCCACGTCGACCGAGAACGACTCGCCCGCCTCGCGGCCGTCCAGGGCCTTCTCCAGGCCCGGGATGATGTTGCCGTGGCCGACCAGGATCGCCAGCGGCTGCCCCCCGTCCTTCGAACTCTCGATCGGCGCCTGGCCAGCCTCGGAGACGGTGTAGTGGAAGCGGACGACGCGGTCTTTCTCGATCTTCATGGGCAAGGGGCTCGTAGGCGCGGCGCTCGGCCGCTTGTCAGGATGCAGGGGGGCGGCCAAGATGCCGGCCGTGAACAGTGCCGCACATTATCCAGTCTCGACCCGCCGTGCGCCAATCGCGGCCGCGGCCTTCGTCCTCGTGCTGCTGGCGACCGCTTGCGGACGCGACGCCGTCCGCCCCGCCCCCCAAACCGGGGATGTGGTGCCACAGCGCCCCGCCGCGGTGGCGCGGCGTGACTGGCCGCAGGTCACGCCCGCCGACCCGGTGGCCGCCAATTCGGTGCTGATGCGCGCCATCAGCCTGGTCGGAACCCCGTACCGCTATGGCGGCAACACGCCCGAAGGCGGCTTCGACTGCTCCGGGCTGGTCAACTACATCTATCGCGACATGCTCGACCTGAAGCTGCCGCGCACCTCGCGCGACCTCGCCGCGTACCAGGGACCGCGGATCGCACCCGAGCGCCTGGCGACCGCCGACCTGGTGTTCTTCGGCAGCAACGGCAACGTCTCGCATGTCGGCATCTACGTGGGGGAAGGCCGCTTCGTGCATGCCCCCAGCACCGGCGGAACCGTCCGCCTCGACCACCTGGACGGCAGCTACTGGCGCAGCCACTACAGTGGCTCCAGGCGGGTCCTGCAGTGAAATTTGTGAACCAAATCACACACTTCACTGAACCGCGCAGACAAGTCCTTAACATCCTGCCGGCTGGCATCCGGCACCATCACGCCCTGCTGACACAAGTGAAAGCCGCGTGACGAAACCAGCCAAGACATATCTCGAGCCGCGCTGCGCCCTCCGGGCGTACCGCTTCCTCCTCTCCGGTTTGCTCCTGGCCGCCGCCGCACCGGCGTTCTCCGCGCCCATGCTCGCAGGCGATTCCGCCGACCAGCAGCGCACGCCTTCGACCAGCCAGGCGCTGGCAGGCACCGATATCCTCTCCGAGCGCGCCATGCTCTCGGCCGCCGACGTCAACATGCTCATCGAGAGCAGTGGCGCCCTGGCCGCCGGCGAACCCGCCGCCCACGGCCGGGTGCAGACCCTGCTGCAGCGCGCGATGACCCTGCTCGGCACGCCCTACCGCTGGGGCGGCACCTCGCCGGACTCCGGCTTCGACTGCTCGGGCCTGGTGGGCTATGTGTTCCGCACCGCGCTGGGCATCGAACTGCCGCGCGTGTCGCGCGAAATGGCCGGCAACGGCGTGAAGGTCGAGCGCGGCGCGCTGGCCGCCGGCGACCTGGTGTTCTTCGGCCGCCGCGGCAGCCGCGTCGACCACGTCGGCATCTACATGGGCGACGGCCGCTTCGTGCATGCGCCGCGCACCGGGCGCGACGTCACCGTGTCCAACCTCGACAACGGCTACTGGGCGGGCAAGTTCCTGCAGGCGCGTCGCGTCGAGGGACTCAACGGCTGATCCACCGGCGCCTCAGGGCGCCGCGGGGTGTTTCGCCAGCGCACGGGCCCGCAACCTGCCCGCCCGCCGCGCGCCGCCGTCCCAGGCGGCTTCGGCCCACGCCTTGAGCCGCGGCGCCTGGCGCCGTTCGGCCAGCACGTGCACCGCGTGCGACGCCACCAGCACCAGCGCCAGCGTGCCCCAGAACACGACATGCCCGTTCGCGGGCCAGGCGATGTTGAACAGCATGAAGCCGATGTTCTGGTGCAGCAGGTACAGCGGATAGGTCAGCGCCCCGAGCGCCACCCAGCGCCGCGCGCCGAACGCGCCTGTCAGGCGCAGCGAAACCAGCACCATGACCACGAAGAACGCAGTGATGATGGCGGCCACCACCGCCAGGTCCAGCGTGGTCCGGTAATGCGCGTCGAACCGGGGCACCCAGCGGATGGCCTGGTACACCGCCAGCGCCCATGACGCCAGCAGCATCGCCACCCGCCCGCGCGAGAGCCCGTCCGACCACACCAGGTAGCACGCCGCGCCCGCCACGAAATAGGCTGCCGAGTCGACCGCCAGCCAGCGGCGGGGGCCGTCGACAGGCACCAGGGTCAGCGCCAGCGCCACCAGCAGCCAGCCCACCATGAATGCCGGTGCCTGGCGGATGCGGCCCAGCACCAGCAGCAGCGCGACCATCGCGTAGAAGCGGATCTCCACGAACAGCGACCAGTACACCCCGTCGATCGATTCGACGCCGATGAACTCGCTCATCATGGTCATGTTGGCCAGGTACTGCCCGAACGTCGCGCTGAAGCGCGTGCCGCCGATCGCCAGGATCGCCAGGAAGGTGAGGGTGCAGCAGGCCCAGAACGCCGGATACAGGCGCACCACGCGCGAGACGACGAACGCGCGCAGGCTGCCCCGCGCCGCTGTCATCAGGATGACGAAACCGCTGATCATGAAGAACAGCTGGACACCGAGGAATCCGTAGCGTGCCGCCGGCGCCAGCGCCGGGTAACCCATGAGCGCCAGGTCGTCGGCGGCGATGCCGCGAAACGCGTAGTGGAAGAACACCACCGCGAGTGCGGCGGCAAACCGCAGCAGGTCGATCTCGTTCACCCGGCCGTGCGACATGGGGGGAGCTTCCGCGCTCCGGCAACGGGCCGGCCCTCGATGAAGCAACGCGGGTCGCCGGCAGCCGAGGCCAAGCGCGCCGGTGGGGACCGCGCCTTCGCTGCGGCGCGTTGCGCGCGGCGGTCCGAGCGGTGATGCTGCGGCGTGCCCCGCGGGGCGGGGCGACAACGGGACGGGATGCATGGAATCGACGCTGCTGACCACCGTGCTGCTGCCGCTTGCACTGGGCGTGATCATGCTGGGCCTCGGCCTTGCGCTCACCCCGGACGATTTCCGGCGGGTGGCGCGCTACCCGCGGGCGGTGCTCACCGGGCTCACGCTGCAGGTGCTGGTGCTGCCATGGATCGCGTTCGGCCTCGCCCTGGCCTTCCGGCTGCCGGCGGAGCTCGCGGCGGGCCTGATGCTGCTGGCGGCGTCACCCGGCGGCGCCACCGCCAACATCTACAGCCACCTGGCGCGCGGCGACGTCGCGCTCAACATCACCCTGACCGCCATCAACAGCCTGCTGTGCCTGCTGACCCTGCCGCTGATCCTCGACCTGTCGCTGCAGCACTTCATGGGTTCCGGACAGTACGTGCCGCCGCCGGTGCGCAAGATCGTCGAGGTCGCGGTGATCATCGTGCTGCCGGTGGCGCTGGGGATGCTGATCCGCCGCTTCGCACCACGCTTCGCGGCGTCGTCGGAAAAGCCGCTGCGCATGCTGTCGGTGCTGGTGCTGGCGCTGCTGATCGTCGCCGCCGTGGCGCAGTCGCGCGAGGTGCTGGTGGCCTACTTCGCCGTGGCCGGGCTGGCCTGCCTGCTGTTCAACCTGGCCAGCATGGGCATCGGCTATGCGGCGCCGCTGGCGCTCCGCCTGCCGCGCCCGCAGGCGATCGCGATCGCCATGGAGATCGGCATCCACAACGGCACCCTGGCGATCTACATCGCGCTCAACGTGCTCGGCAACCCGGCGATGTCGATCCCGGCGGCGGTCTACAGCCTGGTGATGTTCTTCACCGCGGCGGCCTTCGCCATCTGGCTCAAGCGGCCGCGCGCGGTGCCGGTCAACGCGTAAGGGACAACCCGCCGGGTTGCCCCCGTCCGCGCGCTATTCCGCAGCCCTGAACGCGCCCCACGGAGCCAACTGCTCCGAAACCGCGCCACCGTCGCCGACCACGATGATCGACTGCCGTTCCGGCGTGAAGTACTTCGCCGCCATCGCCTGCACCTGTGCGGCGGTCACCGCGCGCACCCTGGGCACGTATTCGCCCAGGTACTCCGGCGGCAGGCCGAGCAGCCAGTTGCCGGCCAGCGTCTGCGCGACCGCCGCCTGCATCTGGTTGGCGATCAGGTAGCCGCCCGCCACGTAGCGCTTGGTGTCGTCGAGCTCCACCGTCGGCACCGGCTCCTTGCCGATCCGCGCGTACTCGCCGAAGAACTCGGTGAGGGCTGCGCCGGTGACCTCGTTGCGCACATCCGCCCCGCCCTGCACGTAACCACCCTTGGCGGACGCGTTCAAGCCTGCACGCGCGCCATAGGTGTAACCCTTCTCTTCGCGCAGGTTCTGCATCACCCGGCTGGAGAAACTGCCGCCCAGCACGGTGCCCGCCAGCTGCAGCGGGATGTAGTCGGCATCGGTCGCCGCCACCGCGGGGCTGCCCAGGCGCAACGTCGACTGCACGCTGCCGTCGCGCTGGATCAGCACGCGCTGCGCCACCGCCTCGCGCGGCGCCGGCGGCACGTCGGCCACGTCTGCGCCCGCCGCCTTCCAGCCGCCGAACGCCTGTTCGGCCATGCGGAAGGCATCCTCCGGGGCGATGCGCCCGGTCACCACAAGCAGGGCACGATCGGGATGGAAGCGCCGCGCATGCTCCTTGCGCAGGCCCTCGGGCGTCACCGCGTTGATCGAGGCTTCGGTCTGCTGCGTGCGCGCGTACGGATGGTCGCCGTAGGTCGCGGCCAGCAGTGCGCGGTTGGCCTTGAACGCCGGCTGCGCCTCGGCCGCCTTCAGTCCCTGCAGCGCGTTGGCCTGTGCCAGCTTGACCTCGCCATCCGGAAACGCCGGCGTGCGCGCGACCTCGGCGAGCAGCGACAGCATTGGCCCGGCGTTGGCGGCAAGCGCGTTGGCGAACACCATCGCGCCGTCGTTGCTGGCCGCGGCGCCGATCGCGCCGCCCTGGCCCTGCGCGAACTCGGCGATCTCGCGCGAGCTGCGCTTGGCGGTGCCCTCGCTGAGCAGGCCGGTGAACAGCGTTGCGAAACCCGGCATGTCCCTGGCATCGGCGGCGAGGCCGGCGTTGCGCATCGCGAGCACGAAATCGACGCGCGGCACGCCGTCGCGCGGCACCACCCAGACCTCCAGCCCGTTGGCCAGCGTCATGCGCTCGATCTCCGGGATCGGCAGCGGCTTGTCGGCCGCGTACGGCGGCAGGTCCTTGGGCAGGTCGGCGGGGCCGGCGACCGCGGCGCCGGCGGCGACCGCGGATACGGCCAGCGCGAGGAGCGTGTGCTTGAACATGGTCATGGTGGTGTCCTCAATCCTGGCCAGCGGCGGCAGCTGCGGGCGCCTGCAGCATCGCCTCCGGCTTGCGGTCGATGACGGTGCGGTTGGCCTGCGTCAGGTAGGTGCGCGCGGCGCGCTGGATGTCGGCCGAGGTCACAGCCTCGATCCAGCCGGGGATGCGGTTCGCGACCGCGGCATCGCCCCACAGGAGCTGCAGCTTGGCCAGGTTGTCGGCGCGCGACAGGAACGATTCCATGCCGTCGTACCAGTCGGCCAGCATGCCGGTCTTGACGCGCGCGAGCGTCGCGTCGTCGACGCCGTCGGCAACCACCGTGGCGATCTCCGCGTCGATCGCCGCCAGCACCTCGTCGGCGGACGTGGTCGGCTTGTACAGCGCGAACACGGTGAACAGCGTCGGGCCGTCGTACTCCCACTCGCTGGTCAGTCCGTACAGCGAGTCGACGTTGAGCGCCAGCTCGCGGCCCTTCACCAAGCCCTGGTACAGGCGCGAGGCGTCGCCGTTGGCCAGCAGCGCGCCGAGCACCGCCATCGGCGCCTGGTCCGCGCTGCCGCGGTCGGGCATCTTCCACGCCGCCGCGATCGCCGGCACCTGCGCCAGCTTGTCGCCCTGCTGCAGGCGCTTCTCCCGGGTGTTGAGGCCTTCGCTGAAGTCCGGCGCCGGCGGCGTCGGGCGCGCGGCGATGTCGCCGAAGTACTTCTCGGCGAGCGCGAAGCCGTCTGCCGGCGAGATATCGCCGGCCAGCGACAGGATCGCGTTGTTGGGACCGTAGTAGTCGCGATGGAAGGCCTTCACGTCGTCGAGGTCGGCGTCTTCCAGGTCCTCGAAGCTGCCGTAGCCGTCGTGGTTGTTCTCCCACTTCTGGAACGCATGCTGGCCGATGTCGATCCACATGAAGCCGCCGTAGGGCTGGTTCTGCACGTTGTTGCGGATCTCCTCCTTCACCACGTCCTGCTGGTTTTTCAGCGTGCTCTCGCTGAAATCGAGCAGGCGCATGCGGTCGGCCTCGAGCCACAGGATCGGCTCGATCGCCGACGACGGCGCGATCTCGATGTAGTTGGTGAAGTCGGCGCGGGTGGACCCGTTGTTGCGCCCGCCGCCGCCGGTGATCACGCGATCGAACACGCCTTCAGGCGCATTGACCGAACCCTCGAACATCAGATGCTCGAACAGGTGCGCGAAGCCGGTGCGGTTCTGTGGCTCCAGGCGCATGCCGATGCCGTACACCACGCTTACCCCCACCACCGGCGCGCTGCGGTCCTCGGAGACGACGACGGTGAGGCCGTTGTCGAGCTTCTTCGTGGCCACCGGGATCTCCCAGCGGTCGGTACCGGCGGCGAAGGCCGGCGCCACGAACAGCAGCGTCGACAGCCATGCCATGTGCTTGTGCAGCTTCATAGGTTCCCCGTTGTCTCTGTGGACAGCGTCACACCATACCGCCTGGCCAAGCGGCCGCTGCCGGCCAGAAGTCATGGCCGCGAAGGCGGCGCGGATGCGACGCGAGCGGCGATACTTGACCTCCCGTCTCCGGCCCGCCACCGCACATGTCCCGATTCGCATCGACCGTTCCCGCCCTCGTCGTCGCCCTCTTCACTGCCGGCCCGGTGGCCGCGGCCGAAGCCGTCCTGCCGCAGCTCAAGGCCTATACCGTCCACGAGAGCTGGCGGCAGCCGATCGCGCCGGTGAGGATCGCCGACAACACCTGGCACATCGGCACGGCCAACCTCAGCGCGCTCCTGGTGAAGACCGCGGAGGGCGCGGTGCTGATCGACGGCGGCATGCCGCAGGCGGCCGACATGCTGCTGCGCCACATGGCGGACCTGGGCGTGGCACCGGCAGACCTGAAGCTGATCCTCCTCAGCCAGGCCCACGCCGACCACGTCGGCCCGCTCGCAGAGCTGCGCCGGCGCACCGGAGCACGCGTGGCCGCCAACGCGGAATCCGCGGTGCTGCTGGCGCGCGGCGGCAGCGACGACATCCACTTCGGCGACGCCATCGTCTACCCGCCGGTGCAGGTCGATCGCCTGCTGCTGGACGGCGAGGTGGTCGAACTCGGCGGCATGCGCTTCACCGTGCACTTCATGCCCGGGCATACGCCGGGCAGCATGGCGTGGACCTGGACCGACCGCGCAGGCGCCAGCCCCGTGCGCATCGCCTACGCCGACAGCCTGACCGCGCCCGGCTACCGGCTGGTGGACAACCCGCGCTACCCGCGCATCGTCGCCGACTATCGCCACAGCTTCGACGTCGTCCGCGCCCTGCCCTGCGATGTGCTCCTGACCCCGCATCCGGCATTCAGCGGACGGGATTACGCGAACCCGGCGGCATCAAAGCCGATCGCCTGCGCCGCCTACGCCGACCGCGCCGAGCGCAGCTTCAACGAGCAGCTCGAGGCCGAGCGGGCGGGCGGCAAGCCCTGAAGCCGCCGTTGCGCGAAGCCCTCTTCGCAGGGGAGCGCGACGCCATGACGCAATGAACGTGCTCGCTGTGGCGTCGCCTCAGTCGCCGCGCGCCTGGTCGATGTAGCTGCGGTATTCGCCCATCGACTCGGTGAGCTGGTAATCGCGCAGGCTGGCGGACAGGATGACGTCGGCGATGAGGGTATTCGACTCGCCCTTGATGCCCTCGAGGTACTGGTAGTCCTCGGGCAGCGCCTCGATGATCGCGTCCTTTGCGGCAGCGGTCAGCTGGCCCTGCGCATCCGTCAGCAGGTCCTTCGGAATCGCGGCGAGCGATTCCGCGATCCGGTCACGCACGGCCTCGCTCAGCCCGCCAAGCGCGCCCGACACCTGGTCGGTGATCGCTTTCGCCGCGAAGTCACCGCCAACCGGGATGGCGGAGATCGCAACGTCCAGCACGAAGCCCACGAACGCATCGCGGGCGGCGATATCGGCCCGCAGGTCGACATAGCCTGAGCTGACGGCATCCTGCATGATCGCGCCGATCATCGCCGCGCGTCCGTTGCCGGCGTCACGCGCTTCGATGTCCAGCGCATTCACCTCGCCATCCCCGTTCACGTCGTCCTGGTCCGTCAGGTTGCCGGCACGGATGTTCGCGGCCGCGAAGTCGCCGACCATGTCCATCACCGCATCCGCGCGCGGATTGTCGGGGTTGAGCCCGGTGATCCTGACCAGGTTGGACAGCGCCAGCAGGTTCTCTCCGGTCACGGTGCTGCGGTCGTTGCTGCTGCCGACGGTCTGGCCGGGGTCGGCGACGGTCAGGTCGGTGAGGATGACGTCGCCGTGGGTGAGGAACAGCTCGCCAAGTGCGTCTGCACGCTCCTCGTAGGGCTTGTTGTCCATGTCATGGAAATGGTTTTCCAGGACATTGCCCGTGGAACTGGCACTGACGAAGCGCACCATCTCGAGCGCGTCCTGCGAGCCGCCGTGGCGCGATGTCGCCTCGATCACGATCGCCATCGGATCGCGCACGGCGGTGCCGTCCAGCGACGGATTGCGGAACGCCAGGCCGCTGCTCGCGAGCGACTCCAGCAGCGCGGCCTTCTGCCCGCCGCTCAACGACGACAACGCGTTGTGCACCGAGCTGCTGCCGCCGGCCTCGTCGAGGGCGTTCAGCAGGACGCCGGCGAGGGCGTCGCGCTCGTGTGGCAGGACCGCCATCGGCTCCGAGTAAAGACGCTGCTGCAGCATCGCGGTTGCGAACTTCTCGATGAACCCCGGATCGCCGCCGTTGGCCGCGGAAAGCGTGCCCAGCAGCGCTTCAAGCTGCGCGGGATCCGGGTTCAGGCCGATGCCGCCGACCGCCCCGCTGCCGAAGATGTTGGTGAACGCCATCGCGTCCTGGAAGCCGATCTCGCCGGCGACATAGGCGTCACCAAACCCTTCCAGGACCGCGCTGCGCTCGTTCGCGGTGATGCGGCCCTCGCGGGCCAGCGAATCGAGGCGGTCGACCGTGAGCCACGACATGGTGGCGCCGGAATCCTGCTCGAGGATCTCGTCGAAGAGCTGCGCACGCGCCGCCGGATCAAGGCCTTCGACGACATCGGCGAAGGTATCCATGCGCTTCTCGTAGTCGTCGGCCCAGAAGCGGCGCTGGCCGACATCGAGGATCTGCGAAGCCGTTTCCTGGATCGTGGTCATTGCCGCGTCCGCGATGGGGGATGCGGGCACTCTAGTGCGCGCATCGCGCGCCGCGAAAGCTGGGGTGACCCCGTATACCGGCCTTCACCGGCATGTCACGAAGGCCTGGTTCGCCACGCCTCACGCCTGCGGGATCCGGCTAGGCGCCGCGATTGTCCGCCACGACGTCGTCTTCGATGCCGACGTTGCTCGACGCCGCGTCATACACCGCCTGGTCGAGGATGCCGGTCTCCTTGGCCACCAGCACCGGCACCAGCACCTGGCCGGTGACGTTGGTCATGGTGCGCATCATGTCGAGGATGCGGTCGATGGCGACCAGGTAGCCGATGCCTTCCAGCGGCAGTCCGGCCGCGCTCAGCACCAGGGTGACCATCACGATCGCGGTGCCGGGCACACCCGCGGTGCCGAAGCTGCCGAGCACCGAGGCCAGCAGGATGATGAAGTACTGCGAGACGCTGAGGTCGATGCCGAAGTACTGCGCCACGAACACCGCGGTCAGCGCCGGATAGATCGCGCCGCAGCCATCCATCTTGACGCTGGCGCCGAGCGGCACGGCGAACGCCGCGTAGTCCTTGTCGACGCCCAGGTTGTGCGTGGCGCTGCGCAGGCTGGCGGGCAGCGCGGCGAAGCTCGATGACGCCGCGAACGCCACCTGCATCGCCGGTGCCGCGCCGCGGAAGAACCTGAGCGGGTTCAGCCCGTGCGCCAGCAGCAGCCCGCCGTACACGAACACGATGTGCAGCCCGCACGCGAGGTACAGCGCCCCGATGAAGCCGAGCAGCGGCAGCAGCTTCTCGAAGCCATAGGCGCCGACCAGCGCCGCGATCAGGCCGAAGGTACCCAGTGGCGTGAACTCCAGCACGAAGCGCGTGACCTGGATCATCGCCTCGCTGCCCTCGGCCATCAGCGCGCGCAGCCGCGTGGCCCTGTCGCCCAGCTTGACCAGGGCGAAACCGAGCAGCGCGGCGAAGAAGATCACCTGCAGGATCTTGCCTTCGGCCAGCGCGCGGAACGGATTGGACGGCACCACGTCCACCAGCACCTGCACCGGGCCGGGTACCTCGCGCACCACGTAGTCCGGCGCCATGGCCAGCGCCGCCACGCCCTCGCCCGGCTTTAGCACCAGGCCGACCGCCAGGCCCACGCACACCGCGAGCGCCGCGGTCACCGCGAACCAGGCGAAGGTGCGCCCGCCCAGCGACACCATCGATTTCTGGCCGTGCAGGCTGCCGATGGCGCTGGTCACGGCAAAGAACACCAGCGGCGTGGCGATCATGCGGATCAGGTTGACGTACACGTCGCCCAGCGGCTTGAACCAGATCGCCGCCGCGGGCCCCACGAGCCAGCCGGCGAGCGCGCCGAGCACGAATCCGGCGGCCACGCGCTGCCAGAACGGGATGCGGAACCAGGCTTTGACGAAGGTCATTGGCGACCACGCGGGAAGGAATGAGCCACCTTAGCCGAGCTGTCCCGGCGCGGCGACGCCCATGGCGGAACGCCGGGGTGTCATGGGCGGAATACCGACGGACGGCATAATCACGCATTCACCTGACACGAAGCACCACATGACCGGTCCGTCCCGCGCCACCCTCGCCGTCGCCCTTGCCGTCACCTGTTCCACCCTGGCCGCCTGCGCGTCGGCGCCCGCGCCGCGCATTGCCGCGCCTGCCGCCGTGTCGGTCGACGTGCCCGCCATCGCCCATCCCGCGGGCGAAACCCCGGCCTGGTGGTACCGCAGCGGCGCCGCGCGCGCGGCCGGCAACGGCGCCATGGACGGGCGCGCGAAGAACGTGATCGTGTTCCTCGGCGACGGCATGAGCCTGACCACGGTGGCCGCGGCGCGGATCTTCGCCGGCCAGCAGGCAGGCAACCCCGGCGAGGAGCACCTGCTGGCGTGGGAGCATTTCCCGGCCACGGCGTTCAGCAAGACCTACAACACCGACGCCCAGACCCCGGACTCCGCCGGCACCATGACCGCGATCGCCACGGGCGTGAAAACCCATATCGGCGCGATCGGCGTCAGCGCCGGCGGCCACAACGACTGCGCGCAATCACGCGGCAACCGGCTGCAGAGCTGGCTCGCGCTGGCCGCGGACGCCGGCATGGGCACCGGCATCGTCACCACGGCGCGCCTGACCCACGCCACACCCGCGGCGACCTATGCCCACGTGCCCAACCGCAACTGGGAGAGCGACGCCTCGCTGCCGGACGCGGCGCGCGCGGCCGGCTGCACCGACATCGCCAGCCAGTTCATCGACTTCGCCCGCGAGCGCGGCGCGCCGCAGGTGGTGCTGGCCGGCGGCGCGCGCGCCTTCCTGCCCGACGAAGAGGTGCTGCCGGGCGTGCGCGGCAAGCGCAGGGATGGCCGCAACCTGGTGGCGGAGTGGCAGGCCCTGCATCCCGAGGGCGCGTTCGTGCACGACACCCGGCAGTTCGAAGCGGCACGCAGCGCCTCGCCGGTGCTTGGCCTGTTCGAACCCGGCCACATGCAGTACGAGCACGACCGCGACCGCGGCCCCGGGGGCGAACCCGACCTCGAGGCGATGACCCGCTTCGCGATCCAATCCCTGGCGCGCAACGACGCGGGTTACGTGCTGCTGGTGGAAAGCGGCCGCATCGACCACGCCAACCACGAGGGCAACGCCTACCGCGCGCTCGACGAAACCGTGGCGATGTCGCGCGCGGTGCAGGCGGCGGTCGACATGACCTCGGCCGAGGACACGTTGATCGTGGTCACCGCGGACCATTCACACGTGCTGAATTTCGCCGGCTATCCACGTCGCGGCAACCCGATCCTCGGCAAGGTGCACGAAGGCGGCAGCGGCCCGGCACTGGACGCCCTCGGACTGCCCTACACCACGCTCAGCTACGCCAATGGCCCGGGCTATCCCGGCGCCAGCGCCACCCAGCCCGCGGGCCCGAAACGCCACTACCACGTCGCCAGGGGCGTGCATGCCGCCGCCGGTCGCCCCGACCTCTCCAGGGTCGATACCACCGATCCCGACTACCTGCAGGAGGCGCTGGTGCCGCTGGACGCGGAGACCCACGGCGGCGAAGACGTCGGCATCTGGGCGCGTGGCCCGGGCAGCGCCGCGTTCCGCGGCACGCTGGAGCAGAACGTCATCTATCACGTCATCGTGCAGGCCACGCCGAAGCTGCGCGAGCGCCTGTGCGCCAGCGGCACCTGCAATGCGGACGGCGTGCCGGTGGAGCTTCCTGCACCCGGGGAAGTCGCTGCACCATGAGTGGCTTGCGATGCCGGGGCCCCTGCCGCCGGCAGCGCGTCCACGGCTTGATCAGAACGGCTTGGCGAGCACCAGGTACACGATGCCGAGCAGCACGAACACCGGGATCTCGTTGACCCAGCGCAGCGCGCGCGTGGTCGGCAGCGCGCCGCCCGCCGCGCCGCGCTTCAGCCAGCGTCCGCAGGCGATGTACAGCGCGAGCAGCAGCGCGACCATCGTGAGCTTGGCGTGCATCCAGCCGCTGCCGGCGGCGACCATGGTCGGGAACCCCGGGATCACCCGGTAGCCCAGCCACAGCACCAGGCCCAGCACCGCCGCCAGCCCGAACATCACGTGGCCGAAGCGGTACAGCCGGCGGCCCATCAGCACCAGGCGCGCGTGCACCGACGGCTCGCCACCGGCCTCCACCAGGTTGATCAGGATGCGCGGCAGGTAGAACGCCGCGGCCACCCAGGCCATCACCAGCACGATGTGCGCGGACTTGATCCAGAGATAGGTTTGCATGGTCACCCCGTGTCGATTCGCCGCACAGGATCGCACGACGCGCGCAGGAGCCGGTATCGTGCGCGCCCATGGACAAGACCTACGATCGCGACTACTTCGACCGCTGGTACCGCGGCGGCGGCATCGGCGGCCGCCAGCGCCTGGCGCGCAAGGTGGCGCTGGCCGTGGCCACGGCGGAATACCACCTCGAGCGCCCGCTGCGCACGGTACTCGACATCGGCTGCGGCGAAGGCGCCTGGCGCGCGCCCTTGCTCAAGCTGCGCCCGGCGACGGACTACCTCGGTTTCGACAGCAGCGAATATGCCATCGCACGCCATGGCCGCCGCCGCAACCTGCACTTCGCGCGTTTCGGCGATTTCGGGTCGCTGCGGCCCTGCGCCCCCGCCGACCTGGTGGTCTGCAGCGACGTGCTGCACTACCTCGAGGCACGCGAGATCGACCGCGGCCTGCCCGGCCTTGCCGAGTTGTGCGGCGGCATCGCGTTCCTGGAAACCTTCGCGCGCGAGGACGAAGCGGAAGGCGACGACCACGGTTTCCGCCGCCGTCCGGGGCGCTTCTACCGCCAGCGTTTTGAAGCCGCGGGCTTCCGCGCGCTGGGCTCGCACTGCTGGCTGTCGCCGGCCCTGGTGCCGGGCGCGACCACGCTGGAACTGGCCTAGGACGTACTTCGGGGCCCGGCGATCGGCGCTGGAGGGGCCTGCGGGCGGCATGCCGCCCCTGCACACGGCCTGCGTTATGCTGCGGCGCAGCACCCACCGACCGGGCTTCCGACAATGCTTTATCAGCTCCACGAGCTCAACCGTACCTGGATGGCACCCTTCACCGAACTGGCGCGCGCCAACGCGCGGATCTTCGGCAACGACGGCACCTGGCTGTCGTCGCTGCCCGGCGCGGATCTTGCGTCGGCCGCGAACGAGCTGATGTACCGCATCGGCAAGGACTACGAAAAGCCGCCCTTCGCCATCCACCAGGTGGTCAAGGACGGACACGACGTGCCGGTGGTGGAGAAGGTCGCGCTCGACAAGCCGTTCTGCCGGCTGCTGCGCTTCAAGCGCTACACCGACGACGCGCAGAACATCCTCGGCATGAAGGACCAGCCGACCGTGCTGGTGGTGGCACCGCTGTCCGGCCACCACGCCACGCTGCTGCGCGATACCGTGCGCACCCTGCTCCCCGACCACAAGGTCTACATCACCGACTGGGTCGACGCGCGCATGGTGCCGAAGGAAGCGGGCGCGTTCACGCTCGACGACTACGTCGCCTACATCGAGGAGTTCATCCGCCACATCGGCGCCGACCGCCTGCACGTGATCAGCGTCTGCCAGCCGACCGTGCCGGTGCTGGCGGCAGTGGCGTTGATGGCTGCGCGTGGCGAGGCCACGCCGCGCTCGCTGGTGATGATGGGCGGGCCGATCGACACCCGTGAATCGCCAACCGCGGTCAACACGCTCGCCACCCAGAAGCCGCTGTCGTGGTTCAGCGGCAACGTCATCCACACGGTGCCGCAGGACTATCCGGGCCATGGCCGGCGCGTCTATCCGGGCTTCCTGCAGCACACCGGCTTCGTGGCGATGAACCCCGAACGCCATTTCATGTCGCACTGGGATTTCTACAGCAGCCTGGTGCAGGGCGATCTCGACGACGCGTCCTCGCACCGCCGCTTCTACGACGAGTACAACGCCGTGCTCGACATGCCGGCCGAGTACTACCTCGACACCATCAGCGTGGTGTTCCAGCAGCACCTGCTGCCGCGCGGGCTGTGGGACGTGGCCGGCGAGCGCGTCGATCCGTCGGCGATCACCGGCACCGCGCTGCTGACCATCGAGGGCGAGCTCGACGACATCTCCGGCCAGGGCCAGACCCGCGCCGCGCACGTGCTGTGCACGGGCGTGGACGATGCGCACCGCGAGCACCTGACCGTCGAGGGCGCGGGCCACTACGGCATCTTCAGCGGCCGTCGCTGGCGCACGCAGGTCTACCCGCAGGTGCGTGACTTCATCGCGCGCTACGCCGCGCCGCCGGCCGAACAGCAGGCGGATTCCGCGTCCGCGCCCGCGGGACGCAAGAAGCGCTGACGCCGCACCGGCGCCGCTCGGCGGCGGCCGGTGTCCGGCCGGCGCTCAGGAATACTGCGCCGACTTCACCAGCAGGTGCTTGGCGAACCGGCCATGCAGGCGCCCGATGCCGCGCGCCATGTGCAGCGTGGCGAACAGCAACAGCACGCCGACCAGCGACACCACCGGCAACAACCAGGGCGCTTCAGCGGGCAGGTCGATGCCGAACATCCACACATTGAGCTCAACGCCCGGCAGCAGGGCCAGCGGTGCCGCGATGAAGCCCAATGCCACGCCGCCGAATGTCGCCGCCACGGTGAAATACAGGATGCCAAGCGGCAGCATCAGCAGCATGTAGAGCATCGTGCTCCACGTGCGCGGATCGCTGAACATGTCGCCGATGCGCCGCCAGATGCTGCGCCCGCGCGCGCTGTACAGCGGCCGGCGCGGCATGCGCTCGCCCAGCATCACCTCCACCATCCGGCCTTCCACCAGCGACAGCACCCGCACCGAGCCGAAGAACAGGATCACGAACGGGATGCCGATGATCAGCACCGCCAGCCCCGCCGACATCGACAGGCCGGCCACCACCCAGGTGAAGTAGAAAATGCCGGTGGCCAGCGCCAGCACCATGTAGAACAGCGACGCGTACGCGCGCGGGTCTGCGGCGACGCCGAAGAACCGGCCCGCCAGCGATTTCCGCTGCGGCGGCGGCGGCGCGCGCAGCGCGGTCTGCACCGTCGCCTCGGTGTCGCGATAGATGTCGGCGACCTCGTCCGGGTCGCCATAGCTGGATGCGACCGCGGCGATCACCTCGGCCTCGGACCTGCCCGGGTTCTCGGCGAGCTCCGAGCGCAGGTATTCCTCGGCGTCGTACAGCGCGTCGTGCACCAGCGCGGGGTCGGCGCCCGCAAGCGAACGGCGCAGATGCTCCAGGTAGGCGGGAATACTTGTCGGCAGCGCGGTGTTCATGAGGTCCCCTCCAGGACGGTATCGACGGAATCGCGGGTCGCGCGCCAGGCGGCGGCCCACGCGCGCAGGGCGTCGTGCCCGGCGTCGGTGATGCGGTAGTAGCGGCGAGGCGGTCCGGCCAGCGACGGTTCGATGTGGCTCGCCAGCAGCGCCGCAGCCTCGAGGTTGCGCAGCACCGGATACAGCGCACTCTGCTTGCCGCTGAGCACGCCCTCGCCGAAGCGTTCGAGGGTCTTGGCGATCTGGTAGCCGTACATCGGCTCGCCGGAGCGCGCCAGCACCGCGAGCAGCGCCAGCGACACCGTGCCGGCACTCAGCTCGCGCTGGAACTTCCTGAGGATGGCGTCGGGTTCGACCATGGGCACAGACTAGTGTCCAGTTATGTATAGCGATCGTGCCATTAGTCACCACGCATGTCGGCAGGGGCGGCATCGGCAACAATCGGCGCTACCCAGCCAGGAGCCTGCCGTGCACCCGACCCGATCCCTGCCCACCCTCGTCCTGCTGGCCGCCGCCTGCACCTCGTGGATGGCCATCGCCGCCGAACCCGTTGCCACCGACGCCGGGGCCGACAAGCCCAAGAGCACCCAGGAGCTGCTGGATGCGTCGCGGCCTGGCGACTGGCGTACGCCGGACCCCGCCAACACGCTCTACCTCGACCTCGCCGCTGGCCGGGTGGTGATCGAGCTCGCGCCGCACTTCGCACCCGAGCACGTCGCCAACATCCGCACGCTGGCGAAGGAAGGCTTCTGGGATGGGCTGACCCTGTACCGCTCGCAGGACAACTTCGTGGTCCAGTTCGGCGACATCACCGAAGAGGGCGTGCCCGGCAGGCCGATCGGCAGCGCCAGGGCGAAGCTGCCGGCCGAGTTCTCGCGCGCCGCCGACGGGCTTGCGTTCCACGCCCTGCCCGATCGCGACGGCTGGGCGCCGGAAACCGGCTTCGCGGCGGGCTTCCCGGCCGCGCGCGACCCGCGGGAAGGCCAGGCCTGGCTCGCCCACTGCTATGGCACGCTGGGGGCCGGGCGCGACATGGCGGCCGACTCCAGCAACGGCACCGAGCTGTACGTGGTCACCGGGCAGTCGCCGCGCCAGCTGGACCGCAACATCACCGTGGTCGGCCGCGTGCTGCAGGGCATGGAACACCTGAGCGTGCTGCCGCGCGGCACCGGCCCGCTCGGCTTCTACGAGGATCCGGCGCAGCGCACCGCGATCACCGCGCTCCGCCTGGCCTCGGAGGTGCCGGCTGCCGAACGCAGGCCGATCGAGGTGCTGCGCACCGACACGCCGCTGTTCGACGCCGTGGTGGAATCGCGCCGCAATCGCCGCGACGGCTGGTACCTGCGGCCCGCCGGCCACATCGACCTGTGCAACATCAGCGTGCCGGTGCGCAGCCCGGAGGCAGGCTGAAGCACAAGGCGGTTCGTCACGCAGCGTTGGCCCGCGGCTTCCTAGCCTGCGGGCCATTCCCCCAGATTTGCCCGAAGGACGTCCGATGGCCCTGCTCCGCATCCTCCTCACCAGTTCCGACGACGCCGCCCGTGCGGTCATGAACCTGCTGCAGAGCCTGGAGGGCATCGAGCACGTCGAGGAGGTCGCCGACCTGATGCCGAGCCTCGACGACGCCGACTCCAGCTCCGCGGGGCTCAGCGACGTGGTCGGCCCGAAGATGCACGCCATCGAGATCGAGATCCCCAACGAATCCACCGGACGCAAGGTGCGCGAGGCGGTCGAGGCGCTGTCGTTCGACCTCGACGCGCTGGTGGAATTCGAGGAAGACGACGAGGGTTGAGCCTGCCGGCCTAGCCCTGGCCGGTCGACCTTGCAACCCCGCGGCGGCGTCGCCAGCGGCGCAGCAGCACCAGCAGGAACGCCAACGCGACCAGCATCGGCAGCAGGAACGCCGCGGCGCGGATCGTCCACGCGGTGCCGGTGGCGAGGGTGGCGCCAAAGTCCCGCACCGCGAGCACGATCTCGTTGCGCCCTTCCTGGGAGCGGGAGGCCTGGAAGTTGATCGTGAGCAGCTGGGTGTCGATGCGCCGGCGATGCTGCGCCGCTTGCTGTTCGATGGCCTCCAGCGCGGCGTCGGTCTCGGCCAGGCGCTGCGACAGCGCGATCATGTCGGCCACCGCCAGGTCGCGGCGCGCCTGGAATTCCTGCAGTCGCGCGCGCTCGTTGCGCAGGCGCTGCGCGGCCAGTGCGTTGTCGCGCACCACCACGGCCAGGTCCTCGGCGTGGGTACTGCGGTGGCCGAGTTCGGCGCCGGCGCTGGCCAGCGCGATCATCGGCTCCACGCCTCCGGGCGCGATGCGCATGCCGAGGCTGGCGCCGGGATGGTCGCCGCCCTGCTGCGACAGGTTGAGCACCACGCACGCGCCGAAGCGTCCGTCGTTGCAGGCTGCCTGGGCGTCGCGCAGGCGCGGCTGGATCTGTCCGGGCTCGAGGGAGATGCCAGCGCTGTGCTCATAGGCGAGAAATTCCTGCCCGCCCGGCGCGGGCGCAGCCGCATCCGCCATCGGCGCCGGCGCCGAGGCGCCGCCGTAGTCCATCGCCTCCGACTGCGCGGCGTCCTGCGCGCCGCAGGCGGCCAGCAGGCCGATGAGGATGATGGAGGCGCAGCGCCAGCCAGCCTGGAATCTCATACGGCAACGCTCCGGTCGATATCGGTGCCCGACGGTAAACCATCGGCGGATGCGCGTCGCGGGTCGGCAGCCTATGCTTCGCCACTTTGCCGTCCCGAGGTCCACCGCATGTCCCGTCCCCTGCTTGCCGCCTCCCTCCTCGCCCTGGCGCTCGCCGCCTGCCAGGGCACGGTGCCCTCGGCGCCCGCCGCGCCTGGCGCCGACGCCACCCACGCCACCAACACCGCGCAGGATGCGGCGTTTGCCGCGCTGTCGGCGCGCTTCCTCGACGAGGGCATGGCGCTCAGCCCGATCTCGGCGACGCAGGTTGGCGATCACCGCTTCGATACCGAGATCGACGACCTGAGTGCCGCTGGCCGCCAGAAGTCGATCGAATGGGCGCGCACGCTGCTCGCCGAGCTCGACAAGGTCGACGCCGCCGCGCTGTCGCGCGAAAACCAGGTGGACGCGCTGATCCTGCGCAATGCGCTGGAGGGCACGCTGTGGGATCTGGAGACCATGCAGAGCTGGGCCTGGGACCCGCAGCTGTACAGCGGCCTGGCCGGCGGCGCGATCTACAACCTGATGGCACGCGAGTTCGCGCCGATGCCCGAGCGGCTGAAGTCCGCCGCCGCGCGCATGGAGAAGATCCCCGCGCTGCTGGCGCAGGCGCGCGAGAACCTCGACCCGGCGCGCGTGCCCAGGACCCACGCCGAGACCGTGGCGAAGCAGAACAAGGGCGTGCTGACCCTGGTCGACACCTTCATCACCCCCAACGCCGACCAGCTCAGCGGTGCGGACCGCGAACGCCTGGACGCGGGAGTGACCACGCTGCGCGCGGCGGTGGAGGAGCACCAGCAGTGGCTCGACGGTACGCTCGTGCCGAACGCCAAGGGCGAGTTCCGCATCGGTGCCGAGCGCTATGACCAAAAGCTGAAGTTCTCGCTCAACTCCTCGCTGTCGCGGCAGGAGATCCACGACCGCGCCACGGCGGAGCTCGCACGCGTGCGCGACGAGATGTACGCCATCGCCCAGGTGGTGCTGAAGGACAAGCCCGGCGCACCGGCCACGCCAGCTGCGCCGGATGACGACCAGCGCCAGGCCGCGATCGAGGCGGCGCTGGAGTTCGGCTACGCCGACAAGCCGGCGCGCGACGAGGTCGTGGACTTCGCCAAGTACACGCTGGACGAAGCCACGAAGTTCGTGCGCGCCAAGGACCTGGTCACGGTGCCCGACGATCCGGTGAAGATCATCCTGATGCCGGAGTTCCAGCGCGGCTTCTCGGTGGCCTACTGCGACTCGCCCGGCCCGCTCGACAAGGGACTCGACACCTACTACGCGATCTCGCCGATCCCAGAGGAGTGGAGCGACAGCCAGGTCGATTCGTTCCTGCGCGAATACAACAAGCGCCTGATCCACGTGCTCAGCATCCACGAGGCGATGCCCGGGCATTACCTCGAGGGCGCGCACTCCGCCAACCATCCGTCGACGCTGCGCGCGGTGATGCGTTCGGGCCCGTTCGCCGAAGGCTGGGCGGTGTACACCGAGCGCGTGGTGGCCGACGCCGGCTACCTCGACAACGACCCGCTGTTCCGCCTCATGCAGCTCAAGTTCTATGCGCGCGCAGTGGCCAACGCGATCCTCGACCAGGGCGTGCACGTGGAGAACTGGACGAAGGAACAGGCGATGGACCTGATGGTGCGCCAGACCTTCCAGCAGCAGAGCGAGGCCGACGGCAAGTGGATCCGCGCGCAGCTGTCATCCACGCAGCTGGCGACCTACTTCGTCGGCGCGCAGGAGCACTTCGACATGCGCCGCGCGGTGGAAGCGAAGGAAGGCGACGCCTTCGACCTCAAGCGCTACCACGACCGCGTGCTCGCCCAGGGCGCGCCGCCGGTGCGGTTCGCGCGGCAGCTGCTGCTGGACGAGCCGATCAAGTAACGCGCTGCCGGCGGGTGCCCCCGTGCTTCGGGGGCACCTCGCTGTCGTGGCCTACTTCCCCGCGACCGGCACCAGCCGCAGGTCGTGGAAGTCGAAGCTGAAATCGGTCAGCGGCGACACCGCTTCCATGCGCACCTCGCGCACCTTGCCGTCATGGTCGAGGCTGAAGTCGACGAAGGCGTCGGCGTTCAGGGCGCGGTCGTGCCAGCGCACGATGAAGGTGTCGTGTTGCCAGTGCTCCAGGGTGCCGGCCAGCTGCGGGGTCTTGGAGAAGCGCATCTCGAGGCCCTTGCGGCCCTCCGCCACCACCACGTCGCCGTACCACGGGTCGCGATAGGTCGCGGCATAGCCGCGCAGCGGCAACGATGGCTTCGACGTCGCGTCACGCGCGGCCAGGTGCTTCTGCCAGTCGTCGTCCGCACCGCCGCGCGCCTTCTCCACCGCCGCGGCATACGCGGCGATCCAGTCGGTCGGCGGTGCTCCAACGTAGGCATCCAGCACCTGCATGGTGACCGCGTTGAACGCGGCACCGACTTCCTGGCTGGTGAGCACCACCACGCCGAGACCGAGTTCCGGCACCAGGGTCAGCCGCGACACCATCCCCGGCCAGCCGCCGGTATGCCAGACCAGCTTGCGGCCGCGGTAGTCGCTGACGCTCCAGGCCTCGCCATAGCCGTAGAACTGCGGCGTGGCGGCGGCGAGTTCCGGCACAGCCGGCGGGCGGATGGTGATCGGCGTCACCAGCGACCACATCTCGCGCTGGCGCTTCTCGCTGAACAACCGTGTCGCGCTGTCGCCTTCGCCCGAGAGCACGCCACCGGCGAGCTGCACGCGCATCCACTGCGCCATGTCGCGGGCGCTGGAATAGATGCCGCCGGCCGCGGAGTTGTTGGCCCAGGCCATGCGCGGTACCGGCACCGGCGCGCCCTCGAACCCGGGCCGTGCGTGGCCGCTGGCGACGTTGCGGTCCGATGGCCGCAGCGCATCGCTGTTGATGCGGCTGGCGTGCATGCCGACCGGCGCGAACAGGCGCTGCTGGACGAAATCGGCATACGCCTGCCCGGACACTTCTTCGATCACCAGCTGCGCCACCGCGTACAGCACGTTGTCGTAGGCATAGCGCTCGCGGAAGCCGCCGCTGATCGGCACGTGCGCCAGGCGCTCGACGACCTCGCGCGTGGCGTACTGCGTCGGCGGCCAGAACAGCAGGTCGCCCGCGCCCAGGCCCAGCCCGCTGCGGTGCACCAGCAGGTCGCGCACGCGCATCTCGCGGGTGACGTAGGCATCCGCCATGCGGAACCACGGCAGATGGTCGATGACGCGGTCATCGAGCGACAGCTTGCCCTCGTCGGCCAGGATCGACAGCGCCGCGGAGGTGAAGCCCTTGGTGATCGAGGCGATCGCGAACAGGGTGTCGCCGTCCACCGGCTCCGGCTTGCCGGTTTCGCGCACGCCGTAGCCGCGCACCAGCACGACCTCGCCATCCTTGACCACCGCCACCGCGATGCCGGGCACGTCGAAGCGCTTGCGCACGGCTTCGACATGGGCGTCGAGCCCCGCGATCGGCGCCGGTGCATCGCCTGCGTCGCGGGCATGCGCGCCGGGATGGAAGAGCAGCAGCAGAGATACCAGGACAATGGTGGACTTGCGCATTCATGGACACCAGCATGGACTGGCGCCAGTATCGACGCCGACGTCGCGCAAGGCCACAGGATGGACGCACCTTCCGACAACGCGATCACGCCGGTCCACGGCATCCGCACCGGCATCGGCGGCTGGACGTACGCGCCATGGCGCGACAACTTCTACCCCAAGGGCCTGGTGCAGCGCCGCGAGCTGGAATACGCCAGCCGCAAGCTGGCCGCGATCGAGATCAACGGCACCTATTACCGCGCACAGAAGCCGTCGACGTACGCGACGTGGCGCGACCAGACGCCGCAGGGCTTCGTGTTCTCGGCCAAGGCGCCGATGCGCATCGTGATGTCCCGGACGCTGGCGAAGACCGGCGCTCAGGTGGAGGACTTTGTCGGCGGCATCGCCGAGCTGGGCGACCGGCTCGGCCCGCTGGTGTGGCAGTTCGAGCACGGCACGCCCCGTGATCGCGACGATTTCGCCGCGTTCCTCGCACTGCTGCCGCGCAAGGCCGGTGGCCGCACGTTGCGCCACGTGCTGGACGTGCGCGATCCCGGCTTCGTCGATGCCGGCTACATCGCCCTGGCGCGCGAACATGGCATGGCCACGGTATTCACCGATTCCGACGAACACCCTTCGTTCGCCGACGTGACCTCGGGCTTCGTCTATGCGCGGCTGATGCGTTCGCGTGCGGAACTGGCCACCGGCTACCCGCGCGCCGAGCTCGTGCGCTGGGCGGCGCGCGCGCGTGAATCGGCTGCCGGCGGCGAGCCCGATGACCTGCCGCGCATCGGACCCGCAAGCGCGACGGCGGCGCGGCGCGATGTCTTCGTGTTCTTCATCGGCGCGGCCAAGGAGCGCAATCCGGCTGCGGCGATGGCGCTGCATGCGCTGCTTGCAACAACACCCTGACCCCGGCGCGCCTGCCGTCCGGCGCGCCCGCAATGACCGATGGGACTGGCCGCAGGATGTGATTGGCCGATCCTTCGAACACACCCGGGCACAGCCCCGCACAGCAGGAGAAGTCGACATGCCATCCCGCCGCGAATTCCTGTCCTCCGCCTCCCTCGCCGCCACCGGCCTCGCACTTGCGCCGCTGGTCGCCTGCAGCCGCGACAGCGGCGCGGGCGCAGGCACTCCCGCCGCGGGCGCAGCGCAGGGCGCTGCCGCTGCGGCCGGCGCCATGCTCACGCGCCCCATCCCGTCCACCGGCGAGCTGATCCCCGTGATCGGCGCCGGCACCTCCGGCAGCTACGAGGTGCCGCTGGCGTCGCCGGAGTACAGCGCGCTCAAGGAGGTCGTGCGGATCTTCTTCGAAGGCGGCGGGAGCGTGATCGACACCTCGCCCAACTACGACAACGCCGAGGACGTCGTGGGCGCCCTGCTCGATGAAGGCGGCTGGCGCAAGCGCTGCTTCCTCGCCACCAAGCTCGCCGCCGACAACCGCCCGGCGCTCGAAGCGCAGTGGGCGGATTCGCTGCGCCGGCTGCGCACCGACAAGGTGGAGCTGCTCGCCATCCACAACCTGCGCAACCTGGCCGAGGCCATGCCGTATGCACGCGAGCTCAAGGCGCAGGGCCTGGTGAAGTACATCGGACTCACCCATTTCCAGGACAACCGCCACGCGGACCTGCTGCAGGCGATGACCGCGGAGAAGCCCGACTTCATCCAGGTCAATTACTCGGTCGGCTCGCCAGCCGCGGCGTCGACCCTGCTGCCCGCGGCGGCAGACCAGGGCGTCGCGGTGATGGTCAACCGCGCCTTCGAGGACGGCAAGCTGTTCGCCGAGGTGGGCGGACGCGCGCTGCCGGGTTGGGCGGCGGAAGCCGGCATCGGCTCGTGGGCGCAGATGTTCCTGAAGTTCGTGATCAGCCATCCGGCGGTCACCGTGGTCATTCCCGCCACCGGCAAACCCGAACGTCAGGCGGACCAGCTCATGGCCGGGCACGGCGCGCTGCTGACGCAGGCGCAGCAGGACGAAGTGGTCGCGATCTTCATCTGATGGCGGCGCCCATCGCGCGCTGGCTGGGCCGTGCATTCGACGTGCAGGAGGACGAAGCCGGTGCGGTGATCGCCGGCTTCGCGCTGTTCTTCCTGCTGTTCGCCGGGTATTTCATGCTCCGTCCCGTGCGCGAGACGATGGGCATCGCCGGTGGCGTGCGCAACCTGCAGTGGCTGTTCACCGGCACCTTCGTGGCCACGCTCGCGGCGATGCCCTTGTTCGGCTGGATCGCCGGCCGCGTGCGGCGGCGGCGCATCCTGTACTGGGTGTATGGCTTCTTCACCGCCAACCTGCTGCTGTTCGCGCTCGCGTTCGCGCTGTGGCCGGGAGATCCGTGGATCGCGCGTACGTTCTACATCTGGCTGTCGGTGTTCAACCTGATTGCGATCTCGGTCGGGTGGAGCGTGCTGGTCGACGTGTTCACCGCCGCGCAGGCCAGGCGCCTGTTCGCGCTGATGGCCGCGGGCGCCAGCCTGGGCGGGCTGATCGGGCCGCTGGCGGGCGTGTTCCTGGTCGGCGTGCTGGGTCATTCCGGCCTGGTATTGGTGGCCGCGCTGCTGTTGCTGGCATCGACCGTCGCGGCGCGCAGCCTCCATCGCTGGCGCGATGCACGCCCGCTCCACGATGCGTCGGACCTGCAGCGCCAGCGCCCGCTCGGCGGCAGCCCGCTGGCCGGGGCCACCGAAGTCTTCCGCTCGCCCTACCTGCTCGGCATCGCGGTGTTCGTGGTGCTGCTGGCCAGCGTCACCACGTTCCTGTACTTCGAGCAGGCGCGGCTGGTGGAAGCGCGCTTCCCGGACCCCACCGACCAGACCCGGGTGTTCGGCATCATCGATACCGTGGTGCAGGCCCTGGCGATCCTGTCGCAACTGTTCATCACCGGCCGCGTGGCGCGCACCGTCGGCGTCGGCGCGCTGCTGGTGGCGGTGCCGCTGGTGGTGGCCGCGGGCTTCCTGTGGCTGGCGTTCGCGCCCACCTTCGCGGTGCTGGCGGTGGTGATGGTGGTGCGCCGCGCCGGCGAGTACGCGTTCGTGCGCCCGGGCCGCGAGATGCTGTACACCGTCGTGCCGGCGGAGGCCAAGTACAAGGCCAAGAACTTCAACGACACCGTGGTCTACCGCGGCGCCGATGCGGTCAGCGGCTGGGTCAAGGCGGGCATCGACATGGTCGCGCAGCAGCCCGCGGTGGCGATGGTGCTGGGCACCGTGATCGCCCTGGCCTGGAGCGCCAACGGCGCGTGGCTGGCACGCGCCCAGCGCCGCCTCGCCAGCTGAGCACTTCTCGCGCACACTGCCCAACCCCACGTCGCCGCCTGTTCCCGATGACTCCCAGCGCCAAGGCCCACTGGCAGATCCACCTCTGTGTCCTGCTGTGGGGCTTCACCGCGATCCTCGGCAAGGTGATCACGCTGCAGGCGCTGCCGCTGGTGTGGTGGCGGATGCTGCTGGTCGCCGCGACCCTGCTGCTGGTGCCGCGTGTGTGGCGCGGGCTGCGCGCCATGCCGCGCCGGTTGCTGCTGTCCTATGCCGGGATCGGCGTGCTGGTGGCGCTGCACTGGCTGACCTTCTACGGCGCCATCAAACTGTCCAACGCTTCGGTCGCGGCGACCTGCATGGCGTTCGCCACGGTGTTCGTGGCGATGATCGAACCCAAGCTGGCGCACCGGAAGTTCTCGCGCGCCGAACTCGCGCTCGGCGTCGCCGTGCTGCCGGGCGTGGCGCTGGTGGTCGGCGGCATTCCCGACGAGATGCGCATCGGCGTGGTGGTGGGCGCGGTGTCGGCGCTGTTCGTGGCGCTGTTCGGCTCGCTCAACAAGCGCCTGGTGGACCATGCCGATCCGCTGACGGTGACCGCGGTGGAGCTTGGCGCCGGCACCATCGCACTGACCGTGCTGGCCCCGTTGATGCCGCTGGTGTTCCCGGCGCTGGCCGGGCCGCTGTTCGTGCTGCCCGGCGCGCACGACGCCGGCTACCTGCTGCTGCTGGCGTTCGCCTGCACGCTGTTCCCGTTCGCGCTTTCGCTGGTGGCGCTGCGCCACATGAGCGCGTTCTCGGCGCAGCTGGCGGTGAACCTGGAGCCGATCTACGCCATCATGCTGGCGATCGTGCTGCTCTCCGAGCAGCAGGAGCTGTCGACGCGCTTCTACCTGGGCGTGGCGATCATCCTGGCCGCGGTGCTGGTGCACCCGCTCATCGCGCGGCCACGGCGGATCCGCCACGCGGAAACGCTGGCCACCGGCGAAGCGCGTGACGTGACGGAGTAGGCATGTACCTCGCGCACTACGGACTCACCGAGCCACCGTTCTCGATCACGCCGGATCCGCGCTTCGTGTTCCTGGGCGAGCGCCACCGCGACGCGCTCGCGCACCTGATGTTCGGCATCACCCAGGGCGGCGGCGGCGGTTTCGTGCAGCTGACCGGCGAGGTCGGCACCGGCAAGACCACGCTCAGCCGGCTGTTGCTTGGCCAGCTGCCCGACAACGTGCGCGTGGCGCTGGTGCTCAATCCGCGCGTCAACCCGACGCAGCTGCTGGAAACGGTATGCGAGGAGCTGCGCATCGACCTCAACGGCCGCCGTGGCAACGCCAAGGCGCTCATCGACGCACTCAACGCCCACCTGCTCGACGCCTACGCGCAGGGCCTGCGCGTGGTGCTGGTGGTCGACGAGGCGCAGGCGCTGTCGGTGGACACGCTGGAGCAGGTGCGCCTGCTGACCAACCTCGAGACCGACACGCAGAAGCTGCTGCAGGTGATCCTGATCGGCCAGCCCGAGCTGCGCGACATGCTCGGGCGCCCGGACCTGCGCCAGCTGGCGCAGCGGATCACCGCGCGCTTCCACCTCACCCCGCTCGACGCCACCGGCACCGCCGATTACCTCCGCCACCGCTTCCGCATCGCCGGTGGCCAGCATTTCCCGTTCGATGCCGGCGCGGTGCAGCGCATCCACCTGCGCAGCGGCGGCATTCCGCGGCTGGTGAACGTGATCGCCGAGCGCGCGCTGCTCGCCGGCTACGCGCGCGACCGCGCCACGCTCGATGCCGCGCTGGTCGAGGAAGCCGCGCGCGAAGCGTTGCCACCACCGGCACGCGCCACTGCGCGATCACGCCGCTGGATGCTGGCAGCGGCAGGCATGGGCGCCGCGGCGGTGCTGGCGATCGCGCTGGCCGCGCTGCTGCCGCGCGCGGGCGCGCCGCGGGTCGGTCGTGTCGCAGACGACGCCACGCGCGCATCCGCTACGGTCGCCGAGGCAGCCGCCCGTGCACCCGGCGGCGGCGCGGCGTCGGCCGCCACCGGTGCGGATGGCGCGTCCACAGCGGCCGGCGCTTCCGCCAACGCCGCTGCGACTGCGCGGATCCACGCAAGCGACGCGGATTCGGCCACGCTCGCCACGCGGATCGCCGCTGCCGCCAGCGGTCGCGCGGACGCACGCGCCGCCGGCGGTGCGGAGGCCACAGCCACCGGCAGCAGCGACGAGCGCGCGTGGCTGGCGATGCTCGCCGCCTGGGACCTGCCCACCACGCTGGACGACGCGCGCGCGGCGTCGGCCTGCGCACGCGTGCTTGCACCCGGCGCCTACTGCGTGCGCGGCAATGCCCACCTCGACCGCCTGGTCGCGATCGGCCGACCGGCGCTGCTGCAGCTCGAAGCCGACGGCCGCCAGGCCTGGGCGCTGCTGCAGGCGGCCGATGGCGGGCGTGCGCGCCTGCTGCTCGACGGCCGCACGCTCGACGTCGACCGCGCGACCCTGCAGCAGGCGTGGACTGGTCGCTACGCCGCGGTCTGGCGCGCGCCGGTCGCGCTTGCCGATGCGCCGGTGCAAGGCCAACAGGGCGTCGCTGTCGACTGGTTGCGCGCACGGCTCGTGACTGAAGGCGTGGCCGTGCAGGCAGCGGACGGCACCGTGTTCGATGCCGACCTGGCCGCATCGGTGCTCCGCTTCCAGCGCGCGCGTGGTCTCGCGGTCGACGGTGTCGTCGGCCCCGAAACACTGTTCGCGCTGGCCGTGAACGATGCCGGCCCGCGCCTCGCGCGGACCCTGGACTGAGGGACGCCGATGTCGCTGATCCTCGAAGCCCTGCGCAAGTCCGAAGCCGAACGCCGCCGCGGTGAAGTCCCCGGGCTGCGCGTCGAACTGCCGCCGCTGGGTTCGACCACGCGCCGTGGCATGCCGGCGTGGGGCTGGCTTGCGCTCGCCGGCACCGCCGTCGCCGCGGTGCTGGCGTTCGTGCTGCTGCGCGGCGTCGACCCGGCGGCCGTAGAGGCCAACGGCGGCAATGCCGCTGTCGGCGACGACTTGGCGCACGCGGTTGCCACGCCGCCGCCCGCGCCGGGCGATGCACGCCAGGCAGGTGATCCTGATCGCGGCGACGTCGGCATGGACACCCTGCCCAGCGTCGAGCGCATCGTCGCGCAAACGCCCGAGCCCCCACCTGCGCAACCACAGGCTGCCGTCGGCACGACTGCGGCTGGCACAACAGCGCTACCCGCAGGCGCCACGGCAACGGCGATGACACCGGATGCCGACGTTCCCCGTGTTTCCGCCTTGCCAGCTCCCCCGGTGGCTCACCCGCTGCCACCACCCGCAGCGCCACAGCCCGCTGCCCCCGTGCCCGCGCCGATGCCGGCCCAAGACTTGCCGCGCATCGCCGAACTCCCCGCCAGCCAGCGCGAGCGCCTGCCCGCGCTGAAGATGACCATGCACATGTGGAACGCCGACCCGGCGCGGCGTTTCGTGATCGTCGACGGCCGGCGGCTGGTGGAGGGCGACCGCGTCGGCGAAGCCACGGTGCGCACGATCGATGCCGATGGCGTGGTGCTGGAGCTCGATGGACAAGTGCTGCGCCTGCCCCTGCGCTAGGCCGTGACAAACCCGCCGGTGCGGCGAACCACCCCGGTGTCACGCATGATCGCGGCCGGAGCCGCTCGGGAATGGACAGCATCGCCAGCACACACGCCACCGACGCCGAGGCCTTCGCCGCGCTCCTCGACCGGCACCGCGGCATCGTCTTCAAGGTTGCCGGCACCTATGCCCGCGGCGCCGACCGCGACGACCTCGCGCAGGAGATCGCCGCGCAGCTGTGGCGCGCCTGGCCGCGCTACGACCCCGCGCGGCCGTTCTCGACCTGGATGTACCGGATCGCGCTGAACGTCGGCATCTCGTTCCTGCGCGGCGAGGGCCAGCGCCGCCGGCACGCGGTGCCGCTGGACGACGCCCTGCACGACGTCGCCGACGACAACGCCCACGACCCGGTGCACGACGACGGCCTGCGCCTGCTGCACGGCTTCATCGCCACCCTCGCACCGCTCGACCGTGCACTCCTCCTGCTTTACCTCGAGGAGCGCAGCACGCGCGAGATGGCCGACGTGCTCGGCATCTCCGACAGCAACGTCACCACCCGCCTTTCCAGGCTGCGCCAGCGGCTGCGCGAGCACGCCGCCAACCAGGGACACCACTGACATGACCGCTTCCGACATGGGCAGGACGATGGAACTCGACGACCTCAAGCAGGCCTGGCAAGTGCTTGGCAGGCAGATGGAAAGGCAGCAGGCGCTGAACCTCCAGCTGCTGCGCGAATCGCGGCTGGAGCGCGCGCGCCGCGGCCTGCGCCCGCTGGTCATCGGCCAGCTGCTGCAGCTGCTGCTGGGCGTGGCGCTGGTGGTGCTGGGCGTGGCCTGCTGGACGCGCAACACGGAGGTCGCCGGCCTGTTCGCCAGCGGCATCCTCGTTCACGCGTTCGGCGTGCTGAACATCGCGCTGGCCGGCATCACGCTCGGCCTCGTCGCCAGCATCGACTACTCGGCGCCGGTGCTGCGCATCCAGCAGCAGATGGCCCGGCTGCTGCGCGTTTACGGGATCAACGCCAACGCCACGGGCCTGCCGTGGTGGATCATGTGGGTGCTGGTGGTGGTGGCCGTCTCGGGGCTGGGCGCCACGCCCGCGGCGGCGGCCACGCCGGCGTGGATCCAGGCCAGCCTGGCGGTCGGCGTCGCAGGGCTGCTGGGCACCTGGCTGTACGCATGGCGCAGGCGCCGCAACCCGGCACTGCCGGGGGCGGCGACCGATGCGAATGCACATGCCTGCGTCGCCGACGGCGGCGACGGCATCCGCCGCGGCCAGCAGATCCTCGACGAGATCGCCCGCTTCGAGCGCGAGTGAGGCGCGCTCAGAACAGCGCGGAGAGCACCATCAGGATGCCAAGCAGCGAGATGCCCCAGATCAGGCTGCGCACATAGGGAATACCGGCCGCGTATGCCGGGATGTAGGCGACCCGCGCCCAGAAGTAGACCTGTGCGCCGAGCACGGCGCGCTCGCCGGACTGCCCCGATACCACCACCGCCAGCACCGCGGCCGCGAACATCGGGAAGGTCTCGAGGAAGTTGGCGAAACTGCGGTTGACGCGGCCCGCCACGCCGTCGAGGGGCGGCACCGCGCCGTCGCGAGGCCCGGTGTTCCACGCCAGCCCGCGCTGCGAGGTCTTGAGCGTGGCGTCGAGGAACAGGTGCACCAGGCCCAGCACGATCGCCCAGCCCAGGATCTGCAGTTCGGTGGTCATCGCGGCGTCTCCTTCCCCCCCGGCGGCGTGCCGCGGCTGACGGAAGGGTAACGCCGATGGCGACCCGGTTGCGCTAGGCTCGCCACATTCCGAAAACACGCGCCGGACCGCACATGCCACGCATCGAATTCGAACTCCAGGGCGAGCACGTCGAGCTCAACCAGCTGCTCAAGCTGGTCGGGCTGTGCGACAGCGGCGGCGCCGGCAAGGCGCTCGTGGCCGCCGGCGCGGTGCGCGTGGACGGCACCGTGGAAAGCCGCAAGACCGCCAAGATCCGCGCCGGCCAATACGTGCTGCTGGGCGACACCGAAATCGCGGTGCTGGCGGGCGACGCACCGTGACCGCCGCGGTCGTCGCGGCGCTGCTGCTGGCGGCGGCGCTGGTCGCGTGGGGCGTGTTCGCCTTCAACCGCCTGGTGCGGCTGCGCAACCAGGTGAAGACCGCCTGGGCCGATATCGACGTGCAGCTTCAGCGCCGCCACGACCTGGTGCCGCAGCTGGTCGCCGCGGTGCGCGGCTATGCCGGGCACGAGAGCGCCCTGCTCGAGGCCGTCACCGCGCTGCGCGCGCAGGCGATGGCGGTGGCCAGCCCGGCGAAGCTCGGCGCGCTGGAGCAGGCGCTGGAACAGGCGGTCGGCCGCCTGCTGCTGCTGCGCGAGGCCTATCCCGACCTCAAGGCCAACCAGAACTTCGCGCAGCTGCAGCGTGAACTGGTGGAAGTGGAAGAACAGCTGCAGTACGCGCGCCGGTTCTACAACGGCGCGGTGCGCGACCTCAACGACGGCGTGCAGCGCGTGCCCGACCTGGTCGTGGCGCGCGCCTTCGGCTTCGGCGACGCCGAATTCTTCCAGGCCGCCGAAGGCGGACGCGCGGCGCCGGTGGTGGAGCTGTCGCGATGAGCGGCGTGGCATCCACGCTGCGTGGGTTGCTGGCCGCGGCGCTGCTGGCGCTTGCGGGAGCATCCCAGGCGCAGGAGCGCATCCTTGCCTACGACAGCGAAGTGCAGGTCAACGCCGACGGCAGCCTCGACGTGGTCGAGCGCATCCGCGTGCGCGCCGAGGGCGACAACATCCGCCGCGGCATCTACCGCGACTTCCCCACCCGCTACAAGGACCGCCACGGCAACAACGTGGTGGTCGGCTTCGACGTGGTGGACGTGGCGCGCGACGGCGTCGCCGAGCCGTGGTTCACCGAAGGCGTCAACAATGGCGTGCGCGTCAACACCGGCAACGACGACCTGCTGCCGGTGCCCGCCGAATACACCTACACGCTGCGCTTCCGCACCACGCGGCAGGTGGGCTTCTTCGCCGGCCACGACGAGCTGTACTGGAACGCGATCGGTCACGGCTGGGACTTCACCATCGAGACCGGCAGCGTCGAAGTGCGTCTGCCCGCGCCGGTGCCGGAGGACGACCTGGTGGCGGAAGGCTACTCGGGCGCATACGGCGCGCAAGGCGACGATTTCGAGGCGCGCATCGTCGCGCCCGGCGTCGCCCGCTGGACCCTGACCCGCCCGCTGCCGCCGCGCGAAGGCCTGACCACGGTGCTGTCGTTCCCCAAGGGCGTGGTGGCGGCGCCGACGCGCTCGGACACGCTGTGGTGGCTGCTGCGCGACAACCTCTCGCTGCTCGCGGCGTTCGCCGGGCTGTTGCTGCTGGCGGCGTTCTGCCTGCGGCGCTGGAACCGCATCGGCCGCGATCCGGCGACCGGCGTGGTGATCGCCCGCTACGATCCGCCGCGAGGTGAGTCACCGGCGGCGCTGCGCTACATGATGCGACGCGGCTACGACAACCTGTGCCTGTCGTCCGAGCTGCTGGCCTGCGCGGTCAAGGGCGCGGTCACCATCGAGCGCGAGGAGCGCACGCTGGGCGATGCCTGGACGCTGCAACGCAATCCCGGTCCGCACCACATCGACAACGACGACGAACGCCGCCTGCTCGAAGCCCTGTTGCCCGGCAGCGCCGCGCGGCTCGCACTGAAAAAGGACAGCGCCACGCGCATCCAGGCGGCCATCGCCACCCACGGCAAGGCGTTTGCCAAGCGCTTCCAGCCAGCGATGTTCTCGCACAACGGCGGCAGCATCGCGATCGCCTGCGTCATCTTCGCCGCCACCGTGGCGGCCACGCTGGTGCTGACCGCGATCAACCACGGCGGCGGCATGCCGTGGGCGCTGGTGCCGTTGGGTCTCGCGCTGGTGGTGCTGATCACGTTCTGCATCGTGATCGGCGCGCCCACGCCCGAGGGTCGCAGGCTCCTCGACGAGATCGAAGGCTTCAAGCGCTATCTGTCGGTGGCCGAACAGGACGACCTGGCGCGGCTGGCTGGGCCCGCGAGCGCCGGCGGTGCCGGCCCCGAGCCCCGGCTCGACGCCGCGCGCTTCGAGGCCCTGCTGCCGTATGCGGTGGCGCTGGGCGTCGAGGACGCGTGGACGCGCCGCTTCACGCTGGCAGTCGGTGCCGCGGCCGCCGCCGCGGCCACCGCGGCGATCGGCTGGTACCAGGGCGGCAACTTCGGCAGCGTCGGCAACTTCACCAAATCCGTCGGCGGTGCCCTGGGCACGCAGATCGCCTCGGCGTCGTCGCCCCCGGGCAGCTCGTCGGGTGGTGGCGGTGGCGGGTTCTCCGGCGGCGGTGGTGGCGGCGGAGGTGGCGGTGGCCGCTGACGACACGCGCCGCGGCCTGCTCGGCTGGTTCGAGCGCAGGCTCGATCCGTTCCCCGACACACCGCCGCGCCAGCCGCCGCGCACGCTGGTCGCGTTCTGCATGCACTACACGCGCGGCGCCGGCCCGTGGCTGATCGCGCTCGCCGTGCTCGGCGCGGCCATCGCCGCCGCGGAGCTCGCGCTGTACGTGTACCTGGGCGCGCTGGTCGACCGGCTGGGCGCGCACACGCCGGCCACGTTCCTGGCCGTGGAAGGTCCAAGGCTGGCGTGGATGGCCGGGCTGGTGCTGGTGGGCCTGCCGCTGCTGGTGCTGCTGGATTCGATGGTGCAGTACCAGGCCCTGCTCGGCAATTTCCCGATGCGCATCCGCTGGAACGTGCACCGTTACCTGCTGCGGCAGTCGATGGGCTATTTCCAGGACGAGTTTGCCGGGCGCATCGCCACCAAGCTGATGCAGACCTCGCTTGCCGTGCGCGAGACGGTGGTCAAGCTGCTCGATGTCGGCGTGTACATCGTGGTGTACGTCACCGGCGCGATGCTGGCCGCCGCCGCGTCCGACTGGCGGCTGATGCTGCCGTTCGCGGGCTGGATCATCGCCTACGCCCTGTTGATGCGGTATTTCGTGCCGCGCATGGAGCGTGTCTCGCGCGAGCAGGCCGATGCGCGCTCGGACATGACCGGCCGCATCGTCGACAGTTACACCAACATCGCGGTGGTCAAGCTGTTCTCGCACTCGCGGCGCGAGCAGGCCTATGCGCGCGAGGCGATGCACGGCTTCCTCGGCACCGTGTACCGGCAGATGCGCCTGGGCACGCGGGTCAGCGTGGCCAACTACACGCTCAACATGCTGCTGCTGGCGTCGGTGACCGGCGTCGGCGTGTGGCTGTGGCTGGGGGACGCCATCAGCGCCGGCGCGGTCGCGGTGGCCGTCGCCCTGGCGTTGCGCATGGTGGGCATGTCGCAATGGATCATGTGGGAACTGTCGGCGCTGTTCGAGAACATCGGCACCGTGCAGGACGGCATCAGCTCGATCTCGCTGCCACCGACGGTCGACGACGCGCCCGGCGCGCCGGAGCTCGGCGCGGTGGCCGGCGACATCCGCTTCGAGGGCGTTGGCTTCCACTACGGCAAGGGCGCCGGCGTGATCGACCGCCTCGACCTGCACGTGCGCGCCGGCGAGAAGATCGGCATCGTCGGCCGCTCCGGCGCCGGCAAGTCGACGCTGGCCAACCTGCTGCTGCGCTTCCACGACGTCGAGAGCGGCCGCATCCTCATCGACGGCATCGACATCGCCAGCGTGCAGCAGGACACGCTGCGCGCGCGCATCGGCGTGGTCACCCAGGACACCTCGCTGCTGCATCGCTCGGTGCGCGAGAACATCCTCTACGGGCGGCCGGACGCCAGCGAGGCCGAGATGGTGGAGGCCGCGCGCCAGGCCGAGGCGCACGACTTCATCCTCCAGCTCGGCGATGCCGAGGGCCGCCACGGCTACGACGCCCAGGTCGGCGAGCGCGGCGTCAAGCTGTCGGGCGGCCAGCGCCAGCGCATCGCCGTGGCACGCGTGCTGCTGAAGGACGCGCCGATCCTGGTGCTGGACGAAGCCACCTCTGCGCTGGACTCGGAGGTCGAGGCCGCCATCCAGGGCAATCTCTACCGGCTGATGCAGGGCAAGACCGTCATCGCCATCGCCCACCGCCTGTCGACAATCGCGGCCATGGACCGGCTGGTGGTGATGGACCAGGGGCGGATCGTCGAGGAAGGCACGCATGCCGAGCTGGTCGCCGCCGGCGGCCTGTACGCGCAGCTGTGGCAGCGGCAGTCGGGTGGTTTCCTGGCCTGAGCGGCGGGCCGCGGGCCGCGGGGTTCCGGGGCGCTCAGTGCGTGCCGCTGGCGCCGGTATCGGTGGCCTGGCCGCGGCGCTGGTAGAACGCGCTGCGCACCGCGTCGAACTCGCTCATCGGGCTGTCGTCGGGACAGGCCTCGTCGGGGAAGCTGAAGGAGTCGCGCAGCGCGAGGCCACAGCTGTTGAGTTCTTCGATGTCTGTGTCGGGGGCCTTGCACTGGCGGTCGAAGGCGCGCTGGAAGCTGTCGCGGCGACGCACGAAATCAGCGCCGCACTTGCGCATCAGCTTCAGCCGGTCGAGGTCGTCCTGCGCCGGGTTGGTTCCGTCCAGGCCGTATTCGCGCAGTTCGGTCGCGCTCAGCACGCGCAGGTTGCGGTTGGGCACCGACATCATCAGGTCGGCCACCGCCACCGCCACGCCGTTGCGCTCCAGGTATTCCTTGACCCGGCCGTAGACCGCCTGCAGCTCGGCGTTGAGCTCGGCGCGCGTGGTGGCGGTGGAACTCATGCGGATGATGCGGTGGATGCCGACCGGGCCCGAAATCATGCGCACGTCGCCGGCACCGAGGATCAGCACGCAGGCGCTGTGGCAGGCCGCGCCCTCGCGCACCCAGACCGTCCAGCCCGAGGCGCCGATGGTGTCGCCGGCCTTGATGGCGTCTTCCACCTGGCCGCCGCTGGAGTCGATGTCGAGCACGCGCTTGCCGATCTCCATGCGGTCGGCGATCACCGCCACGCGCTCCACCAGCGCGTGGAAACCCGCGTTGATCTTGCCGTCGTAGCGCAGGCGCACCAGGCCGCGCTCCTGGCAGGGCTTGAGCGTATCGACCACCTTGAAGAACGACAGGTCGGTGAGCGCGTCGCCGTCACCGGCGCCGGCATAGTCGAGCTCGCAGCTGATCGAGGCGGTGCCGTCCACCAGCGCCACCTGCGGCCAGTCGGTGCCCTTGCGCACGTCGTAGGCCTTGGGCACGACCTCGACCGGGGCGGAAATGAATTCGCCGTCGTTGGCTTCGGCCTCCACCTCGATCGCCTGCTGCACCGGAACGATGTCCTGCGACGGCGCGCCGCAGGCCGCGAGCAGCAGGCACAGGACGGACGCGCGGAAGGGGAGCGACATGCAGGCGGCTGCGGGGGCGTGGGGCGGCCATCCAGTCTAGTGGCTGCCCATGGCGGCGGAGCAAACGCGAGGTGAACCGGTCAGCGGAAATCCCGCGACTCCGAACGCAGGCCGCCAAGCAGCGCCGACAGGTCATGGAGGTGGCCGGCGATCAGGTGCTCCACGCCGTCCACGCGCTCCCAGCGGCCGCGCACCTCCAGCAGCGTGGCGCCGAGCAGCGCCTTGCGCCCGCGCTCGGCCACGCGCGGCCACACGATCACGTTGACCATGCCGTCCTCGTCCTCGAGGGTCACGAAGATCGTGCCGCTGGCGGTCTGCGGCTTCTGGCGCTGGGTGACGATGCCGGCCACCCGCACCGCGCTGCCGTGGCGGCGGCCGCGCAGCTCGCGCGAGGCCAGCAGCCGCCGCGCACGAAGCCGGTCGCGCAGCAGCGCCAGCGGGTGCGCGCCCAGGCTCAGGCCCAGCGCGCGGTAGTCCGACAGCACGTCCTCCCCGGCGCCGGGCGCCGGCAGCAGCACCGCGTCTTCGTCGGGGCTGCCCGGCAGCAGCGGCCGCTGGCGTTCGATGCCGGCCACCTGCCAGCGCGCGTCGTGGCGATGCCCGGCCAGCGACGCCAGCGCCCCGGCCTCGGCCAGCGCGCTGCGCGCCTTTTCATCGAGCGCGGCGCGGCGGCAGAGGTCGGCGATGTCGCGGAACGGGCGCTGGCTGCGCGCTGCAACGATCGCCCTGGCGACGGCTTCGGAGAGACCTGCGATCTGGCGCAGGCCGAGGCGGATCGCGGGGGCCGCCATCAGCCCCGCCACGCCCTCGCCTTCCAACGTGCAATCCCACGCGCTGCACGCCACGTCCACCGGCAGGACGTCCACGCCTGCGCGCGCGCCCTTGCCGCGGCGCGCGTCCTGCACGATCTGGCTGGGCGAATAGAAACCCATCGGCTGCGCGTTGAGCAGCGCGCAGGCGAACGCCGCCGGCTCGTGGCGCTTGAGCCAGCAACTGGCGTACACCAGCTTGGCGAACGACGCGGCGTGGCTCTGCGGGAATCCGTACGAGCCGAAGCCCTTGATCTGCTCGAAGATCTGGTCGATGAACTCCGAGGAATAGCTCTTGTCCTCCATCAGCCTGCGGATGCGCACGCGGTGCGGCTCCATGTCGCCGCCGTGGCGCCAGGCGGCCATCGAGCGGCGCAGCCCGTCGGCCTCTTCCGGGCTGTAGCCGGCGTGGATCACCAGCTCCATCACCTGCTCCTGGAACAGCGGCACGCCGAGCGTGGGCCCGAGGATCTCCTCGATGCCCGGCGACGGATACGTCACCGCCTCCTGGCCCTGCCGGCGGCGCAGGTAGGGATGCACCATGCCGCCCTGGATCGGCCCCGGGCGCACGATCGCCACCTCGATCACCAGGTCGTAGAAGGTCTTCGGCTTCAGCCGCGGCAGCATGGTCATCTGCGCGCGCGATTCGATCTGGAACACGCCCACGGTGTCGGCCAGCTGCACCATGTCGTAGGTGGGCTTGTCTTCCTTCGGGATGGTGGCCAGCTCCAGGTCGCGGCCGCGGTGCGCGCGCACCAGGCCCAGCGCCTTGCGGATGCAGGTCAGCATGCCCAGCGCCAGGCAGTCGACCTTCAAGAGCCCCATCGACTCCAGGTCGTCCTTCTCCCACTGGATGATGGTGCGGTCGGCCATGGCCGCGTTCTCCACCGGCACCAGCTGCCACAGCGGCGCATCGGAAATCACGAAGCCGCCGACGTGCTGCGACAGGTGCCGCGGCCGCCCGCGCAGCATGTTGGTCACCGCCAGCACGCGCGCGATGAGGGGGTTGTCGATGTCGAAGCCGGCATCGGCCAAGCGCATCTCCATCGGCGTCTCGCCGTTGCCCCAGCCGAAGCAGCCGGCCAGCAGCGCCACCTGGTCGGGCGGCAGGCCGAAGGCCTTTGCGACATCGCGCACCGCGCTCCTGCCGCGGTAGCGGATCACCGTGGCGGCCAGCGCGGCGCGGCTGCGCCCGTACTTGCCGTACACGTACTGGATGACCTCCTCGCGGCGCTCGTGCTCGAAGTCGACGTCGATGTCGGGCGGCTCGTTGCGCTCCTTCGACAGGAAGCGCGCCATCAGCAGCCGGCTCTCCGCGGGATCGACCGAGGTGATGCCGAGCGCGAAGCACACCGCCGAGTTCGCCGCCGAGCCGCGCCCCTGGCAGAGGATGTCGCGGCCGCGCGCGAAGCGAACGATGTCCTCCACGGTGAGGAAGAACGCCTCGTACTTCAGCTCCGCGACCAGCGCCAGCTCCTCGTCGATCTGCCGCGCCACCTTGAGCGGCACGCCATCCGGCCAGCGCCATTGCATGCCGGCCTCGGTGAGCTTGCGCAGGTGGCTGGCGGGCGTTTCGCCGGCGGGCACGAGTTCCGCCGGATAGTCGTAGCGCACCTCGTCCAGCGAGAACGTGCAGCGCCGCGCCAGCGCCACGGCTTCGGTCAGAAGCGCATGCGGATGGATGTTGCCCAGCGCGCGCCGGCTGCGCAGGTGGCGCTCGCCGTTGCGGAACAGGTGCGCGCCGCAGTCGGCCAGCGCCAGGCCGTGGCGGATCGCGGTCACGGTGTCCTGCAGCACCCGCTGGCGGCGCGTGGCCATGTGCACGTCGCCGGCGGCGAGCGGCGTGAGCCCGGCCTGCGCGGCCAGCGCCAGCAATGCGCCGAGGCGCGCCTCGTCGTCGTGGTCGCGGTGCAGCTCCACGGCGAGGAAGGCGCGTTCGCCGAACGTGTCGCGCAGCCACGCGCCTTCTTCCGGCTGCCCCGGCAGCCAGAGGGCGAACAGGCCGGTCGTACCGTCATCGAAGGCGTCGCGCGCCAGGTCGTCGCGGCCCAGCTGGTAGGCGCCCTTGCCCGCCGCACGGCGCGCGGTGGTGATCACCCGGCACAGCTGCGCGTAGCCGGCGCGGTTCTCGACCAGCAGCACCAGGCGCAGGCCGTCGTCGAGGGTGAACTCGGCACCGACCACCAGCTTCACCCCGGTGATGCGCGCGGCATCGCGGGCGCGCACGATGCCGGCCAGCGAGCATTCGTCGGTGATCGCCAGTGCCTCGTAGCCGCACAGCGCGGCACGTTCGAACAGCTGCTCGGCGCTGGCCGCGCCACGCAGGAAGCTGAAGTCGGACAGGCAGTGCAGCTCGGCATAGGCGGGCGCGTCGATGCCGTGCGGCTCCACGCCCGCCGACGCGTCGTTGGCCGCGCCCAGGCCGGGGACCACCAGCCCGCGACCCGCGTCCGCGCGGCCCAGCGCCAGCTGCATCTGCTGCTGCATGCGCACGTTGCGCGGTGGCCGCGCACCGGGCGTGTCCGGCGCGACGCCCGGCGGCAGGCCGTGGTCGTCGTCCCAGTTCATGCGAACCAGCCGTGCAGCATCCAGTTGCCGAGCTCGCCCGGCGCGGCGAACGCCCAGGCGCGCTGGCCCTGCGCGGTTTCCAGCACGTAATAGTCGCGGCGCGCGTCATCGCCATCCCACCAGCCGCTTTCCAGGCGCTCCGGTCCGGACACGATGCGCACCCGGCCGCGCAGCGGCAGCGGGCGCGGCAACAGCCACGCCGGGCGCGCCGGGCGCGGCGGCGCCGGCTGCAGGCAGGCCGCGTCATCGCCCGCGGCCGCCACGCGTCGCCATGCGCGCTCCGGGCGCGGATCACCGCTGGGCGCGATGCGGTGCACGGCCTCGTCGCCGAGGCGTGCGCGCAGGCGCTCGCGCAGCTGCGGCCACGGCACCGCCTGCGCCGGGCGGGTATCGAACAGGTCGCGCGCGGCCGGCACGAACGGCGGCAGCTCGCGCGCCAGCAGCCGCATCGCCACCACCGGCGCCGGCAGCGCCACCTGCTCCAGGCGGTTGCGGGTGAGCTCGAACAGCAGGGTGGCCTCGCGCTCGGCGGCCAGCAGGCCCACCGCCACGTCGGTATGCGCCGGCGCCTGCACGCGCTCCATGTCGGCGGCGTGCGAGGGCAGCGCATGGCTGCGCTCGTGCTCGAGGCGCAACGTGAAGCGCTGCACCCCGCCGTCGCGCGCCGAGAGATACGTGGCGAGGTCGGCGATCATCCGCCGCAGCGGGAACAGCAGCGCCTGGTGGCTTTCCACCTCGAAGCCGAGTTCGATGCGCGCGTCGAAATGATCCGGCGGCGCGTAGCACTCCAGCGGATCGTCGGCATCGCCATGCAGGCGGTCGAGGTGCTCGAGCAGCTCCACGCCGAAGCGCCGCCGCAGGCCGTCGCGCGGCAGCGCACGCAGCGCGCCCAGCGTGCGCACGCCCATCGCGTGCAGGCGCGCACCGGCCGTGCCCGGCAGCGCCGCGCGGCGCACCGGCACCTGCGCCAGCGCTTCGTGCATCGCCGGGAGGGACGTCACCGCGAAGCCATCGCGCAGCCACGCGAACGCCAGCGCCGCGCGCGGCGTGGGCGCCAGCGCGATGCGGTGGCTGAAGCCGAGTCCCGCGAGTTCCTCGCGCAGCCGCGCCTCGAAGCGCGGCCACGGCCCGAACAGCCGGAAGCTCGCGCGCGCCTCCAGCACGATCGCGCCCGGCCATTGCGTGCTGACCAGTGAGCTGTGGCGATACGCCCACGCCGCCAGGAACCGCTGCCAGCGTGCATCGGCGCTGGCGTCGTGTTCGACCAGCGCCACCTCGCTGCACAAGGCGTGCGCGGCGGTGAGGCGCATGCCCGGCTTCAACCCCGCGGCGGCGGCGGCGGCATTGACCGCATGCAGGCTGCGCAGCTGCGCCGGCCCGCCGACCAGCGCCAGCGGTTGCGAGAGATCGGCTGTGCGCCGGAGGACGGCGTCCAGCGCCAGCCGCGGCAGCGCGATGCAGGCCCAGAGCATGGCGGGCTCAGTGCGTGGTCGCGAACGCGCGCGACGGCAGCTGGCCACCGCGGCATTTGCGCACGTGCCAGGCGCCGCCCTGCGCCATGCCGCTGCCGGCAGCGAACTCCAGCCGCAGCGCCGCCGGCGACGGATTGGCCGCGTGTTTCGCATCGCGGAACGCGAAGCCCAGGCAGTCGCCGCTGTCGGCCGCCACCTGCAGCCGGCGCAGCGCCTGCGCATCCGCCTGCAGCGGCCAACCCAGCACCGCCGCGCAGGCCGCGCTGCGCAGGCACTGCTCGAACGCCCACAGCGCGCCGCGCGCATCGGCTTGGATGATTTCCAGATGACGCAGGTCCACTCCCGCCGCCTGCCACGCCGGCGCGTACGGCAGGTACGGCGGCGCCACCAGCGCCACCACGCCGCCGGCCTGCGTCAGCCGCGCCAGCGTGGGCAGCAGCAGCGCGATCTCGCCCACGCCATCGGCCGGCAGCAGCAATTCGGTGAGCGCCGCGCGTGGCCAGCCGCCCTGCGGCAGCAATGCATCCAGTGCGGCGTGCCCGCTCGGCTCGCCGCCCGCGGCCACCGCCGGCGCACGCCCCGCGCGCCACAGCGTCTGCGCCGAGAGCATGGCCTCGATGTCCGGCAGCACGCCTATGGACGGCACGCCTATGGACGGCACGCCCATGGACGGCGGCGCGATGGACGCGACCGCGTTCATGCCGTGCGCACCAGCCCGCAGTACAGGCCCTCGATGGCGAAGTCGCTGCCCGGCGGCACCTCGATCGGCGCGTAGTCCGGATTGCGCGGCAGCAGCCGCAGCCGCGTGCGCGTGCGCTCCAGGCGCTTGATGGTGATCTCGCCGTCCACGCGCGCCACCACCACCTGCCCGTTGCGCGCATCGCTCGCGCGCTGCACCGCCACCAGGTCGCCGTCGAAAATGCCGTCGTCGCGCATCGAATCGCCCTTCACCCGCAACAGGTAATCGGGCTTGCTGGTGAACAGGGTGCGGTCAAGCAGCACGTGGCGCTCCACCCCGGCATCGGCACCGATCGGCGCACCCGCGGCGACGCGGCCGAGCACCGGCAGCTCGAGGCGGTCATCGCGCAGCTTCAGCCGCGTGCCGGGCACATGGCGCGTACGCCCCGCCCGGCCGCCGCCGGCCTGCGCCATGCCCGCGACCACGCGGATGCCGCGCGCCTCGTTGGGCCGCACCTCCAGGTAGCCCGCGGCCTGCAGCCGACGCACGTGCTTGTGCGCCGCGCAGGCCTGGCGGAAGCCGAAGGCATCGGCGATCTGCTGCAGCGTGGGCGGTGCACCCTCGGCCCCGGCATGGGCCTGGATGAAGCCGAGCACGTCGCGCTGTCGGGGGGTGAGGTCGTCGGTCATGGGTAAAAATCTATTTACCTTGGCGGGCATAAGCAAGCCCGGCGGTCGGAAGATTCCAGCGCCGGGCGGTCTCAAGGGGTGAGACCTTTTCCGAATCAACGACTTGTGGGGAAATCGCAGACGCGAACCGGCTCAGCGGCCCGCACACTTCCAGGCGACGCGGAACTCGGCCTGGGCCGAGGCAAGCACGTGCCCATGTCTCAGGGAGCACCTTGCGCCAGACCGCGCCGTTCGGTGCCACCAGGGACCGGGAAGTCGACGACGAACCTAAGCCGGCGCAGGAACGGCGCGTCCAGCGCGGACCGCGCCTTGACCGCCAGGATGACAATGCCCTGGTGTCCCTCGATGCCCCGCCGCAGGTAGCTGACTTCGATATTGGCGTAGCGATCGTGGCTGTCCTTTACTTCGCTGCGCTTGCCGAACAGCGCATCCGCCTCGTCGAAGAACAGGATCGCCCCGCCTGCCTCGGCCGCGTTGAAGACGCGCTGGAGGTTCTTCTCCGTCTCGCCGATGTACTTGCTGACCACCGCCGACAGGTCGATGCGATACAGAGGCAAGCCCAGCTCGCTGGCGATCACTTCGGCCGCCATCGTCTTGCCGGTTCCGCTCTCGCCGGCGAACAGCGCGCTGATGCCTAGCCCGGCGCTCATGTGTGCGCGGGATCCCGATTCGTCTTCCACACGCGTGCGGTGCCTGGCCTGCGCCACGATCTGCCGCAGCTGGTCGATCGCGGAGGCGGGCAGCGCGAGATCCGCCAGCGTCGCCCTGGGGACGATTGCCTGGAGCGCAGGGTCATCGAGCAGCCGCGAGTGCACTTTCCGCGCCATTTCGCACTTTTCCCAGCCCGAACGGGTGTCATCCGGCCAAACGGGCTCGGTGGAGAGGTTCGGCCACGTGACTGGCTGCAGCCGACGGAAGTTTGGGCTGGACGTTCAGCCCTCCCCACGCCCGAACGAGAACAACTCGGCCAACGGATGCTTGCGCCGCTCGATCAGCGCCCGCACCAGCCCGGCGCCGATCATCGAATAGGTGATGCCGTTGCCGCCGTAGGCCATGGCGAAATGCACGCGCGGGCCGTGCTGCGGGTGGGGGCCGAAGAACGGCAGGCCGTCGCGGGTTTCCGCGAAGGTGCCGGCCCAGGAGAACGCCGGCCGCAGCGGTAGGTGCGGGAACAGGGCCGCGGCCTTCTCCAGCAGCTTGCGCGCCTTCTTCTCCACGCGTGCATCGCGCCGCGCCGGCACGTCGACGTTGTCGTCCTCGCCGCCGACCAGCAGGCGGCCGTCACCGGTGCTGCGCATGTACAGATAGGGGCGCGCTGTCTCCCAGACCATGGTGCCGACCAGCGGCCCCAGTGCGTCCTTGTCGATCGGGTCGGTGATCAGCGCGTAGCTGCTGCGGTCGGCGGCGACGCGCTTGCGCAACCACTTCTGGCTGGCGTAGCCCGCGGCGACCACGACGTGCCCGGCGCGCACCGCATGGCCGTCGGCGGTGGTGAGGAGCACATCGCGCGAACGCGTCTGGATGGTGTCGATGGTCGTGCGGTCGAACACCGCGGCGCCGCGCTTGTGCAGCCGCGCGAACAGGCGGTAGGCCATGCGGTAGGGGTCCACGCGCGCGGCCAGCCGGCTGAGGATGGCCGCCGGCGCGTCGAAGCCGAACTGCTCGTGCACCGCATCCGCCTCCAGCCACGCCACGTCAAAGCCGTGGCGCCGGCGCAGCGCGAACTCCTCGCGCAGCGCGCGCACGTCGCGCCGTCGGCTGGCGTAATACAGGCTCTCGGCGCGGGCGAAGTCCACATCGCGCACGTCCGCCGCCTTGGCCTGCAGCATCGGAATGGCTTCGGCACAGGCGCGGTAGGCGAGCACCGCATTGTCCTCGCCATGGCGCTTGGCCAGGTCGACCATGTGCGTGTCGATCTCGTACTGCAGCAGCGCCGTGCTGGCGGCGCTGCTGCCCCAACCCACGTCACGCTGTTCGAACACCGCCACGTCATCCCCGTGCTCGGCCAGCTCGTCGGCGATCAGCGCCCCGGTGATGCCGCCGCCGATCACGGCCACATCGCAGCGATGGTCCGCCTGCAGCGGCGGGAATGCATGCATCAGGCCGTTCTTGACTGCCCACCAGGGGTAGCCACTTTTCAGGTCCATGGATGAGTGGTTCCTTCGTCGGCTGCCGATGCGTCAATGACGACATGGCTGCTTGCGGCCAGAAGGGCCCTCCACTGGCGGGCGGGCCCTGCGCGTCCTCAATCGTCGCCTTGCGCAGTCGCGCGACTTTGCGCGAACTCGGGGAAGGTCTCCGCCATCGGCGCCGCATCCGGCAGGATGTAGAACACCCCGCCCCCCTCGAACGTCGGACGGATGATCTGCTCGTAGAACCCGGGCGAGACGTTGATGCAGCCATGCGTGACGCGGTTGTCGTCCGGCGAAGGCGATGCAAGGCGTTCGGGGCGCCGCTCGGCCGGGACGCCGGTCGCGGTCGGGTGGATGGAGACGGCGGAATCGTAGTCCACCCACAGCACGCGCCCAGCGTCGATTGACGGACCGTAACCGCCCACGAAGCGACCAGCAGGCGTCGTGCGATCGCGGCCCGGGATCTCGCGAAGCGCGAGACCGGCGATGCCGGGGGCCGTATGGTCGCCGACCGCCGAGCCAAACAGCCCGGGTGCCGCGCCGCGAAGCCGGCCGTCGCCACCGAACACGAGGACCTGTGCGGCGGCCTTGTCGATAACCGCGAACGGATAGCCCTGGCTGTCCTTGGCTGCGACCACCCAGCCCGCGAACTCGATCACCGTGGCGGACACATCCTGGCCTGGTGGAAGCTGGTCGACCGGGGCGACCGGTTGCACGGCGGCATCCTCGGCGCTGGCCACGTCGAAGCTCGCGAACGCCAGCACAAGCGCCAGCGCACCAATCACGGCCCGAGCCGCAGGGTGTGTGCACGTAGGGATGGGAATGTTCCTCGGAACGAAGACTGAATGAAGACAAGGAGACCGGTGGCCAGCAAAGGCCACCAGGTCACGGCTCAGGCCGCTCGTCGCGATCCTTGCAAAAGACTAACCGCGCGGCGCGCGGCGCGGCGCCGCTTCAAGCTGCTGGACGCGGCTTTCCATTTGATCCAACCGCTGGTTGGCCTGCTGTGCGGACTGATTGGCGGATTCGGCGCTCTGCGCCGCGCTCTGCACCCTCGTGTCAAGCTGATCGAGGCGTGAGTTGATCCCTGCAAACTCGTCATCGTAGGTGGCGCAGGCGGAAAGGCCCACGGTGACGACGATCGCCAGGCCGAGCGTGCGCGCCATTACCAGATGTTGTTTGGTCGGAAACATTTCAATGCTCCTTCGTGGGGGAATCGCACCCAGTCTGACGTTGGCTCACGTACATGGATTGTGAAGATGCGGCCTTGATTCGGTACTCAGGCCTGCACCGCCATGTGATACCCGTTGCGCCCCGCCGTCTTCGCCGCGTACAGCGCCGCGTCCGCCTGTTCCATCAAGGTCGCGGCATCAACAGCCCGCGCGGCGTACGCGATGCCGATGCTGGTGGTGACGCTGAGCGGAGTGCCGCCGGCATCGATCTCTTTCGCGGTGGCTTCCACCACCTTGCGCGCGACGGTCTCGGCCGACACGGGCGTGGCGTCCTCGATCAGGATCGTGAACTCGTCGCCGCCCAGGCGCGCGACCAGGTCGGTCTCGCGCACGCTGTCGCACAGGCGCCTGGCGAACGCCTGCAGCACCGCGTCGCCGGCGGCGTGGCCGTGGCGGTCGTTGACGTGCTTGAAGTGATCGATGTCCAGGTACATCAGCGCGATCGGCGTGCCGTGGCGCTGCAGACGCTTGAGCGCCAGCGCCAGGCGTTCCTCGAACTGGCGCCGGTTGGCGACATCGGTGAGCACGTCGACGCGCGACAGCCGCTCCAGCTCGAGCCGGCTCTTCGCGAGCGCCTGCTCGGCCGCCACGCGGCGGTTGATGTTGCGCGCGGTGAGCATGACGTCCGCCTGGCCGCCGCCGTCGTCGTCATTGGCCGGGATGCACCGCGACACCGCCTCGATCCACACGTACTGGCCGTCCTTGTGGCGCACGCGGTAGATCTCGGTGCGCGGCTCCCCGGTGGCGAGTACTTCGGCCATGGCCCGCCGCTGTTTCTCGCGGTCGTCCGGATGCAGGATGTCCCAGCGCGACCCGAGCATCTCCGCGGGTGTCCACCCGAACATTTCGGTGGCCGACGGCGATACATACAGGCGTTCGCCATCGGCCCGCATGCGCGTGATCACATCGTGCGAATGATCGGCAAGCATGCGGTACCGCCGTTCGCTCTCGCCCAGGCCTGCGATGAGGCGCTTGCGTTCGGCCATCGCCAGGCAGACGGGAATGGTCATCACGCAGCCGCCGGCAAGGAAGATCTGCAGCAGCGCGATCCTCCCGGCACCCGCCAGATCCTGCTGCAGCCACAAGGGGCCATGGCCGAGCGTGGTGGCCACGGCACCGATCAGCGCCAATGCGATCACGCCCAGCGCCACGCCGGCGAACTGGTGGCGGACCGCGACAAACAGGAGCGCGGGATACGTCAGGAACATCACGGGATACGGTGCAAGGAACACCGCGACTCCCACCGCGACCAGCACGGCCATGGAGCCGGCGAGGCTCCAGCGCCGGTTCTCCGCGATGAACAATCCCAGCCCTTCGCGCTGTGCCACCAGTGTGGTCGTGGCCACGATCACCATGCCCACGACGTGGGCGGCATACCAGTTGGCCAGCGAGCGCAGGAAGGGCTGGCCGTGCATGTCCTGGGCCACGCCGGCCGCCATCAGCCCGGTCAGGCCACAGGCCACCAGCGTGGCTCCGGCGGCGATCCAGCCCAGTGCCATCCAGTTCTTCGGGTCGCGGATGTCGGGGACGCGGCTGCGGACGAAGCCGGCCACCGCCAGCACCTCCATCAAATTGAGCGCCGCGATCGCGAGCGCGTACACAGGCTGGTCCCCGGCGAGCATCCGTGCCGGAAACTCGGCCAGGAACGCGACCGCGATGTAACCCGGCCAGGTTTCCGTGCGCCTGGACAGCAGCCAGCCGGTGAGGATGCCGTTGCCCACCCAGATCGCCGCGAGTTCGCCGGGGCCACGCGCCAGCGTGAGCGAGAGCCACGCGGTCGTTGCGATCAGCACTGCCAGGACCGAGCGGTCGGCCCAATAGGTACGCGGCAGTCTCAGGCGTTTGGGCATTGCGCACTCATGCAGGCGGACCGCCATTTTAGCCCAGGCCATCGCCAATCACCGTCCGCTTACGCTCCGGCGCGAAAGATGGCCGAATTCGCCCCCGGCCCGGCCACCCCAGGAACGCCCCATGAAGATCCCGACGCATGTCCCGCGGTACATCCACGTCCCACTGGCCGCACTGGCCCTCGTCGCATGCAGCCAGACCGGGGATGTCCGCACGGGGTCCGCGGTCCTGGCTGACTGGTCGTCGGACGCGCCGGGCCACCCCCTGCATATCAGGCCCGCCGACGTCCCGGCGCCGGAGACCGGCAACGACCCCGAGAAGTCGATCGCCGGCAATGTGAAGGTGGTCGCTCCGGTGGCGGGCGCCCTGCCCGACGTGCCGGACGGCTTCGCCGCCACGGTGTTCGCCACGGGATTCAAGCAGCCGCGGACGCTGCGCACCGCACCGAATGGCGACATCTTCCTGTCGGAAAGCGGCACCGGCCGCGTGCTGGTGTTCCCCGCGCGTGCCGCCGCGGGTGGTACACCCGCCACGCCAACGGTGTTCGCCGAAAACCTCGACCGGCCCTACGGCATCGCCTTCGTGCCCGCGGTGGATCCGCAGTACGTCTATGTCGCAGCAGCGGACAAGGTGGTCCGCTATCCGTATGGCAGCGGCGACACCAAGGCTTCAGGGCCGGCCGAAACCCTGATCGCGGACATTCCGACCAAGCGCCACTGGACGCGCGACCTCGCGCTGTCGCGCGACGGAAAGCACATGTTCGTATCGGTCGGTTCGGCGTCCAACCTCGGCGTGGCGGGCATGCCCGACATGACGCCCGCGCAGATCCAGGCGCACGAGGCGACCGATGGCCGTGGCGCCGCGTGGGGCGAGGAAAAGGATCGCGCCGTGGTGCGCGTGTTCGACCTCGATGGCAAGAACATCCGCAATTACGCCACCGGCCTGCGCAACTGTTCGGGCCTGGCGATGCAACCGGCCACCGGCAACCTGTGGTGCATCGTCAACGAACGCGACCACCTCGGCCCCTATGTCACGCCGGACTTCATGGCGCGCATCGAGGATGGCGCGTTCTACGGCTGGCCCTGGTACCACCTCGGCGGCCGCGAAGATCCGGCGCTTGCCGGAAAGCGCCCCGACCTCAAGGACCACGTGCGCATGCCGGAGGTGTTGTTCCAGGCGCACTCGTCGGCGCTGAGCGCGGTGTTCTACAACCATGACGCCTTCCCGGCCGGGTACCGCGGCGACGCGTTCGTCGCATTGCACGGCTCGCACAGCCGGCCGCAGATGACCGGCTACAAGGTGGTCCGCGTGCGCATGCAGGGCGGTCAGCCGACCGGCGTCTACGAGGATTTCATGACCGGGTTCGTGGTCGCCAACGGAAGCGTCTGGGGCCGCCCGGCCGGCGTGACCGTGACCCGGGACGGCGCGCTGCTGGTCAGCGATGACGCCAACGGGACGATCTTCAAGGTGACGCGCAAATGACACGCCGCGCAGGGCGGCCACCCGTTCCCAGCAGCAGGAGCAGATGATGAAGACCTACAACGTCGGGTACCTGATCGGCAGCATCGCCAAGGACTCGATCAACCGCAAGCTGGCCAATGCGCTGTTCAAGCTTGCGCCGGAGCAGCTCGCGTTCAAGGAGATTTCGTACCGGGACCTGCCGATCTACAGCTACGACTACGACGCCGACTATCCCGAGGCCGGCAAGGCGTTCAAGCAGGCGATCAAGGGTTCCGACGCCATCCTGATCATCACCCCGGAATACAACCGATCGATCCCCGGCGGGCTGAAGAATGCCATCGACTGGGCCAGCCGCCCGTGGGGCACCAACTCCTTTGCCAACATTCCGTCCGGCGTGATCGGCACCTCGCCCGGTGCCATCGGCACCGCGGTGGGCCAGCAGCACCTGCGCAGCATCCTCGGCTTCCTGAACTCGCCGCAGATGAACTCGCCGGAGGCCTACATCCAGTTCAAGGACGGGATGATCAACGACGCCGGTGAAATCGCCGACAGCTCCACGGCGGATTTCCTGCGCGGCTACCTCAGGGAGTTCCACGAGTTCATCGCGCGCGTGCTGACGGTGTTGCCGCGCGACGCCTGAGGCCGGACCGGAAACGTCGCGCCACGGTGGGGTTGCCGTGGCGCATCGCATCAGCCCAGCAGCTGCGGGTTCATGCGCCACGACGCGTGGTTGAGGAACGCGGCAAACGTGACCCATGCGAGGTACGGCAGCATCAACATGCCGGCCAGCGGCCGCACCCGCCAGAACAGCCACGTGGTGGCGGCGATCACCAGCCACAGCAGCACGATGTCGGCGAAGGCCAGGCCACCCATGCGCCAGGCGAAGAAGCACCATGTCCACAGTGCGTTGAGCACCAGCTGCAGCAGGTACAGCGCGAGCGCGAGCCGCGCGCCCTCCCAGCCGGCACGGCGCCAGACCATCCACGCGGCGAGCGCCATCAGGATGTACAGCAGCGTCCACACCGGGCCGAACACCGAGCCGGGCGGCGCCCAGGAGGGCGTTTCCAGCTGGCGGTAGAAATCGTCGGAGCGCATCGAGGCCGCCGCGCCGATGGCGGCAGCGGCGAAGGTGGTCGCGGCCCAGCCAAGGAGGCCGGTCCAGGGGCTTCGCGTGCGTTCGGTCATGGCGGGCGGTCTCCGGTGCGGTCCCGTGACGCTAGCCGATGCGTGGTGGAGCGCGGGTCAAGGCCTATTCACGACCAGCACGCCATCCGCGCAAGCCACCCAGTGGAGCGTGTCGGCGAGGCGCTGGCCGCCGGTGAACGCGGAGAACGCCGGCAGGACCGACTCGTGCGCGTCGAGCGCGAGCGCGGGATGGCGCCCCGGCAATCCGGGCAGGCGTGCCACCGGATGCAGGTGCCCGCAGAGCACATGCCCTGCCCTGGCATCGGGGATGTCCAGCGGGTGATGGCGGAAGCGGAACGGGCCATCGCGCACGTCGTCGGGCAGGCGCACCACGCCCACGGCATCGGGCAGCAGCAAGCGGTCGTGGTTGCCGGCCACCACCGCGGCCACGCAGCCGGCGTGGGCCGCAAGCAACGCGCGCCAGGCGGCGTCGACCTGCGGCTGGTGGCGTCCGTGGAGGAAGTCGCCGAGGACCCACAGCTCGCGGGCACCCGACCGACGCAGCAGCGCGTCGAGGCGCGCGAGGTCGTGCGCGGTGCCGCCGCTGGGCACGGCGATGCCGGCCGCGCGCAGGGTGTCGCCCTTGCCGAGGTGCAGGTCGGCGATCAGCAGCCGGCCGCGCGCCGGCCAGTACAGCGCGCGGTCGGCGTACAGGCGCATCGGCTCGCCGGCGATGACGAGCTCAAGCACGTCGGGCATGGCGCTTCTCGAGCTGGGCCGCGGCGCGCTGCACGCGCGTGCGCCAGTCTTCGCTGCTGAGCTGGCCGCGCATGGATTCGGCCCACAGCGGGAACGCCAGCGGCGTGAGGCTGCGCGGCGTGTGCAGGTCGAGCGTGCGGTCGCGGCAGCGGCGCAGGGTGTCGCCCAGGCGGCGCACGTCGAGCTGCGCCTCGAGCACTTCGCGTTCGGCCTGGGCGAGCAGCATGTGCCCGGGGTCGTGGCGGCGCAGCACGTCGAACAGCAGGCCGCTGGAGGCCTGCAGCTGGCGCAGCGAGCGGATGGCGCGGCCGGGCAGCGACGGCGGCAGCAGGCCGGCGACGCGGGCGATGTCGCGGAACTGGCGGCGCGCGAGCTCGGCGATGTTGAGGCTGGCGTGCAGGTCTTCGAGCAGGCCGTCGGGCGACAGCATGCGCGCGAGCAGCGCCGGATCCGGCCAGGCTTCGACCTGCGCGCTCAGCACCAGGCCGTAATCGTTCATCGCCCAGGCGAACGTGTTCGGCACCTCGCGCGCCCAGCGCAGCGCCAGCAGCGGCGCCAGGCCCTCGTGCACGGCACGGCCGGCGAACGGAAACACGAACAGGTGCCAGCCCTGGCGCGTCTTCAACGCTTCCACCAGCAGCGTGCCGGGCGTGGGCAGCGCCGAGAGCTGTGTCTGCAGCGCGAGCAGCGGCGACAGCGCGCGCATCTCCGGGCTCGCCGGTGGCTGCGCCAGGATCGCCTCCACCTCGGCGGCGAGTTCACTCGACAGTGGCATGCGCCCGCCCTGCCAGCGCGGCACCATGCCGTCGTTGCGGGTGGCCACGCGCACGTAGGCGGTCATGTCCTTCAGCTGCACCAGCTCAAGCGTGCGGCCGGCGAACTGGAAGCGGTCGCGCGGCCGCAGCCGCGACACGAACGCTTCCTCCACCACGCCGAGGTGCCCGCCCTTCATGTAACGCACCTGCACGCTGCCGTCGCTGGTGATGGTGCCGATGGACAGCCGGTGGCGGAACGCGACGCGGCGGTCGTGCACACGATAGGCGCCGTCGTCGTCACGCAGCACGCGGCGGTAGTCGGGATAGTGCTCGAGCGCACCACCACCGCGGACGATGAAGTCGAGCACGGCCTGCCAGGCCGCATCCGGCAGGTCGGCGAACGCGTGCGTGCCGCGCACCTCGGCCAGCAGCGCGTCGGCAGCGAAGCCGCCGCCGAGCGCCAAGGTGACGCAGTGCTGCGCCAGCACGTCGAGCGACAGCCGCGGCGGCGGGCGCGCTTCGATGCGGCCACCGGCGAGCGCAGCGCGCGCCGCGGCGTATTCGGCCAGTTCCAGCGCGTGCGTGGGCACGCACACCACATGCCCGGCCTCGCCCGGCCGGTGGCGCGCGCGGCCGCCACGCTGCAGCAGGCGCGCCATGCCCTTCGGGCTGCCGACCTGCAGCACCTGGTCGACGGCCGGGAAGTCGACGCCAAGGTCGAGGCTGGAGGTGGCGACCACGCAGCGCACACTGCCGTCGCGCAGGCCGGCCTCGGCGGCGGCGCGCAGCGAGGCGTCGAGCGAGCCGTGGTGCAGCGCCAGGGTCGCCGGGTCGTCCAGCCATACCGCCTGCAGCGCGCGGTGCCAGAGCTCGGCTTGCGAGCGCGTGTTGGTGAACAGCAGGCTGCTGCGTACGCGCTGCAGCACCGCGGCCACCCGCTGCAGCTGCGACAGGCCGAGATGCCCGGCCCAGGGGAAGCGCTCGCCCTCGCCCGGCAGCAGGGTCTCCAGCGTCATCCTGCGCGGTCTGGGTGCGGCGAGGATGGCGGCATCCGGCAGGTGCGGCAGCAGCACGTCGCGGGCTTCGCCGAGGTTGCCGAGCGTGGCCGACAGCCCCCAGATGCGCGCCGTGGGCGCCAGCGCTCGCAGCCGCGCCAGGCACAGCTGCAGCAGCACGCCGCGCTTGTTGCCGAGCAGCTCGTGCCACTCGTCCACCACCACCGCGCGCACGCCCGCGAGCAGCTCGCCGGCATCGGGATACGACAGGGCGAGCGCGAACGACTCCGGCGTGGTGACCAGCACGTCGGCGAGGCCCTGGCGTGCCAGGCGTCTGTCGCGCGCACTGGCGTCGCCGGTGCGCATGGCCACCGTCCACGGCACGCCGAGTGCGGCGATCGGCTCGCGCACGGCGCGCACCGTGTCGACCGCCAGCGCACGCAGCGGGGTGATCCACAGCACGCGCAGGCGCGGCGCGGCTGGCACGCCGGGGCGCGCACGCTTGGGCGCGGGCGTGTCGCCGAGGCGCAGGGCTTCGAGCAGCGGCCCGCCGAGCGCGGCAAGCGTCTTGCCACTGCCGGTGGGCGTGACCAGCAGCCCCGATTCGCCGGCGAGGTAGCGCCGCCAGGCTTCGCGCTGGAACGGCGCCGGCCGCCAGCCCTGCGCGGTGAACCACGCAGTCAGCGGCGCATCGGCGCGTCCGCGTGCCGGCCGTTTCGCCTGCATCGCTGACGGCGCCTGCGCCTGCGCCTCCGGACTCATCGCGCCAGCGCCCGCAGGCTGTCCAGCGTGTCCGCCTCGCGCGCCAGCTTGTCCTCGCGCCAGCGCAGGATGCGCGGGAAGCGCACCGCAATGCCCGACTTGTGCCGCGCCGAGCGGTTCACGCCCTCGAAGCCCAGCTCGAACACATGCAGCGCCTGCACCGAACGCACCGGCCCGAAGCGCTCCAGCGTGTGCGCGCGGATCCACCGATCGAGGCGCAGGATCTCGGCGTCGTCCAGGCCCGAGTACGCCTTGGCCACCGGCACCAGGGCATCGCCGTCCCACAGGCCGAAGGTGTAATCGGTGAACAGCGTGCTGCGCCGGCCATGGCCGGACTGGGCGTAGATCAGCACCGCGTCGATGCTCAGCGGATCGATCTTCCACTTCCACCAGTCGCCGCGCTTGCGGCCATGGCGGTAGGGCGAATCGGCGCGCTTGAGCATCAGGCCCTCGACCCCGCGTTCGCGCGCTTCCTCCCGCAGCCTGGCCGCGTGCGTCCAGTCATCGGCGGGCACCTGCAGCGACAGCGCGAGCCTGTCGGGATCGGCATCGGCGAGCACGTCGACCAGAAGCGCGCGGCGCTCCACCAGTGGCCGCGCACGCAGGTCTTCGCCATCCAGTTCCAGCAGGTCGTACGCCAGCACCCGCGCGGGCGCCGCGGCCAGCGACTTCGGCCCCGGCTTGAGCCGCTGGATGCGGGTCTGCAACGCACTGAACGGCATCGGCTCGGCACCACCGGGCTGCCAGGCGAGCAGCTCGCCGTCGATCACGCAGTCGCGGCCGAGCGCGGCGGCGGCGGCTTCGATCTCGGGGAAGCGCCCGTCCATGCGCTCCTCGCCGCGCGACCACAGCGCGATCCCGCTGGCGCGGCGGATCAGCTGCAGGCGGATGCCGTCCCACTTCCACTCCAGCAGCCAGTCGTCGATGCTGCCCAGGCTCTCGGCCTCGGCCTCCAGCGGCGAGGCGAGGAAGAACGGATACGGCAGCGCGGCGTCGCCGGGTTGAACCTCAGGGGACAGCAGGCCTTCGAGGAACGCCGCCGACGGCGCCCAGCGCCCGAGCATGCGCTGCGCGATGAGCGCAATGTCGACGCCGGAAAACTCCGCCAGCGCCTGCTGCACCAGGCCCTGCGACACGCCCACGCGCAGCGCACCGGTGAGCAGCTTGTTGAACACCAGGCGCTCGCGGAAGCACAGGCTGCGCCACGCCTCCACCACGAGCGCGCGCCGCGCCTCCGGCGTGTCGTTGGCGATCGGCGCCAGGCGCTGCTCGATCCAGTCCGCCAGGGCGATGTCGCCGCCCTGCGCGCCCGCCGGCGGATCGTCCAACAGCAGGGCCAGCGTTTCCGCCAGGTCGCCGACCTGGTGATGGCAGTCCTCGACCAGCCAGTCGGGCGTCCCGCTCTCTGCGCCGATCCACGCACGCAATTCGCCGGTGCCGGCGATCTTCGCGCGCGCGCCGCCGATCTTGCCGCCGGCCAGCAGCCAGATCGCCCATGCGGCGTCACGCGGCGGTGCGTCACGGAAGTAGTCCACCAGTGCGCGGCGCTTGTCGCCGGTGCCGGTGCTGCGGTCGAGCCGCTCGTAGAGCGCGGCGAAGCGGCGCATCAGTCGTCCTCGCCGTAGCCCGTGGCGAACACGCCGGTGTCGATGCCGCGGTCGTTGAGCACGCGCACCAGCGCGTCGGTGTCGCCGTGGGTGGCGATCACCCGCCGCGCACCGGTCTCGTGCGCGGTGCGCAGCAGCGCCGGCCAGTCGGCATGGTCGGATACCACGAAGCCGCGGTCGTAGTTGCGGCGCCGGCGGTTGCCGCGGATGCGCATCCAGCCCGACGCGAAGCCCTGCTGTGCGCGCTTGAAGCGGCGGATCCACGGGCTGCCGGCGGCCGACGGCGGCGCCAGCACCAGCTCTCCGGCGAATGCCGTGCCGCGCGCCTCGTCTGCCACGCGCCGGGTGTCGAGCATCGCCACGCCGGCTTCGCGGTAGACCTGCACGCCGGCATCGATCGCGCCGTGCACGAAGGCCGGGCGATCGGTGTGCGCGGCGAGTTCACCCAGCACGCGCTGCGCCTTGCCGAGCGCGTAGCAGTACAGGATCGCCGCCTCGCCGTTGGCCGCGCATTCCTCGCGCCACGCGACGATGTCGGCGGCCACATCTGCCGCCGGCGTCCAGCGGTAGATCGGCAGCCCGAACGTCGCCTCGGTGATGAACACGTCGCAGGGCACGACTTCGAACGGCAGGCAGGTCGGGTCGTGATCGCGCTTGTAGTCGCCCGACGCCACCCAGGTCTCGCCATCCACTTCGATGCGTACCTGGGTCGAACCGAGCACGTGGCCGGCGGGATGGAACGACACCAGCGCGTTGCCGATGCGCACGCGCTCGCCCAGCGCGTGCACGCGGTAGTCCTGCTCACCCAGCCGCCAGCGCAGGATCGGCAGGCCTTCCGCGGCCACGTGGTAGAGGCCCATTCCGCTGCGCGCGTGGTCGCCATGGCCGTGGGTGATCACCGCGCACGGCACCGGGCGCGACGGATCGATATGGAAACCACCGGCGGGGCAATACAGCCCCTCCGGCGTGGAGACCACCAGGTCGCCGCGCGGCATCTTCGCGTGGACTCAGCGCAGGTCGATCTCGCCGACCTTGTCCTTGTAGTCCTTCTTGGGGTCGATGCCGATCATCATCTTCACGCCGGCCAGCATGCTGGAGGCATCGATCCACACTTCGGCGTCTTCGGCATCAAGCCGCAGCAGGCGCAGCCTGGGGTCGTCCTTGCCCTCGAACCAGGCGGCGACGAACGGGTTCCAGAGGCGATCGACCACAGCGCGGTCGGTGTCGACGTGCAGCGTGCCGCGGATGCTGGCGAACAGGTCATGGCCCTTGGAGGCGAAGCCCGCGATCGCGCGTCCGCCACCGTCGCCGAGCTGCCGGACCAGCGCGTTGTCGTTGGAGGTGAAGAACCACAACGGCGCGCGGCGGTCCTCCGCCTGCGCGGTCATGGGACGGGCGTGGCCGTCTTCCATGCCGTCCAGCCCGAGCATGACCGTGCGGTCGCTCTCCAGGGCCTTCCAGAACTTCTCTTCCAGCTTGTGGGTGTCGGTCACGGAGTGCTCCTTTGTTCACGGGGGGATGCGGCAAGCACGCGGTTTAGCACCGCGAAAGTGACAGCGGCGTATGAACAAACGCCCCCGCGCGCCGCCGGCATGACGCTGCTTGAACACAGCTGCGCGGAAACTCCGCAGGTCGGCGCGCCAGCGTGCGTAGCCGCCCCCAACCACCCCCGGAGACTCCAGCACATGACTGCCAACAGCAAGGCGAAGAATGAATTCAAGGCCGTCGCCCGCGAGGCGGCGCAGCTTGGCGCGCGTTTCGTGGGCGTCACCCGCGACTGGTTCGACAACCGCAAGCAGGAAGCCGAGCGCCCGGCCGGCTACTACAGCCGCCGCACCACGCCCGGCGGCCCGGCGGACGACGAAGAGCGCACCTACGGCCGCGATGAACACGCGTCGACCACATCCACCACGTCGAGCGGCGCGGGCCGGCGCAGCGGCTACCGCGGCATCGGGCCGCGCGGCTACACCCGCAGCGACGAGCGCATCCGCGAGGACGTCTGCGAGGGCCTGTGCGACAGCGACGCCATCGACGCCGCCGACATCAACGTGCACGTCGGCAGCGGCACCGTGCGCCTGTCGGGCACCGTGCCCAATCGCGCCATGAAGCACCGCGCCGAGGACATCGCCGAATCCGTCAGCGGCGTGCGCGACATCGAGAACTCGATCCGGGTGGCCGGCGTGGATCCGATCGGTGGCTCGCCGTCGTACGGCAGCAGCGGCAGCAGTTCCGGCGCAGGCATGTCTTCGGCAGGCTACGGTGGCGCATCGGCGTCTGGCGCCAGCGCAACCGGCAGCGCGGGCAGCACGCCCGGCGGTGCATCGGGCCACGGTTACGGAACCACCCCCGGCGCCACCACGCCGGGCGGGGCCACGACGGGGACAGGCACCGGTGCCACACCGGCCGCCGGGGCGGGCACGACGGGCGTCAACCGCCCGGACCGCGCCAGCTGACGCGACTGCGGCACGGGGTGCGGCCTGCCTGTGAAGGCGGCCGCGCCCTTCAGGACCCGACGTGCGCGCTGACCGCGGGCGCAGCGTCGGCCATCGCCTCCAGCAGGCTGCAGAGGCTGCGCAGGTCCTGCGCATTGTGCTGGCCGACGCGGCGCAGGTTGGCGGCACTGCCGCCGCGCAGGTACGACAGCCACGCGGCCGGCGCTTCCGAGCCTGGCAAATCGTCCTCGCGCACCACGCCCAGCAGCTCGCGTTCGATGGTGGCGAGCCTGCAGTTCGCCCAGACACCGCGGTAACGGCGGCGCACCGGATGCAGCAGATCGACGTGGCCGCGCCCGAAGACGGGATCGGCAAGCCGCGCGAGGCGGTACCGCGTCGACAGCAGCGGACGGTCGTAGCTCTTGCCGTTGTAGCTGACCAGCACCGTCTCCGGCGCCAGCCACCCGGCGAACGTGCGCAGCATCGCCGCTTCCGCGCCGAGCGTGGTGATGCACAACTGGCGCATGCGCAGCCCGCCGTCGCGCCAATCCGCGGCGCCGATCATGAACGCACGCGTGCCGGTGCCGCCGGCCAGGCCGGTGGTCTCGGTGTCGAACGCGAGCAGGTGCCCGCGTGCGATCGCGTCCTGGCCGATGCCGTGCAGCGGCAGCACGTCTTCGCCAGCAGGCCACGGCGTCCACTGTTCGAGGAAGCGCAGGCCGGGGGCGATCTCGTCGCCGGGCAGCGTGCGATCCGCCGCGCGCGCCTGCATCAGCGGCGCGGGCGTGCGGATCTTCAGCAGGGTGCGCAGCTGGTTGATGGTGGCCTGGCGGGAATCCGCGGCCGGCAGCGCTGATGCGTACGTGCGTACACCGGGTTCCGACGCGCGCACAACGACGCCCGCCGCGCGAACCGCAACCGGCCCTGGCTGCTCTCCACCCGCCTCCGCGCGCAGCCGCGCGAGCTTCGCCGCCAGCGCGCTCATGGTGCTTCCGCGAGCAGGTCCAGCACGCGCAGGGCCAGCGCGCGCGGCGCGAGGCTCGCGGTCTCGTCGGCGGCAAGGATCGGGCCCACGCAGGCCGGGCACCCCGCACCGCAGTCGCAGCCCGCCACCAGCGCGCGCGCCTGCGCCAGCAGTGCGGCATGGCGCTCGAACAGCGGCGACGACAGGCCCACGCCGCCGGGGTAGTTGTCGTACAGATAGATGGTGGGCGTGAAGCGTCCGAGCAGTTCGACCGCCATGTCGGGCGTGCCGTCGCCGCTGCGCAGCTGGCCGCGGCCGCGGTTGTCGGCAGTGGCGAACCAGGCGCCGTCGCCGCTGCCCACCGACTTCAGCAGGTCGCGGCTCTCGGCCATCACCGCCACCTGCGCGACCAGGTGCAGCGCGTAGGCCGCGCCGAGGAAGCCATCCAGCGCCTCGTGGCGCATGGCAAACGCCTCCTCCAGCGTCGCCTGCGGCAGCTGCCACCACACCGCGCTGGTGTGCAGCTCCTGGTCGGGCAGGTTCACCGGGCCGTAGCCGATGTTCTCGTGGGTGTGGAAGCGGATCTTCTTGTAGCCGGACACGCGCCGCACCACGTGCACCTCGCCCAGGTGCGCCGAGCCCTGCCCGGCCGCGGCCTGTTCGGCGTCGTCGAGCACCTTCAGCTTGGTGTAGTCGATGGCGTCGGTGTAGTAGTCGACGCGGGTGCGGGTGACGAAGGCCTTGCGGCCCTCCCAGTCGAGCTTCTCCACCTGGAACGGCTCCGACTGGATCATGTGGATCGCGCCCTCGTAGAGAGTGAGCGCGGCGGCGGAATAGTCCACCTCGGCCACGATCACCTGGCGGCCGTCGGTGCGGTCGACGACCACGAAGTTGCCGTCGGCCACCGAGCGCAGGTTGACCGCCTGCGCCGGGTAGCTGTCGGCGATCCACTCCCAGCGCGCGCCTTCGCGGTGCAGCACGCCGCTTTCGGCCAGCACTTGGAGCCATGCCGCGGGATCGACCGGACCGAAGCCGTCGCCATCATGGAACGGCAGTTCGAACGCCGCGCAGCGGATGTGGTCGAGCAGGATCAGCGGCTGGTCGGCCTCGATGCGCGCGTGCTCGGGGTTGGCGTCGGCGAAGAACTCGGGATGGCGCACCACGTACTGGTCGAGCGCGTCGGAGCCGGCCACCAGCACGCCCACCGACGGTTGCTGGCGCCGCCCGGCGCGGCCGAAGCGCTGCCACGTGGCGGAGATGCTGCCGGGATAGCCGTTGAGCACCACCACGTCGAGGCTGCCGATGTCGACGCCGAGTTCCAGTGCCGAGGTGCTCACGATGCCGTCGATCCGCCCGGCGCGCATCTCGCGTTCGACCTCGCGCCGCTCGGTGGGGAGGTAGCCGCCACGGTAGCCGCGGATGCGCCTGGGCTTGCGCGGGTCGTGGTCGAAGACTTCCTTCAGGTACTTGGTGAGCACCTCGACCATCAGCCGCGACTGGCAGAACACCAGCGTCTTCAGCCCGGCGCGGATCGCCAGCCGCGCGATGCGGTTGGACTGCGAGCGCGCGGAGGCGCGGATGCCGAGGTCGACGTTGACCATCGGCGGGTTCCACAGCAGCACGTGCTTGTCGCCGCGCGGCGCGCCGCTGTCGTCGATCACGGCGATGTCGGCTTGCGCGGCCTCGATCAGCGCGCGGCCATGCGCGCCGGCGTTGCCGATGGTCGCCGAGCACAGGATGAACTGCGGACTGACACCGTAGAACGCACACACGCGCTTGAGCCTGCGGATCACGTTGGCGACATGGCTGCCGAACACGCCGCGGTAGGTGTGGATCTCGTCGATCACCACGTAGCGCAGGTTCTCGAAGAACTGCGCCCACTTGGTGTGGTGCGGCAGGATGCCCTGGTGGAGCATGTCCGGGTTGCTGACCACGATGTCGCCGCTCAGGCGGATCGCCTGGCGCGCATCGCCCGGCGTGTCGCCGTCGAAGGTGGCCGCGCGCAGGCCGAGGCCGCCAGCGGCATTGAGTTCCAGCAGCTCGGCCACCTGGTCCTGCGCCAGCGCCTTGGTGGGAAACAGGTACAGCGCCTTGCCGCGCGCCTCGAGCGCACTGGCGACCACCGGCAGCGTGTAGCAGAGCGACTTGCCCGACGCCGTGGGCGTCGCCACCACCACGTGGCGGCCGGCCTGCGTCTCCGCCCAGGCCTGCGCCTGGTGGCTGTACAACCGGTCGATGCCGCGCGCATGCAGCGCGCGCACCAGCGGCTCCGGCAGGTCGCCGGGCAGCGGCGCGTAGCGGCCGTCCTGGCCCGGCAGCAGCAGGCTGCCGGTGATGCGCGCGGGATACTTCTCGGCGAGCCTGGCGGCGAGCGTGCCGCCGGCGCCGGGGGCGGCCAGCGCCTGCGCTGGCTTGGGGATGGCGTTCAGGGCGGGCTCCGTCGTGATTGAGCAGGCATGCTGGGCAGCGGCCGTCTCACCCCGTGCGACCGCACCTCGCGCCATTCAATCCACGGGCCTAAGACCGAATGCTGCGATCATGGCGGCATGGACACATCCCTCGCGTTCTCCACCCTTTCCCTCCCGCCCGCCCTGCTGCTCGGGGTGGAGGCGCTCGGCTACACCGCGATGACCCCGGTGCAGGCGCAGTCGCTGCCGCCGATCCTCGAAGGCCGCGACGTCATCGCCCAAGCGCCGACCGGCAGCGGCAAGACCGCGGCTTTCGGGCTGGGCCTGCTGCAGCGGCTCGACCCGACCGCGGTGCGCACGCAGGCGCTGGTGCTGTGCCCGACGCGCGAACTGGCCGAGCAGGTCGGCGGCCAACTGCGAAAGCTCGCCCTGGGCGTGCCCAATGTAAAGGTGTCGGTGCTGTGCGGCGGCATACCGCTGGCACCGCAGCTGGCTTCGCTCGCGCATGCGCCGCACGTGGTCGTGGGCACGCCCGGCCGCATCCAGGAGCTGCTGCGCGGCGACGCGTTGCAGCTTGGCGGCGTGCTGGGCTTCGTGCTGGACGAGGCCGACCGCATGCTCGACATGGGCTTCGAGGACCAGATCCGCGACATCGCGCGCCGCATCCCGGCGGCCAGCCAGCGCCTGCTGTTCTCTGCCACGTTCCCGGACGCGATCCGCACGCTTGCCAAAGCCACGCTGCGCAACCCGGCGGAGGTCAGCATCCGCGGCGCCGCCGACGCGCCGGCGATCAACCAGGTGGTGGTGGAGGCCGACCCCGAGCGCAAGGCGCCGCTGCTGGCGGCGCTGCTGCTGGAGCACCGCCCCGAGTCGTGCGTGGTGTTCTGCAACATGCGCCGCGACGTGGACGAGGTGGCGGCATCGCTCGCGCACTACGGCTTCGACGCGCTGGCGCTGCATGGCGACATGGAACAGCGCGACCGCGCCGAGACCCTGATGCGCTTCGCCAACCGGAGCTGCAATGTGCTGGTGGCCAGCGACGTGGCTGCGCGCGGCCTCGACATCGAGGACCTCGCCGCGGTGGTGAACTACGACGTGCCCTCGGATCCCGACACCTACCTGCACCGCATCGGCCGCACCGGCCGCGCCGGGCGCGGCGGCATCGCGATCACCCTGTGCACGCCGCGCGAGGTCCCGCGCATGAACGCGATCGAGGACCACCAGTTCCGCACCCTGCCGCGCGAGCATGCGCAGCCGGTGAACGGCAAGCCCAAGGGCGTGCCGCGGGCGGCGATGGCCACGCTGCGCATCGATGCCGGCAAGACCGACAAGCTGCGCCCCGGCGACATCGTCGGCGCGCTCACCGGCGATGCCGGTCTGCCGGTGGCCGCGATCGGCAAGATCGACGTGCTGGCCACGCGCTCCTACGTGGCCATTGCCCGCGCGCAGTCCGCGAACGCGTTGGCGCGGCTGCGCGAGGGCAAGATCAAGGGGCGGAAATTCCGCGTCAGCGCGTTGTAACCGACATGGGAGAGTCCGCATGCGCATCCTGATCACCGGCGCCACCGGCCTCGTCGGCCAGGGCGTGCTGCGCGAATGCCTGGCCGCCGAAGACGTGGCCCACGTCGCCGCACTGGGCCGGCGCCCCAGCGGCGTCACCGATCCCCGGCTCGAGGACATCCTGGTGCCCGACTTCGGCGACCTCGACGCCGTTGCCACGCGACTGCAGCCGTTCGACGGCTGCCTGTACTGCGCCGGTGCGCCACCGCTCGGCACGCCGGAAGCCGAGTACCGCCGCGTCACCGTCGACCTCACCCTCAACGTGGCGCGCACCCTGGCCGTGCGCAACCCGGGGCTGACCTTCGTGTACATCTCGGGCCTGGGCAGCGATCCGCGCAGCCGGGTCATGCAGCTGCGCGTCAAGGGCGAGGCCGAACAGGCGCTGGCCGCGCTGCCGATCCGCACCGTGATGCTGCGCACCGGCGGCATCCAGCCGGTGGGCGGCGAGCGCTCGCCACATGCCGCACTGGCTGCCATGTACCCGGTGCTTGGCCCGTTGATGGGCCTTGGCGTGCGGGCCCTGCCCGGCCTGGTGACCGACACCGGGCGCGTCGGTCGCGCGATGTTGGCCGTGCTGCGCGACCCGGATCCGCCGCCGGTCCTGGAGAACGCGGAGATCAACCGCCTCGGCCGCTGAATACCGGGCGTATCGCGCGCTCGACGAAGATGCAATCGGCCGGCGCCGTCAGCGGAGCACTTCGACGCGGTCGCCGCGCCGCACCGTCCCCGCCGATCGCGGCAACAGCAGCTGCCCGAAGGCCACGCCGTCCGGCGTACGCCGGTAACCGACCAGCGTGCGCAGCGGCTCGCCGCCGGGGTCACGCTCGCCGCGCAGCGGGTCGACCGTGGTGAACACGCAGCGCACGCAGGGCTCCGCCACCTCGAACTCCACCGCGCCGATCCGGATCCGCGCCCAGCCATCCTCGGCATGCGCGGGCACGCCATCGACCACCAGGTTGGGGCGGAAGCGCTGCATCGACACCGGCGACGCCAGGCGCGCGTTCAACGCGTCCAGCGAGGCCTGCGACAGCAGCAGCACCGGGAAGGCATCGGCGAAGCTCACCACGTCACCCGGCGTGGCCTGCGGCGAGGACACGGCGCGCGTCACAGCGGCGTCCATGTGCACCACCCGCAGCGGCGTGCCCAGGAAGGTGGACAGCCAGGCATCGGCCTCCGCACCGAGCAGCGGCGCGCGCAGCCTGCTGGTCCACACATCCACCGCGAGCGTGGCAGCGTCGACCGGCATGGCCGCATGCAGCCGCGGCATGCCCGGCGCCTCCAGCACCAGGCCGTCGCGCGCGGGCGTTGTGCGTACCAGGGTCAGCCGGGGGAGCTCGCGGCCGGTGACGCACCTGCCGTCGGCGTCGACCGCCATCCAGCGCCGATCGTGGCGCAGGCCGCGACGCTCGACCACCGCGTCCGCGAGGTCGATCCCGGCCGCCGACTTCAGCGGATAGACGTGGATGCCGGAAAGTCGCATGGGTGCGTGCCGATCCGCGGGCGACCGATGCCGCCGCTCAGCGCGACTCGTCCACCGGCAGCTCGCCGCGCGCGCGCATCCCCACGCGCGAATGGCGCCGCCCGTAGGCGAAATAGACCGCCGCGCCCACCAGCAGCCACACCGCGAACCGCACCCAGGTCAGCGTGGTCAGGTTGAGCATCAGGTAGAAGCACAGCACCGCCGAGACGATCGGCAGCACCGGCGAGAACGGCACCCGGTATGCGCGCGGCAGGTCCGGGCGCGTGCGCCGCAGCACCACCACGGCGATGCTCACCAGCACGAACGCCGACAGCGTGCCGATGTTGATCATCTCTTCCAGAATCTCGACCTGGGTGAAGCCGGCCAGCAGCGCCACCGCCACGCCGCAGATCAACTGCAGCCGCACCGGCGTGCGGTGCGTCTCGGATGTGACGCTCAGCCAGCGCGGCAGCAGGCCGTCGCGGCTCATCGCCAGCAGCACGCGTGACAGGCCCATCAGCAGCACCATGATCACCGTGGTCAGGCCGATCAGGATGCCGACCGAAATCACCTGCGCCGCCCAGCCCGCGCCGACCGCGACGAAAGCGGTCGCCAGCGACGGATTCTCGGCCTCGGCCAGCACCGTGTACGGCACCATCCCGGTCAGGGCCAGCGCCACCAGCAGGTACAGCACGGTGACCAGCGCCAGGCCGCCGAAGATGCCCAGCGGCAGCGTGCGCTGCGGGTCCTTCACCTCTTCGGCGGACGTGGCGACCACGTCGAAGCCGATGAAGGCGAAGAACACCAGCGCCGCCCCCGACAGCACGCCGGGAATGCCGTACTTCGCCGGCACGGCGCCGGTGGCCCACGAGAACAGCGACTGCGACCAGACATCCGCCGCGCCGCCGCCGGTGGGCGCCGACGGCGGCACGAACGGCGTGAAGTTCTCCACCTTCAGGTAGCTCAGGCCCACCACGATCACGAACAGCACGATGCCGATCTTGATGAGCGTAAACACGTTGTTGACGCGCGCGGACATCTTGGTGCCCTGGATCAGCAGCGCGGTGAACAGCCCCACGATCACCAGCGGCCCCCAGTCCATCGACAGCCCGAACACGCTGACCGTGGTGGGTATGTGCACCTCGAACAGCTCGAACACCATGCTGAGGTAGATGCCCCAGTACTTGGCGATCACCGCGCCCGCGGTGAGCAGTTCGAGGATGAGGTCCCAGCCGATGATCCACGCCAGGAACTCGCCGAGCGTGGCGTAGGTGTAGGTGTAGGCGCTGCCCGCCACCGGAATGCTGGACGCGAACTCGGCGTAGCACATGATCGCCAGGCCGCAGGTCACCGCCGCCAGCACGAACGACAGCATCACCGCCGGGCCGGCGAAATCACCCGCCGCGCGCGCGCCGACCGAGAAGATGCCGGCGCCCACCGCCACCGCCGCGCCGAGGATCATCAGGTCCCAGGCGGTGAGCGAGCGCCTGAGCTGGCGCCCGGGCTCGGCGGCGTCGGCGATCGACTGCTCGATGGACTTGGTGCGGAGCAGGCTCCGGATCAGGCTGGCCTTGGCGGCGGCTTCGCGGGACATGCGACGACTCGTGTGGACGACCGGCCACACTACGCCGCCAACTCGAACCCGGGCAATGCCCAAGGTCACGCCGGCGCGGGTGTCAGGTGATGCGGAACATCGGTTGGACGATGCCTGCGTCACGCAACGGGCGCGCGCGGTAATGGCTGCGGCCATAGCCGTGGTGCGGCGCGCGACGGCGCGCCAGGGCACCGTGGATTGGCGTGGAAGCCGGCGGCGGCATGCCCGTCTGGATGCGCGCGATGCGGCGGGCGGCAAGCGCGCCCTGGGCACTCAGGGTGCGGGTGCGACGATGGCTCGCGGGAATCAGGGACAGGATGGTCTGCTTCAGGTAATTTTTGATTGTTTCCTCCATTAGTTCTTTATTTACAACGGCTTACGGCGCGTATCATAGCACGCCTGCACATTTATGAATAGGGCAATGTGAACCAGTGAGGCTGTCCCACGGGCGCTTGACCCCGGTCAGACGGCACCCCGTCTGCAGCGCCTACCATGGACGTGGATCCATCCACCCCGGAGAAACGCATGAAAACCCTGTTCGCAGCGACCACCCTGGCCCTTGCCCTTGGCCTTGCCGCGGTGCCCGCCACCGCTGCGGCGCAGGAGCCGCACGCCGGGCACGCCGCTCACGCCACGCATGGCAGCCAGGCCACGCATGCCCCGGTCCCCGCCGCCCATGTGCGCTGGACGCCGGACGCTCCCCTGGTCGAAGGCATGGCCCGCGTGCGGGAAGCGATGACCGGCCTGGCCCACCACGAAATGGGCCACCTGGGCGAAAGCAACGTGCTCGTGCTGGCCACCGACATCGATCAGGCGATCGAATACATGTTCGCCAACTGCAAGCTGGACGCGGAGCCCGACATCGCCCTGCACGGACTCCTGGCGCGGCTGATGGCGGGCACGCAGGCATTGCGCGCCGACCCGGCCAATGCCGCGCCGGTGGCCGACATGCGCGCGGCGGTCGCCGATTACGGCCTGCTGTTCGACGATCCCGAAGCCGGCGGCGAGGACGACGCACACGAGGACGCCGGCGACTGAGCGCAACGCCGGCGCGGGGCTTGGGTTTTGCGCGACCAAGCCCATCTCCCGGGGCTGTCTCCACCTGCAGCACGGACCGCCATGACCGATACCACCGAAACCCGCCCGTTCGAAGCCGAAGTCGCCCAGGTCCTGCACCTGGTCACCCACTCGCTGTACTCGCACAAGGACGTGTTCCTGCGCGAGCTGGTCTCCAACGCCTCCGATGCCTGCGACAAGCTGCGTTTCGAGGCGATCGCCAACCCCGACCTTGCCGCCGGCGACGGCGAGCTGCGCATCGAGGTGAGCGTGGACCGCGAGGCGCGCACGATCACCATCGCCGACAACGGCATCGGCATGGGCCGCGACGAAGTGGTGGCCAACATCGGCACCATCGCCAGCTCCGGCACGCGCCGCTTCCTGGCGGCGATGGCCGCCGAGCAGAAGGCCGACGCGCGCCTGATCGGCCAGTTCGGCGTTGGCTTCTACTCGGCGTTCGTGGTGGCCGACCGCGTCAGCGTGCTCACCCGCCGCGCCGGCGCCGATGCCGGCCAGGGCGTGAAATGGGAAAGCACCGGCGAGGGCGAGTACACGCTGGATACCGTCGAGCTGCCGGCGCGCGGCACGCGCGTGGTCCTGCACCTGAAGGACGGCGAGGACGAGTTCCTCGACAGCTGGCGCATCCGCTCCCTGATCCAGCGCTACTCCGACCACGTCGCCTTCCCGATCCGCATGCCGGCCGACAAGGGCGCGGACGAAGCGGACCCGGCGGAGACTGCGTGGGAGACCGTGAACTCCGCCTCCGCGCTGTGGACCAAGCCCAAGTCGGAGATCACCGACGAGGACTACCAGGGCTTCTACAAATCGCTCGGCCACGACTTCAACGACGCGCTGGCCTGGAGCCACAATCGCGTCGAGGGCAACCAGAGCTTCACCACCCTGCTCTACCTGCCCGCGCAGCCGCCGTTCGACCTGATGATGGGCGGCCGCGACGAGCGCAAGGGGCTGAAGCTGTACATCAAGCGCGTGTTCGTGATGGACGCCGCCGAGGAGCTGCTTCCCAACTACCTGCGCTTCGTGCGCGGCGTGGTGGATGCCGACGACCTGCCGCTCAACGTCAGCCGCGAGCTGCTGCAGCACAACCGCCAGTTCGAACGCATCCGCGCCAGCTGCGTGAAGCGCGTGCTCGACCTCATCGAAGGCCTGGCGCGTACCGACACGGCGAAGTTCGAGACTTTCATCAAGGCCTTCGGCAACACGCTGAAGGAAGGCGTCGCCGAGGACCACGAGAACCGCGAACGCATCGCGAAGCTCCTGCGCTTCGCGTCCACGCGCGGCGAGGGCGCGGCGCGCACGGTGGCGCTGGACGACTACGTCGGACGCATGGCCGCCGGCCAGGACACCATCTGGTACGTCACCGCCGACAGCCACGCCGCCGCCGCGGGCAGCCCGCAGCTCGAGGCATTCAAGGCGCGCGACATCGAAGTGCTGCTGATGTCCGACCGCATCGATGAATGGATGCTCGGCTACCTGCGCGAATACGCCGGAAAGACGCTGCAGAGCGTCGCCAAGGGCGAGCTGCAGCTGGACGAGGACGCGAAGAAGCGGCAGGAAGAAGCAGGCAAGGCCGCCGCACCGCTGGTCACGCGCATCAGGGCGCTGCTGGGCGAGCGCGTGGCCGACGTGCGCGTCTCGGCGCGCCTGACCGATTCGCCCTCGTGCCTGGTGCTGTCCGACCACGAGGTGGCCCCGCACTTCGCGCGCCTGTTGCGCGAAGCCGGCCAGGAGGTCCCCGAGAGCAAGCCCACGCTCGAGGTGAATCCCGCGCATGCCCTGCTCGCCCGCCTGGACGCGGAGGCCGACGACGGCAAGGCCGCCGACCTCGCCAACCTGCTGCTGGAGCAGGCCGAGATCACCGCCGGCGCGCAGCTGGATGACCCGGCGGCGTTCGTGCAGCGGATGAACCGGGTGCTGCTCGGCGCGACCGCCTGACCAATGCAGGGCCCGGTGCCTTACTGCGGCACCGGGCCTGCCGGTGGCGCCACGGGCAGCTGGGCGGGGCGCAGCCAGAGCACATCGACCTGGTGCGTCGAGCGGTCGTCCACCAGCGGGAAATGCAGGCCGGCCTGCGCCACCCCATCCAGCCACAGTGCGGGCACCGTGGCGTCCGGACCGGCATCGACCTGCCGCACGGCGACCAGGTAGCGGCTCTCGCCATAGCGGTACTGGATGCGGTAGCCGGGCCAATCCGGCGGAATGCACGGCGCCAGCGCCATGCTGTCGCCACTGCGCCGCAGGCCAAGCAATGATTCGACCAGCAGCCGGTACATCCAGCCCGCGGAGCCGGTGTACCAGGTCCAGCCACCGCGGCCGGTATGTGGCGCGACGCCGTAGACGTCGGCGGCCAGCACGTAAGGTTCCACCTTGTAGAGCGCGGTCGCTTCGGCATCCAGGGCGTGGTGGATGGGATTGATCATGCGCGCCAGCTCCCAGGCGCGCGCGCCGTCGCCCAGCTCGGCGAACGCCATCGCCGCCCAGACCGCGGCGTGCGTGTACTGGCCTCCGTTCTCGCGCACCCCGGGCACGTAGCCGCGGATGTAGCCGGGATCCTTGCCGGTCTTGTCGAACGGCGGATCCAGCAACTGCACCAGCCCGGCGTCGCGGCGCACCAGGTGCCGGTCGAGCGCGTCCATGGCCTGGCGCGTGCGCGCCGGATCGGCCGCGCCCGAGAGCACCGACCAGCTCTGCGACACCGCATCGATCCTGCACTCGTCGCCCTGCGCCGAGCCCAGCGGCGTGCCGTCGTCGAACCAGGCGCGGCGATACCACTCGCCGTCCCAGGCGTGCAGCTCCAGGTTGTCGCGCAGCCGCTGCGCCGCCGCCACGCAGTCGTCGGCGAACGCGTCGTCGCCACGCGTGCGCGCCACGGCGACAAACTGCGTGAGCGCATCGAACAGGAAGAAGCCGAGCCACACGCTTTCGCCGCGGCCACCGTCGCCGACGCGGTTCATGCCGTCGTTCCAGTCACCGCTGCCCATCAGCGGCAGGCCACGCGCGCCGAGCAGGTCCATGCCGCGCCTGAGTGCGAGGACGCAGTGCGCGTAGAACGTCTGCTGCTGGCCCGAGATCGCCGGCAGGTCGTAATACGACTCCTCGTCGGCATTGACCGTACGGCCTTCGACGAACCGCACGCGTTCGTCGAGAACGCCCAGGTCACCGGTGACCTGCAGGTAGCGGCAGGCGGCCAGTGGCAACCAGAGAAAGTCGTCCGAACAGCGCGTGCGCACGCCGCGCCCCTGCGGCGGGTGCCACCAGTGCATCACGTCGCCCTGCGGGAACTGGTGGGCGGCGCTCAGCAGCAGGTGTTCGCGGGTCAACGCGGGCGCCGCATGCACGCTGGCCATGGTGTCCTGCAGCTGGTCGCGGAAGCCGAATGCGCCGCCGGACTGGTAGTAGCCGCTGCGCGCGGTATAGCGGCAGGCCAGCACCTGGTAGGGCAGCCAGCCATTGACCAGGGTGTCCACGGACGCGTCCGGCGTCTCGACGCTGATCGCGCCCAGCGTGTGCCGCCAGTGCACGCGCAACGCGTCCAGGGCGTCGTGCGCGGGGCCGCTGCCGCGGATGCGCCTGGCCAGCTGTGTCGCCTCACGCTGGTCAACGCCTGCGCCGAGCCGGAAGACGGTCTCGAACGACTCGCCGGCCGCCAGTGCGACCGGCACCTGGATGGCGGCGCAGGGATCCATTCCCACCCCGAGCCTGCCGGACAGCGCCAAGCGCCGCATCGCCGCGGGATCGCGCAGGCTGCCATTGCGGCCGATGAATTCGCCGCGATCGGCGGTGAACGTGCGCGCCGCGCCATCGACATCGAAGAAGGCCACGGTGCCGCCGGACTCGGAGTTGTAGGGGTTGCGCGCGGTCAGCGCGCCACCGTCGCCATCAAGCTCGCTGACCACGTGCATCCGCGACCTGGAGCGGATGTCGCCCAGCACCCATTCCACGTAGCCGGTGGCGGACAGTCGCCGCGCGCGCCCCGACAGGTTGCGCAATTTGAGGACCGAGTACTTCACCGCGTCGTCGAGCGCCACGTAGATCCACAGCTCGCTGGCGATGCCGTCCTCGACGTGTTCGTAGACGCTGTAGCCGAGGCCGTGCCGGGTGCGGTAGGCGCCTGTGCCGCGACATGGCAAGGGCATCGGCGACCACACGCTGCCGCTGTCCTCGTCGCGAAGGTAGAACGCTTCGCCGCCGGTGTCCGAAACCGGATCGTTGTGCCACGGCGTGAGCCGGAACTCGTGCGCGTTCTCGAACCAGGTGTAGCCCGCCGCGCTTTCGCTGGCCACCGTGCCCAGCTGCGCGTTCGCCATGACGTTGGCCCACGGCGCGGGCGTGGTCTCGCCCGCGCGCAGCACCATGACGTACTCGCGGCCGTCCGCGGAGAACGCGCCGGTGCCGTTGTCGAACAGGAAGGTGTCGGCCACCGGCTCGAAGGGCCATGGGTCCTCGCCTTGCGCCAGCAGGGCCGGTGGGGGCAGCCCGATCCACGGCGCTGCATCGGCCTGCGGCAACGCCGGGCGCGCGGCCGGCGTGGTCGCCCCGCCCGTGGGCAGCAATGGCGCCATGACGCGTTCCGCCGGCTCGTGGCGCGTCACCTGCGCGGCCAGCGTGCCGTGGCGGTCGCTGACGAACACGCGCGCGACCGCCTGCATCAGGATGCGGTCTTCGTGCGACATGTGCTGCGACTGGCGCACGAAGATGCCGCCCGGCCGGTCCAGCACGTTGCCCTCGGGTCCAGCCGACACCAGGCCGAGGATCTCTTCCTGCAGGTGCTGGCGGTAGCCGCCCTGCTCCTCGTTCCAGATCACCAGGTCGACATTCAGCCCTTTCAGGCGCCAGTACGCGTGCGCCTGGACCATCTGTCGCACCAGCGCGATGTTGGCGGCATCGGCGATCGCCAGCAGCACGATCGGCAGGTCGCCGGAGATGGAATGCCCCCACAGCCCCGCTTGTCCGCGGCGGTTCTGCAGCAGCACGGCGGGATCCGCGCGCAGGAAGGGGTGCGCGTACACCATCAGGCCCGCCAGCCGCTCATACAGCTGCGCGTCCGCCTGCGAGGCATCGATCTGGCGCCTGACCACCTGGCTGTGGGTCCACGCCAGGTCGAACACACGGTCGGCGAGGCGGCGGTCGCGGTACTTGTCGATCAGCGCCGCGCAGGCCGTGCGGTCGCCGCCGACGCCGCTGACCATGTCGATGATCGCGGTCTGCTCGGGCGCGAGCACGATGCGGGTGCGGATCGCGACGATCGGGTCCAGCACCGAACCGGCGGTGTCGGACAAGGCTCCCGACGCCGCGTCGCGCGCGGTCATCGCCTGTGGACTGCGCGGGGAGTTGCCGCGGCCGAGGAAACGCGCGCGGTCGGTCTCGTATGAAATCGCGCCGATGCTGGCGTCGTGCACCGCGACCAGGTGGAACATCCACGGCGGCACCTCGTCATGCGAGCGCGGGCGGCGCGTGCACAGCAGCGCCTGCTTGTCGCGCACGATCTCGGTCTGCACGAACAGGTTGCTGAAGGCGGGATGCAGTTCGTCGGACAGCGACGACGCCAGCACCACCTCGGCATACGTCGTGATCTCGATCGTGCGCTCCCGCCGCGAGCGGTTGCTGATGTGCAGCCTGCGCAGCTCGATGTCGTCCTCGGCCGAGATCGCGATCTCGAGGTGGGTTTCGTAGCGGTGCTTGCGCCCGCGGAACTCCGCCTTGGCGTCGGAGAAGATCGCCTCGTAGCGCTCCACGGGCACGCACGTCGGCTGGTGGGTCGCCGACCAGAACTCGCCGCTTTCGACGTCGCGCAGGTAACAGAAGCTGCCCCAGTGGTCGCGCGTGCCGTCCTCGCGCCAGCGGGTGATGGCCATGTCGCGCAGGCGGCTGTAGCCGCCGCCGGCGCTGGTCAGCAGGCCGTGGTAGCGGCCGTTGGACAGCAGTTGCACCGCGGGCCGGCCGGCATCGGGATCGCGGAACACGCGCAGCCGCGTCTCGGCGGCGGCCGGCGCGAGCCGCTGCCCCTGCTCGGCTTCGTGCGGGTGGAACACGCCGGTGCGCGGCACGCGTTCCTGCAAAAGCAGCAGCGTGGCCTGGAATCCGGCGTCGGCGACGAACCGCTTCTGCATTGGCTGGTCGCGCAGCAGGTAGGCCAGCGACAGCAGGCTCATGCCCTGGTGGTGCGCCATGAACGAGCGCACGACCGCATGGTCCTGCCCGCGCTGCACGCGCGATGGCGTGTAGTCGATGGCCTCGTACAGGCCGAAGCGCCCGGCGAACCCGGCCTCGGACAGCCGCTGCAGGTTCTGGCACGCGGCTTCCGGCGCCACCATCAACGCCATCGCGCTGGCATAGGGCGCGACCACCAGGTCCTGGCCCAGGCCGCGCTTGAGGGCGAGGCCCGGCACCCCGAACGCGCGGTACTGGTAGTTCATCCGCGCGTCGACCGTGTTGTAGCCGGACTCGGAGATGCCCCACGGCACGCCATGCTCGCGGCCGTGCAGGATCTGCGCGTGCACCGCGCGCCGCGCGGCCTGGTCGAGCAGCGTGTCGGGATAGCTGGGCATGACCAGCTGCGGCATGAGGTACTCGAACATCGAGCCGCTCCACGACAGCAGCGTGACATCGCCGTCGACCTCGGTCAGCAGGCGACCCAGCGCGAACCAGGTCTCCTGCGGCAGCTGCCCCTGGGCGATCGCGACGAAGCTGCCAAGCCGCGCCTCGGAGGCGAGCAGGTCGTAGTGGCCGGGGTCGACGCGGCGCTCGTCGGCGTTGTAGCCGATCGTCAGCAGGTGGCGGTCCTCGTCGTAGAGGAATCCGTATTCCATCAACGAGAACTGGCCGGCGATGTGCGCAAGCCGCTCCAGCAGCGCGAGGCGGTCGCGCGCGCGCTCCTGCACCAGCGCGTCGTGGGCGGGCGATCCGCACACGTGGTGCTGCAGCTCCTGCAGGCTGGGGATGCCCTGGTCAGCCGCATCACCCCGCGAGCCGTCGTCGACGAACTCCGGTCCGTCCAGCCACGGCGCGAAGTACAGCAGTTCATCGTGCGCCGACCGGCAGGCGTCGAGCAGGGCGGTCGGCCAGTGCCAGGGCGTCTCCTCCACTGCCACGGGCGGCGCGGGCCATGCCGACGCCAACGCCTGCGCCTGCCGCGCAAGCCTGCCCAGCGCGCGCACGGTGTCCGCGAGCGACGCCGGCGGCTGCGCGCGAACGGCCTCCAGGTGCGCGCGGAACGCGAGCAGTGCCTCGGCCGCGCTGCCATCGACATGCGCCGCGCGCAGGGCGTCGTCCGCCGCGCCCAGGGTGTCGGCGAGTCCTTCGAAGGTCGACGGGGCCAGCACCGGCTCGGCACCGAGCGCGAGCAGCCCCTGGCGCAGCGTCAGCAGGTGGCCGGCGAGGTTGCCGCTGTCGACCGTCGAGATGTAGCGCGGCGGCAGCGGCTCGAGCGTGGCCGTGTCGTACCAGTTGTAGAAATGGCCGCGATGGCGCGGCAGCGCTTCCAGCGTGTCCAGCACGTTGCGGGTGCGCTCGAGCAGCGCGCCGGCCTGCAGGTAGCCGAAGTCGTACGCGGCCAGGTTGGCCAGCAGCGACAGGCCGATATTGGTCGGCGAGGTGCGGCGCGCGACCACCAGCGCGGGGTGCTCCTGGATGTTGTCCGGCGGCAGCCAGTGGTCCTCGGCGCGCACATGCACCTCGAAGAACGCCCAGGTGCGGCGCGCCAACCGCCCCAGGAATGCCAGTTGCGCCTGCGACAGGTCGGTGCGCCGCTGCGGGGGGGCGCGGCCAAGCCAGGCCATCAGCAGCGGTGACGTCGCCCACGCCAGCAGCAAGGGCATCGCCGTCCACAACGCGGCCGGATTGACCCGCCACAGCATGACCGCGACGGATGCGGAGAACGCCGGCGCGAACCACATCCCGCGCAACTCCGCGCCGAGGCCGCTGCCAAGCTGGCGCTCGACTTCGCTGGAGGGATTCCACTGCAGCAGGTGGCGACGGCTGACGGCGACGCGCCACAGGCTGCGCAGGATCGCGTCGAGGCTGAAACCCGCCTCGTAGGGCAGGCAGGCCAGGGTGGTGGCCGCACGCTGCAGCTGGCGCGCGGTGGATTTCGCCGACTGCACCAGGTGCGCCTCGGGCGTCATGTCGGCCGGCCGGGCCACCAGGTCCCAGAGCGCCGGCACCAGCACCGGCAGGGCCCACAGGCCGAGCAGCGCCAACGTCCATGCCAGCGGCTGCGGCAGCAGCGTCCAGCCCAGCACCAGCAGCGCGAGCGCGGCCACGGGCACCAGGCTGCGGCGCAGGTTGTCGACCAGCTTGCCGCGCGACAGCCAGGAGAGCGGGTTGCGCGCATGGCCGCCACCTGCCCGCGGCACCCACGGCAGCACCCAGGGCAACAGCTGCCAGTCGCCACGGATCCAGCGGTGGCGACGCTTCACGTCGGCCGCGTAGCGCGACGGATACTCCTCGAACAGGCGCACGTCACTCACCAGTCCGGCGCGCGCGTAGCACCCCTCGAGCAGGTCGTGGCTGAGGATGCGGTTCTCCGGGAAACGCCCTTGCAACGCGCACTCGAAGGCATCGACGTCGTAGATGCCCTTGCCGATGAACGAGCCTTCGCCGAACAGGTCCTGGTAGACATCGGACACGGTGCGCGAATACGGATCGATGCCGTCCTCGCTGCCGTACATGCGCGCGTAACGCGTGCTGCGGCCCTCGCCCATGCTGTTGCCGACGCTCGGCTGCAGGATGCCATAGCCACGCGCGACGCGACGCCCCCGGGGGTCGTGGCACGCGCGGTTCAGCGGATGCGAAAGCGTTCCCACCAGCTCCCGCGCGGCATCGCGCGGCAGCCGCGTGTCGGTGTCCAGGGTGATCACATAGCGCACGCCCTGCAGCACGGCGGTGTCGCCCACCACCGCCAGGAACGCGTCACGCGCGCCGCCGCGCAGCAGCGCGTTCAACGCCGCGAGCTTGCCGCGCTTGCGTTCGAGCCCCATCCACGTGCGCTCGCGCGCGTTCCACAGGCGCGGGCGGTGGAACAGGAAGAACAGGTCGTCGCGCCCGGGCGCGTAGCGGGCATTGAGGCCTTCCACCTGGCGCCTGGCATGCGCCAGCAGGGCGTCGTCGCCCGGCAGGACCGCCGCATCGGCGTCGAGGAAGTCGGTCAACAAGGCGAAGTGCAGGTGCGGATCGCGATTGGCCAGGAAGCGAACCTCCAGCCCCTCGACCAGCGCATCCACCGCCTCGGCGCTGCCAATCATGCTTGGCACCACCACCAGGCTGCGCGCCGCGGCCGGGATGCCCTTGGAGTAGTCGAGGCGAGGCAGCGGGTTGGGCGCGACCAGCCGGGTTGACGCCCAGTTCACCAGTGCGATGCCGAGCTCGCTGAAGGCGATCACGCCGAGCGCCGCGAGCAGCCACGCCAGCGGGTCGCGCAACAGGGTGGCCTGCGCCTGCGCCTGTGCCAGCAGGTACCACGTGGATACCGCGGTGACCACGGCGATCGGCAGCAGGTACGCGGGCAGCGGTATGCGCCGCGACCGCATACGCACCGGCTTGCGCGCGCCGGTCGACGCGGCGACCGCGGCACGGGTACGCGCCAGGCCGTCGTCGACCAGGTAGTAGCCGACATGCGACGCGACGTCGGAGGCGATGGCCTGCGACCGTGCGAGGTCGAGTACCAGCCCGGCGACAGCGGGCTCGCTGGCGCCGCTGAGGCGCGCGATCTTCTCCACCACGTGGCGGTAGATGTCGCGCGTGCCGAAATCCATCAGCGCGTAGATGCCGGCGGGATCCTCGCGCAGCGTGTTGTCGACCACGCTCATGGCCTCGACGAACTCGCGCCAGTCCATGTTGGCGAGGAAGCGCAGGCTGCCGATGCTGTTGCTGATCGAAACCTGGTCGGCGGCCTGCTGCTGGCTCTCGGCGTGCACCAGCGTCTCGACGCTGTGCCCGCCATCCGCCACCCACTGCTCGATCCAGCCCAGCGGCATGGCCAGCACGGTGCTGCGCCCGTGCAGGCCGCGCGTGAGCGCGGCGACGAACGCGCCCGACAGCGGCGGCTCCGAGCGCGCCATGTCGGCGACCACCAGCACGACGTTCTTCGGGTCCTTGTCGGCGGCGTCGTTGAGCAGGCGCGCCCACTCGCCGGCCAGGCGGTGGTCCACGCCATTGCGGATCACCTGCGTGGCCATGCGCCGGAGGTTCTCGATCAGCGTCAGCCGCAGCATGATCGGGATGGCCCACAGTTCGCCCAGCTTCAATGGCGTGATCGACTGGTAGGCGGCGATGAAGCGGGTCATCGACTCGGCATCGATGCGGCCGTCGCCATGCGCGATCGCCTCCATGGCCAGGGCATAGACGCGCGGCAGGCCGGCGGACGGCCCCTCCGACAGCGCGGGCAGCTCGCGGCTGTAGCCCTTGGGCAGGTGCCTGCGCGCGGTGCGGATCTGCTCTTCGACCAGGTAGTAGTTGTCGAGCAGCCACTCGCCCGCCGGGGTCACGCGCACCTCGTCCTGGACCATGCCCGTGAGCAGCGTGCTGGCGCCATCGAGGACGCCCTCGTTGTCCTTCAGCCGGTCGACCAGCAGGTCGGAACCACCCTCCTCGTGCACGCGATGCGCCTGCGCCAGGGCGCGGCCGTGCGCTTCCATCTGCTCGGCGTTGAACAGCTGCGAGCGCAGCGGCGGCTCGGCCAGCCACGGCCTGGCGGTGGCCGCGCGGCCCCAACGGCCAATCCGCCGGCGAAGCCGCAACCATCGGCCGAGAACCCGCCAGACCTGGAGCATGCGTGACCTTGGGGAACGCGCCAGGAGGCGGGACGCGGATCATTGCATCGCGGCGGGTACGCGGCCGTGAAGCGCCGGCAACGTGTCCGGCTAGAGCATCGGTAGTTTCAGGCCCTGCTCCCGGGCGCAGGCCTTCGCGATCTCGTAGCCGGCATCGGCATGGCGCATCACGCCGGTCGCGGGGTCGTTCCAGAGCACGCGGGCGATGCGGCGGTCGGCCTCAGCGCTGCCGTCGCAGACGATCACCACGCCGCTGTGCTGCGAGTAGCCCATGCCCACCCCGCCGCCATGGTGCAGCGACACCCAGGTGGCGCCGCCGGCAACGTTGAGCATGGCGTTGAGCAGCGGCCAGTCGCTGACGGCATCGGAGCCGTCGATCATGGCTTCGGTCTCGCGATTGGGCGAGGCGACGCTGCCGCTGTCGAGGTGATCGCGGCCGATCACCACCGGCGCCTTCAGCTCGCCGTTGCGCACCATCTCGTTGAACGCCAGGCCAAGCTTGTCGCGCAAGCCCAGGCCCACCCAGCAGATGCGCGCCGGCAGGCCCTGGAAGGCGATGCGCTCGCGCGCCATGTCCAGCCAGTTGTGCAGGTGCGCGTCGTCGGGAATCAGTTCCTTGACCTTGGCATCTGTCTTGTAGATGTCCTCGGGATCGCCGCTGAGCGCGACCCAGCGGAACGGCCCCACGCCGCGACAGAACAGCGGGCGCACGTAGGCCGGCACGAAGCCCGGGAAGTCGAACGCGTTGGCGCAGCCTTCATCGAACGCCATCTGGCGGATGTTGTTGCCGTAGTCGAAGGTCGGGATGCCCTGCGCCTCGAACGCCAGCATCGCCTCGACGTGCACGCGCATCGACTTCTTGGCTTCGTCGCGCACGCGCTGCGGATCCGACGCCTGCGTCGCCAGCCACTGCTCCACCGTCCAGCCGATCGGCAGGTAGCCGTGCACGGGGTCGTGCGCGCTGGTCTGGTCGGTGACGGCATCGGGACGCACCCCGCGGCGCACGAGCTCCGGGAGCACCTCGGCGGCGTTGCCGAGCAGGGCGATCGACTTCGCCACGCCTGCCTGCGTGTACTTCGCGATGCGCGCCAGCGCGTCGTCGAGGTCGGCGGCCTGCTCGTCGACGTAGCGCGTGCGCAGGCGCATGTCGATGCGCGACTGCTGGCACTCGATGTTGAGGCTGCTGGCGCCGGCCAGCGACGCCGCCAGCGGCTGCGCGCCGCCCATGCCGCCGAGTCCCGCGGTCAGGATCCACTTGCCGGCCAGGTCGCCACCGTAGTGCTGGCGGCCCATCTCCACGAACGTCTCGTAGGTGCCCTGCACGATGCCCTGCGAGCCGATGTAGATCCACGAGCCCGCGGTCATCTGGCCGTACATCATCAAACCCTTTTTATCGAGCTCGTTGAAGTGCTCCCAGTTCGCCCAGTGCGGTACCAGGTTGGAGTTGGCGATCAGCACGCGAGGCGCGTCGGCGTGGGTGGGGAACACGCCAACGGGCTTTCCGGACTGGACCAGCAGGGTCTCGTCGTCGCCAAGCGTGCGCAACGATTGGAGGATCGCGTCGTAGCAGTCCCAGTCGCGAGCGGCGCGGCCGATGCCGCCGTAGACCACCAGCTCCGCCGGATTCTCGGCGACCTCGGGATCGAGGTTGTTCTGCAGCATCCGATACGGCGCCTCGGTGAGCCAGGAGCGGCAGGCGAGTTCGCTGCCGCGCGGCGCGCGGATGCTGCGTGAGGGGTCGTTGCGGTTCGACATGGCGGGTCCGTGGTGCGTGGAATCCGCCGGATTATGGCCGCAAACGGAAACGCCCGGCACGTGGCCGGGCGTCGTTGTCAGGCGGCGGACCGTCAGCGGATCGACGGATCGAGTTTGCGCAGCGCGTCCTGGATGTCGACCGAACCGGTGCGGTCGATGTCCTCGCGGGTGTAGACACGCCCGCCGGCAGCCACGCAATCCTTTTCGTCGGACTTCGAGCGCGCGTTGCGCGCCGCCACGACGCGCGAGCCGGTGTCCTGGATGCAGAACCGGTCGTCGTTCTTCTTCGGCTTGGCGCGCGACTGGCTGGCCTCTTCAGGCTCGTCCTGCGCGTGGACCAGCATCGGCGCCGACGCGAACGCCATCGCCACCAGCGCACCGGCCATTACTGTGAATTTCATCGCATCACCTCTCGGAGGGAGGACTCCACCGCATACGATACGCGCCCGATGGCTGGCGGCGTGTCGTGGCCCGCAAGGCGTTTAGCGCATCGTCAGCTGTCCGGCAGGCGCGGCACCTCGACCGCCGGGAGCAGCCGCACGCGGTAGCGGCGCTCGGCGAAGTAGCGGATCTTGCGGCAGCGCACCGGGTGCGGCAGGCCCTCGCACAGCAGGATCTCGCGCTTAACGCCCATCGCCTTCAGCTCCTGCGGCAGCATCAGCGCGCGTCGCTCTTCCGACTCGCTGCGCGACAGTTCCGCCCGGCGTCGCCCGCGGGTCAGGTTGCGGCGGCGCACCGTGGTGTAGCCGAGCATTTCCGAGTAGTCGTTGGCATCGTGCTGCTCGCGCGGCGCGAACACCACCTGCATGGCGTGGTTGGTGAGGATGGCGCGCGCCACGTCCTTGCCATAGGTGGCATCGAGCTGCGCCATGCTCTGGATCACCGGCAGCAGGCGCAGGTTGTAGCCGGCCATGTAGGCCATGGCGCTGGCGATGATGCCGATGCGACCGACGGCGGTGAACTCGTCCATGAGCAGCAGGCACTGCTGGCGCAGCGTCGGGTCGTCCTTCGGCAGCACGCGCGTGTTGAGGTTGATCAACTGGCTGAAGAACAGGTTGAGGATCGCCCTGCCCTCCGCCAGCCGGTTCGGCTGGATGCCGACGTAGATGGTCATCGGCCGGCGGCGCACGTCGTCGAGGAGGAAGTCGTTGCCGCTGGTGGCGGCGTCGAGTGCCGGATCGATCCACGCGTTGAGCGGCTCGCGAAAGCTGCCGAGGATGGACGCGAATGTCTCCTCGGCCTGCGACAGCAGGTTGCCGAACGCGCGGCGCGCATGCTCGCCAAGGAAGTGACGCTCAGCCAGGTCCTGCACGTGCGCGCGCGCCGGCGTGCCTTCCGCAGACGACAGCCGGAACAGGCGGCCGATGGTGGGGAACACGTGGTATTCCGGCGGGAAGCCCTCGCGCGCCTGCGCCTCGTAGTGGTCGAACAGGAACAGCGCGAAGGCCATGAACGCGTTGCGCGCCTGGCTGGTCCAGAATTTCTGCTCGGCGCCGGCGTCCGGATACAGCATCGCCGCGATGCCCTGCAGGTCGGACACGCGCTGCAGGGCGTCGGTGGACACGTAGACGAGCGGGTTCCAGCGATGCGTGCACCGGTCTTCGGCAAAGGGATTGAACAGGAACACCTGCTGCCCCTGCGCCGCGCGCCAGCCGCTGGTGAGCTGGAAGTTCTCCTGCTTGATGTCCAGCACCACCACCGAACCACGGTAATCGAGCAGGTTCGGCACCACCACGCCGACGCCCTTGCCCGAGCGCGTCGGCGCCGCCAGCACCACCGATTGCTGGCCGGCCAGGCGCAGCAGGCGCCCGCCATAGCGACCGACCACGATGCCTTCGCCCGACGAGGTGAACAGGCCGTGCCGCAGCAGGTCGAAGGCGTTGGCGAAACGCGCCTTGCCGTGCATCGCGCGCCGCGACGGTCGCAGCAACAGGAACACCGGCACGGTGGAGGCGAGCAGCGGCAGGCCGAGCCCCACTGCGCCGGCCATCCGGATGCGGCCGGCGAACGGCGCCAGTCCGGGCAGGTCGATGGCACGCAGGTAGGCCGGCCAGGTGGCGAGGCCTGCGGTGAGATCGCCGAGTCCAAGCAGCCTCAGCACCAGCCACCCCGACAGCCAGAGCCCCGCGACCCATGCGACGCCCACGCACGCCAGCGCCAACGCGATCCTGATCCTGTCCATGTCCACCGTCCCTGGTGATCTGCCTGCTGATGCGGCGCGGCATCCTGCCGCCCGCCCCGTGCCCGTCCCGGGCGCGTCCGAGCTTAGCGTAAGCTCGGGAGGCTGGCCCAGCCTGGAGGTTCGGTGACGATGCACTGGCCTGGCTTCAACGCCGACGGCGCGCTGCTGCTGCCGCTCGAAAAACGCGACCTGCTCGAGGCCGACATGCCGCTGCGCCTCAGGCTCGACGGCCTGGTGCTGGAGCAGAAGCACGAGCTGCACGTCACCCTGCTCAACCACGCCACGGGAAGCGCCGTGCTCAGCCGCCTCGATCCGCCTGCCGTGGCCGATGCCTTCGCCGCGTTCGACTGGCGGATCATCCCGACGCAGCGCTACGCGCTGGTGCACAAGACCAAGGACGAGTGGGACGGCCCGCTGCAGGCATGGGCGGTGATCGAGCACCTGCAGATGCCGGCCTTCGCCGCGTTCCGCGACAGGCTTGCGCGGGCGAGCGGCCTGGCGCTGGACTGCGGTATTCCCCACGTCACCCTGTATGTCGCGGGCGACCCGGCCGGGATCGGCCTGCCGGACCTGGCGACCTGGCGTGCGTGCTTCATGCGCGAGGTCGGGGGCGATGAAGTGCGGCGGCCGGGGGTGCCCGGATCCACGCGCCGCTGACGGTATCGGCGAGCGTCCGGCGAAGGTACGACCGCCAATCCGGGTTACCCCCTGGCTGGAGGATCCACAGGTGGGCCGTCCTGCCCCATGATCCTGGGGATTGCGCCGACGACGACCAGCGCGAACAGCGTGGTGATGAGCGCGACGATCTCCATGCCGATGCCCGCCGCCATGCCGACGGCGGAGGTCATCCAGATGCCCGCGGCCGTGGTGAGCCCCTCGACCCGCGCGCCCCTGTCCATCTTGATGATGGCGCCCGCGCCGAGGAAGCCGATGCCGGACACGATGCCCTGCATCACGCGCGTGATGTCGGCCATCGGTACCTCCGCCATGGCCGGCGCCAGGACAAACAGGGCGGATCCGATCGACACCAGGATGTGGGTCTTGAACCCCGCCGAGCGGCCCTTGCGCTCGCGCTCGTAGCCGATCAGCCCGCCGAGGACCGCCGCGGTGAGCACGCGTGCGACCACGACCGTCAGCGTGGCCACGCTGGGGAGCGCGTACTCCCGGCCCAGCGCGCTGCCGATTTCGGCCATCACGCTCATGCGGTCGACCGGTCAGGCCGGGGCACGGCGAACGTCATCGGGGCATCATTCCTGGCAGCTTGCGGCGGATCCGCCCAAAAAGCCTAGCACGCACCCCGGAAACACAAAACCCCCGAATAATCAGGGGTTTGTGTGGATCCCAACGATTGTCCACGCGTGGAAAGCGTGGTGGGCGGTGAGGGTTTCGAACCCCCGACCCCTACCATGTCAAGGTAATGCTCTACCACTGAGCTAACCGCCCGAAGGGAGGCGAATTCTAGCGGTTGCATTCGGCGGCGGCAAGCCTAGCGGAATGCGAGCATGGCCTCCTTGAGGCGATGGATCTGGTCGCGCACCCCGGCGGCCGCCTCGAACTCGAGGTCGCGGGCGTGCTGGTACATCTGCTGCTCCAGCGCCTTGAGCCTGGCGGCGGCCTTGGCCGGGCCCAGGCTGGCGTAATCCTCGGGGCGCTCGGCCACCGCGCGCACCTTGCCGCGACCACCGCGGCCGCCCTTGGATTCGGCCTGCTCGCTGCGCGCGCCTTCCATGATGTCCATGACCGGGCGCGCGACCGAGCGCGGGGTGATGCCGTGCTCGAGGTTGTATTCGACCTGCCTGGCGCGACGGCGGTCGGTCTCGTCGATCGCGCGCTTCATCGAGTCGGTGACGCGGTCGGCATACAGGATCGCCTTGCCGCGCAGGTTGCGCGCGGCGCGGCCGATGGTCTGGATCAGCGAACCGGTTGAGCGCAGGAAGCCCTCCTTGTCGGCATCGAGGATCGCCACCAGCGACACCTCCGGCATGTCCAGGCCCTCGCGCAGCAGGTTGATGCCGACCAGCACGTCGAACTTGCCCAGCCGCAGGTCGCGGATGATCTCCACGCGCTCGACGGTGTCGATGTCGGAGTGCAGGTAGCGCACGCGCACGTCGTGCTCGGACAGGTACTCGGTGAGGTTCTCCGCCATGCGCTTGGTGAGCGTGGTGATCAGCACGCGGTCGCCCATCGCAACGCGCAGGTTGATCTCGCCGAGCACGTCGTCGACCTGGGTGGCGACCGGGCGGATCTCGACTTCAGGGTCGATGAGCCCGGTGGGGCGCACCACCAGCTCCACCATCTCGCCTTCGCAGTGCTCGTACTCGTACTTGCCCGGCGTGGCGGACACGAAGATCATCCGCGGCGCACGCGCCTCCCACTCCTCGAAGCGCAGCGGGCGGTTGTCGAGCGCCGACGGCAGCCGGAAGCCGAACTCCACCAGCGTCTCCTTGCGCGCACGGTCACCGCGGTACATGCCGCCGATCTGCGGCACGGTGACGTGCGACTCGTCGACCACCAGCAGCGCGTCGGGCGGCAGGTAGTCGAACAGCGTCGGCGGTGGCGCACCGGGTTCGCGGCGGGTCATGTGCCGCGAGTAGTTCTCGATGCCGTTGCAGTAGCCGACCTCGGCCATCATCTCCAGGTCGAACTGGGTGCGCTGCTGCAGGCGCTGCGCCTCGACCAGCTTGTTCTGCGCGTACAGCTCTTCCAGGCGCTCGCGCAGCTCGATCTTGATGGTCTCGACCGCGGTGAGCACGCTCTCGCGGGTGCTCGCATAGTGCGTCTTCGGGTACACGGTGAAGCGTGGCACCTTGCGCTGCACTTCGCCGGTGAGCGGATCGAACAGGCTGAGGTTCTCGACCTCGCCGTCGAACAGTTCGATGCGCAGTGCCTCGGCCTCCGACTCGGCCGGGTGCACGTCGATCACCTCGCCGCGCACGCGATAGGTGCCGCGGCGCAGCTCGGTGTCGTTGCGGGTGTACTGCAGCTCGGTGAGCTGGCGGATCAGCTGGCGCTGCTCGATGCGCTCGCCGCGCGCCAGGATCAGGCGCAGCTTCAGGTAGTCCTCCGGGTCGCCAAGGCCATAGATCGCCGACACCGTGGCCACGATCAGCGCATCCGGCCGCGACAGCAGCGCCTTGGTCGCCGACAGGCGCATCTGCTCGATGTGCTCGTTCATCGCACTGTCCTTGTCGATGAACGTGTCGGACGACGGGATGTACGCCTCCGGCTGGTAGTAGTCGTAGTAGCTGACGAAATACTCGACCGCGTTGTGCGGAAAGAACGACTTGAACTCGCCGTACAGCTGCGCCGCCAGCGTCTTGTTGGGCGCCATGACGATGGTCGGCTTCTGCACCGCCTGGACCACGTTGGCGATGGTGTAGGTCTTTCCGGAGCCGGTCACACCGAGCAGCGTCTGCCGGGCCAGGCCCGCCTCGAAGCCGTCGATGAGCCGCTTGATCGCCTGCGGCTGGTCGCCGGCGGGCTGGTAGGGGGAGACAAGCTGGAACGGCGTATGGGTGGCGGATCGCATCGGCCCATTGTAGGCGGGCGGGTGCAACGGCCTGCGAAGGACGCAGGAATGGCGGACAGGCCCTCGTGTGTGTGTCCGACCCCGGCGGTGGCGACCTTCCTACCCCTCCGACCTCCGGGCACCGATGGCCCTGGCCCTGCGGAGCGCCTAGCGTTGTCGGTCCGTGGTACCGGCAAGGAGGCTGGGCATGGCATGGCGCGACGCGGGCTTCACCCTGATCGAGGCGATGGTGGTTGCGGCCATCGCCGCCGTTACCCTCACCCTCGGACTGCCCTCGTTCAACGGCACGCTGGAGCGGCACCGCGTTTCCGCGAGCCTGCACCTGTTGTCCGCCGACATGGCGATGGCGCGCAACAGCGCGATCATGCGCCGCGAACAGGTGGTGGTGTGCCCCGGCGTGGCCGATGCCGGCTGCCGCGGCGACCACGACTGGAGCACGGGATGGCTGGTGTTCCGCGACCCGGACGGCAACCGCCAGCCCGATGCCGACGGAGACCTGCTGCGCGCCACGGACGCGCCCGCAGGCGGCCCGGACCGCCTCCGGCTGACCTCCAGCCGCCCCTTCCTGCGCTACCAGGCCAGTGGCATGAGCGCGCACAGCAACCTGAGCGTGAACGCCTGCGCGCGCGGCCAGTTGCGCGGCAAGGTGGTCGTGAACCGGCTCGGACGCGTGCGCGCGGAGCGCCCCACCCGCGAAACCGCGTGCCCGTGACCCGTTCTCCTTGACCGCGGCCAGTTACGCTCTAAAATACCGGTCCCCGCCCGAATAGCTCAGCCGGTTAGAGCACTTGACTGTTAATCAGGGGGTCGTTGGTTCGAGTCCAACTTCGGGCGCCATTCTTTCTGTTGCATGCGCGGACCATCGTCCGCCGCGTTCCGGCTGCGTCCACTCCAGCCCCTGATTCCCGCCCAGGCGGATGCTTCACTTCCCCGCGATGACCCTGATCCCAAGGTATCCACACCACTCCGGCCGCGTGCGCGCGGCGGTGTGATCGTACGTCGGACCGAGGAAGCACCATGCCGCGCGGCAACACCCTGAAGCTGGCCACATTCAACGTCAACGGCATCGGCACACGGCTGCCGCACCTGCTCGAGTGGCTCGACAAGGAAAAGCCCGACGTCGTGGCGCTGCAGGAATTGAAGGCGTTGGACGACGCCTTTCCCGTGGACGCGCTGGAGAAGGCCGGCTACGGCGCGATCTGGCAGGGCCAGCGCTCGTGGAACGGGGTGGCGCTGCTCGGCCGCGACACGATGCCTGTCGAGAGCCGGCGCGGTCTCCCGGGTGATCCTGACGATGAGCAGAGCCGCTACATCGAAGCGGCGGTGCACGGCATCGTGGTGGCCGGTATCTACCTGCCCAACGGCAACCCGCAGCCCGGCCCGAAGTTCGACTACAAGCTGGAATGGATGGCACGGCTGGCCCGCCATGCGCGGACCCTGGTCGGGCTGCCGCACCCCGTCGCCATCATCGGCGACTTCAACGTGATCCCGACCGACGACGACGTCTACGACCCGAAGTCGTGGCGCAAGGACGCACTGATCCAGCCCGGGACTCGCGCGGCGTATGTCGCACTGCTCGAACAGGGCTGGACCGACAGCCTGCGGCACGTGCATGGCGACCAGCGGATCTACACCTTCTGGGATTATTTCCGCCAGCACGCCGAGCGCGATCGAGGCCTGCGCATCGACCACCTGTTGCTCAATCCCGTGCTGGCCAAGCGGCTGAAAGATGCCGGCGTGGACCGCTGGGTAAGGCTGCAGGAGAAAGCCAGCGACCATGCGCCCACCTGGGTCGAGATCTCGGCCACCCGGTGAGCGCGCCGTGCCTTGGGCACGCGCGCAATCCAGCACGCTGATCGCTTCGGGATGCTGCTCCGAGAGTTCCGCGGCAGGCCGGGCTGCATGGGGGGCAGTCCTGTTGCATGGTGCGCGAGCACGCCGACGCAGGCTGCGACTACTTGCTGGCCTTCTTCGCCGGCGCCTGGCCCGCGTCGCGGTTGGTCTCGCCCTCGGCAAGGATGCTGAGTTTCTCGTCCGTGGCTTTCTCCTCGGCCAAGGTTTCGTGCAGGAGCTTCACCGCGTCCGTGTAGCCCAACTGCTTGCCGAGCGCACACAGCGTGCCGTAGCTCGCGATCTCGTAGTGCTCGACCTTCTGCGCGGCGTTGATAAGCGCGGCATCGCGCACCGGGCCCTCTTCCACCTCGTCGATCGCCTCCTTGCCTTCCTCGACCAGGCCTTCCATGGCGGCACACTTGATGCGCTTGAGCTTGATCTCCAGCAGCTCGACGACGCGGTCGATGCGTTCGATCTGACCTTCGGTTTCGCCGAGATGCGTCGTGAACGCATCCGCGAGCTTCGGATTCGCGGCGGCCTTCGCCATCTTCGGCAATGCCTTGGTCAACTGCTTCTCGGCGTTGTACATGTCGGAAAGCGCATGCACGAACAGGTCTTCGAGTGTCTTGACAGCCATGTTCTCGATCCTCTGCGTTGGGTGGTGAACTTCGACGGGACTTGCCCGCGAAACGCTAGGACCGTGGAGATGCGCTTGATGTGAAAAACCAGCGACCTGGCACACATGGACGCTATTCAGGGATGCGCCAGCGGCGGGCATGGCGCCGAGCGGTTCGGGTCGGGACGGCATGGAAGAGACAGGCGACGGGCCGCGTGGAATCAGTCGACTCCCGCGCTGTCACGTGAGCGTCGCCTTGACGCCGCGGACGCTAGCGTAGCGCCCATGAACGAACCCTCCAGCAGCAGCCTGGCGCGCAGCGCGCGCATCCTCGGTTTCCTGATGAAATACCGACGCGCCGGCATCTTCGCCAGCGCCGATGCCGATCCATCGCCAACCGCGACCGACCCGGCCGATGATGCCGACACCGACACCGGTCCGGAAACGTTCGTCCGCGACCTTGAAGCCCTCGGGCCCACCTTCATCAAGCTCGGCCAGGCACTCTCCACCCGCCCCGACATGGTGCTGCCCGCCTACCTGCCCGCGCTTGAGCGCATGCAGGACGAGGTGAGCCCGATCCCGTTCGACACGGTGCGCGGCGTGGTCGAAGCGGAGCTCGGCGTGCGCCTCGGCAAGCTGTTCGCCGAGTTCGACGAGCAGCCGCTGGGCAACGCGTCGATCGCGCAGGTGCACCGCGCGGTGATGAACGACGGCCGCGAGGTGGCGGTCAAAGTGCAGCGCCCGGACGTGGAGGCCGAGATCCGCCGCGACCTCGACATCCTCGCCGGCATCGCGGCGCGCGCGGACTTCGTCACGCGCATCGGCCGCCGCCTGCACTTCGCCGATTGGGTCCGCGAGTTCCGCAAGACCCTGCTGGCCGAGCTCGACTACCGGATCGAGGCCGACAACCTGGAACGCTTCGGCAAGCACTTCGAAGCCTATCCCCTGCTGCTCGTGCCGCAGCCCGTCTGGGACCTCACCACCGGCCGCGTGCTGACCATGGACCTGGTGCGCGGCACCAAGGTCACCGCACTGGGCGGCCTGCGCCGCACCGAGAACGACTACCAGCCCCTGGCCGACGCCTTGGTGCGCGGCTACCTTGACCAGACCTTCGTGCACGGTGAGATCCACGCCGACCCGCACCCCGGCAACATGCTGGTCACCGACGACCAGCGCCTCGCGATCTTCGACCTCGGCATGGTCGCCCACGTGCCGCCCAAGCAGCGTGCCCGCCTGCTGAAGCTGCTGTTCTCCGCGGTCGACGGCAGTGGCGAGGAAGTGGCTGAAGAATCGATCGCGCTCGGCGTGCGCCTCGAGGACTTCGACGAGGACCGCTACGTCCGCGAGATCGGCCAACTGGTGGCGCGTTATGCCGCGCACGGCTCCAAGACGATGACCGAAGGCTGGCTGATGCTGGAACTGGCACGCATCGGCGCCGACTGCGGCCTGCGCACGCCGCCGGAATTGCAGCACCTCGGCAAGACCCTGCTGCACCTCGAAGGCGTGTGCCGTGCGTTGGACCCCAAACTCGACATGCGCCAGGTGGTCGAAGGCCACCTGCAGCAGATGCTGCGCGAACGCCTGCGCAAGTCGTTCTCGCCCGCGAGCCTGGCCAGCGAAGCGATGGAGATGCAGGCGTTGCTGCAGGACGCCCCAAGGCGGGTGTCGACCCTGCTGTCACTGCTCGCCGAGAACAAGATGCAGGTGCGCCTGACCGGATTGCAGGAATCGCGGCTCACCGAGAACCTGCAGAAGATTGCCAACCGTGTGGCTACCGGGGTGATCATCGCCGCGTTGATCATGGCCAGCGCCACGCTGATGCGTGGCGATGTGGTGGGGCCGCGATTGTTCGGCTATCCCGCGGTCGCGATGGGGATGTTCCTGCTCGCGTCGGCGCTTGGCCTGGGGATCGTGGTCAGTGCGTTGTTCAGCGACCACAGGTCGCGGGATCGTGGGGAGCGGGGGCCGCGGACGTGAACCCGGGAGGAAAAAATACCAGATGCCGCGCGAACTCGGGGCGCCGGACTTCAGAACGGCCGCAGATTCCGCTGCTCTAGATGCCTAGGACTAGATCAGGTCCCAACTTGGCCAAACTGGCATTGGTCGTCATTCCCCTTTGAATGCCTTTTGATACCCGCCGCATCAATCGAAAGGACTCCACACCGGTCCTCGGCCTGGCCCCCGGTAGGCGTGGCTATGAGTTTGAACGTGCTTGCGTCGGGGGTGCCACTAACGGCAATGATGTAGTTCGCAGTTCCTGTCTTAGGTGACTGGCTGAAGGGGATTTCATCGGCACTGGTGGTGCCTACAGAAAGGCCCGTATAGGTGCTGTTGATCGTCTTGTAGCGCTCTGCGATCTGGGCTGCTTCGACGAGGTCCGATTTAGCCTGACCGCGCTTGCCCTTGCGCACCGCTTCCGAGTAGGACGGCACTGCGATCGCCACGAGGATCGCGACGACCGCCACCACTACCATCAGTTCGATCAACGTGAACCCGCATGCCGCGCGCAGATGCCGGGTACTCGCGATTGGCTCTATTGCAACCTTCATGGATGGTCTCCCCTGACTGGCTGGTCGACTGACATCACTTCAACTGTCGCCATGACTGGCGGCCACATGGCCGCGGCAACACGAATCCGCCCGGGTAGATCACCACCTGGCACTGCTCGAAGGTTGCACAGCTTTCGGTCGCGGGATCACAGGTCGGATTTATCTTCGTCAGCGGGTTGATGGCTGCAACGCCGGTTCCCATGACAGGCGGCTGTGCGGCGGAACCAGCTCCATTGCCGCCAATGGCCACGCCGCCACAATTCGGTCCGGTACACGCAGGCGTGCCGGTTGGCAACACCTGGACGTTGGCCAATGCGCCTGCACCAGACAACAGATCCAGCCCATATTGAAAGTTGATGCCACCTGGATCGCAGCTGTTCTGGGTCGGCTGGTAAGTCGCGAAGAACACCCGGCCACTCTGGATCAAAGGCGTTGCGATGAAACGCTCGCCAGATCCATTGGCACTCGCCTTTAACTTGAGGTCAAGATACCAACCACGCTTCGGAGCAGTTCCGTAATAGGAGACCGGGCTCCTACTGAGGTCCCGTGTCGTGAAACCGCCCGCTGTGGTCTCCGAGTCGATAGTCTGGACTTGCAGGTCGGTTCGGCCACCGCCTACCGCAGTCCCATTATCGAAAATGCCATACAGGGATTGGACCTGAGGCGAGGTTGGCACATCGTTGTCGCCGGTTACGAAATAACGACCGGTACCGAAATACACCATCACGCCCCCGCCAGGACCGGCCGCAACCCGGATGCCACCGGTGATCGGCTGCCGTTCGGTACTGGCACCCGCACCGGTTAACGCAGTGAACAAAGCCGCGCCGGAATTGGCAACTGTCCAGTCCGAGTGCGCCGACTTACTCAGGTCGAACTTCCACAGGTTGCCCTGCAGGTCGCCGCCATACACGGTATCGACCTTGCCGTTGCCATTCCGGTCGATTGCAGTGATCTGCCCAAGGCCATTGAAGGGATCGGCCCTGCGGGCGCACATTTGGTTGATCGGTGGAACGGTGGACAGGAAATCGCAGATGAAGTTGACTAGAGACAGTCCGCTACTGCTCGCTTGATTACCGTCGTTAGCAGTGATCTTCCTGATCACGCCGCCTGTGAATGCATCCAGGATATAGAGCGACGGGTCGCTGTTGTTGCCACCATAGCCATTGCCGAACAGCACACCCCATTTGTCGTTCTCAAGTGGGACCAACATCGGTTTCCCATAAATATTGCCGATGTCGAGGTCGACCTTGGCATTGCGCTCCCACAAGACTTGGTCGATTCCGAAGCCCTCAGGGTTACTGACATCCAGCGCGAAGATCGAGCGGCCACCAGCCCCCGCGGAACCTACCAGCAGAGTTTTCCAAGTCGAATCTTCCGCCCTCGCATCACCAACAGTCATCTGACCATCCACATAATATTGATGGTCAAATTCTTTGTCAGGCAGCGCGAGCTTCCCCATCTGGTCGAGCACGCCATGGGGAATAAACGCGAAGAGCTCCTTGCCAGCTCCCGTCTTGGCGCATGTCAGGTTGCCATTTGGTGAAGCACAAGGTTCCGTGCTCGCATCAAAGGCATGCAGCATGCCGTCGTTTGCACCCACGTAAGCGACGGTCTTGCGAGTGCTCTTCGTAGCGACGTAACCACTTGCGCCGGTGTAGCCATAGAACATGTCTGCAGTGTAGGAACCGTAACCGTAATTACTTCTCGGCGAAGCAATGATCGGCTCTGAGTTCACGATGTCACCCAGCACCGCGCTGCGCGTTCGCAAGGTATTGGCCGCCCCGCCGTTGGAGGCTTCTCGCGACCTGACACCCCTCAGATAGTTAACGAAGTCGGCTGCAGTGTACGCAGCCCCGTAACGAGTGGAGACTGTCGCAGAGTTGATGCCCAGGTTCGCGTAACCAATGCTGGCCGCATCAAACGCCGCTGCCGTGATCGTCGTGTTTGTACCTGCCCCCGGCGCCTTAATGGTGAGAATCTTGCGGTCTACCGGCAAAGGCAGCTGAGACTGCGCACTCCACAGCGTCGCGCCCAAGGTTCCATTCGGGTTCACCGCAACAGCGCTGAGGTTGCCGAACCAATCCTTGCCATTACGCTCTCGCGTGTAGGTCGGCTGCAAAGTGAAGGAATTGCTACTCACACGCGCACCGCTAATCGTCGCCACGCCCACCTTGAGGTCGGCCTGGGCGATGTCGTCGAAGGCTTTCGACAACTGCGACTGCAAGTGCAAGGGATTGGTCACCAGGAAATAGTTATCCGGCTGTCCCGATTGGTTCTTGTCCCACTCCCCATCATCCGGCAAGCCATTACTATTAGCGTCCTTGTATCCGCCATACTTGGCGGCGTACCACAGCGGATTTTGAAGGGCGATGCCCGCAGCACTCGTGCCTACCGTGAACTGACGCGGCGTGGCATCCTTGTCTCCGGAGACGGCATTCGCAGTTGTGTTGATTGGCAAGATTCTACAGGCGAGAGTCCCAATATTCCCCGGTAGTGCGCAGTAACCCGGGGCCCGACCAGGTGGGGTATTGAGCGGGTTTCGATTGTCGCTTCGCGTTGTCACGCTACCACTCTGGATGTCGAGATACAGACCATCTTGGGTCGTACCCGAAATCGTGTACCCGATATGCTCAACCGCGCAGGTCGCACCGTATTCGTGCTTAATGCCGACCGTGAGGCTGTTACTGCCGGTGGCGGTCACCACATATCGGACGATGGCATCCATGTCGTGATCGTTGCCCTGCTCGATATCCTCGTAGTTGACTCGAAATTCAGCGTAAGGACGTCCGCCATTGATGCCACTGCCGTCATCGCCGTTGAAGTTCGCAATCGTTTCGACGTAGAAGTCGACAATCTGGTTGACCGGCTGATTTGCGCTGTTAGTGTTGGTCTGGCATCCGTTCACTGTTTTACCAAAGGGCACAATTCGTATGGTCCGGCCACCAAGCGGAAATGCGATATCGGGTTTCGGCGACGCTAGGGCAACGGCATACGTTTGGGCGGACTGAGTCCCGGCCAGACCGGGACGCAGATCCGTGCGCGCCCCGAAACTCGACACGCTGGCCGCGTAGTAACTGCCCTTTTTGTTTGGTTCCTCAGGGCTTAGCCCACGAATATTTCCGAAACTGCTCGCCTGCTTCGCGGTTGGTGTACCGCTGGTATCTGTTCCACTTTCGCCGACGAAGACGGTCTGGTTGCCCACACCGAAATGATTGCCCCAGATACGGGTCCCTTCAGATGCCGCGTTAAAGCCCAAAATCTGTTCTGGCACTGTTTCGCCGAAGGCGTTTCCTGGGAGCCCCGAGTCATAGGATGTGTAGCTGTCGCTGATAACCGTCATCTTGGGCATCGCACATGCCGGCGCGCCGCCCTCAACACGATAAGGGTCGCGCCAGGTTGGGCGCGAGAGGCCCGCCGCATCCTCCATATTCTTCGCAGTCGTCGCCCCGCCGGACGCGACGTTGGCGTATGCAGCCGTTGGACTGGTCCGGCCATTGAAATACCGCAGACCCTCATACATTATTTCTGCAATTGGGTTTCCCCAATCCCAGCATTCTCCATCTTTAATTACGCCAGTAGCGACATTGATGCCATAGCCAGGACAGCTTCTGGTATACGTATGAGTATTGTAAGTAAATCCATAAATTCCCAAACCGTTGATGTTCGCGACGATGCTGCCCGACCCCGAAGCCGGTATGACAAACTTACCAGACGGCGCATCGATCTCATCCCTGAACGATCCCATGTTCTTCCGCAAAACGCCGCCCTGCGTATTGTTGGAATATGTTCCTGTCATCAAGCCGAACGACATGCGATCGGTTTCCCCAAAGGTATGCAGGATCCCCGTCGGTCTTACAGAACCATCAGGATAGACCTTGCAGTTGGCCTCTCGCAGCGCAACATCCTTCGGGCAAACGTCCACTCTGACCGTAAAGTCGGTTAGGGTACCTCTGCAGTTTCCCTGGTTGCCATTTGGCGTGCATTGCGTGCCCGCTACAGGCCGCTCAATGGACACCCATTCCCACACCCGCGCATTTGTGTCACGCAGAGCTCGCAGTAGTGGCGACCCACCTTCGGTCAACGTCGTGCTCGCAAACAGGTGGTAATTTGATCCAGTTGGCGCGGAGTACGGTGTGTAGTCATTGATCTTATAGCCGTCCCGCGCTTCGCTCTTATACTCCTTGCCCCAGGTGTGCGCGTCTTGCGGGATATATGCGCGCTCAAGCACCACGTTTGCTCCGCCCGCAACGGTTCCTGCCGAATTCGGATCGGCGGAGCGCTTGCCGCCATAAAGCACTTTACGCAGCGCATCAATGCGTGACGTGGTCAAGTAATTGAGATAGTCACCACTCCATTGCCCTGTGCATTTTTTGGTATCGGTACGGGCAACAGGCGTGAACTTTCCGCTGGAATACGTATAGCAAGCATAGGAATTGAAGTAACCGTAGTAATCGATGTGGTATTTCGACTGATCTTCAGGAACCGTGCCGGGTTTCTCCAAGTAGCCTCGATACCCGATATCCAGGACTCCATCGCCATCCAGATCAGAGGCATCGTTGTACGCTTCGTAATAAAGCTTGTGGTCCTTGCCCATCACCAGCATATTAAGTGGCGGGACTGCGTCCTTCAAATAGAGCGGCACCTGTGAGATTTTCGGCGGTGTGCCGGCGAAGAATACTGGATCTGATTTTACCGTCGCACTCGGCACCAACAAAGCTGCCGCCATCAAACCGACAAGGCCGAAACGAATCAGGTGAGTGTGGTTCATAGGGCTATCCTTGTTCCCGAGTCTCAGGGAATGAACACGGTGTCGATGACGGATTCCGAACTGGCAAACGCTGCCCGGTCTTTTGCAAATGCAGTGATCTGGTAAATCTGGTCGGTTTTTTCCGACTCATCTGCCGGGTAATCAAGTGCGCCCCACGAAAAACACATGTCCAACCGGCGTACGTATGGTGCTGCCCCGGTATAGGCCTCGGCGTCGAACGCGGTGACACAATCGCCCGGCGGCAGGCTGGTGACCACGACTGATCCTGCGGTCACTGCACTCTTGAGGCTTGATTCCTGCCCGCGTGCAACGGCTTCGGCATTCTGGAATGCCATGCTGCCGGCCTGGTAGTTTGCGGACATGCGCTCCTGCAGGCCCGCGACCTGCATAGCCACGATGCCGATCAACGTCAGCAGGACCAGCATGATCAAAGCGACGTACAGCACTGCGCCCGACTGCTTCTTGCGGGATTTCATGTGAATACTCATCAGGCCACTCAATTCCCGAACAGGCGGTTGCGGAGGGCGATTGAATCTTCATAGACGGTGCGATACCGACTGTCGTTGGGCGGCGTCACCGTGACACCCAGAGCAGACAGCGGCGCAACCGCCTGTGTCGCCGCCGCGGGTTCCGGGCTGCGGGCGACCAGGCCCACCTGCACCAGACCAACGCGTCGCCATGCTGTTGCCGGGTCGGCTGCCGGCAGGAGGGCACTAGCGATAACGCTGCTGCCGATATTCCCGGTAGGAGGCTCATTGGCCGCAGTACGGCTGTCCTGGCCATATTGGAGCTGGATAGACTCGACACCCTCGACCAGTTCTTCATTGGTCGCGATCGGTGCGGCGGCACCTGGCGTCAGGGTATAACGCAGTCGATACAGCGCGGGATTGCTATCCGCGTTTATGCCGACGTAATACACGACGCTTTCCGCGCGATAGATAACCGCCTGACCCTGCACGAAAGATTGGATGCCGAGCAGGCCGGATTTGTTCACCCCGGTATCGACATTGACCGTTAGGGAACCGCCCGCCATGTTGGTAGTTGTGGCCTGGAAAACCGCCGCGTTCATACAATCGGTAATGCCAAACAGCCCCGGGTTCGTGACGCCTTCAGTCAGCCGCTTAGACTGTGGAACACTGAAGTTCAGGGTCGCCGGGTCACCGGGAGTGAAAGCTGTCATCTGCGCGCCCGTGGGAGCGAAGTAACGCAGCACGATGACATCACTGTTCTGGACCGGGTTGTTGAGATTGGCAAACAATCCTGCGGACAACGCCGGCTCCCACGCTGTTGCATCAGCTGCCTTCACTGGCACAGTAGCCAGCGTGATCGTGCTGCCGGATCCCGTGGCTGTGCCACCACCGCCAATCTTCGCGTCATGCCCTTGCATGCCGACGTCGAAGCGCAAGGATTCCGGCGCCGCCGCGTAATTTTCGGCCAACTGTTGGGCAGCCGTCAGGAAGGTTGACGCCAGGGCCGGGCGCGACGGGGTCACGTTCCCCGGGAGAAACCGTGCTTGGTCATTGACGCAACCCAGGTGGCCCGCCATGCGAATGTCACGCTGCATGAAGTCAAGTGCGAACCTGCCGTTTTCTTGAACCCGTGCAAGACCGGTGGACAATTGATAAGCGCTACGCGATGCGGCGAATACCTCGACCAATCCCAGGACCAGAAGGGAGCTGATGACAAGGGCGATCATCAGTTCGATGAGGGACAGGCCGGCACTGCGATATGGGGAGCGAAGATTGTTCATAGCTTCGTTTCCAGTGTTACCTTGCCCTGCCCCTGGAGCGCGGGCATGTTGCTTTCGGCCCATTGCACGTTGACCGTGGCGTTGCCTGCGGCATCGGAAACAACACTGACTCTCGCGTCCGCCCCCAGGGCTTCGCGTACTTCGCATTTCCATCGTTCGACGTTGCTGGCGGCACCCAACGCGGGCTTGGTCTCACATCCACCAACGGGGACAGTCACGCCCGAAAGATCGGTGTCGGTGAACGCATACGCCGCCAGCTCGCTGCGGTTGGAACGCATCATGTCGAGTAGTTCGCCGGCCAGGTTGACTGCCTGAGTCCGCTGGTTGGCGCTCTTGGTGTAACGGAGGTTCATGGTCTGCAACAACGCAAGCCCCAACAGGCCGATTGCAAGCACCACAAGCGCGATAAGTACTTCGATCATTGAGAAGCCGCCAGCGTTGCGGCGACGGGCTGGAAACCGCCTCATGGACAGTTCTCCTTCTTCATGTTGACCTGGCCGACACTCGTTACTTTCAGTTCGCGCTGCAGCGTCTGCCCACTTGGACAATTACTGGGCTTAAGCGTGAAGGTTTGCGCGGTATCCGCGCGACCGCGATTGTCGAACTTGATGGTGCCTGCGGCGGATGCCGTTGCCAGCGAAAGATCGGAGGATGCCTGGACGTAACGAACGATCTCGCTGGCGGCGAGCGTGTTGTTGCCATCATTGTCCGTCCAGACGATCCAGCCCTGGTTCCAATCCGTGCCACAACTGGTGCCGTCACTGCTTGCGCAGATCGTCGCCGTCTTGGTGCTGCGGATCGCCTCGGTGCGCGCCAGCGACACGCTAGCCATCAACTCGTTGGTGGATGTCGCCACCCGATTGGAACGCAGCGAGCCCTGGAAGCTCGGCAAACCAATTACCAAGAGAATCGCCACGATGGCAATCGTGACCATGAGCTCGATGAGGGTGAACCCCGATTCGCGTCTGTGATGCATGTCCCCTACCCGCAGTGCGGCCAGCCTCAGCAAGGCTACCGCGGAGTCAGGGGGATGCAATCGACAGGGGACGGGCGGTCGCGACTGGAGGATGAACGCGATGGTTCTTGGGCCTGCGTCACTACTTGGGGTGTTGCATGGGGTGTTTGAAGGGCTTCATCGGGCCCATGGGGCTCCTACGACGGGCGCACACGCAGATCGGGGCTGTGCCTTCGACGCATTGTTTCAGCGGGCGCCCCCCTTCCAAGTCTCAGCATATCGGCACTTCACTGTGCCGGCTGGGGGGCGACGCCCTATCAGGTCACCACCTCATAACAAGGCCTGTACTCCCCGCTGATCTTCATCCGCCGCTGCTCCACGAACGCCCGCAGCAGCGCATCCAGCGACTCCATCATGTCCTTGTCGCCGTGGATCTGGAATGGCCCGAACGCCTCGATCCGGCGCATCCCGTCTTCCTTCACGTTACCCGCCACGATCCCGGAGAACGCCCGACGCAAATCCGCGGCCAGCTCATGCGGCTTGCGCCCGTGGTGCAGGTCCAGCGCCGCCATCGCCTCATGCGTCGGCACGAACGGCTGCTGGAACGGCAGCGGCACTTCGAGGCCCCAGTTGAAGTAGAACGAATCCTTGTGCGCGATGCGCGAGCTGCGCACGCGCTTGATGCCTTCAACCATGCGCCGGGCGACGGCCTGCGGATCGCCCACGATGATCTCGTAGCGCTCGGTGGCTGCGTCGCCAAGAGTGAGGCGGATGAAGCGGTCGATCTGCTCGAAGTACGGCGCGGAGGCGACCGGGCCGGTGAGGATCAGCGGGAACGGGAGCTCCATGTTCTCCTCGCGCAGCAGCAGGCCGAGCAGGTACAGGATCTCCTCGGCGGTGCCGACGCCGCCGGGGAACACGATGATGCCGTGACCCATGCGCACGAACGCCTCGAGGCGCTTCTCGATGTCAGGCATGATCACCAGGTTGTTGACGATCGGGTTCGGCGATTCGGCGGCGATGATGCCGGGCTCGGTGATGCCGATGTAGCGCGGGCGGCGCTGGCGCTGCTTGGCATGCGCGATGTTGGCGCCCTTCATCGGACCCTTCATGGCGCCGGGGCCGCAGCCGGTGCAGATGTCCAGGCCGCGCAGGCCGAGCTCGTAGCCCACCAGCTTGGTGTACTCGTACTCGTCGCGGCCGATGGAGTGGCCACCCCAGCACACGACCAGGTTGGGATCGGTGGGGTACAGCAGGCGTGCGTTGCGCAGCAGGCCGAATACGGCGTCGGTGATGCCGGCCGACGATTCCAGGTCCTTGGCGTACTCGGGGCCGAGCTCGATCGACATGTAGGCCAGGTCACGCACCGTGGCGAACAGCAGCTCGGCCACGCCGCGGATGATCTCGCCATCCACGAACGCCATGGCCGGCGCGTTCTGCAGTTCGATGCGCACGCCGCGGTCCTGCTGCGCCACCTGGATGTCGAAGTCGGGGTACATCTCTTGGGCGGCGCGTGGGTCGTCGGACGTGCTGCCGCTGGTCAGCACCGCCAGCGCGCAGCGCCGCAGCAGGTCGTGCAGCCCGCCGGCGGAGGCGTCCTTCAGGCGGGCGACTTCCTCGCGCGAGAGCACGTCCAGGCCGCCGCGCGGGTAGATGCGCGCGTTGACGGTGGGCAGGGTGCTGTCGGGCTTCGCGGTGTCATTCATGGCGTCTCTCATTCTTCTTGTTGTCGTTGTCGTCGTCGCTCAGGCGAAGACTCTAGCGCAGGCTGTGGCGCAAACGGAAACGGCCGGGGCATGCCCCGGCCGTTCCGAATTCCGCGCGTGTCCTGATCGATCAGAACTCGTAGCGGAAGGTCAGCTGTGCCTGCCAGCGGGAGACGCCGGTGTTCACGCCGTCGCCGTTGGTTTCCTGCGTCTGCAGGTCCTGCGCGCCCGTGAAGTGGTACACGTACTTGCCCTCGGAACCGGTCGGGCAGATGCCCGAGGTGATCGAACCCGTGTTGCAGATGCCCGAGAAGTTGGCGACCGCGATGTTCGAGTTGAAGCCGGCGTCCACGATCTGGCCCCAGTCGTCATTGATCAGGTTGCCGACGTTCATGATGTCGAGGATCACTTCGGACTTGTGGCCCTTCATGAAGCCCGGCAGCTGCTGGCTGAAGCGCACGTCGAAGCTGTTGGTCCAGCCGGCCTTGAACTCGTTCGCCGGGGCGTAGCCGCCGGCAAAGCGCTTCAGTTCCGGGTGGCTGTCGAGCCATGCGAAGAACGCGGCTTCCTGCGCGGCAGCGGTGACCACCGCGCCGTTCGAGACGACGTTGGTGAACACCACGTCGCCACGACCGGTGGGCACGTACATCAGGTCGTTGAACGTGCGGCTGTCGCCGTTGGCGTCGTTGTAGAACACGTAGCTGAAGGGACGACCCGAACGGCCCTCGTAGAACATCGAGGCGGTGGTCTTGTAGTCGCCGAAGAACGCCTTCTGGAACGTCAGGCCGGCGGTGAAGCGATCCTTGATGGCATAACGCGAATCGCTGAGCTCCGGCTCGTTCGCGTTGAACATCGGGTTGTTGTTCCAGTTCGAGGTGTTCTGCGAGCTGGTCAGCGGGCTGACTTCCTTGGCGGCCGTGTAGGTGTAACCGACCAGCCAGGACCAGTTCTCGACCAGCGGCTTCTCGAGCGAGACGGTGAACTGCTGGCTGCTGCCCTTGTCGGTGTTGCGGGCGAGCATCACGTCGCCGGCGTACGGCAGGCGGTTGTAGCGCTGCACGCCGCCGGTGGCGGACGACAGCGAGGTCCCCCATGCCGCCGGGTTGAGACCTGCGTTGTTCCAGTACATGACGCGGCCATCGGGGCCGGTGATCGTGTTCGGCGCGCCCAGGTCCAGGCGCTCGAAGTAGATCGCATCCTTGACCTGCGTCAGCAGCAGCTCGGCCGAGGCGACCAGGCCACCGAACGGCAGTTCATGGTCGAACGCCAGGTTGGCCTTCCACACCGACGGCTGCTTCAGGTCGGGATGCATGATGTCGACGTTCTGGCGCGGGCTCACCGAGCCGACGGTCGGCTGGTTGTTGGGATCCGGGGAGAAAATCGGGCCCAGGCCGGACGCGTTGTTGCCGCTGTACTCGACATAGCTCATGCCGGTGTTCTGGTATGCGCCGGACAGCCACACGTTGGGCGCCGCGCCCATGAACAGGCCCACGCCGCCGCGGACCTGGGTGGGACGGTCGCTGTCGAAGGTGTAGTTGAAGCCGAAGCGCGGCTGCCACAGCGTGCCGTCGATCAGCGCGGTGTTGTCATAGCCGTAGCCGCCGAACTGGCAGCCCGCGACGCCGGTGCCCGCGGCGTTCGGGGCGGACGAAATGCAGTCGTTGGCGAGCGGGCTGCCACCGAACGACGGCTTGTCGCCGCGCAGGCCGAGCATGACGCTCAGGTTGTAATTGACCGCCCAGGTGTCCTGCACGAAGAAGCCGGTGTTCTTGATGCTGAACGACGCCGGGATGTCGGCGTAGCTGCCGGTCGGGAACGGCGCGCGGTAGGCGTACTCGCGCGGGTTGCCGGCGATGAACTGGGCCAGGCTGCCGAAGCGGTAGAAGCCGTTCTGGTTGCGGCCGTAGTAGTTGAAGATGTCGTTCTCGGTGTAATCGCCACCGAACTTCAGGGTGTGGTCGCCGACGTACCAGTTGGCCGCGAAGAACAGGCTGTTCTCCTCGGTGTTGACGATGTTCACGTGGCGGTTCTGCTCGGTACCCAGCACAACCTGGTTGTTGCCGTAGTCGATGCGGATGTGCGGCAGGTTCGCGGTCGGCTCGGCGATGGCGTCGTAGTTGCGCTGCGACACCTTGATCTCGGTGGAGAAATTGTCGCTCCAGTCACTGAAGACCTGGCCGACGATGCTCTCGAACGACTTGTTCTGGTTGTACCAGTGCGTGCTCAGCGATACCGCGCTGTTCCAGCTCGACGGCGGGATCTTCGCGACGTCCTGTTCCATCTTGCTGTAGCGCAGGCTGGCGCGATGCGCGTCGCTGATGTTCCAGTCGAGCTTGATCGCGTATTCCTCGATGTCGGTATCGGCGGTATCGGCACCCGTCAGCTGGCCGGCGTCGAAGCCCCAGGTGGTGGCAGCGGCGCGGATCGCATTGATGTCGGTATCGGTGATCTGGCCACGGCCGTACGGGCTGTTCACCAGGTCCGGACCCGGGGCGCCGCGCGTGAACTTCTCGTAGTTCGCGAAGAAGAACAGCTTGTCCTTGACCAGCGGGCCACCCAGGGTGAAGCCGTAGGTCTCTTCCTTGTTGAAGCCGTTGAAGTCGTTGCCGTTCTGGTCCTCGCCCACCATGTCGTCGCTGCGGTACACGCCATACACGGAGCCGTGGAACTCGTTGGTGCCGGACTTGGTCACGGCGTTGACCACCGCACCGGTGCCGCCGGTGGTGGTGACGTCGTAGTTGGCGAGGTCGATCTTGACTTCCTGGATCGCATCCATCGACACCGGCTGGCGCTCGGTCGGCAGGTTGTTCGACTCGAGGCCGAACGGGTCGTTGGTGCCCACGCCGTCGATGCGGATGGCGTTGTAACGCGTGTTCTGGCCGCCGGCCGAGATCGCGCCGTCAGCCTTGCTGATCTGCGAGACGCGCGGATCGAGGCGCATCAGGTCCTGGATGTTGCGGCCGATCGACGGCATCGCGTCGATGGCTTCGCGGTTCACGCTGGTGCCGGTGCCCATCTTGCTCGCGCTGAAGACTTCCGAACCGCCGGCAACGCCGATGGCCGTGACGGTGCCAAGCGTGGTGACGTCGCCCGACAGTGCGGCGTTGACCGTGTTGACCTGGTTGAGGTTGAGGAAGACGTTGTCTTCGGTCTTCGTGCCCGCGCCCGCCTTGGTGATGGTCACCTCGTACGGGCCGCCGACGCGCAGGCCGCGCGCGTTGTAGCGGCCGCTGGCGTCGGTGGTGGCACGGCTGACGGTACCCGACTCGATGTGCGTGATGACGACTTCCGCACCGGTGACAGGCTGGCCATCACTGCTGGTGACCACGCCACCGACACCGGCGGACGTGCTCTGCGCGAAGACAGGTGCGGCGGCAAGCGCGGCGATCAGGCCGAGCGACAGTTTCGACACACGGAAAGCGTTACGACGGGTCATGGCTGGACTCTTGGTAGGCAAGGAAAATTCGGTCCGTGCACCGGCACGGCAGGCGAAGGATATTTGGGACCCCCACACGCCGAGGGCCGCTGCGGCGGCCCACGGGTTAACAACAGATTAACACGTTAGCCGGCCGTGATGACAGTCATATGACGCTTTGGCGCGGCGTGCCGGGAGGCAAGATTCCAGCTCAGGCAATGACTTAGGCATGCCATGCAAGTGATTGAAGCGTGGCTTGCCTCAGGCGGGCAGGCTGGCCAGGTAGCTGGCGACACCGTCGAGCAGCATCTGCACGGAAATCGCCACCAGCAGCATGCCCATCAGCCGCTCGACCGCGATCAGGGCGCGGATGCCCAGCAATTTGTAGAGATAGGTGGCCGAGAACAGGATCGCGGCGGTCGCGACCCAGGCCAGGAACAGGGCCAGGCTCCATTCGCCGAGGCGGTCGGGTTCGCGGGTACCCATCAGCATCACCGCCGCCATGCCCGAAGGCCCGGCCACCAGGGGGATAGCCATCGGCACGATGAAGGGTTCGCCCCCCGGCAGCTCGCCCATCAGGCCCTCCGGCGGCGGGAAGATCATCCGCAGGCCGATCAGGAACAGCACGATGCCGCCGGCGATCGAGACCGACTCCTGGCGCAGGTGCATCAGCTCCAGGGCGTACTTGCCGCCCCACAGGAACAGCATCAGCACACCGAGCGCGATCAGCAGCTCGCGCGCCAGCACCACCCGCTGCCGGTGCGGCGGCAGCGTGCGCAGCATGCTGAGGAACACCGGGATGTTGCCCAGCGGGTCGAGGATGAGGAACAGCAGCAGCGCCGCCGAGGCGATGGTCATGGCGCGGGCGCCCAGACCTGGCCGCGATGTACGGCTCCCTGCGGGGCCAGCAGTCGTACGCAGGCTTCGGCATAACGGGCCGGATCGCGCGCACGCAGGTCCTGGTCCTCGACGTAGGCGCGGGCGCGCAGCGGCGTGCGCATCGGGCCCGGGCGCAGGGCCGACACCCGCACCGGCGAAGCCGCCAGTTCGGCGTGCAGCGTCGCCAGCAGCGCAAGCTGGGCCTGCTGCGCGATGCCGTAGGCGCCGCGGTAGGCAGCGCCGGGCACGGTGTCATCGACCACGAAGACCACCGCGCTGTCGTCCGCCTGGCGCAGCATTGGCAGGCAGGCCTGGGTGAGCCACCAGCGCGCGGTGAGATCGACATGCAGGGCGCGGGCGAAGGCCGCCGGATCGGTGTGCTCGAGCGGCGTCAGGCCGGCGAAGTCGGCGGCGCAGTGCAGCACGCCGTCGAGACGGCCGAGCTGGGCCTGGATGCGCTTGGCGAGTTCGGCATGGTCGTCGTAGCCGGCCCCGGCGAGGTCGAAGGGGTAGTTGACCGGTTCCGGCAGCCCGGCCGGATCATCGACGATGGCGTCATACACGCGGTTGAGCTTCGGGACCTTGCGCCCAAGCAGCACCACGATCGCGCCGGCGCGCGCGCAGGCGTGCGCCGCGGTCGCGCCGAGGCCGCCGGCCGCGCCGGTAACCAGCACCACCCGACCCGCCAGCGCTGCGGGCGTCCCGTCGTCGGCCGCGGGCACGCTCACGCCTTCTGCGTCTCCGCGACCATGCGCGCCAGCTCGCCGGACTCCTGCAGCTCCAGGGTGATGTCACAGCCGCCGATCAGCTCGCCGTGGATGAACAGCTGCGGGAACGTCGGCCAGTTGGAGAAGCGCGGCAGGTTGGCGCGGATCTCCGGCGCTTCCAGCACGTTGACCGTGTGCAGCGTCTCCATGTCGGCACCCGCGGCGCGCAGCGCGCCCACGGTGCGGCTGGAAAACCCGCACATCGGGAACTGCGGCGTGCCTTTCATGAAGAGCACGATGGGGTGGCCGTCGATTTCGGCCTGGATGCGTTCAATGATCGGCATGGTGGCTCCGGCAGGCGCTGCAGGCCGCGCGGGCCCGCGTGCGGGGGACTGTGATCGCGGTATTGTAAGGCCATGCCCATCGAACCCGTCGCCCTGCCCTTCGACCGCACCGCGCTCGAACCGCACATCTCGGGCGAAACGCTCGATCACCACCACGGTCGCCACTACCGCGCCCACGTCGACGCGGTGAACGCGCTGGCGCCCGCGGCCGGCATGGCCGAGGCGACGCTCGAGGAGATCGTGCGCGGCGCGCAGGGCCGCCTGCAGCAGCATGCCGCGCAGGCCTGGAACCAGGCATTCCACTGGCGCTGCCTGAAGCCGGCCGCGGCTGGCGGCGGCGAGCCTCGCGGCGCACTGGCCGATGCCATCAACCTGCGCTTCGGCGATGCGGCGCGTTTCCGCGAGCGTGCCGCGGCACTGGCCACCGCGACATTCGGCTCCGGCTGGCTATGGCTGGTGCAGCGTCCCGACCGCAAGCTGGCGCTGGTGCAGACCGCCAACACCGCATCGCCGATCACCGGCGACGACCGCCCGCTGCTGGCGCTGAGCCTGTGGGAACACGCCTATTACCTGGACTACCGCGACGCCCGCGGCAAGTACGTCGAAGCGTTCTGGAACGTGGCCGACTGGGGCTTCGCGGCGTCGAACCTCAAGTAGCCAGGCGCGCGATCACCGGCGCCACCTGCGCCTCCCGCCCCAGCGCCGCGCCGATGCGTGCGAGTGCTTCGACCAGTTCCGCGGTGTCATCGGCACGCAGCGTCGCGTGCCCCACCTTTCGCCCCGGGCGTGCCTGCTTGCCGTAGTCGTGCCAGTGGCCACCGGCTTCCGCGAGCACGGCATGCAGCGGCGGCATCTCACCGATCCAGTTGAGCATGCAGGCGTGGCCCAATGCGCGGGTCGCCCCCAGCGGCAGGCCGAGCACGGCGCGCAGGTGGTTGGCGAACTGCGAGGTCTCGGCACCTTCGATGGTCCAGTGGCCCGAGTTGTGCACGCGCGGCGCCAGCTCATTGGCCAGCAGCACGCCGTCGCGGCAGAACAGTTCCAGCGCGAACACGCCCACGTAGTCGAGTGCCTCCGCCAGCGCGCGGGCATGCGCGACCGCCGTGGCCTCGACCGCGGGTGTCACCGAGGCCGGCGCCAGGCTTGCCGACAGGACGCCGTCGACGTGCCAGTTCTCGGTGAGTGGCCAGGTGTCGAAGCCGCCGTCGCGGCCGCGCACGGCGACCACGCTGAGCTCGCGGTCGAAGGGCACGAAGGCCTCGAGGATCAGCCCCACAGTGGTGGCCTGCGCCCCGAGCGCGTTCCAGGCGGCGTCGGCGTCGCCGGCCGCGCGCAGCCGGAACTGGCCCTTGCCGTCGTAGCCAAGGCGCCGGGTCTTGAGGATGCAGGGCGCGCCGACGGTGGCGATGGCGGCATCGAGTTCGTCGCGCGTGGCGATGGCAACGAAGTCAGGCACCGGAATATCCAGCGCGCGGAACAGGGTCTTCTCGGCCAGGCGGTCCTGGCTGGTGCCGAGCGCGCGTGGGTTGGGGAACATCGGCACGCGCTCGCTCAGCCATTGCGCCGAGACCGCCGGGATGTTCTCGAAATCGAAAGTGGCTACGTCGATGCGCGCGGCGAATTCCGCCAGCGCGGCCTGGTCGCGGTAGTCGCCGACCACCAATGGTGCGAACTGGCCCGCGCAGGCGTCGGCGCTGGTGTCCATCACCGAGAAGCGCAGGCCGAGCGGTGCGCCGGCCAGCGCCATCATCCGCGCCAGCTGCCCGCCGCCGAGGATGCCGACGGTGGTCATGCCGCCGGCCGCGCGGCGGGGTGGCGTGGCGCGCTCATTGCCGCGGGTCGTCGCTGGACGCGACGTCATCGGTCTGTCGCTGGCGGAACGCGTCCAGCGCATCCGCGACCCTGGCGTCGCCGGCGGCGGCCAGCATCGCCGCCGCGAACAGCGCGGCGTTGGCCGCGCCCGCGTTGCCGATGGCGAACGTCGCCACCGGAATGCCGGCTGGCATCTGCACGATGGAAAGCAGCGAATCCATGCCGTTGAGTGCCTTCGACTGCACCGGCACGCCCAGAACGGGCACCGGCGTCTTGGCCGCCAGCATGCCGGGCAGGTGCGCGGCACCGCCGGCCCCGGCGATGATCGCCTTCAGGCCGCGCTCACGCGCCGTGGCGGCGTATTCGAACAGCACGTCCGGCGTGCGGTGCGCGGAGACCACGCGTACCTCGTGGGCGATGCCCAGCGCCTCGAGCCGCTGCGCGGCATGCTGCATCGTGTCCCAGTCGGAACGCGAACCCATCACGATGCCCACGACGGGCGAGGTGTGGATGGCGGTCATGGCCGTCCCCCGTGGCAAAGACGTATTCTAGCGGGCCAACGCCGAGACGTATCGCCATGGATCGCAAGCTGCTCGACATCCTGGTCTGCCCCGCCACGCGCCAGTCGCTGGCGCTGCTGGAGCCCGCGGGCCTGGATGCCCTGAACCGCGCCATCGCCGCCGGCACGCTGCTGCGCGGCGACCAGTCGCCGCAGGCCGAGCCGCTGCGCGAAGCCCTGGTCACGCGCGACCGCCGCACGGTCTACCGCATCGATGACGGCATTCCGGTGCTGCTGGTCGAGGAGGCCATCGCCACCGCCCAGGCCGCGGATTTCCCGAAGGCATGAGCACCGCCGCGGGCTTCGATCCGCCGCCGGCCGACATGGTCGCCGCCGACGTCGCACGCGCGCTGGCCGAAGACATCGGCACCGGCGACGTCACTGCGGCGCTGCTGCCCGACGCACCCGAAGTCGCCTACCTGCTGTGCAAGGAAGACGCCGTGGTCTGCGGCCGACCGTGGTTCGACGCCTGCCACCGCGCGCTCGATCCGGACGTGGTGATCGACTGGCGCGTGGCCGAAGGCGATCGCGCCCGCGCCGGCGCGGTGCTCGCCACGCTCGCCGGGCGCACCCGCGCCCTGGTCAGCGCCGAGCGCAGCTCGCTGAACTTCCTGCAGACCCTGGGTGGCACCGCGACCACGGTCGCCGCGCACGTCGCCGCAGTGCGCGGCACGGGCGCGCGCATCCTCGACACGCGCAAGACGCTGCCGGGCCTGCGCCTTGCGCAGAAGTACGCGGTACGCGTGGGCGGCGGCGGCAACCACCGCATGGGCCTGTACGACGCGGTGATGCTGAAGGAGAACCATGTGCGCGCCGCCGGTTCGATCGCCGCCGCCATCGCCGCCGCGCGCGCCAGCCAGCCGACGCTGCCGTTGATCGTGGAGGTCGAGACGCTGGCCGAACTGGCCGATGCCCTGGCGGCGGGCTGCGACCGCATCCTGATCGACGATTTCGACGCCGCGACGCGTCGCGAAGCGGTGCGGATCACCGCGGGACGGATCCCGCTGGAGGTGTCGGGCGGCGTGGACCTGGTCGCCGTGCGCGCGATCGCCGAGGACGGCGTGGACTGCATCTCGATCGGCGGCCTGACCAAGCATGTCCGCGCGGTCGACCTGTCGCTGAAGCTCGGGCCGCCTCCAGCCTAGCGCAGCAGCAGCAGCGCCACGCCACCCAGCACCGCGACGACCGCGACCCAGCGCCAGACGGGCGTTGCCTTGCGCGCCTTCGGTGGCGTGGCCGGCTGTGCCGGGGCAACCCCGGGGGCGACCACGCGAAAGCGCAGCACGTCGAACCCGAGCTCGTCGCCATGGTGCGCCCAGGCGCGCTGCTGCACCGACTCGTTGAGCAGCCAGCCATTGGTGGAGCCGAGGTCCTCGACCAGCAGCCCCTCGCTGGTCGGCGTCAGGCGCACGTGCTGGCGCGAGACACCGGGATGGTCGAGGTGGATGCCGCAATCGGGCGCCCGCCCGAGCACGGTCGGCCCGACCAGCGCGAAGGTGCGGCCGAATCCCGCGCCGCCGACCCCGCGCAGCACGAATCGCGGCAGCGCGGGGCGCACCACGGTGGCCAGTGTGGAATCGCCATCGCCGGGTGCGATCGCCAAAGAGGTGGGGGACATGTCTGCTCGGCGGATGGAATTCATGGGGGGCAAACTGCGACGTCGTGCGTGAAGCCCACGCAAAGGCTTGCTCAAAGCAAGGGCTTGCCCCAGATTGCGAACGTATGCCCAGCCTGATCCTGCTCATGATAGCCGGCGCGTTCGCCTATGCGTGGTGGAACGCCGGCCGCGCCGCCAGCGAACGCGCCATCGACGTCGGCCGCAATGCCTGCCACGCCGCAGGCGTGCAACTGCTCGACCAGACCGTGCATGCCATCGGCCTGCGGCTGCGCAGGCGCGATGACGGGCGGCTGGGCCTGGAGCGCACGTTCCGCTTCGAGTATTCGCACGCAGGCAGCGACCGCAACCGCGGCCTGATGGTGTTCCACGGGGACCGCCTGGTCGCGTTCACCGGGCCCAGCCGGGCCGTGGTGGAATCGCTGCAGCAGCTCGACTGATCCGGCGGCCGGAGCGGTCGCCTCGATCGGCGGCTACTTCACCACGCGCAGATGGCCGCGCCGGGGCGGTGGCGTGCCGCCATCGGACGGCGGACGGCCATCCGGATCCTCATCGGTCGCATCGCCCTGGTCGCTCGCCCCGAGGCCGCTGGCGTCCGCGTCGTCAGGCGGCGGCGTGCCCGCGACATCCTCGGGCAGCGCCATGCCCTGACCGGTCTCGCGCGCATAGATCGCCAGGATCGCCGCGATCGGCACCAGTACCGGCTGGCTTACGCCGCCGAAGCGCGCGGTGAAACGCACGGCGTCGTTGTCCATCTCCAGGCGCGACACGGCGCGATCAGCGACGTTCAGCACCACCCGGCCTTCCTTGACCGTATGCGCGGGTACCCGCACGCCGGGCTGCGTGGCATCGACCAGCAGGTGCGGCGTCATGCCGTTGTCGGCGATCCACTCGTAGAGCGCCCGCAGCAGGTACGGGCGGTGGCTGGTCATCACGGGTGCGTCGTTGCTCATGCACGCAGTTTACCGCGCGGCGCAGGACTCAGGCCGGCAGGTCGCGCAGGAGGCGTTCCTGCGGCGTCAGGCTGCGCGCGAATCCCGGGTTGCGGAAGATGCGGTTGCCGTAATCCTCGATCGCCTTGCCGTCCCTGGGCAGCGGGATGTCCAGTGCCTGCAGCCGCCAGATGATCGGCGCCATCGCGCAGTCGGCGAGGCTCATCTCCGGATTGAGGAAGAACTTGCTGGCCTGGAACAGCGGCACCGACGCGGTGACCAGCTCCTTGAGGCGCTTGCGGGCGGCATCGGCCTGCGCCTTGCTCCCCACCTGGATGGCCTGCACCTGCGGGACCCAGTCGTGCTCGATGCGCAGCATCGCCAGGCGCAAGCGGGCGCGCGACAGCGGATCGACCGGCATCAGCGGCGGATGCGGGTAGCGTTCGTCGAGGTACTCGGTGACCACGCTCGAGGCATACAGCACGAGGTCGCGCTCGACCAGGGTCGGCACCGAGTGGTAGGGGTTGAGGTCCAGCAGGTCCTCGGGAGGATTCTGCGGGTCGACCATGATCAGGTCGTAGGCCACGCCCTTGGCCGCCATGACCAGCCGGACACGGTGGCAGAGGACGTCGTCGGCGGAGGAAAACAGCGTCAGGGCATTACGCATGCGCGGACTCGCAGCCATCATCGGACCTTCTCCCGCGACCGGATTCCGCCAGCCGCAACGACGCCGCCTGCCCCTCGCAGGCGGTCGCCCGGTTTCCTTCCCGTCAGTGCACGTCCCGCCAGTATTCCTTCTTCAGCAACCAGGCGAGGAACGTGAGCAGGGCGAGGAACAGCAACACCCACACGCCGATGCTCTGGCGCTTGAGGGCGGCAGGCTCGCCGGCGTACTCGAGGAAAGCGGTGATGTCGCGCACCGTCTGGTCGAACGCCACGCCGTCCTGGCTGCCCGGGGTGGAGACTTCCAGGCCGGCAATCGTGGGCTCGCCGGTGGCCGCGTCGCGATCGCCGTGGATCGGGCGCTGGATGCCCTGCATCTCCCACAGCACGTTGGGCATGGACGCATTCGGGAACACGGTGTTGTTCCAGCCCAGCGGACGCGATTCGTCGATGTAGAACGACTTGAGGTAGCTGTAGATCCAGTCGCCGCCGCGCACGCGCGACGTCACGCTGAGGTCCGGCGGCACGATGCCGAACCAGCCCGCGGCACCTTCGGCCGGCATGGCGGTGAGGATCGGTTCGCCGAACTTGGCGCCGGTGAAGTTGAGGTTGGCCATCACCTCTTCTTCGGTCAGCCCGAGGTCGTCGGCGATGCGCGAGTAGCGCAGGTACTTCAGCGAGTGGCAGGCCGAGCAGTAGTTCATGTACAGCTTGGCGCCGCGCTGCAGCGAGCCCTGGTCGCCCAGATCGGTACCTGCCTGCTGCAGGGGGCCCGCGGTGGCGGCCAGCGCGGAGAACGACAGCAGCATCGCGGCCGCGAACACGCTGGCGCGCGCGAGCAGGGTGGCAATCGGATTAGTCATGCGTCGTCACCCGTTCCGGTACCGGCCTGGTGCTGTCGATCCTGGTCCACAGCGGCATGGTGATGAAGAAAGCGAAGTAGAAGAAGGTCAGCACGCGGCCGACGATGGTTTCGACCGGGTCGGTGCCGGGGCCGGCGCCGATCTTGCCGAGCCAGATGAAGCTGATCGCGAACAGGCCGAGCAGGACCTTCGACATCAGCCCGCGGTAGCGGTACGACTTGACCTTGCAGCGGTCGAGCCACGGCACCAGGAACAGGATGGCAATCGCGCCGAACATCACCAGCACGCCGGACAGCTTGTGCGGCACCACGCGCAACATCGCGTAGTACGGCGTGTAGTACCAGACCGGCTTGATGTGCGCGGGCGTCACCAGCCGGTTGGCCTCGGTGAAGTTGTCATGCTCGAGGAACCAGCCCCCGAAGGCCGGCGCAAAGAAGATGATGAACGCCGCGATCATCAGGAAGAAGCCCACGCCCACCAGGTCCTTCACCGTGTAGTACGGGTGGAACGGGATGCCGTCGGCCGGCTTGTTCGGATCCCAGCGGTTGCCCTTGGGTCCCTTCTTGATGTCGACGCCGTCGGGGTTGTTGGACCCGACCTCGTGCAGCGCACCCAGGTGCAGTACGACCAGCAGCAGCAGCACCAGCGGCAGCGCGATCACGTGCAGGGCGAAGAACCGGTTGAGCGTGGCGTCGGACGGCAGGTAGTCGCCCATGATCCACTCGGTCAGGCCGGTGCCGATGACCGGCACCGCACCGAACAGCGAGATGATCACCTTGGCGCCCCAGAACGACATCTGGCCCCAGGGCAGCACGTAACCCAGGAAGGCCTCGGCCATCAGCACCAGGTAGATCAGCATGCCGAGGATCCAGACCAGCTCGCGCGGCTTCTGGTAGCTGCCGTACATCAGCCCGCGGAACATGTGCAGGTAGACGACGATGAAGAACAGCGAGGCACCCGTGGAGTGCATGTAGCGGATCAGCCAGCCCCACTCCACGTCGCGCATGATGTACTCGACCGAGCTGAACGCCTCGGCCGCGGACGGCTTGTAGTGCATCGTCAGGAAGATGCCGGTGACGATCTGGTTGACCAGCACCAGCATGGCCAGCGAGCCCATGTAGTACCAGAAGTTGAAGTTCTTCGGCGCGTAGTACTCGGTCATGTGCTTGCGGTACATCGGCATCATGCCGGGCGCACGCTCGTTGACCCAGTCCGCCACGTTGCTGGCGGTGCGCGTGATCACGTTGGCCATGGCTTACGCGGCCCCCTGCGGGTCGACGCCGATGACAATGGTGTTGTCGTCGACGAAATGGTGCGGCGGCACCACGAGGTTGGTCGGGGCCGGGACACCCTGGTAGACGCGGCCGGCCATGTCGAACTTCGACTTGTGGCAGGGGCAGAAGTAGCCCCCCTTCCACTCGGCGTCGAACGGGGCCGGACGGATCTCGGCGACCATCTCGGGCGAGCAGCCCAGGTGCGTGCACAGGCCCACGAGCACCGAGATCTCGGGCTTGAACGAGCGGAGCTCCGGGCTGATCGCGCGGATGTACTCCGGCTGCTGCTCCACGTTCTCCGACTGCGGATCGCGCAGCTGGTCGTCAAGGGTCGGCAGCGCGGCGAGGATGGCCTGCGAGCGCTTGACGATCCAGATCGGCTGCCCGCGCCATTCCAGCATCAGGCGCTGGCCCTCGGCCAGCGCGCTGATGTCGGCGGTCACCGGCGCGCCGGCGAGCTTGGCCCGCGCGCTGGGAAGCCACGACTTGATGAACGGAACCGCGGCCACGCCCGCGCCCACGGCGCCGACCACTGCGGTGGTGGCTGTCAGGAAGCGGCGCCGGCCGTGATCGACCGAGCCCCCTTCGACAGGATCCAGAACCCCTTCATTGCCCATCCGCCACTCCGAAAACCGTCTGGTCGCTGATCAATTGGCTGCCACTGCACGACGCTCCACGAGGGAACGCCGGCCACAAAGACAGTGAAGTGTAGCGGAACGCCGATTCAGGGGACAACGCCGGCGACGGCGAAACCCGGAATCAGTTGGCCGACTGGCCCCGATAACGGTCGGCGAGCACGGCGACGCGCTCCACGTAGCGGCGCGTCTCGTTGTACGGCGGCACGCCCTTGTGGCGGTCCACGGCGCCCTCGCCGGCGTTGTAGCCGGCGGCCGCCAGGGTCAGGTCGCCCTTGAAGCGCTTCAGCAGCCACGAGAGGTACTGCACGCCGCCGCGGATGTTCTGCTGCGGGTCGAACGCATTGACCACGCCGAAGCGCTGCGCCGTGGCCGGCATCAACTGCATGAGCCCCTGCGCGCCGACGCGCGACAGGGCATTGGGGTTGAAGGCGGATTCGGCGTGCATGATCGCGCGGATGATGGCGACCTCGACCCCGAACTCGCTCGCCGCGGCCTTGATTTCCGCATCGAAGGCCTGCGTGTTGAGGCGCAGCGTGCCGAAATTGACGCCCGGCGAACCGCAGGCGTAGCAGGTCTCGAAGAAGCTGTAGCGGATCGTGCGCAGCGCGGTCGCCCCGGTGCTGCCCTTGGGCCTGCGGCTGGTGTAATGGCGCACGCCGTCCTGCACGTACGAGTACACCTCGCCCTGCACCAGGCGCCGCTGGCTGCTGCCGGAGGCCGGTGCGGAAGGCGCACTGACCATGACCGGCGCGGGTGCCGCGTTGGCACTGCCCGCGCCCGCGCCACCCATGAAGGTCGCCGGCGCATTGGAATGCAGCGAGACCGGCGAGCCTTCGACCACGTTGGAGGCGCTGGCGCCACCGACGGCCGCGGCCACCTGCGAGGGCTTGCTGGGAGATGAGGGACGACTGGGGCGGCTGCCACTGTAGGTGGTGGCCACCGTGCAGGTGGCGCCCTGGATGCGCTTGCTGACGTAGCTCTGCACGCCGTCGCCAACGTCGCAGCGGTAGATCGTGCCGGCCACGGCAGGCGCCGCCGCCAACAGGCAGGCAAGACCCAAGATTGCCCCGACGTGCTTCATCCCTGCCCCTCCATCACGTCGCAGTCTCCTATCTTCGGGAGGGCTTGCCAAGGCCCGGGAACGTGACGGACGGCGAGGATCCGCGTTGCGCACGCCCCGCCGGGCCACGGCCGGCCGACGCGGGCCAACCGTCACAGCAAACGCGCCCGCGCGCGTGTTCCGGACGCCGGCGCTACACTTTGCCGCCCCTCGCCCTTCCGGCCCGGAATCAGCGCCGCGCCCCGGACATGCCATGACCCTGCCACCACCCCAGACCGACACCGCGCCCGACGACCGCCTGCGTCCCGCCGGCAAGCTCTTCATCGAGACCCACGGCTGCCAGATGAATGAGTACGACTCGGCGCGCATGGCTGACGTGCTGGCCGAGTCCGACGGCCTGGAACTCACGACGAACGTCGACGAAGCCGACGTGATACTCGTCAATACCTGCTCGATCCGCGAAAAAGCGCAGGAGAAGGTGTTCAGCCAGCTGGGCCGCTGGAAGCGCCTGAAGCAGGGCGGACGCCCGGTGCTGATCGGTGTCGGCGGCTGCGTGGCCAGCCAGGAAGGCGCGGCGATCGTGAAGCGCGCGCCGTACGTCGACCTGGTGTTCGGCCCGCAGACCCTGCACCGCCTCCCCGAGCTGCTCCGCGGCCGACGCGAGAGCGGCCTGCCGCAGGTCGACATCAGCTTCCCCGAGATCGAGAAGTTCGACCGCCTGCCCGAGCCGCGCGCCGAGGGCCCGAGCGCCTTCGTCTCGATCATGGAAGGCTGCAGCAAGTACTGCTCGTTCTGCGTGGTGCCCTACACCCGCGGCGAAGAGGTCAGCCGGCCGTTCGAGGATGTGCTGGTGGAGGTCATGCAGCTCGCCGCGCAGGGCGTGCGCGAGGTCAACCTGCTGGGCCAGAACGTCAACGCCTACCGTGGCCCGATCGCGCCTGCCGAATGCGGCGACGGCAACGCGGCCTCGGGCGAACCGCAGTTCGCCGACCTCGGCCTGCTGATCCGCACGGTGGCTGAAATCGACGGCATCGACCGCATCCGCTTCACCACCTCGCATCCGCTGGAGTTTTCCGACTCGCTGGTCGAGGCCTACCGCGACGTGCCGCAGCTGGCCAACTACCTGCACCTGCCCGTGCAGTCGGGCTCGGACCGGATCCTGTCGGCGATGAAGCGCGGCTACACGGCACTCGAGTTCAAGCAGAAGATCCGCAAGCTGCGCGCGGTGCGCCCGGACATCTCGATCTCCTCCGACTTCATCGTCGGCTTTCCCGGCGAGACCGACGCCGATTTCGACAAGACCATGAAGCTCATCGAGGACATCGGCTTCGACCAGTCGTTCTCCTTCATCTATTCGCGCCGCCCGGGCACGCCGGCCGCGGACCTCGAGGACACGGTGACGGGCGAGGAGAAGCACGCGCGGCTGTCGCGGCTGCAGGCGCACATCAACGAGCACGCGGCCGGCATCTCCCGGGCCATGCTGGGCAGCGTGCACAAGGTGCTGGTCACCGGCCCGTCGCGGAAGGACGCCAATGAACTCACTGGCAAGACCGAGAACATGCGCTCGGTCAATTTCGCCGGCCCTGCGCGACTGGTGGGACAGTTCGTCGACGTGCTGATCACCGAGGCGCTCAGCAATTCACTGCGCGGGCGCGTGGCCGGCATTGAAGCGCCCACCACCACCTGACGCCCGGGCCGGAGACACGCCGCCCAGGGCCGGCTCCGCGCACAGGCGCCGCATCGACCCGCTCGGCCTGTGGTTCTGCGGGCTTGCCGTGCTGGGGCTGGCGCGCGCGTGGCTGTACCTGGTGCGCGATGGCGGCACGGCGGGCGCAGTGGGCTGGGCCTGGCTGGCCGGCTCGCTGCTGCTGGCCGGCATCGGGCTTGGCCTGGCGTGGCGCGGCCTCGCCAGGGCGTGAACGCAGGCCCCGCGCCGGCGCGCTACCCTTGCCGACCTATGCCGAACCAACACCAGCGCGACTTCACCCTCGAGCCCGCCGACACCGAGCGCCTCGCGAACCTCTGCGGCCCCTTCGATGGCCATCTCCGCCAGGTCGAGCTTGCGCTTGGCGTGGAGATCGCCAACCGCGGCAACATCTTCCGCATCAGCGGCGATGACGCCGAACGCGTCGACGAAGCCGAACGCCTGCTCCGGGACCTGTATCTCGAAGCCGCCACCGAGACCTTTGACGGCCAGGGCATCCATCTGCGGGTCAGCGCATCGCGCGCGGCGCGCGAGGATGTCGAAGCCACGCGGCGCGTCGCGCGGCAGCGGCAGTCGGACCCGGATTTCGTGCCGCAGGACGTGGCGATCCGCGTCAAGCGCGGCACCATCCGCGGGCGCGGCGGCAACCAGCAGAAATACCTGCACGCCATCGCCACCCACGACATCAACTTCGGCGTGGGCCCGGCCGGCACCGGCAAGACCTTCCTGGCCGTGGCCAGTGCGGTGGAAGCCCTCAACGAGTCCCGGGTGCAGCGCCTGATTCTGGTCCGCCCGGCGGTCGAGGCTGGCGAGAAGCTCGGCTTCCTGCCCGGCGACCTCTCGCAGAAGGTCGATCCCTACCTGCGGCCGTTGTACGACGCGCTGTATGAAATGCTCGGCGTCGAGAAGGTGCTGAAGCTGCTGGAAAAGAACGTCATCGAGATCGCGCCGCTGGCCTACATGCGCGGGCGCACGCTCAACGACGCCTACGTGATCCTCGACGAGGCGCAGAACACCACCATCGAGCAGATGAAGATGTTCCTGACGCGCCTCGGCTTTGGCAGCACCGCGGTCGTCACTGGCGACCTGTCGCAGATCGACCTGCCGAAACACATGAAATCCGGCCTGCGCGATGCGGTCGAGGTGCTGCACGAGGTGGACGGCGTGAGCTTCACCTTCTTCGAGTCACGCGACGTGGTGCGCCATCCGCTGGTGGCGCGCATCGTCAACGCCTACGAACTGCGCGACGCCGACAACGCCAATGCCGCGCCGCCCGGGAGCGAGGCCTCGCCATGACCAGGGGTCCGGTGCGCCTTGACGTCGCCGTGGGCTATGCGCTGCCGCGCGCCGGCCTGCCTGCCGCGGTGAGCTTCCGGAAATGGGTCGCCGCGGCGCTGGCCGGTCGCATCCGCGAGGCCGACCTTGCCATCCGCGTTGTCGACGAAACCGAGGGCCGTGCCCTGAACCGCCACTACCGCGGCCGCGACTACGCCACCAACGTGCTCAGCTTTCCCGCCGAACTCGACGACAGCATCAAGCTGCCCAAGGGCGTGCGCATGCCGCTGCTTGGCGACGTGGTGCTGTGCGCGCCGGTGGTCGCGCGCGAAGCCGCCGAGCAGGGCAAGCGACTGGCGGCCCACTACGCCCACCTGACCGTGCACGGCACCCTGCACCTGCTTGGCTGGGACCACGGCGACGAGCTCGAAGCCGAGGCGATGGAGAAGCTGGAGCGCGAGATCCTCGCCGGCCTGGGCATCGACGACCCCTACCGCGACGCCTGACGGACGCCGGACCGCATCCGGGCCGACAGGCGATGACCGGGACTCAGAGACAGTCGACCAGCCCGTCGTAAAGCGTCAGTGATGTACCGGGCAATGCCGCATACAGCGGCTCTTCGCCCTGCAGTGCATGCAGCAACGCCTCGATGGTAGTGCCCGCGACCAGCGGTGACACGCACAACCATGCCGGGGTCTCCGCCGAAATCCGGCCGCTGCGCCGCGCCACCGATTCCTCGCTCGCGGCGAAACTCCAGGCGCAGCTGCCGACCAGGCCGCTGACGCGGTGCACCGAGCAGACAAAGCGCAACGACTGGATGTTGCTGTAGTCGCCCTCGCAGAACGTGTCGCCGCAGATCGCGTCGAAGTTGCGATACAGCTGGTGGCGGAGCGTGAACCAGGCCTCGAAGGCCTCATCGGTCTGCAGGTAGGCAGCAACATCCACATAGTTGCCCGGCCGCAGGTCGGGGTCGCTCCGGGCGGACGCGGGGGCGGTACACACGACCAGGGCGACGATGGCCGCGGTGGTGCCGGACAGACTGGCGCGTTGCATGGGGTGCTCCTTGGCCCGGGGGTTCGCGGCGGGCATGCCGCGGGTCGCGTCCCGCGACGCGTCCACCATGCGCGTTTCGGCGATCACCCGCCGTCGGGCGGGGCCACGCCCGCATGCCGGTCATCCGCGGCGGGGGCTGTCGGTGCTTTCCGCTGCCGGCGGCTGCACGCGGCCCTCACCCCCCGGACGGGGTAAACTGCGCTGGCCGCCCCTCCCCCCGGGGCGACGATGCGAGCGAGATGTCCGAGGACGACAGTAGTCAAGGCCCCGCGCCGGACCACCCCGAGCGGCGGCGCAGCTGGCTGGAACGCCTGAGCTGGGCGATTTCCGGCGATCCCAGTTCACGCGACGACCTGGTCGAGCTGTTGCGCGATGCGCAGGCCAATGGCCTGATCGAGTCCGACACCCTGCGGATGATGGAAGGCGCGATCTCCGTGTCCGACATGACCGTCGGCGACGTGATGGTGTCGCGGGCGCAGATGGTCGCGCTGCCCGTGGCCGCGCCCTTCCTGGACCTGCTGAAGCAGGTGGTCGAGTCCGGCCACTCGCGCTTCCCGGTGCACGGTGACGACAAGGACGAGATCCTCGGCATCCTGCTGGCCAAGGACCTGCTGCGTGGGGTGGTGGCCGACAACGGCCCCGGCACGGTGCGCGAGCTGCTGCGCCCGGCGGTGCTGATTCCCGAATCCAAGAAGCTCAACGTGTTGCTGCGCGAGTTCCGCCAGTCGCGCAACCACATGGCGATCGTGATCGACGAGTACGGCGGCGTGGCGGGGCTGCTGACCATCGAGGACGTGCTGGAGGAGATCGTCGGCGAGATCGACGACGAGCACGATGACGCCGAAGACCCCGAGGCCCTGATCGCCGCGCAGGCCGACGGCCAGTACGTGGTCGACGCGCTGACCCCGATCAGCGATTTCAACAGCCGCTTCGGCGCCGATTTCGACGACGACGAATACGACACCGTCGGTGGCCTGGTCACCGCCGCCATCGGCCACCTGCCCGAGGCGGGCGAAGAGCTCACGCTCGGCCGCTTCACGTTCCGCGTGGCCAGCGCCGACGCCCGCCGCCTGCACGCGCTGCACGTCGCCATCCATGCCGAATAGCCCCCGGCGCGCCAACCGTCGCCTGCGGTGGCCGGCGACCGCCCTGCTCCTGCTGCTGTGCGCCTGGTGTGCGACGGCCGTGGCGGCGCCACGCATCGGCGTGGCCACCATGCAGCCGGGCGAGGTGTTCTTCGAGCGCTTCGGCCACAACGCGATCGTGGTCGACGACCCCGCGGCCGGCCCGCCGATCTCGTACAACTTCGGCTTCTTCGACCCCGACGAGCCGGATTTCGTGGCGCGCTTCGTGCGCGGCGACATGCGCTACCGACTGGCCGCGCTGCCGCTGGCCGACGACCTCGCCTACTACCGCGATGTCGGACGCGGGGTGTCGATCCAGTGGCTCGACCTGGATGAGGCCGCGGCGACATCCCTCGCCGCCCGACTCGCCGACAACGCGCGCCCCGAGAACGCGCACTACGCCTACGACTACTTCACCGACAACTGCTCCACGCGCGTGCGCGACGCGCTCGACGCGACCCTTGGCGGCGCCCTGCGCCGGCAGATGCAGGGCCGCTCGCAGGGCAACACCTTCCGCAGCGAAGCGGTGCGCCTGGCGCGCCCGGCGCCGTGGATGGCGCTGGGCTTCGACCTCGGGCTCGGGCCGGCCGCCGACCGCCCGAACGCGCTCTGGGAAGATGCCTTCGTGCCGATGCGCCTGGCCAGCGCGCTGCGCGACATGCGGCACGCCGATGGCCGCCCGCTGGTGGCGTCGGAGGAAGCGCTGCTGCCGCACCGCATCGGCGCCGAACCCGAGCCCCGCGCGGTGGCCTGGCTCCCCTGGCTGGTCGCCGGGCTGGTGCTGGCGGCGCTCGCCTGGTCGCAGCGCAAGCGCCCCGCGGTCGTGGCGTGGGCGGCGATCGCAACGTGGCTGGCATGCGCACTGCTCGGCGGGCTGATGCTCTACCTCTGGCTGGGCACCGCGCACCGCTTCGCCTGGGCCAACCACAACCTGATCCTGTTCAATCCGCTGTGCCTGCTGCTCGTCCCCGGTGCCTGGCGCATCGCCCGCGGCGGCGATGGCGGGACGGTGTTCCGGGTGCTGCTGGCGGGCATCGGCGTGCTGGTGCTGCTGTCGCCGTTCCTGTTGTGGATGCCGCTGCAGTCGCAGCGCAACGGCCACTGGATCGCCCTGATGCTGCCGTTGCAGCTGGCGCTGGCCGCGGTGCTCTGGCGCCAGCGGCGAACAGGTGCATGATGCGGCAATGACCGCCCCTGCCCCTGCCCTGCCGGCCTGCGTGATCAACAGCGCCGCCTACGACCGCGATGGCCGGCGCCGCGACATCAGCCTTGACGAAATCAGCGACGTCCTCGATGTCGACGACGGCAGCTTTGTCTGGGTGGGGCTGTACGAGCCTGACGAAACGGTGCTCGCCAAGCTGCAGGAGGAATTCAACCTCCACGCGCTCGCGGTCGAGGACGCCCACCACGCCCACCAGCGCCCCAAGCTGGAAGCCTACGGCGATTCGCTGTTCATCGCCGGCAACACCGCCCAGGTCGTCGACGAGCACATCCGTTACGGCGAGACCCATGCCTTCCTCGGCGCGCGCTACCTGGTGACGGTGCGCCATGGCGCATCGGCGTCGTATGCAGCCGCCCGCGCACGCGTGGAGCGCAATCCGGGGCTGCTCGCGCTGGGGCCCGGCTTCGCGCTGTATGCCGTGCTCGATGCCATCGTCGACGACTACGTGCCGATCGTGGACGAGTTCAAGGCCACGTTGCTGGCGCTGGAACAGGACATCTTCCGCGACACCTTCCACCGCGGCATCGTGCGCCGGCTGTACGACCTCAAGCGCGAGCTGACCTACATGCGCGTGGCGCTGACGCCCATGCAGGACGTGCTTTCACAGCTGCTGCGCAGCAACACCCCGCTGCTGCACGACGAGATCCGCCTGTACCTGCGCGACGTGCTGGATCATTCGGTGCGGATCAACGACAGCATCGACATGCTGCGCGACATGCTGGGCACCGCGCTGAGCGTCAACCAGGCGCTGGTGACGCTGGCCCAGGGCGAGGTGGTGAAGCGCCTGGCCGGCTGGGCCGCGCTGCTGGCCGCGCCCACCCTGATTGCAAGCTGGTATGGCATGAACTTCGTGCACATGCCGGAGCTCGCCGGACGCTGGAGCTATCCGCTGCTGGTCGGGGTGGTGGTCGTGGTGGTGGCCGGGCTGTACGTCTACCTGCGCCGGGTGCGCTGGCTCTGAATACGGCTTGCGGCCTGCGACCAAAGTCGTAGGCTGCGTGTTCACGCATTGCAGCACCCGCGATTGACCGCGCCGGGCCATGGGTAGACCCTTGGCGCAGCCGGAACAGACGGGGAATCGCATGAAGGGTGGACTCGGGAAACTCGCTTGGGCGGCGCTCGCCCTGCTCGGGGCGTTCTGCCTCGGCACCGTGGCCCTGCGCCGCGGCGAACCCATCAACGCCCTGTGGATCGTGGTGGCGGCGGTGTCGATCTACCTGGTGGCCTACCGCTTCTACGGGCTGTACATCGCCGACAAGGTGCTGGGCCTCGACCCGACGCGCGCGACGCCTGCGATCCGCCGCAACGACGGACTCGACTTCGTCCCGACCAACAAGCATGTGCTGTTCGGCCACCACTTCGCCGCGATCGCAGGTGCGGGCCCGCTGGTGGGCCCGGTGCTGGCGGCACAGATGGGCTACCTGCCCGGCACGCTCTGGCTGATCGCCGGCGTGGTGCTGGCGGGCGCGGTGCAGGACTTCATGGTGCTGGTGGTATCCAGCCGCCGCGACGCGCGCTCGCTCGGCGACCTGGTGCGCGAGGAGATGGGTCAGGTGCCCGGCACCATCGCGCTGTTCGGCGCGTTCCTGATCATGATCATCATCCTGGCGGTGCTGGCGATGATCGTGGTCAAGGCGCTGGAAGGCAGCCCCTGGGGCATGTTCACCGTCATCGCCACCATCCCGATCGCGATCATGATGGGCGTCTACATGCGTTTCATCCGCCCGGGCAGGATCGGCGAAATCTCGGTGGTGGGCATCATCCTGCTGGTCGGTGCGATCTGGATGGGCGGCAAGGTCGGCGCACACCCGACCTGGGGCCCGGCGTTCACCTTCACCGGCACGCAGATCACCTGGATGCTGATCGGCTACGGCTTCGTGGCCGCGGTACTGCCGGTCTGGCTGCTGCTGGCACCGCGCGACTACCTGTCGACGTTCCTCAAGATCGGCACCATCCTCGGTCTGGCCATCGGCATCTTCATCGTCATGCCGGAGCTGCGCATGCCGGCGCTGACCCAGTTCACCGACGGCACCGGCCCGGTGTGGAAGGGCAGCATGTTCCCGTTCCTGTTCATCACCATCGCCTGCGGCGCGGTGTCGGGCTTCCACGCGCTGATCGCCTCGGGCACCACGCCCAAGCTGCTCGCCAACGAGGGCCACGCGCGCTACATCGGTTATGGCGGCATGCTGATGGAGTCGTTCGTGGCGATCATGGCGATGGTGGCGGCGTCGGTGATCGATCCGGGCGTGTACTTCGCGATGAACAGCCCGGCGGCGATCATCGGCACCGACCCGGTGGCGGTGGCTGAAATGGTGTCCAGCTGGGGCTTCACGGTCACGCCCGACGTGCTGGTCGCGACGGCCGCGGACATCGGCGAGAACTCGATCCTGTCGCGTGCCGGCGGCGCGCCGACGCTCGCCGTGGGCATCGCGCAGATCTTCCATGCCGTGATCCCGGGCGAAGGGATGATGGCGTTCTGGTACCACTTCGCGATCCTGTTCGAGGCGCTGTTCATCCTCACCGCCGTCGATGCCGGCACGCGCGCGGGCCGCTTCATGCTGCAGGACCTTCTGGGCAACTTCGTGCCGGTGATGCGCAAGACCGAATCCTGGGGGCCAAACCTGCTCGCCACCGCGGGCTGCGTCGCGCTGTGGGGCTACTTCCTCTACCAGGGCGTGAACGATCCGCTAGGCGGCATCAACATGCTGTGGCCGCTGTTCGGCATCGCCAACCAGATGCTGGCGGGCATCGCGCTGATGCTGTGCACGGTGGTGCTGTTCAAGATGAAGAAGGACCGCTACGCGTGGGTGTCGATCGTGCCGACCGTCTGGCTGCTGCTGTGCACGCTGACCGCCGGCTGGATCAAGATCTTCGACCCCACCCCGGCAGTCGGATTCATGGCGCAGGCCAACAGGTACCGGGACGCGCTGGCGGCGGGTGAACTGATCGCCCCGTCGAAGGACTTCGGCGGCATGCAGCAGATCATGATCAACAATTACGTCAACGCGGGTCTCACCGTGCTGTTCATGCTGGTGGTGGTGGCGATCCTGGTGTATTCGATCGGCGCGGTCCGCAAGGCGCGGCGCAGCGACGTGCGCACCGATCGCGAGACGCCGTATGTCGCGCTGACGCCCGAACAGCAGAAGATGTGGCTCTGATGGCCGGCGCGCTGGTCCCGCTCGAGTACTACGCCACGCACCGGCGTGTGTGGCGCAGGCTGGTGCAGACCGCGCGCCTGTGCTGCGGAATACCGGACTACGACAACTACGTGCGCCACATGCTCGAGACGCACCCGGACCGCGACGTCATGGACTACCCCACTTTTTTCCGCGAGCGACAGGATGCGCGCTACGGCGCGCGCGGGGGCTTCCGCTGCTGCTGAGCGACGCCACGCTCGCGACGACCAGCAGGGCGAACGCCGGCTGCAGGTAGTCCACACGGATGGCCGCGAACGCCGAGAGATCAACCAGTACCAGCAGTGCCGCGCGCGCGGCCACCAGGCACCAGGCCGTCGCCGCCAGCAGGTACAGCGGCTCGAGTCTCCGATTGCGCGCCGCACGCCAGCTCGCCCACAGGAACGCCAGCAGGCCCGCGCCCGCCAGCCAGGGCAGGACACGCGCGTAGGCGCTCCAGATCACGTGGCGTACGGCGCGTGGCCAGGCCTGCTCCCGTGCCGTCGGCGGAATGCCCTCGACCACTGATTCGACGGTCAGCGTGCCCGAGCCCAGGGCCGCCGCAGCCGGCGCCCCGGCGAGTGCCGCGAGCGCAACCGCACCGGCGCCCGAGGTCGGCTCGAATCCGCAGCCTGCAATGGCGGGAACCGCAACCCGGAAGCGGTTCATGCCGGCACCGGGGTCCGCGAAGTGCAGCGCGATGTCCGGACTCGGCTGGCGCTCGACCGCCACCAGCAGGACCGGATGCGTACAGCGCACGGCCAGCCATCCGGGTCGCGCGTCATGGAACCAGCCCGCCACCTGCGTGCCGAGCACCTCGGCCGGGTCACGCACCGGCGGGCGTCCGACAAAGCGCCACATCGCCCCGACACCGGCTGCGGCCGTGTCGCTCGGCGGCTGTCCGCCACCGACTCCCTGCCAGGTGAGCAGCTGCGCCGCCTTGCCCACGCGACCCGGCACGGTCTTCCACTGCGCGGGGTCAACCGGCGGGAGGCTGGCGGCCAGCCGGCCCGTGCACGCCAGGCGGCCGTCATCGCAGGCGCTGTCGATTTCATCGGTCAGGGTGCGGAAGTAGGCCTCGGCCGCGGACGCGGACCGGTACTCGCCGATCGACGCCGCGGCGGCGCGCAGCACCCACATGAACCACCCGCCGCTGTAGTCGCTGCAGGACTGCGGCGCAAGCCTGCAGGCCTCGCCGCCGCGGTGCTCGGGGGATTCGAGATAGGGACGCAGGCGTGCGAACGCCGGGCTGGTGGCATATACCGCCTGCCTGACGGGCTCCGGCACCGGCACCTGGTGCACGGGTGGCCCGACGCGCACGCGCTGCAGCGCCGTCAGCGCGTCCCGGTAGGCCGTGCCCCGGGTGTCGACGGTGGCGAACGCGCCGTAGCGGGCCATGTTGACGCCCGCGACGACCCCCAGCGCGCCGGCGCATGCGAACGCCATGAGCCCGACCCCGACCGCCAGGCGACGCCGGTCGACACGCTCCCGCCAGGCCGTGGCCGCGTGCGCCAGCAGCAACAAGGTGATCCCGGGCACCACCCAGACCGCATCCTCGCGGGTGGTCCACAACCAGGCGAGCGCGATGCCCGCCGACACGGCCCATCCCCATCCGCGCCTGCCGGCGCGCCGGGCATGCAGGAAATACAGCAGGCAGGCGAGCACGATGAGGATCTGCGCGCCACCGATGTTGTCGCGGATCACGCGGTTCCAGCCCAGTGCCGCCGGATGCCATTGCACGGCCAGCACCAGCACCAGCGCGAGCAGGGGGCGGCCGGACACGCGGTATACGGCGCCACCAAGCAGCAGGCAGGCGGCGGCGTACAGCACCGCCTGCATCGTGGTGGCCGGCAATCCGAGCACATGGCTGGCGGCGAGGAACAGGGGATACCCGGGTCCCTTGATCAGGGTCATCGAGTCGAAGGTGCCCAGCCAGCGGCCGGCGGCGATGCTCTCCGCGCGCTGCCAGAACCAGGCATCGTCGTAGCCCGCACCTGCGAGGATCGATACCGGAAGGTGGTGGACCAGTGCGATGAACAGGAGCGACGACGCCACGGCGGCCGCGACCATCCAGCCGGCCCGCCACGCGTCGAATGCGGGCCGCGTCAGCACCCGCCGTCCCGCGGGGCGCGCGCCACCGCGGCCTGCGCGCGCCGCGCAACCAGCAGCAGGTTGCTGGGCCAACCAAGCAGCGAGACGCTGCCGATGCGCCAGGCCGGCAGCCCGGCCTGCGCGCATGCCTGCGCGAGCTCGCGTCGCCCCAACAGGTTGAGGTTGTCCTCGCGCGACAGCGCGTCGTGCCCGAGCGTGCGCAGCAGCGCGCGGAACCAGGGTTTCGGCAGCCAGTGCACCACCGGCAGCACGGTGTGGAATTCCACTGGAAACCAGCGGTTTGGCGTGGTGATGAAGATGCCCTTGCGGCACACCCGGTACAGCTCGGAGACAAACCGCGCCTGCTCCCCCGCCGACCCGACATGCTCGAGCACCGCGCTGGAATGCACCCAGTCGAAGCTTGCGTCGGGGAACGGAAGGTCCTTGCCGTCACCACGCACGAAGCGCATGCCCGGGTAGGCGTCTTCCAGGAACGCGGCGTCGTCGATCCCGCACGCCGTGATCCTGTCCTTGCGCGGGTGCCAGGCCTCCAGGTAGTTGGAGGCGAGCTGCTCGCGGTCGCTGGTCACGCCCACGTCGAGGATGTGGTCGTCGTCGGTCACCCCGGCGGCGATGAACCGCGCGTACATCCTGCGCCGCATGTGCGTGGACACGCGATCGGTGGCGCTGCCGCCGCGCGCGCTGTTGTACTGCGCGCCGATGCCGCGCCCGCGGCTCACCTCGGAGCATCCGGCAGGCGCAGCGCCTCCAGGAAGAATGCCGCCAGGCCGAGTTGCCCGCCGACGCCCATGAGCGTCACCGACGGGATCACCCAGCGCATCGTGGCGCTCGGGTCGAGTACGCCGAAGTCGCGCGCGGCCCACAGGAACACCGCATACAGCGACATCCCGATCCCGGCCAGGAACAGCAACGCCGCGGCGACCAGGCAACGCTCCAGCGTGATCGCCGACAGCAGCCGGTTGCGTGCGTCGCCCGGCAACCAGCCGTTGCGGATCCCCATCGAGCTGGCCAGCACCGCGAACAGCACCATCTGCACGCCGAGGATGATCGCGGCGCCGGCATAGGACAGCGTATGCACGTCGAGGTTCAGGCCGCCGATGTTCACGCTGCGCACGCCGATCACCGCCATTGCCGCGACGCCCACCGTCACCAGCGTGGCACCGGGCAGCATGAACAGCCAGCGCGGGCTGTGCACCAGCAGGAAGCGGAGGTGCCGCCAGCCGTCACGCCAGGTGCGAAGGTGCGGCGCGCGCGAACGGCCGTCGCGCTGCAGGGTGGTCGGCACCTCGGTGATCCGGTAGCCGGCAAGCGAGGCCTTTACCACCATCTCGCTGGCGAACTCCATGCCGCGCCCGGCCAGTCCCAGGGTGAGGAAGCGCTCGCGGTCGAACCCGCGCAGGCCGCAGTGGAAATCGCGCACGCCGACGCCGAAGAACAGCCGCCCGAGGAAGCTCAGCACCGGGTTGCCGAGGTAGCGGTGCAGGAACGGCATGGCACCGGGTGCGATGCCGCCGCGGAAGCGGTTGCCGATCACCAGGTCGCTGCCGCCGCGCAGGCCGTCGACAAAGGGCATGAGCCGCGAGAAATCATAGGAGTCGTCGGCATCGCCCATGACCACGTAGCGGCCACTCGCGGCCTGCATGCCCGCCATCAGCGCCGCGCCGTATCCGCGCTCCGCGACGTCGACGACGCGCGCGCCCTCGCGCAGCGCGATCGCCTGCGAACCGTCCACGCTGCCGTTGTCGGCCACCAGCACCTCTCCGCGCACGCCCGATCCGGAGAGGAACGCCTGCGCCTTGCGCACGCAACTGGCCAGCGTTTCAGCCTCGTCCAGGCACGGCATGAGGATGGTGAGTTCGAGGCCCGCGGGAGCCGCGTCCACGCGGTGCGCGCGCGGGTCGGCAGCGGCGCTCATGCCCCCGCCATCACCCGCAACACCTGGCCGATGCCGTAGGCGATCACCGTGCCGGTGGCATAGCCGATGGTGCCGAGCAGCACGCCGACCGGTGCCAGCGTGGGATGGAACGCGGCGGCCACCACCGGCGCCGACGCCGCGGCGCCGATGTTGCCCTGCGAGCCGACCGCGAAGTAGAACAGCGGCGCACGCACCATCCTGGCGGCAGCCCACAGCACCAGGATGTGCACGCCCATCCACACCGCGGCGAGCGCCAGCAGCCACGGACGGTCCGCCAGCTGCATGAAGTCCATCTGCATGCCGATGCTGGCGATCAGGAAGTACAGGCAGGCACTGCCGATCTTGGCCATGCCCGCGTTTTCCAGCCGCCGCAGCGGCGTGAAGCTGAGCAGCAGGCCGGCACCCGTGGAGAACAACACCACCCAGACAAAACTGGAGTCGAGGCTGAAGCGCGCGGCGTTCTCCACGTTGGCGGTGAACCACGCCGCCAGGGGAGCGGCCACCGCGTGGGCCGCGCCGACGATGCCGAAGCCGATGCCGATGATCACCATCAGGTCGGTCAGCGTGGGGATGCGCGCGTGCTCCGCTTCGTGCGCCTCGAGGCGCGTCTTCATCTCGTCGATGGCGCGCGTGTCGGCGCCGCTGCGCGCATCGATCGTCGCCGCGCGGCCGGCAAGGAACAGCAGGGTGGCCATCCACAGGTTGGCGATGGCCACGTCCACGACTGCGAATTGCCCGAACAGTGTGGCGTCCACGCCATAGACCTCGCGGATCGCGACCATGTTGGCGCCACCGCCGATCCAGCTGCCGGCAAGCGCCGCCATGCCCATCCACACGTCGCCGGCGACCACGTCGGGCTTGAACCACTCGAACAGCTGGAACGACACGACCGCGCCCAGCGCGATGCCGAGCGTGCCCATGCAGAACACGAACAACAGCTTCGGCCCCAGGCTGAGCACGCCCTTGAGGTCGATGGTCATGGTCAAGAGCACCAGCGCCACCGGCAACAGCACGCGGCTGCCGATCGGGTTGTAGACCGCCCCTTGCGTGCCGTCGATCAGCCCGACCGTGTTGTAGACCGCCGGTATGAAGTAGCACAGCAGCAGCGCCGGTATCCAGGCGAAGAACTTCTTCCAGAACGGCGTGGGGCCCGACGCCAGCCAGAAGATCAGCCCCAGCGTGGCGGCGATCAGGCCGAATACGACGATGTCGTTGGTGATCAGTGGTGCGGCGGCTTCAATCGCGTCGGCGGCCAGCGCCGTTTCGGCGGCAGTCGCGGGCGCGTCGGAGGCAGGGGCCATCGGCGTCAGTCCTGTCGGAGCGGTATGGGGAAGTCGTGGAGGATCGCGCGGGGCCGGCACGCGGCCGGCCACGCGGGCGCGGTCACTGGCCGATGTGCTTTTTCAGCCAGGCGTTGACCGTGTCGTGCCAGAGCACGCTGTTCTGCGGCTTCAGCACCCAGTGGTTCTCGTCCGGGAAGTACAGCAGCTGCGAGTCGATGCCGCGCCGCTGCAGTGCCGTGAACGTCGACAGGCCCTGGTCGACCGGCACGCGGTAGTCCTTCTCGCCCTGCACCACCAGCATCGGCACCTTCCACTTCGCAACGTGGTTGACCGGGTTGAACTTCTCGTAGCCCTTCGGGTTGTCGTACGGCGTGCCGCCGTTCTCCCACTCGGTGAACCACAGCTCTTCGGTCACATAGCCCATCGAACGGGTGTCGAACACGCCGTCGTGGTTGACCAGGCACTTGAACGGTGCGTTGCCCTGGCGGTCGAACCAGTTGCCGGCGATCCAGTTGATCATGTAGCCGCCGTAGCTGGCGCCCAGCGCGCAGGCGCGGTCACCATCCAGGAAGTCGTACCTGTCCTGCGCCGCCGCCCAGCCCTTCTGCAGGTCGACCAGGGGCTTGCCGCCCCAGTCGCCACTGATGGCATCGGTGAAGTCCTGTCCGTAGCCGGTGGACCCGTGGAAGTCGATCATCACCACCGCGTAGCCCTGGCCGGCATAGGTCTGCGGGTTCCAGCGGTAGCTCCAGCCGTTGCCGAAGCTGCCCTGCGGGCCGCCATGGATCAGGAACGCCACCGGATACGACTTGCCCTCCTCGTAGTTCCACGGCTTGACCACGTAGCCGTGCACGGTGTCGTTGCCGGCACCCTTGAAACTGAACTGCTCGAAGGCACCGAAGCTCACGCCCGGCAGGCGCTCGGCCGCGGTCGGGGTGATGGCGCGCAGGTTGTCAGCCGCGAGCGTCGTGGTGTACAGCACGTCGCCGGTCTGCATGGAGTTGCGCGCAAGCGCAAGGGTGTCGCCGGCGATGTCGAACGCCGACACCGTGCCGTCGCCGACCAGCTTCACCACCTCGCCGCTGGCCACGTCGATGCGGAACAGCGGGTATTCACCGGTGTCCTGCGCGGCCACATACAGCGTGCTGCCGTCGGCAGAGGGCGCGACCTGGCTCGGCGACCGGTCCCACTTCGGAGCGATCTCTCGGCGGCTGCCGTCGGCGAGGTTCATCGCCATCAGCGCGTAGCGGTCGGCTTCGAAACCGGGGCGCTTCATCGCGCGGTAGAACAGCGTCTTGCCGTCGGCGCTGAACACCGGGCCGGCATCCCAGGCGGGATTGTCGGCGGTGAGGTTCACCGGCGCGGTGCCGCCCTCGGTCGACAGGCGGTAGAGGTCGAAGTTGGTCGACCACGGCTCCCGCTTGCCGGCCACGCGCACGCTGGCAACCACGCTGCGGCCGTCAGGCGACCAGGCGTAGTCCTCGCTGCCGCCGAAGGGCTTGGACGGGATGTCGCCGTCGAGCGCGCTGCTGATCGCCAGAGCCGTGGCCACCGGCCTGGCTTTCGCGCCCTGCGGCAGCTCGGCCACGAACAGACCGCTGCGGCGGCCGTCCTTCCAGGTGTCCCAGTGGCGCACGAAGAGCTGGTCGTACACCACGCCCGAGACCTTGGAGGACTTGGTGTCGGCGAGCCGCTTGCTGGTGCAGGCGAAATCGGCGCAGTCGGCGAACGTGTCGGCACTGAACGCGATGCGGCTGCCGTCGGGGGACAGCCGGTAGCTGCCGACATCGAGCGCGAAGTCGGTCAGCTGGCGCGGCTTGCCGCCAGCGGCGGGGATCGCATACAGCTGCTGGCTGCCGCCCTTGGCACTGAGGAAGTACACCGTCGCGCCATCGGGCGAGAAGGTCGGCGAATTGACGTTCCAGCCGGCCGGCGTGAGCTGCCGGGGCGGCGCGGCGTCGCGGGTCACCAGGTTGCGGGTGTACAGCGCGGTGGACGAGGTGCCGGCATCGAATTCGACGCCGCGCTGGGCGAACAGCAGCACCCGGCCATCCGGCGACAGCGTCGGGGCGGACACGCGGTCGAGTGCGGCCAGGTCACGTGCCTCGAGACCGCGGGCGTCGGCCACCGCCGGCAACGCGGCGAGCAGGCACAGGGGCAACAGGGCGGTTCGCAGCATGGATCGGGACTCCGGCACGGAAAGGCCCGATGGTAGGCGGCGGCGGCGGCCGGCGCAAAGGCCGGACGTCGCGTGCCACACGGCGCAGCGCGCGTGCGCCACGCGCACACCGCCGCTCAGAGCGGACCCGGCTCCACCGGCGCCGCCGTGGTGTCCTGCTTAGCGCCGCTGCGGAACAGCAGCCACGCCACCACCGCCAGCACCGCCAGCCCCACCCACTGGTTGAAATGCAGGGCCGCGGGCAGCGCCAGGACGTCCGGGCGCTCGGTGAGCACGATCGGCACCGCGATCGCGATGCCCATCAGCGCCTCGCCGGTGATCAGGCCAGCGGCGAACAGCGTGCCCGGCCGGTGGATGCGGTCGCGCGCGGCCTCGTCCTTGCGGTCGATGCCATGCTTGCGCTCGACCATGTGCGCCAGCAGGCCACCGAGGAAGATCGGCACCATCAGCTCCAGCGGCAGGTAGATGCCGATGGCAGCTGCCAGGACCGGCACGCGGAACGTCGCGCCGCGCGCCTTCAGCCATTCGTCGAGCGCGATGATCGCGGCACCCACGCCGGCGCCGATCGCGATCATGTCCCACGGCAGCTTGCCCCCGAACATGCCCTGCGCCACCGACGCCATCAGCGTCGCCTGCGGCGCGGCCAGCGAATTGGGCTGCGCCGCCGTGGGCGCACCGATGCCGTAGGCCTGGGCCAGCAGGTTCAGCACCGGCGCCATGATCAGCGCGCACGAGAACGCGCCGATCGCGAGCATCAGCTGCTGCTTCCAGGGCGTGGCGCCGACGATGTAACCGGCCTTGAGGTCCTGCAGGTTGTCGCCGCCCACCGCCGCCGCGCAGCAGACCACGGCGCCGATCATGATCGCGGCGACCGCACCGATCGGCGAATCGCGCCCGAGCAGCAGCACCAGCACCAGCGACGCGAACAGGATGGTGGCGATGGTGATGCCCGACACCGGGTTGTTGGACGAGCCCACGAGGCCGGCGAGGTACGCCGACACCGACACGAACAGGAAGCCGGCGACGATCATGATGACGGTCATGGGCACGCTGACGAACCAGTCGCCCACGATCGCCTGGTACAGCACCAGCAGCGGCAGCACGAACAGCACTAGCGCCACCAGCATCCACTTCATGGGCAGGTCGCGGTCGGTTTCGGCGACCGTCTCGCCACTGCCCTTGCGCGCGGCGGCGATGCCGCTCCTGACGCCCGACAGCAGCGACCTGCGCAGCGAGAACAGCGTCCAGATGCCGCCGATCAGCATGGCGCCGACACCGAGGTAGCGGATCTTGGCCGACCAGATCGCCCCGGCCGCGTCGGCGGCGGAGGCACCGGCCAGTTGCGTGGCCAGCACCGGGTCGCTGGACAGCAGGAACGCGTGGTACAGCGGGATGGCGATGTTCCAGGACAGGATGGCGCCCGACAGCACCACGATGCCGATGTTGAGGCCGACGATGTAGCCTACGCCGAGCAGGGCCGGCGACAGGTTGGTGCCCATGTAGCCGAGGTACTTGCCGAGGAAGCCCGAGCCGACCGCGTTGTCGGGGATCATGCGCATGCCGCTTTCCGCCGCAACCTTGACCAGCGCGCCGATGCCGGCGGCCAGCGCCAGGATCCTCAGGCCGGGTCCCGGGTTCTCGCCGGCCTTGAGCACTTCCGCCGCGGCCTTGCCCTCGGGGAACGGCAGCGGATCCTCGACGATCATCGTGCGCCGCAGCGGCACCGAGAACAGCACGCCGAGCAGGCCGCCGAGCCCGGCGATCGCCAGCACCCACCAGTACTCGAACCTGTCCCAGTAGCCGAGGATGATCAGCGCCGGGATGGTGAAGATCACGCCCGCGGCGATCGACGAGCCGGCGGAGGCGCCGGTCTGCACGATGTTGTTCTCGAGGATGGTGCCGCCGCCGAGTAGGCGCAGCACGCCCATCGACACCACCGCCGCCGGGATCGCCGTGGCGATGGTCAGGCCGGCGAACAGGCCGAGATAGGCATTGGCCGCCGACAGCACCACGGCGAGGATGATCGCCAGCAGCACCGCGCGGAAGGTGAGCTGGGGAACCGCCTCGCCCGTAGTCTTGTCCATCGCCACTGCCCTGCTGCCCGGAAGCCGGACAAGCTACAAGGCGCGGGCGGGCGCGTCCAGCCGCGCCCGCCTTCCGTCGCGAACGGCGCCGCGTGGCCTAGCGTTCGCCGGCAGCGACGGTGGCCTTGCTGCCACCCAGGTGACGGGACAGGAAGTCGAGCAGCTTGGTGTAATAGTCCCTGTTGTTCTCCGGCTTGTAGAAGCCGTGGCCTTCGGACGCGTAATAGTGCGCCTCCACCGGGACACCCGCGGTCTTCAGGGCGCGTTCCATGTTCTGGGTGTGCTCGACCGGGGCGGTCTTGTCCTCGCGGCCGGCCGCCAACAGGACCGGCACCTTGATGCTGCCCGCGCGCCTGGTCGGCGAATTGGCCTGGAGCGTGGCCTTGTCGCTGCCGATCCATTCGTTCGCCCAGGTTCTCATCGAGCCATGCTTCAGGACCTCCTCCTGGTGCAGCTGCGGCAGGTCGTAGACACCAATGAAACCCGCCGCGCACTTGTACAGATCGGGCTCCCGCGCCGCGCCCGACATCGCCGCGAACGCGCCATAGCTGGCGCCATAGATGCAGATGCGCGCCGGGTCGGCGAACCCCTCGCGGATCGCCCAACGCGTGGCGTCGGACACGTCGTCCTGCATGGCCAGTCCCCATTGCTGCGCGCCGGCCTGGTGGAACCGGCGGCCCCGGCCACCGGAGCCACGGAAGTTGACCTGCAGTACGGCGTAGCCCGCGGCGGCCAACATCTGCGCTTCCCTGTTGAAACCCCATTCGTCGCTCACGTTGAACGGACCGCCGTGCGGGAGAACCACCATGGGCATCTGTTTGCCGGAGGCACCCTTGGGCACGGTCAGGAAACCCTTCAGTTTCAGGCCGTCGCGGGCGGCCAGCTCGATGGGACGAACCGCGGCCATCCCGGCCGGATTGAACCATTCGGCAGCGCTGATCACGTAGTCGGCCTTCTTGGCCTCCGCATCGAACAGGAAGAAGTCGCCCGGGTTGCGGTCGCTCCACGCATGCACAAGGTTGACCCGTCCATCGCGCGTGCTCGACGTGATAACTGCCGCATCACCGCCGAACGCACCCTGCAGGCTACGGTACAGCCGCGCATCCGCGGACGTTTCGTCGAAGAAGCGGAAGCGCGGCTTGTCGCCGCCATACATTGCGCCGACCGGGATCGAGGTTCCGGGCTTGTAGATGATGGTCGGGTCCATTGTTTCGTCGCGCAGCAGCTCCGTGTGCTTGCCGGTGGCCGGGTCGTAGGCGACTACCACGTCAGGGCCGCTCGACTGTTCGACCAGGAGATACGCGGTCTTGTCGTCTGCGGAGAAGCCGATCGGCACCTCGATTCGCCCGCTGGCGGCCTCATGGTTGACCTGTTTCCATTCGGACGCGTCACCATCGCGATAGAACAGCTGGCTGATGTTGTCGGTGTTGCCACCAAGGGCAAAACGCACCACGCCCTGGTTGTCGCTGGCGAACCGGGCATTGCGCACCGGGACGCGCGTGACGATGTGGCGCACGCCCGTATAGACGTTCATCCGCTCCACGCGGGTGTACGGGTCGGCGGTGAACGGCATGACGCTGATCAGCACGTGCTTGTCATCATTCGGCAGATCGTCGACAAGGAACGCCGCCACCCGCTCTGCCCGCTTGCCCTGCATGCGCGAGCCGAGGTTGCCGCCGACGCTCTGGCCGACCAGCAGTTCGACGCGCCCTCCACTGGCGTCCATCCCGTACAAGTCGCCGGTAGGCTGCGGTTCGGCGAGGAAGCCGATCTTCTGCGCCGCGCTGATCAGCACCCGGTCCGGACTGACCCAGTCGAAGTCGGCGACGGCGGTATCACGGCCCATCTGGAACGTGCCCATGACCTGCCTGGTGACGCGGTCCATGATGACCAGCGCCACCCGGTCCTCGAATGGCAGGGTTGCGGCGAAGTAATCGCCATTGGGCGAGATCTTGATTGTCGTGAAGAGGTCGCGCTTGACATAGGCCGCGACGTCGACCTCCGTTGCCTGCGCAGGTGTCGTCGCGGTCGCGGCCAGCAGCGAGATCGCCAACAGCCCCGCAATGCATGCGGCACGCGTGGTGCGGATGAGCATGTTCTTCCCCTGAGTGTGGTGGTCAGCGCGTCCCGGCTGCGCCCCACGCATTCTCCCCGACTCAGGCCGCGGCTTCCACCAATCCGTCCAGGACCCGGCCGAGCTCGTCCTCCCACCGCGGCAGTTCGATGCCGAAGACGGACACCAGGGCGGCCGTGTCCAGGCACGACCATGCCGGGCGCACGGCCCTGGTCGGGTAGTCGGACGTCGCGATGGCCGTGACGCGCGGCTTGGCCGCCAGCACGCCGCGTGTGTACGCGCCCTCGACGATGGCCGAGGCGAACCCATGCCAACTGGTCTGCCCGGTCGCGGTCAGATGCCACAGACCCGACGCAGCCGGCGCCTGCAGCGCCGTTGCGGTGACCTGGGCGATCAGGCGCGCCGAAGTCGGCGTGCCAACCTGGTCTCCGACGACCCGCAGCTCGTCGCGCTCGGCGGCCAATCGCAGCATGGTGCGCAGGAAGTTGTTGCCATGCCCGGCATACACCCACGCCGTGCGGAACACCATGTGCTGGCCGCCATGCGCACGGACCGCCTGTTCGCCGGCGAGCTTGCTGGCCCCATAGACCCCCAGCGGCGCGGTGGGGTCGTCTTCGCGATAGGGCCGCGAACCGCTGCCGTCGAACACGTAGTCGGTCGAGTAATGCACGATGCGGATGCCGAGGCGCGCGCAGGCTCCCGCAATCGCGCCAGGCGCTTCGGCGTTGGCGCGGTACGCCGCGTCAGCGTCGTCCTCGGCACGGTCCACGGCGGTGTAGGCCGCCGCGTTCACGACCACGTCGGGCGCGAGGCGCTCGATCAGCGCCGGCAGCGATGCCGGCTGGTCGAAATCCGCGACCTCGCACGGCGTGCCGTCTACCAGCGCACCGCTGCGCGTGGAGCACACCACCTCGCCGAGCGGTGCCAGGCTGCGCCGCAGCTCCTGGCCGACCTGCCCGTTGGCACCGAGCAGCAGCAGCCTCACGGTGCGTAGACCGGGAGCCGTTCCACGGCCACGTCCGCCAGGAACGGCGCGCGCGCGTCCTTGTCCGACAGCAGCGGCGCGGACACCGGCCAGTCGATCGCCAGCGCGGCATCGTTCCAGCGGATGCCGGCATCGGCCTCGCGATCGTAGGTCGCGGTGCACAGGTAGGTGAACACGGCGCGTTCGCTCAAGGTCACGAATCCGTGCGCGAATCCTTCCGGGATCCAGAAGTGGCGCCGGTTCTCCGCGCTCAGCAGCACGGCGGTCGACTGTCCGAACGTCGGCGAGCCGCGGCGGATGTCCACCGCGACGTCCCAGACCTCGCCTTCGATCACCGAGACATACTTGCCCTGCGGCTTGGGCCACTGGTAATGCAGGCCGCGCAGCACGCCGCGCGTCGACGACGACACGTTGCCCTGCACGAACGCGGGCTCGAGCCCGTGCGCGGCGAGCTTGTCGCTGTTGAAGGACTCGAAGAAATAGCCACGCTCGTCACCGAACACCTGCGGCTCGAAGACCACGCAGCCCGGCAGTGGCGTTTCGATGACCTTCACCGTACCACTCCGCGCTTGGCCAGCGACAGGAGGTACTGGCCGTAGCCGTTCTTGGACAGCGGCGCGGCGAGGCGCTCGAGGTCGGCATCGTCGATCCAGCCGTTCTGCCAGGAGATCTCCTCCGGACAGCACACGCGCAGGCCCTGGCGCGCCTCGACGGTCTCGATGAAGTTCGAGGCCTCGATCAGCGACTGGTGGGTGCCGGTGTCGAGCCAGGCATAGCCGCGACCGAGCTGCTCCATGTGCAGGGCGCCCTCGTCGAGGTAGCAACGGTTGAGGTCGGTGATCTCCAGCTCGCCGCGCGCCGATGGCGTGAGCGACGCCGCGAAATCGCTCGCGCGCCCGTCGTAGAAATACAGGCCGGTGACCGCGTAGTTGGAGCGCGGCTGCAGCGGTTTTTCCTCCAGGCCCACCACCTTGCCATCGGCGTCGAACTCGGCCACGCCGTAGCGCTCCGGATCGCTCACCCAGTAGCCGAACACGGTCGCGCCGTCCTGGCGCGCATCGGCGCGCTTGAGGATCTCGGTGAAGCCATGGCCGTGGAAGATGTTGTCGCCCAGCACCAGGCAGCTCGGCTTGCCGTCGACGAAATCGCGGCCGATCAGGTAGGCCTGCGCCAGCCCGTCCGGGCTCGGCTGCACCGCGTAGCGGATGTCCATGCCCCACTGCGAGCCGTCACCGAGCAACTGCTGGAACAGCGCCTGCTCGTGCGGGGTGTTGATGATCAGCACCTCGCGGATCCCGGCGAGCATCAGCGCGCTCAGCGGGTAGTAGATCATCGGCTTGTCGTACACCGGCAGCAGCTGCTTGCTGATCGCCTGGGTGATCGGATACAGCCGGGTGCCGGATCCGCCGGCGAGGATGATGCCGCGGCGCGACGTCATGCCGCGGCTCCGATGCGCTCGAGGCGGTAGCTGCCGTCGAGCACGCGCTGCACCCAGGGCTGGTTGGCGAGATACCAGTCGACTGTTTCGGCGATGCCGCGCTCGAAGCTGTATTTCGGCTCCCAGCCCAGTTCGTCGCGCAGTTTGGAGGCATCGATCGCGTAGCGGCGGTCGTGCCCCGGACGGTCGGCGACATAGGCGATCTGCGAGGCGCGCGGCTGGCCGTCCGCGCGCGGGCGGCGCTGGTCGAGCAGCGCGCAGATGGTCTTCACCACCTCGATGTTCTGCTTTTCGGCGTTGCCGCCGACGTTGTAGGTCTCGCCCACGCGGCCCTTGGCCAGCACGGTGCGGATCGCCTCGCAGTGGTCGGTCACGAACAGCCAGTCACGCACCTGCTTGCCATCGCCGTAGACCGGCAGCGGTTCGCCGGCCAGCGCCTTGGCGATCACCAGCGGGATCAGCTTCTCGGGGAAGTGGTAGGGGCCGTAGTTGTTCGAACAGTTGGTGGTCAGCACCGGCAGCCCGTAGGTGTGGTGGAACGCGCGCACCAGGTGGTCGGAGGCGGCCTTGGTCGCCGAGTACGGCGAGTTGGGCGCGTACGGCGTGGTCTCGGTGAAGAGCCCCGTCTCGCCCAGCGTGCCGTAGACCTCGTCGGTGGAGACGTGCAGGAAGCGGAAAGTGTCCTTCGCCCCGCCTTCCAGCGCCTTCCAGTAGTCGCGCGCCGCTTCCAGCAGCGCCAGCGTGCCGACGACGTTCGTCTGCACGAACGCCGCCGGGCCGTCGATCGAGCGGTCGACGTGGCTTTCGGCGGCGAAATTGACCACCGCATCCGGGCGATGCTCGGCGAGCAGGCGCGCGACCAGCGCGCCGTCGCCGATGTCACCCTGGATGAAGGTGTGCGCGGGGTTGTCCGCCAGCGACGCCAGCGTGTCGAGGTTGCCGGCATAGGTGAGGACGTCGAGGTTGACGACGCGCACGCCGGCCGCCACGGCCTCGAGCACGAAATTGCCGCCAATGAAACCGGCGCCGCCGGTGACTAGCCAAGTGGTCACGCTGGGGGTTCTCCTGGAAAACGGGCGCGGACGCCGGGCGGGTTCAGAACGGGATGTCGTCGTCCGAGAAATCGTCGTTGAACGGCGGCGGCGCGGCGGCGCCGGCACCACCACCCGCTCCTGCCGCGGACGCCTGGCGGCGCGGCGCGTCACCCTGGTCCGGGCGCGGCGCGCGCGCGCCACGCTCGCCGCCACCGCCCTCGCCAACACCACCCATCATCTGCATCTCGCTGGCGATGATGTCGGTCGTGTAGCGCTCGACGCCGTCCTTGCCGGTGTACTTGTCGGTGCGCAGCGAGCCCTCGATGTAGACCTGGCGGCCCTTCTTGAGGTATTCGCCGGCGATCTCCGCCAGGCGGCCGAAGAACTTCACCCGGTGCCACTCGGTGCGTTCCTGCTGCTGGCCGGTCTGCTTGTCCTTCCACGCCTCGGTGGTCGCCACGCTGATGGTGGTGATGGTGGAGCCGCTCTGGGTGTACTTCACGTCGGGGTCGTTGCCGAGGTTGCCGACGATGATGACCTTGTTGATGCCGCGGGCCATGGGTCTGGTTCCTTGCGCTCTCCGCCGGGATTGGCGGACGGAAAGGGTGAGTATACCCGTGGCCCCGGGGCCATCCGCCGGGTGGCCGCGCCCGGGTGGGGAAACTCCGCGTGGCCGTGGCAGGGACGCGCGCCGCCTATAATGCGCGACCCCCGCAGTGCCCAAGACATGGACTCCTCGACAAGCCAGGCCCCAGCCGCCAACGCCCGCCCCGCCCTGTCGCTGCCGGCCATCCAGGCCTCCGTGGCCGCCGACATGGCCGACGTGGACGCCCTCATCCGCCGCCGGCTGGCGTCGGACGTGGTCCTGGTCAACGAGGTGGCCGAGCACATCGTCGCCGCCGGCGGCAAGCGGCTGCGCCCGATGCTGCTGCTGCTCGCCGCGCGCGCCCTCGGCCACGCGGGAGCGGACGCCCACCAGTTGGCCGCGGTGGTGGAGTTCATCCATACCTCCACCCTGCTGCACGACGACGTGGTCGACGAATCCGACCTGCGCCGCGGCCGCAGCACCGCCAACGCGGTCTGGGGCAACGCCGCCAGCGTCCTGGTCGGCGACTTCCTGTACTCGCGCAGCTTCCAGCTGATGGTCGAGCTCGGCTCGATGCCGGTCCAGGAGATCCTCGCCGACACCACCAACCGCATCGCCGAGGGCGAAGTGCTGCAGCTGCTGCACGTGCGCAATCCCGATGTCGACGAAGCCGCCTACCTGCACGTGATCGAGCGCAAGACCGCGATCCTGTTCGCCGCGGCCACGCGCCTGGGTGCGCTGCTCGCCGGCAGCGGCGACGGCGTGCAGCAGCGCCTGCACGACTACGGCCTGAACCTCGGCCTCGCGTTCCAGATCGCCGACGACGTGCTCGACTACAGCGCCGACGAGGCCACGCTCGGCAAGCACCTGGGCGACGACCTCGCCGAGGGCAAGATGACCCTGCCGCTGATCCACGCAATGGCGCACGCCGATGACGCGCTGCGTGCGCGGCTGCGCACGATCGTCGAGCATGGCGACGTGGCGGCACTCGATGACGTGGTCGCCGCGATCCATGCCAGCGGCGGCCTCGCGTACAGCATCGACCGCGCCCGCGAATACGCCGCGCGCGCCGAGGCCGCGCTTGCCGGCCTCGACGACAACGAAGCCGTCGCTGCCCTGCGCGGCCTGGCCCGCTACGCGGTGGACCGCAGCACCTAGCCGGTGTTCCCCGCGGCGATGCCGAGTCCCGGGATCGCGGTGATCGCGTCCGGGTCGAAGCCGGCCCGCCGCGCGAAGTCGCGGCCGCGTTCGGTGTAGTCACGGTAGGCGCCGAAGCTCGGCGCGCCGGGCGAAAGCAGCACCACGTCACCGGCCGCGCGCCGCGGACTGACCGCGAGGGCCGCGCGTGCCTGGTCGATCGCGGTGGCAAGGTCGGGTGCTTGGCGCAGGTCGAAGCCGCCTTCCGCCGCCACCTCCGCCAGCAGCGCGTGGATCCGCGGCCCGTTCGCCGCCATCGCCACGATCACCGCCGGTGCGCGCGTGCGCATCGCCGTGGCGAAATCGGTCCAGTCGAGGCCGCGGTCGTGGCCGCCGACCAGCAGCGCCACGCGGCGATCACGATAGACGTCGAGCGCGGCCAGGCTGGCGTGTGGCGTCGTGCTGATCGAATCGTTGACCCAGCTGACGCCGTCGTGCTTGCCGAGCAGCTGCAGCCGGTGTGGCAACGGGCGGAAGCCGCGTGCGGCACCGGCCAGCGCAAGCGCGTCGAAGCCCAGGGCCTCGACCGCCGCGAGCGCCGCGCACAGGTTGCCGAGGTTGTGGCGGCCCGGCAGCGGCACGTCGCGCCCATCCAGCACTGCGGTATCACCGCGATGCACGACATCGCCGCGCAGGTGCCATCCGTCCGCGCGCCCGTACCAGCGCACGTCCACCGCCGGGTCGAGCCGTGCGCCGACCGCCACGAGCCGCGGGTCCGCGGCGTTCAGCACCGCCACGCGCGGCCGCGCCTGGGTGATGAGCGCCAGCTTGTCCTCGATGTAGCGGTCCTCGCTGCCGTGCCAGTCGAGGTGCTCGGGAAACAGGTTGGTCACCACCGCGACGTCCGGGCGCACGCCGCCGGCCGCGACGTCGCGGGTCTGATAGCTCGACAGCTCCACCGCCCAGGCATCGGCACGCGCGTCCAGCAGCTCCAGCAGCGGCACGCCGATGTTGCCGGCCAGCGCGGTGCGCGTGCCGCCGGCGCGCAGCAGGTGCGCGAGCAACGCGGTGGTGGTGCTCTTGCCCTTGGTGCCGGTGACGCAAGCCACGCCGCGGGCGATGCCGTCATCGCCGGCCTGTTCGCCGAACCACAGCGTGGTGCCGCCGATGAAGGCGGTGCCGGCATGGGCGGCGACCAGGGCCTCCGCGCGGTATGGGCTGATGCCGGGCGATTTCACCACGACATCGAACGAAGCGAGGCGGCCCGCGCTGGCATCGGACTCGACCGCAAGCAACGCGTCGCCAAGCGCGGTGGCGGCATCGACTTCGGACGCCTCGCAGAACAGCGTCAGCGGCAGGCCGGGCAGTCGCGCGCGCAGCGCGTGGTACGCGGCACGGCCTTCGCGGCCCCAGCCCCACAGCGCGACGCGGCGCCCCTCAAGCTGCGAAATGCGCATGCAGGCGGCTCCAGACCGCATCGGGGATGCCGTGTTCGCTGTCGGGTACCAGCTGCGGCTCGATGGCCAGTTCGCGCGCGTCCAGCCGCGGCAGGATCTCGCTGCGGAAACGCGCGATCACCGCGTCCTCGCGCCACTCCGGGCGCGCCGCCAGCGCGGCCATCGCCGCGCGCGACTCGCGTGCCTCGCCCACGCACTCGAAGGGTTTGTGGTCGTGGTATTCCATCAGCGCGTCGTAGCCGGGGATCTGTGCCGGATCATCCAGCAGGTTGCGCCCGAGGATGCCGACCAGCCGCGGCTTGGGCATGAACGGCGCCAGGGCCAGGAACACGAAGTGGCACTTCGGGCACACGCCGCACCAGCGGCTGGTAGGGCGCTCGCCGAGCAGGTGGAAGTTGCGGTTGCAGCTGGAGAACCAGGCGTCATAGCGGTCGATGCGCGCGAACTGCCGCGCCACCGCCAGCTCCGACAGCGGGCGCAGCAGCGAGTAGTAGCGCAGGTCGGCGGCGACATGCCGGGTGAGGTACGCGGCGAAGGCCTGCTCGAACGCCCAGCCCTTCGACCACTGGTGGTTCACCTCGCCGGTGCCTTCGATCAGGCTGCCGTAGCTCGCCGAGCGTTCGTTGGAGAACACCACCTGGTCGGCGTCGAGCACCAGCGCGGCCAGCGCCAGGATCGCCGAGTTGATGGCGGTCACCGGGATGTGGCCGTTGTATGCGCCCTGGCGGTTGTACTCGAAGAGCTCCGGCGCCAGCTGGCGCTGGATGTTGAGCGTCGCAAGCCCGGTGCGTTCGGCACAGGCGCGGATCAGCTGCGACCCGCCCACCCAGGACACGGTCTGCTCGACGCCCGCCGCGCGCAGCGCTTCGATGGACACCAGCGAATCCTTGCCGCCGCCGATCGCGACCAGCGCGTGGCGGCGCAGGCCGACCGGTGCCGCCGCGCCGCGTGCGTCGGCCGTCCCCGGGAAGCGGATCCTGCCGTGCAGGTCCAGGCCATTGCGGTACGCGAACTCGCCGAGCCCCTGCAGGTACACCTCTTCGAGCAGGGTCGCGGTGGCCTCATCGATGCCATGGCCGTCGATGCGGATGTCGTCCGGCACCGCCGCCTTGTAGTAGCTCACGCCGGCAACCAGGTGCAGCAGGCGCAATGCATGCTCCACCGCCTGCGCGCGCGCCGCGTCAAACGCGAACGGCGCACCCGGCAGGGTCACGGTCTCCAGCAATTCGGGGCCGTCGTCGAAGGCGTAGCGCAGGCTTGCGATGCCGGTGGCCGGATCGAAGGCACAGCCGGCGAAGCGGAAGCAGCGCACCGCTGCGCGATCGAACACGACACTCATTGCTTGCTCTCCGTGAGCACCGCCTCGGTGGGCAGGGCGCGCAGGTTGTAGGTATTGGCCATGGTCATGCCGTAGGCGCCGGCATCGGCCACCAGCAGGATGTCGCCGGGCGCGGTGTCGCGCGGCAGCGGGCGCTGTTCCCCGAGCACGTCGCCGGATTCGCAGATCGGGCCGACCACGTCGAACTCGACCATGCCGGCATCGCCGTCGCGCGACAGGTTGTGGATGTCGTGCCAGGCGTCATACAGGGTGGGACGCATCAGCGCGTTCATGCCCGCGTCGGCGCCGACCCGGCGGATGCCGCCCTTCTCCACCACCTGGGTGGCGGTGAGCAGCAGCACGCCGGCTTCGGCGACCAGGAACCGGCCGGGCTCGATGGCCAGCCGGTAGCCGGGGTACGCGGCCTTCACCTCGGCGAGGCCTGCGCTCCAGGCGTCGAGGTCGAACGGCTCCTCGTCGTCGCGGTACGGCACCGGCAGCCCGCCGCCGATGTCGATGGTGGCGATGCTGCCGATGCGCCCGGCGATTCCTCCGAGCTCGTCGCAGACCGCCCGCCAGTGACCGGCGGTGTCCACGCCGCTGCCGAGGTGCGCGTGCAGGCCGGTGACGCGCACGTCCAGCGCGCGCGCCGCGGCGAGGAACGCCTCGATGCGCTCCACCTGCAGGCCGAACTTGGAGGCGATGCCGCCGGTGCGCACCTTGGCGTGGTGGCCTTCGCCGCGCCCGAGGTCGACGCGCAACCACAGCGCGCGCCCGCGGAACACCTCCGGCCAGCGCTCCAGCGCCTCGACGTTGTCGAGCGTGACGGTGGCACCGAGCGCGAAGGCCGCGGTGTATTCCGCGATCGGCGCGAAGCTGGGCGTGAACAGCACGCGCGCCGGATCGAGCTCCGGCACCGCGGAAAAGACATGCTGCAGCTCGCCAGCCGACACGCATTCCAGCCCGAAGCCCTCCTCGACCAGCAGGCGCAGCAGCGGCGGGTGCGGATTGGCCTTGATGGCGAAGTAGCGCAGGTCGACCGGCGCCACCGCGGCGAGCGCGCGGGCGCGGGCGCGCACCGTGCCCGCGTCGTAGACATAGCGCGGCGTGCCCTGCGCGGCCTGCGCGAGCAGCTCGTCGCGTCGCGATGCCCACCACGGCAGCGGGCGCCGGCGCAGCGTGCCGTCGAGCTCGCGCCAGCGCGGGCCGAACACGCCCGGCTCGCGCACCGGCATCGCGCCACTGGCGATGAGCTCGTCATGCAGCTCCTGCAGCAGGCCCTCGGCGTCGGCCTCGTCGATGACGAAGGTCAGGTTGAGGTCGTTGGACGACTGCGACACCAGGTGCACGCGCTCGCGGCCGAAGGTGGCCCACACATCCGACAGCTTGTGCAGCATGGAGCGCATGCCGCGCCCGACCAGGGTGATCGCGGTGCAGGGCGCGATCACCTTCAGCCGGCAGCTGCGCGCCAGGTCTTCGGAGAGCCGAGCGATCACGTCGGTGCTGACCAGGTTCTCGCTCGGGTCCAGCGACACGGTGACGTTGGTCTCCGACGAGCCGATCAGGTCGACCGAGAGGCCATGGCGGCGGAAGCACTCGAAGATGTCGGCGAGGAAGCCGACCTGCTGCCACATGCCCATGGTTTCCATCGACACCAGCACCACGCCGTCGCGGCGGCTGATCGCCTTGACGCCGGGCACCGTATCGGCGCTGCCATCGATGCGCGTCCCTGGCAGCCCCGGCCGCGAGGTATCGAGGATCGCCATCGGCACGCCCGCATCGCGGCAGGGCTTGATGGCGCGCGGGTGCAGGACCTTGGCGCCGGTGGTGCAGATCTCCTGCGCCTCGGCGTAGTCCAGGCGCGTGAGCAGGCGCGCATCGGGCACCTCGCGCGGATTGGCGCTGAACATGCCGGGCACGTCGGTCCAGATCTCCACGCAGCTGGCGGCGAGCAGCGCGCCGAAATGCGCGGCCGAGGTGTCGGAGCCGCCGCGGCCAAGCACCGCGGTGCCGCCGTCCTCGTGGCGGGCGATGAAGCCCTGGGTGAGCAGCATCGCGCCCGGCTGCGCGGCAAACCGCGCACGCCAGTCGTCGCCGACCTCGCGCCGGCAGGTCACCGACAGCCGCCGCGCCCACTCGTTCTGGTTGGGCAAGGCCACCGCATGCAGCCAGTCGCGGGCATCGCACCAGCCGAACTCCAGACCCTGCGCGCGCAGGTAGGCCGCGCCGAGGGTCGACGACAGCAGTTCGCCCTGTGCCAGCACTTCGGCCTGCCAGTCGAGCGGACGCGTCGCGGCACGCTGTTCGGCGGCCAGCGTGCGCAGTGCGCCGAGACGGTCGGCGAGCACGACGTCCGGATCGAGGCCCAGCGCGACGGCGAACTCGCGATGGCGGGCATCCAGCGCGTCGACCTGCGCAGCGGCGTCGGCGCCGCCGTCGGCGATCGCGGCCAGGGCATTGGTCACCCCGGAGAGTGCCGAAACCACCACCAGCACGCGCGTGTTGCCCGCGGCGCGGTCGCTGGCCAGGCGGCCGATGGTGTCCCAGCGCTCGCGGCGCGACACCGAGGTGCCGCCAAACTTGAGCACGATCCAGCGGGCGGGTTCGGGAATGGGGAGCATGGCGGCAGGCTTGCCCGGGACGGCGGGCGCGACCCGCGATTCTAGGCGCTGGCGACGGGTGCGGCCACGCCGCCGCCGACAGGTCGCCGCGCGGGGCCGCGGCTACACTGTCGCGCCCCGCGCAGGATCCACCCATGTCCGTACGCCGTTACGTCCAGCTGGACGTCTTTGCCGACCGCCCCGGTGCCGGCAATCCGCTTGCCGTCGTGCTCGACGCGGACGGCCTGGACGACGCGGACATGCAGGCCATCGCGCGCTGGACGCGGCTGCCGGAAACCACGTTCGTGTTCCCGTCGCCGTCGCCGACCGCGGACTACGGCCTGCGCATCTTCAGCCCACGCCGCGAAGTGCCGTTTGCCGGCCATCCGAGCGTCGGCACCGCACACGTGCTGCTCGACGCCGGGATGGTCGCCACGCGCGACGGGCTGCTGGTGCAGTCCGGTGCCGCCGGCGAACTGCCGCTGCGCGTCGATGGCGAGGGCCCCCGCCGCACGGTCGCCGTGCGCACGCCGCGCGCGCGCGTGGTCGAGGTGGCCGATGCCGGCGAGGCGCGCCTGCAGGGCGCGCTGCAGGATCTCCCGCTCGGAGACCTGCCGCCGGTGCAGATGGATGGTGGCCGGCGCTGGTGGCTGGCCGAACTGCGCGACGAGGCCGCGCTGCGCGGCGCGCAGCCCGACTGGGCGGCGATCGCGACGCTGGCCGAGGCCACCGGCAGCATGGGCCTGTGCGTGTTCGCGCGCAGCGCCGATCCGGTCTATCACCTGGCGGTGCGCGCCTGGGTCGGCGCACCCGCGCCGTTCGAGGACGCGGCATCCGGCGCGGCCAACGCCACGCTCGCGGCGTGGCTCGCGGAACGCGACGCACTGCCCGGCCAGGACGGCTTCTACCGCATCAGCCAGGGCCGCGAGGTCGGCCACGACGCCATCATCGAACTGCACGTGGACGCCGACGGCGAAGTCTGGTCCGGCGGCCGCGCACGCGCCATCGTCAGCGGCACGATCGACTGGTAGCGCGGCCTACCGCGAAGCGGCCACGCCTGCGGGCGAAGCGGCTTCGTGGACGGGCCGGCCATCGACCCAGGTCGACAGCACGCCGAGCGTGTCCAGGCCGCTGCCCGCGATCTGCAGCGGATCCTCGGCCACGACCACGAAGTCCGCGCGCAGGCCCGGAACCAGGCGCCCCGTCTCGCCTTCGTCGAATGCCGCCCACGCCGCGCCGGCGGTGAAGCCATGCAGTGCCTCGGCCGCCGTCAACGCCTGGTCCACCCGCCAACCGCCGGGGGGATGGCCATCGACGTCCTGGCGGGTCACCGCCGCATGTAGGCCCAGGCGCGGATCGGGCAACTCGACCGGAAAATCCGAGCCCAGTGCCAGTGGCACGCCGGCCTGGACGAAGCTGCGCCAGGCGTAGGCACCGGCCAGGCGTTCCTCGCCCAGGCGCTCGCCGGCCCAGGGCATGTCGGACGTGGCGTGCGTGGGCTGCACGGACGCCACCAGGCGCAGCGCGGCGAACCGTTCCAGATGGCCCGGCGCCAGCACCTGCGCATGCTCCACGCGCCAGCGGTGGTCGCCAGCCGCCGCCTCGCCCAGCACCCGCCGGTAGGCATCCAGCACGATGCGGTTGCCGCGGTCGCCGATCGCGTGCGTGGCGACCTGCAGCCCGCAGTCCCGGGCGCGGCGCACCGCGGCCTCGAGCGCCTCTTCGGTAAGCAGCACAAGGCCGCGGTTGCCCGGGTCGTCGCTGTAGTCGTCGATCAGCGCCGCGCCGCGGCTGCCGAGCGCGCCGTCGACCATCAGCTTCACGCCGCGCATGTCGAGGCGTCCGGAGGCGTGGCGGTAGGCACCATCGCGGCAACGGTCGGCGACCAGGTCGCTGTCGCCCAGCGCATAGGCGCGCACGCGCAGGGTGAGGGCGCCACGGTCGGCGAAGCGCCGCATCACGTCGAATTCGCTGCGCGAGGTCCCCATGTCGTGCACGCCGGTCAGGCCGAGGCTGGCGACGTGGCGCAGCGCGCGCTCCATGGCGCGGTCCTGCCACGCGGCATCGGGCTCGGGTACGACGTCGTAGACCAGCGAGGCGGCAGTATCGATGAAGACGCCGGTGGCGCGCCCATCCGCGCGCAGCACCAGCCCGCCCTCGGGTTGCCAGTCACCGGCGAGGTCGCGGCCGACCGCGCGCATGGCGGCGCTGTTGGCCCAAGCGGCGTGGCCATCGATGCGCTCGAGCACGACCGGGCGGTCGGGAAAGGCGGCATCGAGCACGGCTGCGGTGGGAAACGCCTTGTCGGGCCAGAGGTTCTGGTCCCAGCCGCGACCGATCAGCCAGGCGTCCCCGGGCAGCGACTGCGCGAACGCCTGCAGCCGCTCGACGATCTCGCCGGTGCTGCGCGCGCCGACCAGGTCGGCCTGCATCAGCGCATGGCCGAGGCCCACGAGGTGCACGTGCGCATCGATCAAGCCCGGGATCACCGTGGCATGCCCCACGTCGATGCGTTGGGCATCGGGATGGCGCGCTGCGAGCTCGGCGGCGCCACCCACGGCAATGATCCGGCCGTCGGCACCCCACACCATCGCGGTCGCCGACGGCGTGCCGGGGTCGGAGGTGTGGATGCGCGCCGCGGTCAGCAGGCGCTCGCCGTCGGCGGCATGGCCGGCACCGGCGAACGCCAGCAACACGCCCGCGGAAAGCGCGGCGACAGGATTGAAACGAATTCGGCGCATGTGGTGGTTCCCCGTGACGGACCGTGCCGACTATGTCGGCGATCGCGCCTGCGGGCAACGCCCGGGGCGGTCGGCATGCCGCCGACCGCCGGATCACGCGCTATTCGGGGCGGACGTCCACGCGCACGCGGATGGTGTCGCCAGGATGGTAGGCGGTGCGCGTGGTGTGCTGGCGCCCGCCGTATTCGTAGGTGACGTCATAGGCGCTCACGCCGCCATATCCGTTGTCGGAGGCCTGGTAGTACCGGTCCGGCACCGGGTCGCACACGGTCACCCGTCCGTGGCGCGCACCGCGGTCGCGCTGGGTGGCCTCGTAGATCTCGCGCCCGGCCATGCCGCCGACCATCGTGCCCAGCGCCGACGTGGCGTAGCGGCCGGTGCCGCCGCCGACCTTGCTACCCAGCACGGCACCGACCAGGCCGCCGACGACGGTCGCGACCATGCGCCCGTTCTCGCTTCCGCCCTGGTAGCCGCCGTTGTTGCGGTCGTCGTACCCGTCGCGCCCGTAGGGATCATTGCCGTAGCGGTCGCCGGCGCGGTAATCGTCGCCGTAGCCGCCGGCGTAATAGTCGTCGCGGCTGTAGCAACGCTGCTGGTCCTGCTGCGACGTCTGGTAACCGCGGCCACCATCGAGCACGGGGTCGACGCGCACGACGCGCGCGTGGTCGTAATACGCATCCTGCGCCTGGCCGTAGCGATCGGCCTGCGGGTAGCCGGCATCGTAGCCCAGCGACTGCGAAGCGGCGGCACCCGAGGCAAGGGCCAGGGCGACGGCGAGGACGGTGGCGGCGGAACGACGCATGGCAGGCTCCCACGCCAGGATTGGCGCATGGGTGCCACGCTAGTGCGTGGCCGTTGACGGCTTGCTGAACCCGGCACCGCCGCGGGCCACCACGCGCGCGGGATTCAGCCTGCCGACAGCCTGCCGGCGAGCATGCGCGCGCCCGTCAGGACAGAAGTTCGGCGTCCAGCGTGATCGGCACCGCGCTCAACGCCTTCGACACCGGGCAGTTCTGCTTGGCGTCATCGGCGATCGCACGGAACTTGGCCGCCTCGATGCCTGGCACCTTGGCCTTGGTGAAGAGGCGGATCGCGCTCAGGGTGGGCCCGCCTTCCATCGACAGGTCGACCTCGGCGCGGCTGTCCACGGACTCGGCGACGTGGCCGGCCTCGGCCAGCGCGTTGGCCAGCGCCATGGTGAAGCAGCCGGCATGCGCGGCGGCGATCAACTCCTCCGGGTTGGTGCCCTTCTCGTCGCCGAAACGGCTGTTGAAGCCATATCGGGTGTCGTCGAGCAGGCCGCTTGCCGGCGTGCTGATGCTGCCGCGGCCGGTCTTGAGGTCGCCCGACCAGCGTGCGGTCGCCTTGCGTGAAATGCCCATGTCGCTTGACTCCTGTGTGTGCGTGGAGGGTGCACGTGATCGGGCAGGCTAGCGGCGCAGCTGTTATGCCTGCGTGCCCGGGCACAGATGCTGCGTCGCAACGCGACGCCCCGGCGCGGGCCGCGCTACTGTTCACGTCCGCCATGACCGCCCGCCGCATGCAGGCCCGGTCGCGATACGCGACGGACAGCCATGACGTCCTTCAACCCGACCATGGGAGAACGGACTCATGTCCTGGAGCACCCCGCAGATCCGCAACGTGGCCCTGGCGGGCCACCCTGGCGCCGGCAAGACCACGCTCTTCGAAGCCCTGCTGCATGCCGGCGGCGCGATCCAGGCGGCAGGCACGATCGAACGCGGCAACACCGTGTCCGACACCGATCCGCTCGAGCGCCAGCGCGCGCACTCGATCGACGCCGCGATCGCCGGCCTCAAGCACGCCGTACAAGGCGCGGCGCCCGTGCACGTCAACCTGCTCGACACCCCCGGCTATCCCGATTTCCGCGGCGCGACGCTGTCGGCGCTGTCGGCCGTGGAGACGGTGGCGGTGGTGGTGGATGGCGATGCCGGCATCGGCCACGGCACGCACCGGATCATGGCGCACGCCGGCGAACGCGGCCTGTGCCGGGCCATCGTGGTCAACCGCATCGACCATGAAGGTGCGGATTGCGCGCGGCTGCTGGACGAGCTGCGCGACGCGTTCGGTCCGGAAGTGCTTCCGGTGAACCTGCCCGCCGAAGGTGGCCGCCGCGTGGTCGACTGCTTCGGCGGCGACGGCGGCGCCAGCGACATCGGCCCCGTGGCCGACTGGCACCGTCGCATCCTCGACCAGGTGGTCGAGGTCGACGAGTCGGTGATGGACCATTACCTGGATCGCGGCGAAACCGGGCTGACCGGCGCCGAACTGCACGCCGCATTCGAGCAGAGCCTGCGCGAGGGCCACCTGGTGCCGGTGTGCTTCGTGTCCGCGCGCACCGGCGTGGGCATCCCCGAATTGCTCGATGTCATCGCCACGTTGTTGCCCCACCCCGGCGAAGCCAATCCGCCGCCGTTCCAGCGTGGCGTCGGCGAGACGTCGACGCCGGTCACCTCGTCGCCGGATCCCGACGCGCACGTGATCGCCGATGTCTTCAAGATCATCAACGACCCCTTCGTCGGCAAGCTCGGCATTTTCCGCGTCCACCAGGGCACGGTGCGCCGCGATGCGCAGTTGTTCGTCAACGACGGCCGCAAGCCGTTCAAGGTCGCGCACCTGTTCCGCATCTTCGGCAAGGACCACCTGGAGATCGAGCAGGCGGTGCCGGGCGACATCGCCGCGGTGGCCAAGATCGATGCGCTGCATTTCGATGCCGTGCTGCATGACAGCCACGACGAGGACACGCTGCACCTGGCGCCGATGGCGTATCCGAAGCCGATGTTCGGGCTTGCGGTCGAGGCGGCGAGCAAGGGCCAGGAGCAGAAGCTCGCCACCGCCCTGCACAAGCTGTCGGAGGAGGATCCGTGCTTCCAGGTCGAGCACGATGCCGAGACCGGCGAGACCGTGGTGCGCGGCCTGTCGGAACTGCACCTGCGCGTCCACCTCGAGCGCCTGCGCGAGCGCCACGGCGTGGAGGTCACGAGCCGGCCGCCGCGCATCGCCTATCGCGAGACGATCGCCGCGGTGGCTGAAGGCCACCACCGCCACAAGAAGCAGACCGGTGGCGCGGGCCAGTTCGGCGAGGTGTTCCTGCGCGTCGAGCCGCTCCCGCGCGGCACCGGCTTCGAGTTCGTGGACGCGGTGAAGGGCGGCACCATCCCCGGCCAGTTCCTGCCCGCGGTCGAGAAGGGAGTGCGCCAGGCACTGGGTACCGGCGCCATCGCGGGCTACCCGATCCAGGACGTGCGCGTGATCGTGCATGACGGCAAGCATCATCCGGTGGACAGCAAGGAGGTCGCCTTCGTCACCGCCGGCAGGAAGGCTTTCCTCGATGCCGTGTCGAAGGCCGCGCCGCAGGTCCTCGAGCCCATCGTCGACCTGGTGGTGGTGGCGCCGGAGGACTGCATGGGTGACGTGAGCGGAGGCCTCGCAAGCCGGCGTGCTCGCATCCTGGGCACCGACAGCGCACGCGGCGGCGACATCGTGGTCAAGGCGCAACTGCCGCAGTCCGAGCTCGAGGGCTATGCACCGGAGCTCAAGTCGGCGACCGCCGGGCGCGGCCGGTATTCGCTTGATTTCAGCCATTACGAGCCGGTTCCCGCACAGCTGCAGCACACCCTGGCGACGGCATGGAAGCCCCGCCAGGAGGAGGACTGAGCTTCGCGGCGCATGCCGGTCGCGAAAAAAAGCCGGATTCCCCGTGCTTTCCACTTGGCGCGGCCCCGGGCATGCCCTACATTGCGTTTGCCGACGGGGTCGGCCCGACAACCCATCTACGAACAACGGAATCACACACACATGGCGAAGAAAGCTACCAAGGCGGTGACGAAGGCCGCCCCGAAGAAGGCCGCTGCGAAGCCGGCCGCCGCTCCGAAGCCGATCAAGGAAGCCCTGACCAAGTCGGGCCTCGTCGCACACATCGCCGAGGCAACCGGCGTTGCGGCGAAGGACGTGCGCGCAGTCATGGGCGCCCTCGAAGGCGCGGTGCACGCGTCGGTCAGCAAGAAGGGCGCGGGTGCATTCACCCTGCCCGGCCTGCTGAAGATCACCTCCGTCAAGGTCGCGGCCAAGCCGAAGCGCAAGGGCATCAATCCCTTCACCAAGGAAGAGCAGTGGTTCGCCGCGAAGCCCGCCTCGATCAAGGTCAAGGTGCGCCCGCTGAAGAAGCTGAAGGACGCCGCTGCCTGACGGCACGCGCCATGGTGGTACCTGCTCGGGACGGCATTCGCCGTCCCGAGTCGTTTCCGGGCCCGCGACATTCCCTCAACACCCGGTCGCGCATCCTCGGCACCGGTCCGGCGCGGTGCCGGAATCCGTCGACATGCACGAACCCAGGAACCCGTGAATGAACCTGCAAGGCTTTCTCGACCACCTCCTCAAGTCGCAGGCCGGCGGAGCGCCCGGCGCGGATGGCCAGCCGTCGCCAGGCGGCCTGCTCAACGCCGATTTCGGCAAGGGCGCGATCACCGGCGGCGCCCTGGGCCTGCTGCTTGGCAAGAACAAGGCCACGCGCAAGCTCGCCACCTACGGCGGACTCGCCGCGGTCGGGGTGATGGCCTACAAGGCCTACGGCGACTACAAGGCGCAGCACGGCGACGGCCACGCCTCGCCGCAGACCGTCGACCGCCTGCCGCCGGCACAGGCCGCGCTGCACAGCGAGGCGATCCTGCGGGCGCTGGTCGGCGCGGCCAAGGCCGACGGCCACATCGACGAACGCGAGCGCGGGGTGATCGAGGGCGAGTTCGCGCGCCTCAACCCCGGCACCGAGGTGCAGCAGTGGCTGCACGCCGAACTCGCCAAGCCGCTCGATCCGGCGGAGGTCGCGCGCTCGGCAACCACGCCCGAGATCGCCTCGGAGATGTACCTCGCCAGCCTGATGGCGGTTGACGAGCAGAACTTCATGGAACGCGCCTACCTCGACGAACTGGCGCGGCAGCTGAAGCTCGACGACGAACTGCGCCAGCGCCTCGCGCGCGAACTCGACCTCGCCTGAGCGTGCGCGCGCTCGGCAACCTGGCCGCCTGGCTCGTCGTCCTTGCGGCCTTGCTGGCCGTGGCGCACTGGTGCTGGCGACAGCCGTTCATGGCCAAGCCGCGCACGTTGTGGGAGCTGTCGCGGATGCCGGCACCCGAGGCACTGGCGATGCCGGTCGCGGGCGTGCGCGCCGCGCAGGTCGCCGACACCTTCGGCGCGGCGCGGGGCAGCGACCGCACGCATGCCGGCGTGGACATCTTCGCGCCACGCGGCACGCCCGTGGCCAGTGCCACACGCGGCATCGTGTCCTCGGTGCGCGAAGGCGGGCTGGGCGGCCGCCAGGTCTGGGTGCTCGGCCCCGCGCGGCAGCGCCACTACTACGCGCATCTCGACGACTGGGCATCCGGCCTGGCGGAAGGCGACGTGCTCGCCGCGGGCAGCGTGATCGGCCACGTGGGCGACACCGGCAATGCGCGCGGCACGCCGCCGCACCTCCATTACGGCGTGTATGGCAGCGGCGGCGCCATCGACCCGCTGCCGCTGCTGCAGGCCGGAGACGGCAAGAAACAGGCGCCGCGGGCGCGGTGATCGACGACGGGGCGGCGCGGCGCTAGGCTTCGCATGTCGCGCGGAGGCACCGCGCGCAGGAGCTGCGTACGGCATGGACAAGCGCTTCTTGATCTGCGGGATCGTGGTCGCCGCGGCCGCACTCATCCTCGGTGTTGCCGTGCACGGGCTGCTGCTGCGCCCCGACTACCAGGCCCTGGCCCCGCTTTACCGCACCCCGGCGCAGGCCGACGCGCACGCCGCCTGGATCCTGCCCGCGTACCTCCTGCTCGGGCTGTCGATGACCTGGCTGTACCGTCGCATGCCGGCCAGCGACGGCGTCGACCTCGGCCGCGGCGCGCGCTTCGGTCTCGCGATCGCGCTGGTGTCGTACGTCCCCTGGCATATCTTCGCCTTCGTCGCGCAGCCGCTGCCGATGTCGCTGATGCTGCGCCAGGTCGCGCTGGACCTCGTCGCCATGCTGCTGCTGGGCATGCTGCTGGCGTGGCTGCAGCCGCACCGCCGGGTGCTCACCGACCCGCCCTGACGGGCACTGACGGCGCGTTCATCTGCGCTGCGTATCGTCGTCGGTCGTCCGCCCATACGCCTCCGCCATGACCCGTTTCCGATTGCTCCCCTGCCTTCTCGTGCTGGCAATGGCCGCCTGCGGCGACGACAGCGAGCGCGCGCAGGCGCGCGTGACCGTGGATGGGGACGACGTCGCGGCGCTGCCGGCGCCCGCGCAGTCCGGCGGCTCGGTGACCGGCATGCCCGACGCGCCCGGCCCCGGCAACGTGCCGCTGGGCGGGATGCGCGCCGGGGCCATGACGGCGGACGGCGTCGCGATGGTCGTGCCCATCACGGGTGCCATGCCCGGTGATGGCGGACTGCCGCCCCTCGAGGACAATCCGGAGACCGGACTGATCGGCGTTGTCGACCTGTCTGCACCGCCGGCACCGGACGCATCCATGGCTTGGGCCGTCAGGCCCGTGCAGCCCGTGCAACCCCTGCAGGTCGCGGCGACGGCAGCGGCACCGGCGAGCGCGGATGCCGTCGCCGTGGTCCGCGACTACTACGCCGCGATCACGCGCGGCGATCACGCGCGTGCATACGCGATGTGGTCGGATGGCGGGCGCAGCAGCGGCCAGACGCCGGAACAGTTCGCGGCCGGATTCGCCGGGACGCGGGCGGTGGTGCAGCCGGGCGAACCCGGCGTGGTCGGCGCGGGCGCGCGCCTGGTCGAGGTTCCGGTATCGGTCACCACCACCCGGCCCGACGGCAGCGAGCTGCGCTACGTCGGTGCCTATGTCCTCAGGCGCGCCACGGCCGACGGCAGCGGCGCATGGCGCATCGCCTCCGCGCAGCTGCGCGAATACCACCCCTGAGCCGGTGACCGCCTCTCAGCGCTTGGGCTGCAGCATGGTCCCGGTGCACTTCGCCGCGCCGCAGCGGCAGCCCCAGAGCTTCTTCAGCTTCGGCGTGTGGCGCTCGTCCAGGACGATGCCGTAGTTGTAGGTCAGCTCTTCGCCGGGCTTGATGTCGCGCAGCGCCTGGATCAGCACCTTGTCCTTGTGGCGGCGGTCCCTGTCGTCCTCTTCGATCACCGCTTCGCAGTTGGGCGCGCAGCTGTGGTTGATCCAGCGCGCCACGTTGCCGTCGACGTTGCCATCGATCACGTACTCGTCGTTGAGGGTGAACAGGAAGGTGTGGCCGTCCTCGTCAAGCTCGCCGTACTCGGTGTCAACCTCGTCGTGGGTGCGCAGCGCGCCCTTGTAGCGCACCACGCGCTCGCCCTTGGCGATCGGGGCGATGGCGAATACGCCCTTGCCATGGATTTCGGAGTCGCGGGCCTCGATCTTGCGGATCCTGGCGCTGGCTTTTTCCTTCTTCGACATCTGTTCTTCGCCGGCAAAAAATCCATTGTGGTGCAAGTTCCGCGGTTCTGCCATGGCAGCTGAACGTGACGGCTTGGACCGCGCGCGAGCAAAGAGTACAATTTCGGTCCTGATTGAGGACCCCCCATGCTCCGCGTCACCCGCCTGACCGATTACGCCACCGTGGTGCTGACCGTGCTCGCCGCACGGCCCGGCCGCGTGCTGAGCGCGGTCGAACTGGCCGAACACGCCGGCCTGGAACCACCCACGGTCAGCAAGGTGCTGAAGCCGCTCGCACAGGCCGGCCTGGTGGATGCCTTCCGCGGCGCGCATGGCGGCTATCGCCTGTCGCGTGATGCCTCGGACATCAGCCTGATCGCGATCGTCGAAGCCATGGAAGGGCCGCTGGCGATGACCGAATGCAGCCTCGACGACACCAGCTGCGGCATCGCCAGCCAGTGCGGCGCGCGCGCCAACTGGCGGCGCATCAACGACGTGGTCGCCGACGCGCTGCGCGGGGTGAGCCTCGCCCAGATGCTCGACACCCCGCCCCTCCCCGACACCCCACCCGGCACATCGAGGCGCATCCCCGCACGCCTCGCCGTGACCTGAGTCCACAGGCAGTCCGATGGCCACCCAGATCGCACCACAGGAAGAGGTTCTCGCCAACCGCGAGATCCACGAACAGCTCGGCCGTCGTTACGACGCCGGCTTCATCACCGACATCGAGTCCGACTCGTTCGCCATCGGGCTGGACGAAAACACCGTGCGCGCGCTTTCGGCGAAGAAGGAAGAGCCGGAGTGGATGATGGAATGGCGCCTGGCGGCCTATCGCCACTGGCTGACCATGCCGGTCCCGCACTGGGCCAAGCTGTCCATCGCGCCGATCGACTTCCAGGCGATCAGCTACTACTCGGCCCCCAAGGGACCGAAGTACGCCTCGCTCGACGACGTGCCCAAGGAACTGCTCGACACCTACGACAAGCTCGGCGTGCCCTTGCACGAGCGCGCACGCCTTGCCGGCGTCGCGGTGGATGCGGTCTTCGACTCGGTCTCGGTGGGCACCACGTTCCGCAAGGAGCTGGCCGAGAAGGGGGTGATCTTCTGCTCGATGTCGGAAGCCATCAAGGACCATCCGGACCTGGTGAAGCAGTACCTCGGCACCGTGGTGCCGACCGGCGACAACTATTTCGCGGCGCTGAACTCCGCGGTGTTCTCCGACGGCTCGTTCGTGTTCATCCCCAAGGGCGTGCGCTGCCCGATGGAGCTCAGCACCTATTTCCGCATCAACGCCGGGCACACCGGCCAGTTCGAGCGGACGCTCATCATCTGCGAGGAACGCGGCCAGGTGTCGTACCTGGAAGGCTGCACCGCACCCATGCGCGACGAGAACCAGCTGCACGCCGCGGTGGTCGAGCTGGTGGCGCTGGACGACGCCGACATCAAGTACTCCACGGTGCAGAACTGGTACCCCGGTGACGAGAACGGCGTCGGCGGCATCTACAACTTCGTGACCAAGCGCGCCGAGTGCCGCGGTGCGCGCAGCAAGGTCACCTGGACCCAGGTCGAGACCGGCTCGGCGATCACCTGGAAGTACCCGAGCTGCGTGCTGCTGGGCGACGACTCGGTCGGCGAGTTCCACTCGGTGGCGCTCACCCACCACCGCCAGCAGGCCGACACCGGCACCAAGATGATCCACGTCGGCAAGCGCACCAAGAGCACCATCGTCAGCAAGGGCATCAGCGCCGGCCACGGCCAGAACACCTACCGCGGCCTGGTGAAGATCGCCGCCGGCGCCGACGGCGCACGCAACCACACCCAGTGCGACAGCCTGCTCATCGGCAAGACCTGCGGCGCGCACACCTTCCCCTACATCGAGGTGAAGAACCCGGGCGCGACCGTCGAGCACGAAGCCACCACCTCCAAGATCAGCGACGACCAGATGTTCTATTGCCGCAGCCGCGGAATCAGCGAGGAGGACGCGGTGAGCCTGATCGTCGACGGCTTCTGCAAGCAGGTGTTCAAGGAACTGCCGATGGAGTTCGCGGTGGAAGCCAAGAAGCTCCTGGAAGTCAGCCTTGAAGGCTCCGTCGGCTGACCGCCGGCCCCCGCGAACATCCCACACCGGACCCCACACATGCTCAAGATCGACAACCTCCACGCCTCCATCCCCGGCGGCCGTGAAATCCTCAAGGGCCTTTCGCTCGAAGTGAAGCCCGGAGAAGTGCACGCGCTGATGGGTCCCAACGGCGCCGGCAAGTCGACGCTCGGCAATATCGTCGCCGGACGCGCAGGCTATGACGTCACCGCCGGCACGGTCGCGTTCGAAGGCGCCGACCTGCTCGCTCTGGACCCGGAGGCGCGCGCCGCTGCCGGCGTGTTCCTCGCGTTCCAGTACCCGGTGGAAATCCCGGGCGTGAACAACACCTACTTCCTGCGCAGCGCGCTCAACGCCCAGCGCCGCGCACGCGGCGAAGCCGAGCTCGATTCGATGCAGTTCCTGAAGATCGTGCGCGAGAAGCTGGGCGTGCTGCACCTCGACGACCAGCTGCTGCACCGCGGCGTCAACGAAGGCTTCAGCGGCGGCGAAAAGAAGCGCAACGAGATCTTCCAGATGGCGGTGCTGCAGCCGAAGCTGGCGATCCTGGACGAGACCGACTCCGGCCTCGACATCGATGCGCTGCGCCAGGTGGCCGACGGCGTCAACGCGCTGCGCTCGCTTGACCGCGCCTTCCTCGTGATCACCCACTACCAGCGCCTGCTCGACTACATCAAGCCTGACGTGGTGCACGTGCTCGCCGACGGCCGCATCGTGCAGAGCGGCGGCCCCGAGCTGGCGCTGCAGCTCGAAGCCCAGGGCTACGAGTGGATCAAGGACCGCGTGGCGCCGGAGGCCGTCGCCTGATGGCCACCCTGCTCGACTCGCTTGCCGCCGGCTTCAGCGGCGCGGCCACGCGTCGCGCGGCGCTCGATGCCGCGCTGCGCGACGGCCTGCCTGGCGCGCGCAGCGAAGCCTGGAAGTACACCTCGCTGCGCGCGCTCGAACGCCGCGGCTTCTCGCCGGTGGCGCTGCTCCACGCCGCGATCGATCCGGCGCTGCTCGCTGACATCCCGGCGCCGCGGCTGGTGTTCGCCAACGGCCGCTACCTCGCAGCGGCCTCTGACCTGACCGGCCTTCCCGACGGCGCGCGGCTGCTGCCGCTGTCCGGCGCGCTGGCCGATCCCGACCCGCGCGAGAGCAACTTCCTCGACAAGTCCTACGCCCGCGCAGACGAGGTGTTCGCGCGCCTCAACGCCGCGCTCGCCGATGACGGCGCGGTGCTGCGCGTGGCCGAGGGCGTCGCGATCCCCGCGCCGGTCCACCTGGTGTTCGTGGGCGCGCCGGCCGAGGGCGACCTGGCCTGGCATTCGCGCCACTTCATCGAGCTGCGCCGCGGCGCCAGCGCCACGGTGATCGAGCACCACATCGCCGGCGGCGAGCACGCCCATCTCGGCAATGCGCTGAGCCATGTCCACATCGCCAGCGGTGCCGTGCTGCGCCACGCGCGTATCCAGGACGAGGCGGCGAAGGCCACGCTGTTCACGCGCACCGACGCGGTGCTGGCCCGCGATGCCACCTATCGCCGCCTCGACCTCGAACTCGGCGCCGGCCTGTCGCGCCATGAGCTCAACGTGCGCCTGGAAGGCGAGAACGCCGAGCTCGTCGCCAACGGCGTGATGCTGGCCTCCGGACGCCGCCACCTCGACACCCGCCTCGGCATCCGGCACATCGCCCGCGATACGCGCAGCCAGCTCGGCTGGCGCGGCATGGCGGCGGGCCGCGGACGCTGCGTGTTCCATGGCGGCATCGAGATCCGAGAAGGCGCCGACGGCAGCGACGCCCGCCTGTCCAACAAGAACCTGCTGCTGTCCGACACCGCCGAGATCGACACCCAGCCGGTGCTGGTGATCCATGCCGACGAAGTCCAGGCCGCGCACGGCGCCACCGTCGGCCAGCTCGATCCCGACGCGATGTTCTACCTGCGCTCGCGCGGCCTGGCCGAACCCGAGGCGCGCGCACTGCTGACCGCCGCGTTCGTGCGCGAGCCGCTGCTGGCCGTGGTGACCACGCCGGCGCTGCGCACACTGGTGGAGGCGGTACTGGACCGGGCGGTGGACAGGCAGGCGCTCGCATGAGCGAGCCCGCGCTGGCGAGTGCGGCGAACCCGGTCGACTGGGCGGCGGTACGCGCCGATTTCCCGCTGCTCGCCCGCGAGGTGCACGGCAAACCGCTGATCTATTTTGATTCCGCGAACACCGGCCAGAAGCCGGCCGCGGTGATCGACGCGGTCGACGCGTTCTATCGCCACCACAACGCCAACGTCAGCCGCGCCGTGCACCAGCTGGGCAGCGAGGCGACCGAGGCGTATGAAGGCGCGCGGCGCAGGATCGCGCGCTTCACCAACGTGCGGGCGGACGACCTGGTGCTGTGCAGCGGCACCACGTTCGCGATCAACATGGTGGCGTACTCGTGGGCGCTGCCGCGGTTGGGCCCTGACGACGTCATCCTGCTCACGCGCATGGAGCACCACGCCAACATCGTGCCCTGGCAGCTGGTGGCGCAGCGCACCGGCGCGCGCATCGAGGTCGTGGAGCTGCTGCCCGACGGCAGCCTCGACCTCGACATGCTGCGCGCCAAGATGACCGGCGCCGTCAAGCTGCTGGCCGTCACCCACGTCAGCAACGTGCTCGGCACGGTCAATCCGGTGGCCGACATCTGCCGCGAAGCGCGGCGCCGCGGCATCACCACCGTGGTCGACGGTTCGCAGGCCTTGCCGCACCGTGCGGTCGACATCGCCGCCATCGGCTGCGATTTCTACGCCTTCACCGGACACAAGATGTGCGGACCGACCGGCACGGGCGCGCTGTGGGCGCGACGCGAGCACCTGGCCGCCATGCCGCCCTTCCTCGGCGGCGGCGAAATGATCACCGAGGTGCGCCTGGACGGCACGCTGTTCGCCGACCCGCCGCGCAGGTTCGAGGCCGGCACGCCCAACATCGCCGGCTTCATCGGCCTGGGCGCGGCGGTCGACTACCTGGACGCGCTCGGCATGGCCAACGTGGAGGCGCGCGAGCAGGACCTGCTGGCGCACTTCAACGAGGCGCTGGGCAAGGTCGACGGCCTGCGCATCCTTGGCACCGCGCCCGGCAAGGCCGCGGTGGTGTCGTTCGTGGTCGACGGCGTGCATGCGCACGACCTGGCCACCCTGCTCGATCTCGAAGGCGTGGCCATCCGCTCCGGCCAGCACTGCGCGCACCCGCTGCTGGAATGGCTGGGCGTCACCGCCACCTGCCGCGCATCGCTGGCGTTCTACAACACGCACGCCGAAATCGAGGGCTTCGTGGCCGCGCTCGGCAAGGTCCGCCGCCTGCTGGCCTGAGCGGGCCGGCGCGCCCATGGCCCGGCCGGCCTGCCAAAATGGCGGCATGGACACCACCGCGCCCGCGCCGAATTACCGACCCGCCAGCAACGACGACATCGACGCGCTCGTTGCCCTGGTGACTTCCGCCTATCGTGGCGACGCCAGCCGCGCCGGCTGGACCACCGAAGCCGACCTGCTCGACGGTGACCGCATCGACGCCGACGTGCTGCGCGGCGACATCGCCCGGCCGCGCAGCCTGGTGGTGCTGGCCGAACAGGCGGGCCGCTTGCTGGCCTGCGCCCACGTCGCCGACGACCACGGGCGCGGCTATTTCGGCATGTTCGCCGTCGCGCCGGGGCACCAGGGCAGCGGCATCGGCCGCGCGCTGCTGGCGGAGTGCGAGCGCATCGCACGCGAGCACTGGGGCCTGGCGACAATGCGGATGACGGTGATCGATGTCCGCGAGGAGCTGATCGCGTGGTACGAGCGCCGCGGCTACCGGCGCACCGGCGAGCACAGCGCGTTCCCGTATGGCGATAGCCGCTTCGGCATCCCCCGGCGCGACGACCTGCGCTTCGAATACCTGGAGAAGGCGCTGTGAGCGAGACCTGGACCTTCGTGTGCGCCACCGGCGAGCTGCTGCCGGGCGAAATGCGCACCGTATTCGACGAGGTGACCGGTACGCCGATCCTGGTCGTGAACCTGGATGGCGACCTGTACGCGCTGGAAGACCAGTGCAGCCACGAGGAGTTCGAGCTCTCCGCGGGCCCGCTGGATGCCGCCGACGCCACCATCGAATGCGTCCTGCACGGCGCGAAGTTCGACGTGCGTGACGGCCGAGCGCTGTGTGCGCCGGCCTATGAGCCGGTGGCCAAGTTCCCGGTGAAGCGCGACGACGCCGGGATCTGGAGCCGCGACGACCGCGACTGACATCACGACGAGCCGCTTCGCCGATCGCGAACGCCTGGCCAGTGTTTACAAATGCCAATCATTCTCATTACCATTCGCATCCGGTCCCGGTCCAAGTCCTGAAGAGCCTCCTGATGCGCTATCCGCTGCTCCCCCTGTCCGTCGCTCTCCTTGCCGCTATTGCCCCGCCAGCGAACGCCTCCGGTGGGGCTGCGGCGCAGTCCACCCCCACCGACCTCGACCGCATCGAGGTTCACGGCCAGCGCCCTGCGCCCTACGCCGTCGACGCGACCACCAGCGCCACCCGCACCAGCACTCCACTGCTCGATACGCCGCAGGCGATCAGCGTCGTCACTCGCGAGCTGATGCTCGACCAGGGGATGAACTCGCTGGCCGACACCGTCCGCTACCTGCCCGGCGTGACCATGGCCCAGGGCGAGGGCAACCGCGACACCACGGTGATGCGCGGCAACAGCTCGACCGGTGACTTCTTCGTCGACGGCCTGCGCGACGACGTGCAGTACATCCGCGACGTCTACAACATCGAGCGCGTCGAAGCGCTCAAGGGGCCGAACGCGATGATGTTCGGCCGTGGCGGTTCCGGCGGTGTCCTGAACCGCGTCACCCGCAAGGCGGACTGGGGCGAGCACCACGAACTCACCGCCCAGGCAGGCTCCTGGAACCGCAGCCGCTTCACCATCGACCAGGGCCAGGCGCTCGGCGACGCCGCGGCCTACCGGGTCACCGCCTTGGCGGAGGACTCCGACAGCTACCGCGACGGCATGACCGTCGCGCGCTATGGCATCAACCCCACCCTGGCGCTGCGCCTGGGCGAAGCCACCACCGCCACCTTCGGCTACGAGCACTTCCGCGACGACCGTGTCGCCGATCGCGGCGTGCCCTCGCGCGACGGCCGGCCGCTGGCGACCGACCCGGAGACCTTCTTTGGCAGCCCCGAGCTGAGCCCGGTGTGGGCGCGGGTCAACGCGTTCGATGCGGTCCTGCAGCACGACTTCGCCGGCGGCGCCTGGCTGCGCAACGCCACCCGCTACGCGGTCTACGACAAGTTCTACCAGAACGTGTTTCCCGGCAGCCTGCGCGGCGACCTTGTTTCGCTGGGTGCCTACAACCACCGCACCGACCGCGAAAACCTGTTCAACCGCACCGACCTCGGCTTTACCGTCCAGGCCGGTGGCACCACCCACGCCCTGCTCGCCGGTGTCGAACTGGGTCGACAGGACACCGACACCTTCCGCCAGACCGGGATCTTCCCGGCCAACAGCAGCTGCCAGCCCGGGACGCCGACGGTGACCAGCTCGTTCTGCGTGCCGCTGGACGACCCGCGCTACCGCGGGCCCATCGGGTTCGCGCAGAGCGCGAGCGATGCCGACAACCACAGCGTGGCCAAGGCCTCCGCGCTCTACCTGCAGGACCAGATCGAGTTCTCGCCGCATTGGCAGGCGGTGCTCGGGCTGCGCCTGGACCGCTTCGAGATGGAGCTGCGCAACCACCGTAACGGCGAGCGGCTCAGCGCCGAGGACAACCTGCTGTCGCCGCGCGCCGGCCTGGTCTACAAGCCAGCCGAAACGGTATCGCTGTACGCGAGCTATTCGGTCACCCACGTGCCGCGCTCCGGCGACCAGCTGTCCTCGCTCAATGCCGACAACCGCGCCCTGGATCCGGAACAGTTCCGCAACAAGGAGGTGGGCGTGAAGTGGGATATCCGCCCCGGGCTGGCGCTGACCGCCGCCGCCTATCGCCTCGACCGCACCAACGTGGCGGTCGCCAACCCGGCCTACGACCCGGTCACCAACCCCGATGCCCCCACCTCGATCCTCGTCGACGGCCAGCGCAGCGAGGGGCTCGAGCTGGGCATCGCCGGCAACGTCACCGAGCGCTGGCAGGTGATGGGTGGCTACGCCTGGCAGGACGGCGAGAACCGCGTGGATCGCCGCGACCTGGCCAACCTGCCCCGGCATACGGTGTCGCTGTGGAACCGGTATGACGTGACGCCCGATTTCGGCATCGGCCTGGGCGTCGTGCACCGCGACGACATGTATGCGGCCGCCGACAACGCGGTGGTCGTGCCCGGCTACACCCGTGTCGATGCCGCGGCGTTCTATCGCGTCAGCGCGCGCCTGCGGCTCCAGCTCAACGTCGAGAACCTGACCGACCGCGAGCACTTCGCTTCGGCCCACAACAACAACAACATCAGCCCGGGTACGCCGCGCGCCTGGTACGTCGGCCTGCGCCTGACGTTCTGACCGCGCGACAGACGCCTGCACCCAGGCACATGAGAGCCAGTCAAGGCACTCCGGCATCCTCCATCCAGAGACTCCATGCAACCGCAGCCCTTCACGCGCGCCCGTCCGCGCCTCGTCCCGCTTGTCCTCGCCCTCTCGGCAATCCTCTCCTCCCCTGCCCTGTACGCCGCAACGGACGCCGTCGGTGACCCGGTGGACCTCGACCGCGTCGTGGTGACCGCGACCGGCTTCGAGCAGAAGCTCACCGAAGCGCCGGCCAGCATCAGCGTCATCACCCGCGAGGAACTTGCCGCGCGCCCCTACACCACCCTGGTCGACGCGCTGCGCGACGTCGAGGGCATCGACGTGGGCATGGAAACCACCGACAAGAACGGCCAGGGCAGCATCAGCATGCGTGGCCTGCCGTCGGAGTACACGCTGGTGCTGATCGACGGCCGCCGGCAGAGCAACGTCGGCCAGCTGTATCCCAACAACTTCGGCGGCGGGCAGTTCAGCTTCATGCCGCCGCTGGACGCGATCGACCGCATCGAAGTGGTGCGCGGGCCGATGTCCACGCTGTACGGCTCCGACGCCATGGGGGGCGTGATCAACATCATCACCCGTCGCATCGGCCGGGAATGGACCGGCTCCTTCACCCAGGGCTTCACCCTGCAGCAGGAGGACGAGTTCGGCGATGCGCGCACCACGGACGTGTACCTCAGCGGCCCGCTGGTGAAGGACGTGCTGGGACTCACCGTGCGCGGCAGCTGGTACGACATCGACGAGTCGATGCCCGAATGGGATCCGCTGCCGCTGCCCGACGGCAGCCTTTGGGAGCGCACCCTGGGCTTTGGTGGCGGCGGCAAGCAGGTCGCCAACACCAGCTGGAACTCCGGCATCCGCCTGTCGCTGACCGCCAATGAAAACCACGACCTGTGGCTCGACTACGACATCGCGCGCCAGAAGCACGACAACACCCGCGGCCAGACCGGCACGCTCGACGGCATCGACAGCCTGTGGCGCAGCGGCAACGCGACGCTCGCCGACGGCAGCAGCCGCCGCGTGGTGCAGCCGCGCGTCGGCTACACGCCGTACCAGCGCTACGAGCGTGACCAGCTCGCGCTGACCCACGTCGGCCGCTGGGCGTTCGGCACCAGCCAGACCAGCCTGACGCGGCATACCACCAGCAACCTCGGCCGTTCACTGCCGCTGACCATCGCCGAGCGCGGCGAGCTGCAGGACCTGTGGAACGATGTCTGCGCGCGACGCGCCCAGGCCGCGTACTGCAACAACGGCACCGGCGCGGCTGGCATCGCCTCGAGCGGCCTGACCGCCGAGGAGCGCGCGCGGCTCGAGGCGTTCCTGCCGCGGCCGCTGCGCGTGATGGAGCTCGACGGCCATGTGCTCGACACCCGCCTCGACATGGGCTTCGGCGACCACCAGGTCACGGTCGGCGGCCAGTACAACGACACCGACATGGAGGACGGCGTGTTCGGCATGGACGGCGCCGGCTTCCGCGACGGCACCACCCAGACCCATCGCCAGTGGGCGCTGTTCGCCGAGGACAACTGGGCTCTGACCGACCGGCTCACCGCCACCCTCGGCGTGCGCTACGACCGCCACAACATGTTCGGCAGCCAGGTCAGCCCGCGCGCCTACCTGGTGTGGGCCGCCAACGCGCGCTGGACGGTCAAGGGCGGCGTGAGCACCGGTTACAAGACGCCGCGCCCGGACCAGCTGTTCCCCGGCATCACCGGCTTCGGCGGCCAGGGCGTGAGCCCGTTCGTGGGCAGCCCGGACCTGCAGCCCGAGACCAGCCGCAACTACGAACTGGCCGTGTACCACGACGCCGGCCGCTACGGCTTCGACGCCACGCTGTTCTTCAACCGCTTCGAGGACAAGATCGCCAGCGGCGACAACATCCCCAACTGCGAAGTGGCCCCTGCGGGAGGCGGCTACTGCGTGGACATCGGCCCCGGCTGGGCGGCGCTCGGCTACAACACCTTCAGCCAGTCGATCAACATCGCGTCCGCCGAGACGCGCGGCGTGGAACTGGCGGGCCGCGTGGACCTGTCCGAGCGCTGGCTGGTGCGCGGCAACTACACCTGGACGAAGAGCGAGCAGACCAGCGGCGACGACCGCGGCAATCCGATCGCGGGCAACCCGGCCGAGCACATGCTCAACGCCAACCTGGGCTGGCGCGCAACCGACGCGCTGACACTCTCGTTGATCGGCGAAGGCCGCTATGACCGCTACCGCGACACCCTGCTGCCCGGCGTCACCAGCGTGTCCGAGCGCACCGTGCGCCATTACGACAACTACACCGTGTTCCACCTCGGCGCCAACTGGAAGGCCACCGATGCGCTCACCTTCAACGCGCGCATCAACAACCTGACCGACAAGGACTTCGTTTCGCAGAGCTGCCTGCTGGCCACCAGCCAGGCCGAATACACCTGCGTCGACGACTATGCGGTCAAGGAAAAGCGCCGCAGCCTGTGGCTGTCGGTGAACTACCGCTTCTGATGCGACCGCCGATGACCGCACCCGCCGAACGCTCCATCGCCCACGCCCAGCGCCGCGGCTTCTGGCTGCGCACGCTGCACCAGTGGCACTGGATCAGTTCGGCGGCGTGCCTGGTCGGCATGCTGCTGTTCGCGGTCACCGGCATCACGCTCAACCACGCCGGCAGCATCGAGGGCAGCCCGACGGTGGACAACCGCCAGGTGGCGCTGCCGTCGACGCTCTTGCCGCTGCTCGCCACGCAGGAAGACGGCAAGGCGGCATTGCCCGCCGGGCTCGCCGCGTGGCTGGGCGATGAACTCGACATGCCGGTCGCCGGCCGCGAAGCAGAATGGTCTGCGGACGAGGTCTACCTGTCGCTGCCGGGTCCGGGCCGCGATGCCTGGCTTGCAATCGACAAGGCCAGCGGCGAGATCGAGTACGAGCGCACCGACCGCGGCTGGATCTCCTACCTCAACGACCTGCACAAGGGCCGCAACGCCGGGCCCGCGTGGGGCTGGTTCATCGACGTGTTCGCGATCGCCTGCATCGTGTTCACCGTCACCGGGCTGTTCCTGCTGCAGATGCACGCGCGCCAGCGGCCCGGAACCTGGCCATGGGTCGGGCTGGGGCTCGTGGTCCCGGTGTTGCTCGCGCTGCTCTTCATCCACTGATCCCGATTGCACGAGGCCTTCCCATGCGCATGACCCTAACCATCGCCCTCGGCGGCCTGCTCGCGATGCCGCTGCACGCGGCGGAACTGACCGTCGACATCGAGATCCCGCAGATCAGGGTCGCCGAATACCACCGCCCCTACGTCGCGGTGTTCGTGGAAGGCGCCGATGGCAAGGCCGCGGCCACGCTCGCGGCCTGGTACATGATGAAGGACACCGACGAAGGCCACGGCACCAAGTGGCTGCCCGACCTGCGCCAGTGGTGGCGCAAGGCCGGCCGCACGCTCGATGTGCCGGTAGATGGCGTGACCGGGCCGACGCGCCCCGCCGGCCGCCACGCAGTCAAGATCGATTCCCGCGATCCGCGCCTGGCCGTGCTCAAGCCCGGCCGCTACACGCTGGTGGTCGAGGCCGCGCGCGAAGTCGGCGGGCGCGAACTGCTGAAGATTCCCTTCCAGTGGCCGGCGACGTCGGCGCAGTCGGGGAAGGCACAGGGCACCAGCGAGCTCGGCGCCGTGGCGCTGGCCATCAAGCCCTGAGCCACCCCACCCCATTCCCGAGATCCCGGAGACCGTCCCGATGAAGAACACCCTCGCGCTTGCCCTCGCGCTCGCCGCCGCCCTGCCGCTCGCCGCCCATGCCCACAAGGCCTGGCTGCAGCCCTCGCAGACGGTGATTGCCGGCACCAACCCGTGGATCACCGTGGACGCCGCGGTGTCCAACGACCTGTTCCATTTCAACCACGTGCCGCTGCGCACCGGGAACCTGGCGATCACCGCGCCCGACGGCAGCCGCGCCGAGGCGCAGAATCCGGCCACAGGCAAGTTCCGCAGCGTGTTCGACCTGGAACTCACGCAGCAGGGCACCTACCGCATCGCCGTGGTCAACGCGGGGCTCACCGCGAGCTGGCAGGAAGACGGCAAGCCGAAGCGCTGGCGCGGCAACGCCGCGAGCTTCGGCACCGAAGTGCCGAAGGACGCGCCGGAGCTCAAGGTCACGCAGAGCGTGAGCCGCGTGGAAACCTTCGTCACCAACGGTTCGCCCAACGACACCGCGCTGCAGCCGTCGAACCAGGGCCTGGAGCTGGTGGCCATCACCCATCCCAATGACCTGTTCGCCGGTGAAGAGGCGCGCTTTCGCATGCTCGCCGACGGCCAGCCCGCCGCCGGCATCGCGTTCGAGATCACCCGCGGCGGCACGCGCTACCGCAACGCGCAGGAAGAGATCCTGGTGACCACCGACGCCAACGGCGAGTTCGCGGTGACTTGGCCGCAGGCCGGCATGTACTGGCTGGAGACTTCGCTGGAAGACGACAAGCCGAGCCTGCCGCAGGCCGGCGCGCGCCGCCTCGGCTATGTCGCCACGCTCGAAGTGCTGCCGCAGTAATGGGGGCGGCGGGCACCGTTGCCGCACCCGCGTCAGGACGGGTGGTCCACGCGCTGGGCGGCGAGAGCATGGGCACGCGCTGGCAGGTCAGCCTGGCGGCGGCGGGCGCTTCCGACCTCTATCCCCTGCACGCGGGCATCCAGGCAACGCTCGAACGGGTGGTGGCGCAGATGAGCAGCTGGGAATCCGGCTCTGACCTGTGCCGCTACAACCGTGCGCCGGCCGGCAGCTGGCAGAGGCTGCCGCAGCCGTTTTTCGACGTGCTGCGCGCATCGCTGCGCGTCGCCGAAGCCAGCGACGGCGCCTGTGATCCAACCGTCGCACCGCTGGTCGACCTGTGGGGCTTCGGCCCGGCGGGCGGCGCCGGCCGCATCCCGGAGGCTGCCGCGGTCGCTGCCGCGCGTGCACGCGTCGGCTGGCAGCGCGTCACGCTGGACGGCGCCGGCCAGCGCGCGCTGCAACCCGGCGGCGTGGCGCTCGACCTGTCGGGCATTGCAAAGGGGCATGGCGTGGACGCGGTGGCCGCGTGGCTGCGCGCGCAGGGTGTCCGCGCCGCTTTGGTCGAGGTCGGAGGCGAGCTCTACGGCTATGGCAGCAAGCCCGATGGCAATCCCTGGCGCGTGCTGGTCGAAGCCTGGCCTGACGAAGGCGACGACTGCGAGGCCCTGCCCCCCTGCGTGCTCGCGCTCGACGGCCGCGCCGTCGCCACGTCGGGCGACCACTGGCATCGCTTCGCGCACGACGGCCGCGTGTTCGCCCACAGCATCGATCCGCGCAGCGGTGCGCCGGTGGCGCATGCACCGGCCGCGGTCACCGTACTGGCCGATGACGCCCTGCATGCCGACGCCTGGGCGACCGCGCTGACGGTGATGGGTGCCGAGGCCGGCTTCGAGTTCGCACAGGCGCGCGGCATCGCCGCGCGCTTCGTCGTCCGCGCTGGCGATCAGTCCGCCGCCGATGTCGCCTGCCACGCCGGTGCCGTCGGCGGCACCGCGGTGCGCGTCCACGCGACCGACAGCTTCCACGCAGCGCTCGCAGGGTGAGTGCGCCAGGCGAATCGCGGGCTGCACGGGCCGCGCCGCGCGACCGTGCCCGCGTCGGCAACTGGCTTGCGCTGTTCGCATTGGCCGGCACCGCGGCGGCGCTGCTGCCGCTGCACGGCGACCGCTGGTGGATCGCGGCGCCGCCCCCGGCACGCAGCTGGTTGGCCGCACTCGTGGCCGTGGCCTGGGTTACCGGCAGCGCGGGAATCCTGTGGCGCGCGCGCCGCGCGGCGCGCACGCGCGAGGCCGCCGATGCCGCGTCCGGTGAAAACGCGGGCGACAGCGACTGGCTGGTGCTGCACGCCAGCCAGACGGGATATGCGGAGGACGTCGCGGCTCGCACGACGGCCGCCCTGCGCAGCGCCGGCCAGCGCGCGCGGCCGCGCGGACTGGCGCAGGTCGACCTGGCGATGCTGGCGGCGGCGCGGCGCGTACTGTTCATCGCCAGCACCACCGGCGAAGGCGACCCGCCGGATCCCGCGCTGGCCTTCGTCCGCGACGTCATGCGCCCGGGGACGCTCTTGCCAGGCCTGCAGTACGCCGTGCTCGCACTGGGCGATCGCAGCTATCGCCACTACTGCGGGTTCGGGCATCAGCTGGAGCGCTGGCTGCGCGATGCCGGTGGCGAGGCCCTGTTCGACCTGGTCGAAGTCGACAACGGCGATCCCGCCGCGCTGCGCCACTGGCAGCACCACCTGGGTGTCGCCACCGAGGCCACCGGGCTCCCGGACTGGTCGCCGGCCGAATACCAGGCCTGGACCCTGGCCGGGCGCGTCGAACTCAATCCCGGCAGCCCGGGCGCGGGCGTGTACGAACTCCGGCTCGCGCCGCCCGCCGGCGCGGCGGCGTCGTGGCGCGCCGGCGACATCGCCGAAATCGGGCCGCGCCAGTCGCCCGCGGCGGTCACCGCCCTGCTGGCGCAGCTGCGACTCGACCCCGCGACGCAGGTGCGCGTGCCGGAGACCCCGGGCGTGGCGGACAGCGCCGGGATGGCGGATGCGGCCGGCACGGCGTCGCTTGCCGACGTGCTGGGCCGCTCGCACCTGCCAGATCCAGCCGCCGCGTCCGGCCTCGCCGCCGCCGCGCTGGCGGCCGTGCTGCAGCGACTCCCGCATCGCGAATACTCGATCGCCTCGATCCCCTCCGAAGGCGACATGCGCCTGCTGCTGCGGCGGATGCTGCGCCCCGACGGCACGCCCGGCATCGGCAGCGGCTGGCTCTGCGACCACGTCGCGGTCGGTGGCCCGGTCGCGCTGCGGATCCGCGCCAACCGCAACTTCCGCGGCCCCGACACGCAGCGCCCGATGCTGTTGATCGGCAACGGCACCGGCATCGCCGGCCTGCGTGCGCATCTTGCCGAGCGCATCGCCGCCGGCGCACGGCGCAACTGGCTGCTGTTCGGCGAACGCCACGCCGATCGCGATTTCCATTTCGGCGACCGGATCGCCGCGTGGCTCGCCGCAGGCGAGCTGGCGCGCCTCGACCTGGCGTTCTCGCGCGACAGCACCGGCGCCACGGCCACGCTGCCGGCAGGCGCGCCGGCGGATGGGCGCGCCGGTGTGCATGACGGCCATGTGCAGGATGCGCTGCGGGCCCAGGCCGCCCGGCTGCGCGCGTGGGTCGACGAAGGTGCCGCGGTGTACGTCTGCGGCAGCCTGCGCGGCATGGCACCCGGGGTGGATGGCGTGTTGCGCGACGTCATCGGCCGCGCCGGCGTGGACGCCATGCTTGCCGACGGACGCTATCGCCGCGACGTCTACTGAGCGTCGGCGGCCGGCTCCAACCGCACCAGCAACACCTCGCCGCCACCGTCCAGCACATGCCGGCAGCGCTGCGCGCCTGCGCCGAGCAGGACGGTGTCGCCCATGGCCAGCCGCAGCGGCGACGCCACGCTGCCGGAGACCGTCGCCTGGCCGGCCACCAGGTACGCCGCCCAGCACGTGCCCGGATCGACGAACACAACCATGGCGCCCACCAGCGGCCGATGCCACAACTGCGCGGCCACCGCCTGCGGGCGCCACATCAGGTTGAAGACCTCCGCGCGCATGCCAACCAGCTTGCAGTGCGCCGCGCGCCCGCCGGAGAAGCGCAAGCGGCCATGTGGCGGCAGCAGCGCGTGCGCGCCGGACTCGTTGCCGTCGAACCGCAGCTGCAGCCCGTCGCCGGACAGCAGCACCTGTTCGCGCTCGACCCCCGCCAGGCGCGAGAAGTCGCCGTCTGCGGTGATCTCGGCGATCGACAAGCGCCAGTCCCAGTCCTCGCCGGGCCCGCCGCCTCCACGCCCCTCGGCATGGATCTCCCGCGTCCAGCCGCCGCCGTTGTGCCAGCGCACGCGGCGGTATTCGTTGGCGGGAAGATGCCGCGCGTGTGCTGCTGGAGGCTGCATCCGCGCAGTGTAGAGCGCAGCGCCGGTACTGGCCGCCGCCCGGCGCGCGTCCCTGCGGCCGGGTGGCGGAACGCATGCAGGCAGGCGCCTGCCAGCGGGGCGTGGCAGTCCCCGCCGCCGCCACATCGCCTCCCTGCGATGCGGCCGGTGCTTGCCCCGCGGCTCAGCGCTGCGCGGCAGCCGGCTTCGCCGCGGCCGGCCTGGCAGAGGCGGCGGGCTTGGCGGCCGCGGCCGCCGGCTTGGCCGCCGCGCCACCCGCCACCACGATGCGGTCGCGGTTCTTCTCGATGGTCTTCAGGCCCACGCCCTTGACGTTGGCGAGTTCGTCCGCGCTCTTGAACGCGCCGTGCGCCTTGCGGTGGGCGACGATGGCCTCGGCCTTGGCCATGCCGATGTTGACCAGCACGCGTTCGATGGTGGCGGCGTCGGCGGTGTTGATGTTCACCTTGTCGCTCGCGAGGGCACCGCCGGCCAGCAGCAGCGACAGCAGCACCGGGGCAAGCACGTTTTTCAGCAGGATCATGGCGTTCTCCTTGGGTGTTGGAATCCGTTCCGCCGGGCCTTCCTGGCACCGGCAGCGCCAGTGTCGGGGGCGGCGGACGTCCATTCCCATCGCCCGCGGGCACGCGCGGCTGCCGGGCGGCAGCCCGCCGTGGCGTGCGGAAAGTCCCACCCGGCGCCCGGGAGTAGAATCGTGGTTTTCCACCGCAAGGCCCGAAATGGACGCCAGCAGGTTCAACCCCACGCTCGTCGAGCGCCATGTCTCCGCCAAGTGGGATGACGAGATCGTCCCCCAGCTCGTCGAGTACATCCGCATCCCCAACAAGTCGCCGATGTTCGACACCGACTGGGTGAAGAACGGTTTCATGGACGACGCGGTCAAGCTGATGGAAGGCTGGGCACGCCGCCAGGACATCCCCGGCATGCAGCTCGAGGTGGTGCGCCTGGAAGGCCGCACGCCGCTGATCTTCATCGAGATCCCGGCCGCCCACGGCGGCCGCGACGACGACTGCGTGCTGCTCTACGGCCACCTGGACAAGCAGCCCGAAATGACCGGCTGGGACGACGACCTCGGCCCCTGGAAGCCGGTGCTGCGCGACGGCAAGCTCTATGGCCGCGGCGGCGCCGACGACGGCTACGCGATCTATGGTTCGCTGACCGCGATCCTCGCCCTGCACGAGCAGAAGATCCCGCATGCGCGCTGCGTGATCCTGATCGAGGCCTGCGAGGAGTCCGGCAGCTACGACCTGCCCGCCTACGTCGATCATCTCGCCGAGCGCATCGGCCAGCCGTCGCTGGTGGTCTGCCTGGATTCCGGCTGCGGCAACTACGACCAGCTGTGGTGCACCACGTCGCTGCGCGGCCTGGCCGGCGGCAACTTCTCGGTCAAGGTGCTTGACGAAGGCGTGCATTCCGGCGACGCCTCCGGCGTGGTCCCATCCAGCTTCCGCCTGCTGCGCCAGCTGTTGTCGCGCATCGAGGACGAAGACACCGGCCGCATCCTGCTCGACGGCCTGCACGCGGAGATCCCCGCCGACCGGCTGACGCAGGCGAAGATGTGCGCCGAGGTGCTGGATACCGCGGTGTTCGACAAGTTCCCGTTCCTGCCCGGCATGACGCCGATGAACGACGACCTCACCGAACTGGTGCTCAACCGCACCTGGCGGCCGGCACTGTCGGTGACCGGCGTCGACGGCATGCCGCCGCTGGCCTCGGCCGGCAACGTGCTGCGCCCGCACACCGCGGTGAAGCTGTCGTTGCGCCTGCCGCCGACGCTCGACGGCAAGCGCGCCGGCGAACTGCTGCAGGAAGCGCTGCTGCGCGACCCGCCGAACGGCGCCGAGGTGACGCTGGACCTCGAGAAGGCGTCGACGGGCTGGAACGCGCCGGCGATGGCGCCGTGGCTCGAGCGCGCGATCGATGCCGCCAGCCAGGCGTTCTTCAAGCGTCCGGCGATGTACATGGGCGAAGGCGGCTCGATCCCGTTCATGGGCATGCTCGGGGAGAAGTTCCCCGGAGCGCAGTTCATGATCACCGGCGTGCTCGGCCCGCACTCCAATGCCCACGGCCCCAACGAGTTCCTGCATATCGAGATGGGCAAGCGCGTCACTGCCTGCGTTGCGCGGGTGATCGCCGAACACCAGGCCGCCAGCGCGCGTGGCGAGACCAGCGGCGGTGCGGCGGTCGCCGACAGCGGCACGCGCCACGGCGACCACGGCTGCTGCTGAGCCGGCGGACAGGGCTGGCGCACTGGCGCCGGCCCTGCCAAGCTCGCCATTCATCCATCAAGTAAGGGGAGCGCATGGACGGTGTATTCGGCGGCGACAGCTGGCTGTGGATCATCCTCGTCGGCCTGGTCGTTGGCGTGCTCGCGCGCCTGATCAAGCCCGGCAAGCAGAACATCGGCATCATCCTGACCATCGTGCTGGGCATCGTCGGCGCGCTGCTCGCCGGCTGGGTTGGCCGCATGCTGGGCTGGTATGGGGAAAGCGAGAAAGTCGGTTTCATCGCCTCGCTGATCGGCGCGGTGATCCTGCTGTTCATCGCGGAAATGATCAACGGCAAGCGCCGCAGGCGCTGACGCACGGGAACAGGCATGACGAAGAAAGCCGGGCATCAGCCCGGCTTTTTTCATGTCAGTCCAGCAGCATCGCGATCACCCGCTCGGCCAGGCGTTCCGGCGGCTCGGCCGTGGTGTCGAGCACCAGCTCGGCATGTTCCGGCGGCTCGTATGCCGAGTCGATGCCGGTGAAATGCGGCAGTTCGCCGCGGCGCGCCTTGGCATACAGGCCCTTCACGTCGCGGCGTTCGGCCTCGGCCAGCGGGGTGTCGACGAACACCTCGATGAACTCGCCTGCGTCGAACAGCTCGCGCGCCGACCGGCGCTCGGAGCGGAACGGCGAAATGAAGCTCACCAGCACGATCAGGCCAGCATCCGTCATGAGCTTGGCCACGTGCGCCACGCGGCGCAGGTTTTCCACGCGATCCTCGTCGGTGAAGCCGAGGTTGCGGTTGAGGCCATGGCGCACGTTGTCGCCGTCGAGCAGGTAGGTGTGGAGGCCGCGCGCCAGCAGGCCGCGTTCCACCAGGTTGGCGATGGTCGACTTGCCGGCGCCCGACAGGCCCGTGAACCACACGCAGCGTGGCCGCTGGCCCTTGATCGCGGCGCGCGCGTCGCGATCCACGTCCAGCGACTGCCAGTGGATGTTGTCGGCGCGGCGCAGGCCGTGGCGGATCATGCCCGCACCGACCGTGGCGTTGGTGAGCGGGTCGGCCACGACAAAGGCGCCCAGCACGGGTTCGTTTGCGTAAGGCGCGAACGCGGCCATCGCGTCCAACGACAGCGTCACCTCACCGATGTCGTTGGCCTGCAGGCGTTTGGCGGCCAGCGGCTGCAGCGACTCGGGATCGAGCAGGTGCCTGATCTCGCCGATTCGCGCGCCCAGCACGCGGGTGCCGAGCTTGACCAGGTAGCGGCGGCCCGGCAGCAGCGGGGACGCGTCGAACCACAGCAGGTCGGCGCCGAACTGGTCGCTGACCGCGAGCGGCGCGGCGGCCGCGGCGAGCACGTCGCCGCGCGCGGCATCCACATCCTCGGTCAGGCGAACGGAGATGGCGTCGCCGGCGTGCGCGGTGTCCGCCTCGACGCCGGCGCGATGCAGGGCGGCGACCGTCGCCGCGACACCCGCGGGCTGGACCTGCAGCGCATCGCCGACGCGCAATGTGCCGGACGCCAGCGTGCCGGCGACCCAGCGCTCACCGGCGTCACCGCGCACGACCAGTTGCAGCGGGAGCCGCGCCGGCAGCTGCGCGCCGCGTTCCGGCACGTCGACAGCGTGCAGGTGCTCGAGCACGGTGGGGCCGTCGTACCAGGGCATGGTGGCCGCGTGCGTCGCGACGTTCTCGCCGCTCGCGGCGGCCAGCGGGATCGCGGTGACGCCGGTGATGCCGAGCTTCGCCGCGTGCGCGCGGTACGCGGCCTCGATCGCGTCGAACACCGCGCGGTCGTGGCCGACGCGGTCCATCTTGTTGACCGCGAGCAGCACGTGGCGGATGCCGAACAGCGCCGCGATCGCGGTGTGGCGCATGGTCTGCGGCAGCAGGCCACGGGTGGCGTCGACCAGCACGATGGCGAGGTCCGCGCGCGAGGCGCCGGTGGCCATGTTGCGCGTGTACTGCACGTGCCCGGGGCAGTCGGCGATCAGGAAGCGGCGGCGCGGGGTTTCCAGGTGCCGCCAGGCGACGTCGATGGTGATGCCCTGCTCGCGCTCGGCGTCCAGGCCATCGAGCAGCAGCGCGTAGTCGATGTCGTCGCCGCGGGTGCCGTGCGTCGCGCTGGCCCGCGCCAGTGCGGCGCGTTCGTCATCGGGCACGCGCCCGGCTTCGGCCAGCAGGCGTCCGATCAGCGTGCTCTTGCCGTCGTCGACGCTGCCGCAGGCGACGATGCACAGGATGTCGCGCGCCATCAGAAATAGCCCTCGCGCTTCTTCTTTTCCATCGAATCCCCGTCGGCGTGGTCGATCAGCCGCCCGGCGCGCTCGGACTGGGTGCCCGCCTCCATCTCGGCGATGATCGCGTCGAGGTCGCCGGCGTTGGACTCCACGGCGCCGGTCAACGGATAGCAGCCGAGCGTGCGGAAGCGCACGCGGCGCATCACCGGCTGCTCGCCGGGCGCGAGCACGAAGCGCTCGTCGTCGACCATCAGCAGCGCGCCGTCGCGTTCCACCATCGGGCGATCGGCGGCGAAGTACAGCGACACCACCGGGATCGCCTCGCGGCGGATGTAGCGCCAGACATCGAGCTCGGTCCAGTTGGACAGCGGGAACACGCGCATGCTCTCGCCCGGCCCGACGCGTGCGTTGTACAGGTCCCACACCTCCGGGCGCTGGCGGCGCGGATCCCAGCGCTGGTTGGCGTCGCGGAACGAGAACACGCGCTCCTTGGCGCGCGACTTCTCCTCATCGCGGCGTGCGCCGCCGACCGCGGCGTCATAGCCGCCGGCGGCCAGCGCCTGCTTCAGTGCCAGGGTCTTCATCACCTCGGTGTGGCGGCTGGCGCCATGGCTCTGCGGGCCGATGCCGTCGCGCAGGCCGTCGGGGTTCACGTGCACGCGCAACTCCACGCCGGTGTCGGCGACGCGCCGGTCGCGGAACGCGATCATCTCGCGGAACTTCCAGGTGGTGTCCACGTGCAGCAGCGGGATCGATGGCCGCGCCGGCGCGAACGCCTTCAGCAGCAGGTGCAGCAGCACCGAGCTGTCCTTGCCGATCGAGTACAGCATCACCGGGTTGCGGCACTGGGCCGCCACCTCGCGCAGGATGTGCAGGCTTTCGGCCTCGAGGCGGTCGAGGTCGCGGTCGTGGCTTGCCGTGCTCATGAGCGCCCGTACACGTCCTCGTAGCGGACGATGTCGTCCTCGCCCAGGTAGTCGCCGGACTGCACCTCGATCAGCTCGAGCATCTCCGTGCCCGGGTTCTCGAGGCGGTGCTTCGCGCCGAGCGGGATATAGGTCGACTGGTTGGCGTGCAGCTCGAACACGTCGTTGTCGCGGGTCACGCGCGCGGTGCCGCGTACCACGATCCAGTGTTCGGCGCGGCGCGTGTGCGACTGCAGCGACAGCCGGCCGCCGGGCTTGACCTTGATGCGCTTGACCTGAAACCCCGCGTCCTGGTCGATCGAGTCGTAGCTGCCCCAGGGCCGGTGCACCTCGCGGTGCAGCACGGCGTGGCTGCGCTGCTCCGCCTTGAGCAACGCCACCACGTCCTTGACCTGCTGCACGCGGTCCTTGTGCGCCACCAGCACCGCGTCATCGGTCTCCACCACCACCAGGTCGTCCACGCCGACCAGCGCCACCAGCCGCCGCGCATAGGCGTAGCTGTTGCGGCTGTCGACGGCGATGACATCGCCATGGCCGGCATTGCCGTCGGCATCCTGCTCGCTCACCTGCCACAGCGCCGACCACGAGCCGACGTCGTTCCAGCCGATGTCGACCGGCAGCACCATCGCGCGGTCGGTGTTCTCGAACACCGCGTAGTCGATCGAGTCCGACGGGCTGGCGGCGAACGCGTCCTTGTCGAGGCGCACGAAGTCACCATCACGGGCAGCACCGGCGAACGCCTTGCGCACGGCCGCGAGGATGTCGGGGCGGAACCGGCCCAGCTCTTCGAGATAGCGCGAGGCGCGGAACAGGAACATGCCGCTGTTCCAGTAGTAGCCGCCCGCGTCCAGGTACTGCTGCGCGGTGGCGGCATCGGGCTTCTCGACGAAGCGCCGCACCTGGCGCACGCCGTCGCCGGCTTCGGCGTGGATGTAGCCGAAGCCGGTTTCCGGCGCGTCGGGCACGATGCCGAACGTGACCAGCGCACCGGCTTCGGCGGCCGGCATGGCGGCCTGTACCGCGGCGCGGAACGCGTCCGCATCGCGCACCACATGGTCTGAGGGCAGCACCAGCAGCAGCGGGTCGTCGCCGGCTTCGCCGGCCTGCAGCGCGGCGGCGGCGATTGCCGGCGCGGTGTTGCGCCCGACCGGCTCGAGCATGATCGCGGCATCGGCCATGCCCACCAGGCGCAGCTGCTCGGCGGCGAGGAAGCGGTGCTCCTCGTTGGCGACCACGATCGGCGCGCGGCTGGCGAGCGGCGCGACCCGCAACCAGGTGTCCTGCAGCATGGTGTGCTCGCCGGCCAGCGCCAGGAACTGCTTGGGATAGGCCTCGCGCGACAGCGGCCAGAGTCGCGTCCCGGAACCACCGGACAGGAGCACGGGTTGCAGCTGGGTCATCTCGCCTCGATTCACATGCTGTCGGACTGGAAGCGCGGAGTTTACCCTGTGGGCCCCCGCCGCCTGGACGCCGACGAGCCCGCATGACCCCTGATCCCGACGACCTTCGCGCGCAGGCGCGCCTGGACTGGGCGCGCACGGCAAGCGGCGATCACGCCCTGCGGCTTGCGCGCGCGTCCACCGATGCCGGCTTCCGCAGCTACTGGCGCGCGACCGGCACCGACGGCGCGACCACCATCGTCATGGACTCGCCGCCCGACAAGGAAGACGTGCGGCCGTGGCTGCGCGTGCTGGCGCTGCTGGCCGGAGGCGGCGTGCGCGTTCCGGCGGTACTCGCGCGCGATACCGGACAAGGCTTCCTGCTCCTCGAGGACCTCGGCATGGACACCCTGCTGCAGGTGGTCGACGCCGGCAATGCCGATGCGCATTTCGACGCCGCCATCGGGCAACTGCTCAGGCTGCAGGCGATCCCGGCGCCGGCCGACCTGCCGCGCTACGACGAGGCGCTGCTGCAGCGCGAGCTGCGCCTGTTCGACGCATGGTTCCTGGCCCGCCACCTCGGCGCGGCACTGGGCGACGACGACCACCAGGCACTCGACAGCGTCTACCGCACGCTCATCGCCAGCGCGCTGGGACAGCCGCAGGTGCTGGTGCACCGCGATTTCATGCCGCGCAACCTGATGCCGGTCGCGGGTGGCCCGGCGGTTCTGGATTTCCAGGACGCGGTGGCGGGCCCGGTGGCGTACGACGCGATCAGCCTGTTCAAGGATGCGTTCCTGAGCTGGCCGGCCGCGCGCGTGGACGCCTGGCTGGCCGGCTACCACGCCCGCGCGCGCGCCGCCGGCGTGCCGGTGCCAGCCGCGCTGGCGCAGTTCCGCCGCGATGCCGACCTGATCGGCGTGCAGCGGCACCTGAAGGTGCTCGGCATCTTCGCGCGGCTGAAGCATCGCGACGGCAAGCCGAAGTACATCGCCGACGCGCCGCGCTTTCTCGCCTACCTTGACGACGTGGTACCTCGGTATCCGGAACTCGCGCCGCTGTCAGGCGTGCTCGATCGCCACGTGCGTCCGGCGCTGGCGGCTGCCACGCAGCCATGAGCGGCACGCGATGAAGGCCCTGCTGCTGTGCGCTGGCCTCGGCGAGCGCATGCGGCCGCTGACCGACACCATGCCCAAGCCGCTGCTCGCCGCCGGCGGCAAGCCGCTGGTCGCCTGGCACCTGGAAAAACTGGCCGCCGCCGGCGTGCGCGAGGTCGTCATCAACACCTCGTGGCTGGCGCCGCGTTTCGCGGAAGTGCTCGGCGATGGCGCGCGGTGGGGCCTGCGCATCGCGTACGCCTACGAGGGCGCGGTGCCGCTGGAAACCGGCGGCGGCATGCTGCACGCGCTGCCGCTGCTGGGCGACGCGCCGTTCATCGCCGTCAACGGCGACATCTGGTGCGACCACGACTTTGCGCGCCTGCCCGAATCACCCGCGGGCGAGGCCCACCTGGTGCTGGTCGACAACCCGGCCCACCACCCCGGCGGCGACTTCGCGCTGGCCGCTGGCGGGCTGCTCACGCCCGGCGGCAGCGGGGCGCTGACCTTCGCCGGCATCGGCGTGTACCGGCCCTCGTTGCTGGCCGCCTGGCGGGCCGTCATCGGCGACGCGCCGGGAGCGGGCGATGCGCCACCGCGCTTCAAGCTCGCCCCCCTGCTGCGCGCGGCGATGGCGCGCGGCGCGATCACCGGCGAACACCACCACGGGCGCTGGACCGACGTCGGCACGCCAGCGCGACTGGCGACGCTGTCCGACGCCCTGGACGGCGTGGCACGCGGCATCGAAGGCGCCTGACGGCTGGAACCCGCGCGGCAGGGGCCGCGGAACGCCTGCGGCATCGCCTGACGCCCACGGCGCGTATGCTGCCGGCCTGGCCCGTCCGCAGGTCGCTGTCCCGCCATGCCGTTGCCCTCCGTGTTTTCCCTGTTGCCTGGCCGTGGCCGCGGCCTTGCCGTCGCCCTGGTCCTTGTCGCCGCGGCGTGCCTGCTGGTCGCCTGCGCGGGGGCCGACGTCGTCGATGCGCGCGCGGCTTCCGGCGCGAGCGCACCGCTCGCCTTCATCGTGGTGCGCCATGCGGAAAAGGTGGATGACTCGCGCGACCCTGCCCTCTCCGCCACCGGCGAGGTCCGTGCGCGCGCCCTGGCGGTGCAGTTGCGAGACACACCCCTGGTCGCGGCCTGGACCAGCCCGTTCGCACGCACGCGCCAGACCGCGCTGGCCACGGCGCAGGCGCACGGGCTGCAACCCCGCGAATACGATGCCGCGCTGCCCGCCCCGCAACTGGCGGCGATGCTGCGCGACGCGCACCGCCACGGCACGGTGCTGGTGGTCGGCCACAGCAACACCGTGCCGGCGATCGTCGCCGCGCTCTGCGACTGCCAGGTGGATCCCATCGACGACGCCACCTACGGCGGCCGCTACGACATCGACCACGATGCCGATGGCCGTCCGCGCCTGCGCACCGGGTCGTTCTGATGGGCGCGGAGCTGGAACTGCGTGACCGCTTCCACAAGCCGCTGCGCACCGTGGCCGGATTCCATGCCAGCGTCGACCCCGATGGCGCCACCGTGCACGCGGCCGCGGTACTGCTGGACGCCGACACGCTGGCGCTGCTGGCGTGCGAAGTTGTCAGCCTCGCGCTGCCGGACGGCGCGGACCCCGCGTCCTTCGACACGCTGCCCGCCCTGCTTGCCGCGCTCAAGGCGCTGCCGCGCGCACCGGATCTCGCATTCGTCCATGGCCATGGCGGTGCCCGTCCAGGCCACGCGGGCATCGCCACGCGTTTCGGCGTGGGCGCCGACCTGCCCTGCATCGGCGTGGCCGACACCATCGTCGCCGGCGGCGGCCCGGATCCGCACCAGACGCGTGGCGCCTACACCGCCCTGCGCAGCCAGGCCCGCGGCCCGCAGATCGGCTGGCTGTTGCGCAGCAAGCCGGGCAGCGCGCCACTGGTCGTCTCGCCCGGGCACCGCGTGGCCATGGCCTCGGCCGCCGACCTCGTGGTGCGTTTCACCACCACGCACCGGCAGCCCGAACCCGACCGGCTTGCCGCCCAGCTGGTGGCGCGGCACGCGCGCAGCTGACGCGCGTACGCTGCGTTGCACCGCAAGGTGCCGCCGGCGCCCCGGCAACCTGCGATGCTGGCACCCGTCGACCGCCATGGAGGCACAGCATGACCCTCGTCATCCGTCCGCGTGAACACGATCTCGGTGGCGGGTTCGCCGTACGGCGCGCGATTCCGACGATCGAAGCGCGCAGCGTCGGGCCGTTCGTGTTCGCAGACCACATGGGGCCCGCCGTCTTCGAACGCGGCGCCGGGCTCGACGTGCGCCCGCACCCGCACATCGGGCTGGCCACGGTGACCTACCTGTGGTCGGGCACCATCAACCATCGCGACACGCTCGGCTGCAACCAGGACATCCTCCCCGGTGACGTCAACTGGATGACCGCCGGTCGCGGCATCGCCCATTCCGAGCGCACGCCACGCGCGGTGCGCCAGTCCTCCCACCCGATCCACGGCATGCAGACCTGGGTGGCGCTGCCGAAGCCGGACGAAGAGACCGCTCCGGAATTCCACCACCACGCCGCGGCCACCCTGCCCACGATCACGCTGCCCGGCGCACGGCTGCGGGTGATCGCCGGCCGGGCCTGGGGCGAGGTATCGCCGGTACGCGTGTTCAGCGAGATCCTCAACGTCGCGATCGATCTCGCGCCGGACGCGGAGCTGCGCATCGCCGCCGACCAGCCGGAGCGCGCGCTCTACATCCTGGAAGGCGAGGCGCAGCTCGACGGCGTCGACATCCCCGCGCGCCACCTGGTACTGCCGGAGGCCGGCAGCGCCGCGGTGCTGCGCGCCAGGACGCCGCTGAAGGCGATGCTCCTCGGTGGCACCCCGCTCGACGGCCGTCGGCACGTCTGGTGGAACTTCGTGTCGTCGTCCAGGGAACGCATCGAACAGGCCAAGGCCGACTGGCTGGCGGGGCGTTTCGGTGAGATCGAGGGTGACAACGAGTTCATTCCCCTGCCCGAACAGTGACGCAGGTCACAAAATGACAGGTCCCCACAAGGGAGTATCAAGACGCCAGCGCCTTGTCCTGCGCTGCCCGGGGGGGACCACACAATGAAAACGATCCTGCTGGCTTCGGCCTGCCTGATGATATCCGGCGCCGTGCACGCGCAATCGCAGTCCGGCGGCGGCTGTCCGGCCCTGCCCGCCGACAGCGGCCTGGCCTGGGAAAAACTCGACGGCAGGGGCTACACCTTCTGCAAGGCGATCCGCGCCAGCGACGGCGGCCAGGTGCTGGCGGTGATGCTCAGCGCCGAAGCGCCTTTCAAGCCGCGGCGCGGCGATCGCGTGAACGAGACCATGATCGACGGTCAGCCGACATGGTGGTATCGCGGCGAACTGGCCGACACGACCGGCGTCAAGGTCAGGGAGACGATCGTCGAACTGGGTCGCGACCAGGTCGCGCACATCTCGCTGCGCGCCGGCAGCGACCAGGAGATGTCGCAGGCGATGTCGGTGGCCGAGTCGCTGCACTTCGGCGACGTGCTCGTCTCCAGCAACTGATCCCCGTCCGCGCGCGTTGACAAGGCGCAAACACGTGGCGGACCGCGCGTGGTCCGCCGTGGCGCCGATCGTCGGCGCGATCATCGGCGGCGGCCTGTACGGTTGGCTCGGCCGCGACGACATGCCGAGCACCGGCACGCCCTGAGCATCTGCGCCGGGCGGCGACCATCCGCCGCCCGGCGCATTGTCAGAAGCGGCCTTCCTGCAGGTCCACGAAGGCCTGCATCAGCTCCGCTCGGGTGTTCATCACGAACGGCCCGTGGCGGGCGACCGGCTCGCGCAGTGGGCGGCCGGACACCAGCAGCAGGCGCGCACCCGCCGTGCCGGCCTGCACGCGCAGCAGGTCGCCGCCGCCGAGGATGCCGAGCTCGTGCGCGACGAGCTGGCGCGCCTCGTCGCCATTGCCGAACATCGCATCACCCTCGAACACGTAGGCGAAGGCATTGTGGCCTTCCGGCAGGCGGTGTTCCCAGGGCGCGCCCGGCGCGAGCGACGCATCGAGGTACATCGGATCGGTCGCCGGCTGCTCGATCGGGCCACGGACGCGCACGCCATCGGCACCCGCGACTTCACCGGCCACCACACGCACCTCCACGCCCTCGGCCACCGCCACCAGCGGGATCCGCTCGGGTGCGAACTCCTGGTAGCGCGGCGCGGTCATCTTGTCCTTCGCCGGCAGGTTCACCCACAACTGGAAGCCGCGCATGCGGCCTTCCTGCTGCTCGGGCATCTCCGAGTGCACAAGGCCGCGGCCGGCGGTCATCCACTGCACGCTGCCGGGCACCAGCAAGCCTTCGTTGCCGTGGTTGTCGCGATGGCGCATGCGCCCGTCGAGCATGTAGGTGACGGTCTCGAAGCCGCGATGCGGATGGTCCGGGAAGCCGGCGAGGTAGTCCTCGGGCCGGTCGGTGCCGAACTCGTCGAGCAGCAGGAACGGATCGAGATCGGCAAGTTCGGGGCTGCCGATCACGCGCGTGAGCTTCACGCCGGCGCCGTCGGACGCCGCGCGACCGCGCACCTTGCGGACGATGCGGGTGGAATCGAAAGGGGTGGCCGGGGACATGGCGTGGTTCCTGGATGTGTCTGCACACATCATCGGGGCGGCGCGCGTGCATCACAGCACCGCTGTTGCAACGCTGCGGTCCCGCGGCTCCGCACACCGGCCCGATGCCCCGGCGGCGGGGCCAGCGTCGCCCGCCAGCCGCGCGGATCACTCCGTCCTAGGCGCGCCGCCGCAGCCGCCAGGCGCGATGGATGCGCGGATTGCGCGCGAAGTCCTGGGGGATGGTCGCGGCACTGATGTCCTCGCACTCGGCGAACTCGGCTACCGCCACGTAATCGAGACGGAAACGCCGGTAGTTGTTCGAGAAGTACAGGACACCGTCGTCCGACAGGCGATCGACCGCGGCCCGCAGCAGGCGCACGTGCTGGGCCTGCATGTCGAAGTCGTCGGCGCGCGCGGAGTTGGAGAACGTCGGCGGGTCGCAGAACACCAGGTCGTAATACCCGTCGTCGGCCTCCAGCCAGGCGACCGCGTCGGCCTGCACCATGCGGTGGCGGCTGCCACCCAGCGGACGACCGTCGACGCTGTTGCCGCGCAGGTTGTCGGCGGCCCACTGCAGGTACGTGGCCGACAGGTCGACGCTGGTGGTGCTGGCCGCGCCGCCGACCGCCGCCTGCACGGTGGCCGCGCCGGTGTAGCAGAACAGGTTGAGAAAATGCTTGCCGCGCGCCTCCTGGTACAGGCGGCGGCGCAGTGGCCGGTGGTCGAGGAACAGGCCGGTGTCGAGGTAGTCGAACAGGTTGACGCGCAGCCGCGCCGCGCCCTCGCGCACCTGCAGGAACTCGCCGCGGCGGTCGAAGCCGTCGGCGTACTTGCTGCCGCCCTTGCCGCGCGCCCGCACCTTGGTGGCCACGCGCTCGCGCGGCACGCCGAAGACCTCGCGCGCGGCTGCCAGCACCTCGCCGAAGCGGCGACGCACGTCGGCCTCGGGGATGTCGGCCGGTGCGGCGTATTCCTGCACGTGAAGCCAGGTGGCATCCGGGTCGTCGGCCTCGGTATAGACATCGACCGCCACGGCGTACTCGGGCAGGTCGGCGTCGTAGGCGCGGAAGCAGGCCACGTCCTCGCGGGCCCGCCATGACTTCAGCGCGCGCAGGTTCTTGCGCAGGCGGTTGGCAAGCATCTGCGCACCCGGCGTCAGCGCGCGCGGCGTGGCGTCCTCGCGCACTGGCGGCAGCACCGGGTCGCTGACCAGCAGGCTGCATTCCAGCGCGCCGTTGAACAGCTGGTAGACCTTCTGCGCGCGCAGCTTGGTGGCGCGGGCGAGATCGGCGCTGCCGCACAGCAGGCTGGCGCGCCAGCCCGGCACGACCCGGCGCAGGCTGTCACCGAGCGTGCGGTACAGCTGGGCATCCGCGAACAGGCGCGCGTCGTAGGGCGGGTTGCAGACCACCAGCCCGCGCGGCTGCGCCATCGGCTGCAGCGCCGCGACCTGGCGTTCGTCGAAGGCGATGGCGTCGCGGAACCCGGCGGCCGTGGCGTTCTCGCGCGCGGCGCGCAGTGCCGCGGGATCGTAGTCGCTGCCGAAGAACACCTGGCGCAGCGCGCCGCGGCCGGCACGTTCGCGCTCGAGTGCCTCGGTGCGCAGGCTTGCCCAGGCGCCGGCATCGAACCCGCTCCAGCGCGACGGCAGCGCATCGCCGTGGCGCATCAGGCCCGGCGCGACGTCGGCGGCCATCGCCGCGCCCTCGACCAGCAGCGTCCCGCTGCCGCACATCGGATCCAGCAGGGCGCCGCCCTCGGCATACACCTGCGGCCACCGGCCGCGCATCAGGACCGCCGCGGCCAGGGTTTCCTTGAGCGGTGCCTCGCCCTGCGCGCGGCGCCAGCCGCGGCGGTGCATCGGTCCGCCACCCAGGTCGACCGAGAGCACCGCGCGGCCCTTGCGCACCACCAGGTTCAGGCGCAGGTCGGGAGCGTCGAGGTCGACGTCGGGGCGATCACCGGTGTCGGCGCGCAGGCTGTCGACCACGCCGTCCTTGACCCGTTGCGCGGCGAAGCGCGCGTGGGTGATGCCGGTGCCCGACACATGCGCGTCCACCGCCAGGGTGAGCCCGGGTGCGAGATGTTCGGCCCACGGCAGTGCCACGACATTGCGGTACAGCGTGTCTTCGTCGTCGCAATAGAACTCGGTCAGCGGCCACAGCACGCGGCTGGCCAGGCGCGACCAGAGCACCGCGCGCTGCGCATCCACCAGGCTGCCTTCGACATGCGCGCCGGCCATCGTGGCGGTGGCGTGCGTGCAGCCGAGCGCGACCAGCTCGTCGGCGAGCAGGTATTCCAGGCCCTTGCCGCAGCTTGCGAAGAACTTCACGGCGCGGCCGCTTCGAGCAGTCCGGCGAACAGCGTGGCCGACGCCTCCACATGCGAGGACAGGCGATGGCCGTCATCGACCAGCAACAGGCGGTCGCTGCGTGCACCGGCCCAGCCGACGACATCCGCGGCCGGGATGAGCTCGTCGTGCCAGCCGTGGATGATCGTGGTGGGCACGCGCGCGGCAGCCAGCGGGTAATCGGCGTCCAGGCGCACCGGTGGCGCCATCAGGAACAGCGCCCGCACCGGCACCCGCAGCGACACCTGCCCGGAAATCCACGCACCCAGGCTCGAACCCGCCAGCACCAGCGGCCCCTGCGCGGCGCGCGGTTCCGCCAGCGCCTGCAGGCGCGCGAGGCGCTGCGCGACGTGGCCGAGACGGCCGAATTCGCTGCGCGCGTCGAGATCGGTGTAATCCGGGCGCTCGTGGCTCCAGCCCAGGCGCTCCGCGACCTCGGCGAGGGCGGCGACCTTGGTGGCATCGGGACCGCTCTCGAAGCCGTGCGAGAGGATGCAGTGGCCGCGGACGGTCATGGTTCGGTGGGAATCTGCGGCGACATGCGTGAATGCTAGCATCGCCGCGATTGCCCCCTTGGCCATGACGTGCGCCTGGACCCCCTGCCCTACGAGCACCTGCTGGACGCGCGCCCGCTGTCGCAGGTCGACCTGGCGGTGATCCACTGCACCGAACTTCCCGACCTCGCCACCGCCCGTGCATACGGCGAGCGCGTGCTGTATCCGGCCTCGGGCACCGGCAACAGCGGCCACTGGTACATCGACCGCGATGGAGACACCGTGCGCTACGTCGATCCCACGCGCATCGCCCACCACGTGCGCGGCCACAACCCGCGTTCGGTCGGGATCGAACTGGTCAACACCGGGCGCTGGCCGCACTGGCTGGATTCACGGCACCAGGCGATGGACGAGGCGTATCCCGAGGCGCAGCTCGCGGCGCTGGACGCGCTGCTCGGCGCGCTGGTGGACGCATTGCCCGCGCTGCGCTGGATCGCCGGCCACGAGGAACTCGATACGGATACGGTCGCGGCCAGCGACGATCCCGGCGTCCTCGTGCAGCGCAAGCGCGACCCCGGCCCGCTGTTCCCCTGGCCGCGCATCCTGCGCGCCACCCCGTTGCGGCGGCTGCCGCGTCCCTGATGCGCGGGCCACGGCCCGTATAATCGGCGGATGCCCAACAGTGCCCCCGCCCCCGCCTCCGAACTTGTCGACCTGCTCTCCCTGGAACGCCTGGAGGACAACCTGTTCCGTGGCCAGAGCCGCGACATCGGCACCAAGTACGTGTTCGGCGGCCAGGTGCTGGGCCAGGCGCTGTCGGCCGCGCACGCCACGCTCGAGCAGCCGCGCGACGCCAACTCGCTGCATGCCTACTTCCTGCGCGCCGGCGACGTTGATTCGCCGATCGTCTACGACGTCGACCGCACCCGCGACGGCGGCAGCTTCTCGGTGCGGCGGGTCACGGCGATCCAGCATGGCAAGGTGATCTTCTTCTGCGCCGCGTCGTTCCAGCAGCACGAGGACGGCGCCGAGCACCAGCTGTCGATGCCCGAGGTGCCCTCCCCCGACGACATCGAACCGGCGCCCGGCGTGCCGGAGGCGGTGCTGGCCACCCTGTCCACCAAGGTGCGGCGCTGGCTCGACCGCAGCGGCCCGTTCGAATTCCGCCACGTGTATCCGCGCGACGAACTCAACCCGCCCAAGCGCCCGCCCTACCAGCAGGTCTGGTTCCGTCTGGCGGAGAAGGTCGGCGACGCGCCCGAACTGCACCGTGCGCTGCTGGCCTATGCGTCCGACTTCCACCTGCTCGGCACGGCCACCTTCCCGCACGGCATCAGCTACTACCAGCCGAACGTGCAGATGGCGTCCCTCGACCACGCGCTGTGGTTCCACCGCCCGTTCCGCGCCGACGACTGGCTGCTGTATTCGCTCGACAGTCCCAGCGCGCAGGGCGCCCGCGGCCTGGCGCGCGGCATGATCTACGACCGCGGCGGCCGGCTGGTCGCCAGCACCGCGCAGGAAGGCATGATCCGGGTGGTCGCCGCCGATCGCGCCGGCCCCGTGCGGGCCAAGGACTGACGCCGTGCGCCAGCTGTTTTCCAGCCCGCGCATCGAGAACGTCGAGGCGGTCGCCAGGCTGCTCGAGGATGCCGGCATCGAGGTGCGGATCAGCAACGGCCGCTCCTACCGCGGCGCGATCCGCGGCAATTTCAGCTACCGCGACGGCAGCGACAGCGCGCCGCGCCCGGCGGTCTGGGTGCTGCGCTCCGACCAGCAGCCCGAAGCGCGGCAGCTGTTGCGCGAAGCCGGCCTGCTGCAGGCGTCGCCGGCGCGCACCGAAGGCTTCCTGCCGCCGGCCGCGATCGCCGGCGGCGACCGCAGCCCACTCGCCGCGCGCGGTGGCGGACGCCTCCGTTACGGCCTGCTGATGGGGATCGCGGTGATCGCGGCGGTGGTGATCGTCAATTTCAACAGCGGCGACAAGCCGATGCCGGCCGATCCAGCGCGCGTGGTCGCGGCTGCGCCCGACGCCGGACGCGCGTCCGCGCCCACCGCGACGGACGTCGCCGGTGCGGCCGGGCTGGACATGCTCGCCACGCTTCCGGAGCAGGTCCACGGCGTTCCCACGCCGCCGCTGTTGGCCGCGACCCTGTTGCGCAGCGCGCTCGATGACCGCGCAGCCAAGCGTGCCTGCCTCGCGATCGACGCCGCCGACCCGCCAGCCGGGCTGATCGCCACCTTGGCGGCCGACGGCCTGGACGTGGTTCCCGCATCCTCGGAACGCTGCGAAGAAGCGGACCGCACCCGGATCGAGGTACGCGACTACCGCACCGACGGCTCCGGCACCGGCAGCGTGCAGCTGGCGGTGGCCGGCGAGCCGGCGCGCGAGCTGGCGGTGCGGCGCGACGGCAACGCCTGGCGGCGGGTCGACGCGCCCTGAGTCGCCGCCGGTCACATCCGGCGGCCTGCACGCGTCCCGGTACCATTGACGCGGCCCCGATGTGCCGCCACGAGCCGCCCGATGCCCACCTCAGCGATCGACGCCCTCATCCACCGCGACCTTCCGGCCGCCGCGAACGGCTGCGAACACGCCTACGGCCGGATCATCGTCGCCAGCCAGAACACCGTGACCGCGGTGGCGCTGGCGATCACCCGCGACGTGACCGCCAGCGAGGACATCGCGCAGGAAGCGTTCCTGTCCGCGTGGCAGAACCTGAAGCGACTGCAGAACGCCGCCAGCTTCCTGCCGTGGCTGCGCCAGATCACCCGCAACCTGGCCTACGACCACCTGCGCAGCCTGCGCCATCGCAACGTGCATGGCGAGGCCGCGGAGCTGGCCATCGCGCACGCCGCCGACCCGTCGGCGCTGCCCGACGAGCGCCTGCTCGACGCCGAGCGCGAACAGCTTGCCGCCGACCTGATTTCCGAACTGCCCGAGGAAAGCCGCGAAGTCCTGCTGTTGTACTACCGCGAGGGCCAGAACTCGCGCCAGGTGGCGTCGCTGCTGGGCCTGTCCGATGCCGCCGTGCGCAAGCGCCTGTCGCGGGCGCGCAAGAGCGTGCGCGGCGACCTGATCGGTCGCTTCAGCGAGTTCGCGCGCGGCAGCGCGCCGGGCACGGCATTCGCCGTCGGCGTGGTGGCGATGCTGGGGGTGGCGCGCCCGGCGGCCGCGGCGGGCTTTGCGAAGGCGGCACCGGCGGTGGTCGGCGGCCTGCTCGGCAAGAGCGTGCTCGGCACGGCCGGGGCACTCGGCGGTGGCCTGCTGGCCACGCTGATCACCGCCTGGCTGTGCCGGCGCATGCTGCTCGGTTATGCGGAAAACGACGCGGAACGCGAAGAAGTCATCCGCGTCTACCACAGCTATCTGTGGACCTCGCTTGCTGCGGTGGCGGTCACCCTGGTCGCGGCCTTCGCGTTCGAAAGCAGGGTGCCGGCTTCGGCGCTCGCGCTGGCGGCGATAGCAGTGCTGAACTACCAGTTGCTCGGCCCCGTCCAGAAGACCATGGCACCACTGCTGCGACGCGACGCGCAACGCCATCCGGGCGGCGCCAAATGGCGCCAGCTCGGCTATCGCCTGACCTTCGGCTACAGCGGCGTGCTGGTAAGCAACATCGCGATCATCGGCGGGATCGTGCTGCTGTACCTGCACGGCTGAGAGAAAAGATTGACCCGGAGCGCCATGCACCGGATCGCGGGGTGTGCCGCTGCAACCACCGCGTACCGCAGCGAACCGGTGCCAAGGCCGAGCAAAAAAAATGGCCCGCGCCTTGCAGCGCGGGCCACCGGCGCCGGGGGTCCCGGCGCCACCCCGTCATTGGATCAGCGGCGCGCGCCGGCCTCGAGCTCCGCCTTGCCCAGGAGGCCGTCGCGGTTGTCGTCCATCCACGCGAAGCGCTTCGCCAGGCGCGGCATCTTCTCGTCCACCTCGACCCGGCTCAGCTTGCCGTCCTTGTTGAGATCGGCGGCGGTGAACGACGCGGTGAAGCGGCGCTCGCGCTCGCTGCGCATCTGCGCCTGCATGCGCTCGCCGTGCGCCATCGCCTCGCTGCGCACGACATGGCCGTCCTTGTTGGTGTCGATGGCGTCGAAATCGATCGCCATGCGCGCACCGTGCGGCTTGCCGGCCGGCTGCGTGACACCGTCATGGCCCGCATGGCGCGACCCGCGACGTGGTGCGCCGGCCTTGCCGGCGTCCGGCTTCGCCGCGGCGCGCGCCTCGCGGGCGGCCGTGTGGGCGGCCCGGCCGGCGTCGAACTCGGCGCGGCTGACACGGCCGTCGGCATCGCTGTCGAAGCGCTCGATGCCGCCGCCGAAGCCCATCATGCCGGCGCCATGGCCGCGACGGCCGTGGTGGCCCTGGCCGTGGCGCTGCGGACGCTCGCCGGCGAGCGCAGGCTGCGCAGCCCCGGCCTGCGACTGGGTAACGCGCGCGGGGGCGTCAGCCTGCGCGCTGGCGACGGACGCCGCGCCGAGCGCGGCGACGGAGAGTGCGGTGGCGAGAAACAGGGCATGACGCTTCATGCGTGACTCCTTTGCGCAGCGACATTGCTGCATGTGCACCGGTCAACGCCCACCGCGCCGCCGGGTTGACGCCGCGGCCAACACGTTCAGCCGGCGGTCGGTTCGCAGCACCTGCGACACGCGGCGCTATCCTGTGCGCATGCACCGCGCCCGCCACGTGCCACCGCGAATTGCCCGCCGCCATGGCTGAGCAGGGCGCCATGCGCCTGTTCCACACCGCGGAGCATGCCTGCGGCTACTGGCCCGAACGCGAGGCGCGCGACCTCGTGCTCGACCCGGGCGACCCGCGCCTGCCAGCCGCCTATCCGCGCGCGCTGGAACGCGGATTTCGCCGCTCCGGCGACCTGGTGTACCGCCCGCACTGCCACGGCTGCCACGCCTGCGTCGCGGTGCGCATCCCGGTCGCGGATTTCAGGCCCGACCGCAGCCAGCGTCGGTGCAGGGCGCGCAACGCCGATGTCGAGGCGCGCATCACCACGCCTGGCGAAACCGACGAACGCTTCGCGCTGTACCGCCGCTACCTCACCGGCCGCCATGCCGGCGGCGGCATGGACGCGCACGGCAAGGCGGAGTTCGACCAGTTCCTGGTCGGCAGCTGGTCCGATGGGCGCTTCCTGGAACTGCGCATCGACCATCGCCTGGTCGCCGTGGCGGTCACCGACCTGGTCGATGATGCGCTGTCGGCGGTCTACACCTTCTACGATCCCGACGAGGCCGCGCGCGGCCTGGGTACGCTGGCGGTCCTGCACCAGCTGGACTGGGCGCGCCGTGACGCGCGTCGCCACCTCTACCTCGGCTATTGGATCCAGGGACACCGCAAGATGGATTACAAGCGCAGGTTCCAACCCCTCGAACGCTTCGACGGCCGCAACTGGCAGTCCTTTCCACGCCAGGAGTGCGGCGCATGAGCAGGCGCGCCGCCACGCGCCGCTGGGCGATGCTGCTGTGCTGCGCGCTGCTTGCCGGCTGCGTGCGCGTGAACGTCCACGGCGACCCCGGACAGGCCATGACCCGACCCGACACCCTGCGCATCGCCAGCTACAACACCTCGCTGTATTCCGACGAGGCCGGCGGCCTGCAGCGGCGGCTCGCGACCGGCGACGCCAACGCGCGCAAGGTGGCCGCGGTGCTGCAGCGCGTGCGCCCGGACATCGTGCTGCTCAACGAGTTCGACCACGACCCCGAGGGCCGCGCAGCCGACCTGTTCCAGCGCGACTACCTCGGCCAGCCGCAGGCCGGCGGCGGCGAGGCGCTGCGCTATCCGTACCGCTATTTCGCGCCCGTCAACACCGGCGTGCCCAGCGGCCTGGACCTCGACCGCAGCGGCACCGTCGGCGCCGCGGCGGCGGCACCCGGCGAGACCCCGGCGGCGCGGCGCGAGCGCGGCAACGATGCCTGGGGCTACGGCCTGCACCCGGGCCAGTACGGCATGCTGCTGCTGTCGATGCATCCGATCGACGCGGCCGCGGCCCGCACGTTCCAGCTGCTGCGCTGGAGCGCGATGCCCAGGGCGGCGCGGCCGCTCGATCCCGCGACAGGCGCGCCGTGGCACGCGGACGCAATCTGGAACCAGCTGCGGCTGTCGTCGAAATCGCACTGGGACGTGCCGGTGCGCACGCCGCTGGGCGTGGTGCACGTGCTGGCCTCGCACCCCACCCCGCCGGTGTTCGACGGCGCCGAGCGCCGCAACAGTGCGCGCAACCACGACGAGATCCGGCTGTGGAGCGAATACCTCTCGGCGGGCAACGCGGACTGGCTATGCGATGACCAGGGGCGCTGCGGCGGGCTGGCCGCGGGCGCGCGCTTTGCCATCCTCGGCGACCTCAACAACGATCCCGCCGACGGCGACGGTCGCCACGAAGCGATCGTCGAACTGCTGGCGCATCCGCGGGTGCTGCGCATGGCCACGCCGCGTGGCGATGGCGCTGCCTACGCTGCAGGTGCCGACAAGCCCGGACGGCGCGGCGCGGTCGCGCATGCCACCGGCGATTTCGGCGCGCGGGTCGGACCGCTGCGGCTGGATTACGTGCTGCCGTCGAGCGGGTTCCGCGCCATCGACAGCGGCGTGTTCTGGCCGGCGCCGGGCACGCCGGATGCCGCGATCATCGATGGCAGCGACCACCGCCTGGTGTGGGTGGATCTCGCCGGGTGACCTGATCCTCCACCCGCTCGAGGGGGAAGATGCCCGGGCCTATGGGGCGGGCTTGGCCGCCGCGTCGCCGGGGTCGGCCACCGGCGCCACGTCGCCACCAGGGCCGCCTTCCGGCACGGACTGCGGTGGGGCACTGGCGGGAGGCGCCGGCCCGGCGATGACCGGCAGCGCGCCGGCCGCAGCGTCGTAGGTCCGCGGCCCGAAGCCGAACATGCCACCACTCTGCCGCGACACGACCATGCGCACCATCGTTGCCGGCACCATCATTTCCAGGGTCACGTCCTCGCCGGCGGGCGTGTGGCCCTTCATCGTCATTTCGATCAGGCCACCGCCGGTGTCGATCTCGTCGCACGACAGGTGCTGGCCGACCACCGGGTTGTCCTGGATGTAGGGCTTGATCGCCTCGCCCAGCGCTTCGAGTGCCTGCGGGAAGAAGAACACGGCATAGCCGTCACGGCCTTTCATCGCGGGTCGGTTCCTGTCGGTTGCGTGGTCGCCATCATCGCAGGTCGATGCTGAGCGCCGCGGCGGCGTGACGCGCGCTCGCGCGGGCACTGTCGACATCGGCCGCGCGCGCCAGGGTCACCGCGACGCGGCGCTGGCCTTCAACGCGCGGCTTGCCGAACAGGCGCAGCGCGGTGTCGGGCGCGCGCAGCGCGGCATCGACATTGCCGAACTCCGGCACGCCGTGGCCTTCGGCCAGCACCGCGCACGAGGCCGATGCGCCCCACTGGCGGATCACCGGCACCGGCAGCCCGAGGATCGCGCGCGCATGCAGCGCGAACTGGCTCAGCTCCTGCGAGACCAGGGTGACCAGGCCGGTGTCGTGCGGCCGCGGCGACACTTCCGAGAACCACACCTCGTCGCCCTTCACGAACAGTTCGACGCCGAACACGCCCCAGCCGCCGAGATCGTCGGTGACCGCGCGCGCGACCGCCTGCGAGCGCGCCAGCGCCGCGGGCGTCATCCGCGGCTCCGGCTGCCAGCTCTCGCGGTAGTCGCCGTCGCGCTGCAGGTGGCCGATCGGCTCGCAGAACGTGGTGCCGGCCGCGTGGCGCACGGTCAGCAGGGTGATCTCGTAGTCGAAGTCGACGAAGCCCTCGACGATCACGCGCCCGGCGCCGGCGCGGCCGCCGCGCTGCGCGTAGTCCCAGGCGGCGTCGATGTCGGCCTCCGCGCGCAGCGTGCTCTGGCCCTTGCCGGACGACGACATCACCGGCTTGACCACGCAAGGCAGGCCGATCGCGGCGACGGCCGCGCGGTATTCGGCATGCGTGTCGACGAAGCGGTACGGCGAGGTCGGCAGGCCAAGCGTTTCGGCCGCGAGCCGGCGGATGCCTTCGCGGTCCATGGTCAGCCAGGCCGCGCGCGCCGTCGGTACCACCCGCAGCACGGGGCCGTCCTCGCCCCCCGCAGCGGCGGATTCGCGCTCCAGGTCGACCAGGGTGCGGGTGGCGATGGCCTCGAGTTCCGGCACCACGATGTGCGGGCGCTCCTGGTCGATCAGCCGGCAGACCGCGTCGCCGTCGAGCATGTCCAGCACGTGGCTGCGGTGGGCAACCTGCATCGCCGGCGCGTCGGCGTAGCGGTCGGCGGCGACCACCTCCACCCCCAGGCGCTGCAGTTCGATCGCGACTTCCTTGCCCAGCTCGCCGGAACCGAGCAGCAGGACACGGGTGGCATGTGCGGAGAGCGGTGTACCAAGGCGGATCATCCGGATTCCTGGCGGCAAGGGGATGCCAGTGTATGGGGCACAATCGACTCCTGATCGCCGCACCGCCCCGAGAGGATCCAGATGACCGCCATCGACGCCCGCCGCCCTGCGCGCCTTCGCCGCGCCGCCCGCTTCGCCCTCGCCGGCTTCGTTGCCAGCCTGCTGCTCGCCTCCACGGCCTGCGCCCGGCCCGCCGCGCCGGTGACCGACGACGAGGCGGTCGCCATCGCCACGCGCTTCCTGGACCTGTTCGACGCCGGCAAGGTCGACGAGGCGCGCGACGCGTTCTCGGTGGACCTGCGCGACACGCTGAGCGTGGAAGACCTGCAGCGGACCCACGCCGTCTACGCGCGGCGTGCGCCCGAGAGCACGCGCGGCGAGCCGCGGGTGGAGCGGGTCGGCGACGCGGCGGTGGTGGAAGTACCGGTGCAGCGCGGCCAGCTGGTGATGCAGGCCTCGATCACCGTGGGGCCGGACCGACGGATCGAAGGCCTGTTCTACAACCTTGACCAAGGCCCGCAGGCCGGACCCGCGCCCGCCGCGGACGGTGCCACCGGGCCGGCTGGCGACACGGACGCGGCGCCCGGCGCCGACACCGATGCGGATGCCGATGCCGGAACCGGCGCCGGCGTCGCCGCCTAGGCCACGGCCATGCGCCGCGGCAGCGACCGGATCCTGTGCAATACCCCGGAGATCGAACTCTGGCCGGGGGGCGTGCTGCGCGCGCGCGGCAACCGCGATGCCCGTGCGCTGGCCCGTGCGCGCACGGTCCTGCGCCGCAAGCGCGACGGCGCGCTGCTGGCCGCGGAACTGCCCGAAGGCCTGCTCGCGCTGGTGCCGCGGCTGGCGCGCGAACCCGGCATCGATGCCGCCCTCGAAGCACTCGCACATCCGGTCCACCATGAACGCGCCGGCCTGGATGCGGTCGCCACGCTCCCCGTGCAGCGGATCGAAGCAAGGCTGGAGGCGCTGGGCATCGACGGCCACGCCTACGCCGCGCGCACCGGCCTGGAACTGGTGCCGGAACCCGCGTGGCTCGCGCACGCCGGCCACGACCGCTACCGCCGCGCGCTGTGGCTGCGCGCCGATGCCGCGCGGGCCTGGCGGGTGATGGTGGCGGCCGCGCTGCGCGAGGGCATCGTACTGGAGGCGATCTCCGGCTACCGCAGCCACGACTACCAGCTCGGCATCCTCGAGCGGAAGCTGGCCCGCGGGCTGGCGCTCGAAGCGATCCTGGCGGTGAACGCGGCCCCGGGCTGGTCCGAACACCATTCCGGCCGGGCGCTGGATATTTCGGCCCCCGGCGAACCCGCCGCCGAGGAAAGCTTCGAAGCCACCCCGGCGTTCGCCTGGCTGACAACCAACGCCGGCGCGCACGGCTTCACCATGAGTTACCCGCGCGACAACCCCCACGGAATCGTCCACGAACCCTGGCACTGGCGCTTCGGGGCCTGAGCGGCACGGATTGAGCTCGCCGCCGGCTCCCGCTACAGTGGAGTCCAAGCAAATCATTGCCGCCGACCATTCCGCGCCCCGGGGCCGACGCCAGTCGACCCGGGGCGTCTTGCTGGCGGCAGGCCCACATGCAGGAGAAGCACGCGTGGAAACCCGACCCAAGATCATCATGTCCAGCCTGGACGCCGAGCGGCTCGAAAGCCTGCTCGAATCCCTCCCGGACGGCAGCTTCCCCGGCCGCGCGGCGCTCGAGGCCGAGCTGCTGCGCGCCGAAGTGGTCGGCCCGAAGGACGTGCCGCCCACCGTGGTCACCATGAATTCCACCGTGCGCTTCCGCGTCGGCCCGGGAGAGGACTTCAACCTGACCCTGGTCTATCCACGTGATGCCGACGGCAGCGCCGACCGCATTTCGGTACTGGCCCCGGTAGGCAGCGCCCTGCTCGGCCTGTCGCAGGGCGACGAGATGGAATGGCCCAAGCCCGGCGGCGGCACCGTCAAGGTGCGCATCGAAGAAGTCACCTACCAGCCCGAACGGGCCGGCGAGTACCACCGCTGAGCGGCGCCGGCGCCTACGCGGCGTCGGGACCCAGCACCTGGCGCAGGAACGGCACCGTCACCCGCCGCTGCGCCGCCAGCGATGCCCGGTCCAGGGCATCGAGCTGCGCCGTCAGGCCGGCCAGGTCCCGCCCGGTGCGCCGCAGCAGCCACGCGATCGCCGCCTCGTCGAACTGCAGCCCGCGACGTCGCGCGCGCAGCCGCAACACCTCGGAGCGGCCCTCGTCATCCAGCGGTTGCAGCGTGATGCGCACGCACTGCGCCAGCCGCGAACGCAGGTCGGGCAGGCCAGGCGGCAGCGCATCCGGCGCGGCCCGCGCGGCATAGAGCACCTGGCTGCCGGTTGCGCGCGCGCGGTTGTGGAAATCGAACAGCGCGATCTCGTCGGCACGCGCGCCGGCAATGGCCTCAAGGCCGTCCAGCGCGACCAGCGCCATGCCGTCCAGCGCCTCCAGCGCGTCACCCAGCCGTCCCGCGGCCGCGGCCAGCGGCACGTACGCGGTGCGCCGGCCGTGTGCCTCGGCCTCGGCACAGGCCGCCAGCGCGAGATGGGTCTTGCCTGTGCCGGCGGCGCCGGCGAGGTACAGCCACTCGCCCTCGCCCATGGCAAGCACGCGCATCTGCTCGAGCGCGCCCGCCGGTGCACCGACGAAGCTGTCGAATCGCTGGTCGGGTGGATAGCGCAGCGCCAGCGGCAACTGCCTGCTCACGTGCCGCCGCTGTCCTTTTCCGCGTGGTCATCCGGCAGCACGATGGTCGGCCCGCCAGACGCGACCACGATGGTCGGCGCCTGCCCGGCATACAGGCGGCTGGCCGTGTAGCGCTCATGGGCAAAGCGCAGCAGCACGTTCGCCACCGCCGCCGCGGGCAGCGCCAGCAGCATGCCCAGGAAGCCGAACAGCTGGCCACCGGCGAGCACCGCGAAGATCACCGCAACCGGGTGCAGGCCGATGCGGTCGCCCACCAGCTTGGGCGTCAGCCAGTAGCTCTCGATCACCTGTCCGATGCCGAACACCACCAGCACCCCGGCCACGTGTTGCCAGTCGCCGAACTGCACCAGCGCCGCGATCACGCCGAGCACGATGCCGCTGGCCGGCCCGAGGTAGGGCACGAAGGTCAGCAGGCCGGCGATCAGGCCGATCAGCAGGCCCACCTCGAGGCCGACGCCCCACAGCCCGACGCCGTACATCACGCCGAGGATCAGCATGACCAGGAATTGCCCGCGCAGGAAGCCGCCCAGCACATCGCTGGAATCGCGCGCCAGCCGCGTCACGGTATCGAGGTGGTCGCGCGGGACCATCGCCGCCACGCGCTCCACCATGCGGTCCCAGTCGCGCAGGAAGAAGAACGTGATCACCGGCAGCAGCACCAGGTTGGTCACCCAGCCCAGCACCGCGAAGCCCGAGCGCGACACGAAGCCGAGCGCGGTGGCGGCCATCCCGCCGGCGCGCTCCCAGTGGTCGCGCACGTACGTGGTCAGGCGCTCCGGGTCCAGCCAGCCGAGGATGTCCAGGCCGGTGCGCGCTTCCACCCAGGGCAGGGCCGTCTGCAGCAGCCAGTCGCCATAGCCGGGCAGCGATTCCACCAGGGTGGACACCTGCCGCACGATCATCGGCACCAGGATCAGCAGCGCCAGTGCCAGCAGCAGCAGCATCGCGGTGAACACCAGCAGCACCGCGACGTTGCGCGAGCGACCACGCGCCTCGAGCCGGTCGACCAGCGGATCGCCCAGCCACGCCAGCATCGCGGCGAGCACGAACGGGGTCAGCACCGGTGCCAGCACCCACACCAGCCAACCGACCGCCAGCAGCAGCGCGGCGCGCTGCAGGCGCACCAGGAAGCGCGAGATCACGACATCGGGCCCGTCGGGCAGGGTTGGCTGGCTCATCGCAGGATGAACACCGGCGGCACGCCCTCGATGTTGTCCGGCGACTCGGCCAGCACGTCGCCGTCCAGCACGCGCCGGAAGCCCGCCAGGCCGGTCAGCAGGTCGAGCTCGAGCTCCAGCGTGTTGGGCGTCGCGCGCAGCGGGCGGATGCCGCGCACCACCGAAGTGGAATGCAGCCACGACGACAGGCGCACGAAATCGCTGGCGCTGCCGATGCCGCTGATGACCACGCGCTCGACGCCCGGCTGGCCGACGGGACTGGCCTTGGCATAGCGTCGGACCAGGGCATTGGCGGCGCCGTCGGCACCGCCGGCGATCGCGCGGCGGGCGCTGGCCTCTTCGGTTGTCCAGGTCGACAGCACGCGGCCCGCGTCGACGAAGGTCCAGTCGGCCTTCCAGCCGCCACCACCGCGGTACAGCTTGCCGATCAGCTGCATCGGCGGGTTGTAGCGCGCCGACAGGCGCGCGATCGCCGCGGTGTCGCCGCGCCAGATGGCCCCCACCGTCGCCTGCTCGGCGGCGCTGCCGTTCGGCAGGCCCAGGCGGTAGCCGCGTTCGATGGCGCGGTCGAGTACCGGCCGTGCCACGGTGTTCTGCGCCAGCGCCACCAGGCGTGGGCCGCTGCCGTCATCGATCGCCAGCCACAGCACCGGCTTCGGGCGCGGCTGCGGCCAGACCGGCAGGCCCAGCGTGGCGACGATCGCGTCCACGTCGTCCTCGCGGAAGCGCACCACCAAGGTGGTCGAGTAGGTCGGCGCACCCGCGGCGGAGCGGCCTTCGTCCTGGCGATAGTCGTACCCGGCGACGAAATCCCCGGCGCGGCGCAGTTCGCGCGCCACGCCCGGGCGACCAGCGACGCTGCGATCGCCGGACAACTTGCCGAGCACCTGCGCGAGGGCGCGCGAATATGCCGACTGCCGCGCCGCCTCGGCCTGGCTGGACACCGTCACCTCGGCCTCGTACAGCCCCTGGGCACCGGCGCGATCTCCTTCCATGCGCTGCGCCTGCGCCCATCCGGGAACCAGCAGTGCGACCAGCAACACAAGCAGCCACGCCTTCGACATTGTCGTTCCCAGGATCCGGTTCATGGCGAAATGGTGCCGCAGTGGGGGCGTGGCGTCCATGAAGGTCGCTCCGGGACTGCTAAAATCGCCGTTTCCCCGTCCCGGCGAGCCATCGTGACCACCCCCATCCCGCTGACCTACCGCGACGCAGGCGTCGATATCGATGCCGGCAACGAAGTCGTCGAGCGCATCAAGCCGCTGGTGAAGCGGACCTTCCGCCCCGAGGTGATGGGCGGCCTGGGCGGCTTCGGTGCGCTGTTCGACATGTCCGGCAAGTACCGCGAGCCGGTGCTGGTCTCCGGTACCGACGGCGTGGGCACCAAGCTGAAGCTCGCGCAGCAGCTCGGCCGCCACGACACCATCGGCATCGACCTGGTGGGCATGTGCGTCAACGACGTGCTGGTGCAGGGCGCCGAGCCGTTGTTCTTCCTCGACTATTTCGCCACCGGCAAGCTCGACATCGACACCACGGTCGCCGTCGTGGGCGGCATCGCGCGCGGCTGCGAGCTCGCCGGCTGCGCGCTGATCGGCGGCGAAACCGCCGAGATGCCGGACATGTACGCGCCGGGCGACTACGACCTGGCCGGATTCACGGTCGGCGCGGTGGAGAAATCCGAGTTGCGCGACGGCGGCCGCGTGCAGGCCGGCGACCTGCTGATCGGCATCGCGTCCAGTGGCCCGCACTCCAACGGTTACTCGCTGGTGCGCCGCATCTACGACCGCGCCGGGCGCCCCGGCGACCTCGACCTCGGCGGCACCCGCCTCGACGACGCGCTGATGGCGCCGACCGCGCTGTACGTGAAGCCGATCCTGGAACTGCTGCGCGGCGCGGAGGGCGATGCCGTGCATGCCATGGCGCACATCACCGGCGGCGGCCTGACCGAGAACATCATCCGCGTGGTGCCCGAAGGGCTGGGCCTGCGCATCGATGCCTCCAGTTGGACGATGCCCGCGGTATTCGACTGGCTGCAGCGCGAAGGTGCGGTGGCGCGCGAGGAAATGTGGCGCACGTTCAACTGCGGCATCGGCTTCGTGCTGGTGGTGTCGGCGACGCGCGCGGCGGCGGTGGAGGCGAAGCTCGACGCGCTTGCGCTCGGCCACTGGCGCATCGGCGAAGTGGTCGCTGCCGGCGACGCGCCGCGCGTGCACATCGGCTGACGGCGATCGCCGTGGCCACCCCCGACGCTGCGGCGGCCTCACCGCGACTGGTGGTGCTGGCATCGGGGCGCGGCAGCAACCTGCAGGCGCTGCTCGACGCCATTGCCGAAGGACGCCTGCCTGCACGCGTCGTGGGCGTGCTCGGCGATCGCCCCAAGGCACCCGCGCTGGCGCGCGCGCACGCGGCCGGTATTCCCGCGCTCGCCCTGCGCCCGCGCGACTTCGCGTCACGCGACGCGTTCGATGCCGCGCTGTTCGCCGAAGTCGTCGCCCTGCAACCGGATTTCATCGTCTGTGCCGGCTACATGCGCCTGCTGGGTGCCACCGTGCTGGCGCCGTGGGCGGGGCGCATCGTCAACATCCACCCGTCGCTGCTGCCGGCGTTCAAGGGCCTGGACACGCATGCGCGCGCGATCGCGGCGGGGGTGGCCGAACATGGCGCGAGCGTGCATTTCGTCACCGCCGACCTCGACGGTGGCCCGGTGATCGCGCAGGCGCGGGTTGCGGTTCAGCCGGATGACGACGCCGCGACGCTCGCCGCGCGCGTCCTCGAGGTTGAATACCCCCTGCTCGTGGCGACACTGGGGTTGCTCGTCAGCGGTCGCCTTGCGCTGCGGGGCGGCGTGGTGCTGCTGGACCGGCGCGTCATCGACACGCCGCTTCAGCTGGCAGCCAACCACCTCGCAGCATGATGGGCGTTCGATGAAGACCACTCCCGCCCTGCTGGCGCTGTGCCTGTTCCCGCTGCTGGCGTCGGCCGCCGCGGTCGACGCGCAGCGCGTGCCGGACGCGGTGCCGGTCGCGCCGCGGGCGACCGACAGCGCGCCGGCGGCGCTTTCGCCTTTCATCGCGACCTATGACGCACGCAATGCCGGCAAGCCCGCGGGCACCGCCAGCATGCGCCTGGCGCGCGAGCCGGCGCGCTGGCGCGTCGAGCTCGACATCACCGGCAACCGTGGCGTGGCGCGCCTGGTGCAGCTCGACATCGACCAGGAAACCCTGTTCGACGAGCGCGACGGGCAGTACCGGCCGCTGAGCCAGAGCACGGTGCGCAAGGCGCTGTTCTTCGGCCGCAAGGTGCACGGCACCTACGACTGGGGCAGGCGCGAGGCGCGCTGGACGGGCGACATCAAGGAGGCGCGCCGCGCGCCCGTGGTGCTGCGCGAGGGCGACATGAGCGGGCTGCTCATCAACCTGGCGATCGTGCGCGATGCCGCACCGGGCCGCACCCTGCACTACCGCTTCGTCGATGGCGGGCGCGTGCGCGACCACGAATACGCCGTGTCGACCGGCACCGAGAACGTCGTCGTCGACGGGCTCAGCTACGACGCCATGCGTGTTTCACGCACCAATGGCGGCAATGATGAAACGATCTTCTGGGTGGCACGTGGTGTTCCGACGCCGGTGCGCATCCTGCAGCGGCAGGATGGCGAAGACGCCATCGACCTGCAGCTGACCGCTTACCAAGGAGTGCAATAGATGCCGATGTCCAACCGCCGAAAGCCCCTCATCGCGGTCGCCGCCGCGCTGGTCGCGATGGCCAGTGCGCCGGCACTCGCGATCAAGCCGTTCTCCGCCGACTACGCGGCGAATTACAAGGGCATGGAAGCGACCGCGACCATGAGCCTCGCCAGCAAGGGCAACGAACGCTGGGAGTACCGCCTCGACCTCGCCGGCATGGGCGCCGAAATGGCGCAGAGCACCGTGTTCGAAGTCCATGACGGACAGTGGCGACCGATCTCGAGCACCGACAGCCAGCGCGGCACCAATGGCCTGGCGGCCATGCTGGTGAAGCGCAAGGCGGTGACCGCGAATTACGACTGGAACCAGGGGGTTGCGCGCTGGACCGGCGACGTCAAGCCGGACCGTGCCGGCCCGGTGGCGCTGCAGGCGGGCGACCTGGACGGCATGCTGATGAACCTGGTGCTGGTGCGCGACGTGGCCGCCGGCAAGCCGCTGGACTATCGGCTGGTGGAGGACGGGCGGGCCAAGCGCCAGCAGTTCACGGTCGCCGGCGAGGAGACCATCGCGGTTGCCGGCAAGTCGCACAAGGCGACGCGCGTGGTGCGCAAGGACGGCAAGCGCGAAATCATCGCCTGGGTGGTCGACGGGCTGCCGGTCCCGGCACGCGTGCTGCAGCGCCGCGACGGCAAGGACGACATCGACCTGCGGCTGACCGCGGTCAAGTGAAGTCCCCCGCGAAGCTCCCGTAGCGCAAACACGAGGCCCCGCATTGCGGGGCTTCTTTCGTTTGGACCCCTGTGGTGGCCGGCGCCCTGCGTCGGCGTTTCCCCCAGTCTTCGTGCCGTCAGTCGATCCGTCGGATCCGCGCGCCAAGCCCCGACAGCTTGCGCTCGATGTGTTCGTAGCCGCGGTCGAGGTGGTAGATGCGGTCGATGAGCGTTTCGCCGTCGGCCACCAGCCCGGCCAGGATCAGCGAGGCCGACGCGCGCAGGTCGGTGGCCATCACCGGCGCGCCGCTCAACCGATCGACACCGGTGACGGTGGCGCGGTGGCCTTCGATGTGGATGTCCGCGCCGAGCCGCATGAGCTCGTTGACGTGCATGAAACGGTTCTCGAAGATCGTCTCGTCGATGGTCGAAATGCCATCGGCGATGCAGTTCATGGCCATGAACTGCGCCTGCATGTCGGTGGGGAACGCCGGATGCGGCGCCGTGACGATGTCGACCGCGCGCGGGCGCCGGCCGCGCATGTCCACGCAGATGCGGTCGCCGTCGATGCCGATGTCGGCGCCGGCCTCGCCCAGCTTGGCCAGCACGGCATCCATGGTGTCGGCGCGCGCGTTGGTCGCGGTGACGCGGCCACCTGTCATCGCCGCGGCGACCAGGAACGTCCCGGCCTCGATACGGTCGGGCACTACGTCGTGGCGCGCACCATGCAGGCGCTCGACGCCGCGCACGACGATCCGCGACGTGCCCTCGCCTTCGATGTCGGCGCCCATCGCGCGCAGGCAGGCCGCCAGGTCGACGATTTCCGGCTCGCGCGCGGCGTTGTCGATCACCGTGGTGCCGAGCGCCAGGGTGGCCGCCATCAGCACGTTTTCGGTCGCGCCCACGCTGACGATGTCGAACATGACGTTGCCGCCGCGCAGGCGGCCGGCACGCGCCTTGATAAAACCGTGTTCCACCACGATCTCGGCACCCAGCGCTTCCAGCGCCCGGATATGCAGGTCGACCGGGCGCGAACCGATGGCGCAGCCGCCAGGCAGCGAGACCTCGGCGGCGCCGTGGCGCGCGACCAGCGGACCCAGCACCAGCACCGAGGCGCGCATGGTGCGCACGAGTTCGTAGGGCGCCACGTGGCTGTCGACGCTGCGCGGGTCGACCATGATGTGGCTGCCGTCGGCATCGTGCTCAACGCCCGCACCCAGCCCGGCCAGCACACGCGTGGTGGTGACCACGTCGTGCAGGTGCGGGACGTTGCCGATCGCCACCGGCTCGTCGGCCAGCAGCGTGGCGCACAGGATCGGCAACACGGCGTTCTTCGCGCCCGAAATGCGCACGTCACCCTCCAGGGCCACGCCGCCGGTCACCTCGATCTTCTGCATCAGGCGGTCCGCTGCTCGTCAGGGGTGTGGGTGCGCAGGGCGAGCGCATGGATCTCGTTGCCCATCAGCGCGCCGAGCGTGGCGTACACCATGCGGTGACGGGCCAGCGGCAGGCGCCCGGCGAAGTCCGGGTGCACCACCAGCGCCTCGAAATGCACGCCGTCGTCGCCGCGGACCTCGACCCGGGCGCCAGGCAGTCCCTGCTCGATCAGCTTGCGGATGGTGTCTGCGTCCAAGGCGGTCGCTCCGGTCATGTGGGCACGTGGGGCGGTTGCCGGAGGCGTGCACGGCGGGTCGCCGGCCTCGCGGCAATCCGCGTAATATGAACACGATAGCGTAGCGGAAAAGGCCCTCGCCCGGAAATGCCCGACAGCAGCAACCAGACACCCGGCGCGGCGGCGGCGTACGACTTCGCGGCCAGTGGCCGGCGCGTGTTCGACATTGAACGCAAGGGCCTGGCGGCGGTGGCCGCGCGCATCGACGGCGATTTCTCGCGCGCCTGCACGCTGCTGCTCGCGTGCCGCGGCCGCGTGGTCTGCACCGGCATGGGCAAGTCCGGCCACATCGCGCGCAAGATCGCCGCCACCCTCGCCTCCACCGGCACGCCCGCCTTCTTCCTGCACCCGGGCGAAGCCGGCCACGGCGACCTCGGCATGGTCACCGATGCCGACGTGCTGCTCGCCCTGTCCTACTCCGGCGAGTCGGACGAAGTGCTGATGCTGCTGCCGGTGCTGAAACGCCAGGGCAACGCGCTGGTGTGCATGACCGGGCGCCCGCGCTCCACCCTGGCGCTGGCGGCCAGCGTGCACCTGGATGTCAGCGTGCCCGACGAGGCCTGTCCGCTGCACCTGGCGCCGACGGCGAGCACCACCGCCTCGCTGGCGATGGGCGACGCGCTGGCGGTCGCCCTGCTCGAAGCGCGCGGCTTCACCGCGGACGACTTCGCGCGATCGCACCCGGCCGGCGCGCTCGGCCGGCGCCTGCTGCTGCACATCGCCGACATCATGCACACCGGCGATGACGTGCCGCGCGTGCACGGCGACGCCACCCTCGGTGACGTGCTGGTGGAGATGAGCCGCAAGCGCCTGGGCATGAGCGCGGTGGTCGACGACGACGGCCGCCTGCTCGGCCTGTACACCGACGGCGACCTGCGCCGCACGCTGGCCGTGCCGGGCATCGACGTGCACGCGACGCGCATTGCCGGATTGATGACGCGCGCACCGGTGACGATCGACGCCGATGCCCTGGCCGTGGAAGCTGCACGCCTGATGGAGACACACAAGATCAACGGGCTGATGGTGGTGGATGGCGATGGCCGCGTGGTCGGCGCACTGAACATTCACGACCTGTTGCGCGCGCGCGTGGTCTGATCCGCCGCCCATGCCTCCCGCGCCCCCCGCCAGTGTTTCCTCCGACGTGCTCGCCCGCGCCGCCCGCGTGCGCCTCGCGTGTTTCGACGTGGACGGCACGCTGACCGACGGTCGCCTGTACATCGGCGACGACGGCCGCGAGAGCAAGGCCTTCCATGTGCACGACGGCATGGGCCTGTCGCTGCTGCGCCGCGCCGGCATCACCGTCGCCTTCGTCACCGCGCGCGACAGCCGCGCCGCCGAACACCGCGCGCGCGACCTCGGCGTCGACGTCCACGTGGGCGTGAAGGACAAGCGCGCCTGCATCGAAGCGATGCGCGAGCGGCTTGGGCTCGCCGCCACCCAAGTGGCGTTCATGGGCGACGACCTGACCGATCTCGAGGTACTGGGCGCGGTCGGATTTGCCGCGGCGCCCGGCGACGCGCATCCGTCCATTCTCGGCCACGTCCACTGGCAGGCCACGCGGCGCGGGGGCGAAGGCGCGGCGCGCGAGTTCTGCGACCTCGTGCTGGCCGCGATCGATGCCGGCGCTGCGGGCGCCGGCGGCATGCCGCAATGACCTGGCGCACGCCCGTCACGCTGCTGCTGCTGGTGGCCGCCCTGGTGAGTGGTTGGTCAGCCTGGCGCCAGCGCGCCGGCGACGCGCCGGCGTCCGCCACCAGCCAGCGGCCGGACTACGTGCTGCAGGATTTCGAACTGGTCTCGCTCGACAGCGACGGCAAGGAGGCGTTCACGCTGCGTGCGCCTTCGCTCAAGCGCGACCCGCGCGACGGCACCATGGCGCTCGCGTCGCCGGTCTTCCTGCTGCCCGAGCGCGACGGCCTGTACTGGGACCTGCGCGCGCGCACCGGATGGATCAGCGCGGACAGCGAAGAGATGCGCCTGCGCGGCGACGTGCTGGCGGTCACCGACCCCGCCGGTGCGCGCGACATGCGCATGGAGACCGAAGAACTCGATGTCTTCCCGGGCACGCGACGGGCCCGCTCCGCCGTTGCCGTGACCGTCAGCCAGCCCGGCACTACAATGCGCGGCACCGGTATGGAAGCCGACCTGGCCGGAAAGCGCCTCCAGCTCCTCACCAAGGTACAGACCCGCTATGTCCCCACGCGCCGCTAGCCTCCTGACGGTCCTCGCCCTTGCGTGCGCGGGCTCCGCGTGGGCCAGGTCCAGCGACCGCAACCAGCCGATGGACATCGACTCCAGCACCATGGCCTGTTCGGTGGAGGACACCGGCGGTCCCTGCGTGTTCACCGGCAACGTGCACATCGTGCAGGGCACGCTCGACATCCGCGCCAGCAAGGCCGACGTGCGCCGTGGCGGCGACGACATCGAGAAGGTCATCCTCACCGGTGCGCCGGTGCGGTTGAAGCAGCAGCTCGACAGTGGCGGCGCGATCGACGCCAGCGCCCAGAACGTCGATTACGACCTGCGCACCGAGACGGTGGTGTTCACCGGCAATGTCGAACTCGTGCAGCCGGGGCGCGGCACGATGAGCGGCGCGCGCATCACCTACAACATGCGGACCGGCCAGGTGCAGGGCGCAGGCAGCGCGGCCGGCGGCCAGATCCGCACGCGCATCCTGCCCAAGGGCGCGAAGCCCTCGCCGGGTGGCGGCTGATGCTGGTCGCGGAGGGCCTGCGCAAGCGCTACGGCCAGCGCGAGGTCGTGCGCGAGTTCGGCCTCACCCTCGATGCCGGCGAAGTCGTCGGCCTGCTCGGCCCGAACGGCGCGGGCAAGACCACCTGCTTCTACATGATCGTCGGCCTGGTGCCGGCCGACGCCGGCCGCATCGTCCTCGACGGCCGCGACATCACCGGCGAGCCCATGCACCGTCGCGCCCGCCTCGGCGTCGGCTACCTGCCGCAGGAACCCTCGGTGTTCCGCAAGCTCAGCGTCGCCGACAACATCATGCTGGTGCTCGAGCTGCGCGACGACCTCGACCGGCAGGGCCGCGAGGCCGAGCTGGCCAAGCTGATGGACGAGCTCCAGGTCACCCATGTCGCCGGCCAGGCCGGCGCCAGCCTGTCGGGTGGCGAGCGCCGCCGCGTCGAGATCGCGCGCGCGCTGGCCGCCAAGCCGCGGCTGATGCTGCTCGACGAACCCTTCGCCGGCGTCGATCCGATCTCGGTGGGCGAGATCCAGCGCATCGTGCGCCACCTCAAGAACCGCGGCATCGGCGTGCTCATCACCGACCACAACGTGCGCGAGACCTTGGGCATTTGCGACCGCGCGTATATCCTCAGTGATGGTGGCGTGCTCGCGCAGGGGGCTCCGGACGCGCTGCTGGCAAATCCCGACGTGCGCCGGGTCTATCTGGGGGACGCGTTCCGCCTGTAGCCGTCGCGCGTCGCCCGCCATGAACCGGGGACGCCGTGAAGCCTCGCCTGCAGACATCGTTGGGACAACAGCTGGTGCTCACGCCCCAGCTCCGCCAGGCATTGCACCTGCTGCAGCTGGCGACGCCCGAGCTCGAGGCCGAGATCAACGCGGCGGTCGAAAGCAATCCGCTGCTCGACTGGGCAGAGCCCGCCGCGGCCGGCGATGCCGATGGCGCTGACGGCGACCAGCACCACGACTCCGCTGGCAACGGCGCCGAAGCCGCTCGCGAGGACGACCGCGGCGACGACGCCTGGCAGGACGATGGCGACGGCGCGTGGTCCGGGAGCGGCGGCGGTGGCGGCAGTGACGACGGCGACGGCGATGGCGACGCCTCGGAGCGCATCGCCCAGTCCGAGACACTGCGCGACCACCTGTCCTGGCAACTCAACCTGAGCCACCTGTCGCCGCGCGAAGTCGCGATCGGCGAGGCGATCGTCGATGCCATCGATGATGACGGCTACCTGCGCGAGCCGCTGGCCGCGATCGCCGAGGGCCTCGCACCCGAGCTTGACTGCAGCGAAACCGAGGTCGCCTGCGTGCTGGACAAGGTCCAGCGCATGGATCCCACCGGCGTGGGCGCACGCGACCTCGGCGAATGCCTGCTGCTGCAGCTGGCCGCCCTGCCCGCCGACACGCCCGGCCTGGCGGGCGCACGCCGCGCCGTGTCCAGCCTGATCGACCGCCTGCCCCGCCTCGGCGTGTCCGGACTGGCGGAAGCGCTGGGATGCGACGGGGCGGAGGCCGACACCGTCCTGCACCTCATCCGCAGCCTGGATCCGCGCCCCGGCGCGCAGGTGGGCGGCATGCCGCAGGACACCTACGTGGTGCCCGACTGCAGCATCGTCCGCCGCAACGGCATGTGGCGCGTGGTGCTGGCCGGCGGCAGCCACTCGCGGCTGACCATCCACCGCGGCTACGAGCAGATGCTGCAGCACGCCGCCGGCGCCGATGCCGGCTACCTGCGCGGGCGGCTGCAGGAAGCGCGCTGGCTCCTGAAGAACATCGAGGCGCGTGGCGAGACCCTGCTCAAGGTGGTGCGCTGCCTGGTGCGCGAGCAGTCGGGTTTCCTCGAATTCGGCGCGCAGGCATTGCGCCCGCTCACCCTGCGCGAAGTGGCGGCGCAGATCGGCATGCACGAGTCCACGGTCTCGCGCGCGGTCTCGCGCAAGTACGTGCACACGCCGCGCGGCACCCTGCCGCTGCGCGCGTTCTTTGCGTCCGGCATCGACACCGGCTCCGGCGGCGAGGCGTCCAGCACCGCCATCCAGGACATGATCCGCAAGCTGGTGGATGCCGAGGACCCGCGCAAGCCCCTGTCCGACGCGCGCCTGGCGGCAAGCCTGAAGGACAGCGGCGTGCCGGTGGCCCGGCGTACCGTGGCCAAGTACCGCGAGGCGCTGCACATCGCGTCATCGCACGAGCGCGTGCGCATCTCCTGAACGGCGATGCAACCTTTCCGGCCTACCGGCCGTGGGTTAACCTGTCCATGACCATCGCGCCGTCGACATGCGCGATGCTGGGTTCCCACCGAACGAGGAGGTTGCCGATGCGTATCGAGACCCATGGCCAGCAGATGGATGTCACACCTGCCCTGCGCGAGTACGTGGAGACCAAGCTCGGGAGGCTCTCCAAGCTCTACGATCCGCCGCTGGAAATGCGCACCCAGTTGAGCATCGACAAGCCCGACCACCTCGCCGAGGTCACCGTTTCGGTGTCCGGCAAGATGCTCCACGCCGATGCCCGCGCGGTCGACATGTACGCCGCGATCGATCTCCTCGCCGACAAGCTCGACCGCATGCTGGTAAAGGAAAAGAAGAAGCTCATCGACCAGCACCGCCGTGGCGGCAATCCGCTGCGTGACGGCGAGGTCGGCTGACGCCGCCACAGGGAGGGCCCGGGGGGATGCCTTACACCGACCTGCTGGCCGCCGAGCGCATCGTGCTGCTGTCGGCGCCCGGCACCCGCGACCAGGTGCTTGAAGCCGCCGCGCGCCTGCTGTGCAGCGCCGATCCCGCGGCCAGCGAGGCGCTGGCCGCCGGCCTGCGCGGGCGCGAGGCGGTCGGCAGCACCGCGATCGGCCACGGGGTGGCCATCCCCCACTGCCGCAGCGGCGCACATGCGGCCAGCGCGGCGTTCCTGAAGCTCTCGCCACCCGTGGACTTCGGCGCGCCCGACGGCGCGCCCGTCGACCTGGTGTTCGCCATGGGTGTGCCGGGCGGCAATGCGCAGCAGCACCTCGATACCCTCTCCGAACTCGCCACCCGTTTCGCCGATGCCGGCTTCCGCGACGCGCTGCGCGCCGCGCCCGACCTGCCGGCGTTGCGTGGCCTGCTGCTGCGCGACGCCGTCGCCGGACCTGCCACGCCATGAATGCCGCGATCACCGCGCGTGAACTTTTCGAGCAGCTGCGCGAGCGGCTGGGCCTGCGCTGGCTGTCGGGCCAGGAAGGCGCGGTGCGGCAGCTGGAAACGGTGGACACCGTTGCGCGACGCCCGTCGCTTGCCGGCTACCTCAACATCATCTATCCCAACAAGGTGCAGATACTCGGCTCGGAGGAGCTCGCCTGGCTGGACGGGCTGGATTCGCGCATGCGCTGGGAGACGTTGCAGCGCATCCTGCAGTACCGGCCGCTGGCGCTGGTGGTGAGCAAGGACCAGTCCTGTCCGCAGGACCTGCGTGAAATGGCCGAGGAGTCCGCCACTCCGCTGTGGTCGTCGCCGCGCCGCGGGCACGAACTGCTGAACCTGCTGCAGTACCACTTGGCCGGTGCGCTCGCGCCGCAGGTCACGCTGCATGGCGTGTTCATGGAGATCTATTCGGTGGGCGTGCTGATCACGGGCGAGTCGGGCACCGGCAAGAGCGAGCTGGCGCTCGAGCTGGTCACCCGCGGCCATCGCCTGGTGGCCGACGATGCCCCGCAGTTCGCACAGATCGCGCCCGACGTGCTCGACGGCACCTGTCCCGAACTCCTGCAGGATCTGCTCGAACTGCGCGGCCTGGGCGTGCTCAACATCCGCGAGATGTTCGGCGACACCGCGGTCAAGCGGAACAAGTACCTGCGCCTGGTGGTGCACCTGGCGCGCCCGGAATCCACCGCCGAGGTCCGCGACCCCAGTGGCATGGTGCGCCTGACCGGCGACCTCGGCTTCCGCCGCGTTCTCGACCTCGATGTCCCCATGATCACCCTTCCCGTCATGCCCGGCCGCAACCTCGCGGTGCTCACCGAAGCGGCGACCCGCACCCACATGCTGCGCGCGAAGGGTGCCGACCCTGCGGTCGCCTTCCTCGCACGCCATTCCAGGTTCCTCGAGGGTTCGTCGTGAGCGATGCCGGCCACTCCCTGCTGATCGTCAGCGGCATGTCGGGCAGCGGCAAGACGGTCGCGCTCAACACGTTCGAAGACATCGATTTCTACTGCGTCGACAACCTCCCGGCCGAACTGCTGCCCGATTTCGTGCGCAGCGCCACGCATCCCGAGCGCGCCTCGCAGAAGCTCGCGGTGGGCATCGACGTGCGCAGCCGCGGCGACCTCGCCAACCTCCCGGAGTGGCTGTCGGCGGTCGGCGCGATGGGCCTCGATCCCAGGCTGGTGTTCTTCGATACCCGCAACGACGTGCTGCTCAAGCGCTACTCCGACACGCGCCGCCGCCACCCGCTGACCCGCCTGGGGCTGGCGCTGAACGACGCGATCTCGCTCGAGCGCCAGGTGCTCAAGCCGCTGCGCACGCAGGCCGACGTGATCATCGACACCAGCGAGCTCAACGTGCACCAGCTGCGCCGGCGCGTGCTCACCGAGCTCGGGCTTGCGATGGATTCATCGCTGTCGCTGCTGTTCGAGTCCTTCGCCTACCGCCACGGCGTGCCGCAGGACGCGGATTTCGTGTTCGACGCACGCGCCCTGCCCAACCCGCACTGGGACGCCCGCCTGCGGCCCCTGTCCGGGCGCGACGACGGCGTGCGCGAGTACCTGGAGGCGCAGCCGGACGTGCTGGAGTACCGCAAGCACGTCTCCGACTTCCTCGACATCTGGCTGCCGCGCATGCGTTCGTCGACGCGCAGCTACGTCACCATCGCGTTCGGCTGCACCGGGGGCCGCCACCGCTCGGTCTACCTCGCCGAGGCAATGGCCGCGCACGCGCGCGCGCAGGGCTGGCACGAGGTCGCCACCCACCACCGCGAGCTCGATTGAGTCGTCCGGACATCGATCGGCGCGCCGGCGCTTCCTGACGGTCATCCGCCTCTGCTAATTTGTGCCGATGACAGTCGGCATCCTCCTGGTCACCCACGAAGGCATCGGTACCGCGCTCGCCGCGGTGGCGACCACCCTGTTGCGCACGCTGCCATTGCGCGTCGAGGTCTTCGAGGTGCCGTTCGAGGGCGATCCGGATGCGCTGCTGCCACAGGCGAGCGCGGCCCTGCGCCGGGCGGACGGCGGGGACGGCGTGCTGGTGCTGACCGACCTGTATGGCGCCACGCCAAGCAACCTCGCCGCGCGCCTGGCGCGCCTGGGCACGCCGGTGCGGCGCATCTCCGCGCTCAGCCTGCCCATGCTGCTGCGCGTGCTCAACTATCCCGAGCTCACGCTCGACGACCTGCCCGCGGTGGCCGCCGCCGGCGCGCGCAATGGAGTGCTCCACGATGACGCATGAGGCAAGGCAGCCATGATCGAGCGCGAACTGCTGGTTTCCAACAAGCTCGGGCTGCACGCCCGCGCCACCGCCAAGCTGGTGCAGGCGCTGTCGGGCTACGCCTGCAACGTCACCCTCACGGCGAAGGGCCGCGAGGTGAACGCCAAGAGCATCATGGGCGTGATGCTGCTGGCCGCCGGGCCGGGCACCGCCGTGCTGCTGCGCACCGATGGCGTTGACGAGGAGGCGGCGGCAGACGACGTCGCCGCCCTGTTCGAGCGGCGCTTCGACGAGGACAGCTGATGCGCAGGGAGTTGCCCGGCCACGGCGCATCGCGGGGCAATGCCCTCGGGCGAGCCCGGGTGCGCCAGCCGCATGCGCTGGTGGTCGCGGAGGAGCACATCGGCGTGGCCGACGTGCCCGGCGAGCTCGCGCGCCTGCACCAGGCGCTGGATGCCGTGCGCGAGGAATTGCGCATGATGCGCTCGCGGCTGCACGGCGCGCTGGCCCAGGAGGTGGGCGAGTTCCTCGACCTGCACGGGCTGCTGCTCGACGACCCGGAACTGCTGCAGGGCCTCGACGACCTGATCGCGAAGGGGCTGTACGGCGCCGACTATGCCCTGCGCCTGCAACGCGACCGCCTGGCCGCGGTGTTCGAAGGCATGGACGACCCCTACTTCCGCAGCCGCATCGAGGACATCGACCACGTCATCCGCCGCGTGCACGCCGTGCTGCACCAGCACGATGCCACCGTCGAGGGCGTGGCTGGCGAAATCCTGGTCAGCGACGCGCTGGCGCCGTCGGAAGTCGCGCGCCTGCAGTCGCAGGGCGTGCTCGGCATCGTCACCTCCGGGGGCAGCACGCTGTCGCACAGCGCCATCCTCGCGCGCAGCCTGCACCTGCCGCTGGTGGTCGGCGCCGCGCACGCGCTCGGCCAGGTCAACGACGGCGACGTGCTGCTGATCGACGGCAGCACCGGGCTGGTCATCGTCGACCCCGATGGCGACGACCTGCTCGCGCACCGCGCCCGCGTGCGCGAGGGCCAGCGCGAACGCCGCCAGCTGCACCGCCTGCGCCGCGAGCCCACGCGCACCCGCGACGGCATGGATGTGCGCCTGTTCGCCAACGCCGAATCGCGCGAGGACGTGGCCGAGGCGCATGCGCTCGGCGCGGCGGGGGTGGGCCTGTACCGCACCGAGTTCCTGTTCCTGCAGCGCAACGAACTTCCCGACGAGGACGAGCAGTTCCTCGCCTACCGCGACCTCGTGCTCGGCATGACCGGGCGCATGGTCACCATCCGCACGCTCGATGTCGGCGCCGACAAGGCCGACCGCAGCGGACTGGCCCTGGTCAACGAGCCCAACCCGGCCATGGGCGTGCGCGGCGTGCGCCTGGCCCTGCGCCGGCCCGATGTGATGGAGACGCAGCTGCGCGCGATCCTGCGCGCATCCGCCTACGGCCCGCTGCGCATCCTGGTGCCGATGGTGACGTGCCGCGAAGAGGTGATCGCGGTGCGCCGCGCGGTGCGCCAGGCAACGCTGCGGCTGCGACGCGAAGGCCATGTGGTGGCCGAGAACATCGCGCTCGGCGCGATGATCGAGGTCCCGGCCGCGGCGCTCGCGCTGCCGTCGCTGATCGACAAGCTGGACTTCATCTCCATCGGCACCAACGACCTGGTGCAGTACCTGCTTGCCGCCGACCGCGGCAATGACGCACTCGACGCGCTGCACAGTCCGCTGCACCCCGCGGTGCTGCAGCTGCTGCAGGCGGTGATCGCCACCGCGCGCGCGCACGACACACCGGTGGCGGTGTGCGGGGAGATGGCGGGCGATGCGATGTTCACCCCGCTGCTGCTCGCCCTCGGGCTCGAGGAGTTCAGCCTGCATCCGGGCACGCTGCTCGAAGTCCGCCGCGCGGTGCGCGCGCACCACCTAGGCGAACTGCTGCAGCGCGCGCCGGCGCTGCTGCGCGCCCGCAACCGCGCCGGCATCGCCCGCTGGCTGCGGCAGTGCGAGGCCGGCACGTGAGCGACGCGTCCGCGCTCCCGCTCGTTGCGCCCGACGTCGCCGCTGCGGCGGATGCGGTGCGCGCGCGCTTCACCTCGGCGCGGCCGTTCGCCCATTGCGTGATCGATGGCTTCTTCGACGACGCGTTCGCCAACGCGCTGCTGCGCGAGTTTCCCGCCTTCGCGCGCGGAGACCACCGCAACGAGCACGGCGAGGCGGGCGGCAAGTCCGTGGTCGAAGGCATCCGCGGGCTGGGCGACGCCTGGCGGGCGCTGGACGACTGCGTGCAGTCGCCCGCGTTCCTGGACCTGGTCGGCCGCATGACCGGCATCCCCGGCCTGCTGTACGACCGCGACTACTTCGGCGGCGGCAGCCACGACAACCGCGACGGCCAGAGCCTCGACGTCCACGTCGACTTCAACCACCACCCAGCGACCGGCTGGCACCGGCGGCTCAACCTCATCGTCTACCTCAACCACGCGTGGCAGGCCGACTGGGGTGGCGCGCTTGAACTGCACCGCGATCCGCGCGATCCGGCGAACAACGAGGTCGCGTCGGTGCTGCCGCTGTTCAACCGCTGCGTGATCTTCGAAACCACCGAGCACAGCTGGCACGGCTTCCCCGAAATCCACCTGCCCGCCGGTCGCTCCGACCTGTCGCGTAAATCGGTGGCGCTGTACTTCTATACCCGCGAACGCCATGCCGGCCAAACCGCGCCGCGGCATTCCACGGTCTACGTGGACCGGCCACTGCCGGCGCACCTGCAGCCGGGCCACGTACTCGATGCCGATGACGTCGCCGCGCTGCATGAACTCCTCGCGCGGCGCGACCAGCACAACCTGCGCCTGTACCGCGAACTCGAGGGCCTGCAGGCCAGGCTGGACCAGTCCACCATCGGGCGGCTGGCGGGGCTGGCACGGCGCGCGGCCGGTCGTTTGCGCCACACGCGCGGATAACGCGCACACGGCGGTGGGCAACAGCGGTGCATGCGGGCGATAATGCGCGCATGAACGCCTGATCCTGTCGCGCATCACGTCGCGCGACGCTCCCCGGAAGCCCGCCATGGCCGAAGCCGTCCGCCACGACAAGACCGCGCGCCAGCTGCGCCTGCTGTCGGACGCCATCGACAGCGGCCGCCTGGGCCCGGTGCGGCGGCTGGTCAACACGCTGGCCCCGGCCGAGATCGGCAACCTCCTCGAATCCCTGCCACCCGGCCGCCGCATGGTGGTCTGGGGCCTGGTCGATCCCGAGGACGACGGCGAGGTGCTGGTGCACGTGGGCGACGAGGTGCGCGAAAGCCTGCTCGCCGACATGGACACCGACGAGATCGTGGCCGCGGTCGAAGACCTCGACATCGACGACCTCGCCGACCTGGTGGGCGACCTGCCCGCCACGGTCATCGAGGAAGTCCTCAAGTCGATGGACCGCGAGAACCGCGAGCGCCTGGAGCAGGTGCTGTCGTATCCCGAGGACACCGCCGGCCGGCTGATGAATCCGGATGTGGTCACGGTGCGCGCCGACACCACGGTGGACGTGGTGCTGCGTTTCCTGCGCCTGCGCGGCGAACTGCCCGAGCACACCGACCACCTGTACGTGGTCAACCGCCGCCACCAGCTGATCGGCTGGGTGGCGCTGCAGGACCTGGTGACGCACGAGCCGGCGAGCCCGATCAACCGCCTGATCGACGACGAACTGACCGCGATCCACGTCGACGCGTCGGCCGAGTCGGTGGCGCGCCAGTTTTCCGACCACGACTGGGTGTCGGCGCCGGTGGTCGACGAAGGCAACGTGCTGCTCGGCCGCATCACCATCGACGACGTGGTCGACATCATCCGCGAGCAGGCGGAGCACCAGGCGCTCGGCGCCGCCGGCCTGGACGAGGACGAGGACCTGTTCTCGCCGGTGCGGCGCGCGGTGCGCGGGCGCATCGTGTGGCTCACGGTCAACCTGGCCACCGCGTTCCTCGCCGCCTGGGTGATCGGGCGCTTCGAGGGCACCATCGAGCGGATCGTGGCGCTGGCGGTGCTGATGCCCATCGTCGCCGGCATCGGCGGCAACGCCGCCATGCAGGTGCTGACGCTGATCGTGCGCGGCCTGGCGCTTGGCCAGGTGGGCGCGAGCAACGCGCGCGTGCTGCTGTGGAAGGAGCTGCGCGTGGCCCTGATCAACGGCCTGCTGATCGGCTCGTTCGTGGGACTGGTGGCGTTCGCGTGGTTCCACGACTGGCTGCTGGGCGTGGTCATCGCGGTCGCGCTGGTCATCAACTTCTGCGCCGCGGCATTGGCCGGCGTGCTGGTCCCGCTGGCCATGAAGCGCGCCAACATCGACCCGGCGGTGGCCGGTGGCGTGGTGGTCACCGCGGTCACCGACGTGATGGGATTCTTCAGCTTCCTCGGCCTGGCGACGGTGATCCTGCTGCGCTGAGGCGCGGCTCCGCTCAGGCGAGCAGCGCTTCCAGCACCGCCATGCGCACGGCGACGCCGTTGGACACCTGGCGCAGGATCAGCGACTGCGCGCCATCGGCGACGGCGTCGTCGATCTCCACGCCGCGGTTCATGGGTCCTGGATGCAGCACCACGGCATCCGGCGCGGCGCGCAGCAGGCGTGCGTGGGTCAGGCCGAAGTCGCGGTGGTAGGCCTCCAGCGACGGCACCAGGCCTTCCACCATGCGTTCGCGCTGCAGGCGCAGCATCATCACCGCGTCCACGCCGTCGAGCGCCGCGTCGAAGTCATCTCCGACCATGCAACCGGCAAGCGTGTCGTCATCGGGCAGCAACGCGCGCGGGCCGCAGGCACGGATCTCGCCGATGCCCAGCGTGCGCAGCGCGTGCAAGTCGGAGCGCGCGACGCGCGAGTGCCTGATGTCGCCGACGATCGCCACCTTGAGCCGCGCGAAGTCGGCGCCCTTGGCCTGGCGCAGGGTCAGCATGTCGAGGAGGCCCTGGGTGGGATGCGCTCTGCGGCCATCGCCGGCGTTGACCACCGCGGTGCCGGGCTGCGCGGCGGTTGCCAGCGCGGCCGCGGCACCATCGGCGTGGTGGCGCACGATGAAGCCGCGCACGCCCATCGCCTCGATGTTGCGCAGCGTGTCGAGCGCGGTCTCGCCCTTGCTGGTCGACGAGGTGGAGGCGTCGAAATCGAGCACGTCGGCGGCCAGGCGCTGCGCGGCGCGCTGGAACGACAGCCGCGTGCGCGTGGACGGCTCGAAGAACAGCGTGCACACCGCGCTGCCGGCAAGCGCGCGCGGATCCGCCGCGCCCTGGCCGTCGACGAACGCCTGGGCACGATCCAGCAGCGCCACCAGCGTCGCGCGCGGCAGCCCTTCAAGGGTCAGCAGGTGGCGCAGGCGGCCATCGTCGTGCGTCTGCATCGGCAGTGCGCGCGTCGCGGCCGGCTGCGGCGAGCCGGTCATGGCGTCACCGCCACCGCGTCCTGCGGCGCCGCCAGCCAGCGTTCGATGATCACCGCGGCGGCCACCGCATCCAGCGCCGCGGCATCGCGCCGGCGCCGGCGGCCTTCGGCGCGGTCGAGCGCGAAGCGTTGCGCCGCCTCGATCGAGCTCGAGCGTTCGTCGACCAGCACCACCGGGATTCCGTAGCGCACCGCCAGCGCGCGCGCGAACGCATGTGCGCGCGCACGGATCGGCTGGTCGCCGCCCTCGAGGGTCAGCGGATCGCCAACCACGCAGCCATCGGGCCCCCATTCCTTCCTGATCCGGTCGATCGCCGACCAGTCGACCGCGTCGCCATGCACGTCCACCACTTCCAGCGCGCGTGCGCCGTGGCCGAATGCGCTGCCCACGGCCACCCCGATGCGGCGCGAGCCGACGTCGAAGCCGAGTACGGTGCCGTCGCTGCGGATCGTGCCCATCAGGCGTGACCGGCGTAGTCCGCCATGCGCGCCATGTCGACGCCGATGCGGCCCGCGGCGGCCTGCCAGCGCGACTCCAGCGGCTCTTCGAACAGCAGCGCGGCATCGGCGGGCACGGTCAGCCAGCTGTTTTCGGTGAGCTCGTGCTCCAGCTGCCCGGCGCCCCAGCCCGCGCAGCCCAGCGCCATCGCCACGTTTGCCGGGCCTTCGCCGACGGCCATCGCCTCGAGCACGTCGCGCGACGTGGTGACGAACAGGCCGTCCGCGATCGCGAGGCTGGAATCCCAGCCGCGGTCGCCGTCGTGCACGACGAATCCGCGCTCGGGATGCACCGGGCCACCGGCAAGCACCGGAACCGCGCACAGCGCCTCGTCGGCGCAGGCGATGCCCATCTGCGAGAACACGTCGCCCAGCGCGTAGTCGGACACGCGATTGACCACGATGCCCATCGCACCCTGGGCATCGTGCTGGCACACCAGCGCGACGCTGCGCGCGAAATGCGGATCGGACAACGCGGGCAGCGCGACCAGCAGCTGGTTGGCGAGCGGGGACATGGTCATGCCGCCATTCTAGCCAGTGGCGGGCGCGCCCGCCCCAGCCGCGCAGGCATACTCGCCGGGCCCGACGACCGCAGGATGCAAGCCGATGACCGTGGACACCCCGCTGCCCAGGAACGAGCGCGCGTTCATCGTGCTGCTGGCCGTGCTGCAGGGCGGCCTGATGTACCTGGCGCAGAAGGGCGACGCCGCCGGCTGGTGGCCGTTCAACGCCCTCGGCGGGCGTGTCTGCTGGTACACGCTGGTGCTCGCCGTGCCGACCGTGATGGCGCTCAGCGTGCGGCGCCTGCGCGACGCGCGGTTCTGGCAGCACGCGGTCGCGACCCTGCTGGTGGTCGCCGCGCTGGCCACCTGGGCCGCCTGGAACGCCACCGGGGGGCCCGGCATCCGCGCCTCCGAGGTGCTGGGCCCGTTCGGCGTGTCCCTGGCCATCGGCCTGTTCGTGATCCTCCCCTGGCTGCAGTGCCGGCTGGTGGACGGCCACTGGCGCGCGGCCTACCCGGCGCTGGTCGAACACGCCTGGCAGAACGCGCTGACCCTGGCGCTGGCCGCGCTGTTCACCGCCATCTGCTGGGCGGTGCTGTACCTGTGGGCGGCGCTGTTCGCGCTGGTCAAGATCACGTTCTTCCGCGAACTGTTCCGCGAGGACGCGTTCGTCTATCTCGCCACCGGTGCCATGGCCGGCCTCGGCGTGCTCATCGGCCGCACCCAGGCGCGGGCGGTGCAGGTGGCGCGCCAGGTGCTCTTCGCGATCTTCACCGGCCTGCTGCCGCTGCTCGCCTTCATCGCCGTGCTGTTCGTGGTGAGCCTGCCGTTCACCGGGCTGGCGCCGCTGTGGGAGCGGGCGTCGGCGGCAACGATCCTGGTCAGCGTGGTCGCGCTGCTGGTGGTGTTCACCAATGCCGTGTTCCAGGACGGCGAGGGCACGCCGCCCTACCCGGCCTGGCTGCGCCGCGTGGTCGACGCCGGCCTGCTGGTGCTGCCGCTGTACGCCGTGCTCGCGCTCTACGCCCTGTGGCTGCGCATCGCGCAACACGGCTGGACCAGCGCGCGCGTGTGGGCAGTGCTGCTGGTGGCCGTGGTGGCGGCGCATGCGTTCGGCTACGCGTTCGCCGCGCTGCGCGGGCGCGGCCACTGGCTCGGGCCGGTGCGCGGCGTGAACCGGGTGATGTCCTGGGTGGTGGTGGCGCTGGTGGTGCTGGCGAATTCGCCGGTGATCGACGGCCAGCGCATCGGCGTGGCCAGCCAGATGCAGCGCCTGGCCGATGGGCGCACCGCGCCCGACGACTTCGACCTGGCCTGGCTGCGGTTCGACAGCGGGCGCCGCGGCTACCTGGCGACCCTGTCGCTGCGTGGCAATCCCGCATTCACGACCGAGCCCGCGCGCCTCGCGGAGCTCGAGCGGGTGCTGGCCCGGCCATCACGCTGGGGCGGGTTCGAGCCGGGTGACGACAACCGCAAGCGCGACGCCGAGGCGCTCCGCGCAGACCTGCAACTGGCGGGCAGCGCCGTGGCACCCGACGACGGCTGGTGGCAGGCCTTGGCCGCTGGACGCCTCGGTGCCGGGGACTGCCTGCGCGAGGGCTCGGACTGCATCCTGCTCACCCCGGACCTGGACGGCGACGGCACGCGCGAAACCTTGTTGTGCGTGATGCGCGAGGACATGGGCGGCGACTGCACGCACGCCACGCCCGGTGCCGATGGCGCCTGGCGCGTGACCGGCAGCCTGGGCCTGTGGCAGCAAGCCGATGGCGGGCGCGCCGGCCGCCGCCAGCTGCGCGCCGACCTCCTCGCCGGGCGCATCGCCCCCCAGCCGCGGCGCTGGCCGGACGTGCGCATCGGTGATGGGCCGGTGCGCGAATTCCACGACAACAGGGGCGAGGCGACGGTCGAGGCCGACGCCCGCCCAGGGGCGTGCACCGACTGCGGTCCCTGAGCGTTCGCTGCCGCTCGGGGCCGCCCGGGCGCGCTTATGTCAGCCGAGGCCGAATTGCACCTCGTCCGGGGTCGGCACGCGCACCGAAAGCACTTCGACTTCGGCGCGGAACGCACGTCCGGCCAGCGGGTGGTTGCCGTCGACGGTGATGCCGTCAGCGGACACCGCGGTCACCACCACTTCGAGCGGTCCGCTGGCGGTGGTGGTCTCGAGCTTGTCGCCGACCGTGGGCTCCGACGGGGCGCGCCACATCGCGCGCGGCAGGGTCTGCACCAGCGCGTCATGGCGTTGGCCGAAACCGTCCTCCGGCGCCACCACCACCTCGAACCGGTCGCCGGCCTTGCGTCCTTCCAGCGCCTGTTCGAGCCCGCGCGCGATGCCGCCGCTGCCATGCATGTAGGTCAGCGGCTCGTGGCCGCGCGTGCTGGTGATCGCCTGGCCGCTGGCCGCGTCGGTCAGCGTGAAGTGCACGGTGGCAATGCGGCGGTCTGCGATATCCATCGTCGGCGCGGTCCTCGAGGGGTGTCGCCGCAATCCTCGCCAGCGCGGCTCCACGACGCAACCCCGGGTGTGCCCGGGCGTCATCAGCACGTGTCCTGATTCTCCTCACATTGGAGAAAAAGCGCGGCGCTGATACGGGCGCCGGGTGCCAAGGCCCTTGAGGACTCATGTCCCCCGGCGATGGCCTTGCGGCCATCGCCTCCTCCTTGACTTCGCCCTCAAGGGCCTTGGCACCCGGTACGCCGCACTTCGCGGTGGTTTGAGGAGCAAAGCCACTGCCCGCGATCCCGTGCGTGTGCTCTCCGGAACCAGCGACGCGCGAAGAGCACCAGAGTGGCCGTGAGGCCAAACAAGAAAAACCCCGCATCGCTGCGGGGTCTTCGAGTTCGGAACCACTATCCCCGGCACTGCCGGGGAAGCGTGCGCTACTCAGCCCGCGATGGCTTCCTGGTAACGGCGCTCGACTTCGTTCCAGTCGACCACGTTGTAGAACGCGCCGATGTAGTCCGGGCGGCGGTTCTGGTACTTCAGGTAGTACGCATGTTCCCACACGTCCAGGCCGAGGATCGGGGTGTTGCCCGAACCGATGCCCTTCATGAGCGGGCTGTCCTGGTTGGCGCTGCTTTCCACCAGCAGCTTGCCGGCCTTGTCGGTGGACAGCCACGCCCAGCCGCTGCCGAAGCGCGTCAGCGCCGCCTTGGTGAAGGCTTCCTTGAACGCGTCGAAGCCACCAAGGTCGCTGTCGATGCGCTTGGCCACCTCGCCTACCGGGTTGCCGCCACCCTCATGCGACATCACCGTCCAGAACAGCGAGTGGTTGGCGTGGCCACCGGCGTTGTTGCGCAGCGGCACGCGCTTGTCCTCGGGCAGCTTGTCGAGGTTGGCGATGATCTCTTCGGCACTCTTGTCGGCCCACTCGGTGCCCTCGAGGGCGGCGTTGGCGTTGTTGATGTAGGTCTGGTGATGCTTGGTGTGGTGGATTTCCATCGTCTGCGCGTCGATGTGCGGCTCGAGCGCGTCGTAGGCGTAGGGCAACTTCGGCAGGGTGAAAGCCATGGGGATCTCCGGGTGTTGGAACGGCCGGTCATTGTCGCCGGTGGAAGGTAAAAAGGGCGCAAACGTGAAGGGCGCCACCAGGCGCCCTTCGCGGAACACGTGAAATGCAGCGTTTCAACGCACCTCGGCCACCTCGACGCCGTCCAGCCCCTGCGACAACGTGCGCGCATCACCGCCCTGCGCCAGCTTGATGCGCAGGCGCACCTCGTTGGCGGAGTCGGCGTAGCGCAGCGCATCCTCGTAGGAGATCTCGCCGGCCTGGTAAAGCTCGAACAGCGCCTGGTCGAAGGTCTTCATGCCGAGGTTGGTCGACTCCTTCATCACTTCCTTGAGCTTGTGGATCTCGCCGTCGCGGATGTAGTCCTGCACGAGCGGCGTGCCGAGCATGATTTCCATCGCCACGCGCCGCCCCTTGCCGTCCGGCGTGGGGATCAGCTGCTGCGCCACCACGCCCTTGAGGTTCAGCGACAGGTCCATCAGCAGCTGGCCGCGACGGTCCTCCGGGAAGAAGTTGATGATGCGGTCCATCGCCTGGTTGGCGTTGTTGGCGTGCAGCGTGCACAGCACCAGGTGGCCGGTTTCAGCGAACGAAATGGCGTGGTCCATGCCCTCGCGGGTACGCACCTCGCCGATCATGATCACATCGGGCGCCTGGCGCAGGGTGTTCTTGAGCGCGTTCTCCCAGCTGTCGGTGTCGATGCCGACCTCGCGCTGGGTGATGATGCAACCCTCGTGCTTGTGCACGAATTCGATCGGGTCCTCGATGGTGATGATGTGCCCGGTGGAGTTCTGGTTGCGGTAGCCGATCATCGCCGCCAGCGACGTCGACTTGCCGGTGCCGGTGGCGCCCACGAACAGGATGATGCCGCGCTTGGTCATCGCCAGGGTCTTGATGATCGGCGGGAGGTTGAGCTCCTCGACGGTCGGGATCCTGGTCTCGATGCGGCGCAGCACCATGCCGACCTGGTTGCGCTGGTAGAAGCACGACACGCGGAAACGGCCCACGCCCGAGACACCGATGGCGAAGTTGCATTCGTGCGTGCGCTCGAACTCCTCGCGCTGCGGCGGCGACATGACGTTGAGCACCAGGTCGCGCGCCTGCTGCGGCGTGAGCGGGTTCTGGGTGATGGGCGAGATCTTGCCGTGGACCTTCATCGACGGCGGCATGCCGGCGGTGATGAACAGGTCCGAGGCCTTCTGGTGGGCCATCAGCTTGAGGAACGAGGTGAAATCGATGGCGCTCATGTGGTGCTCCGGTTACTCGAACAGCCGCTTGTCCTTGGCGTAGTCACGGGCCTGCGGCCGCGTGACCATGCCGCGCTTCACCAGGTCCTGGAGATGCTGGTCGAGGGTCATCATGCCGTGCTGCTGCCCGGTCTGGATGGCTGAATACATCTGCGCGACCTTGTCCTCGCGGATCAGGTTGCGGATGGCGGGAATGCCGACCATGATTTCCCAGGCCGCGGTGCGCCCGCCGCCCACCTTCTTCAGCAGCGCCTGCGAGATCACCGCGCGCAGCGACTCCGACAGCATCGAGCGCACCATCGGCTTCTCGCCAGCGGGGAACACGTCGATGATGCGGTCGATGGTCTTGGCCGCCGAGCTGGTGTGCAGGGTACCGAACACCAGATGCCCGGTTTCCGCGGCGGTCAGCGCCAGGCGGATGGTCTCGAGGTCACGCAGCTCGCCGACCAGGATGTAGTCCGGGTCCTCGCGCAGCGCCGAGCGCAGCGCCTCGTTGAAGCCGTGGGTGTCGCGGTGCACTTCGCGCTGGTTGATCAGGCACTTCTGCGCGGTGTGCACGAACTCGATCGGGTCCTCGATGGTGAGGAGGTGCCCGTACTCGGTCTTGTTGATGTGGTCGACCATCGCGGCGAGCGTGGTCGACTTGCCGGAGCCCGTGGGGCCGGTGACCAGGATCAGGCCCTGCGGCTGGTCGATCAGCTCCTTGAAGATCCGCGGCGTGCCGAGGTCCTCGAGCGTCAGCACCTCGGACGGCACCGTGCGGAACACCGCGCCCGCGCCGCGGTTCTGGTTGAAGGCGTTGACGCGGAAGCGCGCCAGGCCGGGAATCTCGAACGAGAAGTCGACCTCGAGGAATTCCTCGTAATCGCGGCGCTGCTTGTCCGACATGATGTCGTACACCAGCGAATGGACCTGCTTGTGGTCCAGCGCCGGGATGTTGATCCGGCGGACGTCGCCGTCGACGCGGATCATCGGCGGCAGGCCCGCGGACAGGTGCAGGTCGGACGCCTTGTTCTTGACCGAGAATGCCAGCAGTTCAGCGATATCCATGCATGCTCCCCAGCGGCATTGCATCAGTAGACAAATCGAGTGGCCACGCCACCCCGCGGCTGGCGCCAGACTACTCCCCGCAGGCAGTATAGCCTCGTATCCGCGTCACAAATCCACGGTGGCCAGGGAGGCGGACCGATGTCATCCGGACGGCTCGAGCGCGTATTGCGCGACATTGAAAACGCCTCCCGCGACGCCCGCAGGCCAGACGCGCGGCTGGTCGCGGTGGGCAAGACCCGCAACGCCGGCGAGTTGGCGGCGCTGGCCGACGACTGGGCGCGGGCGCGGCCGGGTGCCGCGCGCGCGTTTGGCGAGAACTACGTGCAGGAGGCCGCGACAAAGATCGCGGCGCTCGCAGGCGCCGGACTGGAATGGCATCTCATCGGCCACCTGCAGTCCAACAAGGCCGCGCAGGCCGCCGTGCTGTTCGACTGGGTGCAGTCGGTGGACCGCCTCAAGCTGGTCCTTGCGCTGGCCGCGGCGCGTCCCGCCGACCGCGCGCCGCTGGCGGTACTGGTGCAGGTGAACATCGACGACGAGGACAGCAAGCACGGCTGCGCGCCGGGTGACGTGCCCGCGCTGGCCGACGCGATCGCGGCCCGTCCCACGCTCGCACTGCGTGGGCTGATGGCGATCCCGGCACCGCGCGCGGACGAAGCCGGGCGCCGCGCCGCGTTCGCCGCGATGCGTGGACTGTTCGACGCGCTGGCCGCCCGTCATGCCGGGGTGGACACGCTGTCGATGGGCATGAGCGCGGATTTTCCGGAGGCGATCGCCGAGGGCGCGACCATGGTCCGCGTCGGTACCGCGCTGTTCGGCGCGCGCGCCTGAGACCGCCCTCGGCGACAATGCCGCCATCGCTCGCATCCGAGACCGCCGCCATGCCCGCCCAGCCATCCGCTCCCGCCGACACCGGCATCACCGCCTTCGTCGGCGGCGGCAACATGGCGCGCAGCCTGGTCGGTGGCCTGGTCGCGCGCGGCGTGGATCCCGTGCGCATCCGTGTCGCCGAACCGGTCGCGGCGCTGCGCGACGCGCTGTCGCGCGACTTCGGCGTGCAGGTGTTCGAACACGCACGCGATGCGGTGGCGGGCGCCGACACCTGGCTGCTGGCGGTCAAGCCGCAGGTGATGCGCGGAATCTGCGAGGAGCTGGCCGCCACCGCGCGCGACGCTCGGCCGCTCGCGATCTCGATTGCCGCCGGCATCACCGCGGCACAACTCGACCGCTGGCTGGGTGGCAGCGCCGCCGTGGTCCGCGCCATGCCCAACACCCCCGCGCTGCTCGGCGCGGGCGTGAGCGGACTGCATGCCAACCGCCATGTCGATGGCGACGGCCGCGCGCGTGCCGAAACGCTGCTGGCCAGCGCCGGCGCCACGGTGTGGATCGACGACGAAGTGCTGATGGACGCGGTCACCGCGGTTTCGGGCAGCGGCCCGGCCTATGTCTTCCTGCTCGCCGAAGCCATGGAAGATGCCGCGCGCGCGCAAGGCCTGCCCGCAGACGCCGCCCGCACCCTCGTGCTGCAGACCATCCTCGGCGCGGCGCGCATGCTGGCCGAGTCCGGAGAGGCACCGGCCGAGCTGCGGCATCGCGTCACGTCACCCGGCGGCACCACCCAGGCAGCAGTCGAGACCTTCGAATCCGGCGGGCTGCGCCCGCTGGTGGCCGCCGCCATCGACCGCGCCACCGTGCGTGGCCGCGAACTGTCCGCCGCCAATGACTGAGCACACGATCGCCCCGCGCCGCCGATCCGCCCTGTTCGGCCTTGCCCTGGTAGTCACGCTGGCCGCCTGCGGCAACGGCCCCGCGCCGTCACCGCCGCCGAATGCGGTCGAACCGCCGGCCGAACTCCGCGACGGCGACCGCGTGCTGCGTGCCAGCCTGGTGCCTGCTGGCGTCGTGGGCGCGGCGATGGCGCGCACCTACGGCATCGACCGCGAGGCCGCCGGCATGGTGCTGGTGATCAGCCTGCGCGCGGGCCCGGACGAGGCGTCGCTCCCGGCGCGCGTGGAAGCAAGGGCCAGCGACCTGCTCGGCCGCGGCCAGCCGATCGCGCTGCGCGAAGTGCGCAGCGACGGCTACATCGACTATGTCGGCACCCTGCGTGTGAAGCCGCCGGAGACGCTCAGCTTCGACATCAACGTGGAGGCCGCGGGTGCCGCGCCGATGACGCTGCGCTTCAGCCGCGACATCCTGCCCTGAGCGACGCGCTCAGCGCTGGTTGAGGCTGTAGCGGCCGGGCCCCAGCAGCATGATCGCGACCGCCGTGGCGAGGAACATGCCCTGCAGTTCCAGCGCCCAGCCGCCCTCGCCGTTGAACTGGCCGAGCTGGCCCATGTGCGCCAGTACGACGGCGAACAGCATGTTGATGGCGACCAGCGCCGCGCCGAGGCGTGCATGGAAGCCGAGCAGCAGCATCAGTGGCGCCAGCACCTCGCCGACCAGCACACCGTAGGCCAGCACGCCCGGCAGGCCGTTGGCCTCGACCAGGCGCTCGATCCCGGACATGCCGCCGCGCAGCTTGGCGACGCCGTGCAGCAGCACCAGCACGCCGAGCGCGATGCGCAGCAGGAGGCGGGCGGCATCGTGCATGGCGGCCTGGTTCATGTCGGTTCTCCTCGGGGGTGGCGGATCATCGCAGAGCGCGCGGCGCGCGTCAGCCCCGGCCGCGCGCGCGTTCGCGCTGCGACCAGCCGTGCACGATCGCGGCCAGCGCGCGCACGCCGTCGGTCAGCGCCGCCGGCCCCGGCTGCAGGATCAGCGGCGACTTGACCTCGTGCAGCTCGCCGTCGCGGACCGCCGGGATCGCGTCCCAGCCCGGCCGCGCGGCCACCTTGTCGGGGCGGAATTTCTTGCCGCACCACGAGCCGATGATGATGTCCGGCGCGCGGCGCACCACTTCACCGGCGTCGGCGAGGATGCGCTGCTTCGCCAGCGGCTCGGCGGCAAGCTCCGGGAACACGTCGTCGCCGCCGGCGATCCGCAGCAGTTCGGCGACCCAGCGGATGCCGGTGATCGGCGGGTCGTCCCACTCCTCGAAATACACGCGCGGCCGGCGCGGGAGCGCGGCCGCCAGCGCCGCGACCTCGTCCAGACCGCGTCGCAGGTCATCGGCATAGGCATTGGCGCGCGCGGCCACGCCGACCAGCGCACCCAGCCGGCGCACGTAGTCGACGATGCCATCCACGCTGCGGTGGTTGCTGATCCACACCTCCACGCCGTTGCGCACCAGCTCGGCGGCGATGTCGGCCTGGATGTCGGAAAAGCCGATCGCCATGTCCGGGCGCAACGCCAGGATCGCGCCGATCTTCGCGCTGGTGAACGCGCTCACCTTCGGCTTTTCCCGGCGCGCCTCGGGCGGCCGCACCGTGAAACCGCTGATGCCGACGATGCGGTCCTGCTCGCCAAGCGCGTACAGGGTCTCGGTGGGCTCCTCGGTCAGGCAGACGATCCGCCGCGGCCCATGCGTGGCCCCCGCTTCGCTCACGGGTACAGCATCCGTTTGCTGCAGTCGCCGGCGTGGTCGCATTCGTACAGCCAGCGTTCGTGCAGGCGGTAGTCGGCGCCGTACCAGAACTCGATGCGGTCGGCGCGCACGCGCAGGCCGTTCCAGCGCGGCGGGCGCGGCACGTCGCGGCCGTCGAACTGCTGCGCATAGTCCGCCAGGCGGCGCTCGAAGTCCTCGCGCGCGGCCAGCGTCTCCGACTGCAGCGACGCCCAGGCGCCAAGCTGGCTGCCGCGCGCCCGCGTGGCGAAATACGCGTCGGCCTCGGCCTCGTCGATGATCGCCACTGGCCCCTCGATGCGCACCTGCACGCCCTGGCGGACCCGCGGCCAATGGAACAGCAGCGCGGCGCGCGGGTTGGACTTCAGTTCGCGGCCCTTGCGGCCGTCGAGATGGGTGTAGAACACGAAGCCGCGCGCGTCGTGCGCCTTCAGCAGCACGGTGCGCGCCGAGGGTCGGCCGTCGGGCGTGGCGGTGGCCAGGGTCATCGCGGTGCGGTCGGGCTCGCCGGCATCGCGCGCCTCGTCGAACAACGTGTCGAAGGTGGCCAGGGCTTCGGCGTACAGGTCGGTCATCACGGCAGGACTCCACATGGACGGCACGCGCGCGGCACGCGCCGGCGCCGCGCTATCGTGCACGGATGCAGACGCCCTTGCACCCGCGCGGCGGTTTCGGCGATGCCATGATGGCCGCCGTGCTGGCCGAGGTGATCGCGTCCGGCGCGCGGGTGTTCGCGATCAGCGGCGTCCAGGGCTCCGGCAAGTCGACGCTGGCCGCGCAGCTGGCGCGGGCAGCCGCCGCACGCGGCCTGCCCACCGCGGTGCTGTCGATCGACGACGTCTACCTCGACCACGACGCGCGCCAGGCCTTGGCCCGCGACGTGCACCCGCTGCTCGCCACGCGCGGCCCGCCCGGCACGCACGACCTGGCGCTCGCGTTCGCCACCCTGGACGCGCTGCGCGCCACCGGCTCGGCCGACCTGCCGCGCTTCGACAAGCTCGCCGACCGGCGCTGCACGCGCAGCGACTGGCCGCGGGTCGCCGGCATCCGCCTGGTGATCCTGGAAGGCTGGTTCATCGGCACAACCGCCGAGGACGACGCCGCGCTGGCCACACCGGTCAACGCCCTGGAACGCGACGAGGACCCCGACGCCACCTGGCGCCGCTGGTGCAACGCCGCACTCGCCCGCGACTACCCGGCCCTGTGGGCGCGCGCGGACCGGCTGCTGTTCCTGCAGCCGCCCGGCTTCGAGGTCGTGGCGGACTGGCGCTGGCAGGCGGAACAGGCGCTGCACGCCGCCGCGCCTTCCCGGCCGGCGATGACGCGCGCCGGCATCGAGCGCTTCATCCAGCACTACGAACGCGTCAGCCGGCAGGCGCTGCGTACGCTGCCGGCGATCGCGGACCTGGTGATCGGCCTCGATGCCGCGCGACGGCCGACCACTGACGCGCCGGTCCCTACTCGACGACGAACGTCACCCGCAGGTTGACGCGCCATTCGGTGATGTTGCCGCCGCCGTCGGTGACCACCTTGGTCTCGTTGATCCAGGCGCCGCGGATGTTCTTGACCGACTCCGCGCACTTGGCCAGTCCGGTGCGCACGGCATCCTCGACGCTGGTGGGCGAGGAGGCATTCACTTCGATGATCTTGGCGATCGTCATGGCGGGTATTCCGGTTGGCGGCGACACTGCCGCTGCCTGCAACCCTAGTGCGGCGCATGTTAAGGGCGCGCCGTGGATCACCGGCTGCTAGCATCGCGGAGCATGAATCCCGCCCCGAACCTCGTCCTCGTCGGCCCCATGGGCGCGGGCAAATCCGCGATCGGCCGCCGCCTCGCCGAGCGCTTCGCGCTGCCCTTCGTCGACGCCGACCGCGAGATCGAGCTGCGCACCGGCACCAGCGTGGCGATGATCTTCGAATGCGAGGGCGAGGCCGGATTCCGCGCGCGCGAACGCGAGGTCCTGGCGACTCTTCTGGCCGCCACGGGCTGCGTGGTCTCCACCGGTGGCGGCGCGGTGCTCGATGCCGGCACCCGCGTGCTGTTGCGTACCCGTGGCTACGTCGTGCACCTGCTGGTCGACGTGGAGGCGCAGCTGGCGCGCCTGGCCCGCGACCGCAGCCGTCCGCTGCTGGCCGGCGGCGATCGCGAAGCGGTGCTGCGGCACCTGGCCGAGGTGCGCGACCCGCTCTACGCCGCCGTCGCCGACATGCAGTTCGACACGCGTGCGCTCACCGCGGCCGACGCCGCCGTGAAGCTCGGCCATGCGCTGGACAGCGACTGGCAGCGCGGCCTGGAGCTGGCGTCGTGACCGCGATCCGCCATGTCGACGTGGGCGGTGACGCCGCCTACCGCATCACCATCGGACAGGGGCTGCTTGCCGACGGCGAAGCGCTTGCCGCAACCCTGCGCGGCCGCCAGGTGCTGCTGGCCAGCGACAGCAATGTCGCGCCGCTGCATGCGCAGGGCGTGGAGGATGCGTTGCTGGCCGCACGCCCGGACCTGCGCATCGCGCGCTTCGTGCTGCCCGCCGGTGAAGCGTCCAAGACCCTGCAGGGCTTCGCCGCCGCCATCGACGCGCTGGCCGCGCTGGGCGCCACCCGCGATGCCTGTGTGTTTGCGCTCGGTGGCGGCGTGGTCGGCGATCTCGCCGGGTTTGCGGCGGCCTGCTGGATGCGCGGCATCGACTGCGTGCAGCTGCCGACCACGCTGCTGGCGATGGTGGACTCCTCGGTCGGTGGCAAGACCGCCGTCGACCTGGCCGCCGGCAAGAACCTGGTCGGCGCCTTCCACCCGCCGCGCGCGGTGCTGGCCGATACCGCCGTGCTGCGCTCCCTGCCCGACCGCGAGCTGCGCGCCGGGCTGGCGGAAGTGGTGAAGTACGGCGCCATCGTCGACGCGCCCTTCCTCGACTGGCTGGCCGGCCACGCCGGCGCGCTGCTCGGCCGCGAGGATACGGCGCTGGCCGACGCCATCGCGCGCAGCTGCGCGCACAAGGCGGCGATCGTCACGCGCGACCCTTGCGAGCGCGGCGAGCGCGCCCTGCTCAACTTCGGCCACACCTTTGCCCACGCCATCGAGACCGAACAGGGCTACGGCGGCCTGAACCACGGCGAGGCGGTGGCGGTGGGCATGGTGCTCGCGGCCCGTCTCTCCACGATGCTCGGCATGTCCGCCAGCGGCGACGCCGACGGCCTGCGCGCGCTGCTGCTGCGCTTGGGGCTGCCGGTGGAGCTGCCGCGTGGACTTGACCCGCGGGCGCTGCTGGCGCGCATGCGCCTGGACAAGAAGGCCCAGGCCAGCGGCCTGCGGTTCGTGCTCTTGGACGGCGCGGGCCGCGCGCGGGTCGTGTCCGACGTGCCGGAAGCCGCGGTGCTGGACGTCCTGGGCGCCTAGCCAGCAGCGGCGTCCGGGACCCGCCGCCGGCTACAATCACCGGATGCGCCTGCTCCTGCAACAACGCCCCGAAGGCCGCGAACCGCCGCGCTTCGTGCAACTGATGCTCCAGCCCGACCTGCTCGGCGGCTGGGCGCTGGTGCGCGAAACCGGACAGATCGGCGGCCGCAGCACGGTGCGGCGCGAGCAGTTCCTCGACCAGACCAGCGCCGTGAAAGCGCTGGAGCAGGCCCGCGACCAGCAGCTCAAGCGCGGTTTCCAGCTGATGTTCGCGCAGGGCGCGGACGTGCCGAAACCGTGACCCTGCCCCGCGGGCCGTTACCAGGACCCAAGACGTGCCCCAGACCCTGAAGAACGACCGTTTCCTGCGTGCCCTGCGCCGCGAACCCGTGGACCACACCCCGGTGTGGCTGATGCGCCAGGCAGGCCGCTACCTGCCGGAATACCGCGCCACGCGCGCCAAGGCCGGCAGCTTCATGGGCCTGGCCACCAACCCGGAGCTGGCCTGCGAGGTGACCCTGCAGCCGCTGGCGCGTTTCGAGCTCGACGCCGCGATCCTGTTCTCGGACATCCTGACCATTCCGGACGCGATGGGCCTCGACCTGTACTTCGTCGATGGCGAGGGTCCGAAGTTCAGGCACCCGGTGCGCGACGCCGCGGCGATCGCCAAACTCGGCGTGCCCGACATGGAAACCGACCTGCGTTACGTGATGGACGCGGTGCGCGTGATCCGCCGCGAGCTGGACGGCAGCGTGCCGCTGATCGGCTTCTCCGGAAGCCCGTGGACCCTGGCCTGCTACATGGTGGAAGGCGGCGGCAGCAAGGACTTCGCGCGCATCAAGGCGATGGCGCACAACGACCCCAAGGCGCTGCACGCGCTGCTCGACGTCAACACCCGCGCGGTGATCGCCTACCTCGCCGCGCAGCGCGCGGCCGGCGCGCAGGCGCTGCAGGTGTTCGACACCTGGGGCGGCACGCTGTCGCCGGCGATGTACCGCGAGTTCTCGCTGCCGTACATGGCGCGCATCGCCAGCGAACTCGACCGCGGCGAAGGCGCCGAACGCACGCCGCTGATCCTGTTCGGCAAGGGCAACGCCACGCATCTTGAGGCGCTGGCGGCCACCGGCGCCGAAGGCGTCGGCGTGGACTGGCTGATCGAACTCGGTGACGCCGCGCGCCGCATCGGCGACAAGGTCGCCATCCAGGGCAACCTCGACCCGACCACGCTCTTCGGCAGCCCCGATGCGATCCGTGGCGAAGTGCGCCGCGCGCTGGACAGCTACCGCGACGGCAACGGCGGCTCGCGCGAGGGCCATGTCTTCAACCTCGGCCACGGCATGTCGCCTGGCATGGACCCGGAGCACGTACGCGTGCTGGTGGACGAGGTGCACGCCTACAGCCGGCGCTAGGACACCTCGTCCCCGGCCAGAAGCGCGTCGATGGCATCGGCGAGCAAGGCACCTGTCACCGGTTTGCGCAGGAACATGTCGAACCCGGCCGCGCGCGCCGCGGGCTCGGCGTCGGCATCCGCGCGCGCGGTGACCGCCAGCAGCGGCGCGGTGAATCCACAGGCATGCAGCTGCCGCGCCAGCGCGAGGCCGTCGATGCCGGGCAGGTCGAGGTCGAGCAGGGCGAGATCGAAGCGGCTGGCGGTGGTCTCGCTCAGCGCGGCCAGTCCGTGCGGCACGTGCACCACGTGGTGCCCCTGCGCATGCAGCAGGCCCACGATCACCTCGGCGACCGTGGCGTCATCCTCGACCAGCAGGATGTCCAGCGGCCGCTGTGCCGGGCGTGGCGGTCGGATGTTAGCTGGCCGCGTCCCGGGCGGCTGCGCGCCTGGCAGCGGCAGGTCGACGGTGAAGTCCGTGCCCTGCCCCGGCGTGCTGTCCAGCTCGATGCGCCCCCGCATGGCGACGGCAAGCTCCTGGCAGATCGCCAGGCCCAGGCCACTGCCGCCGTAACGCGACGCCGTGCGCACGCCTTCGGCCTGCTCGAAGCGCCGGAACAGGTACGCCTTCTGCTCATCGTTGAGCCCGGGCCCCGTATCGGACACCACCAGGCGCACGCCGGCGCCGGCCATCGGTGCCGCCTGCAGCGACACGCTGCCGACCTCCGTGAACTTGATCGCGTTGCCGAGCAGGTTGAGCAGGATCTGCCGGACGCGGCCGGCGTCGCCGAGCAGCCAGCGCGGGGTGTCGGCATCGATGTGCCGGCGGAAGGCAAGGCCGCGCTGGCGGGCCATCGGCTCGACCATGCCGGCCACTTCGTCGAGCAGCTCCACCAGGTCGAAGGGCTGGGCATCGAGCTCCAGCTTGCCGGCCTCGATGCGCGCGAGGTCGAGCGCGTCGTTGACCAGGCGCATGAGGTGCTCACCGGCGCGGCGGATGGCATCGGCATAGCCGCGCTGGCGCGGCTCGAGCTCGGTGCCCAGCAGCAGCTCGCTCATGCCCAGAACGCCGGTCATCGGCGTGCGCACTTCGTGGCCCAGCGTGGCCAGGAACCTGGTCTTGGCCAGCGACGCCTGTTCGGCCAGGTCGCGTTTCTGCTCGTTGAGCTGCCAGGCGTGGCGACGCTTCAAACGGCCCCGGTAGGCGCGCCCGATCCACAGCACGAGCAGGACCGCGAGCGCGACGAACAGCAGTTGCGCCCAGGCGGCCTGCCACCACGGGGGCTGCACGTGCAGCACCAGCTGCTGCGAGGGTGACCACGCGTCGTCGGCGGTGCGTGCCTGCACCTGCAGCCGATAGCGGCCAGGGGCCAGCTTCGGGAAGATCCGCTCGCCGGCCGCGCCGGTCTCAACCCAGCCGGCATCGTCGCCCTCGAGCAGGAAGCGGTAGCGGTGCGCGTGCGCGTCGGTGAACGACAGCAGGCGCGCGACCACGCGCAGGTCGCGATCGTCGTGGCGCAGTTCAAGCTGGGTGGCCAGCGGCGACAGCGACACGCGATCGTCGCCGCGGCGCAGGTCGATCGACTCCACCGCCAGCGTCGGCGTGCCCTGCGTCCATTGCACCTGCCGCGGATGGAACAGCAGCAGGCCATCGGCGGTCCCGGCGGCGACGTAGCCCAACGGCGACATCTGCATCGGGTACTCGCTGAACTCGTGGCTCGGGAGGCCGTCGCGCACGCCGTAGACGCGCACCCGGCGTGTCACCGGGTCGAACCGGACCAGTCCGCGCGCCGTGGTCATCCACACCACGCCGGCGTCGTCCACCAGCACCCCGCCCGGGGCGACGGTCGGCAGTCCCTGGGCGGCGTCCACCGTGTCCAGGTGGTGCAGCGACGCGCCATCCCAGCGATACACCGACAGCACGCCGTTGCCTGCGAGCCAGATGCGGTGGCCGTCTCCCGACGCTTCGATGGCGACGCCCTGCAGTGCGATCCCGGGCGCGCCGGGGATCGCTTCGAAGCGGCGCAGGCCGTCATTCCACGTACGCAGCCCGCCGCTGCCGACCAGCCACAGTCCGCCATCCGGCGCGCGCGCGAGCTGCTCGACCGAATCATTGAAGCCCAGGCCACGGCCATCGCCGCGGTGGACGGTGTCGAGCACCCGGCCGGCACGGTCGCGGTGCTGGACGCTGTGCAGGGTGGCCAGCCACAGCGTGCGGTCCTGCAATTCGACGAAGTGCGCGATGCGCCCGGGTGGCGCGGCATCGGCGCTGCCATCGGCATGCCAGCGGCGCACCGCCCGGCTCAGCGGATCGAAGCGCACCAACTGGTCCTGGCAACCGAGCCACACGCCGCCATCGCGCGCTTCGAGCACGCCGGTGACCAGCAGCGCCCCGCACACTTCGGTGAACCGGTGTTCGATGCTGCCGGTTTCCGGATCCATCCAGTCGAGCACGCCACCGCTGCCGACCAGCCACAGTCCACGCCCACCGGCGGCGGTGGCCGGTGCCACGCCGTAGACGAAGGCGTTGGCCGGCGAAGCCGGATCGCCAAGGCGCCGCTGCAGCACGGTGAAATTCCGCCAGTTGGCCGGCAGGTGCCAGAGGCCGGCATCGGAGCTGGCGAACCACAGGCCACCTTCGCGGTCTTCGTATGCGCTGGACCAGGCGGGACGCACCAGGCCGCGGCTGGTGGTGCTGTACAGCGGCACGTTGTCGACGCGACCGTCGCGCTCCCAGGCCAGGCCACTGCGGGTATCCAGCCAGCGCGCGCCCTGCGCATCCTCGAGCAGCATGTGCAGCGCGGGCTGGCCGAGCACCGGGTCCACCCATGGCAGGCGTTCGATGCGTCCATCCACGCGCCGCACCATGCCCGCGCCGTGCATGCCCATCCAGACCTCGCCGCCGTCGTCCACGGTCAGCCCGTCGATCAGCAACGACGGCAGCGCATCCACCGGCAACCTGGCGAAGCCCGAACCGGTCCAGCGCGCCACGCCACCCTTGGTGCCGATCCACAGCGTGCCATCGCGCCGGTCCACGGCGAGATGCGACACGCCGTTGGAGGGCAGGCTGTCGGCATTGCCCGGCTCGTGCGCGTACTGCCGCACGCGGCCGTCGGGCGATATACGGTGCAGTCCGCTCTCCGCGGTCCCGAACCAGACGTCGCCATCGGGCGTGCTCGCCACCGACCACACATCGTTGCCGGCGATCGCCGCGTGCGAGTTCCTGTCGTACCAGGTGAACGCCTCGCGCTCCACGTCCAGCATCGCCAGGCCGGCGTTCTGGGTGCCGATCCACACCCGGTCCTGCGCATCGACATGCACCGACCATATGAAGTTGTCGCGCAGGCCGTCGCCGACCCGCCAGATGCGGAAACCCACGCCGTCATAGCGCGCCAGGCCGTCGCGCGTGGCGATCCACAGGTACCCCTGGCGGTCTTCGGCGAGCGCGTTGACGCGATTCGACGGCAGCCCGTCGAACACGCTGATCTGGCGCGGCTGCGGCAACTGCGGCACCGCGGCCACGGCCATGCCCGCCAGCAACCCGCACAGGCAGAGGCCGATCCATGTCGCCAAACCTCGCATGTGCCTCCCCGGCCATCCGCGGCGGGCACGCGCCCACGCCACCCCAGCGCATCCTCGCAACGCACCGTATCCGGCGCAAGTTGCGCCGCGCCGGCGGCCTGCGCCTAGAATCGCCCGTCGGCGCGACGCGTCGTTCGCAGGGAACGCCCATGCATGCCATGCCGCGAACAGGCCGCCAGCCGCTGGCCGTGCTCCCCGTCATGGCGATGGCGGTGTCTTTGGCCGCCTGCATGCCGGCGGTGACGCGCGACGCGGCAGGCGCGCCCGATGGCGCAGTCGCGATGCCGCCGGCGGTGGCGGCCGGCACCGCCGCCGATGCCGACACCTACGCCATCGACCCGGTGCATACCCGCCTTGCGCTGGCTGTCGACCATGCCGGCTTTTCGCGCGCCATCGGCACCGTGTCCGGGACCACCGGCCAGCTGCGCTTCGTGCCTGGCGACTGGACCGGCGCGTCGGTGGTCGCGGACGTGCCGCTGTCGCGGCTGGACTTCGGTGATGCGGACTGGAACCGCGCGGTCGCCGCACGCGGACTGCTCGACAGCGAACGCCACCCGCTGGCGCGCTTCGCATCCACACGGGTCGAGGCCATCGACGACCGCCGCGCGCGCATCCACGGCACGCTGTCGCTGCGCGGGGTGACCCGCGACGTGGTGCTCGATGCCACCCTCAACGGCCATCGTCGCCACCCGCTGCCGCCATTCCGCCGCACGATCGGCTTCTCCGCCACCACCACGCTCAGCCGCGCGGACTTCGGCAGCACCGCATGGGGCTCGGTGATTGGCGACGCGATCGAGCTCCGCATCGAGGTCGAAGCGGTGCGCTCGCGCGACGACACGGCCCCGCCCGCCACCGCCACGCCGCAAGCAGAGGACACCACCCCGCCATGACCCTCAAGAACATCACCCGCTGGGGCGCCGTCAGCCAGGCCTTCCACTGGACCATCGTGGTGCTGCTGCTGGTGGTCGCCGTGGTCGGCCTGACCATGGGCGAGCTGCCGCGCACGCCCAAGTACTTCTGGGTCTACACCGCGCACAAGTCGGTCGGCCTGACCATCCTGGCGCTGGCGCTGCTGCGCCTCGGCTGGCGCCTGTACGCCGGCGCGCCACCGCCGGTCGCGGGCACCCCGCGCCTGCAGGCGATGATCGCCTCGGTGACCCACTGGGCGCTGTACGCGCTGATCTTCGCGATGCCGCTCAGCGGCTGGCTGTACGACTCCGCCAGCGGCCTGCGGCCGTTCCGCTGGTTCGGGCTGGCCGAAGTGCCGAAGCTGTCGCCGCCCAACGAGGGCCTGGCCGACCTGGCCAACGACGCGCACGAAACCATGTTCTGGGTGCTGGTGCTGCTGGTGGCGGCGCATGCCGGCGCCGCGCTGTACCACCACATCTTCCAGCGCGACGACACGCTGCGGCGCATGTTGCCCGGCTGGCGCGCGCGCGGCTGAACCGAACGCGTCCGCCGGCCTGCCTGCGGAGCTGCGATCAGGCCGTCAGGAAACGCTCCAGCGCCGCGGCGTCGAACGGCCAGTCCAGCTCACGGGCACCGGCGGCATCGCGCAGCACCGGCACGCGCACACCGTAACGGTGCTCGAGCGCCTCGTCACCGTCGATGAACACGCTGTCGAATTCAGGCGCACGCGCCTCCGCCAGCACCGCGATCGCGAGGTCGCAGAGGTGGCAGTCGTCGCGCTGGAAGAGGATGAGCTGCATCGGTCCGGGCCTTCAAACGTGCGCGCCGCGCAGGGGCGGCGCAGCGGCGCGGCTATGATAGCGGGCAGCCGCGCGCGCCCTCGCGCCGCCTGGACCCGGCAGCCTCCGGGGCAACCGGATCACCATGGCCGTCAGCACCTTCGACCTCTACAAGATCGGCATCGGGCCGAGTTCCTCGCACACCGTGGGCCCGATGCGCGCCGCGGCGCGCTTCGTCGAGCACCACCTGGCCGACGCCGGCAAGCTGCAGGACGTCGTGCGCGTGCGCGCCGAGGTGTTCGGCTCGCTCGCGCTGACCGGGCGCGGCCACGGCACCGACAAGGCCGTGCTGATGGGTCTTGAGGGCAACGTGCCCAACCTGATCGACCCCGACATCATCCCCGACGCCTTGCTGCGCATCCGTAGCGAACGCCGCGTCAACCTCGCCGGCCGCCACCCGGTGGCGTTCGAGGAGAAACGCGACCTGGTGATGAACAAGCGCCAGAAGCTGCCGTTCCACACCAACGGCATGCGCTTCACCGCCTACGACGCCAACGAAGAGGTCGTGGCCAGCCGTGACTACTACTCGGTCGGCGGCGGCTTCGTGGTCAACCAGGACGAGGCCGCGGAGGATCGCATCGTGGCCGACACCACGCCCGTGCCCTATCCGTTCGCCAGCGGCGACGCGCTGCTTGCGCAGGCGCGCGAACATGGCCTGAGCATCGCGCAGATGATGATGGCCAACGAAACCTCGTGGCGCAGCGGCGACGATGTGAAGGCGGGGCTGCGCGAGATCTGGCAGGCCATGCAGTCCTGCATCCAGCGCGGCATCGCCAACGGCGGCACCCTGCCGGGCGGCCTGCACGTCTCGCGGCGCGCGCCGGCGCTGTACGCGGAGCTGTCGTCGCGACCGGAGGCCGGCATGCGCGACCCGCTGACCACGCTCGACTGGGTCAACCTGTACGCGCTGGCGGTCAACGAGGAGAACGCCGCCGGTGGCCGCGTGGTCACCGCGCCCACCAACGGCGCCGCCGGCATCATGCCCGCTGTCCTGCGCTACTACGAGCGCTTCTGCCCCGGCAGCACCGAGCAGGGCATCTTCGATTTCCTGCTCACCGCGGCCGCGGTCGGCATCCTCTACAAGGAAAACGCCTCGATTTCCGGCGCCGAGGTCGGCTGCCAGGGCGAGGTGGGCGTGGCCTGCTCCATGGCCGCGGCGGGCTTGACCGCCGCGCTCGGCGGCACCCCCAGCCAGATCGAGAACGCCGCCGAGATCGGCATGGAGCACAACCTCGGCCTGACCTGCGACCCGATCGGCGGGCTGGTGCAGATCCCCTGCATCGAGCGCAACGCGATGGGTGCGGTCAAGGCCATCAACGCCTCGCGCATGGCCATGCGCGGCGACGGCAAGCACAAGGTCAGCCTGGACAAGGTCATCAAGACCATGCGCGACACCGGCCGCGACATGCAGGACAAGTACAAGGAGACCTCACGCGGTGGCCTGGCGGTGAACGTCATCGAGTGCTGATCCGCGGCTGCATCCGCGGGTGATCGCCAGCACGTCGTCGAGCAGGGCCGCCGCGGTCACCGCGGCGCCCGCGCCCGGCCCCTGGATCAGCAGCGGCCGCGCGTGGTAGCGGTCGCTCCAGATCGCCACCCGGTTGTCGGTGCCCGCGCCCGCGCGCAGAGGATGCGCGGCGTCGAGCGCGCGCAGCTCCGCGCGGGCACCGGCGGCGTCGACGCGGCCAACGTAGGCGAGCGTGTCGCCCCGCCTTGCCGCGGCGCTATGGCGTTCGCGCAGCGGCGTGTCCAGCATGCCCAGGCGCGCATCGACATCGGCGGCGTCGGCCGTTGCAAGCGCCGGCGGCAGCAGCGACTCCACCACGACCTCGCGCGGCTCGATCGCGAAGCCCGCCGCGCGCGCCAGGATCAGCAGTTTGCGGCGCACATCCTCGCCGGACAGGTCGATGCGCGGATCGGGCTCGGCGTAGCCGGCAGCGCAGGCCGCACGCACCAGGTCCGCGAATGGCGTGCTGGCGTCGTGGCGGTCGAACAGCCACGCCAGCGAGCCTGACAGCACGCCCTCGATGGCGTGGATGCGGTCGCCACCGGCGACCAGCGCGCGGATCGAGCGCAGCAGCGGCAACCCGGCCCCCACGGTGGCGGCATCGCCGTAGCGTCCGCCGCCCTCGCTGCAGGCACGCACGATCGCCTGCGCGCGTACGGAGTCGCTGCCTGCGCCGAGCTTGTTGGCGGTAGCCACGTGGATGCCGCGCAGCAACCACTCGCTGTGCCAGCTGGCGACGACGTCGCTGTCGCTGGCGTCGACAATCACGTCGCCTCGGCGCAGCCCTTCGCTCTCCACCCACGGCGGGAATCCGCCGCCGCGCGCCGGTGCCGCGCGCAGCCGCTGCAGCACCTCGCCGGCCGCACCCGGGTCGCAGCCCGCCAGCGCGCGCGAGTTCGACAGCCAGGCGAACTCCGGCAGTGCGACGCCCTGCCCGCGCAGCTGCGCGCAGCGCGCCACGAACGCGGCGCCCACCGTGCCGGTGCCCAGCAGCCCGAGGCGCGGCTGTGGCGGTTGCGCCGGCGGCACCGCACGCGGCACGGCCCCCGGCCGCGGCAGGCTGGCGACCGCGTTCATGCGTCCACCGTGCGACGCGTGTCGACCGTGGCCGTGGTTTGTGCGCGGTCGAGCGCCGCGGCAAGGTCGGCGAGCAGGTCGTCGGCGGATTCGATGCCCACCGACAGGCGCAGCAGGCCGTCCACGATGCCGGCACGCGCACGCGCCTCCGCGGTCATCGCCGCGTGCGTCATCGTCGTCGGGTGCGCCACCAGGCTCTCCACGCCGCCCAGCGACTCGGCAAGCGTGAAGCACTGCAGGCCGTCGACGAACGCGCGCACGGCCACCACGCCGCCGGCCAGTTCGAACGACAGCATGGCGCCGAAGCCGCGCTGCTGGCGCGCCGCGACGGCGTGTCCCGGGTGTGCTGCGAGACCCGGCCAGTACACCCGGGTGACCGCCGGATGCGCCTGCAGGCAGTCCGCCACCCGCGCCGCGTTCTGCTCGTGCACGCGGATGCGCGCGTCCAGCGTGCGCAGCCCGCGCAGGGTGAGGAAGCTGTCGAACGGCGCGCCGGTGATGCCCAACGCGTTCGCCCACCAGGTGAACCGCGCGTGCAACTCCGGCGATGCCGCCACCACGGCACCACCCACGACATCGCTGTGGCCGTTGATGTACTTGGTGGTGGAATGCAGCACCACGTCCGCGCCGGACGCGAGCGGCTGCTGCAGTGCCGGCGACAGGAAGGTGTTGTCCACCGCGACCAGCGCGCCGGCGCGGTGCGCGGCCTCCACCACGAAGCGCAGGTCGGTGATGCGCAGCAGCGGATTGGACGGCGTTTCCACCAGCACCAGCTTCGGCGACATGGCGAGCGCGTCGCCCAGCGCACGCGGGTCGGTGAGGTCGGCGGTGACGAGTTCGAAATGTCCCTTGCGCGCCAGCGCGTCGAACAGCCGCCAGCTGCCGCCGTAGGCATCATGCGGCACCACCAGGCGGTCGCCCGGCTCCAGCAGCGCGTGCAGCAGCAGGGTGATCGCCGCCATGCCGCTGGCGGTCACCACGCCGCCGGCGCCACCTTCCAGCGAGGCCAGCGCCTCGCCCAGCAGGTCGCGCGTGGGGTTGCCGCTGCGCGTGTAGTCGTACTCGCGCTTGTCGCCCAGGCCGGCGAAGCTGAAGTTGGACGACAACACCAGCGGCGGGGTGACCGCGCCGAACGCGGTGTCGCGGTCGATGCCGGCGCGCACGGCGCGGGTGGCGGCGTCGAACCGGCGCGCGGGCGTGTTCATGCCGCCACCTGCGCGTTGGCCGACGCCGTTGCGCCCAGCGCCGAGCGCAGGATCGCGTCGATGCGCGCCCCGCCCTTGAGGAAGGCATCGTGGCCGTGCGGCGAGCGCAGCACGCGCAGGCGCGCCGCGCCGCCGATGCCTTCGACCAGGTCGACGGCATCGGCCAGCGGCACCAGCTGGTCGCCGTCCACCGCGACCACGGTGGTGGGCACGCGCACCGCTGCGGGATCCACGCGATGCAGGTCGATCGATTCCGAAAGCCGTTGCCAGGCGATGGCCGGCGTGCGCGCGACGAAGCGCGCGCCGACGGCATCGAGATAGTCCTCCGCGGCCACGCGCACGCGGCCGTTGGCCACCACGGGCGCGGCCGCGAAGCGCTCGGCGAATTCCTGCGGACTGCGATAGCCGAGCATCGCGAACTGGCGCGCGAGCGACAGCCCCTGGCCGTCGGCGCATTGCAGCTGCCCGAGCGCGAGCGCCCTGCGCTGAAGCGCGCGGCAGGCCGCGGCCCAGGGATGCGCGCGGTGCGCGCCGCTGACCGCCACCAGGTGTTCCAGGCGCGCGCCATGGCGCGCCGCGAACTGCAGGCCCACCATCGCGCCATACGAATAGCCGACGAATGCGTGCAGGCGCGCGATGCCGAGCGCGTCGAGCAGCAGCGCCGCGGCATCGGCCTGGTCGGTGGTGTCGATCGGTGCGTCCAGCATGCCATCGGCGCCGACATGGTCGAATGCGAGCAGGCGCGTGCGCGCGGGATCGAGGGCTGTCCCGGCACCGGCCACCGCGCCGGCCCAGCCACGCGCGGGAAACACCGCGCAGGGCGCGAGGTGGCGATCGGCGGAGATGCCGCCGGCGACCAGCACCACCGGTGCGTCCCGCGAACCCTGCAGTTCGTAGGCCAGCCGCAGCGGGCGCAGGCCAGCGTGGCGCATCGGCAGCGTCACCTCAACCTCGCCACGGAGGCCGAGGCACGACAGGTCGGGAGCCGCAGCGTGCGGCGCGGCAACCGCGACATCGTGGTGCGGGGGCGTGGAGGCGCAGGCGGGCGCGGTGCGTTCAACGAAGCTCATGGCGATATCCGAGAGGGGACAAGGCCATCGACGCCAACGGGGCATGCCGGAGATCTGCCACGCGCCTGGCGGCACGCAACGCCACGGATGCCGCGAGGCGATCCGCAACCATCTTCCGGTGGACACACAGGTCCCCGCAGGACTTGGCACAGCGGACGGAGCTTGCGCTCCATCCAGTTGCCCCGGCGTCTTCGGGCCTGTCCCTCGGCCGGTCACGATGGATGCCGCGCAGGTTGGCAGCGCCCGCGCGGCTTGTCAATCGCTTCATGCGGATCAAGCGATGGATGGCGTTGGGTGCGTCGCCGACGTGCCGTCGATCGCCGGCGCGGGCGGCGCTGCCGCATAATCCCGCGATGCAAAGAACACTTGTCGCCGGCGCGCTGGCCGTGCTCCTGTCCGCCTGCGCCACGCAGGCCACGCAACCCCGAAACCCGCCTCCCGCCACCCCGGGCGTGGCCGAGGGCGCAACGCTGGTCCAGGAGGCGTGGATCTCCGCCGATGTCGTGGGCGAGGAGCTCGATTCGCTGGCCACGTGGAGCGCGGAAGACGGCCGCACCTGGTTGCTCGCCACCGGCAAGTCGGGCCATCGCCTGACCCTGTTCGACGGCGACAGCGGTGCCGTGTCGCGCACCGTCGGCGCGCGTGGCGAAGGCCACGGCAGCTTCAACCGCCCCAACGGGATCACCGTGTTCGGCGACCTGGTGTTCGTGGTGGAGCGCGACAACCGCCGTGTGCAGGTGCTGTCGCTGCCCGGCTTCGAGCCGCTCGGTGCCTTCGGCCAGGCCGAACTGCGCAGCCCCTACGGCATCTGGCTCAACGAGGTCGCGCCGGGTGAACTCGACGCCTACGTCACCGACAGCTTCATGTACGGCGCGCGTTTCGACGTGCTGCCCGCCGACCAGGAACTCGACCAGCGCGTGCGCCGCTACCGCCTCGAACCCCGCGACGACGGCATGGCTGCGCGCTACCTGGGCGCGTTCGGCGCCACCAGCGGTGCCGGCAAGCTGCACATGGTCGAGTCGATCGCCGGCGATCCCGCGCATGACCGCCTGCTGATCGCCGAGGAGGATCGAAACCGTCCATCCAACCTGCGCGAATACGACCTCGCCGGCCGCTTCGCCGGCCGCAGCCTCCCCGAAGGCACCTTCGACGGCGAGGCCGAAGGCGTGGTGCTGTGGTCCTGCGGTGTCGACAGCGGCTACTGGATCGCCGTCGACCAGCAGGCGCCGCTGACCCGCTTCCATGTCTTCGCGCGCGCCGACCTGGCGCCGGTCGGCAGCTTCCACGGCGCCAGGGTGGCGCGTACCGACGGCATCGCGCTGCACGCCGCGGCCACCACGCGCTTCCCGGCCGGTGCGTTCTACGCGGTCCACAACGACCTCGCCGTGGCCGCGTTCGATCTCCGCGACCTGGTGCAGGCGCTGCGCCTGGACCCGGCCTGCCTGCACTGACCACGATGCGCGCGTTCGTCGCCTGCCTGCTGCTGGTGGCAAGCTGCGGAGCCGCCGGCGCCCCGCCCGAGGTCTACCGCTGGACGGATGCCCGGGGCGTGGTGCACTTCGGGGATCGCGTCGACGACGGCGTGCCGCCGGCGCAGGTGGAGCGCGTGCCGCTGCAGGAGGCGCCGGCGCCGCTGGCGCGGCTGGTCATCGAAGACCGCGGCAACGGCCACGAAGCCTGGGCCGAAAACCTGCTCGCCGGCCCGATCGAGGTGGTGCTGCGCATCGAAGCCGGGCGCGCGCCGGCCGCCCAGCCGGCCCTGCCCGCGCGTGCGACGGTGCCGGCCCGTGGACGCGTTCTCGTCGCGCGCGTGGCCGCGGCCGATGCCCGCCTGCGCCTGGACGCCGTACCCGGCCATCCCGCAGCGCAGGTGCGCGACGTCGAATACGCCTGGCCGCTGGGAACCGCGGCGCTGCGCATCGAACAGGCCTGGGGCGGGCGCTTCAGCCACGCCGACGACGAGAACCGGCACGCGGTCGACTTCGCCACGCCCGTGGGCACGCCGGTGCTCGCCGCCCGCGATGGCGTGGTGATGCAGGTCGAAGCCGGATTCGCCGAAGGCGGACTCGACCGGCCGGAGGACATGGCGCGCGCCAACGTCGTCCGCATCCTCCACGACGACGGCTCGATGGCCGTGTACGCGCATCTCGCCCCCGGCGGTGCCGACGTCCGCCCGGGCGAGCGCATCCGCCGCGGCCAGCGCATCGGCCGCTCCGGCAATACCGGCTACAGCGGCGGTCCGCACCTGCATTTCGTGGTCCAGGCCAACCGCGGCATGCGCCTGGTGTCGCTGCCGTTCCGGATGTTCGGCCCGGGCGGGATCCTCCGCTTCAGCGAGCCTTGACACCCGGCACCCGCGCCAACCGCCACCGCGCCGTATAATCGCCGGCTTCCCGCACACTCCCGGCGCCAGCGCGGCGCGTATCGCCATGCCTGACGTTTCCGCCGAAGCCGCCCGCCGCCGCACGTTCGCGATCATCTCGCACCCCGACGCCGGCAAGACCACGCTCACCGAGAAGCTGCTGCTGTTCGGCGGTGCCATCCAGATGGCCGGCTCGGTGAAGTCGCGCAAGACCACCCGCCATGCGACGTCCGACTGGATGGCGCTGGAGAAGGAGCGCGGCATCTCGGTGACCAGCTCGGTGATGCAGTTCCCCTACGAGGGCTGCGTGATCAACCTGCTCGACACCCCCGGCCACGCCGACTTCGGCGAGGACACCTATCGCGTGCTGACCGCGGTCGACTCCGCGTTGATGGTGATCGACGTCGCCAAGGGCGTGGAGGAGCGCACCATCAAGCTGATGGAGGTGTGCCGCATGCGCGACACGCCGATCATGACCTTCATCAACAAGCTCGACCGCGAGGGCAAGGACCCGATCGACCTGCTGGACGAGGTCGAGACCGTGCTCGGCATCCAGTGCGCGCCGGTGACCTGGCCGATCGGCATGGGCAAGCGGCTCAAGGGCGTGGTGCACCTGATCACCGGAGAAGTGCACCTGTACGAGCAGGGCCGCAACTTCACCCGCCAGGACTCCACCATCTTCCCGTCGCTCGATGCGCCGGGGCTCGCCGAGCGCATCGGCGCGGACATGCTGGCGCAGGTGCGCGACGAGCTGGAGCTGGTGCAGGGCGCCAGCCATGCCTTCGATCTCCAGGAATACCGCGCCGGCCGGCAGACCCCGGTGTTCTTCGGTTCCGGCGTCAACAACTTCGGCGTGCAGCCGCTGCTCGACTTCTTCATCAAGCACGCGCCGTCGCCGCAACCGCAGCCCACCACCACGCGCGCGGTAGCGCCGTCCGAACCCAGGCTCACCGGCTTCGTCTTCAAGATCCAGGCCAACATGGATCCGCTGCACCGCGACCGCGTCGCGTTCATGCGCGTGTGCTCGGGCCGTTTCGAAGCCGGCATGAAGGTGTTCCAGGCGCGCACCGGCAAGGAGCTCAAGCTCGCCAACGCGCTGACGTTCCTCGCAAGCGACCGCGAGATCGCCGCCGAGGCCTGGCCGGGCGACGTGATCGGCATCCACAACCACGGCACGATCTCGATCGGCGACACCTTCACCGAAGGCGAGCAGCTCGCGTTCACCGGCATCCCCAACTTCGCGCCGGAGCTGTTCCGCCGAGCGCGCCTGCGCGATCCGCTCAAGCTCAAGCAGCTGCAGAAGGGCCTCGCGCAGCTGTCGGAGGAAGGCGCCACCCAGTTCTTCAAGCCGATGATGTCCAACGACATGGTGCTCGGCGCGGTCGGCGTGCTGCAGTTCGACGTGGTCGCCTACCGGCTGAAGGACGAATACGGCGTCGACGCCATGTTCGAGCCGGTCGGCGTGGCCACGGCGCGCTGGGTCCGCTGCAAGGATGCCAAGAGGCTGGAGGAGTTCCGCGAGAAGAACGCCACCAACCTGGCCATCGATGGCGCCGGCGAACTGGTCTACCTGGCGCCGACCCGGATCAACCTGCAGCTCACCACCGAGCGCTGGCCCGGGGTGGAGCTGCTCGCCACGCGCGAACACGCCACGGCCCGCAGCGACGGCTGACGGGCACGCGACATGGCGGGAGATTAAGATCGTGGCCTCGCCGCCCAGGTTGCCCGCCATGACACCTCGCACCGCCCACCCGACCGCGCTCGCGGTCGCCATCACCCTGATGTGCGTGCTCGCGGGCTGCGGTCCGCGTGCGCCCGCGGATGACGCCACCCAGGCGGCCAGTGCCAACGCGCCCGGACCTGCGGGCGATGCCGCCGCGCGCGACCCGGGTGCTGCCAGTGGCGACGCCACGCCCACCGCTCCGACGGACGGCGACGACGTGCTGAGTGGTGTGCCGCAGTCGATTCCGCTGCCGGCGCGCACCACCCCCACCATGCCGTTGCCGGACGCCACCGAGGTCACCTACCTGTGTGCCGACGGCAGCGACCTGCGCGTGCGCTATGGCGGGGGCCAGGCCAGGGTGAGCATCGGCCTCGACAACGTCGCGACCCTGGCGCTCTCGCCCGAAGCCAGTGCCGAGCACGGCGGCGAGGTCTACGTGGGCCAGGGCCAGGGACTGCGCAGGATCGGGGGCGTGGTGGAGTTCGATCCCGGCAAGGGCGAGGACGCGATCCGCCGCTGCCGCGAGGCGTCCAGCACAGCGTGATGGCGCATCCGACCAGCCCCCGTGAGGCCGCGCTCAACACGATGGGCCCGCGCCGGCAGCGTGAGGAATTGGCCAGTGCGCTGACCCACGGCCTGGGTGCCACGGCGGCGCTCGCCGCAGGCGCGGTGCTGGTGACGCTGGCGGCGATGCATGGCGATGGCTGGCAGCTTGGCTCGGCGATCGTCTTCTCCACGTCGCTGCTGCTGCTGTACGTGGCCTCGACCCTCTACCACGCGTTCCGCGATCCGGTGCTGAAGGGCCGGCTGAAGATCTTCGACCACTGCGCGATCTACCTGCTGATCGCCGGCACCTACACGCCCTTCACCCTGATCGGCCTGCGCGGCCCGCTGGGCTGGTGGATGTTCGCCGCCATCTGGTCACTGGCGCTGGCCGGCGTGGTCTTCAAGCTGTTCTACACCGGGCGCTTCAAGCGCCTGTCCACGCTCATCTACGTGGCCATGGGCTGGATGGTGCTGGTCGCGATCAAGCCGGTGCTGGTGGCGCTGGACGCATGGACCTTCGCGTGGCTGGTCGCCGGGGGCGTGGCCTACACGCTGGGCACGGTGTTCTACCACCGCGAGTCGCTGCCCTACTCGCACGCGATCTGGCACCTGTTCTGCATCGCCGGCAGCGCCTGCCACTACATCGCGGTGATGGCCCAGGTGGCGGTTCCGCTCGCCTGAACATGAAGGCCACGTGCACCGGCGGCGAGGATTCACTCCCGTTTGATGCACCACGGTGGAAGGTGGCGGCCTGACCGCAACCGGGCCGCGCATGCCTCCTGAAACCCCGCCACCTGCCGCCGCGCCGCCCCCACGGGCACGGCCGCGTGCACTCGACGCGGTCACCGCGCATCCGTGGCGGACGCTTGCCGGAGCGTTGGCCGTGGCGATCGTCGCGCTGGTGCTGCTCTGGGACTGGAACTGGTTCAAGGGGCCGCTGGAGCGCATCGTGGCGGCGAAGACCGGCCGCAGCTTCGAGATCGGCGGCGACCTCGATGTCGATCTCGGGCGCATCACCGTCGTGCGCGCCGGCAAGCTGCGGCTCGGCAACGCCGACTGGTCGGACGAGCCGATGATGGCCACCGCCGACCAGCTTGAACTTCACGTGCGCCCGTTCACGCTGCTGCCCGGGCGCCAGGCGCGCATTCCCGAACTGCGCCTGACCAACCCCGACCTGCTGCTGGAGAAGGGCGACAAGGCCGGCAACTGGGTGTTCCCCGCCATGGATGGCGATGGGCCCGGCCCGGCGTTCGAGCGCCTGTGGGTGGATGACGGTCGCCTGCGCTTCATCGACGCCAAGGGTGGCACCGACATCGATCTGGCGGTGGCGAGCCGCGCGCCCAAGGACAGCACGACCGCGCCGCCGATCACCCTCAAGGGCAGCGGCCACTGGCGCGGCGAGGCCTTCACCCTGTCCGGTGCGGCGGCCTCGCCGCTGGCCTTGCAGGCCGCCAGGCGCCCCTACGCGATCGACCTGCGGGCGGCGGCGGGCGCCACGCGAGCACATGCGCGCGGCACGGTGACCGACCCCGTGCGCATGGCCGACTTCGACCTGCGCATGGCGCTGTCGGGACGCAACCTCGAGGACCTCTACCCGCTGATCGGGGTGGCCCTGCCACCCACCGCGCCCTATGCGCTCGATGGCCGCTTCACCCGCGACGGCACCACCTGGCATTACGACGACTTCACCGGCAAGGTCGGCGACAGCGACCTCGGCGGCTCGGCCAGCGTCACCACCGGCGGCGAGCGGCTCATGTTGCGCGCCAACCTGCACTCGGCGCGCCTGGACTTCGACGACCTGGCGGGCTTCGTCGGCGCCGCGCCGCAATCCGGAGGCGGCGAAACCAGCAACCCGGAGCTCAAGGCGCAGGCCGCCAAACAGGCGGCGAGTGGCCGCCTGCTGCCCGACACGCCCTACGCGCTGCACAAACTGAGGGCGATGGACGCCGACGTGCGCTGGAAGGCCGCGCGCATCCAGGCGCCCGGCTGGCCGCTCGACGACATGGACGCGCACATCAAGCTGCAGGCCGGGCAGCTGCGCCTGGATCCGCTCGACTTCGGCGTGGCCGGCGGCACCATCCGCTCGACGATCCGCATGGATGCACGCAAGGACGTCATCCGCACCGACGCCGACATCCAGGCGCGGCGCCTGGATCTTGCGAAACTGTTCCCGAACATCGAATTGACCCGTGACGCAGTGGGGCGCGTCGGCGGCAACATCAACATCGCCGGCAACGGCAATTCGATCGCTGACATGCTCGGCTCCGCCGACGGCGACATCGCGCTCGGCATGGGCCGTGGCCAGGTGAGCAACCTGCTGATGGAGCTGGCCGGCATCGACATCTACGAGGCGCTGAAGTTCCTCATCGGCAAGGACCGCAGGGTCGCCATCCGCTGCGCGTTCGGTGACTTCAGCGTCAAGGACGGCCTCATGACCTCGCGCGCGCTGGCGTTCGATACCAGCGACACGATCATCGTCGGCGAGGGCACCATCGACCTTGGCGACGAACGCCTGGACCTGCTGCTGAAGCCGCGGCCCAAAGACCGCAGCTTCCTGTCGCTGCGCTCGCCGCTGGTGCTCGACGGCAGCTTCCGCGACCCCCGTTTCCGCCCGGACATGGGGCGCCTCGGCCTGCGCGGCGCCATCGCCCTGGCGCTGGCCAGCATCGCGCCACCTGCGGCATTGCTGGCGACCCTTGAACTCGGCGGCGGCGAGGACAGCGGCTGCGGCGGCGACTACGCGAAGTAGCCGCGGCCCGCGAGGCGCTCACGACGTGATGTAGCGCTGCAGCTGCTGGAGCTCTTCCTGCTGCTCCTCGATCACCGCCTTCACCAGGTCGCCGATCGACACCACGCCCAGCACCGCATCGCCATCCACGACCGGCAGGTGACGGATGCGGCGCTCGGTGACCATGCGCATGCAGGCGGACGCGTCATCGCCCAGGCCGACGGTGACCACGTCGGCGGTCATGATGTCGCGCACCGGGGTGTCCTTCGACGAGCGCCCGGCCAGCACCACCTTGCGCGCGTAGTCGCGCTCCGAGAGGATCCCGACCAGCCTGCCACCGTTGCCCAGCACCAGCAGCGCGCCGATGCCCTTCTCGGACATCAGGCGGATCGCGTCGATCACCGGGGCGTCCGGGCCGATGGCATGCACCTCAGGTGCCTTGGACTCCAGCAGATGCCTCACCGTGCGCATGGCGGCTTCCCTCGATGTTGGATGGCACGCCCGAGCATACCCCGCCGGCCGGATGCCAGGCGTCGACCACGTACAGCGGACGCTGCTTCGACTCCTCGTACAGGCGCCCCAGGTATTCGCCGATCAGGCCCAGCGCCATCAACTGCACCCCGCCGAGGAACAGGATGACCGCCATCATCGTCGGCCAGCCCGCGACCGGGTCACTCCACAACAACGCCTTGACGATCACCCACAGGCCATAGGCGAAGGCGACCAGCGCGGTGGCCACGCCGAGATAGGTCGCCAAGCGCAGCGGCGCGGTGGAAAAGCTGGTGATGCCTTCCAGCGCGAAATTCCACAGCTGCCACAGGTTGAACTTGCTCTTGCCCGACAGGCGCGCGTCGCGCAGGTAGGGCACGCTGATGCGGTTGAAGCCGATCCAGCCGAACAGGCCCTTCATGAAGCGGTGGCGCTCGCGCAGCTCGCGCAGCGCGGCAAGCGCACGGGGCGACAGCAGGCGGAAGTCGCCGGTGTCGGCCGGCACCGGGGTCTTCGACAGGCGCTGCATCACGCGATAGAACGCATGCGCCGATCCGCGCTTGATCCAGCCTTCGCCCTCGCGCGCCAGGCGCGTGCCGTGCACGTCGTCAAAGCCCTCGCGCCAGCGCGCCACGAACTCCGGGATCAGCTCCGGCGGATCCTGGCCGTCGGCGTCGAGGATGAGCGCGGCACCGTGCGTCACCCGGTCGAGGCCGGCGGTCAGTGCCGCTTCCTTGCCGAAGTTGCGCGACAGGCGCAGCAGCGACACCCGCGCATCGGCCGCCGCCAGCGCCTGCATCACCTGCCAGGTGCCGTCGCTGCTGCCATCGTCGACATACAGCACGCGCCCCTCGACGCCACTGGCCGCGGGCAGCGCGTCCAGCACCTGGGCCAGGCGGCGGTGCAGCACCGGCAGCGGCTCGGCCTCGTTGAAGGCGGCCACCACCACGGTCAGGCGATCGGGTTCCATGGCGGCATCGTAGCGCGGTCTCATTCCAGCGCTTCGCGCCACGCCGGGCCATCCAGGTTGCGCATGTTGCGCTCGATCCAGCGCGCGCGGCGCTGCACGTAGGGGCCCGGCCGGTGCGCGCTGTAGCGCTTCGGGCTGGGGAGCACGGCGGCCAGCCGCGCGCTCTCCGACGCCGCCAACCGGGACGCGTCCTTGCCCCAGTAGCTGCGGGCAGCCGCCTGCGCGCCGTAGATGCCATCGCCGAACTCGGCGATGTTGGCGTACACCTCGATGATCCGGCGCTTGGGCCACAGGGATTCGATCAGCACCGTGTACCAGGCCTCGGCGCCCTTGCGCACCCAGCTGCGCCCGCTCCACAGGAACAGGTTCTTGGCCAGCTGCTGGCTGATGGTGCTGGCGCCACGGGTGCGCCCGCCGCGGGCGTTGTGCGCGCGCGCCTGCTCGATGGCCTTGATGTCGAAGCCGCGGTGGGCGAGGAAGTTCTGGTCCTCGGCGGCGACCAGCGCCAGCGGCAGTGACGGCGCCAGCTGGTCGAGATCGCGCCAGTCGTAGGCAACGCGGAAGCCAGTGTCGCCGGCGCGCAGCGCCTCGAACTGCCGGATCGCCATGAACGCCGAGAATGGGGGATCGATGAAGCGCAGCGCCAGCACCTGGGCCACGCTCAGCAGGGCGAGCAGCAGCGGCAGCTTCCACAGCCAGTGCCAACGGCTGCGCCGGCGCGCAGGTGCCGCCTGTGCCGGCGACAGGCCGTCCTTGTCACGCGAAGCGATCATCCCCATCTCCCCCGGTCTCCCACAGTGGGCCCGGACCGGGGATTATCCGCCCCCGTCCACGCCCGGCAATGCACCGGAACCGCCATGACCCATCCAGACCGCGACCACCTCACCCGCTTCCTGCTGCCGCGCGCCGGCGTGCGTGGCGTGCACGTGCACCTCGATGACACATGGCGGTCGATCACCTCGAGCGACGACTACCCGCCGACCGTGCGCGCCATGCTCGGCGAATCCAGCGCGGCCGCGGCGCTGTTCACCGGGCATACCAAGGTCGACGGCCGGCTCTCCGTGCAGCTCCGCGGCACGTCCGCGCTGCGCACGCTGTTTGCCGAATGCACCGCCGCCGGCACCCTGCGCGGCATCGCGCGCATGGCCGACGACGCCGGTGACATCGCCGGCCTGCACGCCATCGGCGACGACGCGCTGCTGGCGATCACCATCGAGAACCCGGGCATCGGCGACCGCGATCCGGTGCGCTACCAGAGTCTGGTGTCACTGGACGCGCCCGACCTGTCGACCGCCTTCGAGGCGTACTTCGTGCAGTCCGAACAGCTGCCCACGCGCATCCTGCTGGCGGCCGACGGCGACTCCGCGGTCGGGCTGATGCTGCAGAAGCTGCCTGGCGACAGCGTCGCCGACGTGGACGGCTGGGACCGTGCCAGCGCCCTGTTCTCCACCCTGCGCTGCACGGAGCTCCTGGAAACGGGGGTCGGCGAACTCCTGCACCGCCTGTTCCACGAGGAGGATCCGCAGATCGTGGGCGGCCGTCCGCTGGAGTTCGCATGCTCGTGCTCGCGCGGGCGGGTGGAGGCCATGCTGGCCTCACTTGGGCGGACCGAAGCCGAGGCCGCCCTGGCCGATGGCGTCGCTTCGGTACGTTGCGAGTTCTGTGGCCAGGCGTACGCGTTCGACGCGGCCGGGATACACGCGATCTTCACGCAGCAGCGGAGCCCAATGGATGCCCCGCCCCGCCTGCAATAAGGCCCGGCGAGGCGCGCAGGGGATTGTTAAGGAAACATAAATCCACTAAAGTCCGACGCATCGGGTCGGGGAACTTCCTTCCGTAAAACGGGGTCGAAAGCGGGCCATGAAGCTGCGCATTGCACAACTGTCACTGTCCCTGCTGCTCGCCTTCGGCGTGGCGGCCGGTGCGCATGCGCAGTCGTCCAAGCGTGACCAGGCCGTGCTTCCGGTATGGAACCAGGCCAGCGGCAAGATCGAAGCCGTACTCCTGCTGGAACCAACAAACGGCAAAGCCGGGTCGCGGCTGCGCTTTGGCGACAGCACGCTCGATGCGGCGTTCGGCATCGAGGCCGGCAACTCGCTCGGCGTCTTCTGCGACCGCGAAACCGGCCTGGGCAGCGCGCTCGGCAACCTCGCCAACAATTGCATGCTGGCCAGCTTCGGCGACGGTGAAAGCCGCCGCGCCAGCGGCACCGCCGCGCTCAATGCCGGCAGCAACCGCATCGGCGTGACCGCCGGCGCTGGCACCGGCACCTTGCCCGGCTGGCTGAGCCCCGGCAATCGCGTCGCGTCCAGCAAGATCGACGTCAACGACCTGACCGTGTTCGCGCAGCGCAACATCGGCCGCGAGGGCGTGGTGTCGATCGCCGGCACCATGGCCAAGGCCACCCTGATGACCCCGGCCGAGGCGACCAGCCTCGGCCTGTCCGACCAGTGGACGTCGCGCAGCCTGAGCGTCGGCGGCGGCTATGGCCGATTCGGCGCCAGCATCGTGGGACACGTGGTGGACACGCCCGGCCAGCCGAAGTGGGAAGGTCTCGGCCTGGGTCTGACCTGGCGTACCCCGTGGAGCGGACAGCTCACGGTTGGCGCCGACAACCTGGTCACCCGCGGCAGGAATCCCTTCACCCCGACCATCGACGGGCGTGAAGACGAGGGCACCGTGCCCTACGTGCGCTACGAGCAGGATCTCTAAGCCGCTGATTTTCTTACGCTTCGTGAAAAGAAGCGTCGCCGTTTTAACAACACTTTAATTTTCTCTCCGTCGGGACTACTATCGGTTCCGGCCTTGCCGGGCTTGGTGTCTGCTTTGACGCCACCGGCGGGGTTCCCATGGGATTTACCCAAGACTCACTTGGAGAGAGAGATGACAGTTAAGACCACCAAGCTCCGCGACGCGATTACTTTCGCGCTCGTGTCCGGCGCGACCGTACTGGCCGGATCGGGCGTTGCATTCGCCCAGGACGCCACCACGGAGCAGCAGGCGACCACCCTCGACCGCATCGAGGTCACCGGTTCGCGCATCCGCAGCGCCGAACTGGAAACCGCGCAGCCGATCATCACGATCTCGCGCGAGCAGATCCAGCAGCAGGGCTTCAGCTCCGTTGCAGACGTGCTGCAGAACATGACCTCGGCCGGCTCCCCGGCAATCAGCCGTTCCGAAGTGCTCGCCTCCGGCGAAAACGTCGGCGGCTACTACATCGACATCCGCAACCTGGGCGCCTCGCGTACCCTCGTGCTGCTCAACGGCAAGCGCCTCGGTGTCAACACCACCGGTCTCCAGGACCTCGGCCAGATCCCGCTTGCTGTCGTCGAGCGCATTGACGTCCTGAAGGACGGCGCTTCGTCGATCTACGGCTCCGACGCCATCGCCGGCGTCGTCAACGTGATCACGCGCCGCAACTTCGAAGGTGCCGAAGCCAACGCCTACATCGGCCAGTTCTCCGACGGCGACGGCTTCAAGCAGAGCTACGACTTCACGATGGGCTCTTCGTTCGACCGCGGCAGTGTCACGTTCAGCGCCGAGTATGCGAAGGAAGATCCGGTTTGGGCGCGCGACCGCGACTTCAGCGCATTCGGCAACTCCGGTCCGGCGTTCCCGGGTTCGGGCTGGAGCGCTGTCTCGCAGAACGGCGTGTGGCTGGGCAACGTCAACGACGCCGGCGACTTCACCGATCCGTCCTGCTCCAGCGGCCTCTGCACGCTGAACGCCGGCGGCGACCCGCGCAACCCGGCTGACTACCACAACCTGACCACCGCCGAGCGCGCAAACTCCAACCAGCAGATGATGCTGCAGACGGGCATGGAGCGTCGCTCGATCTTCGTCAGCGGCAACTACGACATCACCGACGACGTCCGCTTCCGCGCCGACCTGAACTACAACCAGCGCACCACGGATCAGCAGGTCGCCGGCTATCCCGCGAACTACGGCTTCGCGATGATGTCCGCCGACAGCTACTTCAACCCGAACCCGACCGCGGGTGACGCGTACTGGTACCGCCGCCTCTGGGAAGTGCCGCGCACCACCAGCAGCGAGCTCGACACCTTCCGCACCAACCTGGCCCTCGAAGGCGCGCTGCAGTTCGGCGAGAAGTTCTGGGATTGGGACGTTGGCGTGATGACCAACCGCAACTCGATCCTGAAGATCGGCCGCGGCGACGCCAGTGTTCCGGCGCTCGAGCAGGCCCTGGGCGCGTCGTACCTCAACACGGCCACCGGCCGCGTCGAGTGCGGCACGGCTGCCAACCCGATCAACTACGGCACCAACATCGGCAGCGGCGAGTGCATCCCGTTCAACCCGTTCGTCCCGTTCGGCGTCGCCGGCCAGGGCTCGCTGGGTAACCCGGACCTGCAGACGTTCCTGTTCCCGACCTACCACGACTCGGGCCGCACCGAGACCACCGACTACACCGCCAACCTGTCGGGCTCGCTGTTCAGCCTGCCGGCCGGCGACGTCGGCCTGGCCGTCGGTGTCGAGCACCGTCGCGAGAAGGGTCGTTTCGTGCCGGACGCGTTCAACCAGGCGGGCATCAGCACCGGCCTGCCGGCGACGACCACGCAGGGCCAGTACGACGTTTCCGAAGCCTACGTCGAACTCGAGGTCCCGCTTCTGGCGGACGTCCCGTTCGCGCAGGAACTGACGCTCAACGTCGCCAGCCGCTATTCGGACTATTCGAACTTCGGTGACACCACCAACAACAAGTTCCAGCTCCGCTGGCGTCCGATGGACAGCCTGCTGGTGCGTGCGACCTACGCCGACGGCTTCCGTGCCCCGTCCATCGACAACCTGTACGGTGGCGTTGGCGGCAGCTTCGAGTTCTACACGGACGTCTGCGCCGTGGGCCAGCCGGGCTACGGCAGCGCGGCCTGCGTCGCGGCCGGTGTCCCGGTGAACTACGTGCAGCTCGGCCAGGGCGGCATTCCCTGCACCACGCTGCCGTGCCAGACCGGTTTCCAGTTCATCACCGGTTCCAACCCGAACCTGACGCCTGAAATCGCAACCTCCAAGACTGCCGGTCTCGTGTGGAGCCCGCAGTTCGTCGAAGGTCTGGACATCAGCCTTGACTGGTACAACGTCAGGCTCGAGAACGTGATCGCTTCGGACACCGTGGACAGCATCCTGCGTGACTGCTACGTCTCCGGGATCGCTTCGCGTTGCGACGGCATCACGCGCAACGCGGCGGGCGCCATCACCAACATGTTCTTCGGCCTGACCAACCTGGGCGAGCTGGAGACGGAAGGCTACGACCTCGGCGTGAAGTACCGTCTGCCGGAAATGAGCTTTGGCCAGTTCGGCGTCAACTGGCAGAGCAGCTACGTCAGCAAGTACGACCAGCTGGCGGACCTGGATCCGGCAACCCTTGTCGAGGGCTACGTGGGCACCCCCGGTGTCTTCCGCCTGCGCTCCAACCTGGGCCTGACCTGGGAGATGGGTGACGTGACGCTTGCCTACATGGGCCGTTACTTCTCCGGCATGAAGGAAAGCTGCGCCTCGGCGCCGCGTCCCTGCGACGACCCGACCAATCGTGACGTCTACGGTGCCGTGGCCCGCCAGAACCGTACCGGCTCGAACACGTTCCACGACCTGCAGGCGTCCATCGAGCTGCCGTGGAATGGTACGGTTGCCCTCGGTGCCAACAACATCACCGGCCACCAGGGTCCGATCATGTACACCAATCCGAACAGCCAGTACCCGTACTACGGCGGTTTCGACATTGGTCGCTTCGTGTACCTGAAGTACCAGCAGCGCTTCTGATCCAGGGCGTTATTGCTTGATATGCTACGGCCCCGTTATCGGGGCCGTAGTTTTTTGGGCCCCGCCCCCGCCGACCGTGCCTGGCACTTCCAGGCACCTGCCCTGGAGCACCCCTTGTCGTCCCGCATGAAATCGGCAGTCGAGGTTTTTGCGGAGGCACTCGAAGCGGTCGAGCGCGGCCAATGGATACGGGCCCAGGCGCTGGCGGAAAGCATCATCCCGACAGCCCCGAACGTGGCGGGCCCCTATTACATTGCCGGGATCTCGGCCCTCCAGCTCGACCAGGTACAACACGCGGTCATCCGCCTCTCACGCGCCTGCGCACTCGAGCCGGGCCGTGGCGACTACCAGGCCCAACATGCGCGTGCACTCGTGGTGCACGGCGATCTCCCGCAGGCCGCCGCAGCGGCGCGCCTTGCACTGCAGGCGCCGTCGTTGGACGCGAGCGCACTGGACACGCTGGGCATCGTGCTCGGCCGGGCAGCCCTGCATGCCGAAGCGGCAGCCGCATTCGAGCGCGCGGTCGCGGCAAGGCCTTCCGACCCGAACCTCCGTTACAACCTCGCCACGTCGCTGATGTTCCATGGCGACCTGGCCGGTGCCGAGCGCGAGTACGAAGAGTGCCTGAGGCTCGATCCGCGCCACTGGCGCGCCGACTTCTCGATTGCACAATTGCGCCGGCAGACTGCGGACGACAACCATGTCGCGCGCCTGCGACAGCGGCTGTCGCGACATGCGGCGGAACCAGGGGCACAGCTTTACCTGAACCTCGCCCTGGCCAAGGAGCTCGAGGATCTGGGCCAAACCGGGGCGGCCTTCGACCACTACACTTCCGGGAAGGGGCAGCTGGGCCACCGTGCCAAGCCGCTTGTCGACCTCGCCGAACGCTGCGTAACCCGGCTGATCGAGCGGCACGCGACGTCGCCGCCAGATGGCGGCGGGTACCGCAGCGGCGAGCCGGTCTTCATCATCGGCATGCCGAGAAGTGGCACGACGCTCATCGACCGGATCATTTCGAGCCATGACGACGTGCACCCGGCGGGCGAACTCGACAATTTCGGCATGCAGTTGCGCCGGTTTTCGGGAGCGCCGGCCCGCAGCCTGCTCGAGACCGCCATTGCGCTGCCACCCGGCTTCCAGGATTGGCAACGACTGGGTGACGACTATGTCGCCAGCACGCGTCCCGCGACGGGCCACACTCGACGCTTCACCGACAAGCACCCGCTGAACTTCCTGTTCGTCGCCGACATCGCGCGGGCACTTCCCGGCGCGCGGATCATCTGCATGCGGCGCAACCCGATGGACACCTGCCTCAGCAACTTCAGGCAGCTGTTCTCGACCGAGGCCGTCGACTATGACTATTCGTTCGACCTCCTCCAGACCGGCCGCTATTACCTGCTGTTCGACCGGCTGATGCGCCACTGGCAATCCGTCCTGCCGGGTCGGATCCTCGAGGTGGACTACGAGGTCCTGGTCAGCGCCCCCGAGCCGACCATCCGCGGGGTGCTGGAGTTCTGCGGACTCTCCTGGCAAGAAGACTGCCTCTCCTTCGAGCGCAATTCCGCGGCTGCCGCCAGCGCCAGCGCCGCACAGGTCCGTTCGCCGCTCAACCGCGATTCGCTGGAGCGCTGGAAGCGCTATGGCGCGCGTCTCGACGCGCTCCGCTCGCTGCTGGTTGCAGGCGGCATGCACATCGCGGACAACGCACCGGGTATCGGGCGGGCTCGCTAGCCTCCGTTGCCTGCCAGCAGCAGGCGCAGGAGCCTTTCCTGGTCGATCTCCTGCCTGCCACGGACGCTTCCCAGCACCAGTACCACCAGGTCGGCCGCCGGCAACACGTGCAATGCGTTCGAGTGGCGCCCGAGCGCGGACACCATGCACGGGCGCGCCGGGGATTCGCCGCCACGACCGGCATGGCATGCCGCGGTGCGCGAATCGAGCCACCAGCCGACGCCGTAGCGGCTGTTGGCCCGTGACGGCTTGAAACACTCCGACAGCGTCGCTTCGCGCAGCAGGGCCCCGCCCTGCCAGCGCCCGCCGTCGCGCACCAGCTTGCCGAACGCCAGCCAGTCGCCCGGGGTCATGAGTGCGCCGTCGGCCAGATGCGGGTGGCCGTCCGCGGTGGGCAACCACGACGCCCGCGCGGCGATGGGCTCCAGCACCCGCCGGGCGAGGTAATCGGCCGCTTCCATGCCGGTGACCCGCCGTACGGCTTCGGAGAAGACGAGGAAGGGATAGGGGCCGTAGCCGAAGCGGCGTCCGGGTGGCGCGGCGACGCGGGCCTCGAGCGCCGCGGCGATCGACTGCCCTGCGATCATTTCGCTGTCACGCCCCCCGCCCCGCGCGGGATCGAGCCCGGAATCAAGCGACAGCAGGTTGCGAATGGTGATTCCCGACCGTCCGCGCCCCCGCCACTCCGCGATGTACTGCTCCACGGGCGCGTCCCAGTCGAGGAGGCCATCGTCGACGGCGGCGGCGGCGATCACACAGCTGAAAGCCTTGCTCCCGCTGAACAGCATCTGCAGCTTGTCCGGGCCGACGCCGTCCGCGTACCGTTCGAGCACGGTGGCGTCCCCGCGCAGCACGATGAACGCCACGGCACCATGCGCGAACGCGTACCGTGCCGCGCGTGCCGCGCGTTCGGCGCGTTCGGCGCGTTCGGCGCGCTCGGCCTCAAGGTCGACCGCACGTGCGAGGCCGGACACGCACGCCAGGAAGAACAGCATGGCGAGCAGGATCGCCGTGCTGACAGGCGCGCAATCGCCGCTTGGAACGCTGCAACGTGGCACGTGGTCCGATCCTCAGGCGGGATTTCCGGCAGCAACCGCCGGGACCGGGACCCCCAGGTCACGCAGCATCGGCTGCAGGTGGGCCGCGTACGGACGCCAGGCGCCGCTTCGGCCGCGCAGGATCCCCTGGCGCACCTGCGCGGTGCTGGCCGTCGCAATGCTGCCACCGGCGCGACCGACATCCAGCATTCCCGGCTCGTAGTCGAGCCCGCAATATTCCGCGATCCGCATCGCGTGGGACGCGGGGTCCTCCACCAGCGCCCGGTAGTCGAGCGTCAGCACCCTGTCGGGCAGGAGCGCCTCCCAATGCCTCATCAACCTGGCGTAGCCGTTGTAATACGCGGCGACGTCGTGCTGGTCGTTGGCGTGGTCGACGGCACCGGAGAACAACGTCGTGAGATTCGCGAAGCAGGTGTCCATGGGATCGCGGCGGATATGGATGATCTTCGCCCGCGGCAGCGCCATGGCGATCAGCCCGACGTTCATGAAATTGCTCGGCAGCTTCTCGGTGAACATCGCGCGCCCCTTGGACAACCATGCCGCACTCGCCGAATAACGCGTCGCGATGGCATCCAGGTCGATGCAATCGATACCGTCGAGCACGGACACGTCGAACGCACCATCGAACCCGCGATCCACCTCCGTCCTGACCTCCTCCGCGAAGGCGTATGTCTCACCGCCGTCCGTGACCACCGAGTGGCCAGCCAGGATGCGCTCCAGCAGCGTCGTGCCCGAACGGAACATGCCGACGATGAAGACCGGCGTGCTGGCCAGCCGGACCGTCGATTGCCGGGCCAGCATTCGCGCATCGAACGTGGCCAGCATCCGGTCCACGAGTCGCGTGAACCGGTCGCGGTCGAACCGCGACGTGCGCTTCCCGATCTGGCACGCCCGCTCGAGGCTCTGCCAGGCAAGTTGATGGCGGCCCAGGTCGTTGGCTTCCTTGTACAGCGCATAGCGCACGAAGCACTCGCCATGCCCACCGGGAACGGCCTCGGTCGCCTCGCGGAGCAACCGGTCGACCCGGTTGTCCCCGGGGGTCGCCGTACGCAGGCCGGTCAGCATCCAGGAGGCCTGGAACATGCGCGGGTCACTGTCGAGGCAGGCGAGGTAGTCTGCGCGGGCGCCTGCCGTGTCGCCGCCGAACGAGCGCAGGTTGCCGCGAAAGTAGAGGGCTGCAGCGCAGCCCGGGTCGATCTGCAGCGCACGCTCGACCAACTGCATGGCGGAGGCGGTGTCGCCGGCGGCGACCAGGCCGGCGGCGGCTTCCGCCAGGATGCGCGGAGGCGCCTCGGCGCGGAACACCGGCCGCGCCAAGGTCTCCTTCAAGCGGGCGAATTCGTTGAAGCGGTACAGTCCGAGGGAAACGGCAAACAACAGCTGCGCGACATCCGGAACCGCGTCGTGCGCCTGCACCACCAGCTGCCGAGGCCGACGGTGCCGGCCCTTGCGCGACAGGGCCGCCGACAGGGCCAGCAACGTCTGCACGTGCCCCGGTGCGCGCGACAGATTGGCTTCGAACGCGACGATTGCGCCTTCGGAGTCACCCCGCTGCAACATCTGTTCGCCCGCCTGCCAACCCGCGTCGGCACGGTCGTCCGGGCTGGCGGGGTTCATTCGCCGCTCCATCACCCTGCCGTCAACCGCCAGCGGCGGCGCCAAGATGGGCGCGGTGACGACCGGCGCCTATGCGCGCATCCGCAAGCAGTTCGGCCTGTCGATCGGCCGCTTCGAGGGCGTGGAAGAGGCGCTGGCCCGCATCGGCGGCAAGGCATACGCGATCAGCGCGCTGTCGCAGGCGACCGCCGCCGCGGTCGACCGCGGTGATGTGCCGGCCGTGCCGTCGGCGATCGCCAAGTACCACTGCACCGAGATGGGCCGCGCGGTCGCCAAGGACGTGATGGACGTGATCGGCGGCAAGGGGATCATCCTCGGCCCGCGCAACTTCGCCGGCCGCGCCTGGCAGGCCTCGCCGATCGCGATCACGGTCGAGGGCGCCAACATCATGACCCGCAGCCTGCTGATCTTCGGCCAGGGCGCGATCCTCTGCCATCCCTGGGTGATGAAGGAAATGAAGGCGGCGCAGGACCCGGACGCGCAGGCCGGCTTGGAGGCCTTCGACCGCAGCCTGTTCGGCCACATCGGCTTCGCCATCTCCAACGCCGTGCGCTCGCTGTGGTACGGCCTGACCGCGGCGCGCTTCGGCAAGGCGCCCGGCGACGACTACACGCGGCGCTTCTTCCGCAAGCTCGATCGCCACTCCGCCAACCTGGCGCTGATGGCCGACGTGTCGATGCTGATGCTCGGCGGCAAGCTGAAGTTCAAGGAGTCGCTGTCCGGGCGCCTGGGCGACGTGCTGAGCCACCTGTACATGACCAGCGCCATGCTCAAGCGCTACCACGACGACGGCGCGCCGGCGGCCGACCAGCCGCTGCTGGCGTGGGCGTTCCACGACAGCATCCACCAGATCGAAACCGCGCTGTCGGCGGCGCTGCGCAACTTCCCGATCCGTCCGGTGGGCTGGCTGATGTGGGCGCTGATCTTCCCGCTGGGCCGGCGTGCCGAAGCGCCCGGCGACCGCCTCGGCCACCGCGTGGCGGCCCTGCTGATGACGCCCAACGAGGCCCGCGACCGCCTCGCGCAGGGCGTGTTCACCACGCCCTGCGAGAACAATCCCGCCGGCCGCATCAATGCCAGCCTCGCGGCCGCGGTGGCCGCCGAGCCGGTCGAACGCAAGTTCCTCAAGGCGCTGAAGAACAAGGGCATCGAGGCGCTGGACTTCGCGTCCCAGCTCGACGAGGGCGTGCGCGAGGGCTGGATCACCGCCGAGGAGCGCGTCCAGCTCGAGGAGCTGCGTGCGCTGACGCTCGATGCGATCACCGTCGACGACTTCGACGTGCACGAGCTGCGCGCGGCGAGCTACTACGACACGCCGCGGCCGGCATCCTCGCGCGAGGCGGCCTGACGCAAGCGCGCGCTTCAGCCGCGCGCGTGCCAGGCCTGGAGCACGGTGGCCTCGCGCGCCGGTGACAACCCCGCCTTGGGCTGCGCCCTGCGCTCGTCCGGCAGCGAGCGCCAGTACTCGAGCGTCGCGGCCACTGTGTCGTCCAGCGGACGCGTGCGCAGTCCCAGCGCCTGCGCGCGAGCCGTGCTGATGCGCCCGAAACCGGCGTAGTCGCCTTCGGCGGGAATCCACGCCGGCATGTCCTGCCAGGCGGACACGCCCTGCGCCTCGAGGAAGTCCGCCGGCACCCAGGTCAGCGTCGAATCGTGACCGGGCGGCTGCGGGCACGGCGCGCGCACGCACTGGATGGTGTTCATGCGCCGCGACACTGCCTGGCAGGTCGACAGCAGCCGGCCCATCGTGATCGAACCTGCGGGCGCGTCGGCGTTGACGATGCCCGTGTAGCGCTTCTCGAGCGCCAGCAGCAGGAAGTCGGCGAGGTCGCGCACGTCGATGAACTGGGTGGGATCGTCGGCGGAACCGGGCGCGAGGATCTCGCCGCCCCGGTCGGCACGCGCAGGCCAGTATGTGAAGCGGTCCGTGGTGTCACCGGGGCCGACGATCAGGCCGGGGCGCACCACCATCGTGCGGCCGGGCAACCCGGCCTGCGCGGCGTGCTCGCACAACGCTTTCAGCCCGCCGTAGGTCTCGCCGGTCACCTCGGTCGCGGTCGGGTCGACCAGCGTCGCCAGCGGCGCGGCTTCGTCCTGCCCCGGCGTGTCGGTCCTTGCATACACCGAGATCGTCGAGACGATCAGGTAGCGGTCCACCCGCTTCGCCAGCAGCTGCGCCGAACGCGTCACGTCGGCCGGGATATACGCCGAGGTGTCGAGCACGGCATCCCAGCGGCGCGAGTCGCCGAGCGCGGACAGGTCGAGCTTGCGGTCGCCGCGCAGCTGCTCGATATCGGCGAACGCCTCGCCCTCGAAGCGCCCCGGATTGCTCTTGCCGCGGTTGAACAGGGTCAGCGCGTGGCCGCGCGCACGCGCGGCGGCGACGAAGTGCGGGCCGAGGAAGCCGGTGCCGCCGAGCACCAGGATCTTCAGCGGCGCACCGCCAGCGGGCGCGGCATCGCCGGCGGCGGTGCGCGCGCAGGCCGGCAGGGCGGCGGCCACGGCGCAGGCCAGACCTGCCTTCAGCAGTTCACGTCGACGTGCCATGCACAGGCTCCACGCGGGGGTCCTGCGGGAGAGTGCGCTCGGCGCGCACCACGCGCCATGCGCCGTAGGTCATGCCCAGGGCGATGCCCAGGCCGGCCATGAACACCACGTGCGACCCCATCGCCGACAGCGCCTTGTGCGCCCACACGAAGGTCAGGTCGCCACCGCGATAGATCGCCGTGTCGATCACCGCCTTCGCCTTGTAGCGTTCTTCGCGCTCGACGCGCGTGTACACCGTCTCGCGCGCCGGCTTGGCCAGCGAGAACTCGCTGGCCCGGGTGACGATCTGCACCATGGCCACCAGCACCGGCAGCGGCGACGCCGACAGCAACGCAAAGCCGAGCACGATCGCCAGGCCCGGCAGCAACAGCAGCGGCGCGATGCCGTAGCGCTGCAGCAGGAACCGGGTCAGCAGCAGCTGCACCAGGATCGTCAGCAGGTTGATCGCGCCGTCGATCATCGAGTAGTAGGCGGTGCGCGCTTCGGCGGTGGGGAAGGCGGCGCGCGCGATCGCCGCCTGCTCGTTGTAGAGGATCGTCCCCACGCCTACCCCGAAGAACATCAGCAGGGCCAGCGCGCGCAGCAGCGGGCGCTGCCAGACCAGGCGCAGGCCGGCGAGCACCGAACCGCCCATCGCCCGGCCGTCGCCGCCGCCCTGCGCCTGCTCGCGCCGCTTGGCCCACGGGCGCAGCTTGTAGATGCACAGCAGGCACACGCACAGCAAGCCGGCCGAGACCAGCAGCAGGTTGGCCACGCCCACCGGCTCCACCAGCAGGCGCGTGATCGCCGGCCCGAGCAGCGCGCCCACCGTGCCCCCGGCGCCGATATAGCCGTAGACCTGCTTGGCATGCGCGTTGTCGAACACGTCGGCCATGAAGCTCCAGAACACCGTGACCGCGAACAGGTTGAACACCGCGACCCAGACGAAGAACAGTGCGCCGCGCCCGGCGGCGCCGCTGTCGAACGCCCACCAGAACCCGAGCAGGCAGGCGATGAAGACCAGGTACACCGCCGGCAGGAACACGCGGCGCGGGAAGCGCGACACCAGCGCGCCGTACAGCGGCTGCAGCAGCACCATCACCACGAACGTGGCGGTGAACAGCAGCTGCAGGGTGAAGTCGCCGACCGCGAAGCCATGGCGCTCGCCGAAGGCGATCAGCGCGCGCGGGAACACCGCCGCGGCATCGGCGGACGATCCCATGGCGTCGCGCACCGGGCGCAGCACGTAGTAGCCGCAAAGCAGGCAGAAGAAGTACAGCATCGCCCACCACAGCTGCGGCGATACGCCCAGCTCGGCGCGGAAGCGCCCGAACCGTCCGCGGGCACCCGCGGTCACGTCGTTCATGGTCGTGCCGCCATCGGTCGGATCGCTCAGCCGTGCTCGAGCATCGGCGGAAGCGGGCAGTGCAGCACCGCGCAGATCGTGCGCAGCAGCTCCGCCTCGGCCACCGAGATGCGGCCATCGTGGCTGGCCGCCGCGGTCACCGCCTCGACCATCATCTGCTTCGCCAGCGGCTCCAGGCCGTCCAGTGCCGGCCACACGTCGTCCAGCGCCAGCACGCCATCGGCCGGCGGCGCATACGGCAGGTGGTCGCGCGGGAGCACGCGCTGCAGGCCGGCGAGATAGGCGCGCTGCGCCTCGGCGCGGTCAGACGGATTGCCGGCCTGCGCGACGACCGCCAGCAGGGTGGCGAACTCCTCGCGCACGCTGCCCGGCTTGCGGCGGCCGAAGCGCGCGTGGCGGCGCGGATCCAGCGATTCGCGCAGCTGTACCTCCAGCAGGCGCGCCATGCAGTATTCGAACAGCGAGACCCGGCCATCGCAGTGCACCATCGCGTGCACGGTGTCGAGGATCGACTCCAGCTCCGGGCGTGGCCTGCGGCGCAGCACCGGGAACGCGATCGCGACCAGCGGCAGGCGCAGCATCGGGTGCAGGCCGGCCAGCTCGCCGCGCTGCAGCGCCGTGGCCGCATCGGCCACGGCGTGGCCCAGGCGGGCGCTGGCCTCGGTGGCCTGGCGCGTGCGGATCGCGTCATCGGCATCGAGCAGCAGGCCGAGCAGCAGCGGCACGACGGTCTCGCGCGACTGCGCCAGCGCGCGCAGCGATGCCGGCATGCTGCGCGCGATCGCGTCGGCGCGCAGGTAGTCGCCGGGTTCGGGAGTGGCCACCTGCGCGGCCACCATGGGTGGCGTCACGTTGATGCGCGCGTCGCGCGCCGGCAGCCCGCCGGCCTGGCTGTCGAGGCCCAGCCGCACGTCTTCCTCGAGTCCCGCAGGCGCGGCCACCATCCACTGCACGCGCAGGTGTTCGAGCTGGTCGGCGCGGAACGACGGCTCCAGCGCCTGGATGCGCTCGAGCAGCGGCGGGTGCGTGGCGAACAGCCCGCTGAAGCCCACGCCGTCGCCGAACAGCATATGGCTGGCCTCCTCGGCGTCGGCGCGGTCATTGAGGCGCGCGCCCGCGGGCAAGCCGGCGATCTTCTTCAGCGCGCCGGCAAGCCCGGAGGTCTGGCGCGTGAACTGCACCGCCGAGGCATCGGCCAGCCGCTCGCGGGTGCGGCTCACGCTGGCCTTGATCATCCGCCCGAACAGCAGGCCGATGCTGCCGACCGCCAGCGCCACCAGCGCGGCGACCATGACCGCGGCACCGTTGCGGCTTCGCCCGCCGCCCAGCCAGAGGATCTTGCGGCCGATCAGGCTGATCATCAGGATGCCGAACAGCACGCCGATCAGGCGGATGTTGAGGCGCATGTCGCCATTGAGCACATGGCTGAACTCGTGCGCGATGACCCCCTGCAGCTCGTCGCGGTTGAGCCGGTCGAGCGCGCCGCGCGTCACCGCGATGGCGGCATCCGACGGCGAGTAGCCGGCGGCGAACGCGTTGATCGCGGCCTCGTCCTCGAGCACGTAGAGCTTGGGCACCGGCACGCCGGAGGCGATGGCGATCTCCTCGACCACGTTGCGCAGGCGCCTGAGGTTGCGGTCGCTGGTCTCCTCCGGCACCGGCACGCCGCCGAACTGCAGCGCCACCGCGTCGCCGCCGCCGCGCAGCGACGCCATGCGGTACAGCGACCCCAGGCCGATCACCGCCAGCGTCACCAGCGTGGTGAATCCCAGCACGCCCCAGTGCACGCCGAGGAACACGGCCACCGCCAGGTCGACGGCCAGCACGATGCCGACCACGGCCAGCGCAAACAGGACGACCAGGCGGCTACTGGTGCTGCGGGCCTTGGCCTGCTGCTCGAAGAAGTTCATCCCGCGTCAGAACTGGACCTTCGGCGCCTCGCGGACCTCGGCCTTGTCGGCCGGGATCTCGAGCAGGGCCGCGTGCTGGAAGTTGAACATCCCGGCCAGGATGTTCGACGGGAACACCTCGCGCCGGTTGTTGTAGGCCATCACCGAATCATTGAAGGCCTGGCGCGCGAACGCGACGCGGTTCTCGGTGGATGTCAGCTCTTCGCTGAGTTGCATCATGTTCTGGTTGGCCTTCAGGTCGGGGTAGGCCTCGGCCACCATCATCAGCCGCCCGAGTGCGCCGTTCAGCGCACCCTGCGACTGCGCGAGCTCGGCCATCGCGGCCGCGTCGCCGGGATCGGCCTTGGCTGCCGCCAGCCCCGACACCGCCGCGGCGCGTGCCGCGATCACGGCTTCCAGCGTCTCGCGCTCGTGCGTCAGGTAGCCCTTGGCGGTTTCCACCAGGTTGGGGATCAGGTCGAAACGGCGCTGCAGCTGCACGTCGATCTGCGCGAATGCGTTCTTGAATGCGTTGCGGGAGGCGATGAGGCCGTTGTAGATGCCCACGCCCCACATCAGCGCGACTACGGCCAGACCCACAATTACCAGCAGGATCAGCAAGCTGGACATCAAAGCTCCCCTTGTTCATGCAATCGCGGAAGCAGGCGAATATGATCGGCCTGCCGTCGCAGCATACGCAGGGGATACACCCGATGAAAGGCATAGCACGCAGCCCGCGCCGACTCATTGCCGGGGTCGGCCTGCTCGCCGCACTGGTACCGGTCGCGGTGGGCTCGGCCGCGCAGCCACAGGGCTGGAACGCGGCATCGGCGCCCGCCGCCGCAACCACCACCACGGTCGCGGCCAACGTCGCGCCGCTGCTGCCGCCCGGGGTGAAGTCGATGCCCCTGGCGGGCGACTTCGATGTCGCCCGCTTCGAGGCGATGGCGCAGGCGATCGTCGCCAACCAGCGCGTGCCCGGCCTGGCGATGGCCATCGTCCACGACGGCAAGGTGCTGAGCGCGCGCGGCTATGGCATCACCGACGTGCGCGCCGCCGAGCCGGTCGACGCGCATACCGTGTTCCGCCTGGCGTCGCTGTCCAAGGCGTTCGCCGGCACCGTCACCGGACTGCTGGTCGCCGAGGGCGCGCTGCGCTGGGACAGCCATGTCGCCGACTACATGCCGTCGCTGCGCTTCTCCGACCCGCAGGCGGCGAGCCGGCTCACCGTGGCCGACGTGCTGAGCCACCGCGTGGGCCTTGGCCGCAACACCTTCGACCGCGACCTCGAGCGCAACGCCGACTACCGCACCCTGGTGCAGCAGCTGGCCAGCGCACCGATGACCTGCGGCGTCGGCGATTGCTACAGCTACCAGAACATCGCCTTCAGCCTGGTCGGCGACGTCGTGTTCGGCGCCACCGGCCAGTTCTTCAGCGAGGCGGTGACCGGGCGCATCTTCAAGCCGCTGGGCATGAACGATGCCAGCTACGGCCTCGAAGGCATCCAGGCGAGCCCGCGCTGGGCACGGCCGCACGTGCGCGCCGGCGGCGGCTGGACCTCGCTCACGCCCAAGCCCACCTACTATCGGGTCGCGCCGGCGGCCGGCGTCAACGCCAGCATCAGTGACATGGCGCAGTGGCTGCTTGCGCAGTCCGGTCGGCGACCCGACGTGCTGCCCGCGCCGCTGCTCGCGACGCTGCAACAGTCGCTGGTGTCCACCCCGGGCGAACTTCGCAGCTCGTCATGGCGGCGCCAGCGCCTGAACGAGGCGGGCTATGCGCTCGGTTGGCGCGTGTACGACTACTCCGGCCATCGCGTGGTGTTCCATGGCGGCGCCGTGCAGGGCTACCGCGGGCTGATGGCGATGATCCCCGAGCGCGACCTCGGCGTGGTGCTGCTGTGGAACAGCGACAGCAGCGTGCCCTCCGGCCTGCTGCCGACGATCCTCGACAGCGCGATCGGGCTGGCCCCGCAGCGCTGGCTCGACGTCGACTTCGATGCGGTGGACGACATGCTGCAGGCCGGGACCGAAAGCGGCGGGCGGCCACAGGCTGGTGCCGCGACGATCACGGCGGCGCAGGCGGGCGCCGGCGGTGCGGCGGCCTCTGTGGCGCGTCCCGACTGAGGCTCCGCCACGGCGCCTTGCGCGCCGCGGCACCGCGCAAATGAAAAACCCCTCCCCCGCCTGGGCAACGGGAGAGGGGTCGCGTCTTACGGCAATCGGGTTGCTTACATCAGGGGCGCGGGCGCCGCGGGAATCGCGACAACCGGAGCCTTGGCCTTGCGGGCCGGCTTCGCCTTCTTGGTGCCGGCCTTCTTCGCGGCCTTCTTTGCAGGTGACTTCTTCGCCGCCTTCTTGGCCGGGCGCTTGGCAACCTTGGTCGCCGCCTTCTTCGCGGTCTTCCTGGTGGCCTTCTTCGCGGTCTTCTTGGCAGCCTTCTTCGCCGTCTTCTTCACCGCTTTCCTGGCGGTCTTCTTGGCGGCCTTCTTGGCGGTCTTCTTCACCGCCTTCTTGGCGGTCTTCTTGGCGGCCTTCTTCGCGGTCTTCTTCACTGCCTTCTTGGCGGTCTTCTTGGCGGCCTTCTTGGCGACCTTCCTGGTGGCCTTCTTCGCGGTCTTCTTGGCTACCTTCTTGGCGGCGACCTTCTTCTTGGCGACCTTCTTGGCGGCCTTGCGCGCCGGTGCCGCCTTGCGGACGGCTTTCTTGGTCGCCTTCTTGGCGGTTTTTTTCTTCGCGACTTTCTTCGTGGCCATGAGATGGCTCTCCTCGTCAGTGGGTCTTGCAGGTACTACTGCCCAGTACGAAACGCACCGCGGGTATCGGACCCGCGATCAACCGCCGACGCGCCGGGCGCGTCGGTACGGATCACTCCGGTTGGCACGGCACGAAAAAACCCGCTGCGCTCGGCGCCGCGGGTCGCGTGTCGTTGCCCACCTTGAGGTTTTGCGAGGGAGACAAATCCCGAGTCCACCATGACGACCTTGCGGGCGGAGGACTGTGTTGTGCTGCTTGCTGTCGCCGGGTTCGCACTCACTCGCTGCTGTGGCCACCTGTTGTTGTGGCGAAACCTAATCACGGTTTTTTTCGCTGTCAACACCCCGACGACGAACGCGCGCGTCGAACACACCGCGCGCGACCCGCGAACCGAGTTGACGGCCTGCCGCGTCGACCATGGTGTTCCGGGCGCGCGCCAGCGACGCGCGCGGCGGGCCATTGCGAAAGCGCTTGTTTTAGGCGCTATCGCCAATCGACTGCGCGATGCAGTCGATGCAGCGCCGACAACGCGAGCGCTGCCGCCTCAGCGGTGGACGGCGTCGCTGCGCCGGTGAACGCGACGTGCACGCATGCCCCCATGGATTGCCTTGCGAGGCGTCGCGGATGTCGGATTGCGCGAAAGTGCGCAAACTTCCCGACGCGTCCGACGACCCGTGCGAGGCAAAAAAAAAGCCGGGCATGCGCCCGGCGTTGCATCCAACCGGCATCGCCGGCATGTCGCCGGCGCGCCGCGGACGACGTTACTCGTCGGCTTCGATCAGCTCGGCGTATTCGTCCGGCCCGAGCAGTTCCTTGAGCTGTTCCGGCTCGTCCATCTCGATGACGAACAGCCAGCCTTCGCCGAACGCATCCTCGTTGATGGTCTCGGGCTTGTCGGCCAGCGCGGTGTTGACCGCGACGATCGTTCCCGACACCGGCGCGTACACGTCCGACGCCGCCTTCACCGACTCGACCACCGCCGCGGCGGTGCCGGCTTCGGCACGATCGCCGACACCCGGAAGATCGACGTACACCAGGTCGCCGAGCAGGCCCTGGGCATGGTCGGAAATACCGACGGTGACCTTGCCGTCACCCTCGATGCGGGTCCATTCGTGTGACTTCATGAACATGAGGTCGCCTGGGATATCGGTCATGGCTTGTGCTCCGGATACGGCTGACTGGGGAAGTGGGGGGCTAGTTTAGCGAAGGCCGGGCCGGGCGCATCAAATCCCGTCGCGTGCCTTGCCATCGCGGACGAACGGCGCCTGCACCACGCGCAGCGGCACCTCGCGGCCGCGGATGTCGACGCGCACCTCGCCCGGCTCGCCCGCCGGCACGCGCGCGAACGCGATCGCCTTGCCCAGCGTGGGTGCGAACGTGCCCGAGAGGATCTCGCCCTCGCCGTTGCCCGCGACCACCTTCTGGCCGTGGCGCAGCACGCCCTTGTCGTCCATCACCACGGCGATCATCTGCCGCGCGTCGCCCGCGTCGCGCTGCGACTCCAGCGCCGCGCGGCCGATGAAGTCGCGACCCTCGTCGAAGGACACGGTCCACGCCAGCGACGCTTCCAGCGGGCTCACCGATTCGTCCATGTCCTGGCCGTACAGGCCCATGCCGGCTTCGAGGCGCAGCGTGTCGCGCGCGCCGAGCCCGGCGGGCGCCACGCCGGCCGCCAGCAGCGCATCCCAGAACGCCACCGCGTGCTCCTGCGCCATGACCACCTCAAAGCCGTCCTCGCCGGTGTAGCCCGTGCGTGCAACGAACAACGGCGCGCCCGTGGCCGCCTGCACGTCGCGCGCGGCGAACTTGGCGAGCTTGGCGACCGCCGCGCGGTCGCTCTCGTCGATGAGGCCCAGCACCTTGTCGCGTGCGTTCGGGCCCTGCACCGCGATCATCGCCAGGTCATCGCGCTCGCGGACCTCGATGTCGAACGGCCCGGCCTGGCCGCCGATCCACGCCAGGTCCTTGTCACGCGTGGAGGCATTGACCACCAGGCGATAGAAGTCGTCACCGAGGTAGTAGACGATCAGGTCGTCGATCACGCCACCCTGCGGATTGAGCATGCAGGTGTAGAGCGCCTTGCCGGTGACCTTGAGCTTGTCGACCGAGTTGGCCACCAAGTGGCGCAGGAAGTCCTTGACCCGGGCCCCGTGCAGGTCGACCACCGTCATGTGCGAGACGTCGAACATGCCGGCATCGCGGCGCACCTGGTGGTGCTCGTCGATCTGCGAGCCATAGTTGAGCGGCATGTCCCAGCCGCCGAAGTCCACCATCTTCGCACCGGCGCTGCGGTGGGCGTCGTTGAGGATCGTCTTGCGGGTCATGGCGCGGCTCCTGGTCGGTGACCGCGCATTATCCCAGCCCGCGGCGGATACTTCACTCCGCCAGCAGGACCTCGAGCACCATGCCGTCGCTGCCCACCACCCGCACCAGGGTGCCGGCCGGCAGCTCCACGCCGCGGACGACCCAGTATGCGTCGTCGATCTTGACCCGTCCGCGGCCACCGACGATGGCGTGGTCGAGCGGCACCACGCGGCCGACCAGCTGGTCGGCACGCCGGTTCAGCAGCGGCCGGTCGCTGGGGCGCTCGCGACGGCGGAACCATTTCCTGTAGGCCAGCACCGCGACCACGCTCAGCACGACGAACAGGATCACCTGGGCCAGCATGCTGAGGCCCGGCACCAGCAGCACGACCAGCCAGACCAGCGCCGCGGCGATGCCCATCCACAGCAGGAACGCACCCGGCATGAAGGTCTCGGCCGCGATCAGCACCAGCGCGATCGCGGCCCAGACGGTGGTATCGGCGCCCCAGCGCATGGCTCAGGCCCCGCCGCGCTTGGCGTCGATCCGCGCGCGCGTGTCGACCTGCTGCTTGCCCAGCGCTTCCTTGCCCAGTTCGGCGATGCCGGCGATCGAGCCGATGATGCCGCTGGTCTCCATCGGCATCATCACGAACTTGGCATTGGGCGCGGTGGCCAGTTCGCGGAACGCCTCCACGTATTTCTGCGCGATGAAGTAGTTGATCGCCTGCACGTCGCCGGCGGCGATCGCGTTGGACACCATCTCGGTGGCCTTGGCCTCGGCCTCGGCCAGGCGCTCGCGCGCCTCGGCCTCGCGGTAGGCGGCCTCGCGCTCGCCTTCGGCCTGCAGGATCGCCGCCTGCTTCTCGCCCTCGGCGCGCAGGATCGCCGAGCTGCGATGGCCTTCGGCTTCCAGGATCACCGCGCGACGGTCGCGCTCGGCCTTCATCTGCCGGCCCATGGAATCGATCAGGTCGCGCGGCGGCTGGATGTCGCGGATCTCGATGCGGGTGACCTTGATGCCCCAGGGATTGGTGGCGTGGTCGACCACGTTGAGCAGCTGGGCGTTGATGGTCTCGCGGTTGGACAGCGACTCGTCCAGGTCCATCGAGCCGATCACGGTGCGGATGTTGGTCTGCACCAGCGCGATAGTGGCGATCTCGAGGTTGGACACCTCGTAGGCGGCCTTCGCGGCATCGAGCACCTGGAAGAACACCACGCCGTCAACCTTCACCACCGCGTTGTCCTTGGTGATGACCTCCTGCGAGGGCACGTCCAGGACCTGTTCCATCACGTTGACCTTGCGGCCGATGGCCTGCATCACCGGGATCAGCAGGTGCAGGCCCGGCGACAGTGTGTGGGTGTACTTGCCGAAGCGCTCGACCGTCCACTCGAAGCCCTGCGGCACGATGCGGACCATCTTGAAGAAGAACACGATGAACGCGACCGCCAGTACCGCTGCGATGAAGGTTCCACCGGCCATTGCACACACTCCCCAGTTGTTGATCTGGAGTATAGACGGCGCCCCGACGCCATCTGTGACCCGACAAGCCCTCAGCCCGCGGTGACCGCCTCGGCGCGCGCGAACGCGGCATCATCCAGGCGATTGGCCAGCGCAAGTGCGCCGAGGTTCTCCAACAGCTGCCCGACCCGGCTCGCGCCCAGCAGCACCGTGGACACGTGCGGATTGCGCAGGCACCAGGCAATCGCCAACGCGGCGGGCGCCACGCCCAGTTCCGCGGCGAGCGCGGCGAAGCGCTGCGCGCGCGCGACACGGTGAGCCTCGCCGTCGCCTTCGATGACCATGCGCGCCAGGCCGGGATCACGCCCGAGCCGGCTGTCCTCCGGAATGCCGGCGCCATACTTCCCTGTAAGCAGGCCCGACGCGAGCGGCGACCACACCGTGGCGCCCATGCCGAACTCGGCGTACAGCGGGGCGTACTCCAGTTCCACGCGACGGCGATGAAGCAGGTTGTACTGTGGCTGCTCCATGGAGGGCGCGTGCAGGTGGTGGGCACGCGCCACCGCATGCGCCTCGCGCACCAGCGCCGCCGGCCACTCCGAGGTGCCCCAGTACAGCACCTTGCCCTGGCGGATCAGCGCGTCCATCGCGGCCACGGTTTCCGCCACCGGCACGTCGGGATCGGGGCGGTGGCAGAAGTACAGATCAAGGTAGTCGACGCGCAGGCGCCTGAGCGCGCCGTGGCAGGCATCGTGCACATGCTTGCGCGACAGCCCGCGCTGCATGGGCAGCGGATCGGCGGCGGACCCGAACATCACCTTGCTCGACACCGCGAACCCGTCGCGCGGCAGGCGCAGGTCGGCGATCACGTCGCCCATCACCCGCTCGGCCTCGCCGTTGGCGTAGCCCTCGGCGTTGTCGAAGAAGTTGATGCCGTGGTCCCAGGCGGCGGCCACCAGGTCGCGTGCCGCGCCACGCCCGATGCCGGCACCGAACGTCGTCCACGCGCCCAGCGAGAGCGCCGACAGCGCGAGTCCTGACGCGCCAAGCCTGCGGTAGTCCATCGCGCTGCTCCAGCCTTCTCGAACGCCGCAGTGTACGCGCGGCGCGGCGCGCTATCCTGCAGCCCGGATGTGGGGGACACAGACCGATGCATGCCAGCGAAATCCGGATCCGCGACACGCTGCAGCGCCTGCTGGTGCCGCCGGACGAACTCATGCGCGAGCTTGGCGCATCGGGGGAACTCCTGGTCGCCCGGGTGCGGGCGGCGCTGTCGGCGTTGATCCTGCTGCTGCCGCTGGTGGCCGCGGCCACCGGGGCCGGTACCCGGCGGGTGCTGCTGGCCCTGGGCGTGGCGGTGCTGGCCAATGGCATGGCGATGCTGTGGCTCGCCCTGGCGCGGCACGCGCGCCGCTGGCCGTGGCTGCCCTACGCCACCGGCGCCTGGGACGTGACCCTGACCTCGGCCGCGCTCGCGTTGCTGGCGCTGGAAGACCCCGTGGCCGGCCTGGCCAACCCGGTGGCCTGGTGCTTCTACCTGATCGCGATCTGGTTCACGGCCCTGCGCAACAACGGCCGCCTCACGCTGTTCGTCGGCGCGCTGGCGATCGCGCAGTACACGCTCCTGTTGGCGGTGCTGCTGGCTGCCGCGCCCGCGCACGACGCGCTGCTGTCACCGGAGCATGGCGCGGTCGGGATGGGCGGGCAGGCCTGGCGGTTGCTGCTGCTGGTGATCGCCACCGGACTGGCGGCCACCGTGGTGCATCGCATGCAGCGCCTGGTCGAGTTGTCCGGGCACGACGGCCTGACCGGCCTGCCCAATCGCTCATGGCTGCTGCAGCGCATGCCGCATGTGTTCGCCGCCGCGCGCAACGCCGGCGCCTCGCTCACCCTGGTGCTCCTCGACATCGACCGGTTCAAGCGCGTCAACGACGAGGCCGGTGCGGAGGTGGGCGATCGCGCCCTGCGCCACATTGCCGCCACCATGAGCGGCGTGCTGGCCACCGACGAACACCTCGCCCGGATCGGTGGCCAGGAGTTCGTGCTCGTGCTGCAGTGCCCGGTGGGCAGTGCCTGGGAACGCCTGGACCGCCTGCGGCGCGACCTCGCGGAGCGTCCGTTCCTGCCGGAGCGTGGCAGCGACGCATTCGCGTTCACGTTCAGTGCCGGGCTGGCCGCCTGGCCGCACGACGGCGGCAACACCTCGGCGCTGCTGGGCTGTGCAGACCGCCGGCTCAAGCAGGCCAAGGCCACCGGCGGCAACCGCATCGCCGCCCGCGACGCCTGACCGCGGTTGCCGGCACCGCCGGCGTGAACTAGTCTGCCCCGTCGCCGCGCACCCGCGGCTGTCCGGGGAACGGGGTCAGGATGGAAGTATTGTCGCGCGTCGGCTTCGGCCTGTTCGGACTGGTCGTACTGATCGCCTTCACCTGGCTGTTCTCGAACAACCGCGGACGGGTCGACTGGAAGCTGGTGGCGACCGGCGTGACGCTGCAGATCGCGTTCGCCACGCTGGTGATCCTGGTGCCGGGCGGGCGCGAAGTCTTCGACTGGCTCGGCCAGCTGTTCGTGCGCATCCTCGGGTTCGTCAATGCCGGCTCGGAGTTCATCTTCGGCAGCCTGATGGACGTGCAGACCTACGGCTTCATCTTCGCCTTCCAGGTGCTGCCGACCATCATCTTCTTCGCCTCGCTGATGGCGGTGCTCTACCACCTGGGCATCATGCAGTTCGTCGTCCGCGTCATGGCACTGGCGATCACCAAGGTGATGCGCGTGTCGGGCGCGGAGACCACCAGCGTCTGCGCCAGCGTGTTCATCGGCCAGACCGAGGCGCCGCTGACCGTGCGCCCCTACATTTCGCGCATGACCGAATCCGAGCTGATCACCATGATGATCGGCGGCATGGCGCACATCGCCGGCGGCGTGCTGGCCGCCTACGTGGGCATGCTCGGCGCGGGCGATCCGGTGGAGCAGGCGTTCTATGCCAAGCACCTGCTCGCGGCCTCGATCATGGCCGCGCCGGCGACGCTGGTGATCGCCAAGATCCTGATCCCCGAAACCGGCGAACCGCTGACCCGCGGCACGGTGAAGATGGAGGTCGAGAAGACCACCAGCAACGTCATCGACGCCGCCGCCGCCGGCGCCGGCGACGGCCTCAAGCTGGCGCTCAACATCGGCGCCATGCTGCTCGCCTTCATCGCCCTGATCGCGATGATCAACGCGCCGCTCACCTGGCTCGGCGAGATCACCGGCCTGCAGGCGATGATCGGCAAGCCCACCGACCTGTCCGCGATCTTCGGCTACGTGCTGGCGCCGGTGGCCTGGCTGATCGGCGTGCCGTGGGCCGATGCCGGCACCGTCGGCTCGCTGATCGGGCAGAAGGTGGTGATCAACGAATTCGTCGCCTACCTGCAGCTTGCCGACATCGTCAATGGCCGCGTCGAAGGCGTCTCGCTGACCGGCGAAGGCCGGCTGATCGCGACCTACGCGCTGTGCGGCTTCGCCAACTTCAGCTCGATCGCGATCCAGATCGGCGGCATCGGCGGCCTGGCCCCGGACCGCCGCCACGACCTGGCGCGGTTCGGCCTGCGCGCGGTGCTCGGCGGCACGGTGGCCACGTTGATGACCGCCACGATCGCCGGCGTGCTGACCAACATCGGCGCCTGAGGACCCGGCCATGGCGAGCGTTGTCGTCGTCGGCTCGTTCAACGTCGACCACGTCTGGAGCTGCGACGCCCTGCCCCGGCCGGGTGAGACCCGCGCCGGCGCCTACGCCAGCGGCCCCGGTGGCAAGGGCTTCAACCAGGCCACGGCCAGCGCACGCACGGGCGCCGCGACCACCTTCATCTGCGCGCTCGGCGACGATCCCGGCGGCGCGCTCGCGCGCAGCCTGGCCGCCGGCGACGGCATCGACCTGCGCGCGCAGCCGACGGACAGGCCCACCGGCACTGCCGGCATCTACGTCGACCGCGACGGCCGCAACAGCATCGTCATCGGTGCCGGCGCCAACGCCGCGCTGTCGGCGGCGTTCGTGTCCGCGCAGGGCGCGGCGATCGCCGCCGCCGCGGTGGTGCTGGCGCAGCTGGAGTCGCCCGTCGCCAGCGTGCTCGAGGCGCTGCGCGTCGCGCGTGCCGCGCGCGCCACCACCCTTCTGAACCCGGCCCCCGCGAACGTCGCGGCGCCGCGTGAACTGCTGGCGGTCGCCGATGTGCTGACGCCGAACGAAACCGAGTTCGCCGCCCTGCTCGCCCACCACTGCGACGACGACATCGACGCCGACGCCGTGGCGCGCAGCGACGACGCGCAGCTCCATCGCCTGTGCCGCGCGCTGCTGCCACGCGGCACGGTGGTGGTGACGCTGGGCGCGGCAGGTGCCTTCGTCTCGCACCGCGAGGACCAGCTGCGTGGCGACGCGCTTGCCTTCTACCGCTCCGCGGCGACGCGCGTCGAGGTGGTCGACACCACCGGTGCCGGTGATGCCTTCAACGGCGCGCTGGCGGCGTCGCTGGCACGCGCCACGCCGGCGCCGTTCGCGGCCCATGTCGCCTTCGCCTGCCGCTACGCCGGCGAGGCCACCCGCCTGCCGGGGGCCGCATCGGCCATGCCACGGCTGCCCGCGGACGCCTGAACGCGGAAGGGCGCGCGCCTGCCGACGCGGCGGTGATCGGCGACAATGCCGGCATGCGCATCGGCCCCTACAGCATCGCCCCGAACGTGGTCCTGGCGCCCATGGCGGGGGTCACCGACAAGCCGTTCCGGCTGCTGTGCAAGCGCCTGGGCGCCGGGCTGGCGATGTCGGAGATGACCATCTCCGACCCGCGCTTCTGGAGCACCGAGAAGTCGCTGCGGCGCATGGACCACGCCGGCGAACCCGATCCGGTCGGCGTGCAGATCGCCGGCACCGAACCCGCGCAGCTCGCCGACGCCGCGCGCTACAACGTGGACCACGGCGCGCAGGTCATCGACATCAACATGGGCTGCCCGGCGAAAAAGGTCTGCAATGCCTGGGCGGGTTCGGCACTCATGCGCGACGAGGCGCTGGTGGCGCGCATCGCCACCGCCGTGGTCGCCGCCGTCGACGTGCCGGTGACGCTGAAGATCCGCACCGGCTGGGCAGCCGGCCAGCGCAACGCCGTGGCCATCGCGCGCATCGCCGAGGACGCCGGCATCGCCGCGCTCGCCGTGCACGGCCGCACCCGCGACCAGCAGTACACCGGCAACGCCGAGTACGACACCATCGCGGAAGTGAAGTCGCGGCTGGCCATCCCGGTGCTGGCCAATGGCGATATCGACTCCCCCGAAAAGGCCGCCGCGGTCCTCGCACACACCGGCTGCGACGCGGTGATGGTCGGGCGCGCGGCGCAGGGCCGGCCGTGGATCTTCCGCGAGATCGCACATTTCCTGGCGACCGGCGCGCACCTCCCGCCGCCCACGCTGGGCGAGGTCGGCGACATCCTCATCGCGCATCTGGAGGCGCTGCACGCGTTCTACGGCGAGCCGTCGGGCGTGCGCATCGCGCGCAAGCATCTCGGCTGGTACGCGAAGGACCGGCCCGAAAACGCCGCGTTCCGCGCGGTGGTGAACCGCGCCGAGACCGCGCGCGCGCAGATCGACCTGACCCGCGACTATTTCGACGCGCTCTCCGCCGGCGTCGCGCCGTCGCTGTACGAGGCCGCCTGACACGGCGACAGGCACGCGCCGGGGTCCCGCCAGGTGCGCTGCCACGTGGTGTCCCACGTGCCAGCCAGGTCGCGCGTGACGCGCAGCTGCCGCGGTGCGATGGCCTGCCAGGGCCCACCGCGGCGCGCGACCGCGAAGTTGAAGAAATAGTCGGGCTCGTTGCCCATGCGCAGGTCGCTGAGCACCAGCTCGCCATCGACGTCGCGCGCACGCATGAAGCCGTGGTTGAACCACGCCAGGCGCGCCACCGCCGGGACATGCGATGCCTCGGCCAGCGCCTGCACGTTGGAGGCATGACCTTCGAAGTGCATCGCACCGTCGTCCGCGACCAGCGAGCGGAAGCCCTCGACGTAGCCCGTCGGCGTCATCGCCACCACCCGCCACAGCAGCGTGGTGAACGGCATCGGCACCGAGAACCGCGGCGCGTGGGCCAGCCCCATGGCAGCCAGCGCGCGGTCGGCTTCGCGCTCGACCATCGCCTTGGCGGCCAGTGACCAGCCGAGGTAGGCGGTGCTCAGCACCAGCCCGGCGACCAGCGCACGCTGCGCCGCCACGCGCCCGCGCAGGAAGAAGGCCGCGGCGCAGGCCAGCAGCAGCCACACCGTGTACAGCGGATCGATGATGAACACGCTGGACCACATCACCGGCGGCGTCGCCAGCGGCCACAGCAGCTGCGTGCCGTATACGGTGAAGGCGTCGAGCAGCGGGTGGGTGACCAGCGCCAGCTGAATCGCCCAGAACCAGCGCGCTGGCGCTTCGGCCACGCGGCCGCCGCGGTGCCGGAAGAACGTCCAGATCGCCCAGGCGAGCAGCGGCAGCACGAACAGCGAATGGCTGGCGCCGCGGTGCAGCGTCATCATCGCCACCGGATCGTCGGTGAGCAGGGCGATCGGCAGCGAGTCGAGGTCCGGCAAGGTGCCGAGCGCGGCGCCGGCCAGCAGCGCCGCACGACGGTGTCGCGCAGGCGCGACGGCGGCGGCGACGGCGGCGCCGAGAACGATCTGGGTCAGGGAATCCATCGCCGGATGCTAGCAGCGCGCCAAGCTTGACCGTGTCGCCCGACATGCCGGCAGAATGCTCAGAGCGGCGCGCCGGTGTATCATGCCGACCATCTTTTCATCCGAATCAAGGGATATAAGCGATGTCGAGCACCCTGTTCACCTCCGAATCGGTCTCTGAAGGCCATCCCGACAAGATCGCCGACCAGATTTCCGACGCGGTCCTCGACGCCATCATCGGCCAGGACAAGGGCGCCCGCGTCGCCTGCGAGACCATGGTCAAGACCGGCGTGGCGATCGTCGCCGGCGAGATCACCACCACCGCGTGGATCGACCTCGAGGCCCTGACGCGCAAGGTGATCCTGGACATCGGCTACGACTCCAGCGACGTCGGCTTCGACGGCGCCACCTGCGGCGTGCTCAACCTGATCGGCAAGCAGAGCCCACACATCGCGCAGGGCGTGGACCGCAAGAAGCCCGAGGAAATGGGCGCCGGCGACCAGGGCCTGATGTTCGGCTACGCCACCAACGAGACCGACAGCTACATGCCGGCGGCGATCCACCTGTCGCACCGCCTGGTCGAGCAGCAGGCGAAAATCCGCAAGAAGAAGAACTCGCCGCTGCCGTGGCTGCGTCCCGACGCCAAGAGCCAGGTCACCCTGCGCTACGACAACGGCAAGGCGACCGCGATCGACGCGGTGGTGCTGTCCACCCAGCACGCCCCGGGCATCCGCCAGAAGGACCTCATCGAGGCCGTCCGCGAGGAGATCCTCAAGCCGGTGCTGCCGGCCAAGTGGCTGCACAAGGGCACCAAGTACCACATCAATCCGACCGGCAAGTTCGAGATCGGCGGCCCCGTGGGCGACTGCGGCCTGACCGGCCGCAAGATCATCGTCGACACCTACGGCGGCTGGGCGCGCCATGGCGGCGGCGCGTTCTCGGGCAAGGATCCGTCCAAGGTCGACCGCTCGGCGGCGTACGCCGCGCGCTACGTCGCCAAGAACGTCGTGGCCGCGGGCCTGTCCGACCGCTGCGAAGTGCAGCTGAGCTACGCGATCGGCGTGGCCGAGCCGACTTCGATCTCGGTCACCACCTTCGGCACCGGCAAGGTCGGCGACGACGTGATCGAGAAGCTGATCCGCAAGCACTTCGACCTGCGCCCGTACGGCATCATCAAGATGCTCGACCTGATCCACCCGATCTACCAGCGCACCGCCAGCTACGGCCACTTCGGCCGCAAGCCGCAGGAAGTCACCTACGTCGGCGCCGATGGCAAGACCCAGACCGCCACGGCGTTCTCCTGGGAGAAGACCGACAAGGCCGACGAGCTGCGCAAGGCCGCGAAGCTGAAGTAATCCCTGGCAACGCGTGCAACAGGAAACGGGCCGCCATCGCGGCCCGTTTTTTTTGGTCCATGCGAGCACGCGGTACTGGTGCAACGCCGGCGCCGGGCACCAAGGCCCTTGAGGACTCATGTCCCCCGGCGATGGCCTGCGGCCATCGCCTCCTCCTTGACTTCGCCCTCAAGGGCCTTGGCACCCGGTGTGCCGGCTTACGCGTTGGCCCGGGAGCACAGCCCGAAGTACGGAGTCGCATGCTTGCAGTACTCGCGGCGAGCGCAAAGCCCCGAAGTGGCCGTGAGGCCTTCGCGGGGAAGTAAAGGAGGAGGCATCCGCTGCAAGGCGGATGCCGGGGGACATGAGCCGCGAAGGCCTCACGGCCACCACAGGGGCCCGCCGCGTCCCGTTACGGAGTGGCCGCAGCCCGCACCTCGACACCCGCCGCCCGCGGCGGCGCGTTGCGCACGTACTTCTCCAGCCAGTCGTTGGTCTCCGCCAGCATGTGCAGGATCGACTCGCGCGCGCGGTAGCCGTGCGACTCGTTGGGCAGCATCACCAGCCGCGCCTGGCCACCCAGTCCCTTGATCGCCGAGAACAGCCGTTCGCTCTGCATCGGGAAGGTGCCGGAGTTGTTGTCCTGCTCGCCGTGGATGATCAGCACCGGCTCGTCGATGCGATCGGCGTGGTCGAACGGCGACATCGCCTGGTAGGTGTCGGTGGCCTGCCAGTAGCTGCGCTCCTCGGCCTGGAAGCCGAACGGCGTGAGCGAGCGGTTGTAGGCGCCGCTGCGCGCGATGCCGGCGCGGAACAGGTCGGAATGCGCAAGCAGGTTGGCGGTCATGAACGCACCGTACGAATGCCCGCCGATGGCGATGCGGTCCGGATCGGCGACGCCCCGCTTGACCACTTCGTCCACCGCGGCCTGCGCGCTCGCCACCAGCTGCGCGATGTAGGTGTCGTTGGGCTCGGCATCGCCCTCGCCGACGATCGGCATGGTCGGACCGTCGAGCACGGCATAGCCCTGCGCCAGGTAGGCCAGCGGTCCCCAGTAGCTGATGCGGTTGAAGCGGTGCGGCGAACCGGTGACCTGGCCCGCGGCATCCGCCGACTTGAACTCGCGCGGGTAGGCCCAGGCCAGCATCGGCAACGGACCGTCGCGTTGCGCCTGGTAGCCCGGCGGCAGGTACAGGTTGGCGGTCATCTCCACGCCGTCGGCGCGGGTGTAGCGGATCTGCTCCTTGCTGACGTCGCGCAGTTCCGGCGTGGGGTGCGGGACGTCGGTCAGCGCGACCGGTGCCGCGCCATTGCCGAGTACGCGCAGGTACACGTTCGGCGGCGACGTGGGCGACTCGCGGGTGGTGAGGATGCGCGCGCCGGCGGCGTCGAGCACCGCGATCACCGCTTCGTAGACCGGCGCTTCGGACTGGAACAGGCGCTTGGTGCCGGCACCCGCGCGGAACTGCTGGCGATCCAGGAACGGGCGGTCGCCTTCGGCCGAGGCGCCCTCGCCGATGCGATAGATGCCCTCGCCGTCCGCGGTGGTCAGCAGTCGCTGGAATCCGCGCGCGTCGGCGTGCGTCACCGGCTCGCCCGGGTCGGCGTAGCGGTCCTCGCGCGAACCCTCGCGCAGCAGCACCGGTGCGATACCGGCATCGGGCGCCAGCCGCCATTCGCGCAGCCTGCGGGTCTTCCACCAGGACTCGGTGAGCAACGCCAGGCTGCCGTGGCCCCAGCGCACGCCGGCGTAGCGCATCGACAGGTCGGCGAGCACCTGCGGCTTGCCCTTGAACGGCGCGGCGTGGGCGAATACGCGGTCGCGCACCTCGGCCTCGCGTGCGGGATCGCCGCCGTCCTGCGCCTCGGCCCAGACCAGGGTCGCGGGCGCATCGGCGCGCCACGCGACGCGGCGCACGCCCGGCGCCACCGCGTCGTTGCCGGTCGGCAGGCCTTCGACCAGCGGCAGCGTGGCCACGGTGTGCAGCAGGCGACCGTCGAGATCGATCACGTCGATCCGGCGCGGGAAGCGCGAATACGGCACCAGGTACGAGAACGGGCGCTCGATGCGCTGGCGCAGCAAGTGGCGGCCATCGGGCGAGACCGCGGCGCCGACGTGCATGCCGGGCGCGGCGATCGGCGTCACGCGGCCGTCGAGCCCGACGCGCGCCAGCTGCGTGGTCATGTAGTACGCCAGCACCTCCGCGTCCTGGGGATTGCGCAACAGGTCCTGGTAGGTGCGCAGGCTCTGCACGCGTCCGTCGCCGTCAGTCTCCTGGATGCTCGGGCCGCGCGGCACGCCGTCGCTGGCGGGCGCTGCGCCCTGCCCCTGCGGTCGCAGCATGGCGAGCAGGCCGGAACCATCCGGCAGCCAGTCGAAGCCCTCGCCGACGACGCTGCCAAGCGGCTGGTCCGTCAGCCGCCGCGCACGCCCCGCGGCCACGTCGACCAGCCACAGCTCGACGCGCCCGGCGCGCGTGTCGACGTGGCTGAAGGCGATATGGCGCTGGTCGGGCGACCACTGCATCGCGGCCAGCGCCAGCGGCTGCGGCAGGCCGGCAATGCGCCGTTCCGCGCCGCCGTCCACTGCCTGCAGCCAGAGGTCGTCGACGAAGGTGAAGGCGCTGGCGGAATGGGTGCGCGGGTGGATGCGCAGCCCGCCCAGCCTGAGTTCCGGCTGGGCGACCACGTCGATGCCCGGCAGTGAAGGCACCTGCAGGTAAGCGATCACGTCGCGCCGCGGCGACAGCGACAGGCGCGGCGGCTGCGGTGCGTCAACCAGCGCGCGCAGCGCCGGTGGCGGCAGGCGGTAGCCGGAGTCGTCGGCGGCGGCGGCCGTGGCGGCCTGGGCGTCGCGCGCCTGCGCGGGAGCGGACGACCACAGCAGCGTGGCGACCAGGAACGGGGCGGCGAGATGCCTGAGGGCGAGCGTGGCCAATGCGGGGATCCTGTACAGATGCGATCCGCCAGCCTAGCCCGCCGCCGTGGCGCCCGTACCGTGGCGGGGGTCATGGGGATATAATCGGCGGCTCCGCCGAGGGGCGCTGCGACCGTGGAACCAGCACGGCCAGGCTCGGCGGAATACACCCCAACGGCGCCCGGTTCCCCACCCCACCCTCTCCCCGAGCGGGACAGGGAGCAGAAACCGGAGCTTCCGCATGAACGCACAGGTCAAGACCTTCTCTACCGAAGGCGACTACAAGGTCGCCGACATCTCCCTGGCCGACTGGGGCCGCAAGGAGCTCGACATCGCCGAGCACGAGATGCCCGGCCTGATGTCCATCCGCCGCAAGCACGCCGCCGACGCCCCACTCAAGGGCGTGCGCGTGACCGGCTCGCTGCACATGACCATCCAGACCGCGGTGCTGATCGAGACGCTGAAGGACATCGGCGCCGACGTGCGCTGGGCGTCGTGCAACATCTTCAGCACCCAGGACCACGCCGCGGCCGCGATCGCCGCCAGCGGCACCCCCGTGTTCGCCTGGAAGGGCGAGACGCTGGAGGAGTACTGGGACTGCACGCTCGAGGCGCTTTCCTTCCCGGACGGCAAGGGCGGCTTCCTCGGCCCGCAGATGGTGGTCGACGACGGCGGCGACGTGACGCTGCTGATCCACAAGGGCTACGAGCTGGAACAGGGCGACGAGAGCTTCGTCAACGGCCCGGCGTCGAGCCATGAGGAGCAGGTGATCAAGAACCTGCTCAAGCGCGTCGCCAAGGAGCGTCCCGGCTTCTGGGCCACCGTGGTCCGCGACTGGAAGGGCGTCTCCGAGGAGACCACCACCGGCGTGCACCGCCTGTACCAGCTCGCTGAGGCCGGCCAGCTGCTGGTGCCCGCGATCAACGTCAACGACTCGGTCACCAAGTCGAAGTTCGACAACCTGTACGGCTGCCGCGAGTCGCTGGCCGACGGCCTGAAGCGTGCGCTGGACGTGATGCTGGCCGGCAAGGTGGCCGTGGTCTGCGGCTACGGCGACGTCGGCAAGGGCTCGGCGGCTTCGCTGCGCGCCTACGGCGCGCGCGTGATCGTCACCGAGATCGACCCGATCTGCGCGCTGCAGGCGGCGATGGAAGGCTACGAAGTGACCACGATCGAGGACACCCTCGGCCGCGGCGACATCTACGTCACCACCACCGGCAACAAGGACATCATCACCGTCGCGCACATGCAGGCGATGAAGGACCAGGCGATCGTCTGCAACATCGGCCACTTCGACAACGAGATCCAGGTCGACGCGCTGTACTCGCTCGCCGGCGTCGAGAAGATCAACATCAAGCCGCAGGTCGACAAGTTCACGTTCGGCAACGGCAACAGCATCTTCCTGCTCGCCGAGGGCCGCCTGGTCAACCTGGGCTGCGCCACCGGCCACCCGAGCTTCGTGATGTCCAACTCGTTCGCCAACCAGACGCTCGCGCAGATCGACCTGTGGGCGAACAAGGACAGCTACGAGAACAAGGTGTACATCCTGCCGAAGAAGCTCGACGAGGAAGTCGCGCGCCTGCACCTGGAAAAGATCGGCGTGAAGCTGACCAGGCTCACCACGGAACAGGCCGACTACCTCGGCGTGTCGCCGGACGGCCCGTACAAGGCCGAGCACTACCGCTACTGAGCGGCCGCACCGATCGATGCAGCAGCAACGGGCGCCGAAAGGCGCCCGTTCTGTTTGTGCGTGCGCCGACGGACGCCGCTGAACGCCGCGCGCTCTTACCATCCATCGCGATATAGCGATACACTTCGCCGTCCCCGCCGGAATGCTGCCTGATGACCCCGATCAGCTTCGAGTTCTACCCGCCGAAAAACGACGAGCAGCGCGCGCAGCTCGAACGCACCGCCGCCAGGCTCGCGCCGCATGCGCCGGAATACGTGTCCTGCACGTTCGGTGCCGGCGGCTCCACCCTGAGCTACACCGGCGACACGATCCGCGGGCTGCTCGCCCAGGGCTTCGACGCAGCGCCGCACCTGTCCTGCGTCGGCGGCACCCGCGAGGAAATCGCCGCATTGCTGGTCGAGTACCGGGATGCGGGCTGCCGGCGCATCGTGGCGCTGCGCGGTGACCTGCCTTCGGGCATGGGCCATCCCGGCGACCTTCGCTATGCGTCCGACCTGGTGGAATTCATCCGCGCCGAACACGGCGACCATTTCCGCGTCGACGTCGCCTGCTACCCCGAAACCCACCCGCAGGCCGAGGATGCGCTGGCCGACCTGCGCCACTTCAAGGCCAAGGTCGATGCCGGCGCCGACGGCGCGATCAGCCAGTACTTCTACAACGCCGATGCCTACTTCCGCTTCGTCGACGCGGTGCGCCGGCTTGGCGTGGAGGTGCCGGTGGCGGCCGGCATCATGCCGATCTCGAACTTCAGCCAGCTGCGGCGCTTCTCGGAATCCTGCGGCGCGGAAATCCCGCGCTGGCTGGCCAAGCGCATGGCGGCCTACGGTGACGACGCCGAAAGCGTGCGCGCGCTGGGCGCGGACTTCGTCGCCGACCTCTGCCGACGGCTGGTGGACGGCGGCGCGCCGTCGCTGCACTTCTACACGCTCAACCTGGCGCGGCCCACGCTGGCCGTGCTCGACGCCATGGCCTGAACGGCGGGCCACGCGCGGCGCTTCGCGCGCCGCTCCGTGACCTCCAGCGCTATCGGCGCGGGGCGCGGCGGCGGTAGCCTTCGGGCATGTCGCATCCGATCCAACGCGTCGCCGCCGGCGCGCTGTCCATCGCCTTCGCCTTGGCGCTTGGGCCCATGCGCCCCGCCGCGGCGCAGGTGCACCGCTGCACCACCGCCGACGGCGGCACGCTGTACAGCGACCGTCCCTGCGCGGTGTTCGGCGCGAGCGAGAACACCGCCACGCCACCCGGCGGCGGGGCCACCGGCACGCGCTACCGCGGTGGCTGCTCGCGCCGACTGCAGGACCTGGTGTTCGAAGTGACCACGGCGATCGAATCCGGCGACGTCAATCGCCTCGCGGCGAGCTACCACTGGCCGGGGCATTCGACGCGCGGCGGCAACGCCACGATCGACCGGTTGGATGCCATCACCCGCAGGCCGCTGCTCAACATCACCGCGCTGCGCCCGGCGGACACCGTGGTCGTGGCCGACCCGGCCACCATGGCCCACGCCGGCACCGGCCCGGCCGCGAGCGGGTGGTCGCTGTCCGGCACATCCGCCGACGCGTCGGCGGCCGCGGCCGCCGACGCGGCCCGCATCGCCGCCGAGCACGCCACCTTGCGCGCCCCGCAACGCCCGGTGGCGCTGCGCATCGACCAGGTGCTGTCGGACGGCATCACGCCATCACGCACCACGTTCGGCCTGCGCCGGCACATGGACTGCTGGTGGGTAACGCTTTGAGCGCGCCACGCTTCCGCTTTGCTGCAAAATGACGGCCCACGCGCAGCGGAGCAGCGGCATGCAGCAGTACCCCGAATGGATCTGGCAGAACGGCATCATCAAGCGCTGGGCCGATGCCACCACGCACGTCATGTCGCACGCCCTGCATTACGGCTCGTCGGTGTTCGAAGGCATCCGCGCATACAAGACCACGTCCGGCACGGCGATCTTCCGCCTCGACGACCACACCCGGCGCCTGCATGCGTCGGCGCGCATCTACGAGATGGCCATCCCGTACAGCGCCGACGAGATCAACGCAGCCTGCCACGAGGTGATCAACCGCAACGGTCTCGAGCGCGCCTACCTTCGCCCGGTCGCCTGGCGCGGACTCGGCGGATTCGGCCTGTCGGCCGAGACGCCGATCGATGTCGCGGTCGCCGCATGGCACATGGGTCCCTATCTGGGCGAGGGTGCGCTGACCGAGGGCATCGACGCCTGCGTGTCCAGCTGGCAGCGCTTCGCGCCCAACACCATTCCGGCCGGGGCCAAGGCCGGCGGCAACTACCTGTCCGGCCAGCTGGTGGCGCGCGAGGCGCGGCGCCTGGGCTTCGGCGAGGGCATCGCGCTGGCCTCCACCGGGCTGCTTTCGGAAGGCGCCGGCGAGAACCTGTTCCTGGTGTTCGACGGCGCGTTGCACACCACGCCGGTCAGCGCCGCGCTGCTCAACGGCATCACCCGCGATTCGATCATCCGCCTCGCGCGCGATGTCGGCATCGAAGTTGTCGAACGCGACCTGCCGCGCGAGTACCTGTACCTGTGCGACGAGTTGTTCATGTGCGGCACCGCGGCCGAGATCACGCCGATCCGCTCGGTTGACGGCCGCCAGATCGGGGCCGGCCGCGCCGGGCCGGTGACGCTGCGCATGCAGGAGCTGTTCTTCGGCCTGTTCGACGGCCGCACACCGGACCGCCACGGCTGGCTGCAGCCGCTGCAGTCCTGAGCCGCCGACGTGCGCGGGCTCACGCCTGGGCGTGCCCGCCGCTGTCGTCGCTGAAGCGCAGCGTGGCCACCACGCCGCGTTCGGCGCCGGGCACCACCCGCACCTGCCAGCCGTAGAGCCGGCACAGGCGGCGCACGATGGACAGGCCGATGCCGCCGCCCTGGGTATGTTCGGCGTGGCTGCCGCGGTAGCCGCGCTCGAACAGCCGCGCCGCGTCCTCGGCGCTGAGCCCGGGGCCGGAATCGATGACGTCGATCGCGTCGTCGTGCAGCCGCGCGACCACTTCGCCGGAGTTGGTGTACTTGATGGCGTTGCCGATCAGGTTGCCCAGCGCGACGGACACGGCGGACTCGGGCGCGTCGACCACCAGGCGCCCCGGCCCGCCTTCCAGGCGCAGCACCAGGTCCTTGCCGCCAAGCTGTGCCCTGTGCGCATCGAGCAGCTGCTCGGCGACGCGGCCGACGTCGGTGGTGCCGTGGCCGCGCTCGGCGCGCGACAGCAGCAGCAGGGCGCTGATCAGGTCGGTGCACTGCTGTTCGGCGCGCTGGATGCGCTGCAGGCGTGCCTGCGTCTTCTCATCGAGGTCGGGACGCGACAGCAGCAGCTCGATCGCGCCGCGGATCACCGCCAGCGGCGTGCGCAGCTCGTGGCTGACGTCGGCGTTGAACTCGCGGTCGCGCTGCACGACTTCGGTCAGCCGCGCCGCATAGTCGTCGAGCGCGGTGGCGAGCTCGCCGACCTCGTCATCCGGGAAGTGCGGCGCCAGCGGGCCCGGCCGCGCGCTGTCGCTGGACACGTTGAGCCGGTTCGCGAGCTCCGACACCGGCCGCATCACCCGCGACGCCGACCACCAGCCGATCAGCCCGGCGAGAATGGTGAACGCGATCACCGCGGCGATCAGGATCAGCTTGATCCGCGCACGCACCTCGGCGGTGTTGGTCATGTCCTGGGCGAGGAAGAACCAGTAGTCGGCATCCTTCTTCACCACCAGGCGATAGACGAAGGATTCGCCTTCCTCCTCGCCGGTGATGTTGTACACGCCGGTCTCGAGTTCGGCCCAGTCCGGCGGCACGTTCTGCAGCTTGCCCGGGCCGTACACGATCGCGCGCACGTTGCTGAGCGGCGCCCATTCCGCGGACCGGTCGACGTAGAAGCGTTCGGCGTACTCGTCGACGTTGCTCTTCAGCACGCTGCCGACCGCCTGGTCCTCGACCACCGCGCCCACATAGGCCGCGGCGATCGCGAACATCGCCGTCAGGGCCAGCCCGAGCAGCGCGAACGACAGGATGATTCGGCTGCGCAGGCGGCGGCGATAGCGCCGCGGACCGCCCGCGGCCGGCGCCTGTACGGCTCCCTCAGGTGGAGACATCTGGCGCGGCGATCCGGTAGCCGATGCCGTGGCGCGTCTGCACCAGCTGGGTGGGGAACGGTTTGTCGATCACCGCGCGCAGGCCGTGGATGTGCACGCGCAGGCTGTCGGAATCGGGGAGTTCCTCGCCCCAGACACGGGTCTCCAGCTCCTGGCGCGTGACCACAGCCGGCGACGCCTCCATCAGCGACTGCAGGATCTTCAACGCGGTGGGGTTGAGCTGCACCAGCTTGCCACCGCGACGGACTTCGAGCGTGTCGAGGTTGTACTCGAGGTCGGCGACTTCGAGCACGCGGGTCTGCACACCCTTGCCGCGGCGCGCCAGCGCGTTCAGCCGCACCTCGACCTCCTGCAGGGCGAACGGCTTGACCAGATAGTCGTCGGCGCCGGAATCGAAGCCGGCCAGCTTGTTGTCCAGGGTGTCGCGGGCAGTGAGCATCAGCACCGGGGTCTGCTTGCGTGCTTCGTTGCGCAGCTTGCGGCAGACCTCGAGCCCGTCCATGCCCGGCAGGTTGAGGTCGAGCACCACGGCATCGAAGTCGTGCACCACCGCCAGGTGGAGCCCGGTCACGCCGTCGGCGGCGAAATCGACCGTATGCCCGCGGTCTTCCAGGTAGTCGCCCAGGTTGGCGGCGATGTCCTGGTTGTCCTCGATGACTAGGATGCGCAAGGCATCAGTTCCCGGGAGCCATCTGCCTGACACCCTTGCGCAGCCACTCCCGCGAAGCCTCGGAGTGGCGCCGGCGGTCGGCAACGGTCATGCAGCGGTTCGTGGTCGCGTTGGTGCCGGTCGTCTTCTCGCGCCTGCAGACCATGCGGCTGTCCTCGGAGGCCCTGGTCAGGATGGTGTTGACCGATTCCTGGTCGTTGAAGACGTCGACCTGGATGAGCGGCGGCAACCTGTCGACGCCGCCGGCCTCTTCGATTCTGGAACCCATGCGGTTCAGCAGGTAGGACACGCGGTTGCGGTCATCGTTGGAGATCTCGCGATACTTCACGCCAGTGGCCAGATCGACCTTGATCGCCTCGGCTTGCTCGGCGAAAGGCTTCGCCTTGAGGTCGAGCACGGTTTCTTTCGCGAAGGCGGTACTGGTGGCGGCGAAGACGAGGAAGCTGAAAATCAGTGCGCGCATCGTGGAGCCCCAAATATGAAAGGTACAGATGGAAGGCACGCGGCGCCTGGAAGCTTCGCCGACAGCCGCATTCTGCCACGGATACGCGCACCGGCCATTCACGGCCGGCGGGAACAAAAAAGGCCCGGGCAAGGAGATTGCCCGGGCCGAACGTTGTTGCCCCAATGACCGCAATCCACGACTGACGACTGGAGAGATGCGACCGCACGCACAAGGATTCCGACCAGCCCACGCTACCCGCGGCGCGATTAAAGAGGCGTTAAACCACCCGCTAAACTTCCGTTAAACGCCGTTTGGGTCGGCGGTGTGGCGGAGAAGCAGGCTTGGCGGCCGCCGCTGTTGCAACGAACTCGATGATCCGGCCGGCCACATCCACGCCGCTGGAACGCTCGATGCCTTCCAGGCCCGGCGAGGCGTTGACCTCGAGGACCAGCGGGCCGCGCGCCGACAGCACCAGGTCCACCCCGGCCACGCCCAGCCCCAGCCCCTGCGCGGCACGCACCGCCACGTCGGCCTGCCCGTCGGTGACCTCGACCGCCTCGGCTTCGCCGCCGCGGTGCAGGTTGGCGCGGAAGTCGCCGGCGGGTGCCTGTCGGCGCATGGCCGCCACCACCTCGTTGCCCACCACGAAGCAGCGCAGGTCGGCGCCCTCGGCCTCGGCGATGAACTCCTGCACCAGGAAGTTGGCATACAAGCCCCGCAATGCCTCGACCACGCTGCGCGACGCCGACGGCTTCTCGGTGAGCATCACGCCAGCGCCCTGGGTGCCCTCGTTGAGCTTGATGACGTGCGGCGGCGGGCCGAGCATGGCCAGCAGGTCTACGGTGTCGTCCGGGTTGTCGCCGAACACCGTGACCGGCATGTCGATGCCCTTGGCCGCCAGCAGCTGGTGGCAGCGCAGCTTGTCGCGCGCGGCCATGTTTGCGGCCGAAGGATTGGGCGTGTGGCAGCCCATCAGTTCGAACTGGTGCAGCACGGCGTTGCCGTAGCGGTTGATCGAGGTGCCGATGCGCGGGATCACCGCGCCATAGCCGGCCAGCGGCCGGCCCTTGTAATGCATGGTGAAGCCGTCCACGCCGATGCGCATGTAACAGCGCAGCGGATCGAGCACGCGCACGCTGTGGCCGCGCAGGCGCGCGGCCTCGACCAGCCTGCGCGTGGAGTACAGCTTGCCGTTGCGCGAAAGGATGGCGAATTTCATGGGGGGTGGCCGGAACGGCCCGGGACTGGAGCGCGGGGCTGGAGCGCGGGATTGGAGCGCGGGATTGGAGCGGGTGATGGGAATCGAACCCACGCTAGCAGCTTGGGAAGCTGCAGTTCTACCATTGAACTACACCCGCACAGGACGCCCAGTCTAGGGCGTGGATCGCGTCGTTGGCAACGCCGCGCGGACCGGCCGCGCGGCGCCCCGGCGCTGGTTCAGAAGCCGGCGCCGACGGTTGCGAACACCATCGCGTGCTTGCCGCCCTTCTGGCCGATGTTCAGGCTGCTGCCGACGTTGGCATCCAGGCCGAACAGCTGCGTGCGCGCGCCCAGGGTCAGCGTGCTGTAGCGCTGGTCGTAGTCCACGCCGGGCACGGCGTAGGCCAGCGAACCGGCGATCGACTGCGAGCGGGCAAAGGCCTGGGTGGCGGCGTCCTCGAACTCGCGGTCCACGGTCAGGCGCGCATACGGCTGCAGGTGGCCGGTGATCGCGTACGACACCTGCCAGCCGGCGCTGCCGACCAGCGAATCGAACGACTGGTCGGGGTACGCCAGCGAGGTCGACAGGCCCGGATCGCTCTCGGCGAAGCCGTCGACGTCGATGCGCTGCGCGGTCACGCCCAGCACCGGGCCGTGGCGCAGCGCGCCGTCGCCGAAGTCCCAACCGGCGTGCACGGCGAGGGTGAGGTTGCTGCCGTCGGTCGACGCGTCGTGCGTGCGCAGCGCCGGGCCCAGCGGCACCTGGCGCTCGATGTCGAAATCGATGCGCGTGTAGCTGGCCTGGCCATTGACCCAGGCGCCCGAAGCGCCGAACCAGCCGGCAAAGCCGCCCAGGCTGGCCTCGGACTGGTCCCACTCGCCGCGACGGCCACCCCAGTCGTTGCCCTGCGCGCCGTAGCCCGCGAATGCGCCATACACCAGGTTGCCGCGCGTCCAGTCCAGGCCCACGGTCAGCGCCGGGCCGGTGCCGTCGTAATGGTCACCGTGGCCGTAGCGCTGGAAGTCGCCACGCAGGTCGGTCCACCAGCGGCTGCCGTCCGCCTCGGGCTTGACGCCGATGCGGGCGGCCACGCGCTCGGCGCGGTTGCGGCCGGTGCCGGCCGCGGAGTGCGGCAGCACGGCCATCTGGCGCGGGCCTTCGATGGCGGCAACGGCGAGGTCGGCGATCGCGCGGTGCGCGCCGCTGGCCGGGTGCACGCCGTCCGCGAACAGGTAGCTGTTGGGCGCATCCGGGCTGACCAAGCTGGTCGGGTTGCAGGTCAGCGACTGCGCGGTGATCTGCGGCATGCAGGCGGTGCCGGTGACGTTGCTGATGCCGAACATGGCCGGGTTGGCGACCACTTCGCGCAGGAAATTGAAGCTGTCGACCGGGATCACGCTCAGGTTGTTGGCCGCCAGCGTGGCGAACAGCGCGTCGTTGTACATGGTCGCCAGCGCGGTGCCCTGCGCCTGCGCGGCCGGGCCCTGCGCCCGCTGCGCGGGGGTCAGGCCGAGGTCGGGGATGGTGGGCACCAGGATGTAGCGCGCACCCGCCGCCTGCAGCGTGCCGACGATGCCGGCCTGCGCGGCGACCGCGCCGCCGATGATCGCCTGGGCATTGCCCGGGTTGGCGGCCACGGCGAACAGGTCGTTGGCACCGCCCCACACCGTGTACAGCGCATCCGGATCCGCGCGTCCGCCATTGGCGGCCAGGTAGTTGCCGGTCTGCGTGGCGAGCGAGGGGATGAAACCGAGCGCGCCGGTCACGTTGACGCCATTGCGGGCACCACCGGCCGCGTAGTTGCTGCCGCCCTGCCCGTTGCCGTTGGCACCTGCGGTGGTGCCGTAGAAATCGGCCAGCCACTGCGACCAGACCAGGCCCGGGTTGGTGGTGAACTGGCCGGTCACGGCCTGCACGTTGGCCGGCAGCAGCGGCCGGAAGTAGCCGGCGTCGGTCAAGCTGTCGCCGAAGAACACCGTCTGCGAGAACGGCTGGTCTTGGGCCGCGGCGGGCAGGGCGGCCATGGCGAGCGCAGCGGCGAGGACGGTGCGGGCGGGACGGGACAGCGACATGGAGTGCTCCGGAGGAGGTGGCATGCCGGCGCCCGTGGGAATCGGCAAAGGGCGCGCATCGTTCCATGAACGGGCGCGCCTGCTCAAGCTGCAACGCGGCACGATGCGCGCCAGGCATGCATTCGGCGCGGCTCTTGGCGACAATGGCGCCATGGACATCCTGTTGAATGGCGCCCACTGCGCACTGCCCGGCCCGGCCACGGTGCTGGAACTCCTCGAGCGCGAGGCGCTTGCCGGCCGCAAGGTGGCGGTGGAAGTGAACGGCGAGATCGTGCCGCGCAGCCTGCACCCCACGCACCTGCTGGAGGCCGGCGACCGCGTCGAGATCGTGCACGCGCTCGGCGGGGGCTAAGCCGCCGGAGTTGCGCGATAATGCGGCGATGACCAGCCTAGACACCTTTGGCGACGACGCCCTCGTCATCGCCGGCAAGCGCTACCGTTCCCGCCTGCTGACCGGCACCGGCAAGTTCGTCGACCTCGACGAAACCCGCCGCGCCACCGAGGCCGCGGGCGCTGAAATCGTCACCGTGGCCATCCGCCGCACCAACATCGGGCAGTCGCCCGGCGAGCCGAACCTGCTCGACGTGCTGCCGCCCGACCGCTACACCATCCTGCCCAACACCGCCGGCTGCTACACCGCCGAAGAGGCGGTGCGCACCTGCCGCCTGGCGCGCGAGCTGCTCGACGGCCACAACCTCACCAAGCTCGAGGTGCTGGGCGACCAGCGCACGCTGTTCCCCGACGTGGTGCAGACGCTCAAGGCCGCCGAACAGCTGGTCGCCGACGGTTTCGACGTGATGGTCTACACCAGCGACGACCCGATCCTGGCCAAGCGCCTGGAAGAGATCGGCTGCGTGGCGGTGATGCCGCTGGCGGCGCCGATCGGCTCGGGTCTTGGCATCCAGAACCGCTGGAACCTGCTGGAGATCGTCGAGAACGCCAGGGTGCCGATCATCGTCGACGCCGGCGTGGGCACCGCGTCCGATGCCGCGATCGCCATGGAGCTCGGCTGCCACGGCGTGCTTATGAACACCGCCATCGCCGGCGCGCGCGAGCCGGTGCGCATGGCCACGGCCATGCGCCTGGCCGTCGAGGCCGGGCGCCATGCCTTCCTCGCCGGGCGCATTCCGCGCAAGCGCTATGCCAGCGCCTCGTCGCCGGTCGACGGCCTGGTCGGCTGACCGCCGCGCGTGGATCCGTTCAAAAGCCCGGGCGCCAAGGCGCCGCCCAAGCCGTTCACCGTGGAGGACGGCAACCGGCGCGTGCGCAGCTTCGTGCTGCGCCAGGGACGGTTCACGCCCGCGCAGCAGCGCGCGTTCGACGCACTGTGGCCACGCTTCGGGCTTGACTACACGGCCGCGCCGCGCGACTTCGATGCCGTGTTCGGGCGCCAGGCACCGCGCATCCTGGAAATCGGCTTCGGCAACGGTGAAGCCCTTCGCTTCTCCACCGGCCACGACCCGGCGCGGGACCATATCGGCATCGAGGTGCACGCCCCCGGCGTGGGCCGCCTGCTCAACGCGCTCGCCGATGACGACGTCGGCAATGTACGCCTCTACCACCACGACGCGGTCGAGGTGCTGGAGCACGAGATCACCGACGCCAGCCTCGACGAAGTGCGCATCTACTTCCCCGATCCCTGGCACAAGAAGCGCCACAACAAGCGCCGGCTGGTGAATCCCGCGTTTGCCGATCTGCTCGTGCGCAAGCTTGCGACGAATGGCCGCTTGCACCTCGCGACCGATTGGCAGGACTATGCGGAGCAGATGTGGGACGTGCTCGACGCGACCCGGGGACTGCGCAACCGCGCCGGCGCGCGTGGCCACGTGCCGCGCCCGGAGTGGCGGCCGCAGACCCACTTCGAAAGTCGCGGCCAGCGCCTGGGACACGGCGTCTGGGACCTGCTGTACGACAGGGACGGGAGCTGACGCCAGGACATGGAGACCCTCGCCCTCACCACGGACATGAAGCTCGTCCTCGGGCTGGTCGCGATGGTGATGGTGCTGTTCCTGTTCGAGCGCGTGCGCGTCGACCTGGTGGCGCTGGTGGCGCTGGTGGTGCTCGGCCTGACCGGGCTGGTGGCGCCCGAGGACATCTTCAACGGCTTCTCGTCCAACGCGGTGATCAGCATCATCGCCACGATGATCCTCGGCACCGGCCTGGACCGCACCGGCGCGCTCAACCGACTGGCGGCCTGGCTGCTGCGGCGCTCGAAGGGCGTCGAGAAGAAGCTGCTGCTGTACACCTCGGCGGTCGCCGGCCTGAACTCGTCCTTCATGCAGAACCCGGCGGTGATGGCGCTGTACCTGCCGGTGGCGTCGCGGCTGGCGTCGCGCACCGGGCTTGGCCTGTCGCGCTTCCTGCTGCCGATCGCCGCCGCCATCGTGATGGGCGGCGCGCTGACCATGGTCGGCAACTCGCCGCTGATCCTGCTGAACGACCTGCTGGTGGCGGCCAACGCCAACCTGCCCTCCGGCGTGGCCACGCTGGAGCCGCTGCCGATGTTCGCGCCGCTGCCGATCGGCCTGGCGCTGCTGCTGATCGCGCTGGCCTACTTCCATTTCTTCGGCGACCGCCTGCTCGGTGACAACATCGCCGGCGACGGCAGCGTCACGCCGGCCCGCACCGAGAGCTATTTCGCCCGCGCCTACGGCATCGAAGGCGACGTGTTCGAACTGACCGTCAGCGCCGACAGCCCGCTGGTCGGCATGGCGCTGGGCGAGGCCGAGACCGTGCACGGCGCGCCGCTGCTGCTCGCCCTGAAGACCGGCAACGATTCACGGCTGGCACCGCCGGCCGACGCCCGCATCTGGGTGGGGAGCGTGATCGGAGCGATGGGCGCGCGCCAGCAGGTCGCGGACTTCGCGCAGAACAACATGCTGCGCATGTCCACCCGCCTGCGCGAGTTCGGTGACCTGTTCAACCCCAGCCGCGCCGGCATTTCCGAGGCCGTGGTGCCGCCGACGTCGAAGTTCATCGGCAAGACCCAGGCGGAGCTGGCGCTGCGCAAGAACTACGGCATCAGCCTGCTGGCGGTGAACCGAGACAAGGACGTGCTGCGCGACAACATCCGCAACCTGCCGCTGCGCGCCGGCGACATGCTGGTGCTGCACAGCATCTGGCAGGACCTGGCGCAGACCGCCGCCAACCGCGACTTCGTGGTGGTCACCGACTACCCCAAGGGCGAGCAGCGCCCGCACAAGTTCAAGATCGCGATGGCGATCTTCGCGGTGACCATGCTGATCGCGCTCGGCTCGGAGCTGCCCACCTCGATCGCGCTGATGACCGGCGTGGCCGGCATGCTGGTCTGCGGCGTGCTGAAGATGGACGAGGCCTACAGCGCCATCAACTGGAAGACGGTGTTCCTGATGGCCTGCCTGATCCCGCTGGGCTGGGCGATGGACTCCAGCGGCACCGCGGCGTGGATTGCCGGCCACACCATCGAACAGCTGCCGGAAGGACTTCCGGTGTGGACCATCCAGCTCACCGTCGCGCTGCTGACGGCGGCGTTCTCGCTGGTCATCAGCCACGTCGGCGCGACCATCGTGATGGTGCCGCTGGCGATCAACCTGGCGCTGGCCGCGGGCGGCGACCCGACCGCGTTCGCGCTGATCGTGGCGCTGTCGGCGTCCAACAACCTGGTCACCCAGTCCAACCCGGTGATGTCGATGATCGCCGGCCCCGCCAACTATTCCGCGCGCGACCTGTGGCGCGTGGGCGCACCACTGTCGCTGGCGTACATCGCAGTGGTGGTGGTGATGGTGAACCTGATCTTCTGACCGCGTGGCGCGGCTGCCGGCTCAACCCGCCAGATAGACCAGGCCGTCGCGCACCACGACGGCGACCGCGCGCAGCGCCTCGCCGCGGCAGGGCCCGGCGGTGCACAGGCCACCGACGGTCTCGAACGTGGCGCCGTGCACCGCGCAGACCAGTTGCCCGTCCCTGGCCTTCAGGAACTGCCCGGGCGCCCAGTCGAGCCGACGCCCGGCATGCGGGCAGATGTTGAGCCAGGCGCGGACGCCGTCGGCGGCGTCGCGGTGGAGGATGATCGAGTCCATGTCGCCGTCGACCAGGCCCTCGCACTCGGCGAAGCCGCCGGGCGCGATGGAGGCCAGCGTGCGCAGCGGCGTGGACTCCGCCGCACCCGATCCGATTAACGCTTCGCTTACATCTTTCGACATCGTGCCGCCGATACTCGTCGCATCATCATTGCTCGGCATTCTGGCATCACCGCATGATCAACAGCAGCTTCCGCACCGCCCACGCCCGTTTCGACGCCAGCCAGTTCCGCGACCTGTTCGCACCGCGCAAGCCCAGGCATCCCCTGCTGCGCGTGGCGCTCGGGCTGCTGGGCGTTGCCTTGCTGCTGGTGCTGCTGGTCGTCGGCGTGGTGGTCGGCGGCACCATGCTCGCGCTCGGCCTGGTGCGCCGCGTGTGGCTGCAGCGCGGCAAGCCGCAGGCCCGTGGCGGCCGCGTGGTGGATGCCGAATACCGCGTGATCGACAAGCCCGCCTGAGCCCGGCCACCGGCCGCTCGCCCGCCACCCGTTGACGGAACTCCCATGACCGACGTGATTCCCGCGCCCGCCCAGGCGCGCCTGGCCGTGCGCGGCGGCGGCACATTCCCGGTGCGGCGCGTGTACTGCGTCGGCCGCAATTTCGCCGACCACGCCCGCGAGATGGGTGCCGCGGTGGCGGCGTCCAAAGCCACCCGAGGCCAGCCGGTGTTCTTCATGAAGCCCGCCGATGCACTGGTGACCGGGGGCGTGGTGCACTACCCGCCCGCCACCGTCGACCTGCACCACGAGGTGGAACTGGTGGTCGCCCTGGGCCGCGACGCCCCGCCCGGCATCCTCGACCGCGAACACGCCGCACGGCTGGTGTTCGGCTACGGCGTGGGCCTGGACCTGACGCGCCGCGACCTGCAGTCCGCGGCCAAGCAGGCCGGCCTTCCGTGGGATACCGGCAAGGCCTTCGATGAATCAGCGCCGGTGAGCGAGCTCGTGCCCGCCGCCGCCATCGGCGAGCTCGCGCCGCGCCGGCTGTCGCTCACCGTCAACGGCGAAGAACGCCAGGCAGGGCTTCTGTCCGACCTGGTCTGGGACGTGCCGGACATCCTCCACGAACTCTCGCGCCTCAACACGCTGCGCGCCGGCGACCTGGTGTTCATGGGCACGCCCGCGGGCGTGGCCGCGCTGCACCCCGGCGACACCTGCGAAGCGCGCCTGGACGACGCCATCGTGCTGCGCTGCCGCATCGCGGCGGCGCGTGTACCCTGATCGCGGCACCCGCCGTAACCATCAGGAGAGCGCAATGGGGATGATGTCCGAGTTCAAGGAATTCGCGATGCGCGGCAACGTGATCGACCTCGCCGTCGGCGTGGTGATCGGCGCGGCGTTCGGCAAGATCGTGACCGTGCTGGTCGAGGACGTGATCATGCCGCCCATCGGCATGCTCATCGGTGGTGTCGACTTCTCCAGGATCGCGATCACGCTCAAGGCCGCCACGGTCGACGCGGCCGGCGTGGTGGTGCCAGCGGTGCAGATCGGCATCGGCAATTTCATCAATGCGCTGATCACCTTCGTGATCATCGCGTTTGCGATTTTCATGGTGGTCAAGGCGATCAACCGCATGAGCCGCAAGCCGGACGCCGCGCCGGCGGAGCCGAGCGAGGAGATCCTGCTGCTGCGCGAGATCCGCAACGCACTGCAGAGGTAGCCAGCGCGACGCAGGCCGGTACCTGCGGCACATCGGCACGGGGCCACGGGTTGCTAAGCTCGTGGCCCTGTTGTTTTCACGATGTGGAGCGCCATGCGCCTGGTTCCGTTGTTGCTCGCCGCGGCCATCACCGCGGTCACCGCCCTGCCCGCCGGCGCCGCCGCCGCCGGGCCCGTGCCGACACCCGCCACGACGCGTATCGACGACGCCGCGATGGCCGTCGCCGCACAGCTGCGCGCGCAGGCGCTGCAGAGCACCCTGTCGTGGGACATCACCGAATCGTTGACCACCGAGATCGGTCCGCGCCTGGCCGGCAGCGAGGCCGACGCGCGCGCTGTGGAGTGGGCGAAGGCGAAATTCGCCGAGCTCGGCTACGACCGCGTGTGGACCGAGCCGGTGACCTTCCCGAAGTGGGAGCGCCGCAGCGAGCGTGCCGAAGTCCTGGGCGCCAGCGCGCAGCCGCTCACGATCACCGCGCTCGGCGGCAGCCCGGCGGGCACCGTGGAGGCCGAGGTTGTGCGCTTCGCCGACCTGGCCGCGCTGGAAGCCGCGCCGGCGGGCTCGCTCGCCGGCAAGCTGGCCTTCGTCGACTACCGCATGGAACGCGCACGCGACGGCAGTGGCTATGGTCCGGGCGGACGCGTGCGCAGCCGCGGGCCGTCGGCCGCGATCCGCGCCGGAGCGGTCGGCTTCCTGATGCGCTCGGCGGGCACCGACTCGCACCGCAACCCGCACACCGGCATCACCCGCTTCGACGACGGCCTGGCCCCCGTGCCCGCCGCCGCGCTCTCCGTGCCCGACGCCGACCAGCTCGCCCGCCTGCTGGCGCGCGGCCCGGTACGCCTGCGCCTGGCGCTGGACTGCGGCTGGGACGGCGAATACACCTCGCAGAACGTGATCGGCGAAATCACCGGGCGCAGCCTGCCCGATGAGGTGGTGCTGCTCGGCGCACACCTGGATTCCTGGGACCTGGGCACCGGCGCCGTCGACGACGCCGCGGGCATCGGCATCACGATGGCCGCGGGCAAGCTGATCGCGGGCCTCGAGCGGCGCCCCGCGCGCAGCATCCGCGTGGTCGCGTTCGCCAACGAGGAACAGGGCCTGCACGGCGGCAAGGCCTATGCCGCGGCGCATGCCGCGGACGTCGTGCGCCACCAGCTGGTGGCCGAGAGCGACTTCGGCGCCGGCCGCATCTACGCCTTCAACACCGGAGCGCCCGCGCACGCCGACGCCGCCGAGGCGCAAATCGCCGAGCTGCTGGCGCCGCTGGGCATCGAACGCTCCGACAAGGGCGGCCCCGGCCCCGACGTCGGCCCGATCGCGGCGCAGGGCGCGGCGTGGGCCTGGCTCGGGCAGGACGGCAGCGACTACTTCGACTACCACCACACGCCCGACGACACGCTCGACAAGATCGACCCCGCGGCGCTGGCGCAGAACACCGCGGCCTGGGCGGTCATGGCCTACCTCGCGGCCGAGGCCGAGGGCGGTTTCGGCAGCGCGCCCAAGGCGCCCTGACCTGCCCCTGCGCCGGCGACCGCCGGCGACCGCCTGCGGTCGCCGCTGCGGCGGGCTCAGCGTGACTGCCACCAGCGCGCCAGCAGCACCGCGGTCGCCGCGGACACGTTGAGGCTTTCCACCGCGGCGGTGCCGGCGATCGACAGGCGCTGGTCGCAGGCCGCGGCCAGGGCCGGCGACATGCCCTCGCCTTCCGCGCCGATGACGAACACCAGCCGCTGCGGCAGCGTCGCCTTGAAGACATCGTCGCCGCCGCGCACGACGGTCGCCGCCAGCGCGAAACCGGCGCCGCGCAGTTGCGCGATGGAATTCTCGTCACGCCCCAGGCGCACGAACGGCACCGCCTCGGCGCCACCCTCGGCGACGCGCGCCGCAGCGCCGGACAGCGCCAGCGGCGAGGTTTTCGGCAGCAGCACGCCGGCCACGCCGAAGTGCGCGGCCGAACGCAGGATCGCGCCGAGGTTGTGCGGGTTGCCCACGCCGTCCAGCCACAGCGCGCACTGCGGGCCCGCGGGCAGCGCGTCGATCCACGCAGCCAGCGTCGCCGGCGGCTCGCGCAGCACGTCGGCCACCACGCCCTCGTGGTGGGCACTCGCGGCGAGCCGGCGCAGGTCATCCTCGGCGACGATGCGATAGCCGATGCGCTGCGCTGCGCACCATTTCAGCAGCGGCTGCAGGCGCGGGATCATCGCTTCGGCCAGGTAGACCTTGCGGATCGCGTCTGGGCGGCGCGCGAACGCGGCCTGCACGGCGTTGAAGCCGTACAGGCGCAGCTCGCCGGAGGCCTCCGGCGGCGGCGCATCCTCTCCACCCGGCGCCGGAGCTGCGGGCGCACGCTCCGCGCGCGGCGCGGCCGCCTTGCGCGGGTTGGGCTCCGCGCGCCAGGGACTGTTGCGCCCCGGGGGGCCGCTTCCACCAGGCCAGCGACTCGTCATGTCAGCTCCGCTTGCGCCAGAAAGCGGCATTGCGGATGCCGAGCGCCTCCGGATCGAACACCGGATCGAGGCCAAGCTTCTTCTGCCGCTCGTAGTCGCGCAGTGCGATCAGCGCGGGCTTCTGCAGGATCAGGATCGCGATGATGTTGAGCCACGCCATCAGCCCCACGCCGATGTCGCCAAGCGTCCACGCCGCGCCCGCACTGCGTACCGCGCCCACCACCACCGCCAGCAGGATCGCGACCCGCAGCGCCAGCGTCATCCATGGCCGGTGCACCTTGCGGTTGATGTAGGCGATGTTGGTTTCCGCCATGTAGTAGTAGGCGACGATCGTGGTGAAGGCGAAGAACAGCAGGGCCAGTGCCACGAAACCGGCACCGTAGCCGGGCAGCGCCGATTCAACCGCGGCTTGGGCGAAGCCCGGCCCCGCCTCGATGCCGGGCAGGGCCTCGACCAGCATGGCGCCGTCGGGCATGGCGACGTTGTACATGCCGGTCGACAGGATCATGAACGCCGTGGCCGAACACACCAGCAGCGTGTCGACGTAGATCGAAAACGCCTGCACGTAACCCTGCTTGGCCGGATGCGAGACCTCGGCGGCCGCCGCGGCATGCGGCCCGGTGCCCTGGCCGGCCTCGTTGGAATAGATGCCGCGCTTGACGCCCCACTCCACCGCCAGGCCGAGCATGGCGCCGAAGCCGGCTTCCATGCCGAACGCGCTACGGAAGATCAGCGTGACCATCTCCGGCACCTGTTCGGCGTTGAGCACCATGATCACGAAGGCCACCAGCATGTAGGCCAGGGCCATGAACGGCACGACGAACTCGGCGAAGCGCGCGATGCGCTTCACGCCGCCGAAGATGATGAACCCGAGCGCGATCACCACGCCGGTCGCGGTCACGCTTGGCGCGATGCCCCACGCGTTTTCCATGCCCGCGGCAATGCCGTTGGACTGCACCCCCGGCAGGAAGAAGCCCGTGGCGACGATGGTGGTGATCGCGAACAGCCACGCGTACCACTTCTGCCCCATCGCCTTTTCGATGTAGTACGCCGGACCGCCGCGGTAGCGGCCTTCGTCGTCTTTTTCCTTGTAGATCTGCGCCAGCGTCGACTCGACGTAGGCCGTCGATGCGCCGAGGAACGCCATGACCCACATCCAGAACACCGCACCCGGGCCGCCGAAGGCGATGGCCGTGGCGACACCGGCGATGTTGCCGATGCCCACGCGCCCCGACAGCGAGATCGCCAGCGCCTGGAACGACGAGACGCCCGCCTCGGACGACTTGCCCGACAGCAGCAGCCGGATCATCTCCGGCACGCTGCGCAACTGCATGAACCGCGTGCGGATGGAGAAGTACAGGCCGGCGCCCAGGCACAGCGCGATCAGCGCCTTGCTCCAGATGATGCCGTTGAGGGTGGCGAGGAACTGGTCCAAGGGCGTGCTCCGGTTCGTTGGCGGTGTGCACCGGCGACGCGTGCACGAGCGGACCGGCCGATTCTCCATGATCGGCACCCGATCGCGAAACTCCCGCGTGCGCGTCAGGCGTGCCCGCCCACCGGCGGCACCTCGTCCTCTTCGCGTTCGAGCTGGCGCGTGACGGCCTCGGGCGAACGCGTGTACGGCGCCAGCAGCGAGTAGAACGCGGGCACCACGTACAGCGACAGCAAGGTCGAGAACGCCACGCCCGCTATCACCACCACGCCGATCGTGGCGCGGCTCGCCGAGCCCGGCCCACCGGCCATGACCAGCGGCAGCGCGCCCATCATGGTGGCGATCGCGGTCATCAGGATCGGCCGCAGGCGCACCACCGACGACTCCACGATCGCCTGGGCGATGTTGCGGCCCTCGTCGCGCAGCTGGTTGGCGAACTCGACGATCAGGATGCCGTTCTTCGCCGCCAGCCCGACCAGCATCACCACGCCGATCTGGCTGAACAGGTTCAAGGTGCCACCGGTGAGGGCCAGGCCGATGAACGCGCCGAGCACGCCCAGCGGCACCGTCAGCATGATCACGAACGGATGCACGAAGCTCTCGAACTGCGCGGCCAGCACCAGGTACACCACCAGCAGCGCCAGCGCGAAGGTCAGCAGCACCGCGCCGCCCGCGCGCTGGTACTCGCGTGATTCGCCTTTCCAGTCGACCTGCGCGTAGTCGGGCAGTTCGGTGCGTACCACCTCGTCCAGGAACGCCAGCGCCTCGCCCATGCTGTATCCCGGCGCGAGGCCGGCGGTGATGGTGATGGCGCGCATGCGGTTGAAGCGGTTGAGGCTGCCGGGCTCGGCCAGCTCGCTGAGCGACACCACGTTGGACAGCGGCACCAGCGCCCCGTCGCGCGTGCGCACCTGGATCGCGGTCAGGTCGGCGGGTGCCGCGCGCCCGGCGCGACCGGCCTGCACCAGCACGTCGTACTCCTCGCCTTCCTGCACGAAGGTCGTGACCTGGCGGCTGCCCATCATGGTCTCGAGTGCACGCCCGATCGAGGTCACGCTGATGCCGAGGTCGGCGGCGCGCTCGCGGTTGATGTTGACGCGCATCTGCGGGCGCGTCTCCTTGTAGTCGGAGTCGACCGAGAACATGCCGGGATTGGCTTCCATGCGCTGCATGACAAGGTCGCGCCAGCGCGCGATTTCCGCGTACTCCGGCCCGCCGAGCACCAGCTGGATCGGCTGCCCGCGGCTGCCCACCAGGCCACCGCCGACGCGCGGCTGCGCGCGCACGCCGGTCAGTCCGTCGAGTTCGGCGCGCAACGACTCGGCCACTTCCGCGGTCGACTCGTCGCGCTTGTCCCAGTCCTCGAGGAACACGATCACGTTGCCGGTGTGCATCTCCTCGCCCGCGCCCCAGCCGCCGGGCACGCGGCTGTTGAAGCGGCGGATGGCATTGCCATCGGCGGCCACGCGTCCGGCGAACACCTTCTCCACCTCGCGGATCTGCTCCACCGTGTAGTCGTAGCCGGCGCCCTCCGGTCCGACGATCGAGACGAAGAACGAGCCGCGGTCCTCGGCCGGTGCCAGTTCCGACGGCACCAGCTTGCCGAGGCCGACAATGCCGGCGATGCACAGCGCCATGACGCCAAGCATCAGCCCCAGCACCGACCGCGGGCGCATGCCGCCGAGCCGCTGCAGCTGGCGCTGGTAACCGCTGCTGACCGCCTCCAGGCGGCGGTTGAACCAGCGGTTCACCGGGTTCGATTTCTCTTCCGAGTGCGGCCGCACCATCTTCGAGGCCATCATCGGCGTGAGTGTCAGCGCCACGAACGCCGACAGCGCCACCGCGCCGGCCAGCGCCACCGACAGTTCGCGGAACAGGCGCCCGGTGTTGCCTTCCATGAAGCCGACCGGCAGGAACACCGCGACCAGCACCGTGGTGGTGGCGATCACCGCGAACGCCACCTGCTTCGTGCCGCGCACCGAAGCGACCAGGCGCGGCTCGCCCAGGTCCACGCGGCGCTGGATGTTCTCCAGCACCACGATCGCATCGTCCACCACCAGGCCGATCGCCAGCACCAGCGCCAGCAGCGTCAGCAGGTTGATCGAGTAGCCGAACAGCAGCAGCGGAATGAACGCCGCCAGCAGGCACACCGGCACCGTGACCGCGGGGATCAGCGCCGCGCGGAAACTGCCGAGGAACAACCAGATGACCAGCAGCACCAGGGCGATCGCTTCGGCCAGCGTCCAGTACACGCGCTTGATCGATTCCTCGATGAACACCGTGTCGTCGTAGGCCACGAAGATGTCGGTGCCCTCGGGCAGCGACTTCTGGATCTCCACCGCCATCGCGCGCGCCGCGCGGGTGACGTCCAGCGCGTTGGCGGTCGAGGTCTTGATGATGCCCAGGCCGATGTTGGGCGTCCCGTTGCTGTGGTAATAGGCGCGACGTTCGGCCGAGGCGAGTTCGATTTCCGCCACGTCGCCGAGGCGCACCACGTAGCCGTCGTCGCCCTTGCGTAGCGGGATCGCCGCGAAATCCTTGGGTTCGGTGTAGCCGCGCTCGACGCGCAGCGTGAAGTCGCGCGTCTCCGACTCGATGCGCCCCGCCGGCAGCTCCACGTTCTCCGCGCGCAGCACGGTTTCCACGTCGGCCGGGGTGATGCCGCGTGCCGCCATCGCCGCGCTGTCCAGCCAGATGCGCATGGCATAGCGCTGGCGCCCGCCGATGCGCACCTGCGCCACGCCGTCGAGGCTCGACAGCCGGTCGACGATGTAGCGGTCGGCGTAGTCCGACAGCTCCAGCGTGTCCATCTTGCTGGAGCTCATGTTGAGCCAGATGATCGTGTCCGAATCGCTGTCGGCCTTCTCGACCTCGGGCGGGTCGGCCTCGTCCGGCAGGCGGTCGGCCACGCCGCTGATCGCGTCGCGCACGTCGTTGGCCGCGGCCTCGATGTCGCGCTGCAGGGTGAACTCGAGCGTCACCGCGGAGCGCCCGTTGACGCTGCGCGACTGGATGGTCTCGATGCCTTCGATACCGGACAGCGCATCCTCGAGCACCTGGGTGATGCGCGTTTCCACCACCGCCGCCGAGGCGCCGGGATAGGACACATCCACCGAGACGATCGGCGGGTCGATCGCCGGCAGCTCGCGCAGGGTCAGGCGCGAGAACGCCAGCACGCCCAGCACCATCAGCATCAGGCTCATCACCGTGGCGAACACAGGGCGACGGATCGACAGTTCGGACAGGCTCATCGCGCTCAGGTCCCGGCTGGAGCGACAGTGGCGGAATCGACGGGGTCAATTGAACCGGCGGGTTCGGCGGCGGGCGCAGGCGCGACGGATGCCGGCGCCGCCTCGCGGATGGCGAGCCCGGGGCGCAGCTTGCCGGTGCCGTCGACGACGATGCGGTCGCCGACGGCCAGGCCGCTGGTCACCTCCGCGTTGCCCGCGTCGCGCGCGCCCACCGCCACGATCACCTGCTCCACGGTGTCATCGGCCTTGACCCGGTAGACGAACGAGTCGCGGCCGACCTGCACGATGGCGATCTCGGGCACCAGCAGCGCATCGCGCGCCGGGCGTTCCAGCTCGACCTGCAGCAGCATGCCGGGGCGCAGCAGGCGTTCGGCATTGGCGAAGTCGGCGCGTACGATGACCGCGCGCGTGGCGGCGTCGACGCGCGAATCGACGATGCTCACCGTGCCTTCGAAGCTGCGGCCCGGCCATGCGCCGCTGGTGCCGGCGACGCGCTGCCCGGCCGCCACGTGCGCAAGCTGCGCCTCGGGCACCGGGAAGTCGACATGCACGCGCGCGATGTCATCCAGCGTGGCGATCACCGTGCCCGGCGTGACCAGCGCACCCGGGCTGACCTGGCGGATGCCGAGCACGCCGGCGAACGGCGCGCGGATCACGCGGTCGCGCAGGTTGGCTTCGATCTGCCGCACCTGGGCGCGGGCGCTGTCGCGCGTCGCGCCCTGGGTGTCGAGCGAGGCGCGCGCGATCAGCTGCTGCGCGGCCAGTTCCTGCTGGCGCCGGTACAGGCGGTCGGCCTCGTTGGCGGTGGCGCGGGCCGCCGCCAACGCGGCGTCCTGCTGCTGCCCGCTCAGCGTCACCAGCGGCGCACCGGCGGCCACTTCGTCACCGCTCTCGAAATGCACGCGGTCGACCGTCTCGCTGACCTTGGCGGTCACGTCCACGGACTCGCGCGCGTTGACCGTGGCCAGCGCACGGATGCGGTCGTTGAAGGGACGGATCGCAACGGTGGCCGTGGTCACCGTGACCGCGGCCTCGGCACGCGCGGCCGGGGCATCCTTCCCTCCGCAGGCGGCGAGGGCCAAGGCGAGCGCGGCCGGCAGCCAGCAGCGCGGGAACAATCCGGAAACAGGGGAACGGGGCATCTTCACGCAGGAAAGTGGGGCAATCGCGGGATTCTACGGGCTGCCGGTGACCGCCACGTGTGCCATCAGACTTGCACGCGGAACACGCTGTCGCGGTCAACCGCTGGCACGCCCATGCGTTAGGGCGCACTCTGGCACTGCATCGCGGGCCAGCGCCGGCGGCCCCGTCCCCTCCCACTCCAGGACGACGCCATGATCCACGACAGCATCCTCGACACCATCGGCGGCACCCCGGTCGTGCGGCTCAACCGCATCGCACCCGGCAACGTCGCCATGTACGCGAAAGTCGAATCGTTCAATCCCGGCGGCTCGGTCAAGGACCGGCTGGCGATCGCCATCATCCTCGACGCCGAGCAGCGCGGCGTGCTCAAGCCGGGTGACACGGTGGTCGAGGCGACCTCGGGCAACACCGGCGTGGCGCTGGCGATGGTCTGCGCCGCGCGTGGCTACAAGTTCGTGGCGACGATGGCCGAATCGTTCTCGGTCGAGCGCCGCAAGCTGATGCGCGCCTATGGCGCCAAGGTCATCCTCACGCCCGCCGCCGAACGCGGCAGCGGCATGGTGCGCCGCGCGCAGGAACTCGCCGACGCCCACGGCTGGTTCCTTGCCAGCCAGTTCGCCAACCCGGCCAACCCCGCCTACCACCGCAACACCACCGCGGCCGAGATCCTGCAGGACTTCGCCGGGCGCCGGCTCGACCATTTCGTCACCGGCTGGGGCACCGGCGGCACGCTCACCGGCGTCGGCGAGATGCTGCGGCTGGCGCGCCCGGAAGTGAAAGTCACCACCTGCGAGCCGGAAGTGGCGGCGCTGCTGCAGGGCAAGGAGTTTTCGCCGCACAAGATCCAGGGCTGGACGCCGGACTTCGTGCCCGAGGTGCTCAACCGCGATGTCGCTGACCAGGTGCTGTCGGTCTCCGACGCCGATGCCATCGCCACCGCACGCCGCCTTGCCGCCGAGGAAGGCATCTTCGTCGGCATCTCGGCCGGCGCCACGGTCTCCGCCGCGCTTGCGGTCGCGAAGACCGCGCGCGACGGCGACGTGATCCTGGCGATGCTGCCCGACACCGGCGAGCGCTACTTCTCCACGCCGCTGTTCGAAGGCGTCAGCGAGGGCTCGGACGACGAGTGGCTGGCGGGTTTGCCCTGAGCGTTCCGGGGTATGGGCCCCGGGTACCAAGGCCCTTGAGGACTCATGTCCCCCGGCGATGGCCTGCGGCCATCGCCTCCTCCTTGACTTCGCCCTCAAGGGCCTTGGCACCCGGTACGCCGCAGTACGCGTTGTCCAGGAGCAAAGCCCACAGCCCGCAATCTCGCGCATGGCTCCGGTACTGGCAGCCAGCCACAGAGCCCCGAAGTGGCCGGGAGGCCGTGGCGGGGAAGTCAAGGAGGAGGCATCCGCCGCCAGGCGGATGCCGGGGGACATGAGCCGCCACGGCCTCACGGCCACCACAGGGGCCCTACGCGCCACAAGAAAACGCCGGCGTGAGCCGGCGTTCCATGGTCCAGCAGATGAAGACCAGGGTCAGTCGTTGTCGCCCCACTGGCCCAGCGCCGCGAGGCCGTTGTCGCGGGCGCGGGCGAACACCGTCTGCTGCGCCTTGGCGTAGTTGCCGGTGAGATCCTTCGACCACAGCTGCAGCGCCGCCGACTGCATCGCGCGGCCGTAGGAGAACGAGAGCGGCCACGGGTTCGGGCCGAGGCGGTTCATGGCGTCGAGGTGCGCGGTGGCGTCCTCGTCGCTCTGCCCGCCGGACAGGAACACGATGCCCGGAAGGATGGCCGGCACCGACGACTTGAGGCACATCAGGGTCGCTTCGGCGACGTCCTCGACCGAGGCCTGCTCTTCGCAGTCCTTGCCCGGCAGCACCATCGACGCCTTGAGGATGGTGCCCTCGAGCGCGACGTTCTGGTTGTACAGCGCGTCGAACAGCGCGCGCAGCGTGACCTCGCTCACCTCGTAGCAGGTCTCGATGTCGTGGTTGCCGTCCATGATCACTTCCGGCTCGACCATCGGCACCAGGCCCTGCTCCTGGCACAGCGCGGCGTAGCGCGCGAGCGCATGGGCGTTGGCCTCGATGCAGGTGCCCGACGGCACGTCCTCGCCGATGTTGATCACCGCGCGCCACTTGGCGAAGCGCGCGCCGAGCTTGTAGTACTCCTCGAGGCGCGCGCGCAGGCCGTCGAGGCCCTCGGTGACCACTTCACCCGGGAAACCGGCAAGCGCGTGGGTGCCCTTGTCGACCTTGATGCCCGGGATCATGCCGTTGTCGGACATGTACTTGGCGAACGGCACGCCGTCCTTCGTCTTCTGGCGGATGGTCTCGTCGAACAGGATCGCGCCGCTGATGTGCTCGGACAGCCGCGGCGTGGTGAGCAGCAGCTCGCGGTAGGCGCGGCGGTTCTCTTCGGTGTTCTCGATGCCCACGCCGGCGAAACGCTTGGCGATGGTGGCGGTGGATTCGTCGATCGCGATGATGCCCTTGCCGGGGGCGACCATGGCGAGGGCGGTTTCGGCAAGCAATTCGATGCTCATGGTGTTGGCGTCCTGCACGGGAAGGGCCGGCGATTATAGCCGTTCGCCACCTGCAGGGCCGCCGCGCGCGGCCTCAGAGCTCGCCCAGGCCCTCGGCGTGGCCCTGCTCGCCGACCTTCAGCAGGCGCAGCGTGTTGGTGGCGCCGTGGGTCTCCATGTGCTGGCCGCTGGTGAACACCACGCGCTCGCCGACCGACAGCAGGCCGGCCTCGACCAGCGCGCGCACGCTGCCACGGGCGGCGTCGAGCGCGGTCTGGCCGCGGCTGTCGTAGCCCATCGGAAACACGTCGCGCATCAGGGTCATGCGCCGGCGCGCCCCGTCGTGGCGCGAGAACGCGTAGATCGGCGCGCCCGAGCGGTAGCGCGACAGGTAGCGCGCGGTGCCGCCGGATTCGGTCATCGCCACGATCGCGCGCACGCCGATGTGCTCGGACAGGAACATCGCCGCCATCGCGATCGCCTGGTCGGCGCGCTCGAGGTTGCGCTGCGCGGCCTCGAAATCGGTGTCGTGCGCGAACTGGCGCTCGGCGCCCACGCAGATGCGCGCCATCGCCTCCACCGCACGCACCGGGAAACTGCCGGCCGCGGTCTCGGCCGACAGCATCACCGCGTCGGTGCCGTCGATCACCGCGTTGGCGACGTCAAGCACTTCCGCGCGCGTCGGCATCGGGCTGTCGACCATCGACTGCAGCATCTGCGTGGCGGTGATCACCACTTTGCCGCGCGCCAGCGACTCGCGGATGATCTTCTTCTGCAGGCCGGGCAGCTCGGCGTCGCCGATCTCCACGCCGAGGTCGCCGCGCGCCACCATCACCACGTCGCTGGCGTCGATCACCTCGCCGAGGTTCTCGATCGCCTCGGCGCGCTCCACCTTCGACACCATCGCCGCATCCGAGCCGTGCGAGCGCGCGATGGCGCGGGCCTCGTCCATGTCGGCGGCGTTGCGGCAGAACGACACCGCGATGAAATCCACGCCGATGCCCGCGGCGACGGCGATCAGTTCGCGGTCGCGCCCGGTGAGCGCGCCCAGCGACAGCCCGCCGCCCAGCTTGTTGAGCCCCTTGCGGTCCGACAGCACGCAGTCGTTGAGCACCACGGTGACGATGCGCGGGCCCTGGATGCGCTCCACGCGCAGCTGCACCATGCCATCGTCGAGCATCAGCACGTCGCCCGGCGCGAGGTCACCGGGCAGGCCGAGGTAGCTGACGCCCACCTCGTGCTGCGTGCCGGGCGGCGCGTCGACGCTGGCCAGGAGGTCGAAGCGCGCGCCGGCGACCAGCGCCACGCGGCCTTCGGCAAACCGCTCGACGCGGATCTTGGGCCCCGGCAGGTCGGCGAGGATGCCGACCTCCACGCCGGCACGCTGCGCCGCCTCGCGCACCGCCTGCGCACGCGCCGCCTGGTCGGCCGGATCACCGTGCGAGAAATTGAGGCGCACCGCGTTCACCCCGGCCTGCAGCAGCGCGTCCAGGACACCGGGCGCGTCGGTCGCAGGCCCGAGGGTGGCGAGGATGCGGGTACGGCGGCGGTGGTCGGACATGCGGGCCTCGGAGGATGGATGGCGCGGATCGCGCGCCTTGGCCCATCCTAGCCGAGGCGCATGTACGGCATCAGTGGTGGGCGTACGGCCGCGGCACGCGCCCCACCATGCGCATCATTTCTTCACGGTGTCCTTCAGCAGGGCCTCCAGCCGCTGCCGGCGTTCGGCCGAGGCCTGCGCCACGGGCGGCTGGAAGCGCAACCGCGCCGACAGGCCTTCGCGCACCTTGCGCAGGCCGCCCACGTGCGTGCGCACCTCGCCCGGCGCGACGTCGCGCCCGGCGATGTCGAGCTGGTAGCGCACCGCGGCCACGCCATCCAGCACGTCGACCTCGCGGCTGTATTCGAGGCCATCGACCGCCTGCGCATCGCGCTCCTTCCCGAAGCGCGCGCTCCAGCCTTCGGGGATGTGGAATTCGATGTCGTGGCGGTAGCGGCCGCGCTGGCTGGCGGCCAGGGGACCACGGCGCTGCATCACCGACGGCAGGCGGCTCGGCGAGTCCAGCGACTCCGCGTAGGTATCCATCGCGCGCGCGGCGCCTTCGGCCTGCAGCGCATCCTTCAGCAGGTAGGTCTCGGTGACCGTGATGCGGTTGCCGTCACGGTCGTCCAGGACCACGGGCAGCACGACCTGGTCGAGTTCACCGAGGCGCTTGCGGTAGTAGTCGGCATAGCGCTGGCCGCGTTCCTCGCGCCGCTCGGTCGCCGCGCCGCGGCGCATGGCGTCGGCGGAGTCGCCGCTGTACACCGTGGCGATTTCCAGCGTGACCTCCCGGGCGTCGGCCGCGGGCATGTAGCGCTCGGTGACATGCACGCCACCCGGCGCGACGGTGGGAGCCGCGACCTCGACCATGGCCGCGGAGCCCGCCGCCAGCGGCAGCACCATGCCGTAGCTGCTGAGGTCGGCATCGCCCGCGGCGCCACCGCGGTAGGTCTGCGTGGGATCCACCCAGCGCACCTCGCGCCCGAGGCGGACCCGGACGATGACGTGGTCGAAGTCGGACGCCGAGGGCACGAAACCGGCGACCGCGCGGCCGCGGCCGATCGAGGCGAGCGCGGGTTCGGCGTGGATGTCGAGCCGGCGCAACAGCGTCACCAGCAGGTAGGACTTGTCCTTGCAGTCCCCAAAGCGCCGCTCCCAGGTGACCCCGGGCGCGCTCGGCCTGTGGGTGTTCTCACCCATCTCCACGCCGAAATAGCGGACTTCGTCCTGCACCGCCCGCGCCACCGCGGTCAGCCGCTCCAGCGGGCTGCGGATCCTCGCCCACTCGCGCAGGCGCGATTCCAGGTCCGCCGGCAGCGGCGGTGGTTCCGGATATAGGGGCAGCGCCCAGGCGACCACGTCCGCCCAGCTGCGTGCCGCGGCCACCTGCACCTGCGGGAACGGCTGGTGCCAGGCGGGATAGTCGCCTTCGTCGAGCACGGCGGCAGTCGCCGCGCTGGACACGACCACTTCCACGCCGTCATCGCGCCTGGTCACCACGGCTTCGGCATCGGTGTGTTCGCGGTGGACGGCGGGCAGCGTGCCCGGGTCGTACAGCACGCGCAGGCGATTGCCGAGCACCGGATTGCGCCAGCCCAGCTGCGACCAGTCGGAGACCTGTCCGGCGAGCACCGGATTGCTGCCCCGGACCGAATACGAGACACGCACCACGTCGCCGACGCGCACATCGTCCAGCACCACCAGCGCCGAGACCAGGCCATCGGCGAGGTCCTGCTCGAACCCGCGCTCGCGCCGCGCAAGCGAGATCCGCTCCGGCACCAGCCGGTCCACCCAGCGGCCGTCTCGGCGCAACTCCACGCGGTGGAAGGCCAGTGTCTGGTAGTCGGGGTTGAACGACACCTGGAAGCGCCCCGCCTCGCCGAGCAGCGAGGTCGCGCGCGGTTCGAACACATGCTCCACGTACTGGTGGTCGGCGCCACCGCGGCGGTCGCTCTGTGCGTCGTACCACCAGTAGCGCCAGCGCGGCTCGTCATGGCCGGGCGCGGCCGGGTCCCATTGCACCGGCACGTCCACGCGTTCCACGAAGCCCGGCTCGGGCTCGATGGCGAAGTTGAACTCCCCGCGCGCGTGTGTGGCCTGCGCGGCGACAGCGACAGGCAACAACAGGCAAGCCAATCCGACAAGCCAACGCATCATCCATGCTCCCCCGGCCGGCCCCCCGACCCCGTTCGGGAGCCTACACGAAGGTCGCGGCGCGGCGCAGGTGCTCAGCCGCCGCGCTGCTCCAGCGCGGCCACGGCGGGCAGCACCTTGCCCTCCAGGAACTCCAGGAACGCGCCACCACCGGTGGAGATGTAGGAGATGTCGCCGGCGATACCGTACTTGTCGACCGCCGCCAGCGTGTCGCCGCCGCCGGCGATCGAGAACGCCGGCGAGGCCGCGATCGCGCGCGCCAGCGTCTCGGTGCCCTTGCCGAACGCGTCGAACTCGAACACTCCGACGGGGCCGTTCCACAACACCGTGCCGGCTTTCGCGATCATCTCCGCGTAGCGCACGGCGGTCTCCGGACCGATATCGAGCACCATGTCGCCGTCGGCGATCGCATCGACCGCCTTCACCGTGGCAGGCGCGTCGGCACTGAACGCCGGTGCCACCACCACGTCGGTCGGCACGGGGATGTCGGCGCCGCGCGCGTGCGCCTTGGCCATGATGTCGCGCGCGGTGTCCAGCAGGTCGGCTTCGTGCAGCGAGGCCCCGACGCCATGGCCCTGCGCGGCGATGAAGGTGTTGGCGATGCCGCCACCCACGATCAGCTGGTCGACCTTGCCGACCAGCGACGACAGCAGCTCGAGCTTGGTGGACACCTTGGAGCCGGCGACGATCGCCAGCAGCGGCCGCGCCGGTGCGTGCAGGGCCTTGGCCAGCGCGTCGAGTTCGGCCATCAGCAACGGCCCGCCGACCGCCTGCGCGGCGTGTCGGATCACGCCGTGGGTGGACGCCTGCGCGCGGTGCGCGGTGCCGAAGGCGTCCATGACGAACACGTCGCACAACGCGGCATAACGCTTCGCCAGTGCTTCGTCATCGGCCTTCTCGCCGACGTTCATGCGGCAGTTCTCGAGCAGCACCAGCTGGCCCGGCGCCACGTCGGCACCGTCGAGATACTCGCGCACCAGCGGCACGTCGCGGCCAAGCAGCTCCGACAGGCGCAGGGCGACCGGCGCGAGCGAATCCGCTTCGCTCCAGCTGCCTTCCGTGGGACGACCGAGGTGCGACATGACCATCACCGCGGCACCGGCGTCGAGCAGCGCGCGCAAGGTCGGCAGCGACGCGGTGATGCGCTGGTCGGAGGTGACGCGGCCGTCGGCCACCGGCACGTTGAGGTCCTGGCGCACCAGGACGCGCTTGCCGGCAAGGTCGAGGTCGGTCATGCGGAGGATGGTCATGCGTGGCTGCCGTGGTTCCGGGGGCCGGTATTGTCGGCGGCGGCGCTGGCGGATTCAAACGCTGGGGCGCGGGGCGCTGCGTGCGGGTGCGAATGCCCTTGGGTGCGAATGTCCCCCGGCCTCCGCTGCCGCGGAGGCCTCCTCCTTGATTTCGCACCCAAGGGCATTCACACCCGTCGCGTCAGCGTCGCGGCGCTTGGAAGAAAGCAAAAAACCGGCTGCTCCGTGGGCCGCAGGATCACCGCGCCGCCAACGCCCCGACGCGAGCTGCAGGCCCTCGGGGCGAAATCAAGGAGGAGGCCTTCGCATAGGCGAAGGCCGGGGGACATTCGTCCCGGGGGCCTGCAGCTTGCGCACGCGCTTTAAATGCTGCGCACGCGCACGGCACGTCCCGGCACAAAGCACGTCTCAGCGGTAGCCCGAGTCGTCCTTGTTGTGGATGATCCAGATCAGGTTGCCGCCGGTGCCCATCGACTCGCCGGCGAACACCAGGCGGCCCTGGCCCTTGTAGGCCATCTCGTAGCGGTGCTTGTCGCCGCCGAAGAAGAACGGGATGAAGGCCTTGGCGGTGATGTAGGCGCCCTGGTCGGTCGGCTGGCCCACCAGGTCGGTGACCTGCTTCATCGGCATGCCGATCTGGAGCTGGGTGAACTTGCTGCCGGGCGCCGGCTTGCCCGTGATTTCGCCTTCCCAGTCGCCCAGCCCCGTGACGGTCTCGCCGTAGCCCGCCTCGACCGCGGTCGAATCGATGACTTCACCGTTCTCGTTCATCCACGCCGGCGTGCCCTTCTCCTTGCCGCCACGCCGCGCTTCGGCGTCGCCCATGGCCAACAGGCCGACACCCACGATCATGGCCACGGCCGCGGCCATACGCATGCTGCTCTGCATCTTCTGCTCTCCGTCTGGTAGCTGCGCCCCGGCCTATCGCCATCCCCTGCTGCCGGGCGCGGCGCGCCGCCCGGAGTCATGGATGCACTGTTTACCTGCCGGCCCGCGACGCCGCAACCGCGGGTTTCACCCACTCCGGCGTCGGAAAAGCAGCCAGGACACGACCAGCATCACCGTCGGCGGCACCGTGTAGGCCAGCCGGTAGTCGAAGCGGTACACCGCCGCGAGCTTCACCGCCTGCGCCTGCAGCAACCAGAATCCGAGCGCGAACACGATGCCGATGAACAGCCGCCGCCCCAGCCCGCCGCTGCGCAGCGAGCCGAACGCGAACGGGATCGCCGCCAGGCACAGGGCCAGCACGTTGAACGGGTAGAACCAGCGACCCCAGTAGTGCTCCTCGAACTCGCTGGCATCCAGGCGGTTGCGCCTGCGATATTCGATGCCTTCGGCCAGGTCGCGGGCCGGCATGTAGCGCGGACGGAACGCGCTGCCGGCGCTGGCGGCGAGCGCCGCGGCGTCGAGCTGCGACTCCCAGCGCTCTTCGACGATGCTGGTCGCGGTGACCTGGCGCGGCTCGAAATACACGCGCCGCACGTCGCGCAGCAGCCAGCCGCTGGCGCGGTGCTCCGCCACCCCGGCGTCGGCGATCGACTCCAGGCGGCCGTCGTCGTCGAACTCGAACAGCCGCACGCCATTGAGCTCGAGCCAGGTATCGCCCTTGTCGCTGCGTTCCTGGCCGCTGGTCGCGTTGAGGAAGGTGTTGCCCTCGCGCGCCCACAGGCCCGAGTACTGCGCCACGATCATGTCCCGTGAGCGCGCCGCCGACTTCATGGCGTCCGCGCTGCGCTGCGCGCCCGGCGCGAGCGTCTCGCCGTTGAGCATCATGGCGAGGGTGAGCAGCACCAGCGGCGCCGCCACCGACAGGCTCAGTCGGCGCCGCGACACGCCCAGCGCGCGCAGCGCGGTGAGCTCGGTGGTCGCGGCCAGCTGGCCCAGGCCCATCAGCGTGCCGATCACCGCCGCGGTCGGGAACATCACGTAGGCGCGCCGCGGCACGGTATAGGCCACGTAGGTGACCACGCTGACGAAGCCGTAGTCGCCATCGCCCATGTGCTTGATCTCCTGCACGCCGGCGAGCACGGCGTCCAGGCCCACCAGCACCATCCAGGTCAGCAGCACCGTCACCGCCACGGTGCGCGCGGCGTACAGGTCGTGGATCTTCGGGAACGGCATCATCGCGCCGCCTCCGCCGTGCGCTTGCGCCGCCGCGGCGCGGCCACGCTGCCGTCGCGGACATACATCCACGCGCCCAGCGCCAGCAGCGGCAGAACCAGCCACCACAGGCCCAGCGCCGCCGGGATCTTGCCGTCGGCGATCCACTCGGTGCCCAGCAGCATGAGGTTGATGCCGATCACGTAGGCGAGGAAGCCGAGCACGATGCGGCCGTAGCGCGCCTGGCGTGGCGGGCTGCGTGCAAGCGGCACCGCGAGCAGGGCAAAGGCCAGCGCCAGCAGCGGCGGTGCGATGCGCGCGTGCAGCTGCGCGCGCGCCTCGGGGCGGGCATCGCCGAGCAGCGCGAGGGTGGAGTCGTATTCGGGGTTCTCGCTGGCCGGACGGGTCTCGGCATCCGGCAGGCGCATCTCGTTGCCGGCGTAGCGCATCATCCGGAAATCCAGGCCGTCGGCGAGCGGACCTTCGACGCGGAAGCCCTGGTCGAGCTTCAGGTAGCGCTCGGCACCGTCGACCGCGAGGGACCCGGTGCGCGCGGTGGTCACGTCCATGCGCTCCTCGTCGGAGCGGTAGACGAACACCCGCGCCAGCGCGGAGCCGTCGTCGGACATCGCGCCCACGTACACCACGCCGCCGCCGCCGGGCAGTTCGACGAAGCGCCCCGCCTCAAGCCCCGCCAGCAGCAGGCTGCGGTTGCCTTCGGCCACCATCCGCTGCGAGTAGTCGTTGGCCCAGGGCCCGAGCCACAGCGAACACGCGCCGATGAAACCGGCCACCGGCAGCACCAGCATCATCAGCGGGCGCAGCAGGCGTCGCGGCCCGACGCCGGTGGCGATCAGCACCGGCATCTCCGAATCCCGGTACAGCCGCCCGACCGCCAGCAACAGGCCCAGCATCAGTCCCAGCGGCAGGATCAGCGGCAGGTAGTTGAGGACCTGCAGGCCCAGCTGCGACAGCATCAGCCCGGCCGGCACCCGTCCGCGGGCGATGTCGCCCAGCACGTCCGCGAACACCCCGCCAAGGCTCACGATCAGCAGCACGACCAGCGCCGCGAAGGTGGCCTGGGCGAATTCGCGGAACAGGTAGGAGTCGAGCTTCGGCATCCGGCAGCGGCCTTGCATTAGAATCGGGGGTTCGTCCATACACCGCATCGGCCGCGCCAGGACCTGGCGCTGCGGCGCATCCGCCGCATTCTAGAAGCGCCGATTGTAAGGAACACTTCACGAGAACCGCAGAACAGGATCCCATGAGCCTTCAACTTGCCCTGAACCAGACCCCACCCGCCGCCGCCCAGGTCGACTGCGTGGTCGTAGGCGCCTATGCCGACAAGACCCTCGCGCCGTCGGCCCGCGCGCTCGACGAGGCCAGTGGTGGCCGCCTGTCGGCACTCGCCGCCCGCGGCGACCTCGATGGCGCCACCGGCCGCACCACGCTGCTGCTGGACCTGCCGGGCGTTGCCGCGCCGCGGGTGCTGGTGATCGGCCTGGGCGATGCCGGAAAGTTCGCGGTGCCGCAGTACCTGAAAGCCGTGGCCGATGCCGCGCGCGCGCTGCGCACCGGACCGGCGCGTTCGGCGCTGCTGACCCTGTCCGAGCTCGAGGTTGCCGGCCGCGACGCCGCCTGGGCGATCCGCCAGGCCGCCATCGCCGCCAGCCACGCGAGCTACCGCTACATCGCCACGCTCGGCGAGAAGAACAAGAAGCGCGACGAGAAGGGCCTGGAACGCCTGGAGATCACCGGCAGCGACAGCGTCGCACTGGCCCAGGGCCAGGCGATCGCCGCCGGCGTCGAGTTCACCCGCGAACTTGGCCACCTGCCGCCCAACATCTGCAATCCCGCCTACCTGGCGCAGCAGGCCAGCGATTTCGCCGCCCGTTTCGACAAGGCCGGCTGCGAGGTCCTCGAGCGCGAGGACATGGAGAAGCTCGGCATGGGTTCGCTGCTGGCGGTCGCCCGCGGCTCGGCCAACGCCCCCAGGCTGATCGTGCTGAAGTGGAACAACGGCGGTGACGCCAAGCCCTACGTGCTGGTCGGCAAGGGCATCACCTTCGACACCGGCGGCGTCAACCTGAAGACCCAGGGCGGCATCGAGGAGATGAAGTACGACATGCTCGGCGCCGGTTCGGTGATGGGCACCTTCGTCGCCGCGGCCGGCATGGACCTCCCGATCAACCTCGTGGTGGTGGTGCCGGCGGTCGAGAACGCCATCGACGGCAACGCCTACCGCCCCTCCGACATCCTCACCAGCATGTCCGGCAAGACCATCGAAGTCGGCAACACCGACGCCGAGGGCCGCCTGATCCTGTGCGACGCGCTGACCTATGCGCAGCGCTTCGAGCCGCAGGCGCTGGTCGACGTGGCCACGCTCACCGGCGCCTGCATGGTCGCCCTGGGCAGCTTCGCGACCGGCCTCATGACCAAGCACGACGACCTCGGCCAGGAACTGCTGGCCGCGGGCGAAGAGGTGTTCGACCGCGCCTGGCGCCTGCCGCTGTGGGACGAGTACCAGACCATGCTCGATTCCAGCTTCGCCGACGTCTACAACATCGGCGGCCGCTGGGCCGGCGCGGTGACCGCGGGCTGCTTCCTGGCGCGCTTCACCGAGGGCCAGCGCTGGGCGCACCTCGACATCGCCGGCAGCGCCAGCCACAGCGGCAAGAACGGGCTGGCCACCGGGCGTCCGGTCGGCCTGCTGTCGCAGTGGCTGCTGGACCAGGCGGGCTGAGCCCGCCCGTGGCCCGCGCCGACTTCTACCTGATCGCGAAACCGCGCTTCCGCGACGAGCCGCTGTTGCTGGTCTGCGAACTGGCGAAGAAGGCGCTGGCCGCCGGCCAGCCGATGCTGGTGCTGGCGCGCGACGCGGCGCAGGCCGAACGGCTCGACGACCTGCTGTGGTCGTTCGAGCCCGACGCCTACGTGCCGCACCAGATCGCAGGCCTGGAGCCCGAGGATGGCGGCGGCGAGGAGGAGGAGGCCGACGTGCTCATCGCCCCGCCCGAAGCCGACGTGCCGCTGCGTCCGCTGGTGCTCAACCTGCGCGATGCCGCCGTCGAGGGCGCCTTCGAGCGCGTGCTCGAGGTGGTACCCGCCGACGACTCCGCCCGCGGCCCGCTGCGCGAGCGCTGGAGGCAGTACAAGGCGCGCGGCCTCGACCTGAAGAAATACGACATGTGACGCGGGGGTCCGCCCCCGCCCTGCCCCGACCACGAGTCCCTGAATGACCCTTGCCACCGGCTACGACCCCAAGTCCTTCGAATCCCGCCTGTACGCCCAGTGGGAAGCCAGCGGCGTGTTCGCGCCCTGCGGCGACGGACCCGCGTACTCGATCCTGCTGCCGCCGCCCAATGTCACCGGCACCCTGCACATGGGCCATGCGTTCCAGCACACGCTGCAGGACGCACTGGTCCGCTACCACCGCATGCGCGGCTTCCGCACGCTGTGGCAGATGGGCACCGACCACGCCGGCATCGCCACCGAGATGGTGGTGGCGCGCAACCTCGACCGCGAGGGCCAGGGCGAAACCCGCGATTCGCTCGGGCGCGAGCGCTTCATCGACAAGGTATGGGAGTGGAAGGGCCAGTCCGGCGACACCATCGCGCAGCAGATGCGCCGCGTCGGTACATCCGGCGACTGGTCGCGCAGCGTGTTCACCATGGATCCGATCGCGTCCACGGCGGTGGTCGAAGCCTTCGTGCGCATGCATGGCGAGGGCCTGGTCTACCGCGGCCAGCGCCTGGTCAACTGGGACCCGGTGCTGAAGACCGCGATCTCCGACCTGGAAGTGGTGAGCGAGGAGGAGGACGGCTTTCTGTGGTCGATCGCCTACCCGCTGGCGGATGGCGCGCATTACGAACACGTCGAGCGCGATGCCGACGGCAACGAGACCCTGCGCGAGACCCGCGACTATCTCGTCGTCGCCACCACGCGCCCGGAAACCATGCTCGGCGACAGCGCGGTGATGGTGCATCCAGAGGACGCGCGCTACGCGCACCTGGTGGGCCGCAGCGTGACCCTGCCGCTGACCGGGCGCGCGATCCCGGTGATCGCCGACGCCTACGTCGATCGCGCGTTCGGCACCGGCGTGGTCAAGGTGACGCCCGCGCACGACTTCAACGACTACGCGGTGGGCCAGCGCCATGCGCTGCCCATGGTCAACATCCTCACCCCGGACGCGCAGGTGGTGTCCGACGACGATGCCATCCCGGCCCACTACCGCGGCCTGGACCGCTATGACGCGCGCAAGGCCGTGCTCGCCGACCTGGAGGCCGCCGGCCTGCTGGTGGAAACCGCGCCGCACAAGCTGCAGGTGCCGCGCGGCGACCGCACCGGCCAGGTCATCGAGCCTTACCTCACCGACCAGTGGTTCGTGAAGATGGACGACCTAGCGCAGCGCGGGCTGGACCTGGCGGACGGCGTCGACGGCGAGCCGGGACGGGTGAAGTTCGTGCCCGGCAACTGGATCAACACCTATCGCCACTGGATGGAGAACATCCAGGACTGGTGCATCAGTCGCCAGCTGTGGTGGGGCCACCGCATCCCCGCGTGGTACGCCGACGACGGCGCGATCTACGTCGGCCGCGACGAGGCCGAGGCGCGTGCGCGCGCCACCGAAGCCGGCTACGGCGGCCCGCTCAGCCAGGACAGCGATGTGCTGGAGACCTGGTTCTCCTCGGCGCTGTGGCCGTTCAGCACCATGGGCTGGCCAGATGCCGGGGCCATGCGCGAGCGCGGCTTCGAACAGTTCCTGCCATCGAGCGTGCTGGTCACCGGCTTCGACATCATCTTCTTCTGGGTCGCCCGGATGATCATGATGACCGACCAGCTGACCGGCCAGGTGCCGTTCCACGACGTCTATGTCACGGGCCTCGTCCGCGACAAGGACGGCCAGAAGATGTCCAAGTCGAAGGGCAACATCCTCGACCCGCTGGACCTGATCGACGGCATCACGCTCGACGACCTGGTCGCGAAGCGCACCAGCGGCCTGATGCAGCCGAAGATGGCCGACAAGATCGCCAGGGCCACGCGCAAGGAGTTCCCCGACGGCATCCCCGCGTTCGGCGCCGACGCGCTGCGCTTCACCATGGCCGCGCTCGCCGGCCCCGGCCGCGACATCAAGTTCGACCTCGCCCGCGCCGAGGGCTACAAGAACTTCTGCAACAAGCTGTGGAACGCCACGCGCTTCGTGCTGATGAACACCGAAGGCATGGCGGCCACGAGCCCTGTTGCCGCGGGCAACGCCGAGGACCTTCCCTTCACGCCGGTCACCGATCCGGAGAAGTGGATCCTCGCCCGCCTCGCCGCCGTCACCGCCGAGGCCGAGGCGCACTTCGCCAGCTACCGCTTCGACCTGCTGGCGCAGGCGCTGTACGAGTTCGCGTGGAATGAGTTCTGCGACTGGTTCGTCGAACTGGCCAAGCCGGCGCTGCAGGGCGACACCGGCACGGCGGAAGGCCGCGCCGCGGCCGACAGCACGCGCCGCACGCTGCTGCTGGTGCTCGAGCGCCTGCTGCGCCTGCTGCATCCACTGGTGCCGTTCGTCACGGAGGAGCTGTGGCTGCAGGTCGCGCCAAGGCTGGGCATCACCGCCGACACCATCATGCTGCAGCGCTACCCGCAGGCGGGCGATTTCGCCGGCCTGGACGTGGCGCGCGCCGAGGCCGACGTGGAGTGGCTGAAGGCGATGGTGTCCGCGCTGCGCCGCATCCGCAGCGAACTCGGCGTGTCGCCGGCGAAATCGATCCGCCTGCTGCTGGCAGGTGGCAGCGCCGACGACGCGGCGCGCGCGGCGCGCTTCGCCCCCGAGCTCAGGTTCCTCAACCGGATCGAGGCGATCGAGGTGGCCGCTGACGAGCCGCCGCCGTCCGCCGCCGCGATGGTCGGCGAACTGCGGCTTTACGTGCCGCTCGACGGCCTGGTGGACCTGGATGCCGAACGCACCAGGCTCGACAAGGAACTGAAGCGCGTGGCGGGCGAGTTGGCCAAGTCGCAGGCCAAGCTGGCCAGCGAGACCTTCGTCAGCAACGCGCCGGCGGCGGTGGTCGAACAGGAGCGCACGCGCCTGGCCGACTGGAATGCGCAGCGCGACACGCTGGCGGCGCAGCGCGCGCGGCTCTAGCCGCCTGCGTCACCACGGCATTCAGTCGAACAGCTCGATCGCCATCACGATGGCGTCCTCGCGGCCCTGGTCGGCGGGGTAATAGCGCGGGCGGCGGCCGATCTCGTTGAAGCCTTCGTCCTCGTAGAGGGCGATGGCGTTGGGATTGGACGGACGCACTTCAAGGAACACCCGGCAGGCGCCGCGCCCGCGCGCTTCGCGCAGCAGCGCGCGCAGCAGGTGCCGGCCGTAGCCACGGCCCTGGCGGTCGGGATCGACGCAGACGTTGAGTACGTGCGCCTCGTCGGCGGCGATGCTGAGCACGCCGTGGCCGATGAGCGCGCCGTCGAGCGCCAGCACCCACGCCGGATAGCCCGAACGCAGGCAGTCGCGGAAGATGCCCGGCGTCCACGGGTACGGGTAGGCGCGGCGCTCCACCACCATCACCGCATCCAGGTCGGCCTCGCGCATCGGCCGCATGGTCGGCTGCGGCGCGGGCTCGACCGCGGCGCTCATCGTGGCGTGCCACCACGCAGCGCGCGCAGCCGCGGCCACAGCGCGCGCTTGGCGCGCGGATCGGCGCGCAGCGACGCCAGCGGCGGCAGCGAACGCAGCAGCGCCGCGGCGCCCGGATCGTCGATCGCGCGGCGCGCGGCGCGCAGCAGGGCGTGCGCGAGTGCATCGTCCGGCACTTCGTCACCGGGCACCGGCGCGCGCGCATAGACCTGGTGGCCGAGCGCCTCCAGCACCTCGCGCTGCCACGGGTCCCAGTTCACGCCACGCCACCGCCGGTGCGCGTGCGGCGCAGGCGCCACAGCCACAGCGCCGGGCCGGACAGCGCGTACACGCCCAGCACCGCGAGCAGGGTCTTGGGCGGATCGATCCACAGCGCGATCAGCGCCGCCACGATCAGCAGCAGCGAAAAGAACGGCACCCGGTCCGAGCCGGGGCCCCTGCCCCTGCCCTTGAAGCTGGTGTAGCGGAACTGGCTGACCATCAGCAGGCCGCAGACCACGGTGATCGCCAGTGCCGCGTAGCGCATCGCCTCGCCGCTGAGGTCGAGCGTGTGGAAGGTCCACACCGAGCTGGCCATCACCCCGGCGGCGGCCGGGCTGGCCAGGCCGATGAACCAGCGGCTGTCGACCTTGCCGACCTGGCTGTTGAAACGCGCCAGGCGCAGCGCCGCGCAGGCGGCATACAGGAACGCGGCCAGCCAGCCGACCTTGCCCAGCGTGGTGCCGTCGAACTTCATCGCCACCAGCGACCAGTGGTACATCACCAGCGCCGGCGCCATGCCGAAGCTCACCAGGTCGGACAGCGAGTCGTATTGCACGCCGAAGTCGCTCTGGGTGTTGGTGAGCCGCGCCACGCGGCCATCGAGGCCATCGAGGATGGCGGCCACGAAGATCGCGATGCAAGCGGCTTCGATCCGCCCCTGCGACGCCGCGATGATGGCGAAGAACCCGCCGAACAGCCCACCCGTCGTGAACAAGTTGGGCAGCAGGTAGATGCCGCGCGCGCGGCGCGGCTGGGGCGTCTGGTCATCCATGGCGGCAAGTGTACCCGCGGGGCGCCGGCCACCACCCGCGGCGTGCCGGTCACGGAACCACGCCGCCGTGCTTGCGCCGGCCGCCGCCCGGTGCTGCAATCCCGGGCCAACGCCTTCGCAGACAGGAGACCCCGCATGAACCGCATCGTCCTCGGCATCGCCATCGCACTGGCCGCGCTTCCCGCCGCCCACGCGCAGCAGACTGCCGGCGAGGTCTACCAGTGGAAGGACGCCAGCGGCGTTACCCACTATTCGCAGACGCCCCCGGCCAATGGCCGCTACGAGCAGCGCGTGATCAACGCCGCCGGCAGCGCGGCCCCGGTCGCCCAGGCCGCGGTGGTGGCGCCGGAGAACGCGCAGTGCGCAGCGGCGCGCGCCAACATCGCCGCGCTGCAGACCAGCGGCGACGTGCAGCAGGACACCGACGGTGACGGCAAGCCCGACCAGGTGCTGGACCCCACGCAGCGCGCCAACCAGATGGAATTCGCGCAGGCGGCGGTGAAGGCCTACTGCACGCCCTGACGGCACGCCGCGTTGGATACCCGCTGGGCCGTGGTTGCAGGCATCGCCGCCGGGATCGCGGTGGCCTGGTGGTTCTCGCGCGAGCCCGAAGCGACCGACGACCCACGCCGCGCACGCGCGGAGCAGGCTGCCGCTGCCAACGCCGAAGACGCACGCCCGGTGCTCTATCGCTGGACCGACGATGCCGGCGTGGTGCAGGTGACACAGGAGCCACCGCCGCGCGGCCGGCACTTCGAAAAGGTCGATATCCAGCCGCGCGACGGCATCGAAGTCGACGGCCGGCGCCGCTGACGCAGGCGCGCCGCGGCGCGCCGGATGCGGCCCCGCCCGTGCTGCATGGCACAATCAGCGGCCTCGCCACGACCACAAGCCGCCGATGCGCCTGTCGCAGTTCCATCTCCGCACCGAAAAGGAAACCCCGGCCGAAGCCGAGCTGGTCAGCCACAAGCTGATGCTCAAGGCGGGAATGATCCGCAAGCTCGCCGCCGGCATCTACACCTGGTCGCCGCTCGGCCTGCGCGTGCTGCGCCGCGTGGAAGCGGTGGTGCGCGAGGAAATGGACGCCGCCGGCGCGCTGGAAATGCTGATGCCGTCGATCCAGCCGCGCGAATTGTGGGAGGAAACCGGGCGCTGGGAAAAGTTCGGCGGCCAGCTGCTGAAGATCCGCGACCGCAAGGACGCCGAGTACGCCTACGGGCCCACGCACGAGGAGGTCATCACCGACTTCGCGCGCCAGGAGCTGGCGAGCTACAAGCAGCTGCCGGTCACCTTCTACCAGGTGCAGGCCAAGTTCCGCGACGAGATCCGTCCGCGTTTCGGCGTGATGCGCGCGCGCGAGTTCCTGATGAAGGACGCCTATTCGTTCGACATCGACGCCGAGGGCATGGCGCATTCGTACGCGCGCATGCATGCCGCCTACACCCGCATCTTCAGCCGCCTGGGCCTGCGCTTCCGCGCCGTGCTGGCGGACTCCGGCGCAATCGGCGGCGACGCCTCGCAGGAGTTCCACGTGCTTGCCGAGTCCGGCGAGGACGCGATCGCCTGGTCGGACACCGGCAGCAATGACGCGGCCGGCTACGCCGCCAACGTCGAGGCCGCGCGCGCCGCGGATCCTGCGCCGCGCGCGGCCGCGTCCGAAGACATGCACGCGATCGCAACGCCCGTGCAGAAGACCTGCGCCGACGTCGCTACGCTGATGGGCATCGCCCTGCAGCGCACGGTGAAGTCGGTGGCCGTGATGGGCCACGACGCCGACGGGCAGCCGCAGTTCGTGCTGGTGCTGGTGCGCGGCGACCACGACGCCAACGAAGTGAAGCTGGGCAAGGTGCCCGGCCTGGGCGCATACCGCCTGGCCACCGAAGCCGAGATCCTCGAGCACCTTGGCTGCGAGCCCGGCTTCCTCGGCCCGGTGGCGCCGGCGCGCCCGGTGCGCGTGGTCGCCGACCGCGACGTCGCGGCGATGGCCGACTTCGTGGTCGGTGCCAACCGCCCCGGCGAGCACCTCGCCGGCGTGAACTGGGGCCGCGACCTGCCGGAGCCGGACACGGTCGCCGACGTGCGCAGCGTGGTCGACGGCGATCGCGCCGAGGACGGCGGCGTGCTGCGCATCGTGCGCGGCATCGAGGTCGGCCACATCTTCCAGCTCGGCGACACCTACGCGCGCGCCATGGACTGCAAGGTGCTCGACGACACCGGCAAGGCCGTGGTGCCGATGATGGGCTGCTACGGCATCGGCGTGTCGCGCATCGTCGCCGCCGCCATCGAGCAGAACCACGACGCCGCCGGGATCATCTGGCCCGAGGCGATGGCGCCGTGGGCGGTCGCGGTGTGCGTGATCAATCCGAAGAACGATCCCGCCGTGCTGGCCGCTGCGACCGCGCTGCATGACGACCTGGCCGCGGCCGGCGTCGACGTGGTGCTCGACGACCGCGGCCTGCGTCCGGGCCCGATGTTCGCCGACATGGAGCTGCTCGGCATCCCGCATCGCGTGGTGGTCTCGGCGCGCGGGCTGGAATCCGGCACGTTCGAATACCGCGCGCGCACAGCCGCCGAGGCCGAGAGCCTCGATCGCGAGGCGCTGTTCGCACGCGTGGCCGCGCGCCCGCATTGAAATGAAACCGGGCCGGCAATGCGCCGCCCTCCCCCTGCATTACAACCGGAGCACACGATGGCAATCGACCTGCAGAACCTGTCCGCGAAGGAACTGGACACCCTCATCAACAAGGCGAAGGCGCGCAAGACCACGCTGAAGAAGCGCAAGCCGATCACCACGGTGCGCGCCAGGCTCAAGGCCGCCGCGGCCGCCGAGGGCTACACCATCGCGGAGCTGTTCGGCACCGGCGCGGCCGGCGCGGCGCCCGCGGCCACGCGCAAGACCGGCAAGGCCGCCAAGCCCGCCAAGGCCGGCCGCACCCTCGGCAAGGTCGCGCCGAAGTACCGTAACCCGGAAAACCCGGCGGAAACCTGGACCGGCCGCGGCATGAAGCCGCGCTGGCTGGCCGCGCAGCTGGCCGCCGGCAAGTCGGCCGAAGAGTTCCTGATCGCCAGCGAGTAAGCGTCCACGCGGGATTGCCGCGACCTGCCCTTCGGGCATCTTCCCCCGCACGCGGGGGAAGGCCGGCTACAGGTTGCGACGCGCCGGCAACGCCAGGTTGCCGAAGATCAGGCCGGCGACGATCGCCAGCAGGATGTTGACCACGGCGAGTGCCGCGTCCTGGCCGGCCACCAGGTCCTGCTGCTGGATCGAGGTCATCAGCGTGCGCACGCTGGAGCTTCCGGGGACCATCAGGATGATGCCCGGCACGCGCACCACCGCGCCCGGGCGCTTGGCCCAGCGCGCGTAGCCGTTGCCGGCCACGGTGACCAGCAGGGCGGCCAGGAAGATCCCGACCTCGCTGCCCCAAGCGCCACCCGCCAGCCGCGACACCAGGTACGCGCCCACCGCCGACACCATCACCAGCCAGTAATCGCGCGGCTTGGCGCGGAACAGCACCGCGAACGCGAACGACGCCAGGGCGAGCGCGCACCACTCCACCCAGTCGGGCTGCGGCCGCCACGCGCGCACCTGCGGCTCGATCCCGACCAGCTCCGCCGCGCCAAGCGCGATCATCGTGCCCACGGTGAGCATGATCATGGTCGCCACCGCGCCGGCGAATCGCGCGGTGCCCGACATCAGGTGCTGGCTGGTCAGTTCGTTGATCGCATTGGTCAGCGCCAACCCGGGCATGAGCACGATCAATGCCGAGATGATCACGGTGTTGAGGTTGAGCGGCACCACCCAGGCGGCCACCAGGATGGTGATCGCAGCGGCGACCATGGCACTGACCGCATCACCGGCTTCGCGCAGGCGCGGGCGGGTGCGCGCGGCCTTGTGCAGCATGCCGATCACCAGCCCGATCGCTGCCGTGAGCGCGATCTCGAGCCACGGCAGGCGCAGCAGTCCGGCCACGCCGGCCGCGGCGAGGCTGAATCCAAGGACCTGCAGGGCGTTGCCGCGCTTGCCGGCCGGACGGTCGAGCGCGCGCAGCGCGGCATGGCCGGCAGCCACGTCGATGTCGCCCGCGAGGACCTCCTCCGCGATGCGGTCGACGTCGCACAGCCGCGACAGGTCGGTCTCGCCGGGCGGCATGCGGATCACGCGCGTGGTGTCGCTGTCGCCCGGTGGCCGCATCGGATCGCTGAACGACAGCACCATCGCGGTGGGGCTGGCCGAGGGCTCGCATTCCAGCCCGAGGCGCTCCGCCACCTGCACCAGCGCGCCTTCCAGGCGTGGCGAGGTGGTGCCATAGGCGTGCAGGTGTTCGGCCAGTTCGACCATGAAGGCGATACGGGCGGCGTAGGCCTGTTGGGGGAACGGTCGCGACATGGCGTGAAGGATCGCATGCGCCGCCTTCACGGTGTTCGGTATCCTCCGTGCAACTTCGCGACGACCCGCCCACGCACGATGCCAGTCCCCGCCACCACCGCGCCCAGCATGGCCCCCGACCCGGACGACGCCGGGCGCTGGCGGCTGGTCGGGCGCTGGACGCTGCGCAACGCCGAGGTCTTCACCGCCGCGCTGCGCGCCGCGCCCGACGGCATTGCCGGCATCGACGCGCGAGGCGTGGAGCGTCTCGACACCATCGGCGTGCTGCAGCTGATGCGCTTCGCGCGTTCCCGCGACCTCGGGCTCGAGTCCCTCGAATTCCACGAGGACCACCACGCGCTGGTGGCGGCGATCGAGGACGTGGTGGACGACCGGCCGCGCAAGCGCCGCGAGTACGGCTTCGCCGCGGCGCTCGGGCGTCTGGGCTTCGCGGTCAAGGACAACTGGAACGAGACCGTCGCGCTGGTGAGCTTCCTCGGCGAGAACCTCGTCAAGATGCTGCGCATGGTGAAGGAACCGCGCCGGTTCCGCGGCACCGCCACCGTGTTCCACATGGAGCAGGTCGGGCTGGACGCGGTGCCGCTGGTGATCCTGCTGTCGTTCCTGGTCGGCGCGGTGATCGCCTTCCTCGGCGCCAACATCCTGGTCGACTTCGGCGCCACCATCTTCGTCGTGGAGCTGGTGTCGATCGCCTTCCTGCGCGAGTTCGGCGTGCTGCTGACCTCGATCCTGCTGGCCGGCCGCACCGCCAGCGCGTTCACCGCGCAGATCGGCGCGATGGTGAGCCGCGAGGAGATCGACGCGATGCGCACCCTGGGCCTGGATCCGGTCGACGTGCTGGTCATCCCGCGGCTGCTGGCGCTGCTGGTGATGCTGCCGCTGCTGACCTTCATCGCCATGGTGTCGGGCCTGCTGGGGGGCATGGCGGTGGGCGCGTTCGAGCTCGGCATCCCGCCACAGGCGTACCTGGCGCGGATGCACGACCAGATGGAGATCCGGCACTTCCTGGTCGGCATGTCCAAGGCGCCGCTGTTCGCGATGGTGATCGGCCTGATCGGCTGCCTGGAGGGGCTGCAGGTCAAGGGCACCGCGCAGTCGGTCGGCGAGCGCACCACGTCCAGCGTGGTGCAGACGATCTCGCTGGTGATCATCTTCGACGCGCTGGCCGCGATCTGGTACATGCAGGTGGGCTGGTGAGCAACGACGAGCCGATCATCCGCGTCCGCGGGCTGTGCACCCGCTTCGGCGAGCAGGTGGTGCACGAGGACCTCGACCTCGACGTGCGCCGCGGCGAGATCCTCGGCGTGGTGGGTGGCTCGGGCAGCGGCAAGTCGGTGCTGATGCGCTCGATCATCGGCCTGCGCAAGCCCGATGCCGGCACCATCGAGGTGATGGGCGTCGACAGCGCGTCCGACGATCCCGCCGACCGCACCTATGTCGAGCGGCGCACCGGCGTGCTGTTCCAGGACGGCGCCCTGTTCTCGTCGCTCACCGTGGGCGAGAACGTCGAAGTGCCGCTGCTGGAGCACTATCCGGCGCTGGACGACTCGCTGCGCTACGAGCTCGCGCTGCTCAAGATCAAGCTGGCCGGGCTGCCGGCGGACGCACTCGCCAAGCTGCCGTCGCAGCTCTCCGGCGGCATGCGCAAGCGCGCCGGCCTTGCGCGCGCGCTGGCGCTGGACCCGCCACTGCTGTTCCTGGACGAGCCCACGGCCGGCCTGGATCCGATCGGCGCGTCGGCCTTCGACCACCTCACCCGCACCCTGCAGCAGGCACTGGGGCTCACGGTGTTCCTCATCACCCACGACCTGGACACCCTGTACGCTGTCTGCGACCGCGTAGCCGTGCTGGCCGACCGCAAGGTGGTGGCCGTGGGGCCACTGGCGGAGATCGAGCGCCTCGAGCACCCCTGGGTGCAGGAATATTTCAATGGTCCGCGTGGTCGCGCGGCACAACGGGCGACACAGCGCGCCGCCGAGGACACTTGACGATGGAAACCAAGGCCAACTACGTGCTGATCGGCGCCTTCACCCTGGCCGCGGCGCTCGCGTTGCTGGTGTTCGGTCTGTGGGCCGCCAAGTTCTCCACCGACCGCAACTGGCGGAGCTACCACGTGGTGTTCAACGAGCCGGTCACCGGCCTGCTTGAAGGCAGCGTGGTGCAGTACAACGGCATCGCGGTGGGCACGCTGGACGCGCTGTCGCTGGCGCCGCAGGATCCGCGGCGCGTGGTGGCGCGGATCCGGGTGGAGGCCGGCGTACCGGTCAAGATCGACACCCGCGCCAAGCTCTCGGTGACGGGGCTGACCGGCTCGACCTTCATCCAGCTCACCGGCGGCAGCCCGGACGCGCCGCACCTGGAGGCGCGCGAGAACGGCGCGATCCCGGTGATCCTCACCGAAGCCTCGGCGCTGCAGAACATCGCCGACACCGCCAACCGCCTGGTCGCGCGCCTCGACCTGGTGCTCAGCGAGGAAAACGTCGAACGCATCGCGCGCACGCTGGAGAACATCGAAGGCATGACGGGCGCGGTCGCCGGCCAGCGCGAGGACCTGGCCGCGCTGATCGTCAACGCACGCCTGGCCAGCGAGAACCTGGTGGACGTGGTGGAAACCTCCAACCGCGCGATGACGGGGCTCGAGCGCGAGTTCGTGGCCAAGCTGCCCGGGCTGGTGGCGGACCTGGAATCAACGCTGGCCAAGATGGATTCCGCCGCCAACAGCGCCGACCTGATCCTTGGCGAGAACCGCAACGCCATCAACAGCTTCGCCAACGACGGTCTGGCACAGCTCGGCCCGACGCTGTCGGAGCTGCGTTCGCTGGTGCGCGACCTGCGCCGCATCGGCGACCGCTTCGATTCCAATCCCGCGCGCTACCTGCTCGGCCGTGACGCGCCGAAGGAGTTCGAACCCGAATGAAACCCATGACCGCACTCGCACGCATGGCCGTCGCGGCCACCGCACTGGCGCTCGGCGCCTGTTCGATCCTGGGCGGCGCCGGCGAGCGCGAGCGCGCGGCGATCTACGCGCCCGACCCGCGCGTGGCCGCCGACCCCGCGTGGCCGCGCGTCGACTGGCAGCTCGCCATCAATCCGCCGAGCGCCGCGCGCACCGTCGACACCTTCCGCATCGCGGTGCGCCCGTCTCCCGGCGAGCTGCAGGTGTATTCGGGTGCCAGCTGGGCGCGCTCGCCGACCGACATGGTCGAAGAGGTGGTGCTGCGCACGCTGGAAGACTCCGGACACATCGCCGGCGTGTCCCGCCGCGGCAGCGGCGTGGCACCCGACTATCGCCTGCTGCTCGACCTGCGCCGCTTCGAGGCCGACTACGCCGGTCGCGCCACGCCGGCGGCGACCATCGAACTGCACGCCAAGCTGCTGCATGCGCGCTCGCAGGGCATCGTGGCGTCGCGCACCTTCACCGTGGCGGAGCCTGCGGCGGGCACCGACGTGGCGACGGTTGCCGCCACCTTCACCACCGCGCTGGAGGCGCTTGGCCGCGACGTGTCCGGCTGGACGCTGTCCACCGGTGCCGGGCATGCCCGCACGGCACCGCCGCCGGCATCCGCTTCAAGGCGCTGAGCGGATCCTGCGGAATGTCAGGTTGATCCGCGGCCCCACCGGGCGCGCGGTGCGCGGCAGCGCATGGCGGTAATGGCGCTGGGTGTCGCCGGCCATGCGCAGCAGGCTGCCGTGGCCAAGCTCGAACACCCGCTTCCGCGGCGCGACCGCCGAACCGGCGCCAACCCGCTCTTTCAGCACGAAGCGCCGCGTGGCCCCCAGGCTCAGCGATGCGATCACCGGCCGCGGCCCGAGTTCCGGCTCGTCGTCGCGGTGCCAGCCCATGCTGTCGCGGCCGTCGCGGTAGAGATTGGCGAGCACGCTGTTGAACTCCTCGCCGCAGGTTTCGGCCACCCGCACGCGCAGGTCCGCCAGCAGCGGTGGCCACGGATGCGGTTCGAAGCGCGTGCCGGAATAGGTGTAGCCGGCACCGGGGTCGCCGATCCAGCACGACAGGCGCGGCGAATCGACCAGGCGCCCGAACAGGCGGATGCGATGCACGGACCACGGCACCTCGGCCTGCAGGTGCGCGAACAGCGCGTCCGCTGCGTCCTGCGCAAGCCAGGCCGGAGCAAACGCGAGATCGGCTCCTTCGAGCGTGACCGGGATGAGCGCCATGGCGCGCACGCTAGCACTTCACCGCCACGGCGGTTTGCCGCGCACCGCGCGAGCCGCGACAATCACCGCACTGCAATACGGGCCGCACGCATGAACCAGCCAGCCGAACCTGCCACCACCGTCGACGTGCCCGAGCCCGAGCGCGATGTCATGGAATACGACGTCGTGACGGTGGGCGCCGGCCCCGCCGGCCTGGCCTTCGCGATCCGCCTGAAGCAGCTCAACCCCGACATCTCGGTGTGCGTCATCGAGAAATCGAGCACCATCGGCGCGCACATCCTGTCCGGTGCGGTGATCGAGCCGGGTCCGCTCGATGCCCTGCTGCCGGGCTGGCGCGACAACCCGCCGCCGGTGTGCGTACCGGCCGGCGAGGACGAGCTCTGGTACCTGACGAAGGACGGCGGCCGCAAGTTCCCGATGGTGCCGCCGGGCATGCGCAACCACGGCAACTTCATCGTCAGCCTCGGCGCGATGTGCGCGTGGCTGGCGCCGCAGGCCGAGGCACTGGGCGTGGAGATCTATCCGGGTTTCTCCGCCGCGCAGACGCTGCACGCCGCCGACGGCCGCGTCACCGGCGTGCGCATCGGCGACATGGGCATCGCCCGCGACGGCTCGGAGAAGGCGGGCTACACCGCCGGCATCGACATCCATGCCAAGGTCACCGTGCTCGCCGAAGGTGCGCGCGGACACCTCACCAAGCGCCTGGTGAAGCGTTTCGAGCTCGATGCCGACAGCGACCCGCAGGCGTATTCGATCGGCATCAAGGAGCTGTGGCAGCTGCCCGCGGGCCGCGTGACGCCCGGCAAGATCGTGCATTCGCTCGGCTGGCCGGCGGACAACAACACCTATGGCGGCAGCTTCCTTTACCACCTCGAGAACGACCAGGTGGCGCTGGGCTACGTCAGCGGCCTCGATTACAGCGACCCGGAATACCGGCCGTGGGAGGCGTTCCAGCAGTGGAAGAACCACCCCACGGTCAAGCCGCTGCTTGAGGGCGGCACCATCCTGTCCGCCGGCGCGCGCGCCATCGTCACCGGAGGGTGGCAGTCGCTGCCCAAGGTGGAGATGCCCGGCGCGCTGCTGATCGGCGATACCGCGGGCCTGCTCAACGTGCCCAAGATCAAGGGCACCCACCAGGCGATCCGTTCCGGCATGCTCGCCGCCGAACACCTTGCCGCCGGCGACCTGGCGGCGGAAGGCTACGACGCGAAGCTGCGCGAGTCCGACGCCATGCGCGAGCTGCGCGCGGTGCGCAACATCAAGCCCGGCTTCAAGAAGGGATTGTGGTTCGGACTGGCCAATGCGGCGCTGGAAACGGCGCTCGGCGGGCATACCCCATGGACGCTCAAGGTCACGCCCGACTGGTCATCGCTGGACAGGCTCGGTGGCCAGGCGCAGCCGGACCGCGACTACGTGAAGCGTGACCTCGCGCCGCGCGACCGGCTCGCCGGCGTGTACTTTGCCGCCACCGAGCATGACGAGGACCAGCCGGTGCACCTGCTGGTGCACGACACCGAAGTCTGCGTGACGCGCTGCGCCGAGGAGTACGGCAACCCCTGCACGCGCTTCTGCCCGGCCGGCGTATACGAGATCGTCGAGGACGCGCAGGCCGCGCACGGCAAGCGGCTGCAGATCAACGCCGCCAACTGCGTGCACTGCAAGACCTGCGACATCAAGGATCCCTACGAGATCATCACCTGGGTAACGCCGGAAGGCGGCGCGGGGCCGAACTACCAGAACCTGTAGGCGACGCGCCCGCTCAGTCCGCCGGCGCCGCGGGCTGCGGCAGCGGTCCTGCGGCGCGCGCCAGCTCGGGGTGGCGGGCGCGGAACCGCGGCGAGAACAGGTTCAGGCGATGTTCGACCAGCATCGCCATCAGCGCCACGCGCGAGGCCTCGGGGCGCACGCAGACGTCGACGCCGACCGCACACCCGGCCGGCGGATGCAGCGGGTCACGCGCCATCGCGGCCATGTCGCGCGCCATGTGCGCGTAGGCGTCGCGGTGGCCCGGCACCTGCTGCCAGGCGTGCAGTGCCAGCGGCAGCTGCAGCAGCAGCAAGGCCGCCGCGGCGGACCACGCGAGCGCGCGCGAACGCCCCGTCGCGAGCGCGCCCTCGGCCAGCGCCATCAGCAGCAACGCGACAATGCCGACCTGATAGAACACCGAGTAGCGCCCCTGGTCGAGGAAGGCGGTGCCACGCACGAATACCCGGCCGAACAGCACGCCGGCGACCATCGCGTAGAACAGCAGCATCAGCGCGACCGCGAGGAACCAGGCCGCCCCCGGGCGCAGGCGCCACGCCCGCCACCAGAACCATGCATGCCCGGCACCCACCAGCACCGCCAACGCGATGCGCGCCGCCAGCCAGCCGTCGCCCAGCATCGCGCGCAGCGCCGCGCCCGACACCAGCCCCGCGCTGAGCGGCGTGGCCAGCCACGCCCACGCGTCCCGCCACTGCGCGGCCAGGCCGGCGACCCGCGCGGCCAGCCCGACGTTGAAATCGGCACTGGTGCTGCCGCGGATCTCGCCGAACAGCGCGTACGCGCCACGACAGGCCAGCAGCACCAGCACCAGCAGCGCGACGACACGCCACGCGCCACGCAGGCGCTGTTCGCGCGCACCGGCCAGCAGCAGCGCGGGCACGGTGGCGGCGACCAGCAGGATCGCCGAGTCGTCGCCGACGATGCCGCAGGCGGCCATGGCCACGACCAGCGTCCACGCGGGCCCGCCGCGGTAGGCGTGCCAGGACGTGGCCAGCACGGCGAAGGCCGACAGGTAGAACGCGTGCGCCATCAGCACCATCGGGTAGGCATAGACATCCACGCTGGCCGGGGCCAGCTGCACCACCAGGATCGCGGCCAGCAACAACACGACCAGCGGCGCCGCCGGCACATGCCCGCCGCGTCCGCGCAGCACCACGGCGCAGAGCAGCACCCAGCCGGCCACCACGCAGGCCAGCGCCACGCGCGCTTCAAGCATGAAGTCGAGTCCGGCCCAGCGCGCGTTGGCGAGCATCAGCAGCTTGCCCAGCGGTTGCGCGTGGTCGACGCCGGCCCGCTTGACGAGGAAATCGCCGAAGCCGGCGCCCTCCTCCAGCGCCACCTTCAGGAAGGTCTCGATGAAGGTCCAGTTGTCGGAGTACACCAGCGGATTGGCGATGCTGCCGGCGAGCGCGACGGCATGCGCGATCGCCAGCAACGCGGGCAGCGCCAGCAGCCAGGCGAGCTGGGGCGCGTGGCGCGGTGCGCCGGGTGCGCGCGCGGGGCTCGAGGGCATGCGTTCGGTGCCGGTGTTGACCGGTCGCGAGTATAGCGGCGACCACCGTAGCGCCTGGCGGCGCGATGTCCATTGGGCGCGGCTTGCGGCACTATTGCCCGGCACCTTCCGCAGCGCCGCGAACCATGCCCACCGCTCCGCCATCGCCACCCACGCTCAGCATCGTCACGCCGGTCTACGGCTGCGCGGGCTGCGTGGAGGACCTCGTGGAGCGCTGCCTGCGCGCGTTCGACGACCACGAGCGGCTTGAAATCCTGCTGGTCGACGACGCCAGCCCGGATGGCGCCTGGATGCGCATCGAGGACCTTGCGTTGCGCCACCCGCAGGTGCGCGGACTGCGCCTGTCGCGCAACTTCGGACAGCACGCGGCGATCTACGCGGGGCTCGAACACGCGCGCGGCGCCCACGTGGCGGTGATGGACTGCGACCTGCAGGACGCCCCGGAGGCGATCCCGTCGCTGCTGGAGCGTGCGCGCGAAGGCGTGGACATCGTCCATGCACAACGCACCGGGCGCCGCGACACGCTCGGCAAACGACTGAGCTCGTGGTGCTTCTACCGCCTGCTCGGCTGGCTGTCCGGCGTGCCGCAGGACCATCGCGTCGCCAACTTCGGCGTGTATTCGCGGCGCGTGGTGGACCTGTTGCTGCGCATGCCCGAAAGCGAGCGCTGCTTTCCGTTGATGGTGCGCTGGACCGGCCTGCCGTCTGCGTCGCTGCCGGTGGTGCACGCCGAGCGCGCTGCAGGACGCAGTGCGTACAGCCTGCGCGCGGCCGCCCGCCTTGCGCTGTCGATCGTGCTGTCGCACTCGGACAAGCCGCTGCGCCTGGTGGTCAAGCTGGGCATGGGCGTGTCGCTGTTCTCGTTCGCCGTGGTGCTGGCGGCGGTATGGCTGTATTTCAGCGGCCGCACCGGCGTGGCCGGCTACACCAGCATCATCGCGTCGATCTGGCTGCTGTGCGGGATCCTGATGTTCTGCGTCGGCGTGGTCGGCCTGTACGTCGGCCAGGTCTTCAAGGACAGCAAGCGCCGGCCGGCGTTCGTGGTGGAGCGGGAAACGTCCGCGGTGGAGCCCGTGTTCGATGCTTGAGCATGCCGGCCTCGCCCGCTCGGCGCCCGACAGCGCGCGTTTCGGCCTCGATGTCTGGCGCGCCACGCGGCTCGACGGCGATCCGCTGCCGGCGCTGCTGGCCAGCGCCGCCGACGTCGCCATCTACCGCCTGCCGGTGGGTGCGTCGCAGCAGGTGCGCGCGCTTGCCGGCCTCGGCTTCGAGGTGATCGATGCCGGGGTGCTGGTCTATTACACGGTCGACCTGCAGCGCCGCGTGCCGCATGCGCCCGCCAATGCCGACGTGGACATCAGCCCGGCCACGCCGGCCGATGACGACGCGCTGGCCGCACTGGTCGATGCCAGTTTCGGCGGCTACGCCAGCCACTACTTCGCCAATCCGCTGTTCGCACCGGAGCTGGCCCTGGCCGGCTACCGCGAATGGGCGCTGGCCCATCGCGGCGGCGCGCGTACCGCGAGCTGGGTGGCACGCCGCGCGGGGCGCATCGTCGCCTTCGCCTGCTGCGAGGCCGACGCCGCGGCCGGCATCGCCAACGGCGGCATCTACGGCGTGCTGCCCTCGGAAGCCGGCAGCGGCCTGTTCGGCGACCTGATCCGCCACACGCAGCGCCACTACCGGGCGCTCGGGTTCGCGGAAATGCGCATGTCCACCAAGGTCGACAACTTCGCCGTGCAGAAGGTCTGGGCGCGCGAGGGATACCACCTGTACGCCGCGTACGACACGCTGCATGTCAACGCGATGCTCGGTGCGCCGGGCGTGCCCACGGTGTCACGTGGCTACGCCGCCGGCGCGCTGCGCGACCAGGCCGACGGGTGGCCGCTGCCGGTCGGCGACATCGCCACCCTGCTTGCCGATGCCTGTGGCGCGCCGGTGCAGCTCGACAGCCTGGCGCAGCTGCCGCTGGCCGTGCCGGATGCGCGCCGCGCCCATAGGCTCGAACTCCGCCAAGGCTGGGCCGCCAGCGGTGGCCGGCGCCGCGCCAATGCCTGGCTGCGCGACGATGCCGGACGCGCCTGCGCGCTGGTGCAGGCCGGGTTCCGTACGTGATGGGCGCGCGCAGCGGCGGCTATGACGCGGCGTTCTTTCCAAAGCTGGCGGCGCTCGAGGCCGGCAACTTCTGGTTCCGCGCGCGCAACCGCCTGCTGCTGCGCCTGCTTGCGCGTCATGCCGGGCACGTGCGCGACTACCTTGAAGTCGGCTGCGGCACCGGTTTCGTGCTCGCCGCGGTGGCCGAACGCTTTCCCGGCTGGCGCATCAGCGGCAGCGAGTTCCTCGCCGACAGCCTGCCCTATGCACGCGCACGCGTGCCGCGCGCCAGCCTGCTGCAGCTCGATGCGCGCGCGCTGCCGTTCGACGCGGGCTTCGACGCGATCGGTGCCTACGACGTGCTCGAGCACATCGATGACGACGGCGCCGCACTGCGCAGCATCCACCAGGCCCTGCGGGCCGGCGGCATCGCGGCGCTGAGCGTTCCGCAGCATCCGTGGCTGTGGAGCGAACAGGACGTCGCCGCGCACCACGTGCGCCGCTACGCGCGCGGCGAGCTGGAGGCCAAGCTGCGCGCCGCGGGCTTCTCGATCACCTGGAGCGGCAGCTTCACCGGCGTGCTGCTGCCGCTGATGGTGCTGTCGCGGCTGCGGCCGCGCCGCCCCGGCGCCGCCCATGACCCGCTCGCCGAACTGGCGTTGCCACGGCCCGTCGATGCGCTGCTCGACCTGGCGATGCGCATCGAAGGCGCGCTGGTGGCATGCGGGATCCGGCTGCCGCTGGGCGGCAGCCGCGTGGTGATCGCGCGCAAGGCGGTGCACGCATGAGTGCGCCCGGCATGATCCCCTTCAACCGCCCGCACATGACCGGCGGCGAACTCACCAACATCGCCGGCGCGCATGCCGCGGGTCACCTGTCCGGCGACGGCGCGTACACCCGCCGCTGCCACGCCTGGCTGGAGCGCGAGACCGGCGCCAGGCGCGCGCTGCTCACCCATTCCTGCACCGCGGCACTGGAGATGTCGGCGCTGCTCGCCGACGTCGGCCCCGGCGACGAGGTGATCCTGCCCTCGTACACGTTCGTCTCCACCGCCAACGCGTTCGTGCTGCGCGGCGCCACGCCGGTGTTCGTCGACGTGCGCGCGGACACGCTCAACATCGACGAACGCCTGGTCGAGGCGGCGGTGACGCCGCGCACGCGCGCCATCTGCGTGGTGCATTACGCCGGCGTCGGCTGCGAGATGGACGTGATCCTGGCCATCGCCGCGCGCCACGGCCTGGTGGTGGTGGAGGACGCCGCGCAGGGGATCATGTCGCGCTGGCGCGGCCGGCCGCTGGGCAGCATTGGCGCGCTGGGCACGCTCAGCTTCCACGAGACCAAGAACGTGATCTGCGGCGAAGGCGGCGCGCTGCTGGTCAACGACCCGGCGCTGGTCGCGCGCGCCGAGATCATCCGCGAGAAGGGCACCGACCGCGGCCGCTTCTACCGCGGCGAAGTGGACCGCTACACCTGGTGCGACCTCGGCTCGTCGTTCCTGCCCGGCGAGATCACGGCGGCGTTCCTGGCGGCCCAGCTCGACCACGCGCGCGCGCTCACCGATGGGCGCCTCGCGCTGTGGGCGCGATATCACGCGTGGGCACAGGCGCACGAGCAGGCCGGGCGCGTGCGCCGCCCGGTGGTGCCTGCGCACTGCGAGCACAACGCCCACATGTACTACCTGCTGGCACCCGACCTGGCATCGCGCACGCGCATCCTGGAATCGCTGCGCGCCGACGGCGTGCTGTCGGTGTTCCATTACGTGCCGCTGCACTCCTCGCCCGCCGGGGCCCGCCTGGGCCGCGCGCACGGCACGCTGGAGATCACCGACGACGTCGCCGCGCGCCTGTTCAGGCTGCCGATGTGGATCGGCCTGGACGCACACATGGACCGCGTGCTCGAGGCTGCCGACCGCGCGCTGCATACGCTTGACTGACATGCGCCCGCCGCAGGCAAGGCACTGGTCGATGCGCTTGCTGCGCGAGCTGGCGCTGCTGCTCGCGGTGATGGCGGCGGTGTTCGCGATCGCCCGCGTCCACTACGCGGGCGAAACCCTCGCGCGCGGCCCGGACCAGGCCGACATGCTGCTGGCGTTCTTCAACGAGGCCAGCCGCGCCATCGCCGCGGAAGGCCCGCTGGCCGCGATGTACACCGAGGGCGTGCGGGCCGGAGAGTCGAACTGGTCGAACCCCAACTACCACATGCTTTATCCGCTGTATTTCAACTGGGCGGGGGCGGATGCATCGCCCGCGGCGACACTGGACCGCTTGAACTTCATCGTCATGCTGCACCTCGCCCTGCTCGGTGCAGGCGGCTGCGCGCTGGCCCGCGCGCTCGGCGTGCGCATGGCGCTGGCGTGCGCGGTGGGCCTGGCGCTGCCGTGGTTCCCCGCGGTGCGCAGCGCGGCCGGCTGGCCGCACATCATCGCCGGCATGGCCTGGCTGCCCTGGGTGCTGGCCGCGCAGGCGCGCCTGTACGCGGTGCCCGGATGGCGGGCGCAGGCGCCGATGGCGTTCGCACTGGCGGCCGCGGCGACGCTGCTGGTGTATGCGCATCCCGCGCAGAACCTGGTGTTCGCGGCATGGGCATCGGGCGTGGCGTGGCTGGCGGTCGCGGCGCAGGCCGTGCCGGCACGCGACAGCGATGCGCGGCGTGCGTTCGCCACCACCAGCGCATGGCTGGCGCTGGCCGCGGCGCTGGTGTTCGCGGCCACTTGGCCCTATCTCTCCGAAATCCTGGCCTTCCACGCGCGCGCGATCCGCTGGCTGGGTGAATCGGGCGGGCATGTGGTCGGCAACCAGCCCGTCCCGGTGGCCGCGCTCCGCCACCACGCGCTGGCGCCCGTCGATGCCGGGCTGCTGGTGGCGTTCGAATACCGCCGCGGCATCGGCAATGCCTACCTGGGGGCCGCGGTCGTGCTGGCCGCGCTTGCGGTCTTCGGGCGCTGGTTGCCGGTGCTGCCCGCCACGCGCTTCGCGCGCGCGCTGCTGGTGGTCGCGCTGCTGGCGGCGGTGTCGTGTTTCCTGCCGATGGCATCGCTGCTTGCCGCGGTGCCGCTGGCGAACAAGGTGCGCGAACTGACCTGGTGGTCGTGCCTGGCGGTCGTGCTGCTGTTGCCGCTCGCCGCGCTGGGCCTGCAGTCATTGCGGCTGCGCACGCCGCCGGCGCTGCTGCGCGATCCGTGGGCGTGGCTGGGCGTGTTCGCCGTCGCGGCCACGGCCGCCCTCACCCTGGCCGGCGGCAGCGGCTACCGCGGCGGCGCCCTGCTCGCGTCGGTGGTCGCCTTCGCGGCGCTCGGCTGGTGCCTGCGCGCTCGGCGCGGCGGTGGCATCGCCCTCGCCCTGGCCTGCGTGGCGCTGCTGGCGGGCAGTGCGTGGGCGCCGTTCATGCACAACAAGCGCTTTGCCCGCGACGACGCGATGCTGTTCCATGCCGACCGCGTGCAGGCGCATGCCGACGCCGCGGCGCTGGCCGCACGGCTGCCATTGCGCGACCGCTACCGTTTCATGCTCGGTGGCAGCATCGACAATGCCCACCTGCTGACGCATGCCTGGACCATGCATGGCTTCCGCTCGATCCATGGCGGCATCGGCCCGGCCGAGTACGCGAAGTACCGGCTGCTGGCGCAGGCAACCCCGCTGGTCATGGCGCTGTACGGCGTGCGCTGGTCGCTGTGGCCGGAAGCCGATGCGCGCCCCGGCGACGAGCGCCTGCGCCCGGGCCTGGTGCTGCGCACCCATCCCGATGCCTTGCCGCGCCTGTATTTCCTGGCCGGTGGCATGGACGTGGTGGACGACCCGGTCACCACGCTGCTTGCAGCAGGGCCGGTTTCGCCATTGCGCGCGCTGGTGCGTGCCATCGACCTGCCCGCCGGCGTCGATGCCGTGGCGCATGCCGGCCCGGGGCGCATCGGCGGCCGCGTCACCCTGCAGCGCAACGCAGGCACGGTGCTGCTGGCGACGGTGGATGCGGACGGCCCTGGCCTGCTGGTGCTCAACGAGGATCCCGCCGCACGCTGGCGCGCCACCGTCGACGGCCACACCGCGCCGATGTTCCGCGTCAACGGCTACCAGGTCGCGCTGGCGATTCCGGCGCGCGGACGCCACAGCGTGCGCATCGAGCGTCCCGGCCAGTTGATGGGCCGGACTGGCGCGTCGCAGGCGCCCTAGGGTCCGGCCACGGCACCGCCGCTGGCGGCGCACAGGTCGCGGCCGGTCATGCGCGTGCCGCGCCCGTGGGCGTCGAACACCAGCACCGGCAGCGTTGGCTGCGAACACGCGTGGGCAGGCGGTGCAACTGACACCCGCAGGTCGTGCCGCGGCTTGCGGCCGCCCTGCGCGGGGTTCCGGTAGCACGACGTCTCGCCCGGGGCCAACACCAGCCAGCGCTGTTGAAAGCCCCGCTTGCGGGCCAGGTAGACCGTGCCGTTGCCGCACCAGGGCGAGTTCTCGCCCAGCCCGTGCAGCCCCACCAGGGGCGCATCCTGCAGCGCGGCACGCTCCTGCTCGAGGGCGTCGAGCATGTGCCGGTTGACCGACTCGCCGGCCGCGTAGCGCGCGGCGAGATCGAGCCGTGCATCGTGGTGCAGCAGCGCCGCGCCCAGCGCAACCGCGATCGCGGCCAGCGCGGGCACCGCGCGGCGCGGCATCGCCGCGTGCCGTGGAACGCGCTGCGCGAGCAACGTCAGCGCGACTGCGACGATGGCTGCCATCCACGGCAGCCACGCATACGCCCGGTACACCGGCATGTTGTTGGGAATCAGCGCGTACGGCACCGCGAGCGAGACCACCGTCGCCGCGAACCAGGCCAGGCGCACGCGCAGCGTCGGCGCCGCGACCCACAGGGCGGCCCATGCCGCAGCGGCCAGCAGTGTCGCCACCCATGTGTAGCCGAAGAACAACATGCCAAACGCACGCAGCAGTGCCGCGGGCGCGAGCTCCACCGCGTACGACGCGCTGCTGCTGTCGGGCGTGAACAGTCCGGCGACAAAGGGATTCCGGTCATAGGCCTGCCACGCCATCGAGCCGACGGCAATCGCGACAAACAGCACCGATAGCGCAATCCGTGACCCACGCGGCCACGGCGTGGCGCCGCGCCCCACCGGCAGGCATGCGCTACCAGGCGCCCACAGCAGCGCGACGAGCAGCAACGGCGGCAGCACGAAATCCTCCTTGGCGAACGCGCTGGCCAGGTAGGCCAGCGCCGCAAGCGCGCACCGCCAGGCACTGGCGCGTCGCCAGCCGTGCCACAGCAGCAGCAGGCAGGCCAGGCCGAAGCCGTGCGACACCAGGTTGGTCATCAGCCCGAGGTACTTGCCGTGCTGCAGCGCGGCGGGATGGCTGGACAGCACGGCGCCGCAGGCCAGCGCCGCAAGCACGCCCGGACGCACGTCGAAGACATCGCGCACCAGCAGCAGCGCAAGCCAGGCCACCAGCACCGCCGACGCGTTGAGCACCACGTAGGACGCCAGCTGGCCGCCTGCGGCGACCAGGAAGATCACGTTGGTCGACACCGGGCGCTTCCAGTCCCAGCCCATGTCGGCGAGCGTGCCGGCGAGGAACGAGAAGTCGTCCGGGTGGTTGGGGAACGGGCTGTTCGGCGTCAGCACGAAGTTGAACACCAGATGCGTCGCCGCCAGCACGAGCAGCAGCATCGCCGCATGCGCGCGGTCGCGCCCGTGCGGGACGGGGCTGGAGGGCTCGGTGGTCATCGTGGTGTCCTGGGCCTGCCGCATGCGGCGGCCGATCATAGCGTGGCGCCGCCGCCGTCCGGTGCGGCGGGTGCCACGCCGGCTTCTGGCAGAATGCAGGCCAACCGGTCCCGCCGTGACGCATGCGCCCACCCCTTGTTCCCGTCAATTCGCTGGTGCGCCACGTGGCCGCGCTGCGCGTCGAGCTCGCCGCGGCGCTGGCGGACGTGGTGGACAGCGGGCAGTACGTGCTGGGTCCGGGCGTCGCGGCGTTCGAGTCCGCCTTTGCCGCGTATTGCGGCGTCGCCCACTGCGTCGGCGTCGGCAACGGCAGTGACGCGCTGGAGCTTGCACTGAAGTCCGTTGGCGTCGTGCCAGGCGACCGCGTCGCGGTGCCCGCCAACGCCGCCATGTACGCCACCACGGCCACGCTGGCCTGCGGCGCGGAACCGGTGTTCGTCGATGTCGGTGATGACGCCACGCTGGATCCGGCGCAGCTCGCGCGCGCCTGCGACAGCGACGGGCCGCTGCGCGCGGTGGTCGCCACGCACCTGTATGGCCGCCTCGCGCGGATCGACGCCATTGCCGAGACCTGCCGCGCGCATGGCGCCGCGCTCGTGGAGGATTGCGCGCAGGCGCATGGCGCGCGCAGCGCCGACGGCCGCCGCGCCGGCGCATTCGGCGATGCCGCGGCCTTCAGTTTCTATCCCACCAAGAACCTCGGCGCGCTGGGCGATGCCGGCGCCGTCGTCACCCGCGACGCCGGGATCGCCGCGCGCCTGCGCGCGCTGCGCCAGTACGGCTGGGAACAGAAATACGTCAACACCCTGCAAGGCGGCCGCAACAGCCGCCTGGATGAACTGCAGGCACGCGTGCTGTCGATCAAGCTGCCGCTGCTTGACGCCTGGAACCGGCGCCGCCGCGACATCGCCAACCGCTACTCGCAGTGCATCGCCAATCCGCGCATCGCGGTGCCGGCGGTCGCCGGCAACGAGTACGTGGCGCATCTCTACGTGGTGCACAGCGAATCCCGCGATGCGCTGCGTGCGCACCTCGACGCCGCCGGCATCGCCAGCGATGTGCACTACCCCCTGCCCGACCACCAGCAGCCCTGCCTCGCCGGGCGCCACGCGGGCCGGTCGCTGCCGGTGACCGAACGCCAGGCGCGCACCGCGCTGACCCTGCCATGCTTCCCGGAGCTGACCGATGACGAAGCCGAGAGGGTGACCGCCGCATGCAACCGCTTCTGACGCCCGCGCTCTCGGTGGTGGTGCCGGTGTACCGCAATGCCGGCTCGATCGCGGCGCTGCTCGACGCCCTGCGCGGCCTGGCGCGCGAGGTCGAGGGCGGCTTCGAGGCGGTGCTGGTGGTCGACGGCAGCCCCGACGACAGCCATGCGCTGCTGCGCGACGCATTGCCGAGCGCGGGCTTCCCGGCGCAGCTGGTGGAACTGACCCGCAACTTCGGCGCCTTCCCGGCGATCCGCGTCGGCCTGGAAAGGGCGCGCGGCCAGGTGATCGCGGTGATGGCGGCCGACCTGCAGGAGCCGCCGGAACTCGCGCTGCGCTTCCTCGCCGCGCTGCGCGACGGGCGCGCCGATGTCGGCTTCGGTGTGCGCGACGGTCGCGACGACCCGTTCGTCGGCAGGCTGCTGTCCACGCTGTTCTGGTCGCTGTACCGGCGCCTGGTGATGCCCGACATCCCGCGCGGCGGCGTGGACATCTTCGCGGTCAGCGCCGACTTCCGCGACCGCCTGGTGGCGATGCGCGAGTCCAACACAAGCCTGCTGGCGCAGCTGTTCTGGCTGGGCGGGCGGCGCGCGTTCCTGCCCTACCCGCGACGCCGCCGAACCCACGGCCGCAGCGCGTGGACGCTGGGCAAGAAGCTCAAGTATTTCTCCGACAGCGTGTTCGCCTTCAGCGACCTGCCGGTGCGCATCCTGTTCGCGACCGGTGCGCTCGCGCTGGTGGTGGCGGTGGCGCTGGCGCTGGTGGTGGTGGTGGCCAAGGTGTCGGGGTGGGTGACCGTGCCGGGCTATGCGGCCACGGTGTTCACCATCCTGTTCTTCGGCGCCATCAACACGCTGGGCCTCGGCGTGGTGGGCAGCTACGCCTGGCGCGCGTTCGAGAACACCAAGGCCCGGCCGCTGGCGCTGGTGCACAGCGAGCAGACCTTCGAGGGCGACGCCACATGAGCCATTACGTGCACCCCAACGCGCTGTGCGAGAGCGACACCGTCGGCGCCGGCACGCGGGTGTGGGCGTTTGCGCACGTGTTGCCCGGCGCGCGCATCGGCCGCGACTGCAATGTCTGCGACGGCGTGTTCATCGAAGGCGACGTGGTGGTGGGCGACCGCACCACCATCAAGTGCGGCGTGCAGCTCTGGGATGGCGTGCGCCTGGGTGACGACGTGTTCGTCGGCCCCAATGCCACCTTCAGCAACGACCTGTTCCCGCGCAGCCGGCAGCGCCCGGAGCGCTTCGCGGAAACCGTGGTCGAGGACGGCGCGTCGATCGGCGCCAACGCCACGCTGCTGCCGGGCGTGCGCATCGGCCGCGGCGCGATGATCGGCGCCGGCGCGGTGGTCACCCGTTCGGTGCCGGCCAACGCGATCGTGGTCGGCAACCCGGCACGCATCGTCGGCTATGTCACCGACGACGACGCCGGCCAGGTGCTCGCCGGCGCGCCCGGCACGCATGCCGGCAACGCTGTTGCCGCCGCCGCCGCCGCCGACCCCGCCGATGCCGGCACCGGCAGCGCACGCATGGTGCGGTTGCCGCGCTTCATCGACCTGCGCGGCTCGCTGTCAGTGGGCGAGTTTGCGCGCGACCTGCCGTTCGCGCCGGTGCGGTACTTCCTGGTGTTCGACGTGCCATCGCGCGAGACCCGCGGCGAACACGCGCACCGGGAATGCCACCAGTTCCTGGTCTGCGTGCACGGCTCGGTGCGGGTGCTTGCCGACGACGGCCTGCACCGCCGCGAGTTCACCCTCGACGCCCCCGAACGCGGCCTGCACCTGCCGCCGATGACCTGGGGCACGCAGTACCGCTATTCGCCCGATGCGGTGCTGCTGGTATTCGCCTCGCACCCCTACGACGCAGGCGACTACATCCGCGACTACGACGCGTTCCTGGCGCTGGCCGCCGCCGCGCCCGGCGCATGAACAGGCTGCTGGCTGCGCTGCGCCACCACGGCACGGCCGCCACCTTCGTACGCTTCGTCGTCGCCGGCGGCACAAACACCGTCGCCTGCCTGATCGTGTACTGGCTGCTGCTGCCGTGGATGGCGCCGCAGGCGGCGTACGCCGTGTGCTTCGTGGTCGGCGTGGGCCTTGGTTACCTGCTGCACACCCGCTACGCGTTCCGCGCGCGGCGTGGATGGCGCAGCTTCGCCGCATGGCCGCTGGTGTGCCTGGCCGGCTGGGCGGTGGGTGCCAGCGTGCTGGAACTGGCCATCGGACCGCTCGACATCGACCCGCGCCTGGCGCCGTTCCTCTCGGTGGCGGCGAGCATGCCGGTGACGTTCCTGCTCGGGCGGCGCGTGCTGCGGCCTGCCGTCGGGGCATGATGGCCGCGCCACCACGGCGGCCAAGTTCGCGCCGCGGGCCAAGGCCCGCTAAAATCGCGGGTTTCCGCCCTACCCCCAAGGACGCACCGCAACGATGAAAATCCTCGTCGGCTACAAGCGCGTGGTGGACTACAACGTCCGCATCCAGGTCAAGCCGGACGGTACCGGCGTGATCACCGACGGTGTCAAGCTGTCGGCCAACCCCTTCGACGAGATCGCGCTGGAAGAAGCCCTTCGCCTGCGCGACAAGGGCATCGCCACCGAAGTCGTGGTCGCCACCATCGCGCCCGCCGACGCGCAGCCGCACCTGCGCAACGGCCTGGCCATGGGCGCCAACCGCGCCATCCACGTGGTCATCGACGCCGGCCAGGACGTGCAGCCGCTGGCCGCAGCGCGTGCGTTCCTCAAGCTCGTGGAGAAGGAGCAGCCGGACCTGGTGATCCTCGGCAAGCAGGCGATCGACGACGACGCCAGCCAGACCGGACAGATGCTGGCCACGCTCTGGGGCCGCCCGCAGGCCACGTTCGCGTCGAAGCTCGAGGTGGCCGACGGCAAGGCCACGGTGACCCGCGAGGTCGACGCCGGCCTGGAGACGCTGGAAGTGGACCTGCCGGCGGTCATCACCACCGACCTGCGCCTCAACGAGCCGCGCTTCATCAAGCTGCCCGACATCATGAAGGCCAAGTCCAAGCCGCTCGAGTCGATCCCCTGGGCCGACCTCGGCGTCGAGGCCGGCGGCGCGCTCAAGGCCACGCAGTACGCCGCGCCGGCAATGCGCAGCAAGGGCGTGATGGTCAAGGACGCGGCCGAGCTGGTTGCCGCACTGAAGGAAAAGGGGTTGCTCTGATGGCCAAAGTCCTGATCGTTGCCGAACACCTCGGCGGCAAGCTCAACGCATCCACCGCCAAGTGCGTCACCGCCGCGCAGGCGCTGTCGCCCGAAGCCATCGACATCGTGGTGCTGGCGGCCGATCCCGCCGCCGTCGCCGCGGAAGCCGCGCAGATCGCCGGCGTCACGCGCGTGCTCACCGTGGCCAACGCCGCCAACGAACACGCCATCGCCCAGGTACTCGCGCCGCAGGTGGCCGCGCTGGCTGCCGGCTACACGCATGTGTTCGGCCCCTCGACCACGTTCGGCAAGGACCTGATGCCGTGCGTGGCCGCGCTCCTCGGCACCGCGCAGGTCTCCGACATCATGGCCGTCGAAGGCAGCCATGTGTTCAAGCGCCCGATCTACGCCGGCAATGCGATCGTCACCGTGGAAGCGGCTGGCGACCAGGTCGTGGTGGCCACCGTGCGCACCGCGTCGTGGAAGGAAGCCGGCAAGGGCGGCAGTGCCGCGGTCGAAGCGGCGAGCGTCGAAGCGACGCTGCCAACCCATACCCGCTTCGTCGGGCTCGCCGCGGGCTCCAGCGATCGCCCCGACCTGCAGTCGGCGCGCCGCGTGGTGTCGGGTGGCCGCGGCGTGGGCTCGAAGGAGAACTTCGACGTGATCTACAAGTTCGCCGACAGGCTCGGCGCGGCGGTGGGCGCATCACGCGCCGCGGTCGACGCCGGCTACTGCCCCAACGAGATGCAGGTCGGCCAGACCGGCAAGATCATCGCCCCGGAGCTGTATGTCGCGATCGGCATCTCCGGCGCGATTCAGCACCTGACCGGCATCAAGGACGCCGGCACCATCGTCGCCATCAACAAGGACGCCGACTCGGCGATCTTCGAAGTGGCCGACATCGGCCTGGTGGGTGACCTGTTCCAGGTGCTGCCGGAGCTGGAGGCTGCGCTCGGCGGCTGAGCCCGGCCGGCGGCGCGGCAAGATCGCCAGCAGCAACGAAAGAGGCCGCGATTGCGGCCTTTTTCACTTGCGGGCTTGCTCCGCACCCGGTCAGGTGCGGAACACGTGCCTCAGGCCCCCTTGCGGAACGGCACGCCCGTCTTCGCGCGCAGTGTGTCCTCGTCGACGCCCTCCGCGGCCTCCACGAGCTGCAGCCCGTCCGCGGTAACGTCGAACACCGCCAGCTCGGTGATGATCCGGCTCACCACGCCCACGCCGGTCAGCGGCAACGTGCACTCGGGCAGGATCTTCGGCTCGCCGCCCTTGGTGCAGTGTTCCATCAGCACCACCACGCGCTTCACGCCGGCCACCAGGTCCATCGCGCCGCCCATGCCCTTGACCATCTTGCCGGGCACCATCCAGTTGGCCAGGTCGCCCTTGTCGGTGACCTCCATCGCGCCGAGGATCGCCAGGTCGATGTGCCCACCGCGGATCATCGCGAACGAGTCGTGGCTGCCGAAGTAGCTGGCTCCGGCGCGCGCGGTGACGGTCTGCTTGCCGGCGTTGATCAGGTCGGCGTCGAGTTCATCCTCGGTGGGGAACGGGCCGATGCCGAGCAGGCCGTTCTCGGACTGCAGCCACACGTCCACGCCCTCGGGAATATGGTTGGCCACCATGGTGGGCAGGCCAATGCCGAGGTTGACGTACATGCCGTCGGCAAGCTCGCGCGCGGCGCGCTGCGCCATCTGGTCGCGGGTCCAGGCCATCACTTGCCTCCTTCGCGCACGGTGCGCTGTTCGATGCGCTTCTCCGGCGTGGCGTTGACCACGATGCGGTCGACGTAGATGCCGGGCAGGTGCACCTGGTCGGGATCGATGTCGCCCACCTCCACCAGCACCTCCACCTCGGCCACGCACGCCTTGCCGGCCATGGCGCAGGCCGGATTGAAGTTGCGCGCGGTCTTGCGGAATACCAGGTTGCCGGCGCGGTCGGCCTTCCAGGCCTTGACGAGCGACACGTCGGCGACCAGCGCGGTTTCCATCACGTAGTGCTTGCCTGCGAACTCGCGCGTCTCCTTGCCCTCGGCGACGATGGTGCCGTAGCCGGTGGCGGTGAAGAATGCCGGGATGCCCGCGCCGCCGGCGCGCAGGCGCTCGGCCAGCGTGCCTTGCGGGTTGAACTCGAGCTCGAGTTCGCCACCCAGGTACTGGCGCTCGAACTCCTTGTTCTCGCCCACGTAGGACGAAATCATCTTGCGGATCTGGCGCGTGGCAAGCAGCTGGCCGAGGCCGAAGCCGTCGACGCCGGCGTTGTTGGAGATCGCGGTGAGGCCGGTCACGCCCGAATCGCGCAGCGCGGCGATCAGGGCCTCCGGGATGCCGCACAAGCCAAAGCCGCCCACGGCGAGGGTCTGGTTGTCGGCGACGAGTCCGTGCAGGGCCGCGTCGGCGGAGGGAAAGACCTTTCCGGCGGGCGAGCCTGCCGGCGGCGATGCGCTGCCGGCGTGCGGCGTGGCGTGATGGGTCATGTCTGGCAGCTCCAGGGTCGTATCCCGCAAGTCTAGCGGGGACCCATGCGACGACAAGCGTCCTTTAGGGCAGTCAGGCCTTGCGCAGCAACCAGACTTCGGCGTTTACGTGCCGGGCCCGGTGCGTTCTGGACGGGCGCCTCGCTGTCCCCGCCCCCGGTATACTTCGCGGCCGCCAGCTTGGCCGCGCCCTGCCCATCCGAAAGTTCGGAGACATGATGCGCGCGGGGCGCCGGAAAGCGTTGTCGCACACCGAGGGAGTGCCTGTGCCTGCGAGTTCTCCAAACCCCGAACCCACCTTCCGGGCCGGACAGAGCGAGTCCCCTGCAGCATGGTTGCGAGCGCGCGTTGCCGCGCGCCGCTGGCGCCTGGCGGCGGCATTGCTGCTGGCCTTTACCGCGACCATGGTGCTCGCGGGCGCCTGGCTGCATACGCGTGCAACCGTGAAGTTCGAAGCGGGAGCTTCGGAGCCGACAAAGCTTCAGGTATTCCATTCGGCGGATGGTGGTTTCACCGAGGGCGCATCGGACGTCGTCGGAATCCAGTCACCGAAAGAGAAGATCCGGCTGCGGCTGTCTTCAGGTGACGCCAGCCACCTGAGAATCGACCCCGCCCCGGGCAGCGCTCCTCTGCGGCTCTGCGAACTCCGGGGCCGCGATGGCACGAAGTTCCTATACGACGTAGTCGCGACCAACGGAATGGAGATCCGGCACGAAGAGACGTGCATGGTGCTCGAGCCTTCCAGGCTCGCACCTGATCCCTACGTGGTCCTCAAGGCACGGACACAGCCAGCGGCCCGCACGTCCACCCTGTGGCTTGCGGCAATGTCGCTCGCCGCACTGACCACACTGGCTGCACTTTTCGCCGCGCTGCGCATCGTGGACGGCGCGCCGGGTGTGTCGCGGTTCGTGACATCAAGCTTCGAGTGGTGCTGGCATCGCGCGCATTGGCTCGCTTTGGTGCTCATGCTTGGGCTCGGTACGCTCATCCTCCAGACACTGCCACCCAATGGCGTGCCCGACGAGGTGGCCCATCTCAGCAAGATAGCCAAGATACATGGCGGCGCTTGGCTGGGAGACTCCGGCTCCGTGCCGGTCGTCGATGTGAATGCGATGTACGGGACGCTCCGTGACCGTGTCGAGCGACCCGGTGTGCTCGACGACGCTGAACTGCAACGGCTTCTGGAACAGCCGCTGGCATGCAATCGAGCAGCACGGGCGCTGCCCACGTCCGCCGACCAGTACGCTCCGCACCTCTATGCCGTCCCCTCGCTGGTTCTGGCCGCCTCGTGCAGGATCGGCACCAGCTTTGACACCTTCCTGGACCTGGCCCGTTTCTTCAACCTGCTCATTGGCGCTTGCCTGGTCGCTTACGGCATCCGCCATGCGGCGTTCGGCAAATGGGCGCTGTTCGTGATCGCGTTGCTGCCGATGACCCTCAGCCAGGTGGCGTCGATCAGTGCGGATTCGCTGGTGTTGTCGCTGAGTTTCTGTTTCCTGGGCGTGGTCTCCGGCGTCGCCGGCGGGACATTCGCGCCGGAGCGCGCGCGCATGGTCCTGCCGGGGCTCGCCTTGATACTGGCCCTCGCGAAGCCAGGCGCGGCTTGGATACTGGTCGCCGTGCTGTTCTGTTACCCGGCATATCGCGTCGCGCGCGGCCGCTACGCCGAGCTTGCCATGACGGCGATGATCCTTCCCTGGATCGTGCATGCCGCATGGACGATCCGGTCGGCAGGCAAAGTGCATCCCAGATCAGGCGTGGACCCGGAGGCGAACCTGGCAATGCTGATAGAGCAGCCGACGGTGATCGCACGCATGGCATACAACACGTTCTTCGGCGACGGCATGCTTGGGCTTTACCAGTCCATGATCGGCCGGCTCGGCTGGCTGGACATACCGCTGTCGAGTTGGGCCTACTCCGCCGCAGGCGCCATGCTGTTCGCAAGCCTGTGGACGAACCCCGATGGCATGCGCATCCCGTTGCTGACCCGGGTACTCGCCATCGGAGCCGCGCTTGGCTCGCTGGCGTTGTTGGCCCTCCCACTGTTCCTGGCATGGACGCACGCGGACGCGCCGATGATCCAGGGTTTGCAGGGTCGCTACTTCCTTCCCACGCTCGCCTTTCTTCTGGTCTTCTGCGCGCTGCGCGCGGGACCCGCCCTCAGGCTGCTGTTGCTCGCCTGCGTGCTGTGCGTGCCGGCGTTGACCTTTGATGCGCTCAACAACATCCAGATGCGCTATCACGGAGCCGCGTGGTGACAGTCCCCTGCACGTCATCGAGTTGATGATGCCCCGCTGGAGCGTCGGTGTCCGCGTTCTAGAGGCCCTCGACTCTATCCGGCAATGCGGAGTCTTCATGCCCAAGCCGTCGACGTCCAGTCTGACCTCTTCGATTCGACACTCGTGTCGAGGTGCCCGTTTCAAGGCCCCTGGAACAGGGCGAGCCGTGATCTCACGTCGAGGTACGGCGTGGCGTCCACCACCTCCGAGATCGCCTCCCATACCGTCTGCGGGGAGAAGTTCGCGAGGATGAACGCCTGGCCCGCGCCCGACGCGTGCATCCATGCATCGGCGTCGGTGGCCAGGCGGACGATCGCGGCAGCCATCGCGGCCGGATCCGCGGCCACCACCAGGCCATCGGCATCATCCAGGCCCTGCGCACCCACGGGCGTGGTGACGCAAGGCACGCCGGCATGCAGCGCTTCCAGCACCTTGCCCTTGACGCCGGCACCGAACCGCAGCGGCGCGACCGCCACCCGGGCGCGGCCATAGGCCGCGACGAGGTCGTCTTCGCTGACCTCGCCGGTGATCTCGACGCCCTCGCCCGCGAGCGCGCGAACCGCTTCGCCCGGATCGGCGCCGACCACAACGAGCCGCAGCGCGGGCACCTGCCGGTGCACCAGCGGCCACACCTCACGGGCGAACCAGAGGATGCCGTCCGCGTTGGGTGCGTGGGCGAACCCGCCGACGAACAGCATGCTGTCGCGGCCGGCCAGGGCATGACCTGCATGTGCGGGCAATGCCGGCGGCGGCCCATACGCGAACAGCGGCACGGTGCGGGCCTGCCCGTGTGCGCCGTTCGCGCGTTGCCACGACTCGACGCGCGCGGTCTCGTCGCGCGACGGGTACAGGACCAGGTCGGCGGCACCCCAGATGCGCTGCTCGATGGCCTGCAGCGTGTCCGCCTGAATGGCGTCGTCATCGGTGCCAAGCACGGCATGCGCACCCTGCAGGCGCAGGTGGTGTACGTCGTGGCCGTAGTACAGCACCTTCGCCACCGAGTGGCGGCGTACTGCATCGAGCGCCTCCATGGCCACGTGCGGCCGGCTTAGCACGACGTAGTCGACGTACCGTCCATGTACCTGCATCCACGCATCGAACGCGCGGCCACCCTCGCCGTTGCCGACCAGTTCGATGGCATGCATCGCCAGCAGGTCGAGATAGGGCTGTTCGCCCTCGACGCGATGGCTCCAGAACTTGACGTCGAGGCCGCGCATCCAGAGCAGCCGCATCAACTGCCACATCGCCCGAGAGCCGGCGTCGCGATCGGTATGCGGCGGAAGGTCGTCCACAACCAGCACCGTCTTCTTCAGCTGCGCACGGCTGCGCGCGAGGAACGGGTGTTCGCCCGGCGGTAGCTGCGCACGCGCCAGCTCGACTGCCCAGCGCTCGCGGAAGACCTCCCGGTTGCGCGCCTGCCATGCCTTGCCGCCGGCGCCTTCGTCTGTGCCGTGCGACAGGCCTTCCTGGTGCACCACGACCGACGCGGGCTGGAAGAAGGCCAGGAGCCCGCGGTCGCGCAGGCGGAATGCGAGGTCGGTGTCTTCGTAATACGCCGGGGCGTAGCGCTCGTCGAAGCCACCGAGTTGGCGGAACAGCTCCGTGCGCACCATGACCGAGGCGCCGGAGACGTAGTCGACCTCGCGCACGGCGGCGAACTGCGGGTCGGACGGCTCGCCACCGCGCCCGACATTGCAGCCCGACGCGTCGGACCACACGATCCCGCCCGCCTCCTGGAGGCGGCCGTCGGGATACACCAGCATCGAGCCCGCGATCCCGCAGTCGTGAAAGATGGCGAACGTCCGCAACAGCGCATCCAGCCACCCCGGAGTGACCACGGTGTCGTTGTTGAGGAGATGCAGGCAGGCGCCGCGCACGAGCGGCAGCGCGGCATTGACCGAGCGCAGGAAGCCGAGGTTGGTGTCATTGCGCCGGTAGACCAGGCCCGGAACGTGGGCAAACCGGTCCATCTCCACCTCGCCCGAGGCATCCTCGACCAGGATCACCTCGAACGCCGCGTCTGCGCCGGCATCGCGGATCGACTCCAGGCAGCGGCGGGTCTGGTCGAAGTGGCCGTAGGACGCGACCAGGATCGTCACCAGCGGTGCGTCATGCACCGCGAACGCGAGGCCGGCCACCGGCAGGTCGGCGCGCGACACGCGCGGCGCCAGCACGCCGCCGCCGGCGAGCGTCGCCTCCGCCCGCGCCCCGGTTGCCAGGGCCGACCACAGCCGCTCCACCTCGGCTTCGAGCATGCCTGCCCAAGCAGAATCCTCGCTGTCCCGTGCTTCCGACGCGACCAGCAGCCGTCGCGTTTCCTCCAGCTGCGCCGCGGTTGCAGCGGTCGCGGCTTCGAGTTCCGCGATTCGCAGGTTGGCTGCGTGGTGGATCGTGGACAGCTCCCTGAGCGCGTCGGTGACCTCCGCCGCGGCGCGGTTGCGGGCGTCGACGAGTGTGTCGTACTCGGCAACGGCGTCGGCAAACGCCGCCGTGCGCAGGTCGTCGACGGCCGCGGTGGGAACCGGAACGATGTCGTAGACCTCGTCGACCGGCAGCGGCACGCGCCCGAGTTCGCGCATGCTGGCGACGTCGAAGACGGCCACGCAGGCCGACGCGATGCCGCCCGGCGCCGCGTTGCGGCTGCGGCTGAGTCCGACATGCAGCTGGCCAGCCGAACCGAATGCAAGCCCGCGGACGTAAGCGTCCAGCAGGAACGCGCCGTCCTCGCGGAAGTCGCGGTAACGCCGCACGGTGCGCGCTTCCGAATCGCACAGCCACAGGTGCCCTTCATGCGACACCAGCGAATGCGGTTGTGACAGCCCATCGATGAGGACTTCGCCCGACTCGACGTCGAAGACCTCGCCAGCCCCGCCGGTCACGCCCTTGTAGCCCCTGTGCGTGGCAAACCGGCCGAACCGCGAGGCGAGGAGTCGGCCATCGTGCACGCACACGGAGTTGATGTGCTGCGAGTCCTGTTCGCCGGGGAACGACCATTGGCGCAGGAGCGCGAAGTCGTGATCGAGCTCGCGGATCAGGTTGTGCTGCGTCGCGACGACATACAGGCGATCCGCGTGCCACGTGAGGTCGTGGAGATCGAGCGACTCCGCCGCAAGGCTTACCCGCACGACGTCACGGCCCCGCAGCCAGCGCAGCTCGGCAAAGCCTTCCGCCTGGCGGGCCAGCACGGCACCGGTCGGCACCAGCGCCACGCCGGTCGTATCCACTTTCGACAAGCGCTCAAGTCCGCCCGGCCCGAGCAGGAACAGCCCGCCGCCGTTCACCGACGACACCAGGAACTGATCCACGGGCCAGGGCGTCATGTCGCTCATCCCATCGGCTGGATCGCGCCGGCCTGTGCGTCCAGGCTGAATCCCGCTTCCATGTCGGCCACGCCTTCGGCGTGGTTGAGCTCGCCGGTGACGGTGAGGATGAGCACGTCGGACCGGCGGTCGACCGCATGGATCTCGTGGCCGTCCTCGTCGAGCTGCGAGACGCCTACCGTCACGAAATACTGCCCGCGCAGCAATGAACAGCGCAGGTCGAACTCCGCCACGGCCGTGGTGCCGGCAGCGCAGCGGTACAGCTCGCCCTTGGACACCAGGGTGTTGGAGCTGTACACGACCGCGCCAGTGACGGTGCAGACGCGCAGTCCGAAGATCAGCCGGTCCAGCGCCTGTGGCGCGTGATAGCGGACCAGCAGCTTGAACGGCGAGCGCGCGGGCACCAGTGGTCCGTTGCCGTGATCGCCCACCACCATGCAGTCGACGGTACGCGCACGCCCGTCTCCGAGCCGCGTCTCGTCGCGGTTGTAGCCGGGCCGCGTGGCCATCAGCTCGCGCGCACCGCCGGCCATGAAGTCCGCGATCTCGTTGCGTTCCTGCGTGGCTTCGGCTTCGGCATCGGCTTCGGTGGCCGGCTCGATCGGCACATCGTCCGGCTCCGGCTCCTGCTGCAATTCGCCGAACACCACCTTGAGGTACTGCTTGACCGCCGGCTGCGCGTCGCCGTCGAACACGACGCGCCCGCCATCAAGCACGATGCCGCGGTCACAGAGCTGCAGGACCGAATCGATCGCGTGGGTCACGAACAGCAGCGTGCAACCGTCCTGGCGCATCTGCTCGATGCGCTTGAAACACTTGCGCTGGAAGTAGATGTCGCCTACCGACAGCGCCTCGTCCACAATCAGGACGTCAGGATCGGTGTGCACGGCGACCGCGAACGCGAGGCGCATGAACATGCCGCTGGAATACGTCTTGACCTGCTGGTCGACGTGGCTCCCGATCTCGGCGAACGCGAGGATGGCGTCCATGCGGTCGTCGATCTGGCGCTGGCTGAGGCCGAGCAGCGCCGCGTTCATGCGCACGTTCTCGCGCCCGGTGAACTCGGGATTGAAGCCCGCGCCCAGCTCGAGCAGGGCCGCGATGCGTGCCGACACCATCAACTCGCCGGTCGAGGGTTGCAGGATGCCGGCCATGATCTGCAGCAGCGTGGACTTGCCGGAGCCGTTGCGGCCGATCACGCCGATGCTCTCGCCGCGGCGGATGTCGAGGTTCACGTCCCTCAGGGCATGGAACTTGGCGACCGGCCGCACGCTCGGCGCAAGCACGTGCAGCAGTTGCTGGTACGGCTTGCTGAACATGGGGAACGCCTTGCCGACGCCCCGCAGGCGGATCACCGGATCAGAGGACATCGGCGAAACCCCGGCTGGTGGCGCGGAACCAGGCATACGACGCGTACAGCACCACGACGCTGGCCATGCCGCGCCAGGCGAGGCCAATCCAGTCCGGCGGCCTGCCCCACAGCGCGACCTCGCGCACCTCGTCGATGAAGAAGGTCAGCGGATTGAGCTGGAAGACCAGCTGGTACTTCTCCGACAGCGCCTCCACCGGCACGATCGCCGATGACAGGAACAGCAGTGCCGTCACGATCACCGGGATCGCCTGGCTGAGGTCACGCAGGTACACGCCCAAGGACGACGCCAGCCAGCCCACCGCCACCGCCAGCAGCGCCAGCGGCAGCATCACCACGGGAACCAGCACGATCCAGGGCGAGAACGTGCCCGCGAGGATCTTCGCCAGCAACGCGAACACGATGACGTTGGCCACCAGGTGGAAGCTGGCCGACAGCATCACCGTCCACGGCAGGATGTGCAGCGGAAACACCACGCGCTTGACGTAGTTGCTGTTGTCCACCATCAGGCGCGGCGAGCGCGCCAGGCACTCCGCGAAGAAGCCGTGCACCATGATGCCGAGGAACAGCACCACGCCGAACGGGGCCTCGGCGTTGGACGCCTGGTTCCAGCGGCTGCCCAGGATCTGCCCGAAGGCGACCGTGTAGATCACCAACATCAGCAGCGGCCCGAGCAGCGACCAGAGCAGGCCGAACGTGGCCCCCCGATAGCGCCCCAGGATGTCGCGCAGCACCAGCTCGCGTGTCAGGTCGGCATGCCGCCCGAGTGCCGAGAATGGCGCGAGCGCCCGCCACCTTCGCGGCGGGGCCAGCGTGCGTGCAGCCCGATCAGGCATTGGCGTGGCGGCCTGGAATCACTCCAGCACCAGCCGGGTGCCGAGGTCGCAGTAGGCCGAGCTCGCCTGGTCGAGGACGATCACCAGGTCGTAGCTGCCCGCGGGAACTGCGGCGAGGTCGATCTCGAGGTTGTAGCCGGCCTGGGCGAGCGCGTCGCTGGCCAGGGCGGCGGCGACGTCCGGACGCTCCGCGCCGGCCACGAGCGGCACGGCATGGCTGTCGGTGCCGTTGGCCAGCACGAACAGCGCATCTACCGGCACCTGGATCTCCGGACTGGCAGCCCAGCCGCCGAACGACGCCTTGCTGCCCACCGGCACGGTCACCGACGGAGCATGGATTCCGTTGACCACGTCCAGCGCGCAATGGCCGGCCGTGGGTGCGCCGGTCATCATCGCGTAGGGGACGGTGGTGGCGGCGACCGGGGCGGCGACGCTCGCCTCCGGAGCAGGCGCTGCAGGCGTGGCGGCGGGCTCGGCCACCGCCGCGCCATCGGCCGGGCGCTCGCCGCACCCGGCAACCAGCAGGCCCGCAATCAGGGCGGGGGCCATCAGGATCATCTTGTTCATGGTGTCTCCAGTCGTTGGAAGATCGTTGGAAAATCGTGGGAAGGTCGTTGGAATGCCGGTATCGCGCGCACGCCGCACGCCGCGCGCCGGGATCAGCGGTCGAGGGCCCGCAGCGGCGGGCCCGGCCACTGCTCACGCGGCGGGTAGGCCAGCTGGTACAGCTCGTCGTTGATGCTCAGGTTGCGGTTGTAGGCGGGATCGTACTGCAAGGCTTCGCCCCAACGGTTGCGCATGAAGACCACTTCGCCGTTGAAGCGCTCCATCTTCTCGGGGGACGTCTCGTAGCCACGGGTCGCGGACTCGTGGTGGTACAGCTCCGCGTACGGCGTCCACACGTTGCGATAGCCCGCCTCGCGCAGCCGCAGGCAGAAATCGACATCGTTGAACGCGACGCTCAGCAACGGGTCCAGGCCACCCACGCTTTCGTAGGCCTCGCGGGTGACGACCAGGCAGGCAGCCGTGACCGCGCTGAGTTCCTGTATCAGGCGCGCCCGGCTCATGTGCCCGGGGTAGCCGCGCCCGTGGCCTGCATAGGCATGCGCGGCGACGCCATGCGCACCCAGGATGACGCCCGCATGCTGGATGGTGTCGTTGGGGTAATACAGGATGGCGCCCACCGCGCCGATGCCGGGACGGCAGGCGTGGCCGACCATTTCCTCGAGCCAGCCGGGGGTGATCACGGTGATGTCGTTGTTCATCAGGCACAGCACGCTGCCGCGCGCCGCGGCCACCGCGTGGTTGTTGATGCGCGAGTAGTTGAACGGCGCGTCAAACCCGACGACCCGCACGCGCGGATCGCCGCGCAGCGACGTGAGGTAGTCCAGCGCATCCTGCTGCGACGACTGGTTGTCGACCACGACGATCTCGTACGCGGGGTACGTGGTCTTCCCGACGATGGAGTCGATGCAGGCCCTCAGCAGTTCCACCTTGTCGCGGGTCGGGATGATGATGCTGACCAGCGGGGCCGGATCGGGCACCGCATAGCGGACGCGGTAGTTGCCGTGCTGTCCCGGGATTTCCTCCACGCGACCCGAGGACGCGGTGCGCTCCAGGTGCCCGGCGATCGCGCGCAGGCCGGCGTGGTGCGCATAGCCCTTCTCCTGCGGGGCGAGCGCGGTGGACCCCTTGATCGCGCGCCAGTGGTACAGGACCTTTGGGATGTGACCCACCTGGTCAGGGCGGATGCGCTCGATGCAGCGCAGTGCCAGGTCCCAGTCCTGGCTGCCCTCGATCCCTACGCGGAAACCGCCCACCTCGCGCACCATGGCGGCGTCGTACGCGCCGAGATGGCTGATGCAGTTGTGCGACAGGAACAGGTCGTAGTTCCAGTCCGACTTCATGTACGGGTCGAAGCGGACGCCGTTCTCGTCGATCTTGTCCTCGTCGCTGAAGATCAGCTTCCAGTGCGGGAAACGGTTGATCGCCTCCGCCAGTTCGGCCAGCGCGCGCGGATGCAGCTCGTCGTCATGGTCGAGGAGCACCAGCCAGTCGCCGGAAGCCTCCTCGATGGCGCTGTTGGACGCGGCGGAAATATGTCCGTTGCTGTCGCGGTGGACCACCTTGATGCGCGGATCCTCCGCCGACAGTTCGGCGAGCAGCCTGCGGACGTGCGGCGAGGGTGAGGCATCGTCGGACAGGCACAGCTCCCAGTTCCCGTACACCTGCCGCCGGACGCTGGCCACGCACTTGCGCAGCCACCGCTCGTGCGTGTCATAGACGGGCACGATGATCGAGAACAGCGGCTGCACCGCGAGCGCAGCGGCCTGCCTGCCGGCGGCCTCGAGCACCTCGGTGGAGCAGGAATCGTAGAGATCCACCCAGGTCTGGTAGCCGACGTTGGCGCTGCCGGCAGGGGCGCGCGAATACAGCGCGTACAGGCGCGCGGCGAACGCCGATGCGCCGCCGGACAACAGCTGCCCCGCCAGTCCTGCCGCGCGTCGCAACGTCTCGCCAACGCCGTTGGCGTGGTGGCCGAGCACCTCGCGCAGCATCCCGCGCGCCGCGTCGCGACGCCCGATCCGTCGCAGCCGCAGGTCGTCGAGGCGGAACCTGCACACCGCCACCGCCGGGTCCAGGCGCAGGCGGTGGACATGGTTGGTGAAGAGGACGATCGCACGCTGGCGTCCACCACCCGCGGCACGCCCCGGCACGAACACCTTGTGGCGCTCGAGGTCCGGATCGCCATAATCGGGATAGAAATAGCTCCACAGCTCGGGGCCCTGCAGCAGCTCCAGCGCGACGTCCACTTCGTACCAGCCGGCTTCCAGCCCGCCCTCCGGCAAGGTGCAGCGGAACGCGGGGTCGTTGCCGACCGCTTCCCAGCCGCGCTCCTCGCTGACGGTACGCACGTGGTTGATCGGCTGCATCGGCAGCGACAGGATCGCGCCCGCGGACTGGCGGGCGTCGTCAATTTGCTTCATCGGATCATCCAGGATCGATCATTGCCGCCGGATACAGGACATGCCCGCGAGCGCATCGTCCAGCCACCGGCGCATCCCACGGCGGGGGGGCGAAGCGAACTCGTTGGCCGCGCCGTGTGCGAGCGAAAGGTTGGGATTGTAGGCCGGGTCGTCGTGAAGCACCGCGCCCCAGCGTTCGATCATGAAGGCCACCTCGGAGTGGAACCGGCGCAGCTTCTCTTCCGTGTCCTCGCTGCCGCGGCTCGCGGACTCGTGGTGGTACAGCTCGGCGTGCGGGGTCCACAGGTTGCGGTAGCCGGCCTTGCGCAGGCGCAGGCAGAAGTCGATGTCGTTGAACGCCACCACCAGCGCCTCATCCAGGCCGCCGACCGCATCCCATGCCGACCTGGTCACCACCAGGCAGGCGGCCGTGACCGCCGCGAGGTTCTGGACGAGTGCGGCACGCCCCTCCTCGCCCGTGCTGCCCCGTGGCTGGCGGGAATAGACGTGGCCGGCAACGCCGCCCAGGCCCACCACCACCCCGGCATGCTGGATGGTGTCGTCGGGGTAGTAGAGCATCGCGCCTACCGCGCCGATGCCCGGGCGCAACGCATGCGCGACCATCTCGTCGAGCCAGTGCGGCGAGATCACCTCGATGTCGTTGTTGAGCAGTGCCACCACGTCGCCCTCGGCCTGCGCCACGGCGAAGTTGTTGATCGCCGAATAGTTGAACGGCAGGTCGTAGCGCAGCACGCGAACACGCGTCCGCGGGTCGAGCGACGCCAGGTAGTCGAGCGCTTCGGCATCGCTGGATCCGTTGTCGATCACCACCAGCTCGAAATCGGGGTAGGTGGTGAGCGACAGGATGCTCTCCACGCAAAGGCGCAGCAGGTCGACACGATCACGCGTGGGAACGAGGATGCTGACGCGCGGCGGCTGCGCCGGCAGCGGCCAGCGCAGGCGCGCGCCGTCACCCGCCGACTCGACCGCAACGACGCGATCGCCAAGGTGCCCGCGCAGCGCCGCTCGGCGCGCTTCGGCGCGCGCGGCCAGGTCGATACCCGCGCCGTCGGGCCAGTGCGACAGCACCATCGGCACGTGGACCGGCGTCGCGTCGGCAAGCCCGACGCAGCGCAGCGCCAGGTCGCCGACCATGGCGGGGGCATGATCGGCGCGGAAACCGCCGGCCTTGCGCACCAGGCCGACATCGAACAGCACCGCGGCACCGATGTAGTCGCGCGCCAGGAACAGGTCCGGGTTCCAGTCAGGGCGAAAGCTCGGCGCATGGCGGCGCCCGGCCGCATCGATCCGGTCGCAGTCGGAATAGATCATGCCGGCGTCCGGACGCGCGGCCGCGGCCGCGGCCAGTGCCGCCAGGGCGTGCGGCGCGAACAGCGGTGCACCCTCGATCACGCCCACCCAGGCGCCGCCCGCCGCGGCCAGCGCGAGGTTCCAGGCCGCCGCATCGTCTGCCGGCGCGGGAGCGATGCGGATACGGCTGCTGGCGGCAACCGCCGCGTCCACCGCGTCACGCATCGGCGTCGACAGCGTCTGCGCGTCGCAGACCAGCAGCAGCTCCCAGTCGGGATAGCACTGCGCGCGCAGGGACGCGACGCAGGCCTGCAGCAGGTCGTGGCGCTCGCCCGACACCGGAAGCAACAGCGACAGCAGGGGTCGCGCCGGCAGCGCGCGCACCGCAGAGCGCAGCGCGGACAGCTCGGCCGGGGTCGGCGAATCGTGCAGGCGAATCCACCCGGCGTACGACCCCGGCGGCTCGCGCACGCGATCGGGGCCGCCAGCGAGCAACCACTCGCACGTCGCCTGGTGGCCGGAGGATTGCGCCATTGCCGCCGCGCGTGCGAGCACGTCGGCGGCCGATTCCGGGTGGGCCGCCGCATCACGCGCGAGCAGCTCCACCATCAGCGCCGCCGGCGCCACCCGCTCGAGCGCGAGCATGCCAAGACGGAAGCGCCCGGCGCGCTCGCTGGGGTCGAAGCGTGCCGGACCGGCCAGCGCCTCGACGCACGCGAGCGCGGTCCAGTGCCGCGGGCCGTCGGGAAGGAGCTCGACGCGTCCCGACTCGTTCCAGCCGCTGCCGGAATCGAGATAGAGGCAGGGCCGCTGCAGATGCTCGCCGTCGAGTTCGACGCTGATGCGCACGACGCCGCCATCGCGAACCGCGTCGGGCAACTCCACCAGGAAATACGGGTCGTCACCGGTCGCCAGCCACGCGTCATCGGCAAGCAGCTGCAGCTGGTGCAGCGGGGAATACCCGAGCACCTCGTTACGCGGCGCGTCCGCGGCCGGCGCGCTGCCGGTCACCGGCCACCTCCGCGCAGCCGCCGCGACCAGCGACGCCAGAACAGGTTGTCCATCGAATCCGCCACGTGCCGGACCTGCTCCTGCAGCGACGCGAGCTCGTTTCGCACCGCGCCGCCATCGCGCGCGGCCTGCCCGCGCGCCTCGACCGCGGCGGCTTCCGCCGCCGCCTGGCGGGCCGCGGCGTTTTCCACCACGGGCGCGAGCGCAGCCAGCGACACTTCGGTGCGCCCTAGAACGTCGGCCAGAGCAGCCAACTGCCGCTCGAGCCTCGCGATGCGTTCGTCGCGCGCAGCGCCGGCGGCGACCAGCGCCTGGATCGCGTCGGCCAGACCGGATTGCCCCGGCCCGTCCGCACGCGTGTCGATGGCGGCCGCGAGCCCGTCCATGCGCGCCGACAGGGCCTGCAGCGTCCGGGCCAGGCGCGCGCCGGCAGCGTGGTCGGCGTCCTGCCCGCGGCCGATCGCCGCCAGGACGCGCGCGAACGCATCGGCCGCCGCGACGCCGTCGGCCTCGCGACGCAGCACCAGCTCCAGGTGCTGCCCGCCGCCGACAGCACCGAGGCCGCGGACATCCAGCTCCAGCGAAGGGCGCCCGCGATCATTGGAGAAGGCGATGGCGCCCGCTCCTGCGGCGTCGCCCAGGCGCTCGTGCGCCGCCATCACGCGCCGCGCGAGGTCATCGACAGGCGTGCCGGCGTACACCATGTGCGTGACGCTGTAATGGCCGGAAATCGCGGCCGGCTCCAGCAGGATGAAATCGACCGATGCCGCCGGCAGCGCGAAGCGCAGGCTGACGCCATCGTCGATGCCGACCACCACGCCGGCGACGCGACGCGCGGGGTCGTACCCCTCGCCCGCGCAGCGGTAGCCGAGGCGGGGCCCGGCGTCACCCTCGGACACCACGCCGGACACGGCAAAGGCCAGCGCCAATGGCACGCCCGCCCCGTGGCTGGAATCCGCGCCCGGGGTTTGGGTCATGGAGCGACGCTGTCCAGTGCCGCCTCGATGTCGGCCATCAGGTCGGCCACGTCCTCCACCCCGACGCTCAGACGCACCAGCGCATCGCTGATCCCGAGCACTGCGCGGCGCTCCACCGGGATCGACGCATGCGTCATCACCGCCGGATGGTTGACCAGGCTCTCCACGCCGCCCAGCGACTCGGCCAGCGTGAAGATCTTCAGGCGCTCGCAGAAGCGCGTGGCACCGGCGAGGCCGCCCTTCACCACCACCGACACGATGCCGCCGAAGCCGTCCATCTGCCGTCCGGCGAGCGCGTGGTGCGGATGCGACGGCAGGCCGGGATAGATCACCTGCTCGATCGCCGGATGGGACTCGAGGTGCTTCGCCAGCGCCAGCGCGTTGTCGCAGTGCGCGCGCATGCGCAGGTGCAGGGTCTTCAGCCCGCGCAGCGCGAGGAAGCTGTCGAACGGCCCCTGCACCGCGCCCACCGAATTCTGCAGGAACGCCAGCTGCTCGCCGAGATCGGCGTTGTCGCCCACCACCACCATGCCGCCGACCATGTCGGAGTGGCCGTTGAGGTACTTGGTGGCCGAGTGCAGCACCATGTCGGCGCCATGTTCCAGCGGGCGCTGCAGGATCGGCGAGGCGAAGGTGCTGTCGACCACCATCAGCAGGCCGTGCCTGCGGGCGATCGCGGAGATCGCCTTCAGGTCGACGACCTTGAGCATCGGGTTGGTGGGGGTTTCGACCCAGACCATCCGCGTCTGCGGCGTGATCGCGGCTTCGAACGCGGCGGGGTCGGTCAGGTCGACGAAGCTGAAGTCCAGCGCCGCGGTGCGCCGGCGCACGCGTTCGAACAGCCGGTAGCTGCCGCCGTAGAGGTCGTCCATGGCGATGACGTGCGCGCCGCTGTCGAGCAGCTCCAGCACGGTCGCGCTGGCGGCGAGGCCGGAGGCGAACGCGAAGCCGCGGCTGCCGCCTTCAAGCCCGGCCACGCAGCGCTCGTAGGCAAAGCGGGTGGGGTTGTGGGTGCGCGAATACTCGAAGCCCTGGTGCACGCCCGGGCTGGACTGCGCGTACGTGGAGGTCGCGTAGATCGGCACCATGACCGCGCCGGTGGAGGGATCCGGCGACTGCCCGGCGTGGATCGCCCGGGTGCCATGGCCCCACCCGGACGTGTCCGCGCCGCCGTGTCCCTGATCGTCGTGCATGCCTTCACATCCGCTTGAAAAGACTGCGGATTGTAGCATCGGGCCAGCGGTGGCCAGCCCCGCGGAGGGGCTCAGTTCACCCGGCGGCGGAGCCAGTTCAGCAAGTCGATCCGGGTGATCAGGCCGAGGAAACGGCTGCCGTCCATCACGATCGCCACCTGGCCGCGGTCGAACACCGGCAGCAGCGACTCGATCGGCGATTTCACGTCCAGCACTTCCAGCTTGCTGGCCATGGCGGTCGACACCGGGTCGCGGAACCGGGCCTCGTCACCGTAGACGTGCAGCAGCACATCCGACTCGTCGAGGATGCCGACCAGGTCGTCGCCGTCCATCACCGGCAGCTGCGAGATCTCGTACAGCTTCATGCGCTGGTAGGCGGTAACCAGCAGGTCGTTGCGCCCGACCACCACGGTGTCGCGCTGCGAATACGGGCGCAGGATCAGGTCGCGCAGGTCGCCGTGCTGCTCGCGCTCGATGAAGCCGTTGTCGAGCATCCAGTAGTCGTTGTACATCTTCGACAGGTACTTGTTGCCGGTGTCGCAGACGAACACCAGCACCTTCTTCGGCGTGGTCTGCTCGCGGCAGTACTTCAGCGCCGCGGCCAGCAGCGTGCCGGTGGAGGAGCCGCCCAGGATGCCCTCCTTGGCCAGCAGCTCGCGCGCGGTCAGGAAGCTCTCCTTGTCGGTGATCGCATAGGCCTTCTTCACCCGCGAGAAATCGGAGATCGACGGCAGGAAGTCCTCGCCGATGCCCTCCACCATCCAGCTGGCCGACTTGTCGCTGAGCGTGCCCTCGTTGATGTACTCGGCAAGGATCGAGCCGACCGGATCGGCCAGCACCATCTCCACGTCCGGCGCCTGCGTGGCGAAGCAGCGCGACAGCCCGCTCATCGTGCCGGAGCTGCCGCAGCCGAAGACGATCGCATCCAGCCCGCCGACCTCGGCCATCTGGCGCAGGATCTCCGGGCCGGTGCCGTGCTCGTGCGCGGCCGGGTTGTCGGGGTTGCCGAACTGGTTGATGAAGTACGCCCCCGGCGTCTCGGCGGCGAGGCGCTCGGCCAGGTCCTGGTAGTAGTCGGGGTGGCCCTTGGCGACGTCCGAGCGGGTCAGTACCACTTCCGCACCCATCGCCTTGAGGTTGAAGATCTTTTCCCGGCTCATCTTGTCGGGGACCACCAGCACCAGCTTGTAGCCCTTCTGTTGCGCCACCAGCGCCAGGCCGATGCCGGTGTTGCCGGCGGTGCCCTCCACCAGCGTGTCACCCGGCTTGATGTCGCCGCGCGCCTCGGCGGCCTCGATCATGCTCATGCCGATGCGGTCCTTGATCGAACCACCGGGGTTCTGGCTTTCGAGCTTGAAGTACAGCTCGCAGCAACCCGCATCCAGGCGCCTGGCCTTGACGATGGGGGTATCGGCGATGAGTCCGAGGACGGAATCGTGGATGGGCATGCCGGACGGCCTCACGTAACGGGGCGGCGATTATCGCATCGCGCGTCGCGGTCCGTTGCGTGGCCCCGGCAGGTGGCGCGTGCGCGGCGGCGACCGACGAGGATGGCCGCCGCCGCGCACGCTTGCCTGGTTACGGCGTGGGGGGAGTGGAATCAGTGGGTCAATGTGTCGAACATCTGCGCCAGGCGGTCCTTGGCGACGAGCTTTTCGCGCTTCATCTGCGCCAGCCTGGTGTCATCGATCGGCAGAACGCCGAGTTCCGCGTCGAGCACCTTCTTGTCGAGTTCCTTGTGCCGGTGGTAGAGCTGGCGGAACTCCGGGTTGGACTTGAACAGCTCGTCCATTTCCGCCTGCGGTTGACCTTCGAACATGGAGACCTCCTTTCAGCTGTGGCCCGCGCGGCCCTCCGCGCGGACATGCAAAAACGCCCCGGACCCTGCGGCCCGAGGCGTATCGTTTGAAGCTGGACCGGCGCGTTCCGGACGCCCCCTCGGGAACGTCCGCGGGGCCTTGCCCGCGGCGACATTCCCGTTGGAGTCGCACGATTCCGTCACGTCACCCTTCCGCTCCGCCAGGCGGCCTCACCGTAGGTGGTCGCCGCCTGCAGGACCGACCCTACTCCTCCCGACCTGGGGGGGCAAGGCCGCCGCGGAGGGTGCGGACAGCCGCCGGACAGGCGGCCGCCCGGACCCGCTTCCGGGGTGCTTGCGGGCGTCAGCGCGGGCGCCTGGCGGGACCCGGCACATCCCGCATCAGCTCGGCTTCCTGGCGCTTGAGCTCGGCTTCGCGCTGTCGCGCCGCACGCAGCTTGGCGGCCTGTGCGCCGGCCACGTCGTCCAGCACGCCTTCCACCTGCTGGCGGGCGCTGGATTCCTCCTCGGCCGCCAGGCGCAGGCGCTCGGCCTCCTCGGCCTGCACCTGGGCCTGGATGCGCAGCCGCTCGGCCTCCGCGCGGGCGCGGGCGGCATCCTGGCGGCTGGCTTCCACCAGCAGTTCGCTGCGTTCGCGCTCGAGGCGATCGAGCTCGCGCCGGTCGACGGCGTTGCCTACCGCGATTTCCGCGGTCTCGACCCGCCATTCGGCGACCTGGCGTGCGTCCGTGCGCCCCTGGCCGCTCCTTGCGGCCGCCAGCGCATCCACCGCCTGGCGGGCCTGGAGACGCTCGTACGCGGCCAGCGTGTTGCGTACGGGATCGGTGTCGAGCGCCTGCAGGCGGGACTCCAGGCGCGCCAGTTCGCTCGCGGCCTGCGTGCGCGCCGGCGCCTGCCCGCGCGGCTGGACCTGCGCCATGGCCGGCGTCGCCAGCAGTGCGATGGCGATGGCCGTGGCGGCGATGATGCGGGTCATGGCGTGCCCTCCATGCCGAGGCGCTGGCGCAGGCCGGCCACCTCGCTGCGGCGCTGTGCAAGCGCGGATGCGGTCTGCGCCTGCTCGCTGCGGGCCTTGGCGAGGTCGGCCGAAGCCGCCGCCAGCTGCGCCAGCACGCGAGCGTCACGCTCCTGGCCGGCCGCCATCGCCGACTGGGCGCGGCTCAGCGCGGTGCGTGCGCGCTCGAGCTCCTCCGGCGCGTACTGCTGGGCATCGGCGGCATCGGCGCGCGAGACCGCCTGTTGCGCGGTGGTGAGTTCGGCCGTGGGTGGTGGCAGGCTCGCGCAGGCCCCGAGTACGAGCACCGGAACGAGACACAGGCCATGCAGGGCCGTCTTGAATTGTGCGAAGCTTGTGCGCATAGGGGGTCGTGCCGATTGGGGGATCGCGCGGCCATTGTTATCAGCATCCGCCCGGTACGCAACGTGCCGGCGCGGCGCGACAGGGGATATCGGCAATGGACATCGGCTATTTCCTCAAGCTGATGACGGAAAAGAATGCCTCCGACATGTTCCTGACCACCGGTGCGCCGGTGTACATCAAGGTCGAAGGCAAGCTTTACCCGCTCGGCAATACCGGCCTGCCTCCCGGCATGGTGAAGAAGATCGCCTACTCGCTGATGGACGAAGGCCAGGTGCCGCAGTTCGAGCGCGAGCTGGAGCTCAACATGGCGCTGTCGCTGGCCGACTCCGGGCGCTTCCGCGTCAACGTGTTCAAGCAGCGCGGCGAGGTCGGCATGGTGATCCGTGCGATCCGCAGCACCATCCCCTCGATCGAGGAGCTGCAGCTGCCGTCCGTGCTGAAGGACATCATCATGGCCCCGCGTGGCCTGGTGCTGATCGTCGGGTCCACCGGCTCGGGCAAGTCGACCACGCTGGCGTCGATGATCGATTACCGCAACAGCACCACCCCGGGGCACATCCTCACCATCGAGGATCCGATCGAATACCTGCACCGGCACAAGAAGTCGATCGTCAACCAGCGCGAGGTCGGCATCGATACCCACGCCTTCCACAACGCGCTGAAGAACGCGATGCGCGAGGCGCCGGACGTCATCCTGATCGGCGAGATCCTCGACGCCACCACGATGGAGGCCGCGATCGCGTTCGCCGAGACCGGCCACATCTGCCTGGCCACGCTGCACTCCAACAACGCCGACCAGACCATCGAGCGCATCCTCAATTTCTTCCCCGAGGCGGCGCACAAGAACGTGCTGATGAACCTGGCGCTGAACCTGCGTTCGGTGGTCTCGCAGCGCCTTGTCGTGGGCACCGACGGTCGCCGGATGCCGGCCACCGAAGTGCTGATCAACACGCCGATGATCCGCGACCTGCTGCGCCGCGGCCAGGTGCACGAGATCAAGCAGGCGATGGAGGAGTCGCTGGAGGAAGGCATGGAGTCGTTCGACCAGTGCCTGTTCCGGCTGTTCAAGGACGGCCGCATCGAGCGCGAGACCGCGCTGCGGGCAGCCGACTCGCGCGACGGCCTGGACCTCAAGTTCCGCCTGTCCGAAGGCGGCGACGAGCACGACCCCTACGCCGACGTCTTCGACACCGGCCACGCCTCGCACTGAGGCGTCAGGCCATTTCGGGCGCGTCGGGCTGGCGCTCGGGGCGCGCGGCGTCGAATGCCGGAAGTTGCAGGCAGTGTTGCTCGATGCGCGCGATGATCGGGAACGCCGCCATGTCCACGCCGAACCGGCGCGCGTTGTAGACCTGCGGCACCAGGCAGCAGTCCGCCAGGCCCGGCGCGTGGCCGTCGCAGTATTCGCCGGTCGAGACATTGCCGGCCAGCAGCGCCTCGAGCGCGCGGAAGCCCTCGACGATCCAGTGCTTCACCCACACGTCGCGCTCCGCGCCGGGCACGCCCCAGTCGCGCTCGAGGTACTGCAGCACGCGCAGGTTGTTGAGCGGATGGATGTCGCACGCCACCAGTTGCGCCAGGCCGCGCACGCGGACGCGGTCGCGCGCGGTGGACGGCAGCAGTGGCGGCGTGGGCCACATCTCGTCCAGGTACTCGAGGATCGCCAGCGACTGGCGCAGCATGCGCTGGCCGTGTTGCAGCACCGGCACGAGCTGCTGCGGGTTCATGGCCGCGAAGTCGGGCTTGTGCTGTTCGCCACCGTCGCGGACCAGGTGCACCGGGGCGATGTCGTAGGGCAGCCCCTTGATGTTCAGGCCGATGCGCACGCGATACGCGGCGCTGGAGCGCCAGTACGAATGCAGGCACAAGGATTCATTCACGGTCGCCACCTGGCCACTCCTCCCCCCGTTCCCCAAATCTTCCCGCCTGGGCGGGGCCGGCGCGCCGCTGGCGTCCCTCAGGGTGCGCCCTGGTGCTCGATCCGCTGCTCGATGGCACCGAAGATCGTCTCGCCCGCGGCATCGAACATCTCGATGCGCACGCTGTCGCCAAAGCTCATGAACGGCGTGAGCGGCTGGCCGTGCTCCAGCGCCTCGACGGTCCGCTTCTCGGCGAAGCACGATGCGCCGAGCGTGGTGTCCTCGTTGGCGATGGTGCCGGAGCCGACGAGGGTGCCCGCCGACAGCGGCCGCGTCCTGGCCGCATGCGCGACCAATTGCGCGAAATCGAACTGCATGTCGACGCCGGCCTCCGGTGCGCCGAACCATGCGCCGTTGACATGGGTGACCAGCGGCCGGTGCAGCTTGCTGCCGCGCCACGCGTCGCCGAGCTCGTCGGGCGTCACGAACACCGGCGACAGCGCCGAACGCGGCTTGGACTGCAGGAACCCGAAGCCCTTGGCCAGCTCGCCCGGGATCAGGTTGCGCAGGCTGACGTCGTTGACCAGTCCGATCAGCTGGATATGCCCGGCGGCCTGCTCCGGCGTGACCGCCATCGGCACGTCGTCGGTGACCACCACGATCTCGGCCTCGAGGTCGATGCCGTGTTCTTCGCTGGTCACCCGCACCGGGTCGCGCGGGCCGAGGAAGCCGGCGCTGGTCCCCTGGTACATCAGCGGATCGGTGTAGAAGCTCTCGGGCACCTCGGCACCACGCGCACGGCGCACGCGCGCCACGTGCGGCAGGTAGGCGCTGCCATCGAGGAATTCGTAGGCGCGTGGCAACGGGGCTGCAAGCTGCGCCGGTTCCACGTCGAAGGCGCCATCGGCGTCGCCGGCGTTGAGCGCGTCGGACAGCGCCACGAGGCGCGGCGCGATGTTGGACCAGTCCTCGAGCGCCTGCTGCAGGGTCGGCGCGATCCCGGTCGCGCGCACGGCACGCGCGAGATCACGCGACACCACCACCAGCGTGCCGTCGCGGCCGCCCTCTTTCAAAGAACCCAGCTTCATCACCGCTCCGCGAAAGCCACAATCCGCCGATTGTAGCGGGGCGGTGGGTGGCGTGTGGGGAGAGCATTTTCTGCTCTCAATCCTCACCCTGGAACGCACCTGCCCGGTAGGTCAGGACGAGGGTGTCGCGGTGGCCGGTGGCGTCTGCGTCGAGCGGCTGGATCGGGGTCGACTCGTGGATCATGCGGGTGTCGTCCAGCAGCAGCAGCGACCACGGGTCCTCGAGCGTGAAGCGGTGGCCGTCGGGGCCGGCGGCATCGAACACGCGGGTCTCGCCACCCTTGATGCCGTGGCGCTCGACGACGAACACGGCGACGAAATCGACGCCGTCGCGATGCGCGCCCTCGGGCGTGGGCCGGCCGATGCCGTCGCTGGTGTCGATGCGGAACTGGTGCGCTTCCACGTACCACGGAATGGCGGCGCGGACCTGCGAAAACAGCGCGCCCAACGCTTCCAGCAGCCGCGGCCAGGCAGGCCTTCCCACCACACCCGGCGAAAGCGGCTGGTACATGCGCTCCATGCCGCCATGCAGTGCGTTGTAGTCGAGCGACTGCCAGTGCGCGCGATGCGGGGCGAGATGCGCGCCCTCGCCGTCGACGATGAAGCAGGAATGCCGGCGCCGCCGATAGCTGCCGCCGTCGCGCAGGTAGCCGTCGAGCGGCAGGTCGCTCCAGCCGACCTGCAGGCCGGCGACGTCCATCGGCGTCATGCCCGCAAGTGCGGCGACCATCGCGGGCGAGAGTACGGCATACCCGTCATCGCGCAGCGCCGCCAGCACGCCGTCCTCGGCGGTATACGGCGGGGGGAAGGTCATGGCCATGTGCGGACTCCGGCAGGCGGAAAGGACGAAGCCCGCACGTGGCGGGCTTCGGGCCTAGCTTGGATATGGCAGCCCCGGAAGGATTCGAACCTCCGAATGCCTGAGTCAGAGTCAGGTGCCTTACCGCTTGGCGACGGGGCTATGGAGCAAATTGTAACGCAGGATCGCGCGAGGCGATCCTGAATACCTCGATCAGCGCTTCGAGAACTGGGTGGCGCGACGTGCCTTGTGCAGGCCGACCTTCTTGCGCTCGACTTCGCGCGCGTCACGGGTCATGAAGCCCGCCTTGCGCAGTTCGGTCTTGAGGGTCTCGTCGTACTCCACCAGCGCGCGGGCGATGCCCAGGCGGATGGCGCCGGCCTGGCCGGTGGTGCCGCCGCCGTGCGTGGTCACGTAGATGTCGAAGCTCTCGGTGTTCTTGGTCAGCTCGAGCGGCTGGCGCACGATCATGCGCGCGGTCTCGCGGCCGAAGAACTCGTCGAGCGGACGCTCATTGACGGTGATGGTGCCGGTACCGCGGCGCAGGAACACGCGGGCGGTGGAGGACTTGCGACGGCCGGTGCCGTAATTCTGGGTGATTGCCATGTTCAGATATCCAGGACTTGCGGCTGCTGGGCGGCGTGCGGATGTTCGGCACCCTTGTAGACCTTGAGCTTCTTGTACATCGCACGGCCGAGGGTGTTCTTCGGCAGCATGCCCTTGACGGAATGCTCGATCACGCGCTCCGGGTGGCGCTGCAGCGCCTGCGCCAGGGACTCGGACTTGAGGTTGCCGATGTAACCGGTGAAGCGGTAGTACATCTTGTCGGCCAGCTTGTTGCCGGTCACGTGGATCTTCTCGGCGTTGACCACGATGATGTAGTCGCCGGTGTCGACGTGGGTGGTGTAGACGGGCTTGTGCTTGCCACGCAGGCGGCGCGCGATTTCGGTGCTCAGGCGGCCAAGGGTCTTGCCGGTGGCATCGACGATGAACCAGTCGCGCTGGACGGTCTCGTTCTTGGCAATAAAGGTTTTCATCGGGAACTCTCAGGGGTGACTGGTCGGGTTGGTTCCGGGCCTGGGCCGGGAACTTCGCCACGCGTTTTCACGTTCCGGGAACGCAAGAGGCGGAATTGTACCGGCCGGCCGCGTTCGCCGCAAGTTGGAGGTTGGCTGGCCCTTCGGCCGGTGGCCGGCGCCGATCGGCGGGCGCACAATGCCGGCATGACCACGCGCACCCTCTCCCCGCTTGACCGCCTGCTGGCGGATGCCCAGAACGCACTGGAAACCGTTGCCGGACGGCCGCGTGCCGAGCGCCGCAACCCCGGCGCGGACCACGCCGAGGTGGTGCTGGACGAGCCCGAGCGCCGCCACGCGGCGGGACTGATGCGCATCAACCATGTCGGCGAGGTCTGCGCGCAGGCGTTGTATGTCGGGCAGGCGACGGTGGCCCGCGACGCCGCCACGCGCGCGCACCTGCTCGAGGCGGCGCAGGAGGAAACCGATCACCTCGCCTGGTGCGACGACCGGCTGCGCGAACTCGACAGCCGGCCCAGCCTGTTCAACCCGCTGTGGTATGCGGGCAGCTACGCCATCGGCCTGCTGGCCGGGCTGCGCGGCGACGGCTGGAACCTCGGCTTCGTGGTCGAAACCGAGCGCCAGGTCGAGGCGCATCTCGAAGAGCACCTGCGCACCCTGCCCGAGGCCGACCTGCGCAGCCGCGCGATCCTCGAGGTCATGAAGGCCGACGAGGCCCGCCACGCCGACAACGCCGAAGCCGCCGGCGCGCGCCTGCTGCCGCAGCCGATCCCGACCTTGATGGCCGTGGCGTCGAAGCTCATGAAGACCGTCGCTTACCGGATCTGACCGCCGGCTTGCGTCAGGCCGAAACCACCTTCAGCCCGACCACGCCGCCCACGATGAGGGCGATGCACGCCAGGCGCGCAGGCGATGCGCTTTCGCCCAGCGCCAGGATGCCGATCGTCACCACGCCCACGGCGCCGATGCCGGTCCAGATGGCATAGGCCGTGCCCACCGGGATGACCTTCAGCGCCTGGGTCAACAGCCACAGGCTGATCGCGGCGGTGGTCACCGTCCAGACGCTGGGCCACAGGCGGGTGAAGCCTTCGGTGTACTTGAGGCCGATCGCGAAGCCGATCTCGAACAGGCCGGCGAGCAGCAGGTGGATCCAGGCCATCGCGGCGGTTCCTCGTCACTCCACCAGGTTGCGGCCGTGGAAGAGCTCCTCGATCTCGCGCTTGAGCAGCGCCTCGATCTTCATGCGCTCCTTGAACGACAGGTTGCGCGCCTTCTCCTCGAACAGGTACTGGTCGAGGTCGAAGTCCTTCAGGTGCATCTTGGTGTGGAAGATGTTTTCCTGGTAGACGTTGACGTCGAACATCTCGTAGCGCGACTTGACGTTCTTGGCCAGGTAATCCTGGATCGAGTTGATCTTGTGGTCGATGAAGTGCTTCTTGCCCTTGATGTCGCGGGTGAAGCCGCGCACGCGGTAGTCGGCGATGACGATGTCCGACTCGAAGCTCTCGATCAGGTAGTTCAGCGCCTTCAGCGGCGAGATCACGCCGCACGTGGCCACGTCGATGTCGGCGCGGAAGGTCGCGATGCCCGCCTGCGGGTGCGTCTCGGGATAGGTGTGGACGGTGATGTGGCTCTTGTCCAGGTGCGCGACCACGGCGTCGGAGATCACGCCCTTGGCCGCCGCCTTGTCGATCACCGGCTGCTCCGAGATCAGGATCGTCACCGACGCGCCCTGCGGGTCGTAGTCCTGGCGGGCGATGTTGAGGATGTTGGCGCCGATGATCTCGGCGACGTCGGTCAGGATCTGGGTGAGCCTGTCGGCGTTGTATTCCTCATCGATGTACTCGATGTAGCGCTGCCTCTCTTCTTCGGACACCGCGTAGCAGACGTCGTAGATGTTGAAGGAAAGCGCCTTGGTGAGGTTGTTGAACCCCTGGAGCTTCAGGCGGGGGAGCGGCTTGACCACGGCATCGGATCCAGGTTCGGCGGAAAGTGCGCGATTATGCGGCATCGCGCCCCGGGGGGCGACCCGCCGCCGGCTTGGGGCCGCATATCGGGGCACAACGGGTTTGCCCGCGGGGGTCGAACGGCCTACTCTCCCTGAATCCCCCGTTCACCCTGCCCATGAATACAAGCCCTGTGGCCATCCTCAGTACCTATAGACGCCCCCTGCATCCACTCATGCCGTCGCCGGCGACGATCGAACGTTTCCTGGCGCACTGCCACCGCCGACGCTATCCGCCGCGCACCGAGGTGTTCCGCCCGGGCGACCAGGCCGGCACCATGTATTACGTCATCAACGGCTCGGTCAGCATCATCACCGAGGAGGACGATGGTCGCGAACTGATCCTCGGCTACTTCGGGGCGGGCGAGTTCGTCGGCGAGATGGGCCTGTTCATCGAATCCGACGTGCGCGAGGTGATCCTGCGCACCCGCACGCAGACCGAACTCGCCGAGATCAGCTACGAGCGCCTGTACCAGCTGTTCGAGGGATCGCTGTCCGGAGATGCCACGCAGATCATGTATTCGATCGGCGCGCAGCTGTCGCGGCGCCTGCTCGACACCAGCCGCAAGGCCGGGCGCCTCGCCTTCCTCGACGTCACCGATCGCATCGTGCGCACGCTGCACGACCTGACGAAGGAGCCCGAGGCGATGAGCCATCCCGACGGCACCCAGCTGCGCGTCTCTCGCCAGGAGCTCGCCCGCCTGGTCGGCTGCTCGCGCGAGATGGCCGGCCGCGTGCTGAAGAAGCTGCAGATCGACGGCAAGCTGCACGCCCGCGGCAAGACCGTCGTGCTGTACGGCACGCGCTGAGCCCCGCGTGCCGGCGCATTTCGAATCCCGCGGCACCCTGCCGGAGGCCGACCTGCGCAGCGCGTCGTCGATCGACGCCGACGACGTCGCCGCCCTGCTCTGCGAGATGGGCTACCCCTGCGACCGCGCCGATGCCGCCAGGCGCATCGCCGCGATCGTCGGCGACGACCGCCAGGCGCTGGTGGTCGCGCGCTGCGGCGGCGTGGTCTGCGGCCTGGTGGCGCTCGACTTCATGTATTACCTGCCGCTGGACACCATCACCTGCCGGATCACCGCGCTGGTGGTGACCGCCGGCGCGCAGGGCCGCGGCCTGGGCCGCCAGCTGCTGCGCGAAGCCGAGCGCCGCGCACGCGCCGCCGGGGCCGCGCGCATCGAACTCAGCAGCGGGTCGCAGCGCAGTGACGCGCACGCGTTCTACCAGGCCTGCGGCTTCGGCGACGGCACGGTGCGCTTCGTCAAACGCCTCGGCGACGCTTGATCCAAGGCGGCGCCCGTCACCGCCGCCCCGCTATCCTGAGCCCCTGAACCACGCGCCTGGCGCGACGGGAGGTGCATGGACCTGCTGGGCGCAGATTTCGCGATGTTCGTGGCCATCGGCCTGTGCGCGCAGCTGGTCGATGGCGCGCTGGGCATGGCCTACGGGCTGGTGTCGTCCTCGATCCTGCTGGCGATGGGCATGCCGCCGGCGGCGGTCAGCGCCAGCGTGCATACCGCCGAAGTGTTCACCACCGGGGTCTCCGGCGCCGCGCACGGCGCGATGGGCAATGTCGACCGCAAGCTGATGCTGCGCCTGGCGGTGCCGGGCGTGGTGGGCGGGGTGATCGGCGCCTACGCGCTCAGCCGCATCGACGGCGACGCGATCAAGCCATGGATCCACGGCTACCTGCTGGTGCTGGCGCTGCTGATCCTGCTGCGCGCCGGCGGGCGCCTGGTGCCGCGCAGCCGCGTGAAGCGCGTCGGCGTGCTCGGCTTCTTCGCCGGCCTGTTCGACGCCATCGGCGGCGGTGGCTGGGGGCCGATCGCCACCTCCACCCTGCTTGCGCGCGGTGGCGAGGCGCGGACCAGCATCGGCACCGTCAGCGCCTCGGAGTTCATGGTCACCCTGGCGATCTCGGTGACGTTCCTGCTGTCCATCGGCCTGGAACACTGGAAGATCACCCTTGGCCTGCTGATCGGCGGGGTGGTCGCCGCACCGGTCTCGGCGCTGATGGTGCGCCACGTGCGCGAGCGCCTGGTGCTGTTCGCCGTCGGCGGGCTGGTGCTGGCGATCAGCGGCTTCCAGATCTACCGCGCGCTGTTCGTCGCCTGAGCCGGCACCGGATCACCCGCGCGGTCCGGGCAACCCCAGTTGAGGATCGGCGTGCCGGCCGGCAGTTCGCGCCGGAACAGCGCCACCGCGCCGGGCTTGGGATTGACCACCACCGGCGAGCGCGCGGCGCGCAGCAGCGGCAGGTCCGCACTGGAGTCGGAATAGGCGATGGCGATGTCGCCCCATCCACGCTCGCGCAGCATGCGCATCTTTTCCTCGTTGTGGCAGTGGCGCACCGCGACCACCGCGCCAAAGCGCGGCCCGGCGAGCGTGCCGACCACCGGCACGTCCTCGTGGGCCACGAACGCGAGGATGGCGCGCGCCAGTTCCGGCGGCGCGCCGGTCGCCACCACCACGCGGTCACCGCGTTCGCGATGCGCCTGCATCACCGCCAGCGCCACCGGCAGCAGCTTGGCGCGGATGGCTTCGACGTGCCCGTCGACGTAGGTGTCGATCAGGTCATCGAGGTCGCGACGGCGATGGAAGCCGACCGTGCCGGCCCAGACGAACGCCGAGATGCCGACGCGGCGGGTCGGCAGGAACGCCACCATCGGCGCGAACACCGGCGCCATCACCAGCGCCAGCGCCGTGCGCCAGGGACTGCGGCGGATCAGCCAGGCGAACAGGTGGCTGCCGGAGTCGCCGTCGTACAGGGTGTGGTCGAAGTCGAACACCACCAGCGGCGCGTCCGCGCGCGGCACGCCGCGCGCCGTGTCCGGTTGGTCGACGCTGCTCATGCCGCGAACAGCGCGCGCAGCGCCTCGCCCGGGTCGTCTGCGCGCATGAACGCCTCGCCGACCAGGAACGCCTCGACGCCCGCCGCGCGCAGCCGCGAAACATCGGCCGTGGTCATGATGCCGCTCTCCGACACCAGCCGCCGGCCCGCGGGCACGCTGCCGGCCAGCGCCTCGCTGGTGTCCAGCGACACCTCGAAGCTGCGCAGGTCGCGGTTGTTGACCCCGAGCAGCGGCGCGCGGCCGTCGACTGCGGGCAGCCGCAGCGCGCGCGCGAACTCGTCGGCGTCGTGCACCTCGGCCAGCACGTCCATGCCCAGCGACAACGCCTGCGCGCTGAGCGCGGCGAGCAGCGCGTCGTCGAGCGCGGCGACGATCAACAGCACGCAATCGGCACCGAGCACGCGTGCCTCGTCGACCTGGTACGCATCGACGATGAAGTCCTTGCGCAACACCGGCAGGCTGCAGGCGTCGCGCGCGGCCTGCAGGTAGGCATCGGCGCCCTGAAAGAAGTCGATGTCGGTGAGCACCGACAGGCAGGCGGCGCCGCCGGCTTCGTAGCTGCGCGCGATCGCCGCGGGATCGAAGTCGGCGCGGATCACGCCTTTCGACGGGCTGGCCTTCTTGACCTCGGCGATCACCGCGGAACGGCCCGAGGCGGCGACGCGCTCGATGGCCGCCGCGAAGCCGCGCACCGGGGGCGCGTCGGCGAGGCGCGCGGCGAGCGCTTCGCGCGGCACGCGGGCGCTGCGCTCGGCGACTTCCTCCACCTTGCGCGCGAGGATGCGTCGCAGCACGTCCTGGCGGGGTTCGTTCATGGCATGTCGTCCTCTCTCGGGGGCAGCGGCTGGCCGGCCCGCCAGCCCTGCGCGTGCAGCGCGTCGAGCAGGTGGACCACGCAGGCACGCGCGGAAAGTTCATGCACCGGCAGCGCGAGCAGGTCACCGGCACGCGCCCATTCGAGCGGTCGGCGCGCGGCCTCGACCTCGTCGAGACGGGTCTCGATTGCGTCCGTGCCGACGCCCGAAGCAATCAGCGTGGCACGCATGATACCGGCCACCTCGCCCGCGGTACGGCCGCGCTCGTAGCCGCCGATGTCCTTCAGCACCACCAGCTCCGGGCGGTAGGCCGCCGCGGTGGCGGCCACCGCTCGCAGGTCGGCATCCTCGCGGTTGCCGGCGTGGCCGAGGATCATCGCCAGGCGACCGGTGCGCCGGTCCGCGCCGATCGCGCGCAGGAAGCCGTGCAGGCCCTCGGGGTTGTGCGCGTAGTCGACGAACACATCGAGCGTGTCGAAGCGCCAATGCTGCAGGCGCCCGGGGTTGTCGCCGCTGCCGGCACCGAAGCGCGCCAGCGCGGACGCGATCGTCGCCGGCGGCACGCCCATGGCCGACGCCGCGAGGCTCGCGGCGGCAATGTTGGCGACGTTGTAGGTGGCGCGGCCGCCCAGCGCCAGCGGCATGTCGGCCACCGCGCCGAGGTCGTGGTCCCGGCTCCGCCAGTGCAGCTGCAGGCGACCGGCGTGCACGCCGCAGGTCGCGCCGCCGCGGGCGCGATGCGCCACCAGCCATGGCGCCCCCGCATCCAGCGCGAACCAGCCCAGTGGCCGGCTGCTGTCGGCGCCGAGCTCGCGCAGCAGCGCGTCGTCGGCGTTGAGCACCAGCAGGCCGTCATCGGCCACGGCACGCGCCACGGTGAGCTTGACCCGCGCGAGGTCGGCCAGTCCGTGCACGCCGTACTCGCCGAAGTGGTCCTCGCTGACATTGGTCACTACCGCCGCACGTACGCGCTCCACGGCCAGGCCGCGGCGCAGCAGGCCGCCGCGCGCGGTTTCCAGCACCGCGGCCTCGGCCCGAGGCTGGCGCAGCGCGGTGCGCGCGCCGGTCGGGCCGGAGTAGTCGCCGGACTCCAGTTCCACGCCGTCGAAGAACACGCCATCGGTGCAGCTGTGCGCGGTCAACCAGCCATGCGCGCGCGCCATCGCCGCCACCAGGCGCACGGTGGTGGTCTTGCCGTTGGAGCCGGTGACCAGCGCGCAGGGAGTGTCGTGCACCGCGGCCCAGTCGACTGCATCCGCCGACGGCAGCGCGCGCACCGGCCAGGTCGCCGCGCCACTGCCCGCGCCCACCGTGGCTTCGTCGTCGTCGGACAGGAACGGCAGACCGCGCGCGTGCGCCGCGGCACGCAGCGCCACAAGCCGTGGATTGGCCTCGGCCGCGGCCACCGCGCGCAGGGTGTGCAGCGCGCCGTCTGCATCGCGATGCGACGCGTGCCCCGGCGCCATGGCCTCGTCGCCCGCCTGGCCACCGGTGGACGCCACCGCGGCGGACCACGCCCACTCGTTGACCTCGGTGGCGGCATACAGCTGGTCGAACGGCGCCTCGAACGCGAGCGAGGCGCCGCTGGCATGCGGACGCGCCAGCACCGCGCCAGCGGGCCAGCCGAGCGCCACGCGCGCGGCGGCGATGTTGCCGGCCCAGCGCGCGAGCGTCGCGGCATCCACCGTGGGCCCGGTCACCGTTTCCAGCGCGGCGCCGGGGCCGGCGAAATAGACATTCGCACCGGTCAGCCGGCGCGAGTCCTCGAATGCGTCCACCACGTCAGTGCCCGCCTGCGCTCATCGTCAGTCGCTCTCTTCACGCTCGAATACCAGGCCGCGTTCGTCGCGCACCACGCCGTCCATCGCCGCGACCGTCGCCGCGTCGTGCTCGGACTCCGACAGCGTCGGCGGCTCGACGCGCACCGGCGCGGGCGGTGCCTCGCCATCGGCGCGGAACTTGGTGATCTGCTTCCAGGTGCGGGTCAGCGCGTCGGCCAGCACCAGCACCAGGTCGCCAGGGCGGCCCATGCGCAGCGCGGCATCCACGGCGGCCTGCTCGTCGGGGATCACGCTGATCATGGCGTCGCCCACGCCGGCGGCGCGCAACGCGTCCGCGATGATGCGCGGCACCTCGTCGCCGTCGCGGCCGCGCAGGCCGTCGTCGCGGCGCACGATGTAGTGGTCGAACTTGCCGGCCACGCTGCCGGCGATCGCCACCAGGTCCTCGTCGCGGCGGTCGCCCGGCCCGGCGACGACCACGATCCGGCGCCCGGCCACGTCAAGCCGCTGCGCCAGCCCGGCCATCATCGCCACCGCGTGGGCGTTGTGCGCGTAGTCCATCACCACCTTGAACGGATGCTCCTCGAACACGTTCATGCGCCCCGGCGCCTGGAAGAACGTGGAGTCGAAGGTGCGCAGGCCCTGGCGGATGGCATCGAGCTTGATGCCGAGCGCATAGGCCATGGCCGCGGCGAACATCGCGTTCTGCACGTTGTGCAGCGCGCGGCCCTCGAGCGTCGCCGGTATGAGGTGCGTCCACATCAGCGGCAGGTGCGCGCCCTTGTCGTACAGCGTGACCATCTGCCCGTTGACGCCGGCTTCCAGCGCGCAGGCGCGGCCACCGGCGCGGATGTGCTCGCGGACCAGCGCATGCGAGGGATTCATGGTCACGTAGCAGATGCTGCGCGCATCGGTGTACGCCGACATGCGCAGCACCTGCGGGTCGTCGGCGTTGAGCACCGCGCATTCGCGTGCCACCTCCACCACCACGCGCTTGACCTCGGCGAGCTGTTCCAGCGTATCGATGCCCTTCAGGCCGAGGTGGTCGGCGGCAACGTTGAGCACCGCGCCCACGTCGATGTGGCGCACGCCCATGCCGGCGCGCAGCAGCCCGCCGCGCGCTGTCTCCAGCACCGCCATGTCGATCTGCGGGTCGCGCAGCACCATGCGCGCCGAGGTCGGCCCTGTCATGTCGCCCTCCACGGTGCGCTGGCCGTCGATGTACACGCCGTCGGTGGTGGTGAGCCCGGGCGTGTAGCCGGCCATCTTGGTGATGTGCGCCAGCATGCGCGCGGTGGTGGTCTTGCCGTTGGTGCCGGTGATGGCCGCGATCGGCACGCGCGTCGATGCGCCGGTCGGGAACAGCATGTCGATCACGCGCCCGGCCGGATCGCGCGGCGTGCCCTCGCTGGGCGCCACGTGCATGCGGAACCCGGGTGCGGCGTTGACCTCGCAGATCGCGCCGCCGATGGTGCGGTAGCTCTCGTTGATGTTGGGCGTGATGAAATCCACGCCGCCGACGTCCAGCCCGATCGCACGCACCGCGCGCTCGGCCATGTCGCGGTTGTCTGGATGGATGGTGTCGGTGACGTCGGTGGCGGTGCCGCCGGTGGACAGGTTGGCGGTTGCGCGCAGGTACACCACCTCGCCTTCGGCGGGCACCGAGTCCGCGGCCATGCCCACGCGCTCCATCATCAGTGCCGCCGCGTCGTCGAGCTCGAGCCGCGTCAGCACCTTCTCGTGGCCCACGCCACGCCGTGGATCCTGGTTCACCACCTCCACCAGCTCGGCGATGGTGCTGCGGCCGTCGCCCACCACGTGGCCGGGCGTACGCCGGGTGGCGGCGACCAGTTCGCCGTCAACCACCAGCAGGCGGTGGTCGTCGCCGGGCTGGAAGGTCTCCACGATCACCGAGCGCGAATGCTCGCGCGCGACGTTGAATGCGTCACGGATGGCGTCGTCGCCGCGCACGTCGATGGTGATGCCGCGGCCGTGATTGCCGTTCCACGGCTTCAGCACCACGGACCCACCAAGGCGGTTCGCCGCCTTGATGGCGTCGGTCTGGCTGTTGGCCATGATCTGACGCGGCACCGGCAGGCCCAGCGCGCCGAGGATCTTGTTGGTTTCCTCCTTGTCGCCGGCAAGCTCCACGGCGATGTGCGAGGTGCGCCCGGTGACCGTGGCCTGGATGCGCTGCTGGTACTTGCCGTGGCCGAACTGCACCAGCGACTGCTCGTTGAGGCGCATCCAGGGGATATCGCGCTCCTCGGCGGCACGCACCAGGGATGCGGTCGAGGGACCCAGCTGGCGTCGCTGTGCGTAGCGGATGAACGCGGTCAGCGCCTCCTCCCATTCCCAGCCATCGGGCACGCTGCCCGGCGTGCGCAGTGCCTCGGGCAGCAGCGATTCCAGCAGCTTCAGCGCGAGCTCGCCGGCGGCGATGCCCTCTTCGCGCTGCGCGTACTCGTACACCACCGAGTAGACGCCCGGGCGGTCCTCATCGATGCCGCGGGTCTTGCCGAACGTGACATCTTCGCCGGCGACGTTCTGCAGCTCGATCGCGACGTGCTCCAGCACGTGGCCGAGCCAGGTGCCCTGGCCTTCGCGCAGCCGGCGCAGGAAGCCGCCGGGTTCGCGGTACGAACAGCCGTGTTCGGCCAGCCCCGGCAACGCGGCGACCAGTCCGTCGATGAAGCCGGCACCCAGGCGCGCGGTGGGCCACTGCTCCAGCAGGCCCAGGTCGAGCTCGAGGCGGATCACCGGGAAGTGCGCGTACAGCGATGGACCGACGTAGACGGAACGGTTCAGGACGCGCATGTGGTTCCCTTCAAGGTGGCGTTTGGATCAATCGTGGGTGTCGGCCAATGTACCGGGCGACGCGCGGCGCGTGTGCAGGTTGTAGGTGGCGCCCGCCACCAGGATGTGTACGGTGAGGCCGAGCAGGCACACCGGATCATCCTGGCCGGCTTCGGCCATCGACGAGAACTGCAGGCCGCTGGCATCCACCACGGTGATCGAACCGCTGCCCTCGACCTCGAGCGTGTTGTCGGGTGCGATGAACGCCGCGGTGTCCTCGTCGAGCCCGATGCCGATCGCGAACGGGTTGTAGGCCTGCGCCGCCACCAGCCGGCCGAGGCGGTCGCGCTCGCGGAAGTGCTGGTCGATGATGAAGCGGTTGGTCAGGCCGAGGCCCGGCGCCAGCCGCACGCTGCTGGCGCGCGGCGACGACCCTTCCTTGCCGAACGCGATCATGTGCTCGCTGAGGATGCTGGCGCCGGCGCTGGTGCCGCCGACATGCACGCCGCTGGCATTGCGTTCGCGGATCAGCTTGGCCGCCGCGGTGCCGCCGAGGATGGTCGACAGGCGCAGCTGGTTGCCGCCGGTGATGAACACCCCGGTGGCGTCCTCCAGCTGCCGCAGGTAGGCGTCACGCCCGCCGTCCTCGCGCGAGGCGAACGGCACCGAGCGCGCGCGTCCGGCCTCGAGCCGGTTGAACAGGTCCTCGTAGCGCGGCCCGGTGTCGGCCAGGCGGCTGGCGGTGGGGATGATGGCGATGTCGGCATCGCGGCCGCCACACAGCTCCACGAAGCGCTTGAGGATCCTGCGCCCGGTTTCCTTGTCCTCGGCACCGCCGATGGGAACGATCCAGCCACGCTCTTCGCCGTCGGCGACCTTGCTAGGACACATGCAGCACACACTCCCGGCCAGGCGCCCCCGGCGCCATGGCGATGTTCAATGGATGGCATCACGCGGATGCCACGAAGGCTTGAAAATAGCACGCAGGCCGCGCCGCCGGCCCCGCGCGCGCCGGTGTCAGGGCGTCGCGGCGGCGATGGCGGCGGTGGCGGACGCGAATTCGCGCAGCTTGGCCAGCGCCGCGCCCGAGGCAATGGTGGCGCGCGCCAGCACCACGCCCTCGGCGATCGATGCGGCGACCCCGGCGACATACAGCGCAGCACCCGCGTTCAGCGCCACGATGCTGCCGGGGAGCCCGTCGGCGTTGCCGATCGCGTCCAGCACCATGTCACGCGACGCCGCCGCGCCATCGACGCGCAGGTTGCGGCTGGCGGCCATGGCGATGCCGAAATCCTCGGGATGGATCTCGTACTCGCGCACCTGGCCGTCGCGCAGTTCGCCGACCAGGGTCCCGGCGCCCAGCGAGATCTCGTCCATGCCGTCGCGGCCCCAGACCACCAGCGCGCGCTCGGCGCCCAGCTCCTGCAGCACGCGCACCTGGATGCCGACAAGGTCAGGATGGAACACGCCCATCAAAATGTTGGGCGCGCCAGCGGGGTTGGTCAGCGGCCCGAGGATGTTGAACAGCGTGCGCACGCCCATCTCGCGGCGCACCGGGGCCACCACCTTCATCGCAGGGTGGTAGGCCGGTGCGTACATGAAACCGATGCCGGTGCGCGCGATCGATTCCGCCACCCCCGCCGGCGGCAGCTCGATGGTGACGCCCAGGGCTTCGAACGCATCGGCGCTGCCCGAGGTGGAGGACACGCTGCGCCCGCCGTGCTTGGCGACCTTGCCGCCTGCCGCGGCGATCACGAAGCTCGACGCTGTGGAGATGTTGAAGGTGTTGGCGCCGTCGCCGCCGGTGCCGACGATGTCGACCAGGTGGCGACGGTCGGCCACGTCCACCTTCAGCGCCAGCTCGCGCATCGCGCGCGCCGCGCCGGTGATCTCGCCCACCGTTTCCTTCTTCACCCGCAGGCCGACGATGATCGCCGCGGTCATCAGCGGCGACACGTCGCCGCGCATCACCTGGCGCATGAGGTCGACCATCTCGTCTTCGAAGATCTCGCGGTGCTCGATGGTCCGTTGCAGGGCCTCGTGGGGGGTGATGGACATCGTGTGCTTCAAACCTGTTCGAGGAAGTTGCGCAGCAGCGCGTGGCCGTGCTGGCTGAGGATCGATTCGGGATGGAACTGCACGCCCTGCACCGGGTGCTCGCGGTGCCGGAGGCCCATGATCTCCTCGCGGCCGCCATCGGCGTCGTCGGTCCAGGCGGTGACTTCCAGGCAGTCCGGCAGGCTGTGCTGCTCGACCACCAGTGAATGGTAGCGGGTAGCCTCGTAGCCATCCGGCAGGCTGCTGAAGACGCCAGCGCCGGTGTGGCGGATCGGCGAGGTCTTGCCGTGCATGATCCGCTTGGCGCGCACCACGCGACCGCCATAGGCCTGGCCGATGGCCTGGTGGCCGAGGCACACGCCCAGGATCGGGATGCGCGGGCCGAGCTGCTCGATCACCGCCAGGCAGATGCCGGCCTGGTCGGGCGCGCAGGGTCCTGGCGACAGCACGATGTGCTCCGGCGCCATGCGCGCGATGGCGTCGACATCGAGCGCATCGTTGCGCTCCACGCGCACCTCGGCACCCAGCACCTGCAGGTATTGCACGAGGTTGAAGGTGAAGCTGTCGTAGTTGTCGATCATCAGCAGCATGGCTGCATCCGTGCCGGCGAATCGGTCATTTTCACCCAAACCGCGCGTTCGCGCCGGCTACAGCCCGCCGGCCGCCTGCGCCACCGCGCGGAACAGCGCGCGCCCCTTGTTCATCGTCTCCTCCCACTCCTTCACCGGGTCGGAGTCGTAGACGATGCCGGCGCCGGCCTGCACGTGCAGGCGGCCGTCCTGGATCACCGCGGTGCGGATGGCGATCGCGGTATCGGCGTCGCCGTGCCAGCCGATGTAGCCGATGCTGCCCGCGTACACGTTGCGCTTGACCGGCTCGAGCTCTCGGATGATCTCCAGCGCGCGGATCTTGGGCGCGCCGCTCACCGTGCCGGCGGGGAACGTGGCGCGCAGCACGTCGGTGTACGACAGGCCGTCGCGCAGTCGCCCGGTGACCTCGCTGACGATGTGCATGACGTGGCTGTAGCGCTCGATCACGAAGCGCTCGCCCATCTCCACCGTGCCCGGGCGCGCGACCTGGCCGACGTCGTTGCGGCCGAGGTCGATCAGCATCAGGTGCTCGGCGCGCTCCTTGGGGTCGGCCAGCAGCTCGGCCTCGAGCGCGGCGTCTTCTTCCGGCGTGGCGCCGCGCGGGCGGGTGCCGGCAATCGGGCGCACGGTGACCAGGTCGCCCTGCTGGCGCACCAGGATCTCCGGCGAGCTGCCCACCACCTGGGTGCCGCCGACGTCGAGGAAATACATGTACGGCGACGGGTTCAACGCGCGCAGCGCGCGGTAGACATCCACCGGGCGCGCGTGGAACGGCACCGACAGCCGCTGCGACAGCACCACCTGGAACACGTCGCCGGCGGCGATGTACTCCTGGCAGCGCTTCACCGCATCGATGAAGCCGTCACGTGTGAACCCGGAAACGAAATCCGCCTCGTCGAGTGCCGCCGGCTGCAGCATTTCGGGGTACGCCGCGCCGCCGCTGCGCAGGCGATGCACCAGCGCGTCGAGGCGACGGTTGGCACGTGCCAGCGCCTGCGGCTCGCGCGGGTCGGCGTGCACCACCAGGTACAGGCGGCCCTTGAGGTTGTCGAACACCGCGAGCTCGTCGGACTCCATCAGCAGGATGTCCGGCGTGCCGAGCTCGTCCGGCGTGTCGCCACCATCGAGGCGTTGCTCGACGTAGCCGATGCACTCGAAGCCGAACCAGCCCACCAGGCCGCCGGTGAACCCCGGCAGCCCGGCGATGCGCGGCACCGAATGCGCGGCGCGCAGGTGTTCGACTTCGGCGAATGGATCGGCGACCGCGCGCGTTTCCACCACCTCGCCGTGCTCGCGCACGCTGAGCACGTGGCCGTGGAAGGCGTACACGCGCGTCGCCGGCAGGCCGATGATGGAATAGCGGCCGAAGCGTTCGCCGCCCTCCACCGACTCGAACAGGTAGGTATTGGGGCCGTCGGCCAGCTTCAGGTACACCGACAGCGGCGTGTCCAGGTCCGACAGCACTTCGCGCATCACCGGGATGCGGGTGTGGCCGGCATCGGCGTGGCGCTGGAATTCGTCGGGCGTCATGGTGTGCGCGACCTGTTCGCGGAGAGCAGCGGGCTGCCGTCCGGCAAGTGCATGCGCAGGCGCGCGGCGACGCATTCGACGCGGAAGTGCGTGCAGGTCACCGGCTCGCCATCCAGGTTCAGCGTGAGCGGCGCGTCGGAGGCCACCTCCACCCAGGGCAGGCGCGTGCGCACCGCGACGCGATCGAGCGCGGCGTGCCTGCCGTCGGCCAGCAGCGTGCCGAAGGTCGCCGCCACCTCGCCCTCGAGGGTGGGGACGATGGTCAGCTCGAGCAGGCCATCGTCGACCAGCGCATCGGGACACAGCGCCTGGCCACCGCCCGCCTGCGACCCGTTGCCAAGGCCGAGCGCGATGAAGTCGCCGCTCCATTCGAATCCGGGGCCCTTGAAGCGCGCGGAGACCGGATCGATGCGGCCGAGCTTGGCCATGCCGGTGACCACGTACGCGAGACCGCCGAGCAGCTTCTTCATGCCCTCGCTGGTTTCCACCGTGACATCCGTGCCGAACCCGCCGCTGGCCAGGTTTGCGGCCCAGTGCGCGCCGTCGTCGGCCTCGATGCGCAGCAGGTCGACCAGCGTGGCCGGCTGCTGCAGCGCCAGCATCATGGCGTCGAGCGGCGCGTCGGGGATCCCGGCCGCGCTCGCGAAGTCATTGGCGGTGCCCAACGGCACCAGCGCGATCGAGGGCAGCGCGTCGGTAGCGGCGTCGCGGCGCGCCAGTGCAGCCGCGACCTCGCTCAGCGTGCCGTCGCCACCGGCGGCGATGATCGTCGCCACGCCGTCGGCGATCGCTTCGGACACATGGCGCTCCGCATCACCCGCTTCCCACGTGACGCGCACGTCCAGCGCCACGCCGCGATCGCGGATCGCGGTGACCGCATCGCGCAGCGCGTCGTCGCCGGCCGACTTGCCGTTGAGCACCAGCCTCCAGCGCGGCGCGGCCATCAGGTCCCCGCGGCGGCGTGCGCGCGCATGCGCGCGATGACCTCGGCGTAATCCGGCTGGCTGAAGATCGCCGAGCCGGCGACGAAGGTGTCGGCACCGGCGGCGGCGATCGCGCCGATGTTGTCCGGCTTCACGCCGCCGTCGATCTCCAGGCGCACATCACGGCCGCTGGCATCGATGCGCGCGCGCACCGCGCGCAGCTTGTCGAGCGCGGAGGGAATGAAGGCCTGGCCGCCAAACCCCGGATTGACCGACATCAGCAGCACCAGGTCGAGTTCGTCGAGCACGTAATCGAGCACCTCGACCGGGGTCGCCGGATTCAGCACCAGCCCCGGCTGGCAGCCGGCAGCGCGGATCAGCTGGATCGTGCGGTGCACGTGCGAACTCGCTTCCGGGTGGAAGCTGATCAGCGTGGCGCCGGCCTCGGCGAAATCGCCGACGATGCGGTCCACCGGCGACACCATCAGGTGCACGTCGATCGGCGCGGTCACGCCATGCCTGCGCAGCGCGGAGCAGACCAGTGGGCCGATGGTGAGGTTGGGCACGTAATGGTTGTCCATCACGTCGAAGTGCACCCAGTCGGCGCCGGCGGCGAGCACGTTGTCGACCTCCTCGCCAAGGCGGGCGAAATCCGCCGAGAGGATCGAGGGGGCGATGACGGTCGGTTGCATGGCGGGTCCGGACAGGGGGAAGGATGCGGTGCGGCGACCGTCGCGGTCAGCGCGGTTTGCGCAGCGCGCGGATGCGGTCGTACGCGCCGTTGATCTCGCGTGCGCGGCGCTCGGCCTGGTCGCGCAGCTCCTCGGCGGCGCCGCCAAGACGGTCGGGGTGGTACTGCGCGATCAGCCGCCGGTAGGCGCGGTCGACATCGGCATCGCTGGCGTCCGGGCCGAGGCCCAGCACGCCATAGGCGTTGTCGGCCGGGCGCCGGAACCAGTCGCTGTCGAAGGCGTGGCCGATCAGCAGGCCGATCAGCCCGCCGGCCGGGTGGCGCAGCAGCAGCCAGCCGGCGATGAAGCCCAGGAGTTTTCCGTACCAGCGTTTCATGCGCGTGATTCTACCGTCCCCCGGCACCTCGACGCCGTCGTCGCTACAATGCCCGCCCGACGGCTGCGACCCGACACGATGGCAACGACCCTGCTCGAAGCCCGCCTCCCCGGCCTCAACCTGCTCCACCGCGGCAAGGTCCGCGATGTCTACGAGCTGCCTCCCGGTTCCGGCCCCGAGGCGTTCGGTCCGCTGCTGCTGATCGTGGCCAGCGATCGCCTGAGCGCGTTCGACGTGGTCCTGCCGGACCCGATCCCCGGCAAGGGCGAGATGCTCTGCCAGGTGTCCAACTTCTGGTTCGACAAGACCGAACACCTGATGCCGAACCACCTCACCGGCATCGACGTGGCCAGCGTGCTGCCGGCCGGCGTGGATCCGGCGCCCTACCTGCAGCGCTCGGTGGTGACGCGGCGCCTGAAGCCGGTGCCGGTGGAGGCCATCGCCCGCGGCTACCTGATCGGCAGCGGCTGGAACGACTACTGCCGCACCGGCCGCATCAGCGGCATCGCCCTGCCCGATGGCCTGCGCCAGGCCGAGCGCCTGCCGCAGCCGATCTTCACCCCGTCCACCAAGGCCGCCGCCGGCGACCACGACGAGAACATCGACTTCGACACCATGGTGCACAAGGTCGGCGCGGAGCTGGCCGAACAGGTGCGCGACGCCACGCTGCGCCTGTACGCTTTTGCCGCCGAGCATGCCGCCGGGCGCGGCATCATCCTCGCCGACACCAAGTTCGAATTCGGCACCGATGCCGACGGCCGCCTGTACGTGATGGACGAGATGCTCACGCCCGACTCGTCGCGCTACTGGCCGGCCGATGCCTACGAAGTCGGCACCAGCCCGCCGAGCTACGACAAGCAGTTCGTGCGCGACTGGCTGGAGGCCCAAGGCTGGGACAAGACCGCGCCCGGGCCGTCGCTGCCGGCGGACGTGATCGCCCGCACCCGCGACAAGTACGCCGAAGCGCTGCAGCGGCTGGCCGGGATCAGCATCGACGCCGCCGCCTAGGCGGTTGCCAGGCCTGCCGCGCGCACGGCGCCGGTGATGGCGTCGCGCGCGGCCTGCAGTCCGGGGCTGTCGTCGACCAGGCGCGCGCGGCGGTCCAGGGTGCAGGCAAGTCCCATTGCCACCAGCGTGGCGTGCGCAGCGGTCAGCCGCGCCGCGGTCGCCTCGTCCAGCAGACCTCCTGCGCGGCACGCCGCGATCAGCTCGGGCGTGGCGCGCGGCACCAGCAGCGTCGGACGCGCGGCGGCATCGCGCAGCACCAGCGCCTGCAGCAGGAACTCCAGGTCCACCAGGCCGCCTTCGCCCTGCTTGAGATCGAAGCGGGCGGCACTGCCACGGTCGAGCTCGGCGCGCATGCGGGCGCGCATCGCCGCGACATCGGTGAACAGCACGGAAGGATCGCGTGGCCGCGCCAGCGCCGCGGTGCGCACGCGCTCGAACGCGGCGCACAGGCCGGCATCGCCGGATACGCAACGCGCGCGCACCAGCGCCTGGTGTTCCCAGGTCCAGGCGCGGGTGCGCTGGTATTCGCCGTAGCTGGCGAGCGAGGACACCAGCAGGCCGCTGGCGCCATCCGGGCGCAGGCGCACGTCGACCTCGTACAGGCGCCCGGCGCCAGTGCTGGTGCCGAGCAGCGCCACGACCTTCTGCGCCAGGCGCGCGAACCAGCGCCCGGCGTCCACGCTGCGCGCGCCGTCGGACTGGGCGCCTTCGGGCGCGTCGTACAGGAACACCAGGTCGAGGTCGGAGCCGATGCCGAGCTCCTCGCCGCCGAGGCTGCCGTAGCCGATCGCGGCGAAGCGCGCGCCGGCGATGTCGCCGTGCGCGGCCTGCATCTCGCGTCGCGCCAGCGCAACCACGACCCCGACGACCGCATCGGCCAGCCACGACAGCTGGCGGGTGCTGTCCGGCGCCGGCTGGCGGTCGTCGAGCGTGGCCAGCGCAATGCGGAAGCTGAGCGCCTGGCGGGTTTCGTTGAGCGCGAACAGCGCCGCCTCGATGTCGTCGCGCTGCAGCGCCACTCGGCAGGCGGCATCGAGTTGTTCGCGCCCGGGCAGCGGGCCTTCCACGCGCGCGTCGAGCAGTTCGTCGAGCAGCAGCGGGTGCGCGGCAACGCGCTCGGCGAGGAACGCGCTGCGGGTCACCAGGCCGGTGAGGCGCGCCAGCGCCGCGGGCTGTTCGTCGAGCAATGCCAGGTAGCTCGGGCGGCGCAGGATGTTGTGCAGCAGCGCCAGCAGGCGGCGCAGCGCCTGCAGCGGGCGGTCGGCGGGCGCCGTGGCCTGCAGCAGCAGCGGCATGACCCGGTCGAGGCGTGCGCGCGCGGCGTCGGACAGCTCGCGCACGCTGGGCGAGCGCGCGAAATCGCGCAGCGCGGCGTCGACTTCGGCGGCATCGCCATAGCCGGCGGCGGCCAGCACATCGGCCGTGCCGGCATCGGGCAGCGCGCGCCAGTATCCGGCGATGTCGCTGCCGACGCCGGGCTGCGCACGGCGCTGCGCGAGCAGCGCGTCGAACTCCGCGGCGACGCGCGCGCGATGCGCCTCGAGCTCCGCGGCAAGCGCCGGCCAGCTGTCATGGCCAAGTCCGCGCGCGACGCGCAGGCGGTCGAAGGTGTCATCCGGCAGGATGTGCGTCTGTGCATCGCGCAGCATCTGCAGGCGGTTCTCCACCCGGCGCAGGAACAGGTAGGCGTCCGCGAGATCGGCGGCCGCCTCCGGCGCGACCTGCCGCGCCGCGCACAGCGCCCCGAGCATCGGCAGCAGGCGCCGGCCGCGCAGCGCCGGCTCGTGGCCACCGCGGATGAGCTGCAGCGCCTGCACCAGGAATTCGATCTCGCGGATCCCGCCCGGGCCGCGCTTGATGTCGTCGGCCAGGTCCTTGCGCGCCACTTCGGCGGCGATCGCCTGCTTCATGTCGCGCAGGCCTTCGAGCGCTCCGTAATCAAGGTAGCGGCGGTAGACGAACGGCCGCAGCGTGGCCAGGAACGCTTCGCCGGTGGCGATGTCGCCGGCCACCGGCCGCGCCTTCTGCCAGGCGTAGCGTTCCCAGTCGCGGCCTTCGCGCTGGAAGTACAGCTCCATGGCCGCGAAGCTCAGCGCGATGCGCCCGGCGTTGCCGAACGGGCGCAGGCGCAGGTCGACGCGGTGGCAGAAGCCGTCGGCGGTGGGCGCGTCGAGCAGCCGCGCCAGTGCCTGGCCCAGGCGGGCGAAATAGTCCTCCGCCGCCAATGGTCGCGCGCCATCGCTCTCGCCGCCGGCCGCGTAGGCATAGACCAGGTCGACGTCGGAGCTGAAGTTGAGCTCGCCGCCGCCAAGCTTGCCCAGCGCGTACACCACCAGCCGCACCACATGGCCGTCGCCATCCCGCACCAGGCCGTGCCGCTGTTCGAACTGCGCCTCCAGCGCCGCCAGCCCGAGCTGCAGGCAGTCCTCCGCCAGGCGGGTGCTGCCGGCCAGCGTGTCGCCGACCGCGTCCAGCCCGAGCACGTCACGCCACACCAGCCGCGCGGACTCGGCGGTCCGGTACCGGCGCAGCAGGGCCGGCCATTCGGCCTGGCCATCGGCGGGCAGGACCGGCAGCGGCAGCGCCGGCGCATCCTGCGCGTCCACCAGGCGCGCCAGCACCTCGGGTTGCCGGGCGAACACCTCCGCCGCAAAGTCGCTGGCGATCGCCACGCGGCGCAAGGCATCGCCGCCGCGCGTGCCAAGCCCGTCCGGCAGGCGCGCCAGCAGTCGGTCGACATGGTCGCCGAGGCGCACGTCAGGAAGCATGTCGGAGACGGGGTTCACGCAGGGATTGTGGCATCGGCGCGGGGTCGGACATACGAGAACCGGATCCCGCAGGCCATCGCCGGGGGACATGAGTCGTCACGGTCTTCGTACCCGGTGCCCCATGCCCAGGGAGATCACCATAAAAAAGCCCGAAGCGGCGAACCGCTTCGGGCCTTGCTCCCTCCCCCACGTCGGGTGCAGGTCGATCGTGAAGGAAGCGTTATGCAACTTGCACGCTGCGCTGCAAAATGAAACCGGGCAGTTCATGAATTGAAGACCGGCGACGGCTCAGCCTGACATGCGACGACCAAGGTCCCGGGCGATCTCGCGCGCGGCATTTCGCCCGGGCAAGCCGGTCACGCCACCTCCGGGATGCGTGCCGGACCCGCACAGGTACAGCCCCGGCAGCGCCCCGCGGTAGTTGCCCTGGCCGAGCAATGGGCGCGCCGCGAACAGCTGGTCGAGCCCCAGGCTACCGTGGAAGATGTCGCCGCCCACCAGGCCGAAGCGGCGTTCGAGGTCGAGCGGTGACAGTGCTTCGTAGCCGAGCACGCTGGCGCGGAAGTTCGGCGCCTGCGCGTCGACGGTGTCGATCATCAGCCGCGCCACGGTGTCGCGGTGCGCGTCCCAGCCGCCGTCGACATCCGGGTTCACGTGCTGGCAGAACAGGCTGGCGACGTGCGCGCCAGGGGGCGCGAGGCTGGCGTCGAGCGTCGAGGAGATCACCAGCTCGACGATCGGCGCGCGCGCCCAGCCGGCGTTGTGCTCCCTGGAGCGGGCGTCGAAATAGGCTTGCTCGAAATAGCGCAGCGAGGGGCCGACCAGGATCCCGCTCTGGTGGTGCGGCTGCAGCGTGGTGCCCGGTGCCGCACTGAAGTCCGGCAGCTCCGACAGCGCCACGTTCATGCGGAACGTGCCCGAGCCGCAGCGGTAGCGGGCGATGCGCTCGGCGGTGTCGTCATCCAGGTGCTTGCGCGCGACCAGGCGCGTGTACAGCAGCTTCGGGTTGAGGCTGCTGGCGACCACGCGCGCGCGCAGCATGCGGCCATCGGCCAGCGCCACGCCGACCGCGCGGCCCTGCTCCACCAGCACTTCGGCAACCTCGGCATCGGTGTCCACCACCACGCCGCGCGCCGCGCACTCGGCCGCGATCGCATCGCTGATCGCGCCCATGCCGCCGATCGCGTGCCCCCAGGCGCCCTGCTTGCCGTTCACCTCGCCGAACACGTGGTGCAGCAGCACGTAGGCGCTGCCCGGCGTGTAGGGGCTGGCGAAGTTGCCGACCACCGAGTCCCAGCCCAGCGCCGCCTTCAAGGGTTCGGATTCGAACCAGGCGTCGAGCAGCTCGCCCGCGGATTTGGCGAACAGGTCGAGCAGGTCGCGGCGGCCGCGCATGTCCAGCGACTTCAGGCGCCGCGCCACGGTCAGCGACGCCATCCAGTCGGCCAGCACGAAACCGTCGGACACGTTGGGTGGCGTTTCCAGCATCAGCTGGCGCAGCACCACCACCACGCGGTCGAGCATGGCGTAGTACTCCGGCAGGCGTTCGGCGTCGCGCGTCGACCACTTCGCGACCTCGGCGGTGCCGTGTTCGCCGCCGAGGCGGAACGCGAGGCCATCGGGCAGCGGCAGGAAGTTGGAGTACGGCCGCTCGACCACGCGCAGGCCGTGCGCGGCCAGGCGCAGGTCGGCGATCACGCGCGGGTTCAGCAGACTGACGGTGTAGCTGGCCACCGAATTGCGGAAGCCGGGATGGAACTCCTCGGTGACCGCGGCGCCGCCGACGATGCCGCGGCGCTCCAGCACGCGGACCTTGAGCCCGGCAGCGGCGAGGTAGGCGGCGCAGACGAGGCCGTTGTGGCCGCCGCCGACGATCAGCACATCCTGCGCGTCGCGGGCCACGCCGGTCAGCCTCCGGTCCGCGCGCGTCGCGGCGCGCTGCCCGCCGGCAGCGCCAACATCGCATCCACCTCGTCGGCCAGGCGCGAGGCGGCATCGGGCCGGCCCAGGGCCGCGGCGGCCGCGGCGGCATTCGGCAGCGTGGTGGCGTCGGCCAACAGCTGGGCGAGGCGCCCGGCCAGCGCGGCGGCGGTGAAACCGTCCGGCTCGGGCATGCACCAGCCTGCGCCGAGCCGCGCCAGCGCTTCGGCATTGCCGCGCTGCTCCTCGCGCGAACCACCCTGCGGGATCGGCACGAAGATCGCCGGCCTGCCGACCACCAGCAGGTCGGCGATGGTGGTGGCGCCGGCACGGGTGAGCACGAGGTGCGCATCGTGCAGCCGCGCCGCCATGTCGTCGAAGAACGGCCGCACCTCGGCGTCGATCCCGGCCGCCTGCAGTCCGGCGGCCACGCTGGCCGCATCGTCGCCGCGGTACTGCAGCGCCACCCGGATGCGCCGGCGCAGGGCTTCAGGCAGCGCCAGCAGGGCCGCCGGCACCACGCGCCCGAACACCGCGGCGCCCTGGCTGCCGCCGACCACCAGCAGGCGCAGCGGCGCCGGGGCATCGAGCGACGGATAGGGCGCGCCGGCGGCGGCGAGGATCTCGGCGCGCACCGGGTTGCCGGTTTCCACCACGCGCCCGACGTCGATGCCGGCAACGCCCGGGAACGACGTCGCCACGCGCGTGGCGAAACGCAGCAGCTGGCGGTTGGCCATGCTCAACCGCGTGCCCTGCTCGTGCAGCAGCAGCGGGAGGCCCAGGCTGCGCGCGGCGAGCGCCGGCGCGAAACTCGGATAGCCGCCGAAGCCCGCGAGCAGGCGCACGCCGCGGCGCTTCATGTCGGCGCGTGCGGCCAGCGTGGCACGCGCGCTCACCGTCGCCGCGGCTAGCTTGCCGCCGATGCCGCCTGCCAGGCTGCGCGCCGGCAGCACCACGTGCGGCAGTCCCTCAAGCGCGCGGGTGAACTGCGCGCCGCGGCGCTCGGTATAGATGACGACCTCATGGCCACGCGCCAGCAGTTCGCGCGCCAGCGCCTCGGCAGGAAACAGGTGGCCGCCGGTACCACCGGCAGCAAGGCCGACAGCGGCGCGACGCGGCGCATTGTGCGGATCGGGCATCGGATGCGGGATGTGGAGCGGGTGCAGACTATAGCTTCAGTGTGCCGGCTCCGGTGCCTTCCCGCGCAGCTTGCCGAACAGCGTGACTGCGCCCAGCACCAGCGCGCCGGCGACGATGCCGACCAGCGCATTGCACAACGCGCTGACGATCGCACCAAGCCAGCCGTTCGGCCCGAGGGCCTCGACCGCGTGATGCAGCACGGGGATCGAGTGCACGAGGATGCCGCCGCCGACCAGGAACATCGCCGCGGTGCCGAGGACCGACAGGGTCTTCATCAGCCAGGGGGTGGCGTACAGCAGGCCGCGCCCCACCATGCAGGCGACCTTGCCGGGCTTGCGGGTCAGCCACAGGCCGACGTCGTCGAGCTTCACGATGCCTGCGACCAGCCCGTAGACGCCGAAGGTCATGGCCAGCGCGATCGCCACCAGCACCAGCACCTGCTGCAGCAGCGGCTGCCCGGCCACCACGCCGAGCGAGAGCACGATGATCTCGGCCGACAGGATGAAGTCGGTGCGGATCGCACCCCGGATCTTCTCCTTTTCGCTGGCGAGCACGTCCGCATCGTTCGGCGCGGCGGCGGCCTTGGCCAGCACGGCTTCGGCGCGACGCTGCAGATCCTTGCGCGGCGGCGGCGCTTCGTCCTTGTGCAGGAACTTGTGGACCAGCTTTTCCACGCCCTCGTAACAGAGGTAGGCGCCGCCGATCATCATCAGCGGCGTGACCAGCCACGGCAGCCACAGGCTGATCGCGAGCGCCGCGGGCACCAGGATCGCCTTGTTGAGCATCGACCCCTTGAACACCGCGAACACGACGGGCAACTCGCGGTGCGCGCGCACCCCGGCCACCTGCTGTGCGTTCAACGCCAGGTCGTCGCCAAGCACGCCGGCGGTCTTCTTGGCGGCCACCTTGGTGAGGATCGAGACGTCATCGAGGATCGTGGCGATGTCGTCGAGCAGCAGGAGCAGTGAACCACCGGCCATCGTGCATTCCGAGCGGGGAAAGGACGGAATTGTGTCATTGCCCGGGGAAGACCGGATGACGGGGAGCGCGACGCGGCTATGACGCGGATATGACGCGGGGTGCCGGGTACCAAGGCCCTTGAGGGCGGATGCCGGGGGACATGAGCCGCGAAGGCCTCACGGCCACCAGAGGGCCACCACAGGACCACCACAAAAAAAGCCCCCGCATCTCTGCGGGGGCTTTCGTTTCGCGGGTCTTGCGTGGAGCGCGGTTTAGAAGCCCATGCCGCCCATGCCGCCCATGTCGCCGCCGCCCTGCATGGCCGGCTCGTCCTTCTTCGGCAGCTCCGCCACCATCGCTTCGGTGGTGATCATCAGGCCGGCGATCGAGGCCGCGTTCTGCAGCGCCGAACGGGTGACCTTGGTCGGGTCCAGGATGCCGAACGCGATCATGTCGCCGTATTCGCCGGTCTGCGCGTTGTAGCCGTAGTTGCCGGTGCCGTCCTTGACCTTGTTCAGCACCACGCTCGGCTCTTCACCGCAGTTGGTGACGATTTCGCGCAGCGGGGCTTCCATGGCGCGCAGGGCGATCACGATGCCGTGGTTCTGGTCTTCGTTGGCACCCTTCAGCTCGCCGATGGCCTGCAGCGCGCGCACCAGCGCAACGCCGCCGCCCGGGACCACGCCTTCTTCCACAGCAGCGCGCGTGGCGTGCAGGGCGTCTTCGACGCGGGCCTTCTTTTCCTTCATCTCGATCTCGGTCGAGGCACCGACCTTGATCACCGCCACGCCGCCGGCCAGCTTGGCAACGCGCTCCTGCAGCTTTTCCTTGTCGTAGTCGGAGGACGTGTCCTCGATCTGCGCCTTGATCTGCTTGATGCGGCCTTCGATGCCCGAGCTCTCGCCCGCGCCGTCGATGATCGTGGTGTTCTCCTTGGAGACCTGGATCTTCTTCGCGCGGCCGAGGTCCTTGATGGTCGCCTTCTCGAGCGAGAGGCCGACTTCCTCGGAGATCACGGTGCCGCCGGTCAGGATGGCCATGTCTTCCAGCATCGCCTTGCGACGGTCGCCGAAGCCCGGCGCCTTGACGGCGACGACCTTGACGATGCCGCGGATGGTGTTGACGACCAGCGTGGCCAGGGCCTCGCCTTCGACTTCCTCGGCGACGATCAGCAGCGGCTTGCCCGACTTGGCCACGCCTTCCAGGACCGGGAGCAGGTCACGGACGTTGGAGATCTTCTTGTCGTGCAGCAGGATGAACGGGTCATCCAGGTCCGCCGACATCGACTGCTGGTTGTTGATGAAGTACGGCGACAGGTAGCCGCGGTCGAACTGCATGCCCTCGACGACGTCGAGCTCGTTGTCGAGGCCCGAGCCTTCCTCAACGGTGATCACGCCTTCCTTGCCGACCTTCTTCATCGCGTCGGCGATGATCGTGCCGATCGACTCGTCGGAGTTGGCCGAGATCGTGCCGACCTGGGCGATCGCCTTGTCGTCGGCGGTGGGCTTGGACATGGCCTTCAGCTCGGCGACGGCGGCCTTGACGGCCTGGTCGATGCCGCGCTTGAGGTCCATCGGGTTCATGCCGGCGGCGACCGCCTTGGAACCCTCGCGGATCAGCGCCTGCGCCAGCACGGTCGCGGTGGTGGTGCCGTCACCGGCGTTGTCGGAGGTCTTGGACGCGACTTCCTTCACCATCTGCGCGCCCATGTTCTCGAACTTGTCGGCGAGCTCGATCTCCTTGGCGACGGACACGCCGTCCTTGGTGATCGTGGGGGCGCCGTAGCTCTTCTCGAGCACGACATTGCGGCCCTTCGGGCCGAGGGTTGCCTTGACGGCATTGGCGAGAATGTTGACGCCGCGCACCATCTTTGCGCGCGCGTCCTCACCGAAACGGATTTCCTTGGCGGACATTGGAATTACCTCGAATTGGGATCAGGGGTGGAAGAAGGGTGGCGCGGGGCTCAGCCGAGGACGGCGAGGATGTCGTCTTCGCGCACGATCTTGTATTCGACGCCTTCCAGCTTGTAGGCGGAGCCCGAGTACTGGCCGTAGATGACCTTGTCGCCGACCTTGACCTTCGGCGCGCGCAGGCTGCCGTTGTCGAGGGCCTTGCCTTCGCCGACGGCGACGACTTCGCCCTTGGTGGGCTTTTCCTTGGCGTTGTCCGGGATCAGGATGCCGCCGGCGGAGACTTCGTCGGCTTCGATGGGCTTGATGACCACGCGGTCATAGAGCGGCTTCAGGTTCATGGCGATCCTCACAAGTTGTTGATTGGGTTGAATAAACAGGGGTAACGGGCGCGAATTCTAGCAGTCGGCCTAGCCGAGTGCCAAAACCCGGGCCACGAAAACCCGGCAAGGCCGGGATGCACGGAAGATGGGGCGGGGAGGCCCGGTATCAAGGCCCTGGCGGAACAAAGATGCGCGCCGGGTGGAATGCCCGGCCGGCGTGCTAGAACCGCCAGCCGGCGACCAGCATGGTCTCGCCGTCGTTGGGCGAGTCGAGGCTGGCGTTGGAGATGTGGCGCACCAGCAGCGAGAAGCGTTCCCAGCGCCAGCCGCCGGTGGTGATGAACTGCACATCGCCCGACAGCGCATCGGTCTCGCCCGCTTGCCCGCCGACGCCGGCACCCAGCGTCAGGCCGGTGTCGGTGCGCTCGTAGCGCAGGCCGACATGACCCACCACCACGCTCTCATCGAGATCCCGGCCCACGACGTGGCCACGCCCGTCGACCAGCACCGCACCGGCCTCGGCACGCAGCACCGCGTTTGACATGCGCCGAAGTTCCGGCAGCCAGGCCACGGAGGCGACCGCCGTGAACTCGCGGTCGGTGGTGTTGGACGCGCCGAGCGCGACCTCGACGTCGGGCGACTCGCGGGCGGGCGCGAGGCCGGGGGCAAGGCCCAGCAAGACGAGGGCAAGGCCGGCGCAGGCCCTGGAAACGGGGAGCGGAAGCGGCATCGATCGGACTGAATGCGGGGGAAGGCACACGATACGGGGCGGGCGTCACGCTTGCGTGCAGGCGGATGGAATGCTGCGTCCAGCGCACTGTGGCAACCGTCATATGCGCGGGGTACCCTCGCCGGCTTCACAAGGGGAGTCACCTATGCGTCGTTCCACACTGGCGGTCCGCTGCGCGATCGCGCTGGCCGCGTTCGCGGCACTTCCGGCAAATGCCGATGTCTTCGTCAACGAGATCCACTACGACAACGCCGGCACCGACGCAGGCGAGGCGATCGAGATCGTCGCCAGCGCGGGGGAAAGCCTGGCCGGCTACCAGGTCGTGCTCTACAACGGCAGCAACAACAGCAGCTACTCCACGACCCCGGTGCCCGCGAGCAACCTGGTCGCGTGCGGCGGCCAGGTGCGGCTGGCCACCATCAACTATCCGCTGGACGGCCTGCAGAACGGATCGCCGGACGGCATCGCTTTGGTCGACCCGCAGGGCAACGTGGTCCAGTTCCTGAGCTACGAAGGCACGATGACCGCCATCAACGGTCCGGCCGCCGGCCTGACCAGCACCGACATCGGCGTGGCCGAGGCCAGCACCGCCCCGCTCGGCACGTCGCTGCAGCTCGGCGGCACCGGCAACGCCTATGCCGACTTCAGCTGGGCCGACTCGGCCACGCAGACCTTCGGTACCTGCAACAACGACCAGTCCTTCGGCGAAGCCGGCAATGCCGCGCCGCGCGTCACCACCACCTTCCCGGTCGACGGCGGCACCGACTTCCCGTACGCCGCGGACCTCAGCGTGACCTTCAGCGAGCCGGTGGTCGCCCAGGCCGGCGCGTTCGTGCTGGCCTGCGACGGCCTGCGCCGCCAGCGCCTCGACCTCGACCATGTCGCGCAGGCGACCACCTTCGCGCTCACGCCGGCCAGGCCGCTTGTGCCCGGCCAGGCGTGCTCGCTGCTGGTCGATGCCACGCGCATCGCCGACCTGGATGGCGCCGCGCCTGAAGCCGATACCGCAGTGTCGTTCAAGGTGAAGCTGCCGCGCGGCGGCGGCAACGGCGGCGAGGGCTACTACGGCCTGGTGAACGCCTCCAGCCCCGGCCAGCTGCGCTGCTCTCTGCATGCGACCATCAAGGGCCACGTGGCCTATCCGTACAGCGGCAGCGGCACCAGCACCTGGACGATCCTCGAGATCGCCGACGAGGACCCGAACGACGCCGGCAAGATCCTCGACGTCTACCGCAACCGCAGCTACACCAAGGGCACCGACCGCGCCGGCAGCGGCGGCAGCAACAAGTACAACCGCGAACACACCTGGCCGAACTCGCTGGGCTTCCCCGCCACCACCGGCAACCTGGGCTTCCCCAACGCGCCCTACACCGACGCGCACATGCTGTACCTGAGCGACGAGGGCTACAACTCGAACCGCGGCAACATGCCGTTCGACAACTGCACCCAGGCGTCGGGCTGTGCCGAGCGCGTCACCGAGGCCAACAATGGCCGTGGTGGCGGCAGCGGCACGTATCCCGGCAATTCGAACTGGTTCAAGGGGCCGAACGGCAACCAGGGCTCGTTCGAAGCCTGGGGTGCGCGCAAGGGCGACATGGCGCGCGCGGTGCTGTACATGGCGATCCGCTACGAAGGCGGCACGCACCCGACCAACAACCAGGCCGAACCCGACCTCGAGCTCACCGACAACCGCAGCCTGATCGTGGGCACGTCGTCGTCGCCGGCCTACATGGGCATGCTGTCCACCCTGCTCGACTGGCACGCCGGCGATCCGCCGGATGACGCCGAGCGCGCGCGCAACGAAGTGGTGGCCGCGTACCAGGGCAACCGCAACCCGTTCATCGACCACCCGGAGTGGGCGAGCAACGCGTTGTTCACCTCCACCACGCCGACCGTCTGCGAACTCGGCACGCCCACGCCCGTCACCCCGCGCAACCCGAAGCTGCGCCCGCCGTACCGCCCGGCCACCACGGCCACGCCGCCGAAGGCGGCCGCTGCGCCGGTGAAGGTGTCGGCACCGGCGATCCGGCGCGCCGTGCGCTGAGGCAAGGTTCCACCTGCGAGGGCCGGCCGGGGTTGCCGGCCCTCGCATGGCATGCCGGCGGCAACCGCCGGCCTGCCCGATGCACCGGGCCTGCGGAACTGAGTGTCCCGGGGCCTGCCGATCCCGATGCTCCGCCTGTCCGCGGGCCACGTCTCCGCTACCCTAGGCTGCCCTTCCCGCAGCTGGCGCACGTTGAACGTCCACTCCCTCATGTCTGCCGCAGGCTGGCGCCGCACCTGCCTGGCGCTCGCCCTGCTTGTCCTGCCATGCGCGGCCATTGCCGCCGTCGACGTCGACGACCTGTTGCCGGTCGACGAGGCCTTCGTGCTGCGCGCCGAGGCGACCGACGCGGGGCGCATCGAACTCGCCTGGACGATCGCCGACGGCTATTACCTGTACCGCCACCGCATGGGCGCCGAACCGCTCGACGCCGGCTTTGACGTGGATGCCCGCGGCCTGCAGCTGCCGGCCGGGCGCCGGCACACCGACGAATTCTTTGGCGAGGTCGAAACCTACCGTGGCCGCGTGGCAGCGGTGCTCACCGGACAGGCCGGCACTGCCGGCAGCACAGGCCTGAAGGTGCGCTACCAGGGCTGCGCCGACCTCGGCGTCTGCTATCCGCCACAGACACGCACGGTCACCGTGGCGCTGCCGGGGTCGCGATCACCGGCGGCTCCCGACGCCGGCTTTGCCGCGCTCGGCCGCACGCTTGGCGGTGGCACCGCGCAGGCCGGCGCTGCGGCCCGGCCGCTGGGAGGCAAGGCCGACGCCTTGCCGCTGCCGCAGGAGCAGGCCTTCGCGTTCGAGGCGATCGCCGGCGACGGCAACACCGTGCTGATGCGCTTCACCCCGGCACCCGGTTATTACCTGTACCGCGACCGCAGCAGTTTCCAGCTGCACGCCGACGGCATCACGCCCGCAGCCCCGCGCTGGCCGCGCGGCGTGTCGCACCACGACGAACACTTCGGCGACGTGGTGGTCTATTTCGACCAGGTCGATGTGCCGCTGCCACTGCTGCGCACACATGGCGAAGCCCGCCAGGCCACCCTGACCGCCACATTCCAGGGCTGCCAGGACGAGGGCATCTGCTACCCGCCGATGACGCGCAGCGTGCGCCTGTCGCTGCCCGCCGGGACGGTTACGCCGGCATCGCCCCTGGCGGCGATGCCGATCGCGTCGCCAGGCGCCGCCACGCCGCCCGGTGCCGCGCCCCCCGAGGGAAGTTCCAGCGGCGCCGGCGCTCCCGCCGCCGGGCCAGGCGACACCACGGCGGGCACGCGGTCCACCAGCGGCGGTCTTGACGACCCGGCCGCGGAGCCGGGCGCGCCCGCGTCCAGCGCGGATGCCGCCGGCGACAACGCCGCGCGCAGCACGCCACCGGCCACGGCGGCCACCGGCGTGCTGGCCGCGCTGTTGCTGGCACTCGTCGGCGGCCTGCTGCTCAACGTCATGCCTTGCGTGCTGCCCATCCTGTCGCTGAAGGTGCTGGGGATCGCGCAGACCGGTGCCGACCGCGGCGCGGCGCGGCGCCACGCGCTCTGGTACACCGCCGGCGTGCTGTCCGCGTTTGCGGTGATCGGCCTGCTGGTGATCGCGCTGCGCGCCGCGGGCCAGGCGCTGGGCTGGGGGTTCCAGCTGCAGCAGCCGGGCTTCGTGGCCGCGCTGGTCCTGCTGATGGCCGCGGTCGGACTGAGCCTGTCGGGCGTGTTCACCATCGGCGGCAGCGCCAACCTGGGCCGCGGCCTGGCGACGCGCAGCGGGCCGCTGGGCGACTTCTTCACCGGCGTGCTGGCCTGCGTGGTGGCCAGCCCCTGCATCGCGCCGTTCATGGGCGGCGCGCTCGCGTTCGCGTTTGCCGCGCCCACCGCGGTGGCACTGGCCGTGTTCCTGGCGCTCGGCCTCGGGCTGGCGCTGCCGTTCCTGCTGGTCGGCTTCGTGCCGGGGCTGGCGGAGCGGCTGCCGAAGCCCGGCGCCTGGATGGAGACGCTGAAACAGGTGCTGGCGTTCCCGATGTACCTGACCGCGATCTGGCTGGCCTGGGTGCTCGGCAAGCAGCGCGGCGTCGACGCGATGGCGCTGGTGGCGATCGGCGTGGCGTTGATGGCGCTCGCCCTGTGGTGGTTCGAGCGCGCGCGCATGCGCGGTGGCTGGCGGCGCCTGCCCGCGCTCGCCCTGTTGCTGGTGGCGCTCGCCCCGGTGTGGCTGGTCACCCGCATGCCGCCGCCCGACCGCGCGCCGCAGCAGGCCGGCGAGGCCACCGTCGCCTACTCCGCCGCGCGCCTGCAGGCGCTGCGCGACGAAGGGCGCGTGGTGTTCGTGAACATGACCGCCGACTGGTGCGTGACCTGCAAGGCCAACGAACGCGGCACGCTGTCCAGCGTCGCGTTCCGCGACGCGCTGCAGCGCGCCGGCGCCACCTACATGGTCGGCGACTGGACCAACGTGGATCCGGAGATCAGCGCGTTCCTGGCCGCGCATCGCGCGGTCGGCGTGCCGCTGTACGTGGTGTACCCGCGCGGCGGCGGGGCGGGCGAGGTGCTGCCGGCGGTGCTGGACCGCAGCAGCACGGTGGCCGCGATCGAACGGGCGGCACGCTGATGCGCACGCGCACCGTGGTGCTGGCGGCGCTGGCCGCGGGCGTGCTGGGGATCGTCGCCGGCCTGGCCGTGAACGGCCCGGGCCCACTGCTGCGCACCGAGTTCGGGCAGCGCGCGCTCCAGGGTGCGATGACGGCCGTCGCGCCGCCTGCGCCTGACGGACTGCAGGTCGCGGTCCGCGGTGAGCCGGTGCCCGCGCTCACCCTGCCCGGCCTGGATGGCAGCCCGATCCTCATCCCGGACCACGCAGCGGGCCGCCCCCTGCTGGTCAACCTGTGGGCCAGCTGGTGTGGCCCCTGCATCGAGGAAATGCCGGAACTGGAACGCTTCGCCGTCGAACAGGGTGCCAATGGCGTGCAAGTGATCGGAATCGCGCTCGACGACCAAAACGCCGTGGAGGACTTTCTCACGCGCATCCCGGTGAGCTACCCGATCGCCATCGATATCCCCGGGCCGCGCGACGCCGGGGTGCAGCTGGGCAACCCGCGGGGCGTGCTGCCGTACACGGTGCTGATCGGGTCCGATGGACGCCTGCTGAAACAGCGCATCGGCCCATTCACGCATGGCGAAATCAGCGGCTGGGCGAAGCCCTGAGCGCAGCGACTCAAACAGTCGCTTAAAACAGCCATATTTGGCGCAACTTCTGCGATCTGGACACGATCGGACGCTTGGCGCAGACTGGCCGCCGTTTTGGCCACAGGCCGTGCGGCAACGAATGGGCAAGCTTCTCGTCCTCCATGGACCCAACCTCAACCTGCTCGGCAGCCGCGAGCCGGAGATCTATGGCCGCGACACGCTGGCGACGATCGACGCCGCGCTGCGCGCCCGGGTGGAGGCGGCCGGGCACGCGTTCGAGAGCCTGCAGTCCAACGCCGAGCACGTGCTGGTCGAGCGCGTCCAGGCCGCCGCCGGGGACGGCACCGGCTTCCTGCTGGTCAATCCCGCCGCCTTCACCCATACCTCGGTGGCCCTGCGCGACGCTCTGGCCGCGGTCGCCCTGCCCTTCATCGAGGTGCACTTGTCCAACCCGCATGCCCGCGAGCCGTTCCGGCGCCAGAGCTACTTCAGTGACCTGGCCGTCGGCGTGGTCTGCGGCTTTGGTGCCACCAGTTACGCGCTCGCCCTGGATGCGGCCCTGCCGCGCCTTGGCAGCACGCCCTGACCTTCCACACCCCATTCCCATCGCCTGCGCACCTGCGCGGACACCACCAGACGAGGCCCGCATGGACCTGAGAAAAATCAAGAAGCTGATCGACCTGCTCGAGGAATCCAACCTCGCCGAGATCGAGATCAAGGAGGGCGAGGAGTCGGTGCGCCTGGCCCGCATCCCGCGCGGCACGGCGGCGATGTCCGCACCGGCACCGGCGGACTACCACCGCGGCCCGGCAATGCCGATGCAGTCGCCGGTCGAGGCCGCCACCGGCGGTCGCCCGGGTGCAGCCGAGCCGAGCGGGCCGGCCTTGCCTGACGGCCACGTCGTGCGCTCGCCGATGGTCGGCACCTTCTACTCGTCGCCGGCGCCCGACAAGCCGGCCTTCGTCACCGTGGGCCAGGCGGTCAAGGCCGGCGAGACGCTGGGCATCATCGAGGCGATGAAGATGTTCAACCCGATCGAGGCCGACGTCGCCGGCACCGTGCTCGCCGTGCTCGGCGAGAGCGGCCAGCCGGTCGAGTTCGACCAGCCGCTGTTCGTGATCGGCTGAGGCGCGGACCATGCTCGACAAGGTCGTCATCGCCAACCGCGGCGAGATCGCGCTGCGCATCCTGCGCGCCTGCCATGCGCTCGGCATCCGCACGGTCGCGGTGCACTCCACCGTCGACCGCAACCTCAAGCACGTGGCGATGGCCGATGAATCGGTGTGCATCGGGCCGGCGCCATCGCAGCAGAGCTATCTCGACATGGCCAGCATCATCGCCGCCGCCGAGGTCACCGATGCGCAGGCGATCCACCCCGGCTACGGCTTCCTCGCCGAGAACGCGGACTTCGCCGAACGCGTCGAGCAGTCCGGCTTCGTGTTCATCGGCCCGCGGGCGGAGACCATCCGCCTGATGGGCGACAAGGTGGAGGCGATCCGCGCCATGCAGGAGGCCGGGGTGCCCTGCGTGCCCGGCAGCGGCGGCCCGCTGGGCGACGAGCCGGATGCCAACGTCAAGATCGGCCGCCAGATCGGCTACCCGGTGATCGTGAAGGCCTCCGGTGGCGGCGGCGGACGCGGCATGCGCGTGGTGCATACCGAAGCCGCGCTGCTCACCGCCATCCAGACCACCAAGGCCGAGGCCAAGGCCGCGTTCGGCAACGACATGGTCTACATGGAGAAGTTCCTGGAGAACCCGCGCCACGTGGAGATCCAGGTGCTGGCCGACGGCCAGGGCAACGCCATCCACCTCGGCGAACGCGACTGCTCGATGCAGCGCCGCCACCAGAAGGTGGTCGAGGAAGCGCCGGCGCCGGGCATCACGCCGGAGCAGCGCGCCGGGATCGGCAAGGTGTGCGTCGAGGCCTGCATCCGCATCGGCTACCGCGGCGCGGGCACGTTCGAGTTCCTGTACGAGGACGGGCGCTTCTACTTCATCGAGATGAACACCCGCATCCAGGTGGAGCACCCGGTCACCGAGATGGTCACCGGCATCGACCTGATCCGCGAACAGCTGCTGATCGCGTCCGGCCGGCCGCTGTCGATCCGCCAGGAGGACGTGGTGCTCAACGGCCATGCCATCGAGTGCCGCATCAACGCCGAGGACCCGGACAGCTTCCTGCCCTCGCCCGGACTGATCCAGCACTTCCACGCCCCGGGCGGGCCGGGCGTGCGCGTGGACTCGCACATCTACGAGGGCTATCGCGTGCCCGCCAACTACGACTCGATGATCGGCAAGCTGATCGTGCACGGCGCGACGCGCGAGCAGGCGATCTGCCGCATGCGCGTGGCGCTGTCGGAGATGGTGGTCGATGGCATCAAGACCAACATCGCGCTGCAGCAGCGCATCCTCGCCGACCGCGGCTTCGAGGATGGTGGACAGAACATCCACTACCTCGAGAAGCGGCTGTCCGAGCGCAAGGACATGGCGCTCTCGATCCTGTGATGCGCGCGAGGGGCGGCCACCGCCCCTCGCTCCGCCGGCGCACCCTGCGCCGGCGAACGTGGTAGACCCGCCCTTTTCTCGCATATGCTCGGACGCTCGTCGGACCGGGGGGGCCGGCATCACGTGCAAGGGAGAGAGAACCGATGCGTCTTTGCAGGAAGAACGTCCTACCCGTCGTGATCGGCGGTCTGCTGGCGGCCGGCATGGCCGGCACCACCGCCACCGCGCTCGCGCAGTCGCAGGCGCGCACCGCGATCGCCAAGCCCGCGGCGGGCGATGTCCACGCCAGGCCATGGGCCGCGGCCGGCGGCGACATCGGCATCCGCTGGAACACCGACCTCGCCGCCGACCTCGGCATCCGCATACGTCCCGCATCGGTGCTCGGCACGCGCGCCGGCGACGGCTCCGAGCGTTTCGCGCTGCAGCCGTTTTCGCAGCTGCGCTTCAACGTGGTCAACGGCTATGCACGCGAGATGACCGGCGGCGCGTTGCAGGCGCGCGGCGGCTACACGCTTGAAGTGCGCGACGGCAGCATCGACCTCGACGGCTTCCGCCTGGTGCCGCGCAAGGTCGCGGCGGGTGCCGAGCCGGAGTTCGACCTGGTCGGTGCCGACGGCGTAGCCTGGTTCCACGTCGACCGCGTGATGCACGAGCTGCTCGACGACCCCGCGGCCCTCACCATCGGCTCGTCCGACATCATGATCAGCGAGCGGCTGGCCAGGCGGATCGGCGCGCCGTACGCCGCCGGCTGGCCGATCGGCGAGGTGCAGCTCGACGCCACCGTGCAGGTGCGCGGCAGCGGCGGTGCGCGCCCGCAGGCCAATTACATCACCTGGCATGGCGCCCCGGCCCCGGACGGCGGCATCTACCAGAACGACCTGTTCATGAGGGACACCACGCTGTACTACACCCGCTGCCAGGGCTGCAGCGGCCCGAACGGCAATGGCCAGGTGGTGTTCACGCCGTCGTCGACGCTGAAGAACAACGTCAACGAAGGCAACATCGCCGCCACCGTGCCCGGCGACCCGCTCGGCACCAGCAGCGCGCGCTGGACCGCCACCATCCCGTGGTACCAGAAGTTCACCGCGCCCTCGCCGCCGTACCAGAACGACCAGCACCCCTACCTCATCTGGAACATGTACCGCACCAACGCCGACGGCAGCATCGAGCAGATCGGCCGCTCCGGCGTGAAGCAGGCCTACCTGACCACCAACGGCAGCTGCCTGGACAGCGGTGACCACCACGGCCATGCCCTCGGCCGCGGCTGCACCGACACCTACTCGGCCGGCAACAACGATTACACCCAGGGCCTGTCGCCGCGCAGCGAGATCGTGCCGTCCAGCGGGCTGTGGGGCCGCTGCGGCTCGACCTTCGACCCCGACTGCAATGGCGTGATGGACACCGGCCCCGGCGACCAGTACTGGGAGCGCATGGTGGTGCGTGAATCGCAGATCGCGCCGACGCTGCATCCGGGCGCGACCTGGATGTACGAGTCCTGGTACCTCGCGCGCGAGGACATCAACATCTACAACTCGATGTCCTCGCGCGCGGTCACGCCGTCCTGGGCGGGCTCCACCTGGAACGCCAGCAACGGCAGCGAACGCCTGGGTCCGGCGATCGACCGCTGGTTCGCGCAGGGCCAGGCGCCGACCAACCCGCGCAACCCCAAGCTGGGGGCGAGGTTCGAGCGCACGCTCATGACCGAACTCGTGACCGAGGCATCGCGCGCCAAGGTGGCGGTGAAGGCCAAGCGCCTGCCGAGCGGTCTGTGGCAGTACCACTACGCGGTGATGAATTTCGAGTTCGCGTTCGCCGAGATCACCGGCACCAACCCGAACATCCGCGTGTCCAACAGCCAGGGCTTCGATGGCTTCTCGCTGGCCACCAGCGCCGGCGCCCAGGTGTCGGGCACGGTGTTCCGCGACGGCGACACCAACGCCGGCAATGACTGGCAGTTTGCCACCGGCGCCAACCTGATCGGCTGGAGCGATGCGTCCGGCGGCAACTCGCTGTCCTGGGGCGTGCTGCATTCGTTCACGCTGATGTCCACCAAGGCCCCGGCAAACGGCGTCGCCACCCTGCGCGCCGACGGTGCCACGCGACCGCGCAGCTTCCAGGTCGCCACCCTGGTGCCCGGAACCTGAGGCACTGGCCGGCCCGGGCGATCCCGGGCCGGCTTCCACGCCGGCAAGGCCGTACCATGCTCGCCCCAGGTCACGGTGGCGTGCGATGCCCTTCCTCGAACTGACCCTGCGCTGCCGCGAATCCGAGCAGGCCCGCTACGAACACGCGCTCGACGACGTCGGCGCGCTGGCGGTGACCATGCTCGATGCCGATGCCGGCACCAGCAACGAACACGCCATCCTCGAGCCCGGCGTCGGCGAGACGCCGCTGTGGGACGACATCAGCCTGACCGCGCTGTTCGCGCACGATGCCGACGCGCTGCTGCTGCTCGCCGCGCTGGAAAGCTTCGACCCGGAGCTGGACTGGGCACGCGTGGCGTTCCGACGCGTCGAGGACCAGGACTGGGAGCGCGCGTGGATGGACCAGTACGAACCGCTGCGCTTTGGCGAGCGCACCTGGATCGTGCCCTGGAACCGCGAACTGCCGGACGATGCCGCCGGCGCCGACGCCGCGGTGGTGCGCCTGGACCCCGGCCTGGCGTTCGGCTCCGGCACCCACCCGACCACCGCGCTGTGCCTGCGCTGGCTGGACGGGCTGGCCGCGGAAGGCGTACTCGCCGGCGCGCGCGTGCTCGATTTCGGCTGTGGCAGCGGCATCCTCGCGCTCGCCGCGCTGAAGCTGGGGGCGGCCGACGCCACCGGCATCGACAACGACCCGCAGGCGCTGCTCGCCACGCACGACAACGCCGCGCGCAACGGCGTCGCCGCGCGCCTGGCGGTGTTCGCGCCGGGCGACGCGCCGGCCGGCACCTGGCCGGTGCTGGTGGCCAACATCCTCGCCTCCGCGCTCGATGCGCTGGCCGGCACCATCGCCGCGCGCGTGGCGCCGGGTGGCCGACTGGCGCTGTCGGGCATCCTCGACGGCCAGCAGGACGCGCTGCTCGCGCGCTACGGCGCCTGGTTCGACGCACTCGACGTGGCCATCGACGGCGACTGGGTGCGCATCGACGGCGTGCGCCGCGGCGACGCCTGAGCCCCTGCACGGCATCCGCCGCGCATGCTTGAATAGCCGCCATGTTCATCAACTGCCCGCATTGCCGCGGCCTGATCGCCACCGATCCGGCCACCGACCTGCCGCCGCCGCGCTGCCCGCGCTGTGCTGCACAGCTCGATGCCGGGCAGCCGGCGGAGCCGTCGCAGCAGGCGCATGACATGCGCGGCCCCGACGCCGCCGCGATCGACGCCGCGCGCAGCGGCGTGGCCGCGGCGATCGAGGATGCCTTCGGACCCGCGCGCGACGCGCACGCCGCCCTGCTCGCGCAGCCCGCGGTTTCGGTGGCCTCGTTGCTGCGCACCGGCAGCGATGTCGCAGCCGAGGGCGACGCGCCGCCACCTGACGCGGCAGCTCCGATAGCCGCCGACGCCGCGCCCCACCCCGCGGCCTCGTCCGAGGCCGCGGTCGCATCCGCAGCCGCGGACGCGCCCGCACGCTCCGATGCCGTGGAGTCACCGGCCGACCCGCCGCCACCGTCGCGCCGCGGCGGCAAGCCCGCGCCGAGCTTCGCGCGCGCCCGCCGCATCGCCGCCGATGCGCCAGCCGGACGCCGCTGGGTGATGCCGGCGGCCATCGTCGGCCTGGCCGTGCTGCTGGGCGTGCAGTGGCTTCTCGCCGATCGCGCACGCCTGGCCGCCGACCCGGCGTGGCGCCCGGTCGTGGCGCGCACCTGCGCGCTGCTGCGCTGTTCGCTGCCGCCGTGGCGCGAGCCCGCCGCCTTCGCGCTGCTGGAACGTGACGTGCGCCCGCATCCGCAGCGCGCCGACACGCTGCGCATCACCGCCAGTTTCCGCAACAACGCCACGTGGCCGCAGGCGTGGCCGGAGGTGGTGCTGACGCTGTCCGACGTCGATGGCCGGCCACTCGGCACGCGCGCGTTCGCACCCGCCGAATACCTCGGACAGGCGCCGGAGAACGCGCTGGTCGACAGCGGTGCCGGCGCGGTGATCCGCATGGACGTGCGCGAGCCGGGCCGCGGCGCGGTCGCCTTCATGTTCGACTTCCGCTGACGGCACGCCATTTGGCGTGCCCGCCGGGCGCGCGCTAGACTCGACGACGATCCGCGCCACCAGGGCGTGGTGCTTCCGGGGCCCTCTTGAACGCTGCCGACCATTCCGAGCCGCATGCGCGCGGCACGCCGCGTCCGCCGCTGCGCGAGCACGTCGCGAACGCGGTGCGCCGCTACATCCGCGACCTCGACGGCCGCGACGCCAAGAATCTCTACGAGATCGCCTTGCGCGAGCTCGAGATCCCGCTGTTCGTCGAGGTCCTGAACCACTGCGAGGGCAACCAGAGCCGCGCCGCGGCGATCCTCGGCATCCATCGCGCCACCCTGCGCCGCAAGCTGCGCGACTACGGCATCGTCTGACGCGGCTGCGAGGGCCGGTGCTTCGGGCCCGGCCGTATAATCGGCGTTTTCCCGCTGCGGTACGCACCCCATGACCATCGACCGCCTGCCCCTGCGCCGGGCCCTGTTGTCCGTGTCCGACAAGACCGGGCTGCTGGACCTCGCGCGCGCGCTCGCCGCACGCGGTGTCGAACTCCTTTCCACCGGCGGTACCGCGCGCACGCTGCGCGACGCCGGCCTGGCGGTGCGTGACGTCGCCGACGCCACCGGCTTCCCGGAAATGATGGATGGCCGCGTCAAGACCCTGCACCCGGTGGTGCACGGTGGCCTGCTCGGGCGCGCCGGCGTGGACGACGCGGTGATGGCCGAACACGGGATCGCCGCGATCGACCTGCTGGTGCTGAACCTGTACCCGTTCGAGCGGGTGTCGGCGGATCCGGCGAGCAGCCTGGATGACATCGTCGAGAACATCGACATCGGCGGCCCGGCGATGCTGCGCTCCGCGGCGAAGAACTTCGCGCGCGTCGCCGTGGCCACAGATCCCGCGCAGTACGCGGGCGTGCTCGCCGAACTCGACGCCCATGACGGCACGCTGTCGGCGAAGACGCGCTTCGCGCTGTCGGTGGCGGCGTTCAACCGCGTGGCGCAGTACGACGCCTGCATCAGCGACTACCTGTCCTCGATCGGCGACGACGGCGCGCGCAGCGCGTTTCCCGCGCAGGCCAACGGCAGCTTCGTGAAGGTGATGGACCTGCGCTATGGCGAGAACCCGCACCAGCGTGGCGCGTTCTACCGCGACCTGCATCCGGTGCCGGGCACGCTGGCGACATTCACGCAGCTGCAGGGCAAGGAGCTCAGCTACAACAACCTCGCCGATGCCGACGCCGCCTGGGAATGCGTGCGCCAGTTCGATGCGCCGGCCTGCGTGATCGTCAAGCACGCCAATCCCTGCGGCGTGGCCACCGGCGCCGGCTGCGGTGATGCCTACGAGCTCGCCTACGCCACCGACCCGACCTCGGCCTTCGGCGGCATCATCGCCTTCAACGGCACGCTCGACGCCGCGACGGCCAAGGCGATCCTCGACCGCCAGTTCGTCGAAGTGCTGATCGCACCGGACTACGACGCGGGCGCGCTGGATGTCGCGCGCCGCAAGGCCAACGTGCGCGTGCTGCGCATCGCGCACGGTGCGGGCCGCAACATGATGGACGTCAAGCGCGTCGGCTCGGGCCTGCTCATGCAGGACGCCGACAATCGCGAGGTCGCGCGCGAGGAGCTGCGCGTGGTCACGGCGCGCGCGCCGGACACCGCCGAGCTCGACAGCCTGCTGTTCGCCTGGCGCGTTGCGAAGTTCGTGAAGTCGAACGCGATCGTCTATGCCAGCGGCCAGTACACCGTCGGCATCGGCGCGGGGCAGATGAGCCGCGTGGTGAGCGCGAAGATCGCCAGCCTGAAAGCCGAAGAGGCCGGGCTGGTGGTGCCGGGTTCGGTCATGGCGTCGGACGCGTTCTTCCCGTTCCGCGACGGCATCGACGCCGCGGCCGCGGCCGGCATCCGCGCGGTGATCCAGCCGGGTGGGTCGATGCGCGACGCCGAGGTGATCGCCGCCGCCGACGAGCACGGCCTCGCCATGGTGTTCACCGGCGTGCGCCACTTCAGGCATTGATACCCCCATTCGCGCCTGCGGCGCGAATCGCCCCCTGACTCAGGGGGCTATGCTCAACCCAGTTGAACGGCGAGGTCGACACATGAAAGTCCTGGTCATCGGTTCCGGCGGCCGCGAGCACGCGCTGGCCTGGAAGCTCGCGCAGTCGCCGGACGTGCACGACGTCCTGGTCGCGCCCGGCAACGCCGGCACCGCCATCGAGGGCAAGTGCCGCAACGTCGCCATCGCCGTCAGCGAGCTGGACGCGCTGCTGCAGCTGGCGCAGGACGAAGCCGTCGCCTTCACCCTGGTCGGCCCCGAGGTGCCGCTGGTCGCCGGCATCGTCGACCGGTTCCGCGCCGCCGGGCTGCGCATCTTCGGGCCCACCGCGGCGGCCGCGCAGCTGGAAGGCAGCAAGGCGTTTGCCAAGGCGTTCCTCGAACGCCACGGCATTCCCACCGCGCACTACGCGGTGTTCACCGATGCGGGCGAGGCGGTCGCCCACGTGCGCGCGCATGGCGCGCCGATCGTGGTCAAGGCCGATGGCCTGGCCGCCGGCAAGGGCGTGATCGTGGCGATGACGCTGGCCGAGGCGGAAGCGGCGATCGACGACATGCTCGCCGGCGACGCCTTCGGCGACGCCGGCGCGCGCGTGGTGGTGGAGGAATTCCTCGAAGGCGAGGAAGCCAGCTTCATCGCCATCGTCGACGGCACCACCGCGCTGCCGATGGCCACCAGCCAGGACCACAAGCGCGTCGGCGACGGCGACACCGGGCCCAACACCGGCGGCATGGGCGCGTATTCGCCGGCACCCGTGGTCACGCCCGCGGTGCACGCGCGGGTGATGCGCGAGGTGATCGAACCGACCGTGCGCGGCATGGCCGCCGACGGCATCCCGTTCACCGGATTCCTTTACGCGGGGCTGATGATCGACGGCGACGGCATGCCGAAGGTCATCGAATTCAACGTGCGCTTCGGCGATCCCGAAACCCAGCCGGTGATGATGCGGCTGCAGTCGGACCTCGCGGCATTGATCCAGGCCGCCATCGACGGCCGCCTGGCCGGGATGGAGGCGCGCTGGGATCCGCGGCCCGCGCTCGGCGTGGTGATGGCGGCCGAAGGCTATCCGGGCACGCCGCGCACGGGGGACGTCATCAACGCCTGGGACGTTCCGGACCTCGACGACACCCGTGTGTTCCACGCCGGCACCCGCCTCGAGGACGGGCAGGCCGTCACCGCCGGTGGCCGCGTGCTGTGCGTGTGCGCGCTGGGCGACAGCGTCGCCGACGCGCAGCGGCGCGCCTATGCGGAGCTTGCCGGCATCTCCTGGCACGGCGAGTTCCACCGCCACGACATCGGCTGGCGCGCGATCGCGCGCGAACGCGGCTGACGCCGGGAGCGCGACGCGGTGGACTGGAACGAGGTGGTCCGCGCGCTCAGCGCCGCGCTCGGCATCGGCCTGCTGATCGGTGCGGTGCGCGAGCGTGCGCACGTCGACGGTTCGAGCGTCGCCGGCGTCCGTACCCATGCGCTGCTGGCGCTGCTGGGCGCGATCGCCTACGGCTTCGGCACCGCCGCGTATGTCGCAGTGCTGCTGGCGGTCGCCCTGCTGGCGCATGCCGCCTACGTGCGCACGCGTGACCAGGATCCGGGCCTCACCGGCGAGGTGGCGATGCTGCTCACCGTGGCGCTCGCCGGGCTGACGCGGGAATCGCCGTCACTCGCCGCCGGCCTCGGCGTGGTGGTGGCGGTGCTGCTCTGGGCCAAGGATCCGCTGCGGCGCCTGAGCCGCGAACTGATCAGCGAACGCGAGATGAAGGACGGCCTGCTGCTGGCGGCCGCCGCGCTGGTGGTGTTGCCGCTGCTTCCCGACGTACCACTCGATCCCTGGGGCGTGCTGCAGCCGGCGATGCTGTGGCGGATCGTGGTGCTGGTGCTGGCGGTGGGCATGGTCGGGCACGTCGCACTGCGCGCGGTCGGCGCACGCCGCGGACTGCCTGTTGCCGGTTTCTTCTCCGGATTCGCCTCCTCCACCGCGGCCGTTGCCAGCTACGGCCGCCTGGCGCGTGACCAGCCGCGCCTGGCGACGGAGGCCGCCGCCGCCGCGCTGCTCTCCAACCTGGCCTCGGTGCTGCTGCTGGCCGCGGTGATCGGCGCCGTGTCGCCGGGCTTCCTGCGCACGGCGGCGTGGCCGCTCGGTGGTGCCGCGATCGGCCTGCTGCTGGTCGCCGCCACCGGCCTGCATCGGACGCGCGGCGACTCGCCTGCCGCCGAGGCGCCACAGGCGCGGGCCTTCCGCCTCAGCCACGCGATCGGCATCGCGCTGCCGATTGCCGCGGTCATGCTCGCCGCCGAGGCCCTGCGGCGCAGCTTCGGCGATGCCGGCGCGCTGATCGGCGCGACGGTCGCCGCGCTGGCCGAACTGCAGGCCGCGGGGGCCACCATCGCGCGGTTGGCCGAGATCGGCGGACTGCCGCATGCGCAGGCGCGCTGGGGCGTGGCCGGCCTGCTCGCGGCGTCGGCGCTGACCAAGCTGGTGCTGGCCTTCGCCAGCGGCGGGGCGCGCTATGGCCGCATCACGGGCGGTGGGCTGGTGCTGATGGTGGTGCTGGCCGCCGCCGGCGCATGGCTGGCGCCCGCCTGACCGTGCGGCGCGATGTCGCGCCGGGCGTGGCTCACAGCAGCCGCGGGAGATCGGGCAGTTCGTTCTCGTCGATGTCCCCGGCCACGCGCGGGAAGTGTCGTGCGAGGAGGCCGGAGACCGCGCCGACGCCGGCGAGCGCGGCGGCTTCGTGTTCGCCGGCGCGGAGGCGTTCCTCCATCCGCGCGCATGCCTCGCGCCATTGGCCATCGGTGACCAGCCCGTCGAGGCCGCGATCGGCGACGATCTCGATCCGGTGGTCGGCCAGCAGCAGGTAGACCAGTACGCCGTTGTTGGCCTGCGTGTCCCACACGCGCAGCTCGGCGAAAACCTCGCTCGCGCGCGCGCGCGCGGTGACGCCTTGGACCACGCGCAACGCCGGCAGTGCAGGCTCCACCGCGAAACACACTTCGCCGCGATGGCGCCGTTCGCCCTCCGCCACGGCCTCCGCGATCCGTTGCAGGCTGTCGGCGGGAAACACGCCGTGGGCGGTCGGCGCGAACAGGTGCCGCAGCAGGCGCATCACGGTCGCCATCTCACCAGCTCCCCGAGGCACCACCGCCCCCGCTCATGCCGCCACCGCCGGACCAGCCACCGCCACCTCCACCGCCGAATCCGCCACCGCCGCCACCGAAACCGCCGCCACCCCAGCCACCGCCGCCAAACCCGCCCCAGCCGCCGTGGCGTACGTAACGGCCAGCGGACGCCTTCGACAGGCCGAACAGGAAGCCGATCACCGCCGCCACGCCACCCAGCCCCAGCGCGGCCGAAAGCAGCCAGGCCGCGGTGCCGGCGGCACCGCCGGTGAACAGGCCGCGCAGGACGGCCGGTGCGCGCCCGAACACGCCGCGCACGATGGTCGCGACCACGAACGCGGCGAACAGCGCGCCGAGCCAGCTGCCGCTGCCGCCACCACCACCGCCTTCGCGGTGGCTGGCGATCGGTTCCGGCAACGGCTCGCCATCGATCAGGCGCACCAGCACCGCGGTGGCATCGATGATCCCGCCGCCGTAATCGCCGGCGCGGAACCTGGGTGCCATGTATTCCTGGATGATCCGCCCGGCGGTGATATCGGGTATCGCACCCTCCAGGCCGTAGCCGGGCTGGATGCGTACGCGGCGATCATCCTTCGCCACCACCACCAGCACCGCGTCGTCGACGCCCTTGCGTCCCGGCCGCCATTGGTCGAACACGCGCTGCGTGTACTGCTCGATCGATTCCGGCTGCGTGCTGGCGACCACCAGCACCTGCAGCTGGCTGCCCTTGCGCTGCTGCAGCTCCAGCGCCTGGCGTTCCAGCTGCGCGCGCTGCGCGGCATCGAGGGTGCCGGTGGCGTCGACCACCGGCGAGTCCAGCGCCGGCACCGCGGCCAGTTCCTGCGCGCGCGCCTGCGGCAACGGCAGCCACGCCAGCGCGCAGGCCAGCACCAGCGCCGGCCACCACCGGCCCGTCAGCACGGCGCGCATGCGCATCCTGGCGCCCGGCGTCCGCTCAGGCCGCCAGCTGCAACATGGGCTGCGGCGCGCGGTCCGCCGCCGCGCCGAAGTCGACCGCCGGCGCGTCCTGGAGCTCGCGTTCGTTCTCGACCTCGAAGTTGGGGCGGACCTTGTGGCCGAACATCTTGGCGACCAGGTTCTGCGGGAACGAGCGGATGTAGGTGTTGTAGTCCTGCACCAGCTGGATGTAGCGGCCGCGGGCCACGGTGATCCGGTTCTCCGTGCCCTCCAGCTGCGTCTGCAGGTTGAGGAACCCCTGGTCGGCCTTGAGGTTGGGATAGTTCTCCACCACCACCATCAGCCGCGACAGTGCGCTCGACAGCTCACCCTGTGCCTGCTGGAACTGCTGCAGCGAAGCAGGATCGTCGGCATTGACGTTGACCTCGCCGACCTTGGCGCGCGCCTCGGTCACCGCGGTCAATACCTGCTGCTCGTGCGCGGCGTAGCCTTTCACCGTGGATACCAGGTTGGGCACCAGGTCCGCGCGCCGCTTGTACTGGTTGAGCACCTCCGACCAGCCGGCGTCGACCGCCTCGTCCTTCTGCTGGATCTGGTTGTAGCCGCAGCCGCTCAACATGACGGCCAGCACCATCAACAGGATGTAGCGCATTGCCCCGCTCCCATGGGTCTGTGGCGCGCATTCCAGCACCGGGCAGGGAAAGGCCCGATGAAGGCCGCCGCGATCGCCACCGCGGGATACCGGCGACATACCCTGGCCATACCGTCCCCATACCCCTTGCGTGGATATTTCCGGGTTTGTCGCTAAACTCGCGAATCCCCCGAACAAGGTATTGCCGGTGTCCAACCTCGCGTCGACCCTGAAGTCCGAAATCTCGCGCCTTGCCCGCAAGGAAATGAAGGCGCAGACCGATGCCCTGCGCAAGGCCAGCAGCGGCTACCGCCGCGACATCGCCGAACTCAAGCGCCAGGTGGCCGTGCTGTCGCGGCAGGTGAAAAAGGCGGGCGGCAGGCAGGCCGCGGATACCTCCGCTGGCGAGGATGACACCACCGCGTCGCGCTTCTCCGCCAAGGGCCTGAAGTCGCTGCGCGCGCGCCTGGACCTCTCCGCCGCGGACTTCGGCAAGCTGGCCGGCGCCAGTGCGCAGTCCGTCTACAACTGGGAAAACGGCAAGACCATTCCCCGCGCCACCCAGGTCGCGGGCATCGTGCCGCTGCGTTCGCTCGGCAAGCGCGAAGCGCAGGCGCGACTCGAGGCGCTGTCCACCGCGCCCAAGGCGAAGGCCAAGCCGCGCGCGAAGAAGGCCGCGAACGCCTGACATACCGGACGGCAGGTATCGCTGCCTGTCGTCCGCAGCCCGCAACCGGTCTGCTAGTCTCGCGGCCACTCGATCGGGGGCCGCATGCGCCACAGCCAGTTCGCACTGCTCACCCAGCGCCGCTTCCTGCCCTACTTCGGCGTGCAGGCGCTCGGCGCCTTCAACGACAACGTGTACCGGCAGGCGATCATCGGCCTGCTGTTCCATCTCGGCGTGGACAGCGACCAGCGCACGCTCTACACCAACCTCGCGCCGGCGCTGTTCATCGCGCCCTATTTCCTGTTTTCGGCGATCGCCGGGCAGTTCGCCGAGAAACTCGAAAAGCAGCGCCTGATCCGCATCACCACGGCGATGGAGATCGTGATCATGTCGCTGGCCGGCGTGGGCTTCCTGATGGGCAGCATGCCGCTGCTGCTGGTGGCGCTGTTCGCGACCGGCATGCAGTCGACGCTGTTCGGACCGGTGAAGTATTCGATCCTGCCGGCGGTGCTGAAACCCGAGGAACTCACCGGCGGCAACGGCCTGGTGGAGATGGGCACGTCGCTGTCGATCCTCGCCGGCATGATCTATGGCGGGCTGGTCTTCCAGGTGGCGGGCAGCTGGGGGCCGGAGGCCGCGGCCGCCTCGGTGGTCGCGCTGGCGGTCATCGGCAACCTGGTGGCGCGCATGATCCCGCGTGTCGACGCCGGCGCGCCTGACCTCCAGGTCAACTGGAACCCGGTGCCGGAATCGGTGCGCATCTGGAAGCTCACCCGGCGCACGCCGGCGGTGCGCAACGCGATCCTGGGCGTGTCCTGGTTCTGGTTCGTGGGCACGGTCCTGACCGCACAATTGCCCAACTATGCCGAACTGCACCTCGGCGCAGCCGAGCGCTCGACCAGCCTCTACATCTTCGGCCTGGCGCTGTTCTCGATCGGCGTCGGCACCGGCTCGCTGCTGTGCGAGAAGCTCTCCGCGCGCACCGTCGAGATCGGCCTGGTGCCGCTCGGTGCGCTGGGCATCAGTGCCTTCATGCTGGACCTGTACTTCGCGCGCAGCGGGCTGGCGCCGCAGGCCGGACTCGACATCGCCGGCTTCCTCGCCGGCGACAACGGCTGGCGCATCGCGTTCGACCTGACCGGCATCGGCTTCTCCTGCGGCCTGTTCATCGTGCCGCTGTTCGCGCTGGTGCAGAGCCGCACGCCCAATCACGAGATGGCACGCGTGTTCGCCGGGCTCAACATCCAGAACTCGGCCTTCATCGTCGCCGCGGCAGTCATTGGCCTGGCGCTGCAGCAGGTGCTCGGCTGGAGCATTCCGCAGGTGTTCCTGGCGCTGGCGATCGCCAACCTGGTGGTCGCCACGTGGATCTTCACCATCGTGCCCGAGTTCGCGATGCGCTTCGTCAGCTGGCTGCTGGTGCGCACGCTGTATCGGCTGGAGCTGCACGGCATCGAACGCCACGTGCCCGACGAGGGCCCGGCGCTGCTGGTGTGCAACCACGTCAGCTACATGGATGCGCTGATCCTGGCGGCGAGCATCCCGCGCCCGGTGCGGTTCGTCATGTACTACCGGATCTTCCAGATCCCTGTGATGCGCTGGATCTTCCGCGCCGCCGGCGCGATCCCGATCGCCAGCCCGCGCGAGGACCTGGCGATGATGGAACGCGCCTTCGACGCCATCGATGCGGCGCTGGCCGACGGCGAACTGGTGCTGATCTTCCCCGAGGGCCGCCTGACGCGGGATGGCGCCATCGCGCCGTTCAAGTCGGGCGTCGAGCGCATCCTGGCGCGGCGACCGGTGCCGGTGGTGCCGATGGCGCTGCGCGGCATGTGGGCCAGCATGTGGAGCCGCCGCGGCGCCGCGGCCGAGGGCGGCCTGCTGGACCGCATGCGCGTGCCGCGCCGCTTCCGCGCCCATGTCGCGGTGATGGCCCAGGCGCCGGTCGCGGGCCAGGACGCCACGGCGGCCTCGCTCGAGGCGCAGGTGCGCACGCTGCGCGGCGAAGCCGCCTAGTTCACCCAGCCGGCGACCACGAACAGCGCCAGCAGCGCCAGCCACGCGAGCAGGATGCGCCACACCAGCGACATCGCGTCGCGCAGCGCCTGTGGCAGCGCGGCGTCCTGCATGCCGTCTTCCTCCAGCTCGTGGCGCACGCTGGCGCGCCCCACGGCGGCGAGGAACCCGGCGTCCAGCGTGAACCGGGCACCGCCACCCGCCTTCCACGCGCCGACCACCACGTCGAAATTGCCGACCAGCGCCAGCGACAGCGCCATCAGCTGCGCCGCCGGCCAGTCCAGCAGCGCCAGCAGGCGGCGCGCGCCGTCGACGAAGCCGGCGGGCAGGTAGAGCGCGGGTTCGCCTTCGGCGGCGATCGCCGCCAGGCGGTACAGCAGCGCGCCTGCCGGCCCGAGCAGCAGGAACCAGAACAGCACCCCGAACCAGCGCCGCAGCGCGGCGGAGAACACCCGGCCCACCGGGTCGCCGGCATCGGCGGCGCCGGCCGCCGCCGGTGGCCGCAACAGCGCGAGCGCCGCGGAGCGGGCCGTGGGATCGGGGGCGTCGATGATCACGTCGACATCGCGATCCAGATCGCGCGGCCCCCAGGCGTAGAACAGCAGCGCCACGCCGAACAGCAGGGAGGGCAGCCCGAACACCACGTCGCGCAGCAGCAGCTGCAGCAACGCGACCACCAGCAGCGGCGGCAGCAGCGCGAGCAGCACGCCACCGGGGCCACGCCAGAAGCTGTCGCCCGGGAAACGGCCGTCCAGCCAGCGCAGCCACGCCTGGTACCAGCCGTCGTCACGCATGGCGGCGGCGAATGCGGGTGCTCCGTGGCCGATCGCCAGTGCGATCACGACGGCAAAGAGGGTGGAGAACATGCGCCGATTCTAGCTGCAGCCATGGCGGGCGCGCGTGGCCCGTCGCGTGGCTCAGCCGGTGCCGGCGTACCAGTCCTCGATCAGCCAGCGCGAGATCGAGATCGACGGCGACAGCAGCAGGCCGTCATCACCGGACTCGCCGCGCAGCGCGGCGCCGACCTCGTCGCGCCCGAACCAGCGGGCGTCCTCGAGCTCGTCGTTGCAGCGCGGAACGTCCGGCCCTGCGTCGGCCGCGAAGCCGAGCATCAGCGACGACGGGAACGGCCACGGCTGCGAGCCCAGGTAGCGGCAGGCGCGCACGCGCACCGCGCTCTCCTCGAAGACTTCGCGCACCACGGTCTGCTCCAGTGATTCGCCCGGCTCCACGAAGCCCGCCAGCACCGAATAGCGGCGCGGTGGCCAGCCCGGGCTGCGCCCGAGCAGCAGCCGCGCGCCATTGCTGACCGCCACGATCACTGCCGGATCGGTGCGCGGGTAATGTTCCAGCGCGCAGCCCGGGCAGCGGCCCAGCCAGCCGGCGCGGGCGAAGGCGAGCGTCGTGCCACAGGCGCCGCAATGGCGGTGGCGCGCGCGCCAGTGCAGCACCGCGCGCGCCTGCGCGAATGCGGTGGCTTCGAAGCCGGGCCACTGGCCGGCCGCGGTGCGCAGGTCGACGCCCGGCGGCTCGCCGGATTCCACCGCCGAGGTGGCCGGAAGGGCAAACCAGCCTTCCTCGCCACGCAGGCCGAGGAACAGCGCATCGGTAGGCATCGCGCCGAGGCTTGCGCACGGCGGCGCCAGCAGCTGCCCCTGGTCGTCCGACCAGGCGCGGCCCTCGGCGTCCACCACCAGCACGCGGCCATCCGCCCACAGGCGCGCGAGGGCGGCGGGATCGTCACGGAGGTGTTCGGCGCGGTCGAGCGGTGCGTCGATGAAGGCGAACGGCGCCCGGCGCCGCTCGGTCATGTCGTGAAGCTGCTGCCGCAGCCGCAGGTCGACTTGGCATTCGGATTGCGGATGGTGAACTGCGCGCCATGCAGGCTTTCGCTGTAATCCACCGCCGCGCCCATCAGGTACTGCAGGCTGAGCGGGTCGACCAGCAGGGTGACGCCGTCGGTGTCCACCGCCAGGTCGTCCTCGCCACGGGTCTCGTCGAACTCGAAGCCGTACTGGAAGCCGGAGCAGCCGCCGCCCTGGATATACACGCGCAGCTTCAGCGCCGGGTTGCCTTCTTCGCTGATCAGCTCGCGGACCTTGGCGGCAGCGGCGGGCGTGAAATCGAGCGGACGGTCCAGCCCCAGGTAATCGGGGGCGGCCAGATCGATGATGGTATCCATGCGGACAGGATGGGGGGCACGGCCCCCCGCTTCAAGCGTCGGGGCTGGAACGCGGTGCCACGTCGCCCGCCGCGTCCGCCCACGGGAAGGACCCGTCGACCGCCGGCGCCCCGACCGGCGCGAGGCGCACGTGCACGCGCAGCGGGGTGAACCCCTCGGGCAACAGGATGTCGCCCTCCAGCTGCTGGAAGTACTTGAATGAATACTCCGCGCCCATCGCATCGTCCTGCGGGCGCAGGTCGCTCCACTCGAGCCGCTCCAGGCTGCCGTTGCGCGAGCCTTCCACCGCGAGCGTCAGCCGCCCGCGGCTGACCGCGGCGCGGTTGAGGGTCTGGGTGAGGGTGGCGGTGAAGTGCCAGGCCCCCTCTCCCTGCGGCTGCAGGCGCAGGCCATGCACGGTCAGGCCGCGGCGCTGGCTGGTGGAACCGACCAGGCGCTCGTAGAAGGCGACGTCGGCGCGCAGCGCGGAGACCTCCTCGTCGCGCTCTGCGAGGGTGCCCTGCAGGTCCTGGTTGGCCTCGCGGCTGACCTGGTCGGAACGCGCCAGGGTGGCGACCTGCTGGCGCAGGCCATCGAGTTCCGAGCCGACCGTCGCCGCCTCGCCGCCGCGCGCGCCCACCACCGTCCACACGCCCCACAGGCCGAACAGCAGCGCCGCGGCCAGCAGGGCCAGCAGCGCGAGATGCGCGCGCGGGTGCGGATGTTCCGGGAGCTGCGAATCGGGCATCGGCGCATGGTAGCGCGGGTCCTCGGCCATGGCGCAAGGCCCCTATACTCCGCGGCGTACCACCCTCGGGGAGATGCGCGATGTCCGAAGCCCAGCTGTTCGCAATCGGCGTGCTGCTGGCCTGGCTTGCCGGCATCCGCGTGTACATGACGGTGTTCGGCGTGGGCGTGGCCGGCGCGCTCGGCTGGCTCGACCTGCCGCAGGCGCTCGAGGTCACCACCTCGCCGTGGGTGATGGGCATCTCCGGCGTGCTGGCGCTGGTCGAGTTCTTCGCCGACAAGATCCCCGGGGTGGACTCCGCATGGGACCTGCTGCAGACCCTCGCCCGCGTGCCGGCAGGCGCCTTCCTGGCGGCCGCCGCGCTGTCGCCTGACGGCGACCTGTCCACCGGCATGCTCGCCACCGGGGCCGGGGTCGCGCTTGGCAGCCACGTGCTGAAGGCCGGCAGCCGCGCACTGATCAATACATCGCCGGAACCGCTCAGCAACTGGGGCGCATCGGCCGCGGAGGACGTGGCGGTGGTCGGGCTGATGGGCCTTGCCCTCGCCTACCCGTGGCTGGCCCTGGGACTGGCGGGCCTGATCAGCGCGCTGCTGGCGCTGGCGCTGTGGTGGGTCTGGCGGCGCCTGTTCCGCCGCCGGCCACCGCACGCCACCCCGCCCGGCGCGTGACTGCGACGGCCCGCAGCGATCCGGGCACGCGTTCGTTGTAGGCTTGACGGCCGGGGGGCGCGAGGCGTCGACCCCGTTTGGGGGACCGAGCAACGTGGCGAACGCAGCACCCGGCATCGACAACAGCACGGCGCGCGACCTGGCGGCCCTGCCGCGCGCGCATGCGGCGGGGGTGCGCGCGGAGTTTCCGCCCGCGCAGTACTGGCGCCGCTGGTGTGGCGATGCCGGCGCGCCGCTCGCCGCCGCCGTCGACGCCCCGGCCGTCGAGCCGCTGCCCGCACCGCAGCCGAAAGTAGGCGCGGACGGCAGCGTCGAGGCGCCCTACCGCGTGCTCGTGGTCGAGGACGACATCAGCCAGGGCCTGTTCGCCGAGAGCGTGCTCGGCGGTGCCGGCATGGAGGCCACGGTGGTCTCGGTGGCCAGCGAGGTCATGGCGTCGCTGGAGAGCTTCCGCCCCGACCTGGTGCTGATGGACCTGCACATGCCCGGCATGGACGGCGTGGAACTCACCAACCTGATCCGCGGCCATGACGTGCACGGCCACGTGCCGATCGTGTTCCTCACCGGCGATCCCGACCCCGAACGCCAGTTCGAGGTGCTCGAGGTCGGTGCCGACGACTTCCTGACCAAGCCGGTGCGTCCGCGCCACCTGATCGCCGCGGTGCAGAGCCGGGTGCGGCGCGCGCGCATGCTGGCGCAGCAGCGCAACGGCGGTGCGCGCCACCCGGTGACCGGGCTGTTCACCCGCTCGCACATGTTGCAACTGCTGAATTCCGCGATCCCCGGTGATGGCCAGGGCGCGATCTTCATGCTCGAGGTCGCCGGCATCGGCGCGCTGCGCGACCGCTACGGGTACGCGGGCCTGGAACAGCTGCTGACCGATGCCGGCGGGCGCATCGCCCAGGCCACCAGCGGCAACGCCGTGTCGCGCCTCAGCGACAGCATCTACCTGATCCACGCCGCGGTCCTCCCCGCCGGGCAGCTGCCCGAGACCGCACGCATCCTGCGCGATGTGCTGGGTCGCCACCTGTTCCCGGTCGGCGAGGAAACGGTCCGGCTGCAGGCCTTCGTCGGCTACACCACGCTCTCGCACGCCTATGGCGACGCCAGCAGCGCGCTGGCCGCCGCCGAACGCGCGCTGCGCGAGGCCCGCGCACTGCCCGCCGCGATCGCCGGGTTCCAGCCGCCGCCGCAGCGGAACCACGACCAGGCCGTGGTGGAGTCGGTGCGCCAGGCCCTGCTCGACAACCGTTTCGAGCTGGCGTTCCAGCCGGTGGTCGCGGTGGCCGGCGGTGACGCTGCGCAGTACCAGACCCTGCTGCGCATGCGCGACGCCGATGGCCGGCTGCACGCCGCGGCGGAGTTCCTGCCCGCCGCCGACGCCGCCGACCTGATGCACGAGGTCGACCGCCGCGTGCTGGAGCTGGCCGTGGAGGTGCTGCACACGCGCAGCGCGATGAGCCGGCCGGTGCGACTGTTCGTCTCGCAATCGGCGCGCACGCTGGCGCGCGAACGCTATGCCGACCACGTCATCGAAAACCTGGCCGCGCACGGCGGCGGCGGCGGCAGCCTGGTGATCGACGTCCGCCAGGACGAGGCGCTGATCCACACCCTGGCGCTCAAGGAATTCTGCGCCGCCATGGTGCCGGCCGGCATCCAGCTCTGCCTGAGCCAGTACCACGCCAGCCGCGAGGCCGATGCGCTGCTCACCCAGCTGCCGCTGGGCTTCGTGCGCCTGGCGGCACGCTACTCGAGCCGCCTCGACGACACCGCCGTGCGCGACGAGATGCGCAACGCCATCGAACGCGCGCATCGCCTCGGTCTGCAGGTCATCGGCCCGCAGGTCGAGGACCCGCAGGCGGCCGCGACCCTGTGGATGAGCGGCGTGGACTACATCCAGGGCAACCTGGTGCAGCAGGCCGCGGACGGGATGGACTTCGACTTCCACCATTCGGTGCTCTGACATGATCCAACGCACGCGTCCTTCCGCCCTGATGATGCGCTGGCTCGCCCTGGGCGCCGCCGCGGGCGCGGCGTTGACGCTGGTGCTGGACATCATCGGCCTGGCCGGCCCGTGGCAGCACGCGGCGCTGGTGCTGGCCCTGCTGGCGGTGTTCGCGGTGATCGCCACCATCATCGTGCTGCGCAAACGCGACCAGGAGATCGAAGAGGTCGAGGAGCGTGCGCGGCGTGACGAGACCCTGCTCGCACAGCTGCAGGCCGAAGTCGAGCGCCACACGCAGCTCGAGCAGCAGCTGCGCCAGGCCAAGCAGGCGGCGGAATCGGCGGTGATGGCCAAGGGCGAGTTCCTGGCCACGATGAGCCACGAGATCCGCACCCCGCTCAACGGCATCGTGCCCATGCTCGACCTGCTGATGCACGCACAACTCGCGGCCGACCACGGCGAACTGGTGCGCACCGCCTACACCTCGTCGCAGCAGATGCTGCGCATCGTCGACGACATCCTCGACTACTCCAAGCTCGAGGCGGACAAGCTCGAGCTGGAGAGCACCGCCTTCAACCTGCGCGAACTGCTGGAAAGCGTCATGCAGCTGATGGAGCGCCCGGCGCTCGGCAAGGCGCTGCGCATGACGCTGCACATCGAGCCGGCGGTGCGCCTGGCGGTGCGCGGTGACCCGGTGCGCCTGCGCCAGGTACTGGGCAACCTGGTCAGCAACGCGGTGAAGTTCACCGAGCGCGGCTCGGTGTCGGTCACGGTGCGCCGCATCGGCGAGAGCGCCGCGCAACACCAGTTGCGTTTCGAAGTCCGCGACACCGGCATCGGCATCGCATCCGCCGCGCAGTCGCGGCTGTTCCAGGCATTCAACCAGGCCGACGCATCCACCACCCGCCTGTACGGCGGCACCGGCCTGGGGCTGGCGATCTCCAAGCGCATCGTCGACCTGATGGGCGGGCGCATAGGCGTCGAGTCCGAGACCGGCCAGGGCGCCACGTTCTGGTTCGAGATCCCGCTGCTCAAGGCGCAGGGCGACATGCCGTCGCTGGCGGAGGACACCTCCTCCGGCGGCCGCCTGCTGCTGCTCAGCGCCGACCCGCGCCTGCGCCTGCGCCTGTCCATGCTGCTGCCCAACTGGGGCCTGCGGGTGAGCTCGGTGGAAAACACCCAGGAAGCACTGGAACGGCTGCGCACCGCCGCCACGCAGGGTGCGCCCTGGGCGTACTCGCTGGTGCTGGCCGATCTCGCCGGCATGCGCAGCACCGCGGTGGCCCTGTACCGCAATCTCGGCCGCCAGGCGGTCTACGGCGACCTCAAGCTGGTGTGCCTGTACGGCGACGATGCCGTGCCCGACGAGCTGCAGCGCAGCGTCACCCTCCTCAGCCGGCAGGCCCCCGATGCCGATCTCCGCGCCGCCCTCATCGGCAGCCCGGTCACGCAGACATCGGTCATCGCCAGAGAGCCTGCCATGGACACCCGCGCCAGCCTGCAAACGCCCTCATTGCCCGTCCGCGCGGCACGCGTGCTGCTGGTCGAGGACAACCCGGTCAACCTGATGGTCGGCCAGCGCCTGCTGTCCGTGCTCGGCATCACCTGCGACACCGCCAGCAACGGCGAGGCGGCGCTGATGCGCATGTCGGCATCGCGCTACGACATCGTGCTGATGGACTGCCAGATGCCGGTGATGGACGGCTACACCGCCACGCGCCGCTGGCGCGAAGGCGAGGACGCCGTGAACGACGGGCGCCGCGTGCCGATCATCGCCATGACCGCCAACGCCATGGCCGGCGACCGGCAGAAGTGCCTGGACGCCGGCATGGACGACTACCTGGCCAAGCCGGTCACGCGCAGCGAGCTGGAGCGTGCGCTGCACCGCTGGTGGTCGCCGGAACAGGCGGCCGCGGCCGCGCCGCAGATGGCGTTCTACCAGGTGGACCCGCTGAGCGGCGAAGCCATCGGGCCGGCACCGGCCGCGGCGGCGGATCCTCCCGTCGAAGAGCTCGCGGTGGCGCCCGCCGCGCCCGCTGGGGGTGTTGCGGTGCCCCCGGCCGTGCCGCATGCCACGCCGCAACCGCCGGTCATCGACAACGAGATCCTCGAAGAGCTGCGCGCCATGCTGGGCAGCGAGGTGGAGCGCCTCATCGAGGTGTTCCTCGATGACACGCCCAGGCTGGTCGCCGCCATGGAAAACGCCGCCATCGGTCCCGACTATGACGGCCTGCGCGACGCCGCGCATTCCCTCAAGTCGTCCAGCGCCAACCTCGGCGCGATGTCGCTGTCGGCGGCCGCCAAGCGCGTGGAACTGGGTGCCCGCGAGCGCTCGCTGCAACGCCCGGCCGTAGCCGTGGCGCTGGTGGCCAACGAGTTCACGCGCGCGCGCATTGCGCTCAAGGCCTGGGCGCCGGCACAGGCCTGACGGCGTCGGATCCGATGGGCAGGCTCAGCCGCCCATCTTCGACTGCAGGTAGTTCTGCTCGCCGATGCGCTTGATCAGGTCGAGCTGGGTCTCGATCCAGTCGACATGCTCTTCCTCGGAATCGAGGATGTCCTTGAACAGGCGTCCGCTGGTGTAGTCCTTGATGCTCTCGCAGTACTCGATCGCGGTGCGCAGCAGCGGCAGGCCGTCGAGTTCGAGCGCGAGGTCGCATTCGAGGATCTCGCGCGGGTTCTCGCCGATGCGCAGCTTGCCTAGCGCCTGGAAATTGGGCAGGCCTTCGAGGAACAGGATGCGGTCCGCGAGGCGATCGGCGTGCTTCATCTCGTCGATCGATTCCTCGTACTCGTGCTTGGCGAGCTCCTGGATGCCCCAGTTCTTGAGCATCTTGGCGTGCAGGAAATACTGGTTGATCGCGGTCAGCTCGTTGAAGAGCGCCTCGTTCAGGTACTTGATGACCTGTGCGTCGCCTTGCATGGGATGTCTCCGGGAGTAATGAGTCACCGGGACTGTAGCGCCATCATCGCGTGCGTGGCGGAACGCGAATCGTGCTCATCCCGCCCGCAGGCGGGACGTATCAGGCGGCGTGGGCGAACGGCAGCGCGCGCGTGGCGTCGCGGGCGCGGGCTTCCTGATCGAGGAGACCGATCGCGGTGTCGACGCACGACCCGCAGCTCGCGCCGCAACCGGTGCGCATGGTGAGTTCGGTCATGCCGCTGCAGCCGGAAGCGGCCGCCTGGCGGATATCGTGGTCGGTCACGCCATTGCAGACACAGACGTACACGGCGGGCTCACTGGCAGATGGGACTGGTTCCCATTGTCTTTGCACATGAGAATGATTGTCAACACCGCTGGTCGCCGTGGCGCCAACGGGTTCAGCGAACGCCGCCGTCCGGTTCCTTCATGCCGTCCGCAGCCAGCCGCGCGGGGCCCGGTCGCGTGCGCTGCGGCCGCTGCCGCGCCCGGCTGCGCGTCGCCTCCAGACTGACGCTCGGTACCGCCTGCATGCCCGCGATCTGCCGTGCGAACGGTGCCAGGTGCTGCAGCGCGCGTTCGTAGACCCCGCGCTTGAAGTTGACCACGTGCTCCAGCGGGTACCAGAAATCGACCCAGCACCAGTGGTCGAACTCCGGCTTTTCGGTCAGGTCCAGTCGCAGGTCGGCCTCGCTGCCGGTGAAACGCAGCAGGTACCAGACCTGTTTCTGGCCGATGCACACCATACGGTCGTTGCGGCGGATCGCCCGCGGCGGCAGGCGATAGCGCAGCCAGCCCGGGGTCACGCCGGCCACGTCGACGTGGTCGGGCAAGAGCCCGGTTTCCTCGCGCAGCTCGCGGTACATGGCCTCGAGCGGCGTCTCGTCGGTGTTCATCCCGCCCTGCGGGAACTGCCAGCCGTCACGGCGCACGCGCCGCGCCCAGAACACGCGCCCGTCGGGGTGCATCAGGATGATGCCGACATTGGGCCGATAACCGTCCGGATCGATCACGATGCGGACTCCTGAAGGGGTCGACGCGAACCTGCGTCACTGCGACCGACTCTGCCACGGGTGGCCCGGAGGGACAAGCGCAGCGCCGGAAGATTTGACGGCGGACCGCCGGCCATGGACAATTCCCGGCTCGCCGCGCCCCGTGCGCGTGCCGAATGGCTATGTAGCTCAGCTGGTTAGAGCACAGCACTCATAATGCTGGGGTCGGTGGTTCGAGTCCACCCATAGCCACCACTGCAAGGCCCCGCCACCGCGGGGCCTTTTGCGTTCCGCTCAGCGCTCCCGCTTGCCCGCCGGAATGGTCAGCAGGATCGAGACGATGGCCACGGCGACCATCAGCAGGTTGAAGCCCAGCGCCACCATCGCGGCCTCGCGGATGGCGAGGTTGTCCTGGCGGCCCGCGAAGGTGATCACGCCCACCAGCCAGCGCACGCCGGCGTCGGTTGCGCCCAGCGCGGCGAAGATCGCGCCCGAGATCGCCACGCCCAGCGCGGCGCCCAGCGACGACGCCATCTTGTAGATACCCGACCCGGACCCGGACTGGTCCATGGGCAGGCTCGACAGCGCCGCGTCGGTCGACGGCGTGGCGTAGAACGCGAGCCCGAGGCCAAACAGCGTGTAGCCGACGATCGCGACGATGCGGTACTGGTCGAGCATGATCTGCGTGGGCATCAGGCAGGCGATCGCCACGCCGGTAATCAGGCAGCCCCAGACCATCGGCTTGCGCGGACCGAACCGCTGCAGCAGCTTCTCGCCGACGCGGATGAAACCGATGATCGCGATCGCGTAGCCCAGGGTCAGCATGCCCGCCTGCTGCGCGCTCATGCCGCCACCCATCTGCACCAGCTGCAGCGACACCAGCTGCATGCCCACCGTGGCGTTGATCAGGAAGTTGGAGATGGTGGCGCCGGTGTAGGTGCGGTTGCCGAACAGGCGGAAATCGACGAAGGCATGGTCGCTGCCGGACTCGATGCGGAAAAACGCGATGCCGGCGATGACCGTGACGGCGATGAGGCCCAGCACCAGCGGGCTGCCCCACCCCAGGGTGCTGCCCTGGGTCACCGCCACCTGCAGCGCGAGCATGGCCACGGCGAAGACCAGGATGCCGGCGAAATCGAAGCGGTACGCGCCGCCGCCAGCCGCCTTGCTCTCCGGCGTACCGCGCACCAGCCACAGCCCCAGCAGGGCGACGGCCACCGAGAAGAAGAAGATCCAGCGCCAGCCCAGCGTCTGTGCCATCAGGCCACCGAACAGCGAGCCCAGGCCCGCGCCGCCCCAGGAGCCGATCGACCACATGCTCACCGCGCGCTGGCGCTCGGCGCCATCCCAGTACGCCTTCACCAGGGCGAGGCTTGCCGGCATGATGCAGGCCGCCGACATGCCCTGCACGGCGCGCCCGCCCAGCAGCATCGGCGCGGCCAACGCCCCCGTCGGCGCCAGCCCGACCAGCAGCGAGCCGGCGATGCTGAGCACGAAGCCGACGCGCAGGATGCGCATGCGGCCGAGGCGGTCGGCCAGACCGCCCATCACCACGATCAGGATGCCGGAGAACAGCGCGGCCATCGCCACCGCGCCGTTCATGGTGCCCGCGGAGATACCGAGGTCGCGCTGCATGTCCGGCGCGATGTTGAGCGTGGACTGGGCGAACAGCCAGAAGGTCACGACGCCGAGGATCATTCCGAACAGCAGGCGGTCGTTGCCGCGGAACCCGGTTTCCGGGACGTGGACATTCCCCATGACGGCGCTCATGCGGTATCTCCCTTCGTGCTGGCCGTTGGACACAGCCACGCCGATGCCGCGCTCAGCATCGCCTGCAGCCCCGTCTCCAGGGTGGGGTCGAGCACCGGTGCGAACCGTGGCGAATGGTTGCTTGGAATCCTGTTGAGCGTGCCTTCCGCCTTCGCCTTCGCATGCACCTCTGGATCGGTGCCGCCGACGAACCAGAACACATACGGCACCCCCCAGGTGCGGCCGAACACGCTGAAGTCCTCGCTGGCGGCCATGCGCTTGCTCTGGAGCACCGCGTCGCCGAACTGCGCGCGGAACGCGTCGACGATGCGCGCCGTCGCGGCGTGGTCGTTGTCGGTCAGGGGATAGCTGCTGAGTGTCGTGAACTCCGGCGGCCGTGGCGCGTTGGAGGCATCGCACTCGGCGCAGCAGATGCGCCTGACCGCCTGCAACATGTGCTCGCGCACGCCTTCGTCGTAGGTGCGGATGTTGAGCTTGATGGTGGCGTCGTCAGGGATGATGTTTTCCTTTGTGCCGGCCTGCAGCGAGCCGATGGTCAGCACCGCGCTCTCCTGTGGCCCGATCTCGCGCGAGACGATGGTCTGCAGGCGCATCACGGTGGCGGCGGCCATCACCACCGGATCGATCGACGTCTGCGGTTGCGAGCCGTGCGAGCCGCGCCCGAACAGTTGCACCTTGAGGCTGTCGCCGGCGGACAGGATCACGCCTTCGCGCCAACTCACCGTGCCCGCCGCGCCCACCATCACGTGCTGGCCCAGCACCACGTCCGCGCGCGGCAACCCGGCAGCGTCCCAGTCCGCGATCATCGCGTTGGCACCTTCCGCGGTTTCCTCGCCGGGCTGGAACACGATCAACACGGTCCCTTGCCAGGCATCGCGATGCTCCGCCAGCACGCGCGCCGCGCCCAGCATCCAGGCCACGTGCAGGTCATGGCCGCAGGAATGCGCCACGCCCACGCTGCGACCCTCGGTGTCAGTCGCGGTGACGGTGCTCGCGTACGGCAGGCCGGTGTCCTCGGCTATCGGCAGCGCGTCCATGTCGGCGCGCAGCATCACGGTGGGCCCTTCGCCGTTGCGCAGCACGCCGACCACGCCGGTGACGCCGACGCCGCGGGTGACCGCGTAGCCAAGCTTGCCGATGTAGTCGGCGGCAATTCCCGCGGTGCGATGCTCCTGCATCGACAGCTCGGGGTTCCGGTGCAGGTCCTTGTAGATCTCCAGGAGTTCAGGCGCGATCTGCGCGTAGACGCGATCCAGCGCCGCCGTCAGGGAGTTCATGTCTGCCCTCCATCCTGGTTGTGCGCCGAGCGTACACCCGCCATGCGCGCCGCACACCTGCCCGGACAAGGGTCAGGGCGGGTCCGCAGCCCGCCCCGCCGCCGCCCGCCGCTCATCCGAAACCACCTGCCCATCGACCAGGGTGACCGTACGGTCGCAGGTCTCCGACAGGCGCGGATCGTGGGTCACCACCAGCACAGCGCAGCCGTACTGCGCGTTGAAGCGGCGCAGCAGCGTGAACACCTCGGCGGCGGTCTTCGTGTCGAGGTTGCCCGTTGGTTCGTCGGCGAGCAGCAATGCCGGGCGCGTCACCAGCGCGCGGGCGATCGCGACGCGCTGCTGCTGTCCGCCGGAGAGCTGGTCGGGATGGCGATCGGCGAACTTCTCCAGCCCCACGTCGGCCAGCAGGCAGCGGGCCATGTCGACCGTTTCCGGGCCGGGCTTGCCGTGGGCGACCATCCACGGCATCAGCACGTTGTCCAGCGCGGTGAACGCGCCGATCAGGTGGTGGAACTGGAACACGAAGCCGATGTGCCGGCCACGCTGCGCGGTGCGCGCCTCGTCGTCCATGGCGCGCGTGGCTTCCCCGCGCAGGTAGAGCTCGCCGGCGGTCGGCGAGTCGAGCAGGCCGATGAGGTTGAGCAGCGTGCTCTTGCCGGAGCCCGACGGCCCGACCAGCGCGGCAAAGTCGGCGCTGTCCAGGCGCAGGTCGATGCCGTGCAACACCTCGACTTCATTGGGCTTGCCGATGTTGTACGACTTGCGCAGTCCTTCCAGGCGCAGCACTTCGCGGGTGTCAGCCACGGATGGCCTCCACCGGGTCGAGCCGCGAGGCGCGCGAGGCCGGCACCAGGGCCGCGCCCACGCCGGCGATGGTCGCCAGCGCCATCGCCGCCGGCACCAGCACGGCCGGCATCGGGATGGTGAAGAGTTTCGGGCCGAAGGTGTTGAACGCAGCCACCAGGCCCCAGCCGGCGAGCGCGCCGAGTGCCGAGCCGACCAGCCCGAGCACCGCGCCCTGCACCAGGAACACCAGCAGCATCTGCCGCCGGCGCGTGCCCATCGCGCGCAGGATGCCGATCTCGCGCGTGCGCTGGGCCACGCTCACCGCCAGCACGCTGGCGATGCCGAGCGCCACCGACATCGCCACGAAGAAGCTGATCATGCGCGTCGACAGGCTCTGCGAGCTGAGCGCGTTCATCAGCTGCGCATTGGATTCCATCCAGCTCTCCGCCTGCAGCCCGGTCAGGCCGCGCACGCGCGCCGCCACCCGGTCGGCGCCGAACAGGTCGTCGACGGTCACGTCGATCACGGTCACGCCACCGGGCAGCGCCAGCAGCGACTGCGCCTGCTTCAGGTCGAGGTAGACATAGCGCGCGTCGAGCTCGCGCACCCCGAGCTCGAAGATGCCGGCCACGTTGACGATCGCCTCGCGGCCACCGCCGGCGTCGAGCCGGAGCTTGCCGCCCAGGCGCAGGCCAAGGTCTTCGGCGAGCTGGCGGCCGACCACGGCATTGCCGGAACCGACGTCGAGGCGCCCTTCCACCATGTTGTCGTCGAGCGGGATCACGCGCAGGTAGCGCGCCGGGTCGATGCCCACCAGCGCGACCGACTCCACCGCCTCGCCGCGACGCCCGAACGCAGGCCCCGACACCACCGGCGACACCGCCGCCACGCCGTCAAGGCCGTCGAGCACGTCGCGTGCCTCGAGCCAGTTGTCGATCGGACGCAGCGCCTGCGGGCGCGGATCCTCCAGCACCAGCTGCAGCGTGCCGGCCGGCGCCGGCGCGATGCGGTTGGCCTCGCGCGGCGCCTCCACGCGGATATGCGCCTGCGTGCCGAGCGTGCGCGCGACGATGTTGTCCTGCAGGCCGGCGATGAGTGCGGTCACGAACACGATCACCGCCACGCCCACCGCGATGCCAACCAGGATCAGCAGCGTCTGCGCCCTGCCCTGGCGCATGAAGCGGACGGCGATGGTGGATTCGATCCACATCGCTTCAGTCGAACTTCACCGGCAGCTCGCCGCGCGTGGCGTGTCCGCTGTCGGGCGGCGGCTGGCGGGCGACACGCACGCGGCTGCCATCGCCGGGCAGGTCCGCGGCATCGAGCGCAGCGGCGGCCAGCACGTGGTCGCCGGCGCGCAGCCCCTCGGTGACTTCGCTCATCGCCAACCCCCGCAGGCCGATGCGCACCGTGGTGCGCTGCACGCGGCCGTCGCGCACCAGCAGCACGCTGGCACGGTTCGAGCCGGCATCCGCGTCGAGCAGCGCGTCGTTGGGCACCGCCAACGCGTCCTCGCGGCTGCCGGTGCGGATGGTCGCGGTGACGGTCATGTCCTGGCGCACGAAGTCCGCGGCCGGGTCGATGCGCAGGCGCACGTCGACCGTGCCGCGCGAGGGGTCGATGCCCGGCGCCACGTGATGCACGGTGGCCGCGAACGGACGGTCGGGGAACGCATCGGCGATGCAGGTGGCGGGTTGTCCCAGCGCCAGGCGCGCGAGGTTTTTTTCATCAAGCGGCAGCAGGATCTCGCCGGGCCCGTCGCGGGCGATCTCGAGCAGCACATCGCCCGGGTTGACGGTGTCGCCGGCTTCCACGTCGCGCGTGAGCACGGTGCCGGACACGGTGGCCCGAATTACCGCGCGCGCCAGATCGGCGTCGGCCGCGCCAAGGCGCTCGCGCGCCTGCGCCTCGCGCGCGCCGCCGCTCAGCGCCGCGACCGCCACGCGCGCCTGCTCGACCGCCTCGCGTGCGCCGATCGCCGCCTGCGCGGCCTGCTCCACGCTCTCACGGGCGACCAACTGGCGCTCGCCGAGCTCGCGGCGACGCGCGAGTTCGCGCTCGGCCTGGGCAAGTCCGGCGCGCGCCTCGCGCAGGCGCGCCTCGGCATCGGGCCGGTCCGCCTGGCGCAGGGTGTCGAGGGAGGCGCTTGCTTCGGCGCGCCGCGCTTCAAGGTCACGCGCACGCAGCACCACCAGCACGTCACCGGGGGCGACGCGATCGCCTTCGATCACCCGGCGCTCGAGCACCAGGCCGGCGATCTCCGCACCGACCTGCACGCGCGACGGCGCCGCGACCCGCCCGGTGGCGACCACGCTCTGCACCAGCGGGCCGGTGACGACCTCGTAACCGGGCAGCTCCGGGCCACGCAGGCGCCCGAGGCCCCACAGGAGCACCAGCACGACGACCACGGCCGCGGCGACGAACAGCCATTTGTGCCGCGCACTGGTTCCGGTCATGGGCATCCCCGTGGGAAAACGTGATCTTCACCCGGGCCACACTGCAGGCGCCAGCAGCGGCCAGCGTGCAGCTCCGGCGACACGACTGCCCGGCACCGCGCCGGGGCCCGCCGCTCACGCGCGGTCGTGCTTGCTCCCGCCCCTGCATGCGGGCGAATCCGGTGCCGCGCCCTGCCGCGCCCACTCGCCCGGCGTGTAGGTGTGCAGCGCCAGCGCGTGGATCTCCGTCATCAGGCCACCCAGCGCCGCATACACTGCCTGGTGGCGGCGCACCGCGGCCAGGCCGGAAAACGCGTCGCTGGCCACGATCGCCTTGTAGTGCGTCTCCAGGCCGCGGCTGTGCATGTGGCTCTCGTCCAGCACCTCGAGATGCGTGGGCGACAGGGCGCCGAGCGCGGCGCGGATGCGGTCTGCCTTGGTGCTCATGCCACCATTATCGCGGAAAGCGCCTGCCGTGCCGCGTTTCACGTGGATTACCGGCACCCGCGATCATCCTGAATCCCATTGCAATGAACTGCCGGAGCACGCGTGCTGTCCATCATCATTCCCGCGCACGACGAGGCTCCGGTCATTGGCGCCACGCTCGACGCTGTCGCGGTTGCCACCCGCGCACTCGGCGCCAGGGTGGACGTGATCGTGGTGGATGATGCCTCGACCGACGCCACCGCGGCGATCGCGCGCGCTCGCGGGGCACGCGTGGTGCAGGTGGACGTGCGCCACATCGCAGCCGCGCGCAATGCCGGTGCAGCCGCCGCCCGTGGCGACCGGATGCTGTTCGTCGATGCCGACACCCTGGTGAACCGGCAGGCCATCGAGGCAGCGATGCAGTCGCTAGATGCCGGCGCCGTGGGCGGCGGCACCGCCGTGCGCTTCATGCGCCCGCTGCCGCTCTACATCCGCCTGCTCGAATCCGCGTCGATCGTGCTGTTCCGCATGTTCGGCGTCACTCCGGGCTGCTTCATCTTCTGCACCCGCGCCGCGTTCGAGGCCGCGGGTGGCTTCGACGAACGCCTGTTCGTGGCCGAGGACGTCGCGTTCGGGCGTGCGCTGGCCACGCAGGGGCGGGTGGCCATCCTGCGCGCTGCGGTGACCACCTCGGCGCGCAAGATGCACACGTACTCGATGGGCGAGAAGGTCCGCTTCACGCTGCGGTTCCTCGCATCGCCCAAGCGCGTCTCGCGCACACGGGATGCCCTGCATTTCTGGTACGGCCCGCGGCGGCACGCGCCGGCCGGCCAGCCACCAGAAACGAAACCGGACGCCTGAAAGCCGATCAGGACACTTTTTCCAGAATGATCCAGATGGCGGCCGCGAACGTCATCAGCGCAAACAGCACGCCGCCCCAGCCATTTATTGCCGAAGCCTCTTTCCGCAGCCCGAACCGCAGGAACCCCACCACGAGCGACGGCACCAGCAGCACGATCGCCACCAGCAACCAGCTGTATTCCGGCACGGCATCCTCCTTTCACCGGGCCGGAGCCGGCCCGTGCACCCAGCCTCTCCCATAGACGCGGAGTGGGCCTTGATCCAGGGCAAGACGCCGGGCGGCGATACAATGGCCGTTTCCCGTGAACTGCGCGCCGCCATGACCAACAGCCAGCACCGCAAGCCCCTCCCCGGCACCGATCTCGACTGGTTCGACGCGCGCGAAGCGGTGGACGCCATGCAGGCCGGCGCCTGGGATCGGCTGTCGTACACCGCGCGCGTGCATGCCGAGAACATCGTGCGCCGCGCCGATCCCGGGCGCGTCGACGACTACCTGCGCCAGCTGGTCGAGCACCGCCGCGACCTCGATTTCCCCTGGTTCCCGGCGCGCGTGGTCTGCCACGACATCCTCGGCCAGACCGCGCTGGTCGACCTGGCCGGATTGCGCGACGCCATCGCCGATGCCGGCGGCGATCCCGCGCAGGTCAATCCGGTGGTGCCGGTGCAGCTGATCGTCGACCACTCGCTGGCGGTGGAGTGCGGTGGCTTCGACCCGGATGCGTTCACCCGCAACCGCGAGATCGAGGACCGTCGCAACGCCGACCGCTTCCACTTCATCGACTGGACCAAGAAGGCGTTCAGGAACGTCGACGTGATCCCGCCGGGCAACGGGATCATGCACCAGATCAACCTGGAGAAGATGTCGCCGGTCGTGTACGTGCAGGACGGCGTGGCGTTCCCGGATACCTGCGTCGGCACCGACAGCCACACGCCACACGTCGACGCGCTGGGCGTGATCGCGGTGGGCGTGGGCGGGCTGGAAGCGGAGAACGTGATGCTGGGCCGCGCGTCGTGGATGCGCACGCCGGAGATCATCGCCGTGGAGCTGGTCGGCAGGCCCGCGCCCGGCATCACCGCCACCGACGTGGTGCTGGCGCTGACCGAGTTCCTGCGCCAGCAGAAGGTGGTGGGTGCATACCTCGAATTCCGCGGCGAAGGCGCCGCGGCGCTGACCATCGGCGACCGCGCCACGATCTCCAACATGGCGCCCGAGTACGGCGCCACCGCGGCGATGTTCTTCATCGACGACAACACGCTGGACTACCTGCGCCTCACCGGCCGCGAGGACGCGCAGGTGGCGCTGGTCGAAACCTACGCCAAGACCGCAGGCCTGTGGGTGTCGGATCTCGCCAATGCGCAGTACGAACGCACGCTGCATTTCGACCTGTCGACCGTCGTGCGCAACATGGCCGGCCCGTCCAATCCGCACCGCCGCCTGCCGGTCAGCGATCTCGCCGAGCGCGGCATCGCCGGCAACCTCGCCGGTGCGCACGCGCAGGAAGCCGAAGGCCTGTTGCCCGACGGCGCGGTGATCATCGCCGCCATCACCAGCTGCACCAACACCTCCAACCCGCGCAACGTGATCGCCGCCGCACTGCTGGCGCGCAACGCCAACGCGCGCGGGCTGGTGCGCAAGCCGTGGGTGAAGAGTTCGCTGGCGCCGGGCTCGCGCGCGGTGCAGCTGTACCTGGAAGAGGCGAACCTCCTCACCGAACTCGAGCAGCTCGGCTTCGGCATCGTCGGCTTCGCCTGCACCACCTGCAACGGCATGTCCGGCGCACTCGATCCGGTGATCCAGCAGGAAGTCATCGACCGCGACCTGTACGCGGTGGCGGTGCTGTCGGGCAACCGCAACTTCGACGGCCGCATCCATCCGTATGCCAAGCAGGCGTTCCTCGCCTCGCCGCCGCTGGTCATCGCCTATGCGATCGCCGGCACCATCCGCTTCGACATCGAGAAGGACGTGCTCGGCGTGGATGCCGACGGCCAGCCGGTGACGCTGAAGGACATCTGGCCCAGCGACGAGGAGATCGACGCGGTGGTCAAGGCCAGCGTCAAGCCCGAGCAGTTCCGCCGCGTGTACGAGCCGATGTTCCGCCTGGTGGTGGACGACGGCACGCGCGTGGATCCGCTGTACGACTGGCGCCCGATGAGCACCTACATCCGCCGCCCACCGTACTGGGAGGGCGCGCTGGCCGGCGCGCGCGCGATGACCGGCATGCGCCCGCTCGCGGTGCTCGGCGACAACATCACCACCGACCACCTGTCGCCGTCGAACGCGATCATGGCCTCGAGCGCCGCCGGCGAGTACCTGGCGAAGATGGGCGTGCCGGAAGAGGACTTCAATTCCTATGCCACCCACCGCGGCGACCATCTCACCGCGCAGCGCGCGACGTTCGCCAACCCCAAGCTCCTCAACGAAATGGTGCGCAACGAGGACGGCAGCGTGCGCCAGGGGTCACTGGCGCGCATCGAGCCCGAGGGCGAGGTGACGCGCATGTGGGAGGCGATCGAAACCTACATGCAGCGCAAGCAGCCGCTGGTCATCATCGCGGGTGCCGACTACGGCCAGGGCTCGAGCCGCGACTGGGCCGCGAAGGGTGTGCGCCTGGCTGGCGTGGAAGTGATCGTCGCCGAGGGCTTCGAACGCATCCACCGCACCAACCTGGTCGGCATGGGCGTGCTGCCGCTGCAGTTCCTGCCGGGCACGAACCGCAACACGCTGGCCATCGACGGCAGCGAGACCTTCGACGTCATCGGCGTGCCCACGCCGGGCGCGACGCTTACCCTGGTCATCCGCCGCCGCGGCGGCGAGGTGCTCGAGGTGCCGGTGACCTGCCGCATCGACTCCGACGAGGAGGCCTCGGTGTACGAGGCCGGTGGCGTGCTGCAGCGCTTCGCGCAGGATTTCCTCGCCTCCTCCAGGGTGGCCTGACATGTCGCACGCTCCCCAGGTCCGCATCCCCGCCACCTACATGCGCGGTGGCACCTCCAAGGGCGTGTTCTTCCGCCTCGAGGACCTCCCCGAAGCCGCGCGCGTGCCGGGCGACGCGCGCGACGCGCTGCTGCTGCGCGTGATCGGCTCGCCCGATCCCTACGGCAAGCACACCGACGGCATGGGCGGCGCGACCTCGTCGACCAGCAAGTGCGTGATCATCGGCCCAGCCACCCAGCCCGGCCACGACGTCGACTATCTCTACGGCCAGGTGTCCATCGACAGCGCCTTCGTCGACTGGTCCGGCAACTGCGGCAACCTCAGCACCGCGGTCGGTCCGTTCGCGATCGCCAACGGTTTCATCGACCGCGCGCGGCTGCCGGACAACGGCACGGTCGCGGTGCGCGTGTGGCAGGCCAACATCGGCAAGACCATCGTGGTGCACGTGCCGGTGGCCAATGGCGAGGTGCAGGAAACCGGCGACTTCGAGCTCGACGGCGTGACCTTCCCGGCTGCGGAAATCGTGCTCGAGTTCATCGACCCCTCCGACGACGGTGATGCGGGCGCGCAGCTCCAGAACGGGATGTTCCCCACCGGCAACCTGGTCGACGACCTGGACGTGCCCGGCGTGGGCACGCTCAAGGCCACGATGATCAACGTCGGCATCCCGACCGTCTTCGTCAATGCCGCCGACATCGGCTACACGGGCACGGAGCTCCAGGACGCGATCAACGGCGACGCGAAGGCGCTGGCCATGTTCGAGACCATCCGCGCGCACGCCGCCGTGCGCATGGGGCTGATCGACGACATCGCCGGCGCCGCCACGCGCCAGCACACGCCCAAGGTCGCCTTCGTGGCGCCGGCGGCGGACTACGTGGCGTCCAGCGGCAAGGCCATCACCGCGGGCGACATCGACCTCAACGTGCGCGCGCTGTCGATGGGCAAGCTGCACCACGCGATGATGGGCACCTGCGCCGTGGCCATCGGCACGGCCGCGGCCATTCCCGGCACGCTGGTGAACCTCGCTGCCGGTGGCGGCGCGCGCAGCGCGGTGCGCTTCGGCCACCCCTCGGGCACGCTGCGCGTGGGCGCCGAGGCGCGCGAGGTGGACGGCCGCTGGACGGTGACCAAGGCCGTCATGAGCCGCAGCGCGCGCGTGCTGATGGACGGCGCGGTGCGGGTGCCCGGGTAGAATCCGCGCCATGGACATCTTCAAGGTCTTCACCATCGAAGCCGCGCACCGGCTTCCCAATGTGCCCGAAGGCCACCAGTGCGCGCGCCTGCACGGGCACTCGTTCCGCATCGAGCTTTGTGTCAGCGGCGAGCCCGGCGACGACAGCGGCTGGATCATGGATTTCGCCGACATCAAGGCGGCCTTCAAGCCGATCCACGCGCAGCTCGACCACTACTACCTCAACGACATCCCAGGGCTGGAAAACCCCACCAGCGAGCGGCTCGCGGCGTGGATCTGGGACCGCCTGAAGCCGGCGCTGCCGCTGCTGAGCGAGGTGGTGGTGCACGAGACCTGCACCTCGGGATGCCGCTATCGTGGCCCCGCAAGTGATTGATATCCATAAGAACTGAACGAGAACCCACCGTTCGTCGGCGTAATGTTGCATCGCAACATAAGCTGGTCTATTGTGCACTGCACAAACCGGCAATCCCTGCCGGACATCAGCAGGAAACCCGCCATGTACCAGAACATCAACGAACAGTTCACCACCGCTGCCCGCCAGTTCGCCGACAGCACCTCGAAGATCAGCCGCCTGGCCCTCGAGAACACCCAGAAGGCGTTCGGCCTGCAGCTGGCCACCTTCGAGCAGAACGCCACCGCCGCGTTCTCGTTCTGGGGCGAGCTGGCCGAGGTGCGTGACGCCGATGGCCTGAAGGCCGCGTGGCCGAAGGGCGCGCAGATTGCCCGCGAGAGCATCGAGCGCTCGGTCAGCGCCAGCCAGGAAGTGTTCGGCCAGACCGTCGCCACCAATGAGGCGATCGCCCAGCTGGCCAAGGGCCAGGTCGAGGCCGCCGCCGCCAAGGCGCAGGAAACCGTGGAAGGCGCCGCCAAGGCCGCGTCGGGCAAGACCCGCAAGTAAGACGCCGACGGCCCCGGCGACAGGGCCAGGCACCGCGCGGCATTTCTCCCGCGTGCGACAGACCCGGCAGTGCGAACTGCCGGGTCTTTTTGTGCCCGCTCCCGCGGGGGCCGGCTCACTCCGCAGCGCGCGGATCCCCGGCGGCGCCTGCCGCGCGCAACAGCGGCAGCACGCGCTCCAGCGGCAGCGCCGGCACCGTGCCGCGATGTCCGCTCATCGTGTCCGCGCGGAACAGCGAGTTGATGATGGCCTCCTCGGTCGCCTCGGCCACGGCGTCGAACAGCGGGGTCATCAAGCCGTTGTCCAGCACCACCACGCGGTGGCGTTCCGTATCTTGCGTCCTGCGCGCCTCCAGCGCGGTGGAGAAGGCGATCACGTAGTCCCCGGAGCCGTTGCTCATCGACGATCCGGTGCGACCGACGCCCAGCAGCGCGCGCGTCGCCAGCCGCCGCAGCAGACGGGCATCCAGGGGCGCATCGGTGGCGACCACGATCATGATGCTGCCGTCGCCGGTGGCCGGCGGTGCATCACGTGTCTCCGGCGCCGGGGACGCGCCCGGCCGCAGCGCATCGAGCGCGACGCCACCAATGGTCAGGCGACCGCCGTAGTTGCTCTGCACGAGGACGCCGACTGTATGGCCGCCCGCCGCCTGCGGAAGCTTGCGCGAGCTGGTGCCGATGCCGCCCTTCCAGCCGAAGGCGACGGTTCCGGTTCCGGCACCGATCGCGCCTTCGTCGACGTTGTCCATGGAGGCCGCGTCCAGCGCGGCGTGCACGTGTCCGGGGCGGAGCGCGCGCAAGCGGATGTCGTTGAGGAAGCCGTCGTTGGTCTCGCCCACGACAGGGTTCAACGAGCGCACCTCCTCCATGCCCGGCTGCGCGAGCTGCCAGGCCACCAGGGCGTCCGCCGCGCGCCAGACGCCCAGCGTTCCGGTCAACAGGATCGGTGTTTCCAGCTCACCCAGCTCCTCGACCTGGGTGGCGCCAACCAGTTTGCCGTAGCCGTTGCCGACCACGATCGCGGCCGGTACGCGGTCGCGGTAGAGGTCACCGGCGTGCGGCAGGATGGCGCTGACGCCGGTGCGGATGCCGTCACCCTCGATGACCGTGGCATGTCCGACGGCCACGCCGTCGACGTCGACGATGGCGTTGCGGGGGCCTGTCGGCAGCAGCCCGATCACGACCCCCGCATCGCGTGCGCGCGGCCGCTCGGCGGCAGCAACCCCTGCGTCGCGCGGATGCGCCACGCCCGCCACCAGCACCAGCATCGCCGCGAACCCCGCCAGCCGCCGCGACCGCCCTCCCTCGATCATCGAAACACTCCTGGTTCGGCCCGTGGCCATTGTCGTGGGACGGAGTGCACCGCGCGAAGCCGCCGGACTCAGTCGAAGATGTTGATGAAGGTGGTGATGATCAGCGCGTTGCTGAAATCGATGAAGAACGCGCCGACCAGCGGCGCCACCAGGAAGGCGCGCGGCGCCGCGCCGTAGCGCTCCACCAGGGTGCGCATCACCGCCATGGCATTGGCGGTGGTGCCGAGCATGAAGCCGATGAAGCCGCCGCCCATGACCGCCGCGTCGTAGTCACGGCCCATCACCCGGAACACCACGCTGCAGAACGCGACCACCATCGCCAGCTGCAGCCCCAGGTTCACCAGCAGTGGCAGCGCCAGGCCCGCCAGCTCCCACAGCTTGAGGTTCATCAGCGCCACCGCCAGGAACAGCGACAGCGAGACGTTGCCGATGAGGTCGGTGGTCGGCACCGACAGGCCGATCCATCCGGTCGCATCGTCGAGGTTGCGGATCAGGGCGCCGACCAGCATCGCGCCGACGTAGGCGGGCAAGGTGATGCCGGTGGCCGAGATCCAGCCGCTGACCCATGCGCCGAGCCACATCGCCACCAGGATCACCACGATGCTCTTCAGCGCGCCGAACTCGCGCTGGGCTTCGGTCTGCGCCGGGCCGCTGGCTTCGTCAACCGGCGCGGCATGGTCGTGGGGCCGGCTGGACACGAGGCCGAAGCGGCGGATCAGCACGGTGATCACCGGGCCGCCAGCCAGACCGCCGAGCACGATGCCGCCCATCGCCGAGGCCACGGCGATGGATTCGGCACCCTGCACCCCGGCCTCCTCGAACAGCGGCGCGAATGCCAGGCCCGTGGCGGGGCCGCCGGTCAGCGTGGTCGAGCCGGCCAGCACGCCAAACAGCGGATCCAGGTCGAAGCCGACCGCCACCGCCATGCCCAGCAGGTTCTGCGCGACGGCGAACAGCGACGCCAGCAGCAGGAACACCACCACCTGCCGGCCGCTGATCTTGAGCAGGCGCAGGCTGGCATTGACGCCGACCGTGGTGAAGAACGCGATCATCAGCGGCGCCTGCAGCCCGGTGTCGAGTACGAACAGCGCTTCACCGCGGCCATGCGCGATCCAGGCGGCGATGGCGAACACCAGCCCGCCGATCACCGGCGGCGGCAGGTTGTAGCGCCCGAGCACGGGGATCCCGCGGCACAGCCCGTAGCCGAGGAACAGGGCGAGCCCGGCAAAGGCCAGGGTCTGGACGGCGTCGAGCTGCAGCATGGTGGCTCCTGGTCAGTGCGTTGCCGCGGGTCGGCGGGCAGCCAGCGGACGTCCGCCACCCCACAGCTGCGGCGATGCCGGCTGCAGCATGCCGTCGCGCATCGCCACCCCTCCGGCATGATCCTCGCGCAGCCACAGCGGTCCGTCGAGGTCGACGAACTCCGCGTGGCGTGCGACATGCCAGGCCGGAGCGATTGCCAGCGAGGAACTGATCATGCAGCCGACCATGATGCCGAAGCCGCCGGCCTGGGCGGCCTGCAGCAGGTCCAGTGCCGCGGTGAGTCCGCCGGTCTTGTCGAGCTTGATGTTGACGACCTGGTAGCGCGCGCGCAGGCGCGGCAGGTCGGCCGCGACGTGGCAGCTCTCGTCCGCGCACAGCCGCGAGACCGACGCGAAGCCCTGCAGTGCATCGTCGGCGGCGGCCGGCAACGGCTGTTCGACCAGGTCGACCCTGGCTTCGGCGAGCACCGGCTGCATCGCGCGCAGCAGCTCGATGTCCCAGCTCTCGTTGGGGTCCACGATCAGCCGCGCCGCGGGCAGCTCGGCGCGGACCGCGCGCACCAGGGCGGCGGGATCGTTGGCGTCCACCTTTACCTTGACCAGGTCCAGGTGGCGCAACCCGGCCGCCGCGCGCGCCATGTTCGCCGGCGTGTCCAGGCTGACGGTCTGCGCGCTGCACAGCGCCGGCAGGGCGTCCGGCTGGCCGAGCATCGCCGCCACCGACATGCCGCGGCGCCGTGCCTCGAGGTCCCAGAGCGCGCAGTCCAGCGCATTTCGCGCCGCACCCGGACCCAGCAGCGCGCACAGCCTGCGGCGGTCCATGCCCGCGGCGATCTCGGTGCGCAACGGTGCGGCCTGCGCGGCCACCGATGCCACGGTCTCGTCGTAGCGTGCATACGGCAGCGATTCGCCGCGGCCCACGTGACGGCCGTCGCTGGCGGTTGCAACAAGGACCTCGGTGGACGTGCGCACCCCGCGCGAGATGCGGAACGGCGCGGAAAGCGGATGGACGGCGGGTTCGAGCGTCAGTCCGGGAAGCATGCCTGCAGCCTGTCGATGATCCGACCGACACCATGGCGCACCGGGTCCTGCGCCGGAAGCCCGAGCTCGTCCTCGACGCGCCGGCAGATGCGCACGGCTTCGTCGTCGTCGAGCCTGGCCGTGTTCAGCGCCACGCCGACCGCCAGCACCGCGGGGTTGGTGAGCCGGGCATGGGCCAGGTTGGCGTCGAGCGTGTCGCGCAGCGACGGCATCGCGAAGTGCGGCAGGCCGCGCATGTGCGGGCGCCCGGGTTCGTCGCACAGCACCAGCGCGTCGGGCTGTGCGCCGTGCAGCAGGCCCATCGAGACGCCGGCGAACGAGGGGTGGAACAACGACCCCTGGCCTTCGATCAGGTCCCAGCCGTTGTCGTCGCGCGCGGGCGACAGCCACTCGATGCCACCGGAGATGAAGTCCGCGACCACCGCGTCGATCGGGATGCCACGGCCGGAAACAAAGATGCCGGTCTGGCCGGTGGCGCGGAAGTCGGCGGTGATGCCGCGCGCGCGCATTTCGGCTTCCAGCACCAGCGTGGTGTACATCTTGCCGCTCGAGCAGTCGGTGCCGACGGTCAGCAGTCGCCGGCCGGCCCGCTTGCGGCCGTTGCCGACCGGGGTCGGGGGTGGCGTGCGTGCGTCGAACACGTGGCGGCCATTGCGACGGGCGGCCTCGACGATCGGCGGATACGCGGCCAGCTTGTCATGCAGCCCGGAGGCGACGTTCATCCCGGCCTCCAGCGCCGCCACGACATGCTGGACCGCGGCGGGATCGAGGCTGCCGCCTGCGTTGGCCACGCCGACGATCATGGTGTTGGCGCCGGCGGCGCGGGCTTCCTCGAAGCCCATCACCGGCAGGTCGATGGTGGCCTTGCAGTCGGGTCCGCGGAACTGGCCCACGCACCACTGCGGGCGGAACTGCGCGAGGCCACGCGCGGTCTTGCCGGAGAGTTCGTCCGGGGCATTGCCCACGTACAGCAGATAAGGCGGCGGCCAGCCGGCGGCTTCGGGGGAAACGTCGGGCGCTGTGGTCGGCATGGTGTTGGGCCTGCGGGCGATGCCCTGCGGTGGGGTTGCCACCATGTTCGGTGCTGGCCGCGGGCGGCGCCACGGAAAACCCGACATGCACGCATAACCCGCGGTTATGGCGCCGGCAGCGCCGCACGCGATCGGCCATCATGGCGATCGCCACACGGGATCGGACCATGCGTTTCCGCCAGATCGAGGTCTTCCACGCCGTCTACACCACGGGCTCGATCAGCGCCGCGGCCAGGCTCCTGCACGTTTCGCAGCCCTCGGTCAGCAAGGTGCTGAACCACACCCAGCAGCAGCTGGGCCTGGAGCTGTTCCGCCTCGTGCGCGGCCGGCTGGTGGCCACCGACCAGGCGCATGCGCTGTTCGTCGAAGCGTCGGAGGTCTTCCAGCGCCTGACGTCGCTGCAGAAGGCGGTCGGCAACCTGAAGAATGTGTACGGTGGACGCATCCGCCTGGCAGTGGTGCCCTCGCTCGGCCTGCACCTCGCGCCCCTGGCCATCACGCGCTTCCGCAAGACGCACCCCGACGTGCTCTTCGACGTGCAGGCGCTGCACCACGACGAGCTGTTCGAGGCGCTCTACGAGCGCAGCTGCGACATCGCGATCGCCTACGACCCGCCCATGCACCCGCGCATGAAGCGTCGCGACATCGACACCGCGGAGCTGATGCTGCTGTTCGAGAAGGCCAGCCTGCCCGACGTCGGCGACAGTGTGCCGCTGCAACTGCTTGAAGGCCGGGACATGGTGGGCCTGACCATCGGCGGGCCGCTTGGCGAGCTGTTCAATCGCGAACTGCGCCGACTCGATGTCAACGTGCGCGAAGTGGTCTCCAACCAGTCGTTCTATATCGCCGCCGCGTTGACGCGCTGTGGCGCCGGCATGGCGGTGGTCGACGAATTCACCGCGCGCGCCAGCCGCGACGGGACCACCGGCTTCCGGCCGTTCTCGCCCTCGCTGCGGTTCAAGGTGCAGTCCGTGCACCTCGAGGACCGCCCCCCGTCGAAAGCGGCGGAACAGTTCCTCACGCTGTTCGCCAGGGTGCTGCGCGAGGCGCGCGCCTCCGGCTGAAGCCGGTGGCGTCAGCCTACTGCTGCTGCCGTTGTCCGAGCCCCGGCAGTGGCTCGTCCATCTTGTCGCCGAGCACGCGGCGCACGCTGACGAAGAACACCGGGATCAGCAGCAGCCCGAGGAAGGTCGCGAACAGCATGCCGCCGATGACGCCGGTGCCCAGCGCATGGCGCGCGTTGGCACCGGCACCGCTCGACAGCGCCAGCGGCGTCACGCCCATGATGAAGGCGAACGAGGTCATCAGGATCGGGCGGAAGCGCAGGCGCGCGGCTTCGACCACCGCATCGCGCAGCGTCTTGCCGGCGGCGCGCTCCAGCACCGCGAACTCGATGATCAGGATCGCGTTCTTCGCCGCCAGCCCGATCACCGTGACCATGCCGATCTTGAAGAAGATGTCGTTCGACAGCCCCGGGCGCAGCATGGTGAACACCACCGCGCCGAGGATGCCGAGCGGCACCACCAGCAGCACCGCCACCGGGATCGACCAGCTCTCGTAGAGTGCCGCCAGGCACAGGAACACCACCACCACCGACAGCACGAGCAGCAGGGTCGCGGTGTTGCCGGCGATGATCTCCTGGTAGGACATGCCCGCCCAGTCGTAGCCGAAGCCGGCAGGGAGCTCGGTGTCCACGAGGCCTTCCATGGTCGCCATCGCTTCGCCGGAGCTGTGGCCGGGCGCCTGCGAGCCGACGATGTTCACCGCCGAGTAGCCGTTGTAGCGGGTCAGCGACGGCGTGTTGGTGCCCCAGCTGGCGTCCACCACGTTGGACAGCGGGATCATCGTGCGCGTGCCGTCCGCCGTGGCGGGGCCGGGCGTGTAGAAGCGCGCGAGCGACGCGGGATCCTTTCGGTACTCGGCATCGGCACGCATGTTGACGCGCTTGATGCGGCCTTCGGAGAAGAAGTCGTTGACGTACACCGGCGCCAGCATCAGCTGGATCGCGCCGTAGATGTCGTTCACCGACAGGCCCATCGCCTGCGCCTGCACGCGGTCGACCGCAAGCTTCAGCTGCGGCGCGTCCTCGAGCGTGTTGGGGCGCACACCGACCAGCGCCGGGTTCTGCGCGGCAGCGCCAAGCAGCTGGTTGCGCGCCTGGGTGAGTGCCTCGCGCCCCATGCCGGCACGGTCCTGCAGGTACATGTCGAAGCCGCCGAACTGCCCGAGGCCCTGCACGGTAGGCAGGTTGACCACGAAGATGCCGGCATCGCGCACGCCGTACAGCGCGCCGTTGGCCGCCTGGATGAAATCCTGCACCGTGCCGTCGCGCTCGTCCCAGTCCTTGAGCTTGATGAAGGCCATGCCGACGTTCTCGCCCTGGCCGACGAAGCTGAAACCGGCGACCTGCATCATCGACTGGTAGCCATCCACCTGCTCCAGCGTGGTGCGCACCTGTTCGAACACCGCCTGCGTGCGCTGCAGCGTGGAACCGGGCGGCAGCTGCACGATGGCCAGCGCATAGCCCTGGTCCTCCTCGGGGAGGAAGCTGCCCGGAAGGCGCGTGAGCAGCAGGCCGCAGAGCACGGTCAAGGCCACGAACACGATCATCCAGCGCGGCGCATGGCGCACCGCGCCGCCGATGTGGCGCACGTAGGTGCCGCTGATGCGGTCGTAGTACTTGTTGAAGGTGCGGTACACGACGTTCTGGCGCTTGGGCGCGTCCGCGTCGTGCTGCTTGAGGAAGCTGGCGCATAGCGCCGGCGTGAAGCCCAGCGCCAGGAACGCCGAGAAGCCCATCGCCACCGCGATGGTGATCGCGAACTGCTTGTAGATCTCGCCCGACGCGCCGCCCTGCAGCGCGCTGGGGATGAACACCGCCGCCAGCACCACGGTGATCGCCACCACCGCGCCGGTGATCTGGTCCATGGCCTTGATGGTCGCCTCGCGCGGCGGCAGGTGCTCCTCGGCCATGATGCGTTCGACGTTCTCGATCACCACGATCGCGTCGTCCACCACGATGCCGATCGCCAGCACCATCGCGAACAGCGTCAGCTGGTTGATGGTGAAGCCGATCAGGCTCAGGCCCAGGAACGTGCCCAGCAGCGCCACCGGGATCACCAGCGTGGGGATGATGGTCGCGCGCAGGTTCTGCAGGAAGATCAGCATCACCAGGAACACCAGCACCATCGCCTCCATGAGGCTCTTCACCACTTCCTTGATGGAGATGGTGACGAAGGTGGTGCTGTCGAACGGGCTGAACCATTCCACGCCCTGCGGGAAGCTGGGCGCCAGCTGGTCCATGCGCGCGGTCACGGCTTCGGCCACGGTCAGCGCGTTGGCGCCGGGCAGCAGCTGGATCGCGAACGCGCCGGTCGGCTGGCCGTTGAAGCGGGTGTCGAAGCCGAAGCCGGCCGCACCGACCTCGATGCGCGCCACGTCCTTGAGGCGGACCGTGCCGCCGCCGGCGTCCGCGCGCAGGATGATGTCGCCGAACTGCTCGGGCGAACTGAAACGGCCTTCGGCCGACACCGTCGCGGTGAAGCCCTGGCCCGCGGGAGCGGGGTCGGAGCCGATCGAGCCTGCCGCGAACTGCACGTTCTGGCCGCGCACCGCCGCCAGCACCTGGCTGGCCGACAGTCCGTAGCCCTGCAGCTTGTCCGGATTGAGCCAGATGTTCATGGCGTACTCGGAGCCGAACTGCTGGGTGCTGCCGACGCCGGGCACGCGCGCGATCTGCTCCAGCACGCGCGAGCCGATCAGGTCGTTGAGCGCGTTGCGGTCGATCGACGGCGTCTGCGAGCGCAGGCCCACCACCATCAGGAACCCGGCATTCGCCTTGGCCACCACCACGCCCTGCTGGGTGACTTCGGTGGGCAGGCGCGGCGTGGCCAGCGACACCTTGTTCTGCACCTGCACCTGGGCGATGTCGGCGTCGGTGCCGGTCTGGAAGGTCAGCGTGACGCTGGCGCGGCCGGACGAACTCGAGCTCGAGCTGAAATACAGCAGGTTGTCGATGCCGGTCAGCTGCTGCTCGATCACCTGGGTGACCGCGCGCTCGGTGGTCTGCGCATCGGCACCGGGATAGCTGGCCGAGACGGTGACCTGCGGCGGCGCCACGTTCGGGTACGACTCGACGCCCATGTTGAGCAGCGCGATCACGCCGGACAGCGAGATCAGGATCGAGATGACCCAGGCGAAGACCGGATGGTCGATGAAGAAACGGGGCATCGGAGGTCAGCCTTCGTCGGCCGGGGGGGCCGCAGCGGCCGGCTCCGCGGGATCCGCGGCATCGCCGGCATCCGCGGGCGCGGCCGCATCGGCAGGCGCGGCGGCGGGTACTGCTCCCGGCGCTGCAGCCGGCGCTGCACCCGGCGCGGCGGCCGGCTGCCACGGCGTGGCCTTGGCCGGCTTGCCGGGGATCGCACGCTGCAGGCCCGACACCACCACGCGGTCACCCGCGGCCAGGCCGCTGCTGATGATCCAGCGGCCGGCATCGGCGCGGTCGGTCACGACTTCCTTGCGCGCCACCATGTCATCGGCACCCACGACCAGCACATAGGCGCCGGCGGCATCGCGCTGCACCGCGGCCTGCGGCACCGCGTACACGCTCTGCTGCACGCCCAGCGTCGCCACCAGGGTCACGTAGGAACCCGGCAGCAGGCGGCGGTCGGGATTGGGCAGCGTGGCACGCAGCGACACCGCGCCGGTCTGCGGATCGACCACGTCGCCGGAGAAATCGAGCTGGCCGGGATGGTCGTAGACCACGCCGTCGGCGAGCAGCACCTGCACCGACACCGGGCCGCTGCGGTCGAGCTGCATGCGGCGGACCTCGTCGAGCTCCGCCACGCCCATGGTGAAGTTGACGTACAGCGGGTCGACCTGGTCGACGGTGGTGAGCAGCGTGGCCGCGCCCTGCCCGACCAGCGCGCCTTCGGTGACCTGCTGCTTGCCGGCGCGGCCGGAGATCGGCGCGCGCACGGTGGCATAGCCGAGGTTGATGTTGGCGCTGTCCACCGCCGACTGCGCGGCCTGCACGGCGGCATTCGCGCTGCGCTCGGCGGCCTGCGCGTTGTCGAGGTCGGACTGCGAGATGAAGCGTTCCGGTGCCAGCCGGCGCGCGCGTGCGGCGGTGGCGCGCGCATTGGCCTGGCTGGCACGCGCCTGCGCCAGCGCGGCCTGTGCCTCGCCGGCCGCCGCACGCAGCGGCGCGGGGTCGATGACGAACAGCACGTCGCCTTCCGCCACGTCGCTGCCTTCTTCGTACACGCGCCGCTGCACCACGCCGGGCACGCGGGCACGCACGTCGGCACTGCGGAACGCGGCCAGGCGTCCGACCAGCTCCTTGCGCAGCGGCAGGTCTTCCGGCTGCACGGTCACCACGCCGAGCTCGGGCGGCGGCGGTGCCTGCTGCTGCTCCTCCCCTCCGCATGCCACCAATGCCGCGAGAAGGACCGGGATCAGGGCGATGCGACGCATGGGAGGTCCTTGGGCACGGGGGATTCTTGAACTGGCAAGTATGGCATCGGCGGTCCCGGCCAAAAACCGTGCCTGAAGTCAGGCCGGCCAGCCCCGATGCTGGCATGCGCAGGTGCAGGTGCAGGTACATGTCATGGCCGGGCGCCGGCGACGGCGACCGCCGCGGCGTGCAGGCTGCCCGCGAGCACGCCGGCATCCGGCATCGCGCCGGCATGCGGCAGCACGCCAAGGCAGGGGGCCGGCAGGGTGCCGCGCAGCAGCTCGAGATACTCGTCGCGGCGCGTGAACCGGTCGTCCAGCGCGCTGCCCACCCAGCCCAGCAGATCGCAGCCGTCGCCGATGATCGCGCGCGCACTGAGCCGGGCGTGGCTGAGGCAGCCCAGGCGCAGGCCGACCACCAGCAGCACCGGCAGCTGCAGCGCGCGCGCCAGGTCGGCATGTTCGATGCCGTCCGCCAGCGGCGAAAGCCAGCCGCCCGCGCCCTCCACCACCATCGCATCGGCCTCCGCGGCCAGCCGCGCGTAGGCCGCCACGACCGGCGGCAGTGCCACCACGATCCCGGCCGCGCGCGCGGCCAGCTGTGGCGCGGTCGGCTCGGGCAGTGCCCACGGGTTCACGTCGACGTAGTCGGCTGGCGGATCGCTGGCCGCCTGCAGCGCCAGCGCGTCCTCGTTGCGCAGGCCCAGCGACGTCGCATCGCAGCCGGCAGCCACCGGCTTCATGCCGCGCGCGCGCAGCCCGCGGGCGCGCAGCGCGTGCAGCAGTGCGACGCTGGCAACACTCTTTCCCACGCCGGTGTCGGTGCCGGTCACCAGCACCCCGCGCGCTACACTTGCGGTCATGTTCACCTCGCAGATTCTAAGCGGCGACAAGCCCGAGCAGTACGCGCAGCTGGTCGCCCAGGCACGCGCGCTGCTGGCCGGCGAACCGGACCGCATCGCCAACGCCGCCAACCTGTCGGCGCTGGTCTACCACGCGCTGCCGGACCTCAACTGGGTCGGGTTCTATTTCTTCGACGGCACCGAACTGGTGGTCGGCCCGTTCCAGGGGCAGCCGGCCTGCGTGCGCATCCCGCTCGACCGCGGCGTGTGCGGCGCGGCGGCGCGCACCGCGCAGACCCAGCGCGTCGACGACGTGGAGGCGTTCCCCGGCCACATCGCCTGCGACGCCGCATCGCGCTCGGAACTGGTGGTGCCGTTGTTCCACGCAGGCGCCCTGGTCGGCGTGTTCGACCTCGACAGTCCGGTTCCCGGTCGCTTCGACGTTGTTGACCAGACGGGACTCGAGGAGATCGCGGGCGTGTATCTGGAATCTTTAGGCCAATGAGCGCGCCACCGCCGCTCAAGATGCGCAACATCGGCCCCAAGTCGGCCGCGTGGCTGCGCCAGGTCGGGCTGCGCACCCCCGAGGACCTCATGGCCGCAGGGCCACTCGACGCCTTCATGCGCATCAAGCGCGCCGGCTTCAAGCCGAGCCTCAACCTGCTGTATTCGCTCGAGGGCGCGCTGTGCGACTGCCACTGGCAGGACGTGCCGGATGCGCGCCGCGTGGAACTGGTGGCGGCCGCCGAGGAGGCCATCGCCGGGTTGCCGCCGCCGCGCAACCGTCCGCCGGCAGGGCCGGTGACCACCACGATGATGCAGGACGACGACGGCGCGATGCCGTAGACTGCGCGCACTTTCTGGTGACCCGCGGGGCTTCCCCCAACGGTTGAAACGGGAAGCCGGTGACCTTCCGCCCGCCCTTGCGGCGAGCGAAGCACTCCGGCGCTGCCCCCGCAACGGTAAGCGTGGAACACCCCGGCAAACCGCCACTGTGCATCGCACGGGAAGGCGCCGGGGCTGGAGCGGCTGCATCGCTCCGCCCGCGAGCCCGGAGACCGGCCCGAAAGACGACTGGTTGTGACGCGGAGGGCGTTGCGGCGGCAGTGCGCCGTGTCTCCCCACGTCTCCTTCCGTCCCCGCTCCCTGCCCGCAACCTCCACGACACTGTCGCGCGGGCGTGCGCGACGCATGGAGACACGCATGAAGCCGCACCACCGGATCCTCACCCTTGCCGTTGCCCTGGCCCTGTCACCCGCGGCGTTCGCCGCCGGCGCCATCCAGTCCACCGACCTCGACACCATCGTGGTCACCGCCACCCGCACCGCGATCAACGCCGAGGACAGCAACGTCCCGGTGCAGGTGCTGGACCGCGCCGCCATCGAGCGCAGCCAGGCGACCTCGCTTCAGGAGCTGCTGCGCGGCCGCGCCGGCATCAACCTCGCCAACCAGGGTGGCCCCGGGAAGCTGTCGTCGCTGTTCCTGCGCGGCACCGAGTCCGACCACGTGCTGGTGCTGGTGGACGGCGTGCGCATCGGCTCGGCCTCCGCCGGCATGGCCTCGTTCCAGGACCTGCCGCTCGACCAGATCGACCGCGTCGAGATCGTGCGCGGCCCGCGCTCGAGCCTGTACGGCTCCGAGGCCATCGGCGGGGTGATCCAGGTGTTCACGCGGCGTGCCGGCGCGGGCACGCGCAGCAACCTCAGCCTCGGCATCGGCAGCCATCACCTGCGCCAGGCCAGCGCCGGCATCGGCCACACCGGCGAGCGCGGCTGGTTCCAGGCGCAGGGCGCCTGGCAGCGCACCGACGGCATCGACTCCTGCCGCGGCACCGCCGCCGGCTGGGGCGCGGGCTGCTACGCCGACGAGCCCGACCGCGACGGCTACCGCAATGCGTCGCTGAGCCTGCGTGGCGGCACCAGCTTCGGCGAAACCGTGGAGCTGGAAGGCCACGCGCTGGTCGCCGACGCCTTCAACGAATACGACGGCACCCTGTTCGGCGGCAACGAGGCCGACAACCGCCAGCAGGTGTTCGGCGCCCGCCTCGGCTGGCGCCCGGACGCGCGCACCGACGTCAACGTGCGCATCGGCCGCGCCGACGACCAGGCCGAGAGCCACTTCTTCGACCACGCCAGCGATAAGCGCAGCTTCGCCAGCACCTTCGACACCCGCCGCGACACCGCGTCGGTGCAGGGCGACTTCAGCCTGGCCGAAACGCACCTCCTCAGCGCCGGCGTCGACTGGATGCGCGACCGGGTGACCGGCAGCACCGGGTTCACCGTCGACAGCCGCGACAACGCCGGGCTGTTCCTGGCGTACCAGGGCGGCAGCGGCGCGCACAGCTACGAAGCCAGCCTGCGCCACGACGACAACCAGCAGTTCGGCGGCCACGCCACCGGCAGCGTCGGCTACGGCCTGAAGTTCGGCAACGGCATGCGCTTCACCGCCAGCGCCGGCACCGGCTTCAAGGTGCCGACCTTCAACGACCTCTACTACCCCGGCGGCTGGGGCAACCCGGACCTCGAGCCGGAGGAGTCGCAGACGGTGAACCTCGGGCTCGCGCAGTTCGGCACCGGCTGGAACTGGACCGCCAACGCGTTCCAGACCGACATCGACGAGCTCATCGGCTACGACATCGCGTTCGCACTGGTGAACGTGGACGAGGCCCGCATCCGCGGTGCCGAGCTGACCGGCTTCATGTCGCTGGCAGGCTGGGACCTCAACGCCGAGCTCAGCCACATCGACCCGCGCAACCGCAGCGCCGGCAGCAACCACGGCAACGTGCTGCCGCGGCGCTCGCGCAACACCGCGCGCGTCGACATCGACCGGGCGCTGGGCGCGTTCCGCATCGGCATGAGCGGCTTTGGCAACGGCGCGCGCCATGACGATGCGGCCAATACCGTGCGCCTCGCCGGCTACGGCACGCTCGACCTGCGCGTGGAGTACGCGATCGGCAGCGAGTGGACGCTGCAGGCGCGGGTGGCCAACGTGTTCGACCGTGAATACGAAACCATCGCCTGGTTCAACCAGCCGGGGCGCGAGTACGGGCTGACGTTGCGCTACCAGCAGCGGCTCTGACCGCGGGGTTGCGCGGGGTTGCCGTCAGCCGCGAAGCGCGAGCAACCCCTCCAGCCCGTCCAGCACCGCCACCGCGCCCGCGCGCTCCAGGTTGAAATCGCGCGGGTAGCCGTGGCGCAGCAGCACCAGGTCCATGCCGGCGGCGTGCGCGGCGCCGGCATCGGCCTCGGAGTCGCCGACCATCAGGCATTCGTCCACGCGCCGGCCGTGCTGCGCCGCCAGGTGCAGCAGCGGCATCGCATGCGGCTTGCGCTCGGGCAGCGTGTCGCCGCCGACGACGCCGTCGAAGCGGTGGGCGATGCCCATCGCCTCGAGCAGCGGGCGCACGTAGCGCTCGGGCTTGTTGGTGCAGATCGCCATCGCCACGCCATCGGCGTGCAGGGCATCCAGGGTCTCCACGGTGCGCGGATACAGGCGCGCCTGCAGCAGCAGGCAATCGCCGTAATGGCGCATCAGCCGCGGCAGCGCGGCGTCCACCGGCATGTCGCTGCCGACGTGCTGCAGCGCGCTGTCCATCAGCACGCGCGTGCCCAGGCCTATCCAGCTGCGCACCAGTGCTTCCGGTTGGCGCGGATGGCCCAGCTCATCGAGCGTGCGGTTCACCGCTTCGGCGATGTCGGCGGCGCTGTCGACCAGGGTGCCATCGAGGTCGAACAGCACCAGTGGCCAGGCGAATGGCATGTCGGGCACCTCGCCGGTTGGGGGGCCGACGCAGCACCGAAGCCTACACCGCGCCGGACGGGACCCGCGACGCGCCCAGGTCCAGGCGCGCGGTCGTGCCCTCGCCCGGGCGCGACTCGATCACCAGCCCCCAGCCCAGGTGCGCGCACAACCGGGTGATCAGGTCGAGGCCGATGCCGCCGCCATCGCGCCCGCCGCCGCGCGCGGCGCGCGCATAGACAGCGCTGATTTCCTCCGGCGACATGCCTTGCCCGGGATCGGCGATCTCGACCACCGCGCCCGGCAGCAGCCGCACGTGGATCACGCCGTCGCCGCTGTTCTCCACCGCGTTGCGCAGCAGGTTGCCGATCGCCGCCTGCACCACCGGCGCCGGCGCCAGCAGCTCGCATGGCCGTCCGACCGCGAGATCCAGCTGCAGCCCTTTGGCCCCGGCCATCGGCCGGTGATCCTCCACGATCTCCGGCATCAGCTCGCCAAGCGCGATGTGGTCGTTGGCGTGGGCCAGCCGCGCCGGCTCCTTGGCCAGCACCAGCAGCAGCGACACCAGCTGCTCCATGTCGCGCGTGGTGCGGTGGATGCGCTGCAGCTTTTCCAGCGCCTTGGCCGGCACGCCCGGCTGCGCCAACGCGAGTTCGGCCGCACCGCCGATCACCGAGATCGGCGTGCGCAGCTCGTGGCTGGCACTGTCGATGAACGCACGCTCGCGTTCGACGAACTCGGCGTTGCGGGCGAGGTAGCCGTTGACCGCCTCGGCGATCACCTCGATCTCGCTGGTCGCCGCATCCGGCACCGTGACGCGTGACTCGGCACGACCCGGGCGCAGCCGCGCGATCTGCCCGGCAACGTCCGCCAGCGGACCCACCAGCCGCCCCGCGCCCCAGGCCGCGAACAACCCGAGCAGCAGCGCCACCAGCAGCGCGGACGCCAGCATGCTCATGCCCAGCTCGCGTTCGCGTCGCTCCAGGTCGGTGATGTCCAGCGCCAGTGCCAGCCGCCGCCCGGCGAGGTCACGCACCATCAGCACGTGCTTGCCGCCTGCCAGGTCCACTTCGTCGTGCACGCCTGGCCCGAGCGCCGCCAGCTCTGGCGGCAGCGGCCTGGCCGGGGCTTCGTACAGCGCCAGCGTGTCGGTGTCGATCCAGCGGTAGCCCGGGTCCGCGCTGCGCGCCAGGAAATGGTCGAACTCGGCTTCCAGCAGGGATTTCCACACCAGCGCTTCGGCGTGTTCGTTGACCACCAGGCCATGCACCATGACCGCCAGCGACAGCAGCAGGCCGTAGGCGACCAGTGACCACGTCAGGCGACTGCGCAGGCTGCGGCGCACCGTCATCCCTCGCCACCCTCGGGGGCGAGCTCGGCGATGCGGTAGCCGACGCGCGGCAGGGTATGGATCAGCTTGCGCGCGAACGGTTCGTCGACGCTGCGCCGCAGCTCGTAGACATGCGAGCGCAGCATGTCGCCATCGGGCGGATCATCGCCCCAGAGCACATGTGCCAGGCGGTCGCGGGTCACCGCCGCGGGGCTGGCGCGCATCAGCTCTTCCAGCAGTTTGCGGCAGGCCGGATACAGGTGCAGCACGCGTCCGCCGCGGGTGGCCTCCAGCGTGGACAGGTCGAGCCTGAGGTCGGCGACCTCGAGCACGCGCTTGCGCCCGCGGCCGGTGGCGCGCGTCACCAGCGCCTCCAGGCGCACCTCGAGTTCGGGCAACGCGAACGGCTTGGTCAGGTAGTCATCGGCACCGGCGCGGAAGCCGATGATCTTGTCGGGCAGCTCGTCGCGCGCGGTCAGCATCAGCACCGGCACATCGCTGCCCGCCTCGCGCAGGCGGCGCAGCACCTCCGGGCCGTCCAGGCGCGGCAGCATCCAGTCCAGGACGATGGCGTCGTAGGCGTGGTGGCCGGCCAGGTGCAGCCCGGTGGGGCCGTCGGGCGCCGCGTCGAGCACGTGGCCGCGCGCTTCGAAATAATCGAAGAGGTTGGCGACCAGGGCGCGGTTGTCCTCCACGACCAGCAGGTGCATGCGGAGCTCCGGAAATCACGCGAGGCTGCGCGCCGCGACGTCGGAACGACGTCGGAACGCCGGGATTCCGACGATTCTCCCACGTGTCGGCGGTAGCATCCGCGCCATGCCGCCATTCCCTCCCGTCCCGAGTTCCACGCGCACCTGGCCGCTGGCGCTGCTGTTGTTGTTCGCGCTGGCCGCGGGTCTGGGCCTGCGTGACCCGTCGCCACCGGACGAGCCGAGGTTCGTGCTGGCGGCACGCGCCATGGTGGACAGCGGCGACTGGCTGGTGCCGCGCCGCGGCCGCGAGGCCTACGCCGAGAAGCCGCCGGTGTTCATGTGGATGCAGGCCGCGAGCTGGACGCTTGTGCGCGACTGGCGGGTGGCGTTCCTGCTGCCATCGTTGCTTGCGGCGCTGGCGACGCTGGTTCTGGTGCGCGACGCCGCCGCACGGCTGTGGTCGCGGCGGCAAGCGCCGTGGGCGGTGGGCGCGCTGTTCGTGTGCCTGCAGTTCGGCCTGCAGGCAAAGCGTGCGCAGATCGACATGGTGCTGGTGGCGCTGACCACGCTGTCGCTGTGCGCCCTGCTGCGCCACCTGCTGTACGGGCGCGAACGGCGCTGGCTCGCCGCAGGCATGTTCGCCGCGGGCCTGGGCACCGTGACCAAGGGCGTGGGCTTCCTGCCGCTGCTGGTGCTGCTGCCGTGGCTGTGGGTCCGGCGTGGCCAGCCTCGCCTGCCCGCCGCGCGCGTCGCGGGCGATTCCGCGCTCGCGGTCGCGGCCTTCGTGGCCGGCGTGGCGGTCTGGCTTGCGCCGCTCGGCCTGGCGTTGCTGCGCCACCCGGATCCGGCATTGCAGGCCTACGCGCACGAACTGCTCTTCCGCCAGACCGGCGAGCGCTACGTCAACGCCTGGCACCACGTGCAGCCGCCCTGGTACTACGCGCAGACCATCGCCACGCTGTGGCTGCCCGGCGCGCTGCTCCTGCCGTGGCTGCTGCCGGCGTGGTGGCGGCGGCTGCGCCGCGGCGATCCGCGCTACGTGCTGCTGCTGGGCTGGGCGGCGCTGGTGCTGCTGTTCTTCTCGCTCAGCCCCGGCAAGCGCGAGGTGTACGTGTTCCCGGCACTGCCGGCCCTGTGCCTGGCCGCGGCCCCGCTGCTGCCGGCGCTGCTGCGCCGCACCGGCGTGCGCCGGCTGCTGCGTGGCTGGCTGCTGCTGGTCGCGGCACTGTGCCTTGGCGCGGCGGCGAGCGGCCTGGCGGATGCCACGTGGGCCGCGCGCGTCGCCACGACGCGCGGCATCGCGGCGCCGGACATGCGCACGCTGCTGTGGGCGCTGGGGGTGCTCGGTGCCGGCGCCCTGCTGCTCGCCGCGGTGTTCCGCGGGCGCCGCATCGCGCTGGCACTCGTGCTGTTCACGGCGCTGCTGTGGACGACCTACGGACTGGTGCTGGCGCCGGCGCTGGATGCCTCGAGTTCCGGGCGCGCGCTGATGCGGCGGGTGGACGCGCACCTCGGCGCGGACGGCGAGCTCGGCGCAGTGGCGTGGCGCGAACAGCACCTGCTGCAGGCCGTGCGCCCCGTCGCCGAATTCGGCTATCGCCAGCCCTGGCACCTGCAGTGGCGCGAGGCCGCCGCGTGGATCGCCGGAGCGCCGGAGCGGCGCTGGCTGTGGCTGCCCGCCGATGCGCTCGGCCCCTGCGTGGACCGCAGCCGCGCCCTGCCGATGGGCCGCGCCAGCCGCCAGGACTGGTGGCTGGTGCCCGGCACCGCGATCACACCGCACTGCCAGGTGCCGCCGTTCTTCCGCGACGGCAATTAACAAAGCGCGAACACTGCTCCCACGCCTCTCCGACAAGCGCGCCACGATCATCGCCGCACCTCCACCCGGTCTCCGCGATGCGTCCCGAACTCTCCACCCTGTCCTTGCCGGCCGCCGGCGCGCGTGGCGCCTTCCGCGCATACAGCGGCTGGGCGCTCCTGCCGTGGGCGCTGCTGCCGGCGGTGCTTGCGATCGCCGCGCGGCAGACCGCGCTGGATACCGTGCTCGCCGATGCGCTGTTCGCGTGGGAGGGCCAGCGCTGGGCGCTGCGTGACGATGCCATCGCGCGCGGGCTGCTGCACGATGGCGGCGCGCTGGCGTGCAGGCTCGCGTGGGTGGCCGTGGTCGTGGCGTGGCTGGCGACGTACGCCGTGGCCGCGCTGCGGCCGCATCGCCAGCGCCTGGGGAGGCTCGCCTTGTCGGTGCTGGCAGCCGCGACGCTGCTGGCCACGCTGAAGCAGGTTACCGCCGTCCATTGTCCGTGGGACCTCGTGCGCTACGGCGGCGGCGCCCTCCCCGGCGACGGCGGCGGCGCCTGCTTCCCTGCCGGCCATGCCGGCGCCGGATACGCATGGCTCGCACTGGCGTTTTCGGCAACGACCCCGGCCGGCCGTCGCGCAGGGCTCGCCATCGGCGCGGTGGTCGGCCTGGTCTTCGGCGTCGACCAGCAGCTGCGCGGCGCGCACTTCCTGTCGCACGACCTGTGGGCGGCGGCGCTGTGCTGGGCGGTCGCCGTGGCGGTGGCCGCGTTGTGGCCCACGCCGGCGGAGCGCGCGGCGTGAGCGTTGCCGCACTGCCGCGTCGACACCCCATCGATCTGATTGGTCGGCTGGGCGCCTGGCGGCCGGCGATGACGGTGGAAACCCTGGCGCTGTGGGCCAGCCTGTACTTCGTGCTGGCCTGCAACGGGCCGTTCTGGCATGCGGTGTTCGCGACCGGGGCGCTGGCGGGCGCGTCCGGGGCGCTCGCGGCGGCCTGCCTGCTGGTGCTGGTGTTCGCGCTGCAGGCGTTCCTGTTCTGCGTGCTGCTGCATGGCCCTCTGGCGAAGCCGGTGCTGGCCCTGCTGCTCGTGGCGGGCGCCGCGGCCAACCACTACGCGCGCAACTACGGCACGTATTTCGACACCGACATGGTGCGCAACGTGCTGCAGACCGACGCGCGCGAGGCCGGCGAACTGCTGTCCTGGGGCCTGCTGCCTTCGCTGGTACTGCATGCCGGGCTGCCCATGCTGGTGCTGTCCCGCATCCGCCTGCGGCGGCGCACGCTGGCGCGCGCGGGCGTGGCCCGCCTGGGCTGGCTGCTGGCGCTGGCGGTGCTCGCCGCGGGCGCCGCCCTCGGCGGGTTCCAGGACCTGTCGGCACTGATGCGCAACAACCGCGAACTGCGGCACCTGATCACGCCCGGCAACCTGGTGGTCGCGGCGGCCACCATCGCCGGCGGCGATGGCGCCATGCACAGCCCGCGTCGCGTGCTTGGCGGCGATGCGACGCTCGCGGTGCGCCCGCCCGACGCGCGGTCACGCCTGCTGGTGCTGGTCATCGGCGAGACCGTGCGTGCACAGAACTGGGGATTGAACGGCTATGCGCGGCAGACCACGCCGAGGCTGGCTGCGTCCGACGCGATCAACTTCATCGACGTGACCGCCTGCGGCACCAGCACGGAGGTGTCTCTGCCATGCATGTTCTCGCCGGACGGCCGCGAGGGCTACGACAAGGCACGGCTGGCGAATTCCGAATCCCTGCTGCACGTGCTCGAGCACGCCGGCGTGCACACCATCTGGCGCGACAACCAGTCCGGCTGCAAGGGCGTGTGCACCGGCCTTGCGTACGAGGCGATGCAGGACACGTCCCCGGGGGGCTGCGGCGCGCACGAATGCCACGACGACATCCTGCTGTCCGGGCTTGATGCCGCCATCGACCGCTGGCCCGGCGACCAGGTGATCGTGCTGCACCAGGTCGGCACCCACGGTCCTGCCTACCACCGCCGCGTGCCGGAGCGGCTTCGCCGGTTCGTGCCGACCTGCGACAGCGACGACCTCGGCCACTGCAGCCGCGAGCAGGTGGTGAACAGCTACGACAACGCGGTGCTCGCCACCGACGACATGCTGGCCGATACCATCGCCCTGCTCGCGCGCCGTCACGACCGCGACAGCGCGTTGCTGTACATATCAGACCATGGCGAATCCCTGGGCGAGAACGGGCTGTACCTGCACGGCCTGCCCTACGCCATCGCCCCGGACACGCAGAAGAAGGTGCCCATGGTGGCCTGGCTGTCGCCGGGCATGGCGGCGGCGCGGCATTTCGACCGCGCATGCCTGGCCCGCCGGGCACGCGCACCGGCCAGCCACGACGACCTGTTCCATTCAGTCCTCGGCCTGCTCCAGGTACGCACCATGTCTTACGACCAGCGCCACGACGTCTTTGCGGAGTGCATCGCATGACCATGAACCTGCCGCCCACCCACGGCCCGTGGGCCCCCGAGCTCAGCGTGGTGGTACCGGCGTTCAATGAGGCCGCCAACCTGCCGGTGCTGCTCGACGAGATCGATGCGGCGCTTGCCGCGGCCGTCGACAGCTACGAGGTCATCTGCGTCGACGATGCCTCCGACGACGGCACCGACGCCGCGCTGGCACGATGCGCGGCCACGCGCCCGCACCTGCGCGTGCTGCGCCACCGCGTGCGCAGCGGCCAGAGCGCAGCGTTGCGCACCGGCGTGAGGGCGGCGCGCGCGCCGTGGGTGGCGACGCTCGACGGCGATGGCCAGAACGATCCCGCCGACCTGCCGCGCTTGCTGCAGGCGCGTGCCACCGCCGGCGACGACGTGCGCCTGTTCGCTGGCTGGCGCGTGAAGCGCGAGGATTCCACGAGCAAACGCGTGGCCTCGCGCATTGCCAACGCGATCCGCGCGCGGCTGCTGCACGACGCGACCCCGGACACCGGCTGCGGCATCAAGCTGTTCGCGCGCGATGCGTTCCTGGACCTGCCGGCGTTCGACCACATGCATCGCTACCTGCCGGCGCTGATGCAGCGGGCCGGCTGGCGCACCCTCAGCGTTCCGGTGGGCCACCGCCCGCGCCTGCACGGCAACAGCAAGTACGACAACCTCGGGCGCGCGCTGGTCGGCATCAGCGACCTGCGCGGGGTGCTCTGGCTGCTGCGGCGCGGCGCCTGCGCCGTGGCCGACGAACGCGCGACGCAGGACACGGGAGTGATGCCATGAACGAGACCATTGCCGCGCTGGCGTGGACCGGCGTCGTGGTGACGCCATGGAAGCTGATCGGCCTGGCCGGCGCCATGCTGTTCGGCGCGCGCTGGCTGGTGCAGTTCGCGGCCTCGCGGCAGGCCGGCCGCGCGGTCGTGCCGCGCAGCTTCTGGATCATCAGCCTGTGCGGCAGCGCGATGACGCTGTCGTACTTCCTGTTCTCCGAAAAGCAGGACGCGGTGGGCGTGCTGCAGAACCTCCTGCCGGCGCTGACCGCCGCCTACAGCCTGTGGCTGGACCTGCGCCCGCGGCCGCCGCGCGGCGAACTCAGCGCGGATTGAACAGGACCGCCTGCAGCGGCAGTTCCCCGGGTTCGCGGAATCCGCCGAGGCCTACGCCGACCAACCGGTAGCGTGTCGACCCGGGCAGGTCGACGCGCTCCCTCAGGGCAAGCGCGAACGCCGCGAATTCCGCCTCGGTGGCCGGGGGCGACTCCGGCGTGTAGCTGCGCGTCAGGATGCGGAACTGCGCGGTCTTGAGCTTCAGCACCACCGTGCGCCCCACGCGCTCCGTCTTGCGACTCGCCGCCCAGGCCTTCGCGGCCAGCGCGCGGATCGCGGGCTCGATCTCCGCCAACGGCAGGTCGGTGGCGAAGGTGTCTTCCGCGGAGATCGACTGCACCGGCTGGTTGGGCTCAACCGGACGCTCGTCGATGCCGTGCGCACGCCGGTGCAGGCTGGCGCCGAAGCTTCCGAAGCGCGCCTGCAACTCCTCGACCGCGAACCCGCGCAGGTCGCCCATCGTGGCCACGCCGATCGCGGCCAGCTTCGCCTCCATCACCTTGCCGACGCCAGGGATACGCCCCACCGGCAACGGAGCGAGGAACGCGTCGACCTGCGACGGCCGGATCACGAACTGGCCGTCGGGCTTGTTCCAGTCCGAGGCGATCTTGGCCAGGAACTTGTTGGGCGCGATGCCGGCCGACGCGGTGAGCGCGGTCTCGTCGCGGATCGCGGCGCGGATCATGCGCGCCGATTCGGTGGCGCTGGGCGAGGCGACCTTGGGCGCGGTCACGTCCAGGTAGGCCTCGTCCAGCGACAGCGGCTGCACGAGGTCGGTATGGCGCAGGAAGATCTCCCGCACCTGCCTTGAGACCGCCTTGTAGCGCGCGAAATCCGGTGGCACGAACACCGCGTCCGGGCACAGCCGCTCGGCGCGCACCGCGGGCATCGCCGAGCGCACGCCGAACACGCGCGCCTCGTACGACGCCGCGCACACCACCGAGCGCGCGCCGCGCCAGGCCACGACCACCGGGCGCCCGCGCAGGGCGGGATCGTCGCGCTGCTCCACCGACGCGTAGAACGCGTCCATGTCGATGTGCAGGATCTTGCGCATCACCCGGTCATCCACCTGGCGTCACGCGGGATGCACCCGCGCCCCGGCCGGGACCGGAAGCGTGACCAGCATGACCGTGGCGTCATCCGGATCCGGGACCACCTTGAAGCCGAGCTGGCGGCACATGCGCAGCATGGTGCTGTTGTCGCGCAGCACCTGGCCTTCGATGAGCTTCAGGCCCATCCAGCGCGCGACCTCCACCATCTCCTCCATCAGTCGCCAGCCCAGGCCGGCGCCCTTGAGGTCGGAGCGCACCATGATCCCGTACTCGCCGCGGTCGTAGTTGGCATCGGCCAGCAGGCGCACCGCGCCGAGCATCTCGCCGCTGTCGACGTCGATCGCGACCAGTGCCATCGAGCGCGCGTAGTCCAGCTGCACCAGGCGGGCGATGAAATCGTGGCTGAAATCGCGCACCGCGCGGAAGAAGCGCAGCCGCAGGTCCTCGGCGCTGACCTTGTCGAAGAAGCGGCGGAACATCGCATCGTCCTCGGGGCGCACCGGGCGCACGAACGCCTCGCGTCCGTCGCCGAGCGTCAGCGTGCGCTCCAGCTCCTTCGGGTACGGGAACACCGCGAAGCGCGGATGGCCGCGGCCCCTGTGCAACTGCCGCGACACCGAGACCGCCACGCGCGCATCCAGCACCAGCACGCCGTCGGCATCCACCAGCAGCGGATTGATGTCGACCTCGCGCACCGCGGGGATGTCGGCGGCCAGCTGCGCCAGCTTGACCAGCACCAGCGCCAGCGCGCGTTCGTCGGCGGCGGGCACGTCGCGGTAGGCCTTGAGGATGCGCGACACGCGCGTGCGGCCGATCATCTCGTGCGCCAGGCGCAGGTCGAGCGGCGGCAGGGCCAGCGTCTTGTCGTCGATCACCTCGACCGCGGTGCCGCCGCGGCCAAACACCACCACCGGCCCGAACACCGGATCGTCGGCGATCCCGGCGAGCACCTCGCGCGCCTTCGGGCGCAGCGCCATCGGCTGCACCAGCACGCCGTCGATGCGCGCCGCCGGCCGCCGCAGCGCGGCGCGGCGCATCACGTCCGCCGCTGCCTCGCGCACCGCCGCGTCGGTCGCCAGGTTCAGGCGCACGCCGTCGACATCCGACTTGTGCGCGATGTCCGGCGACAGCACCTTGACCGCCACCGTGCCGCCGGCGGCGAGCATCGGCGCGGCGATGCGCGCGGCGGCGTCGGCATCAGCCGCCGGCAGCGCGCGCGCGAAGGGAATGCCGTAGGCCTCGAGCAGGCCCGCCACCGCGTCGGGCGCGAGCCACTCTTCGCCCGCGGCCAGTGCGGCGCCGACCACCGCATCCGCGGCGACGCGGTCGACCACGAAGTCCTCGGGCAGGCTGGGAGGCGTTTCCATCAGCGCCTGCTGCGCTTCGCGATGGCGGACGAGATACATGAAGCCGCGCACGGCCTCGGCCTCACTCGCGTAGCTGGGAATCCCGGCCTCGCCGAGCTTCGCCATCGACGCCGGGTCGCCGCCCATCCACACCGCGAGCGTCGGCTTGCGCACCAGGCCGCGTGGGCGCGCGGCGAGCGTGCGCACCACGGCGTCGGCGGCCTCGGCGGGATCGGACAGCACGGTGGGCGCGTGCATCACCAGCACCGCGTCATTGCCGGGATCCGACAGCAGCGCATCCATCCCGGCCGCGTAGCGCTCGCCGTCGGCATCTCCCAGCATGTCCACCGGGTTCTCGCGCGACCAGCCGCGCGCATACGCGCGGTCGAGCTGCTGCGTGGTGTCGGGCGACAGCGTTGCAGGCCGGCCGCCCAGGTCGACCAGGCGGTCGAGGGCGAGCATGCCGGCGCCCGCGCCGTTGGTGAGCACCGCCAGGCGCTTGCCGGGCACGTCGCCGAGGTGCGACAGCGTCTCCACCGCGGCAAAGAGCTCGTCCAGCGCGTGCACGCGCAGCAGGCCGGCGCGGCGAAACGCAGCTTCGTACGCGGCGTCGGGCGTCGCCAGGCGCGCGGTGTGGGTCTGCGCATGCGCTGGTGCCGGCACGTGCCGGCCGGGACGCACCACCACCACGGGCTTTCCGCGCGCGGCGGCGCGCGCCGCGGTCAGGAACTTGCGCGCGTCGCGGACTTCCTCGAGGTACAGCAGGATGGCGCGGGTGTGGCGGTCGACCGCGAAATAGTCGAGCAGGTCGGCGAAGTCGACGTCGATGGCATCGCCCAGCGACGCCACCGCCGAGAAGCCGATGCCGCGGGGATGCGCCCACTCCAGCACGCCGGCGGCGACCGCGCCGGACTGCGACAGCAGCGCAAGGTCGCCGGCCAGCGGCCGGTGCGCGGCGAAGCTTGCGAACAGCCCCGCATGCGGCGCCACCACGCCCAGGCAGTTGGGGCCGACGATGCGCAGGCCGAGCGGGCGCGCCACCGACTCCAGCGCCGCGTTGTACGAGCCCGGGCCGCTGCCCATGCCGCGGGTGAGCACGATCGCCGCACGGGTGCCGCACGCAGCCGCGGCCGCCACCACCGCGGCGACCTCGCCGGGCGGCGTGGCGATCACCACCAGGTCGGGCTTGAAACCGAGGGCATCGATCGACGGCGCGGCTGCCATGCCCTCGATCTCGCGGTGGAAGGGGTTCACCAGCCCGACCGGCCCGGCAAACCCGCCCTCGCGCACCTGCTGCAGCACCAGGCGCCCAAGCGAGCGCGCGCGCGGACTGGCGCCGACCACGGCTACCGAGCGCGGCGCGAAGACCGCGTCCAGCGCGTACGTGCTCACGGAAACACGCCCGGCGTACCGCGCGAACCGCGGGTCTGGATGCCGATCGAACGTGACAGCAGCGTCAGCGCCGTGTCCTTGCGCGCGGGCGAGATCGCGGCCACGCAGTCCGAAGGCACCCACTGCGTGTACTCGCGCATGTGCGCGTCCTGCGCCGTCGCCAGCACGCAGGAGTCGGCCGCGATGCCCGCCAGCACCAGGCGACGCACGCCGAGCTGTGTCAGTAGCACGGGCAACGCCGTGGCCATGAACGCGGAGTGCCTGGGCTTGAGGATGTAGTAGTCGCTGGCGCGTGGCGCCAGGGCCGCGACGATCGCGGCGGGCGTTCCGCCTGCGGCCAGGCAGGCGGCAACGAGCTCCGGAAACCCGCCCTGCCAGTCGCTGAAGTTGTCGTTGGCGTAGATGACCGGCGCGTTGGCACGGTCGAAGCGGTCACGCAAGGCGGCGACGCGCGGCACCATCTCCAGTGCCGAGCGTGCCAGGGCAGTCCCGCCGGGGAAATCGAACAGGTTGAACAGGTCCACCAGCAGCAGGGCGGTGTCCGCCTTGGCGCGTGCAGCGGTCATCGGCCGTCGGCCTCCTTGGATCCGGGTCGCGCCATGATCGCGCAATCGGACGTGAAGGCGCGCGCCGGCACGGCCCGGGCGCGGCGACGGTGCCGCGCTCAGCAGGTGTCGAAGGTCACGGCCTGACGTCGGCGATGATCCCGATCGAGCGCTGGCGCAGCACCGGATCGAAGATGTCGGACACCACCATCAGCTCGTCGGCACCCGTGCGCTCGACGAACGCGCGCATCCCGGCGCGCACCGTGTCTGGGCCGCCGACGATGCTGCAGGCGAGCATCTGCGAGGCCTGCTGCTTCTCCTGCGGCGACCAGTACGACTCGATGTCCGCGATCGGCGGCTGGGTGAGGTTGCGCACGCCACGGAACATGTCGGCAAACGACATCTGCTGCGAGGTGGCCAGGAACCGCGCCTCCTCGTCGGTGGGCGCGGCGATGATGTTCACGCCGACCAGCGCGTAGGGCTTGTCCAGCTGCGCCGACGGCTTGAAGCGCTCGCGGTACACGCGCAGCGCCTGGTCCAGTGCCTGCGGCGCGAAGTGCGAGGCGAAGCCGTAGGGCAAGCCCAGCTCGGCCGCCAGCTGCGCGCCGAACAGGCTGGAGCCGAGGATCCACAGCGGCACCTCGGTACCGGAGCCCGGCACCGCTTCGATCCGCTGGCCTTCGCGCACCGGTCCCAGCCAGGCCTGCAGTTCCTGCACGTCCTGCGGGAAGTGCTCGCTGCTGGCGGGATCGCGGCGCAGCGCGCGCAGCGTCAGCTGGTCGGTGCCGGGCGCGCGGCCGAGGCCGAGATCGATGCGGTCCGGGAACAGCGTCGCCAGCGTGCCGAACTGCTCGGCGATGATGTATGGCGCGTGGTTGGGCAGCATGATGCCGCCGGCGCCGACGCGGATGGTGCTGGTGCCGGCCGCGACGTGGGCGATGACCAGCGACGTCGCCGCGGTGGTGACCGCGGGCATGTTGTGGTGTTCGGCGATCCAGAACCGCGTGTAGCCGAGGCCTTCGGCATGGCGCGCCAGGTCGCGTGCGCCGTCCAGCGCGCTGCGCCGGTCGGAGCCCTGGCGCACGCGTCCGAGTTCGAGGATGGACAGGGCGATGTTGCCGCCGGCGCTGGGCATGGGGGAGGCTCCGTGCGCAACGGCGTCAGCAACCGGTGTGCCGCTGCGTCCGCGCGCATCACGATGATACAAGCGGGTGCGCGCGACCCGCGGGCATGGCTGGCACGCTGTGTCCGACCGGGTCGCCGACCGGCTTCAGATCACGTAGAGATCGACGTATTCGTGCACCGGCAGGGCCTCCAGCGTCGCCTGGTCGAGGCTGGCGGCCAGGATCGCGCGCTGCTGCTGCTCCGGGAAGCGCCGCGCCAGGTTGGTGCGGAACTTGGCCTCCAGCAGCGGGATGCCCTCTTCGCGCCGCCGCGGGTGTCCGACCGGATATTCCACCGCGACTTCGGCAAGCCCGGTTCCGTCGCTGAACTCCACCGCCAGCGCATTGGCGATGCTGCGCTTGTCGGGGTCGTGGTAGTCGGCGGTGTAGCGCGGATCCTCGACGCAGGTGATCTTCGCCCGCAGGCGGTCGATGCGCGGATCGGCGGCCACATCGTCCTCGTAGTCGGCGGCGGTCAGGCGCCCGAACACCAGTGCCACCGCGACCATGTACTGGATGCAGTGGTCGCGGTCAGCCGGATTGTCCAGCGGGCCCTGCTTGTCGATGATGCGGATGCAGGCCTGTTGCGTGCGGATGGTGATCCCGGCGATGTCGTCGACACCCTTGCCGGCGGCCGCGAGCTGCCCATGCAGGAGCAGCGCCGCCTCGACCGCGGTCTGGCCGTGGAACTCGGCCGGGAAGCTGATCTTGAACAGCACGTTTTCCATCACGTAGCTGCCGTAGGGGCGCTGGAACCGGAAGGGCTCGCCCTTGAAGGAGACGTCGTAGAAGCCCCACGTGGGCGCGGTCAGTGCGCCGGGGTAGCCCATCTCCCCGGTCGCCGCGATCAGCGCCAGGCGCACGGCGCGGCTGGTGGCGTCGCCCGCGGCCCAGGATTTTCGGCTGCCGGTGTTGGGCGCGTGCCGGTAGGTGCGCAGGCTCTGCCCGTCCACCCACGCCAGCGACACCGCGTTGAGGATCTGCTCGCGCGACAGGCCCAGCAGCCAGGCGACCACCGCGGTGGATGCCACCTTCACCAGCACCACGTGGTCCAGGCCGACACGGTTGAAGCTGTTCTCCAGCGCGAAGCAGCCCTGGATCTCGTGCGCCTTGATCATCGCCGCCAGCACGTCCCGCATCGCCAGCGGCGGCCTTCCCGCGGTCACCGCGGTGCGGCTGAGCCAGTCGGCCACCGCGAGGATGCCGCCGAGGTTGTCGGACGGATGCCCCCACTCGGCGGCCAGCCAGGTGTCGTTGAAGTCCAGCCAGCGGACCATCGCGCCGATGTTGAAGGCCGCCTGCACCGGGTCGAGCTGGAACCGTGTGCCGGGCACCTTGGCGCCGTCCGGCACCACCGTGCCGGGCACCAGCGGGCCCAGCAGCCTGGTGCATGCCGGGTACTCCAGCGCCTCCAGGCCGCAGCCCAAGGTGTCGATCAGGCAGTTGCGCGCGGTCTCCCAGGCGAGAGGCGAGTCGATCACGTAGCCGGCGACATAGTCGACGATGTCGACCAGCACCTGGTCGGGTGCGGGACGGACGTTGCTGACGGGTGATGACATGGCGGCCCTCGCTTGCAGCACGCCTGGAACCTACTCCACCGTTACCGACTTCGCCAGGTTGCGCGGCTTGTCGACGTCGGTGCCGCGCGCCAGCGCCACGTGGTACGCCAGCATCTGTACGGGAATCGTGTGCACGATGGGGCTCAGCACCCCGACGTGGCGCGGAGTGCGGATCACGTGCACGCCTTCCGACTCGCTGAAGTTGCTGTCGGCGTCGGTGAACACGAACAGTTCGCCGCCGCGCGCGCGCACTTCCTGCATGTTGGACTTCACCTTTTCCAGCAGCGAGTCCTTCGGCGCGATCACCACCACCGGCATGTCCGCATCGACCAGCGCGAGCGGGCCGTGCTTGAGCTCGCCAGCCGGATACGCCTCGGCGTGGATGTAGGAGATTTCCTTGAGCTTGAGCGCGCCTTCGAGCGCGATCGGGTAGTGCACGCCGCGGCCAAGGAACAGCGCGTTGTCCTTGGGCGCGAAACGCTCGGCCCACAGCGCGATCTGCGGCTCCAGGTTGAGCGCGTGCTGCACGCTGCCGGGCAGGTGGCGCAGCGCCTCGATGTACTCGTCTTCCTTCTCTTCCGGCAAGCGGCCGTTGAGCTTGGCGAGCGTGGCCGCAAGCGCGAACAGGCCGACCAGCTGGGTGGTGAACGCCTTGGTGGAGGCGACGCCGATCTCGGCCCCGGCGCGGGTGTAGAACACCAGCTTGCTGGCGCGCGGGATGGCGCTCTCGGGCACGTTGCAGATCGACAGCGTGTGGTCGTGGCCCAGCGATTTGGCGTACTTCAGCGCCTCCATGGTGTCGAGCGTTTCGCCCGATTGCGAGATGGTGACGATCAGGTGCTTCGGGTTGGCGACCGCGGTGCGGTAGCGGTACTCGCTGGCGATCTCGACGCTGCACGGCAGGCCGCTGATCGCCTCGATCCAGTAGCGCGCCACCGAGCCCGCGTAGAAGCTGGTGCCGCAGGCGAGGATCTGCACGCCGTCCACGTCGCCCAGCACCGCGGCCGCGTCGGCGCCGAACAGTTCGGGCACGAACCGCCCGGCGTCGATGATCGCCTCCATCGTGTCGGCCAGCGCGCGCGGCTGCTCGTGGATCTCCTTCTGCATGTAGTGCCGGTACGGACCGAGCTCCAGCGATGCCAGCGAGACGTCGGACAGGTGCTCCTCGCGGGTGACCGGCTGGTCGTCGGCGCCGAACACGCGCACGCCCTCGCGGGTCACCTCGGCGGTGTCGCCCTCTTCCAGGAAGATCACCCGGCGCGTGGCCTGCAGGATCGCGGACACGTCGGAGGCGACGAAGTTCTCGCCTTCGCCCAGGCCCACCAGCAGCGGGCAGCCCATGCGCGCGCACACCAGGCGCCCCGGCTCCTTGCGGCTGACCACGGCCAGCGCATAGGCGCCGTCGAGTTCCTTCACCGCGCGTTGCAGCGCACCCAGCAGGTCGTCGCCATCCTTCAGGTAATGGTGGATCAGGTGCGCGATGACCTCGGTGTCGGTCTGCGATTCGAAGGTGTAGCCGAGATCCTTCAGGCGCTCGCGCTGCTCCTCGTGGTTCTCGATGATGCCGTTGTGCACCAGCGCCACGCCGTGGCTGACGTGCGGATGGGCGTTGCTTTCGGTCACGCCGCCATGGGTGGCCCAGCGGGTGTGGCCGATGCCGAGCTTGGCCTCGAAGCCTTCGCTGCCGGCGGCGGACTCCATCTCCGACACGCGCCCGGTGCGGCGTACGCGGCGTACGTCGTCGCCATCGACGACCGCGATGCCGGCCGAATCGTAGCCGCGATATTCAAGCCGCTTGAGTCCTTCGATCAGGACCGGAACCACATCGCGATCCGCGATCGCGCCGACGATGCCACACATGTGCTGGAACCCCTTCCTTTGGAACCACAAGTCTAACGGGGAAAGGCGTCCGGGCCGTCCGCGCGGACAGCCAGGCGTCCGCGCGGACGCCTGGACGCACTGATTAAATATCGTACTTTCAATGACTTGCAGTTGGCACGCAGCTTGCGTCAATCAAGTCGACCCGACCCCGAACACGACAGACCGCCCGCCATGGACCAACGCTCCCGCATCCGCGACACCGCCAGCCAGGACCAGGTGCTCGCCACGCCGCGCGGTGCCCTTGGTGGCCGCAAGCCATGGCTGGTCGGCGGCGCCGTGATGATCGCGCTGGTCGCGGCGATCGCCTGGCTCGCCAGCGGCTGGTCGGCGGGCGGTCGCTCCTATGACGCCTCACGCCTGCGCGTGGCCGAGGTCACCCGCGGCGAGCTGGTGCGCGACCTGTCCGCTGATGGCCGCGTGATCGCCGCCAACAGCCCCACGCTGTACGCGATCGCTGCCGGCACCGTGGCCCTCAAGGTGGTGGCCGGCGACGTGGTCAAGCAGGGCCAGGAGCTGGCGGTGATCGACAGCCCGGAACTGCGCAGCCGCCTGGTGCAGGAAGAATCCGCGCTGGCCGGCATGGAGGCCGAGGCCAGCCGCGCGCTGCTCGACGCGCGCCTGGCCAAGTCGGATGCGCGCAAGCAGCTCGACCAGGCCGGGATCGACCGCACCGCGGCCGAGCGCGACCTGCAACGCTACCAGCGCGGCTTCGATGGCGGCGCCGTGCCGCAGGTCGACGTGGCGCGCGCACAGGACGCGCTGAAGAAGGCCGACCTCGGCCTGTCCGCCGCGCGCCAGGAGTTCTCGCTGTCGGCGCAGGGCGCCGAACTCGACGCCCGCAACAAGCGCCTGATGGCCGACCGCCAGCGCGCCGTCGCCGGCGAACTCGCCCGCCAGGTCGATGCGCTCACCCTGCGCGCGCCGTTCGACGGCCAGGTCGGCCAGGTGCAGGTGCCGCAGGGCACCAGCGTCGCCGCCAACGGCCCGGTGCTCGGCGTGGTCGACCTGTCGGTGTTCGAACTCGAGATCAAGGTGCCGGAGAGCTTCGCGCGCGACCTTGCGATCGGCATGCCGGCGCAGGTGACCAGCACCGGCAAGACGTTTCCGGCCGAGGTCTCCGCGGTGTCGCCCGAAGTGGTCAATGGCGAAGTGAATGCACGCCTTCGCTTCGCGGAAAACAGCCAGCCTCCGGGCCTCCGGCAGAACCAGCGCCTGTCCGCGCGCATCGTGCTGGACACGCGGCCGGACACGCTGATGGTGGAGCGCGGCCCGTTCCTGGAACAGGACGGCGGCCGCTTCGCCTACGTGGTCCAGGACGGCAGCGCCGTGCGCCGTCCGATCCAGACCGGGGTCAGCAGCCTCGGTGCGGTTGAAATCCTCTCCGGCCTCGAGCCGGGCGAACGGGTCGTCGTGTCCGGAGCCGACCAGTTCGACAGTGCAGAACGCGTCCGGATCTCTGGAGACTGACATGGCCACCCCGAACTTCGCCTTCCACTTCCCCCAGGCCTGGGACGCCCAGGACCTTGCCGACGCCGTGCCGCTGCGCCTGTCCGAGCTGCCGTCGTTCGATGCGCTCGCCGACGGGCATGGCGGTGCCTCCGCCAACGGCATGGCGCATGCGTACCGCGCGACCCGCCAGGGGTACCTGCGCAACTCCGACCTCGCTCCCTTCCGCATCGGCTGAAGCCGGTACGCACCGACCATCCAAGGATCTCCCATGCTCAACATGCGCGGCGTCACCAAGGTCTACCGCACCCAGCTCGTCGAGACCCACGCCCTGCGTTCGCTCGACCTGCACGTCGGGGAAGGCGAGTTCGTCGCCGTCACCGGCCCGTCGGGCTCCGGCAAGACCACCTTCCTCAACATCGCCGGGCTGCTGGAGACCTTCACCGGCGGCGAGTTCAGCCTCGACGGCGAGAACGTCAAGGACCTCGACGACGATGCGCGCAGCAGGCTGCGCAACCAGAAGATCGGCTTCATCTTCCAGAGCTTCAACCTGATCCCCGACCTCAACCTGTTCGACAACTGCGACGTGCCGCTGCGTTACCGGCGCATGCCGGCCAGCGAGCGCCGGCTGCGCATCGAGGACGCGCTGGGCATGGTCGGGCTGGGCTCGCGCATGAAGCACTTCCCGGCGGAGCTGTCGGGTGGCCAGCAACAGCGCGCGGCGATCGCGCGTGCGCTGGCCGGCAGCCCGCGCCTGCTGCTGGCGGACGAACCCACCGGCAACCTCGACTCGCAGATGGCGCGCAGCGTCCTGGAGCTGCTCGAGGACATCAACCAGCAGGGCACCACCATCGTGATGGTGACCCACGACCCGGAGCTGGCTGCACGCGCGCAGCGCAACGTGCACATCGTCGACGGCATGGCCACCGACCTGTCGGTGGAGCCGAGCCTGGTGCGGATGGCGCAGTCCGCGCGCGGCATCGCTGAAACCAACACCTGAAGGACCCGCCATGTCCACGCTCACAGACCGGCTGTTCGGCGACAGCATGTTCGGCTACTACGCGAACCTCGCGCTGCGCAGCTTCCGCCGCAACCGCGTGCTCACCGCGCTGATGGTGCTGGCGATCGCGCTCGGCATCGGCGCCAGCATGACCACGCTCACCGTGTTCCACGTGCTCTCGGGCGATCCGATCCCGCAGAAGAGCGACAAGCTGTTCTACCCGCAGCTGGACCCGCGGTCGATGAACGACTACACCCCCGGCGAAGACCCGGAGGAACAGGTCACCCGGTTCGACGCCGAAACCATGCTGCGCGAGAAGCGGGGCGACCGGCAGACGATGACCACCGGCGGCAGCGCCAGCATCGAGCCCGAGGTGGAGGGTCTGGATCCGTTCCTGGTGGATGCGCGCTATGCGACCAGCGACTTCTTCCCGATGTTCGACCTGCCGTTCCTGCACGGCAGCGGCTGGCCGGCGAACGCGGACGACAACCGCGAGCGCGTGGCGGTGATCGCGAAGTCGCTCAACGACAAGGTGTTCGGCGGCGCCAACAGCGTCGGCAAGACGCTGCGCATCGACAAGGAAGCGTTCCGCATCGTCGGCGTGATCTCCGACTGGCGGCCGACGCCGAAGTTCTACGACATGAACAGTGATCGCTACGGCGAGCCGGAGCAGGTGTTCGTGCCGTTCTCGACCTCGCGCGACCTGAAGATGGGGCGCAACGGCAGCATGAACTGCTGGGGCGAGTCCGGCAGCGACCCCGAGGGCAGCACCGGCGTGAGCGCGCCCTGCGTGTGGATCCAGTACTGGGTGGAACTCGGCACGCCGGAGAAGGTGGCCGACTACCGCCAGTACCTCGCCAACTATTCGGCGCAGCAGCGCGCCGCCGGCCGCTTCGAGCGTCCCGACAACGTGCGCCTGAGCAGCGTCATGGAATGGCTGGATTTCAACCACGTGGTGCCGGGTGACGTACGCCTGCAGGTGTGGCTGGCGCTCGGCTTCCTGCTGGTGTGCCTGGTCAACACGGTGGGCCTGCTGCTGGCGAAGTTCCTGCGCCGCAGCAGCGAGATCGGCGTGCGCCGCGCGCTCGGCGCCTCGCGTTCGGCGATCTTCACCCAGTGCCTGGTGGAGGCCGGCGCGATCGGGCTGGCCGGCGGGGTGCTCGGGCTGGGCCTGGCGCAGCTCGGGCTGTGGGCCGTGCGCCAGCAGCCGGCGAGCTACGCCGAGCTCGCGCGCCTGGATCCGCTGATGCTGCTGGCGACGTTCGTCCTCGCCGTCGTCGCCAGCCTGCTGGCGGGCATCCTGCCCGCCTGGCGCGCGATGCAGGTCACCCCGGCGATCCAGCTCAAGACCCAGTAGCCCTTCGCCCGCCCACGCGGCGGGCACCCCGACTCCCGGAGCATCTCCATGGACATCCGTCCGATCCTCTCCACCCTGCTGCGCCACAAGACCGCCGCGGCGCTGATCGTGGTCGAGATCGCGCTCTCCTGCGCGATCATCTGCAACGCGCTGTTCCTGATCGGCAACCGCGTCGAGCGCATCAGCCTGCACAGCGGCATCGCCGACAACGAGCTCGTCCGCATCCAGATCACCGGCATCGGCGAGGACGAGAACGCCGCCGCGCTGACCCGCGCCGACATGACCGCGTTGCGCGGACTGCCGGGGGTCAAGGCCGCGGTCGCGACCAACCAGGTGCCGTTCTCCAACTCGTCCTGGAACACGTCGGTGAACCTGCAGCCCGACCAGCCGCGGCCCACCGCCGGACTCACGATGTACATGGGCGACGAGCATTTCCTGCCGACGTTCGGGCCGACGCTTGTCGAGGGCCGCAATTTCAACGCCGACGAGATCCAGGAGTGGGACGTGATCGACGCGCCAGGCGCCGATCTCGCGCCACCCGCGGTGATCATCACCCGCAAGGCCGCGGAGAAGCTGTTCCCGGGCGGGTCGGCACTCGGCAAGCAGGTGTACATCAGCCGCGACAAGCCGACGCCGGTGATCGGCGTGGTCGACCACCTGATCCGTCCCAGCGACCAGGGTGGCCCTGCGGAAAAGGAGTTCTCGATGATCCTGCCGGTGCGCCTGCCGTACACGGTCGGCAACAACATCATGCTGCGCACCACGCCGGAGCGCCGCGCGGAAGTGCTCGCGGCCGCGAAGGAAGTGCTGAAGGCAAACAGCCCCAACCGCATCATCCTTGAAGACAACACCAAGACCGTCGCGGAGCTGCGCCAGGAGTACTACCAGGCCGATCGCGCGATGGTCTGGCTGCTGGTGGCGGTGTGCATCGCGCTGCTGGTCGTCACCGCGCTCGGCATCGTCGGCCTCGCCAGCTTCTGGGTGCAGCAGCGCACCAAGCAGATCGGCGTGCGGCGCGCGCTCGGCGCCACGCGCGGACAGATCCTGCGCTATTTCCAGGTCGAGAACTTCCTGCTGGCGACCGTCGGCATCGTGATCGGCATGGTGATGGCGTATGCGATCAACCAGCTGCTGATGGGCCGCTATGAACTGCCGCGGCTGCCGCTGGCGTACCTGCCGATCGGCGCGCTGGCGCTGTGGTTCCTCGGCCAGCTCGCGGTCTACGGGCCGGCGCGCCGCGCGGCGATGGTGCCGCCGGCGGTCGCCACGCGCAGCGTATGATCGGCGCCCATGCCCACCGTCCTGGTCATCGATGACAACCCCGCGGTTGCCACCGCGCTCGAAGTGCTGTTTTCGCTGCACGACATCGACACGGTGGCCGCCGAATCGCCCGGCGACGGCCTGGCCCGGCTGGCCGCGGGTGGCATCGACCTGGTGATCCAGGACATGAACTTCCTCGCCGACACCACGTCGGGCGAGGAAGGCACCGCGCTGTTCCATGCCATCCGCGAACTGGAGCCTGACCTGCCGGTGGTCCTGCTGACGGCGTGGACGCACCTGGAGTCCGCGGTCGACCTGGTCAAGGCGGGCGCCGCCGATTACCTCGGCAAGCCCTGGGATGACCGCAAGCTGCTGGCCACCGTCAACAACCTGGTGGAACTGTCCGAGGCGCGCCGCGAGCTCGCCCGCCACCGCAGCGGCGAGCGCCGTCGGCGCGACGCGCTGGAACGCGACAACGACCTGCGCGGCATGGTCTATGCCGACCCGGCCAGCGAGCGCCTGCTGGCGCTGGCCTGCCAGGTGGCGCGCTCCGAGCTGCCGGTGCTGGTGACCGGCCCGAACGGCGCCGGCAAGGAGAAGATCGCCGAGATCGTGCACGCGAACTCGCCGGTCGGCGCAGGCCCGTTCGTCGCCCTCAACTGCGGCGCGCTGCCGGCCGAGCTGATCGAAGCCGAGCTGTTCGGCGCCGACGCGGGTGCCTACACCGGTGCCGGCAAGGCGCGCGAGGGCAAGTTCGAGGCCGCCGATGGCGGGACGCTGTTCCTCGACGAGATCGGCAACCTGCCGGCGGCCGGCCAGGTGAAGCTTTTGCGCGTGCTGGAGACCGGACGCTTCGCGCGCCTGGGCTCCAACCGTGAACGCCAGGTCCGGGTGCGCGTGGTCAGCGCCACCAACGCCGACCTCGCGGCGATGATCGCCGACGGGCGGTTCCGCGAAGACCTGTACTACCGGCTCAACGCGATCGAACTGAAGGTGCCGCCGCTGGCGGAGCGCCGCGACGACATCCTGCCGCTGGCGCGCCTGTTCCTGCCGGCCGGCCGCCAGCTCGGCGCCGACGCCGCGGCCGCGCTGCTGGCCCATGCCTGGCCGGGCAACGTGCGCGAGCTGCGCAACGTGGTGCAGCGCGCGGCGCTGCTGTCGCCGGGCGAGGTGATCGCCGCGCCGGCGCTGGGCCTGCCGAGCGCCGTCGCCGCCAGCCCGGCGGGTGCGCCTGCAGGCGGCGGCGACGAGCCCGACCGCGCGGCCATCGAGGCCGCACTGGCCCGCGCCCGGGGCGTGCTGGCGCAGGCCGCGGCCGAGCTGGGCATGTCGCGCCAGGCGCTGTACCGGCGCCTCGAACGCCTCGGCATCCGCCGCGACTGATGGCCCGCCGCCGGCCGCCGCTGTGGCTGGCGTTCACCGCGGTGGCGTGCGCCTACATGCTGCTGGCCGCGGCGCTTGCGCTCGCGCTGCACGATTGGCTGCAGCTCACGCCATGGCTGGCCATTCCGCTCGCGGCACTGCTGCCGCTGCCGCTGCTGGCCTACCACGCGCGCCGCCTGCTGCAGCCGGCGCGCGCGCTGTTCCGCGCGCTGTCAGGCAGCGTGGCCGCGTACCGCGACGGCGACTACAGCTTCGGCATCGCCTGGGATGGCAGCGGCGAGCTTGGTGACCTCGTTGCCAGCCACCGCGCGCTCGGCGACACGCTGCGCGAGCAGCGCCTGCGCCTGGTGCAGCGCGAACTGCTGCTCGACACCATGGTGCAGAACACGCCGGTGGCGATGGTGCTGGTCGATGCCGGCGGCCACGTGGTGCTCGGCAACCTGGCCGCGCGCAGGATGCTCGGGGGTGGCCGCAGGCTGGAAGGCATGCCGTTCGAGGCCGTGCTTGCACAGGGGCCCGCGGCGCTGCGCGAAGCCATCGAGCGTGGCGGCGACGGCATGTTCACCGTCGGCCGCGACGATGACGAGGACATCTACCACCTCTCGCGCCGCCTGTTCCGCCTCAACGGCCGTCGCCATGAGCTGGTGCTGCTGCGCCAGCTGACCGCCGAGCTGCGCCGCCAGGAAGTGCAGACCTGGAAGAAGGTGATCCGCGTGATCAGCCACGAGCTCAACAACTCGCTGGCGCCGATCGCATCCCTCGCCCACTCCGGGGCCGAACTGCTGCGCCGTGGCCAGCTCGAACGCCTGCCGGCGGCGCTGGCGACGATCGAGGAGCGCGCGCGCCACCTGGATGGCTTCCTGCGCGACTACGCGCGCTTCGCGAAGATGCCGGCGCCGCGCCTGGAAACGTTCGACTGGAGCGGGTTCGTCACCCGCCTGCACGGCCAGGTCGCGTTCGCCACCGAGGGCACGCCGGAAGGCCACGGCCGCGCGGACGTGCCGCAGCTCGAACAGTGCCTGCTCAACCTGCTGAAGAACGCGCATGAATCCGGTTCGCCCGACGACGAGGTGCGGCTGGCGTTGCGGCGCCTGCCCGACGCCTGGCGCATCGATGTGCTCGACCGCGGCACCGGCATGAACGAGTCGGTGCTGTCGAATGCGCTGCTGCCGTTCTATTCCACCAAGCGCCACGGCACCGGCCTGGGCCTGGCGCTGGCGCGCGAGATCGCCGAGGCACACGGCGGACGCATCGCACTGGTCAACCGTGACGGCGGTGGCCTGTGCGTAAGCATCCATTTGCCGGCCTGAGGTGCCGGCTTGCGCGGGTTCAGTCCTTGCGCACCTTCACCGGCCGCTGCCAGCCGTCGATGCTGACCTGGCGCGCGCGTGCCACCGTCAGCTTGCCCGCGGGCGCGTCGTTGCCGATCACCGATCCCGCGCCGATCGTGGCATCGCGGCCGATGGTCACTGGCGCGACCAGCGCGGCATTGGAGCCGATGAAGGCGCCGTCCTCGATGGTGGTGGTGGCCTTGTTGGCGCCGTCGTAGTTGCAGGTGATGGTGCCGGCACCGATGTTGACGCCGGCGCCGATGCGCGCGTCGCCGAGATAGCTCAGGTGGTTGGCCTTGCTGCCGACGCCGAGCTGCGCGTTCTTGGTTTCCACGAAGTTGCCGACGTGCACCCCGTCAGCCAGCACCGTGCCCGGGCGCAGGCGCGCGAACGGACCGACCTGCACCGCGCCTTCCGTCCGCGCGCCGTCGATGTCGCAATGGGCGCGCACTTCGGTGCCGGGGCCGAGCTCGGCGTCGCGGATGCGGCAGAACGGCCCGATGCGCACGCCGTCGCCCAGCACCACGCGGCCCTCGAACACCACGTCGACGTCGATCTCCACGTCGTGGCCCACCACCACTTCGCCGCGGATGTCGACGCGCGCGGGGTCTACGAAGCGCGCGCCCTGCTCGCACAGCGCGCGCACCAGGCGGCGCTGCATCGCGCGCTCCAGCTGCGACAGCTGCCAGGGATCGTTCGCCCCTTCGGTCTCGACCGGGTCGGCCACGGCCACCATCTCGGCGGCGCTGTACTCGGCGGCAGCCATCGCGAACACGTCGGTGAGGTAGTACTCGGCCTGCGCGTTGTCGGCCGACAGCCGCGCCAGCCAGCCCTTGAGCGCCGTCGACTCGGCCGCCAGCACGCCGGTGTTGACCGTGGCGATGCGGCGCTGGTCGGCGGTGGCGTCCTTGTGCTCGACGATGGCGCCGACGTTGCCTTCGGAGTCGCGCACCACGCGGCCGTAGCCGGTGGGGTCGTCGAGCTCGGCCACCAGCACCGCGAGCCTGCCACCCGCGGCGAGCAGGCGCTGCAGCGTGGCCGTGGTGATCAGCGGCACGTCGCCGTACAGCACCACCACCTGGGCACCATCCGGCACGCCGGGCATGGCTTCGCGCACCGCATGCCCGGTGCCGAGCTGGCGCGCCTGCTCCACCCAGCGCAGGTCGGGCTGGTCGGCGAACGCGGCCTGGACCTGGTCACCGCCATGGCCGTGCACGACATGGATGGCGGCGGGCGCGAGGCCGCGCGCCGCGGCGATGACATGCGCCAGCATCGGCCGCCCGGCGATCTTCTGCAGCACCTTGGGCAGGCGCGACTTCATGCGCTTGCCCTCGCCCGCGGCCAGGATCACCACGTGGATGTCGGGGGTCGGCTGGTCCTGGATCGGCATCATGCGTCCTGCTGTCGTAGTCGCGGCCATTCTAATCGGCGGGCTGATAGCATGCGCGCGATGTTGCGAGCCGTTCCGACGGGGCCGCCCCCGCAGACCCCGACGACGACGCACGCGCGCGCCAGCCGCTGGCGCGCGCTGCTGCTCTGGGCGGGGGCTGCGGCCTGCATCGCCGGCATCGTCGGACACGACCTGTTCGCCGAATGGGTGCCGTCGCGCACCACCGCGTTGCTGGTGATCGTGCTCGCCGCGCTCGCGCTCGCCGCCGTGTTGCGGCGTGTCGCCGGACTGGCCTGGGCGCACGGCCTGCTGCTTGCGTGGCTGCTTGCGCTGCTGCTGTTCGCCGGGCCGCTGCCGGTGCTGGCGACACTTGCCTGCGCCGCGGCCGCGATCGCGCTGGGCCGCGGCCTGCTTCCGGACGCGGGCGTGGCGGCGGCCTGCGCCATCGGCCTGGCGCTGGTGGCCGGCGTGCTCGGCTGGTTGCTGCCACTGCCGGTGCACGGGCGCTGGACGTACCTTGCCGCGATCGTCGTGGTGCTCGCACTGCGCGGCCGCGACCTCGCTGGCGCCATGCGGCAGGCGTGGCAGGGCTGGCACGTCGCTGTGGCCGGCGCACCAAGGGCCGCGGCCGCCGCGGTGCTGGTCGCCGGACTCGCCGGTACCGGCTGCTGGGTCCCCACCGTGCAGTACGACGACCTCGGCTACCACGCACTCTTGCCGTGGATGCTGCAGATCGACGGACGCCATGCGCTGGATCCCGATATGCACGCCTGGGCCGTGGCGCCGTGGGCGGCGGACGTGGTGCAGGCGCTGCCGCAGGTGCTGGCCGGCATGGAGGCACGCGGCGCGGTCAACGCGTTGTGGCTTGCCCTCACCGCGACCGCGCTGTGGCAGCTGTGCGCGGCGTTGGGCGGCGACGCGCGCCAGCGCTGGTGGACGGTGGCGCTGTACGCCAGCCTGCCGCTCACCGCGGTGCTGGCGATGGGCATGCAGACCGAACTGCAGACGGCGGCGTTGCTGGCCTGGGCTGCGGTGCTGGCGCTGCGCCCGCCGTCGGTGCGCACGCTGTGGGCGGCCTGCGCCCTGGTCGGCGCGCTGGTGGCGACCAAGCTCGCGGCCGCCGGATTTGCCGCGATGCTCCTGCCGTGGCTGCTGTGGCGGCAGCGGCAGGTGCTGGGCTGGCGCAGCCTGTCCGCCGGCCTGGCGCTCATCGCCGGCCTGGGCGGCAGCAGTTACGCCTACGCCGCCTGCGTCGCCGGGAATCCGGTGTTGCCGCTGCTCAACGGCGTGTTCGGCTCGCCGTACTTCGCCACGCAGGATTTCGACGACCCGCGCTGGCATGCGGGGGCCGGCCCGGACCTCGCCTGGCAGCTCACCTTCGATACCGGGCGCTACCTGGAGGCCTATGCCGGCGGCGGCGGCTTCGTGCTGGTGGCGCTGGCGGGTGCCTGGCTGCTGGCGCTGCTGGCGCCGCGCACGCGCGCGCTCGCGGCGCTGGCGCTGGCGATGGCGGTCGCGCCGCTGCTCGCCACGCAATACCTGCGCTATGCGCAGCCTGCGCTGGTGCTGGTGCTGCCGGCGCTGGTGGTGGCCGCCGCGGCCGCCGCCCCGCGCAGCGCGCATGTGCTGCTGGCGGCGACCTGCGTCGCCAACCTGCTGTTCCAGGCCAACGGCCACTGGATGCTGCGCACCGGCATCGTCAAGGAGACGGTGATGGCGGCCGGGCGCGACGCGCCGGTGTGGCTGGAGTACGCGCCGGAGCGCGTGCTGGCGCAGCAGGTGCATGCGCGCCGCGCCGCGGAAGGTGGACGCGGTACGGTGCTGTCGCTCGCGAGCGCGGCGCCGATGGCGGCGGAGTTCGGCGCCGCGGCGCGCACCATCGGCTGGTACGACCCGTCGCTGCAGGCGGCGGCGCAACGCGCCGACCAGGATGCCAGCGGCCGCGCCTGGGCAGGCCTGCTGCGCAGCGAACATGTCCGGGACGTGTTGCTGCGGCCTGGCGAACTGCACGCGGCGCGCGCGGCGGGGCTGCGGGCCGTTGGCGCGACGCGCGAGGCGGCCGCGGGAGCGGCGGAATGGTGGCGCGTGCCGCCGCGCGCCACGGTGGCCTCGCCATGAGCCTGATGCGGCAGGGGCCGCGCTTCGTCGTCATCGGCGGCATCCAGTGGCTGCTTGACTGGGGCGTGATGGTGGCGCTCAGCCACTTCGGGCTGCGCATCGGCCTGGCCAACGTGTCGGGGCGCGTGTGCGGCGCGCTCGTCGGCTTCTGGCTCAACGGCAAGATCACCTTCACCGGCGACGAGCATCGCATCGGGCGACGGGCGCTGCTGAGGTTCGTCGTCACCTGGCTGGTGATGACGCTGGTGAGCACCGTGGCGATCGAGGCCATCGATGACGACCTCGGGCGCAAGTGGGCGTGGCTGGCCAAGCCGCTGGTCGAGGCGGTGCTGGGCCTGTTCGGGTTCCTGGCCTCGCGGCACTGGATCTACCGCCGCTGAGTCCGTCCGGCGCCCGGCCCGCGCCGCCTGCAGTCACATGCAAAAAAGCCCCGCACATGGCGGGGCTTTCGCGTCCGGGCGGCGGCGGGAACGGCCCGTCGACCGTCGCGGTCAGTGCTTCAGGTTCTTGCGCAGGCGTTCGAGCGCCTGCAGCTGGGCGCTGACTTCGGCAAGCTTCTGCTGCGCCTCGGCGATGTCCATCGCCTCGCCGCGGCCGGCAAGCACGCGCTCGGCTTCTTCCTTGGCGGCACGCACGGCGGCTTCGTCGATCTCGTCGGCGCGCACCGCGGTGTCGGCGAGGATCGTCACCACCTGCGGCTGCACCTCGAGGATGCCGCCGCTGATGGCGAAGTCGAGCTTCTCGCCGTTGGCCAGGGTGACCACGACCTTGCCGGGCTTGAGGCGCGTGATCAGCGGTGCGTGGCGCGGCGCGATGCCGAGCTCGCCGATCTCGCCGGTGGCGACCACCATGGTGGCCTCGCCGCGGAAGATCTCCGCCTCGGCGCTCACGATGTCACAACGGATGGTCGGGGCCATGGCTGTTTCCTCAGGCCTTTTCGGCCATCTTCGCGGCCTTCTCGACCGCTTCGTCAATGCCGCCGACCATGTAGAAGGCCTGCTCCGGCAGGTGGTCGTACTCGCCGTCCACGATGCCCTTGAAGCCGCGGATGGTTTCCTTCAGCGGCACGTACTTGCCCGGCGAGCCGGTGAAGACTTCGGCCACGTGGAACGGCTGCGAGAAGAAGCGCTCGATCTTGCGCGCGCGCGACACGGCCTGCTTGTCCTCTTCGGACAGCTCGTCCATGCCGAGGATCGCGATGATGTCCTTCAGCTCCTTGTACTTCTGGAGCGTGGACTGCACGCGGCGCGCGGTGTCGTAGTGCTCGTTGCCGATCACGTTGGGATCGAGCTGGCGGCTGGTGGAGTCGAGCGGATCGACCGCCGGGTAGATGCCCAGCGAGGCGATGTTGCGGCTCAGCACGACGGTCGCGTCGAGGTGGGCGAAGGTGGTCGCCGGCGACGGGTCGGTCAGGTCATCTGCGGGCACGTACACGGCCTGGATGGAGGTGATCGAGCCCGAGCGCGTGGAGGTGATGCGCTCCTGCAGCACGCCCATTTCCTCGGCCAGCGTGGGCTGGTAGCCCACCGCCGACGGCATGCGGCCGAGCAGCGCCGACACTTCGGTACCGGCCAGCGTGTAGCGGTAGATGTTGTCGACGAACAGCAGCACGTCCTTGCCCTTGCCGCTCTCGTCCTTCTCGTCGCGGAAGTACTCGGCCATGGTCAGGCCGGTCAGCGCGACGCGCAGGCGGTTGCCCGGCGGCTCGTTCATCTGGCCGTACACCATCGCCACCTTGTCGAGGACGTTGGAGTCCTTCATCTCGTGGTAGAAGTCGTTGCCCTCGCGGGTACGCTCGCCCACGCCGGCGAACACCGAAAGGCCTTCGTGCGCCTTCGCGATGTTGTTGATGAGTTCCATCATGTTGACGGTCTTGCCGACGCCGGCGCCGCCGAACAGGCCGACCTTGCCGCCCTTGGCGAACGGGCACATCAGGTCGATGACCTTGATGCCGGTTTCCAGCAGCTCGTTGCCCGACGACTGTTCCTCGTACGACGGCGCCGCGCGGTGGATTTCCCAGTGCGCCGAGGCGTCGACCGGGCCGGCCTCGTCGATCGGGCGGCCCAGCACGTCCATGATGCGGCCCAGCGTGCCCACGCCGACCGGCACCGAGATGCCGCGGCCGGTGTTGGTGGCCAGCAGGTTGCGCTTCAGGCCGTCGGTGGAGCCGAGCGCGATGGTGCGCACCACGCCGTCACCGAGCTGCTGCTGCACTTCCAGCGTGATTTCGGTGCCTTCGACCTTCAGTGCGTCGTACACCTTCGGCACTTCGCTGCGCGGGAATTCCACGTCGACGACTGCGCCGATGATCTGAACGATCTTGCCCTGACTCATTGCCGTATTCCTCTGGAAGTATTTTTCTTGCCGCTCAGACGGCGGATGCGCCGCTGACGATCTCGGAGATTTCCTGCGTGATCGCAGCCTGGCGGGCCTTGTTGTAGACCAGGTTCAGGGTGTCGATCAGCTTGTTGGCGTTGTCGCTGGCGGACTTCATGGCCACCATGCGCGCCGCGTGCTCGGAGGCCACGTTTTCCATGACCGCCTGGTACACCAGCGATTCCACGTAGCGCGTCAGCACGTGCTCGAGCACGCTGGCCGCGTCGGGCTCGTACAGGTAGTCCCAGTCGTGCTTGACCAGGACCTCCTCCGACGCCGGCAGCGGCAGCAACTGGTCGAACGTGGCGCGCTGCGTCATGGTGTTGACGAAGTCGTTGTAGGCCAGGTAGACGCGGTCCAGCTTGCCTTCGGTGTAGCCATCCAGCATCACCTTGACGATGCCGATCAGCTGCTCCACCTCGGGCGCGTCGCCGAGGTGGCTGACGCTGGCGAGCATGTGCACCTTCAGGCGCCGGAAGAACACCGTGGCCTTCTGGCCGATGGTGACCACGTCGACCTCGACGCCCTTGTCCTGCCAGTCGCGGATCTCGCCGAGCAGCTTGCGGAACATGTTGTTGTTCAGGCCGCCGGCCAGGCCGCGGTCGGACGACACGATGATGTAGCCGACGCGCCTGGGGTCCGCGCGCTCCACCAGGAACGGGTGCTGGAACTCGGAGTTCGCCTGCGCCAAGTGGCCGATCATCTGCTTCATGGCGCGCGCGTACGGGCGCGACGCCTTCATCCGCTCCTGGGCCTTGCGGATCTTGGATGCCGAGACCATCTCGAGCGCGCGCGTCACCTTGCGGGTGTTCTGCACGCTCTTGATCTTGGTTTTGATTTCCCTGCCGCCTGCCATCTCTTTCTCCGTGGGCCCTGGTCCGTCAGCCGCGGTGCGCGGGCGCCTGCGCGCCCGTGTCCGCCGGCGTGCGGCTTACCAGCTGCCGGTCGCCTTGAAGTCGCCGATGCCCTGCTTGAACGCGGCTTCGATCTCGTCGTTCCACGCACCCGAGGCGTTCACCTTGGCGAGCAGCTCGCCGGCGGTGTTCTCGAAGTGGGCGTGCAGGCCTTCCTCGAAGGCGCCGATCTTGGCGACCGGCACGTCGTCGATGTAGCCCTCGCTGGCCGCGTAGATCGAGAGCGCCTGCAGCGCCACCGACATCGGCTCGTACTGCTTCTGCTTCATCAGTTCGGTAACGCGCTGGCCGCGCTCGAGCTGCTTGCGCGTGGCCTCGTCGAGGTCGGACGCGAACTGCGCGAATGCCGCCAGCTCGCGGTACTGCGCCAGCGCGATGCGGATGCCGCCGGACAGCTTCTTGATGATCTTGGTCTGCGCGGCGCCACCGACGCGCGACACCGAGATGCCGGCGTTCACGGCCGGGCGGATGCCGGCGTTGAACAGGTCGGTCTCGAGGAAGATCTGGCCGTCGGTGATCGAGATCACGTTGGTCGGCACGAACGCGGACACGTCGCCGGCCTGCGTCTCGATGATCGGCAGCGCCGTCAGCGAACCGGTCTTGCCCTTCACTTCGCCGTTGGTGAACTTCTCTACATAGTCCTCGGAGACGCGCGCGGCGCGCTCGAGCAGGCGGGAGTGCAGGTAGAACACGTCACCCGGGTAGGCTTCGCGGCCCGGCGGGCGGCGCAGCAGCAGCGAGATCTGGCGGTACGCCACGGCCTGCTTGGACAGGTCGTCGTACACGATCAGCGCGTCCTGGCCGCGGTCCATGAAGTACTCGCCCATGGTGCAGCCGGAATAGGGGCTGATGTACTGCATCGCCGCCGATTCCGACGCCGTCGCGGCAACCACGACCGTGTGCGCCAGCGCGCCGTTCTCTTCCAGCTTGCGCACGATGTTGGCGACGGTCGAGGCCTTCTGCCCGATCGCCACGTACACGCACTTGATGCCGGTGTCCTTCTGGTTGATCACCGCGTCGATCGCCAGCGCGGTCTTGCCGGTCTGGCGGTCACCGATGATCAGCTCGCGCTGGCCACGGCCGATGGGGATCATCGAGTCGACCGCCTTGTAGCCGGTCTGCACCGGCTGGTCGACCGACTTGCGCCAGATCACGCCGGGGGCGACGCGCTCCACCGGGGCGGTCTGCGCGGCGCCGATCGGGCCCTTGCCGTCGATCGGCTCGCCGAGCGCGTTGACCACGCGGCCGAGGAGTTCCGGGCCCACCGGCACTTCGAGGATGCGGCCGGTGGTCTTGGCCACGTCGCCCTCGCGCAGGTTCTGGTAGTCGCCCAGCACCACGGCGCCGACCGAGTCGCGCTCCAGGTTGAGCGCGAGCGCGAACGTGTCGTTCGGCAGCTCGATCATTTCGCCCTGCATCACGTCGGCCAGGCCGTAGATGCGCACGATGCCGTCGGACACGGATGTCACCGTGCCCTCGTTGCGCGCTTCGGCGGCCAGCTTGACCTTCTCGATGCGGCTCCTGATCAGTTCGCTGATTTCAGAGGGGTTGAGCTGGGTGCTTGCCATTTCCGGGATCCTCGGGCGCACCGGTTCGGGTGGTGCGCGATAAGTGGAGCTTTGTGGTGGTCGCGGCGCGCAGCGGTGGCTGCTGGCGGCTGCCGCGTCCGATGCTTACTGGCTGAGTGCCGACTGCAGGCGGGAGAGCTTGCCGCGCAGCGAGCCGTCGATGACCACGTCGCCGGCGCTGATCACCGCGCCGCCGATGAGCGCGGCGTCGACGGCGGTCTGCACCTCGACGTCGCGGCCGAAGCGGCGCTTGAGGGCACCGCGGATCGCGTCGAGTTCGGCGGCCGGCAGTTCCGTCGCCGAGGTCACCGTGGCGCGCACCACCTGCTCGGCGTCCGCACGCAGCTCTTCATAGAGCGCGGCGACCTCCGGCAGCAGCGCCAACCGGCCGTTGCCGGCCAGCAGCGCCAGGAACGCGGCGAAGTCGTGCGGCACGTTGTCGGGCGACAACAGTGCGACGGCTTCCGCGTCGGCGAACTCCGGGTGGCCCAGCAGCGGGCGCACGCGGGGATCGGCCGCCACGTGGGCGGAGAACGCCAACGCCTGCGACCACGGCACGAATGCGCCGGCGTCGCGGGCGATGCCGAATACGGCACGCGCGTAGGGGCGGGCGAGGGTGATCTCCTGGCTCATCGGCTTCAGATCTCCGCGGCGAGTTCGTCGAGCAGCGCCTTGTGGACGCCGGCGTCGATCTCGCGCTTCAACAGACGCTCGGCGCCGGTCACCGCCAGCGCGGACACCTGGCGACGCAGGTCCTCGCGGGCGCGGTTGGCGGACGCCTCGATCTCGGCCTCGAACACCGCCTTCTGGCGGATGGACTCGGTCTGGGCCTCGACGCGCGCGGCATCGACGATCTGGGTGGCGCGCTGGTGGGCCTGGTCGATGATCTCGTTGGCCTTGGCACGCGCCGCCTTGAGTTCCTGGTTCGCCGTGTCCTGGGCCTGCGCAAGCGCGCGCTGGCTGTTGTCCGCGGCGGCGAGGCCCTCGGCGATCTTCTGCTGGCGCTCTTCGATCGCCTTGAGCAACGGCGGCCAGACGAAGGTCGCGATCAGCCAGATGAGCGCCGCGAATGCGAGCGCCTGGGCGATCAGGGTGAGATTGATGTTCATGGCAATGCCTGTCCTGGTGGTCGGGGCATGCGGTGCATGCCGGCTCTCACGCCGTGGCGCGGACGGTCAAGCCGTCCGCACCCGGCGTGTCGACGCGATCAGGCGCCGGCCTGCGCCAGCAGCGGGCCCAGGAACGGGCTTGCGAAGGCGAACAGCAGGCCGACGGCGACGCTGATGATGAACGCGGCGTCGATCAGGCCGGCGGTGATGAACATGCGGACCTGCAGCACCGGGATCAGCTCGGGCTGGCGCGCGGCCGACTCGAGGAACTTGCCGGACATGATGGCGAGGCCGAGGCCGGCGCCGAGGGCGGCGAGGCCGATCATGATGCCGATGGCGAGGACCGTGGAGGCCTGGACCTGGGCGAGGGAGCTGATGACGATTTCCATGGTGTTCTCCGGAACGGACGTTGCGAGGGTTTATCGGAAGGGTGGAACAAAGCGGGGCGACGCGGGCCTCAGTGGCTGTCCTCGGACAGGCTGAGATAGACGATCGACAGCATCATGAAGATGAAGGCCTGCAGCGGCACGACCAGGATGTGGAAGATCATCCAGCCGAAGCCGAACACCGCGCTGCCGATGAGGCCGAGGATGCCGGCGCCGCCAAGCACCCAGATCAGCAGGAAGACGATCTCGCCGCCGAACATGTTGCCGAACAGTCGCATCGCCAGCGAAATGGGCTTCGACACCCACTCGACGATGTTGAGGATCAGGTTGAACGGCATCATCCACTTGCCGAACGGCGCCGTCAGGAATTCCTTGGTGAAGCCGCCGATGCCCTTGGCGCGCAGCGCGAAGAACAGCATCAGGAAGAACACGCTGATCGACATGCCGAGGGTGGCGTTGACGTCGGCGGTGGGCACCGGCTTCCAGTACTCCACGCCTACCCACGACAGCGGGATGGCGAAGAAGTCCGCGGGGATGAACTTCAGCATGTTCATCAGCAGGATCCAGAAGAACAGCGTGATCGCGATGGGCGTGACCAGCTTGCTGGAGCCGTGGTACGTGTCGCGCGCCTGGCGGTCGACGAACTCCAGCATCATTTCCACCACCGCCTGCCACTTGCCCGGAACGCCCGCCGTGGCCCGGCGCGTACCCAGCCAGAACAGGAAGGTGACCAGCAGGCCCATCGCCACCGAGCTCACCAGGGTGTCGACGTTGACGGTCATGAAGCCGCCCTCGCCAACCTGCGCGGTGAGGTTCTGCAGGTGGTGCTGGATGTAGCTGGTGGGGGTCAGATCCGACTCAGCCGCCATGTTCAATGCTTCCCGTATCGAGTAACGCCGGCCATCGCCAGCATCTGTACCACCAAGGCGACCACGACCCCGGCCAGCGCCGCGAGCGCGGGCAACCGCGCCACGCCGACCGCCAGGACCAATGCCACGACCACCACCAGCCACTTCACCGCCAGGCCCAGCACCATGCGCATCAGCGCACCGGTGGCGGGCCCCACTCCTCCGCCTAGCGCCAGGGCCCCGGACAGCGCGCCGCCGACGGCGATCGCCCCACCCCCGGCCAGCGCCGCAAGGCTCCAGGCCGCCCCCACGGGGGCGAAGGCCAGCGCGAGCACCGCGACCGCAACCACCTGCCAGATGAGTGCGCGCCGTACCAGCCGCCAGCCTGCGGCAACGGAAGTCAACACATGGGATCCTGTGGCCGTGGAGCGGGACCGCCAACACAATCGGCCCCATCTAGCCCCGAAAGTATACCAGCCCCGGTCATTCTGAGCACCACCACCCCGCTCCGGCGACGTGACCCCGGCCCGAAGACCCCCGTTCAGCAAATCAATGCCGGGAACCGCGGAACCTTGGCGGAAAACCGCGGTCCATCCTCCTGCGCGTGGCCTGTGCACTCCTCGTCGATCCGTACAGACCTCCGCCCGAAGCCCCGGCTGCTACCGGGGCTTCGCTTTTTTCATGCCGCGGACGCAACGAAGCCCCGGCGGGCGCCGGGGCTTCGCATTGCGGACTCAGTTGCGGGCCTGCACGTCGTCGATATACACGTTGAGGTCGTAGCTGGTGTTGGCGTGGTACAGCCAGATGGCGTCGAGCTGGACGCTGGCCGCGGTGATCGCACCGTTGGCGTTGCCCACCCACGCATCCCACTGCGCGGCGTCGGTCAGGCTCCACTGCACGTAGGTCCAGGTGTTGGCCGGCACGCTGCGGCTCACCGACCGCTCGGTGCCGTCGCTGTCATCGATGCCGACGCCGACGGTCAGCCCGCTGCCCGCCGAGAACACCCAGAACCCGACCGAACCGTTGGCGCGGGTGATCGCGGTGTTGCTGCCCGGGTTGCCGGAGCCGGACAGCAGGCGCACGGCCCAGCTTGCCGACGTCGCAGTGTTGTCCTTCAGCAGCACGCGCAGCGAGCAGCTGCCATTTTTACGGGTGGCGCAGTCGCGCGTGGCGGTGGATGCCGCCGAGATCCCCGTGGTGCTCCCGGAGTACGCAGGACCCGTGTTGAAGTGGCCGACGCTGCTCTCGAAGCTGTCGAGGATCCGCGTGCTGCCGCCGGAGCCGGGATTCAAACGCGTGTAGTAGCTCGCCCAGTTCCAGTTGATGCCCGGATCGGTATGGGTCTGCCCGGTGAAGTGCTGGTGGCCCTTGATCTTGACGCTGGTGGGCAGGACGTTGATGCCGCTGCTGGGCGCGCCGCGGTACGCGCTTGCGCAGCTGATCGCGCTGTACTTGGCGCAGAAGTCGCGCACCAGCGCCGCCGACGCGGCATACATCGCGCTCGTGTACCAGGCGCTGTTGTTGACATAGCCCTCGTGCTCGATGCCCAGCGTGTAGCTGTTCTGGTTGCGCACGTGCCAGGCGGTGTGCGCGTTGCGCACCATCTGCGTGACCTGGCCGTCGGAGCTGCGGATCACGTAGTGCGCGCTGACATTGGCGGTCGAGTTCTTGAACCACGAGATCGTGCCGGCGTAGCTGCCCTGCGCGGTATGCAGGGTGACGGCGCTGACCGCGGCTGCGCGCGAGGCGTTGTAGTTGGTCGAGTGCGCGGGGTTCCAGATCGCCGGGCCGTAGTCGGTGCTCGTGGCGCCCACGTCGCCGCGGGCGGCGGCGGCATCCTTGCGCACCAGCTGTTCGCTGACCGGATCGATCGCCCATGCGTCGGTCTCGATGCGGTCGTTCTCCACGTCCAGGCGCACGAACGGCGCGTTCAGGCGCGCCAGCTGGTCGGCCGGGAATGCACGCTCCCAGGCCACCGCGCGCTGCGGCACCACCATGCCCTTCTCGCTCACGCCGCGGTCGATCGCCAGCAGCACGTCGAACGCGAAGCTGGCGCGGGCGTAGTCGTCGATCGCGCCGCTGCCGGGCGCCTGCGCGAAGCCGGCGTAGGCGGCCAGTACCGGCGCCAGTGCTTCGGGCGCGCGCACGTCGTGGCCGCGCAGGACGCGGTCCAGCAGCACGGCGGCGGCCATGACGTTGGTCGCGGGATCGCGCTTCACGCGACCGGCGCTCACGCCGAGCAGTCCCGCAGCCTCGCCCACCTGGTCGGCGAAGCCGTTGCCGGCATACAGGCCCATCACGCCGTGGGCTTCGGGCATGTGGTGATCGGCCATGGCGGCATCGGCCGCCGGCTGCACGTTGTGCCAGCGGCTCTGCACGAAGGCGAGCGCCTCGAGCGTTCCGCGCGGGATCGCCGGATACGCGGCATAGGCGCGCGCGAAGTACCCCGGATAGGCGGCACGCTCCGCGCGCAGGCGGGTCTCCTCATGGCGCAGGCGTGCTTCGAGTGCGGCTTCCTCGCGCTGCGCGGCCGCGTCGGCCAGCGCGTCCGCGCCGGTCACCGGCGCGCGCGGCACGTCGCGGGCAGTCGCGGCGCCGGCGACCATGGCACAGCACAGGACCCCGGCCGACAGCGTGGCCGCGGACCGTGCCCGTTTGCTTCGAATGCTCATTCTTTCCACCCCTCGTGACTGCGCTTGCGCGCGTTGACCCCGTCCCCGATGCGGGAACCGCATGCAGGCGTCGCCGCCGGCGCACCGAGTGGGCGCGCTGGCGGCACGTGGCAACAGATGGGGCTGGCCCTAAGGCGGGTGGAACCGCGACGGCCGTCGCGTACCTGCGCACTGGCGGTCACGCAATGCGGTCCCGGCGGACGGCCGGGAACCGCGTCGGGAATGCGCGTCAGCGCTTCTTCGGCAGGTACAGGTCGGTGATGGTGCCTTCGAAGATCTCGGCGGCCATCGCCACCGACTCGCCGAGCGTGGGATGCGGATGGATGGTGTGGCCAATGTCGGCCGCCTCGGCGCCCATCTCGATCGCCAGCGCGACTTCCGAAATCAGGTCGCCGGCGCGCGGGCCGACGATCGCACCGCCGACGATGCGGCCGGTGGGTTCGTCGAACAGCAGCTTGGTGAAGCCCTCGCTGCGGCCGATGCCAACCGCGCGCGCGCTTGCCGCCCACGGAAACTTGCCCACGCCGACCTTCAGGCCCTTGGCCTTCGCCTCGGTCTCGGTCACGCCCACCCAGGCGATCTCCGGATCGGTGTAGGCGACCGACGGGATCACCCGCGCCACCCACTCGCGCTTCTCGCCGGCGGCGACTTCCGCCGCAAGCTTGCCTTCATGGCTCGCCTTGTGGGCGAGCATCGGCTGACCGACCAGGTCGCCGATGGCGAAGATGTGCGGCACGTTGGTGCGCATCTGCAGGTCGACGTCGATGAAGCCGCGCTCGCCGACGGCCACGCCGGCCTTGTCGGCGCCGAGCTTGCCGCCGTTGGCGCTGCGGCCCACCGCGACGAGCACGCGGTCGAACAGGTCGCCCGCGGGAATGCTCTCGCCTTCAAAGCTGCAGGAAATGCCCTGCTTCCCGGCCTTGGCCTCGACCACCTTCGTCTTCAGGTGAATGGCCACGCCCTGTTTCTTCAGGCGGTCTGCCAGCGGCTTCACCAGGTCCTTGTCGGCACCCGGCATCAGCTGGTCGGCCAGCTCGACCACGGTGACCTCGCTGCCCAGCGCGCGGTACACGGTGGCCATTTCCAGGCCGATGATGCCGCCGCCGACCACCAGCAGGCGCTGGGGCACGTCGGCCAGCTGCAGCGCGTCGGTGGAATCCATCACCCGCGGGTCGTCCCACGGGAAACCCGGGAGCTTCAGCGCCTGCGAGCCGGCGGCGATGATGCACTGGCCGAAGCGCAGCAGCTGCGCCTTGCCGTCCGCGTCGGTGACCTCGAGCTCGTTGCCGGACACGAACATGCCGCTGCCGGTCACCACGCGCACCTTGCGCTGCTTCGCCATGCCGGCGAGGCCCTTGTTGAACTGCGCGACCACGCGCTCCTTGTGCCCGCGCAGGCCGTCCAGGTCGATCTTCGGCGTGCCGAAGCTGATGCCGTAGTCGGCCGCGTGCGCAGCCTCGTCGATGACTTCGGCGGCGTGCAGCAGCGCCTTGGACGGGATGCAGCCGACGTTGAGGCACACGCCGCCGAGCTGTGTGTAACGTTCCACCAGCACCACGTCCATGCCGAGGTCGGCGGCGCGGAATGCGGCGGTATAGCCACCGGGGCCGGCGCCGAGCACCACCAGCGCGCACTCGATGTCGGCGGTGCGGCCACTGGCGGCGGCGGCCTGCGACGCCTGCGGTTCGGCGGGGGCGCGATGCGAGCGCGCGACTGGCGGCTTGCCGGGCCCGGCATCGGCTGCCATCACCGTCGGGGCGGATGCCGGCGCATCGCCAGCGGGGGCAGGCGCAGACGGGGCGACATCACCCGCGGCCTCGATCACCGCCACCACCCCGCCTTCGGAAATCGTGTCGCCCACCTTGACCTTCAGCTCCCGCACCACGCCGGCCACCGACGACGGCACTTCCATCGTCGCCTTGTCCGACTCCAGAGTGACCAGGCCCTGGTCCATGGCGACCGTGTCGCCGACCGCGACCAGCACCTCGATCACCGGCACATCGTCGTAGCCGCCGATGTCGGGGACCTTGACGTCGACCAGGCCGGTCACGGCGCTCACAGCAGCACCCGGCGCATGTCGCCGAGCACCTGCGCCAGGTACGCGGTGAAGCGCGCGGCGGCAGCGCCGTCGATCACGCGGTGGTCATAGGACAGCGACAGCGGCAGCACCAGCCGCGGCTGGAACGCCTGGCCATCCCAGACCGGCTTCATGGCCGCGCGCGACACGCCGAGGATGGCGACTTCCGGCGCGTTGACGATCGGCGTGAACGAGGTGCCGCCGATCCCGCCCAGCGAACTGATCGAAAAACAGCCGCCGCTCATCTGCGCGGGACCGAGCTTGCCGTCGCGTGCCTTCTTCGCCAGCTCGCCGGTCTCGGCGGCGATCTCCATCACGCCCTTGCGGTCGCAGTCGCGCACCACCGGCACCACCAGCCCATTGGGCGTGTCGGCGGCGAAGCCGACGTGGAAGTACTTCTTGAGCGTGAGGTTCTCGCCGGACGCGTCCAGCGAGGCGTTGAACTCGGGGAACTTCTTCAACGCCGCGACCGCGGCCTTCATGATGAAGGCGAGCATGGTCAGCTTGGCGCCGGACTTCTCGTTTTCCTTGTTGAGCGCGACACGCAGCGCCTCGAGGTCGGTGACGTCGGCATCGTCGTGCTGGGTGACATGCGGGATCATCGCCCAGTTGCGCGCGAGGTTGGCGCCGGAGATCTTCCTGATCTTCGACAGCGGCTGCACCTCGGTCTCGCCGAACTTGCTGAAGTCGACCTTCGGCCACGGCAGCAGGTCCAGCCCGCCGCCGGACGCGCCGGCCGCCGGGCCACGCTGCAGCGCGCCCTTGACGAACTGCTGCACGTCCTCGCGGACGATGCGCCCGCCGCGCGCGCTGCCGGTCACCTGCAACAGGTCGACGCCGAGCTCGCGCGCGAACAGGCGCACCGCCGGGCTCGCGTAGGGGAGCTTGCCGGGGATCAGCGCGTCGCCTTCGAAGCGCACCGCGGGCTGGCCGCTGACCGACGGCGTCTTCGCCGCCTGGCTGTCGATCGACGCCTGGGCGATGTTGTCGGGGGTGGCGGCGACCGCCACCGGCTCCACCTGGTGGCCGGTTTCAACCGCGGGCGTGGCGCCCGCGGCGGCGTCCGGCTGCGCGCGGCCGTTGTCGGCAGCGGCCGGACCAGCCTGCACGGCAGGCGCCTCGGCGCTCTTGCCGCCTTGCGGCGCGGCGTCGGCACCCGCGTCCGCCCCGGTCGGCTCGATCAGCGCCACCACTCCGCCTTCGGAAATGGTGTCGCCCAGCTTGACCCTGAGCTCGCGGATCACGCCGGCGAACGGCGCGGGCACTTCCATCGTGGCCTTGTCGGATTCCAGCGTGACCAGGCCCTGGTCGCGGGCGACCGTGTCACCCACGGCGACCAGGACCTCGATGACCGGCACGTCGTCATAGCCGCCGATGTCCGGCACGCGCGCTTCCTGGGGACTGGCCATCCGGCACTCCACGATCTGGGGACGGGCTATTGTGGCCCCGCTGCAGGAATGCGCCAACCTTGGCGGGCAGTTCCCGCGTCAACCACCCGCCGCGCGGGACCCGGTGTCCACCCGGTGCAGGTCGAGCGCGCGCCCATCCGGCAGCCGGTACTCGAGCGCATCGTCCAGCGCGTCCAGGGCTTCCATGCGCTTGCACAGCGCCTGGGCGTCGGCTTCCAGCGCGCGGGCACGCGGCTCCACCAAGGCCTCGATGTCGGCATCCAGGGATTCCAGGCGCTGCAGGCGGCTGGCATCGCCACTGAACGCGGCGCGCAGCGCGCCGCCGACGATATCGCCGACCAGGGTCGGCACCGCCTGCGCCACGGCCGTCCCGATGGCGTCGTTGAGCTGCTCACGGTTGAAGCGGCTCGGAGTCACCGACGCGGCGAGCGCGGCATCGAGCTCCTTGCGCACGCCTGCGAACTTGCGCCGCGCGGCGTCCGGGTCGCTGCCGAAGCCGGCCGCCACCTCGCCCAGCACCTCGAAGGCGATGCCGGCGGCCTGGCGCGCGACGGACGCGGCCAGCGGCATGGCGGCACGCGCCTCGCGCTCGTACTCCACCAGGCGTCGCGCGTCGGCCGCGGACACCTGCACCCAGCGGTCGTCGATGAACAGGCGGCCCTTGCGGACCAGCACGGTGTGCGGCGACGCACCCCTGTCGAGCAGGATCACGCTCTTCTCGCTCAGGTGGAAGTCGTAGTCGCTGTCGATGTCGCAGTCGACCTGGACATCGGCGGCAGCGGCGCCGCCACAGGCGAGCAGGAGGGAAAGGGCGATCGCGGTCGTGCGCATGCCAGCCTGGTCAGAGAGTGCGGAAGATGACTCTATCCAACGCACGTGCCATGCGGAACCTGCCATTGGGTGCCATGACCATCGACGCGCGCCGTTCACGTTGATGGTCGCCGCGTTCGCGATCTGAACGCGATGTGTGGAAGTTCCCGCAACAGGCGCGGTGCGACAAGTTCGATTCATGGGCGCGTCGCTAGGGTAGCTGCGCCCCACTCCCCGGGGCATACATGTCCTTAAAGAGGAGACCTCCCCCAATGTCCCCCAAGCAGACCATTTCCCGCATCACCAGGCTGGTGCTCCCCGCCGCCCTGGCCCTGGCCATCCTGCCGTCCGCCGCATTCGCCGCCGACGGCGCCGGCAAGCACGTGTCGGTCGTGGGCGGCTATTCCATGGTCGAACCCACGCGCAATCCGGAAATCGCCGGCGCGCGCACCGAATTCGCCGGTGAAGGCACCCCGACGCTCGGCGTCACCTGGCACGCCACCGACAACATCGGCATCGAAGCCTGGGGCGCCGACAGCTACGGTCAGCGCGTGACCTCCGGCGGCCAGAAGGTCGGCAGCGTCGACGCCCAGCCATATTCGCTGAGCGGCCAGTACCGGTTCGGCACGGTGGAAAGCACGGTCCGGCCGTTCGTGGGCCTCGGCTACCACCAGACCAACTACAACAACGAATCCGCCACCCTGGCCGGCGACCGCGTTGGCGTGGAAACCGCCGAAGGCGGCGTAGCCACGGTCGGCATGGACGTCAACATCAGCCCGACCTGGTTCGCACGTGCCGATGCACGCTATTTCCAGAGCGATTCCGAGGTGAAGATCGACGGCGTCAAGGCCGGGGACGCCAAGCTCGACCCGGTGGTCGTGGGCGTGGGTATCGGCGCACGCTTCTGAGCCTTCCGGCCACGGCCGGGTACACGATGGAAACGGAGCGGGCCCGCAAGGGCCCGTTCCGCGTTTCAGTCGCCGCTGCGCGGCAGCGGGGCGGCGCGCACCACGCGTTCGCGGCGCATCAGGTACAGGCCGCTGACCACGATGATCCCCGCGCCCAGCCAGGTCATGGCATCGGGCAGTACCTGCCACAGCACCACGTCCAGCAGCACCACCCACACCAGCGCGGTGTATTCCAGCGGCGCCACCAGTGACGCTTCGCCCAGCCGGAAGGCGTGGGTCAACGCCACCTGGCCGAGCGTGCCGAACAGCGCCACGCCACCCAGCAGCCAGCCGTCCGCCGCGCGCAGCGGCACCCACTGCGGCCAGGCCAGCAGCCCGGCGCCGATCGCCACCATCGCCAGGAACCAGAAGACCAGCGCCTGCGCGCTGTCGCGCTGCGCCAGCATGCGCACCGTGACCACCGAAGCCGCGTAGCAGACCGTGGCAGCGAGAACCAGCAGGCCCGCGCGCGTCATCACGCCCTCGCCGCCCGGGCGCAGCACCACCAGCACGCCCACCATGCCCACGGCGATCGCCGTCCAGCGCCGCGGCCCGACGTGTTCGCGCAGCAGCGGCACCGCCATGGCCGTCACCAGCAGCGGGCCGACGAAGCTGATCGCGTACGCGGTCGACATGGGCAGGTCGCGCAGCCCGGCCACGAAACACGACAGGAACACCACGCCCAGCACCCCGCGCAGCAGGTGCAGCGGCCAGTGCACGCGCAGCAGCGCGGGCAGGCCGATGCTCGCCGCGGCCCAGGCCAGCACCAGCGGCAAGCCGACCATGCCGCGCAGCGCCGCCACCTGCATCGGCGGGTAATGCCCGGCCAGCTGCTTCATGCACGCATCCATCGCGCACAGCACCAGCACCGCGAACAGCATCGCCAGCACGGCGCGGCGGTGCTGGCGGTCGCCGGCGGCCGCCGCGGCCGCGGCGGCAGCGCCGGGGTCGGGCGCGATCTCCACTGGCTGCTCAGGCGCCGCCGAAGCTGGCCGCGTCGATCACGAAGCGGTAGCGCACGTCGCTGCGCAGCATGCGTTCGTAGGCCTCGTTGATGTCGGCGATGTCGATCAGCTCGATGTCCGACACCACGCCGTTGGCCGCGCAGAAGTCCAGCATCTCCTGGGTCTCGCGGATGCCGCCGATCAGCGACCCCGCCAGGCGCCGGCGCGCCATCACCAGCGAACCCGCGCCGACCAGCGTCGGCTCCGGCATGCCCAGCAGCACCATGGTGCCGTCGACCTTCAGCATGCCGAGGTAGAGGTTGTAGTCGTGCGCGGCCGACGCGGTGTCGAGGATCATGTGGAAACGCCGCGCGAGCTTCTTTCCGGCCGCGGGATCCTTGCCGACCACCTCGAACGCGTGCGCGCCCAGCGCCAGCGCGTCCGCGCGCTTGCCCTCGGAGGTGCTGAGCACGGTCACGTTGGCGCCCAGCGCCACGCCCAGCTTCACCGCCATGTGCCCCAGCCCGCCGAGGCCGACCACCGCCAGTTCGTCGCCGGCCTTGAGGCCGAAATGCTTCAGCGGCGACCAGGTGGTGATGCCGGCGCACAGCAGCGGCGCCGCGCGGTCGAGCGGCAGGCCCTCGGGGATGCGCAGCACGTAGTCCTCGTGCACCGTGATGCGCGTGGAGTAGCCGCCCTGGGTGGGCTCGCCGGTGCTGCGGTCACGTCCCGCATAGGTGCCGACCATGCCCTCGGCGCAGTACTGCTCCTCGCCGGCCTTGCAGTGCTCGCAGGCACGGCAGGAATCGACGAAGCAGCCGACGCCGACCGCGTCGCCCACCTTGTAACGGCTGACGCCCTCGCCGACCGCGGCGACGTGGCCGACGATCTCGTGGCCGGGCACCAGCGGGTAGTCCATCGGGCCCCAGTCGCCCCGCACGGTGTGCAGGTCGGAATGGCAGACCCCGCAGTAGCGGATGTCGATCAGCACCTCGCCGGCGCGCGGGGCGCGGCGTTCCAGCGTCCACGGGGCGAGCGGCGACGTCGGCGACGTGGCGGCATAGGCGGCGGTCTTGTGCATGGGGCACCTCGGTCTGCGGGGGGAGACCGCCATGATGCCGCGCGCCGGGCCGGCGTGCGCGGTGCGGTACCCTGTGGCCCCCCGGAACCCGCCAGAAAACGCCATGCCCTCCTTCGATATCGTCTCCGAAGTCGACACCCACGAGCTGACCAACGCGGTCGACCAGGCCAACCGCGAGCTCGACACGCGCTTCGATTTCAAGGGCGTGGAGGCGACGTTCACGCGCGAGGACAACGTGATCTCGCAGTCGGCGCCCAGCGAGTTCCAGCTGCAGCAGATGACCGACATCCTGCGTGCCCGCCTGGCGGCGCGGAAGATCGACACCCGCTGCCTGGAATTCGGCGACGTCGACACCAACCTCGCCGGCGCGCGCCAGAAGATCACCGTCAAGCAGGGCATCGAGCGCGAGCTGGCGAAGAAGATCGGCAACGAGATCAAGGCCGCCAAGCTGAAGGTCGAGACCCAGATCAACGGCGACAAGCTGCGCGTGACGGGCAAGAAGCGCGACGACCTCCAGGCGGCCATGGCGCTGCTGCGCAGCAAGGAATTCGAACAGCCGATCCAGTTCGACAACTTCCGTGACTGAGCCCAGGCACGCGGGAATGGCGCCCGACTACCTCGGCCAAACCTCGCGCTGGCTCGAGCGCGCCGTGATCGGCCTCAACCTCTGCCCCTTCGCCAAGGCGGTGGTGGCCAAGGGCCAGGTGCGGATGGTGCTCAGCGAGGCGCGCGACGCCGCGGGCCTGCTGGAAACGCTGGGCGTGGAGCTGCTGCACCTGCGCGACACGCCGGCCGAGGCCACCGACACCACGCTGATCGTGCACCCGCACGTGCTGACGGATTTCCTCGACTACAACGACTTCCTGGAACACGCCGACGCGCTGGTCGGCGAACTCGACCTGGAAGGCGTGCTGCAGGTGGCGAGCTTCCACCCGCAGTACCAGTTCGCCGGCAGCGCGCCGGACGACATCGCCAACTTCACCAACCGCTCGCCGTGGCCGACCCTGCACCTGCTGCGCGAGGACAGCGTGTCGCGCGCGGTGGACGCGTTCCCGGATCCGGATGCGATCGTCGAGCGCAATATCCGCACGCTCGAGGACCTCGGCCACGCCGGCTGGCGCAAGCTGTTCGACTGATTACGGCGCTTGCGTCGCGCCGGCGTCGCCACCCGCGTACAGCTGCGCGCGGTCGCCGTCGTCGAGCAGGCGCCACGCGCCTTCCGGCAGGTCGCCGAGCGTCAGCCCGCCCACCTGCGGCCGGTGCAGCGCGACCACGTGGTTGCCGACCGCGGCGAACATGCGCCGCACCTGGTGGTAGCGGCCCTCATGCAAGGTGAGGCGCGCGTGCGTGGGCCCCAGCACGTCCAGGTCCGCGGGCAGCAGCGGGGTCTTCTCGGATTCGAGCATCAGCGTGCCGCTGGCGAAGATCGCCGCCTCGTCGCCGCGCAGCGGCTCGGCCAACGTGGCCTCGTAGACCTTTTGCAGCCCCGCCCTCGGCGAAATGATCCGGTGCAGCAGCTGGCCGTCGTCGGTCATCAGCAGCAGCCCGCTGGTCTCGCGGTCCAACCGGCCGACGGTGGACAGCGTGGGGGAGCGCAGCGCGAACCGCGGCGGCAGCAGGTCGTAGACCAGGCGCCCGCGATCCTTGGCCGAACAGGTGTGGCCGATCGGCTTGTGCAGCATCAACAGCATGCCCGGCGCCGGGTCGAGCCGCTCGCCGTCCACGCGCACGTTGTCGCGGTCAGGCTGGTCGTCGGCATACAGCACCTCGCCGGCGGCGTCGGTGACGCGGCCCTCGCGGAACATCGCGGCGACCTCCTTGCGGCTGCCGTGGCCGAGATTGGCCAGCATGCGCACCAGCTTCACCGCCAGCGCGCCTCGCGCTCGGGGCGCACCGGGCGCGCGGGGGGCTTGGGCAGGGACTTCACCGCCTCCACCACCTTGAAGCCGTCGTGTTGCGCGACCAGGCGCACCGTGCCGAAGCCGGCGCCCAGTGCCTCCTCGTAGGGAAGGTGGCGGTTGGCCACCAGCCACAGCCGGCCGCCCGGCTTCAGCGCCTGCGCGGCGCTGGCGATGAAGGCGCGGCCGATGTCGGGGCGCTCGGCGCCGCCGGGCACGTGGAACGGCGGGTTGCTCACGATCACGTCGTAGGTGCCGGGGACGCCGGCGGTGACGTCGTGCCAGTGGAAGCCCAGCGCCACCGCGTTTGCGAACCCGGCCAGGTTTTCGCGCGCCAGGGCCAGCGCGCGCGCCTCGGCCTCGAAGGCGTCGAGCGCGGTGATGCCCGGATTGCGCGACAGCAGCTCGCCGGCGAGGTAGCCCCAGCCCGCGCCGAAATCGGCGGCGCGACCGGCCAGGTCGGTGGGCAGGTGCTCGGCGAGCAGCTGCGATGCCTGATCGATGCGGTCCCAGGCGAACACGCCCGGACGGCTCAGGAAGCGGTTGCCGGCGATGCGCCGGGGCGCGTCCAGCGTGCGCCACTGCGCCGCCAGCGCGGCATCGCCCTGGCCATCGGCACGCGCATGGAAGACGCGGCACTTGTGCTTGCTGCGCGTCACCACGCTGCCGGCGATGCGCGCGAAATCGGCTTCCGCGGACTTCGCGCCGGCGTCATTGGCCACGCTGGCGATCACCGTGCCACCCGGCGCGACCCGCGCGAAGGCTTCGGCGAACAGCGCGCGTGCCTCGTCGCGCTGGCGCGGCGGGAGCAGCAGCACCAGCGGCCAGCGGCGACCGTCGTCGGGTGCGTCTGCCGGGTCGCGCACGTTGAACCCGGCGCTGGCCAGGGCTGCGGCATCCGGGCGATAGCCCTGTTCGCACACCAGCCCGGGCCGGTCCTGCGCCTGCAGGGCCGCGCCTGCGCGCGCGCGCAGGAACAGTGCGCCGTCGGCCGGCCAGGCGAGTTCGCCTTCGGCAAAGGGCAGCAGCAGCGCGTCGAGCGCGGGGTCGCCGTTGGGGCCTGGCATGGAGGTGGGTTCGCCGCGGGGAGGGACCGCGATTCTACGTGAGGGGCTCGGGCACGCCGGTTTCATCGCCGTTGAACGCCATGGCGGCGAGGATGGATGCAGACCCGAACACCCTGGAGGCAACATGCGCCTGCTTTTTGTCGGCGGTCCCGTGGACAACACCGAAATCGCCTATGACGGCGGCGAGCCGCCCGCCCATTACCCGCCCGATACCGGCAGCGGGCATTCGCGGTATCGCCTGCATCTGGTCGGCCGCACGGAAGGCGCACCGGTCTATGCCGTCTACGGCGCGCCGGATCTCGCCGCGAGCGAGGTGAACGGCACCTCGGCCGAACGCGACTACGCGCGCCGCTTCGGCGCCGACGAGGAACGCGCGCCCGCTTGACCGGGCTCAGGCAGCGGCGTGGCCGCCGCCGGGGTAGTCGGCGCCAGCCCGCACCCGGTCGATCCCCCAGGACACGACCGCGCAGGCAAGGGCCACCAGCAGCCAGCGCAGCGCGTCCTCGCCCAGCACGCCCGACGCCGCCTGCCACCAGCGCGCACCGAACAGCACCAGCACCGCGGCCAGCGCCACCGGCAGCAACGCCAGCAGGATGCGCAGCAGCACGCGTTCGAGACGGCCATCCGGCACCGCCCGCGCTTCACCGCCGACGAGCGCAGCGACCTGCGCCGCGAAATCCTCCGGCAGTTCGGGTGGCGACGCCGCGCGTGCCGCCGCGGCCACCTTGCGGTAGCCCGCCACCAGCGGATCCTCGTGGCCGCCCGGCGCGCTGCGGCGCATCGCGCGCTCCTGCGCCTGCCATTCGCGTTCATCGATCGGGGGATGCGGTTTCATGCGGCGACTCCGATGCGGCGTTCCAGCACGGCGCGCAGGGCCTTGCGGGTGCGGAACAGGTGGCTCTTGATGGTGCCCTCGGCGAGCCCGGTGATCGTGGCGATCTCCGCGATCGGCAGTTCTTCGAGGTGGTACAGGGTGAGCAGGGTGCGCTGCAGCGGCGGCAGCGCGTCGATCGCCGCGTGCAGGTGGCGCGCCTCGTCTGCTTCGGCGTGCGCCGCAGCGAGGTCGAACGCGTCGGCCACGCGCTCGGCCGGTGCCAGCGCGTCGCCGTCGATCGGCTCCGCCAGCGGAATCCTGCGGCGCTCCAGGTGGCGCCTGGCCACCGAGTACGCCACCTGCGCGATCCATGCCTTCAGCGGCGCGTCCGCGCGGTACTGCGGCAGGTAGCGGTGCACGCGCAGGAACACCTCCTGGCACAGTTCTCGGGTGTCCTCCGGGTGCCGCACCATGCGCTGCACCACGTGCCAGGCCAGGCGCTGGTAGTCCCGCACCAGCGCTTCGAAGGCCCCGGGCGTGCCGGCGAGCACGGCGGCGACGCGCGCGGCATCGTCGCCGTGCGCGTCATCGCGCAGCGCGTTGGCGCCGCCCGCATTGAAAACCTGATCCATGTGCACGGGATACGCCCGGCAGGGCCGCGGTTGCAAGCGATCGCACGCGCCCGCCGATGCAACCGGCGCCGCCGCCGCGGTATCCACTCCAGCAAGCCGCCAATCCGCGCGGCGCCACCACCTACCCAGGGACACCGCCATGGATTTCGAAGTCTTCATCCCGATCGTGCTGTTCGCGTGCATCTACCTGTCCATCAAGGCCGTCGTCGACGCCCGCACGCGCCGGCAGATGGTCGCCAGCAACGGCTCGGAAGCCATGGTGCGCTCGATCCTTGAAGGCGAGGAGGCGCGCCGCCGCCAGGCCTCGCTGCGCTGGGGCACGGTGCTGGTGCTGCTGGCGATCGGCTTTGCGGTGATCGAGGCGCTGGGCCTGCGTGAAGCGACGCCCGGTGCGTTCGCGGTGCTGCTCGGCGCCACCGGCCTCGGCAACCTGGCGGCGTATTTCATCGCCCGACGCGCAGGCTGAGCCCGCACGGGGCCGCGGTCGACTGGACCCGGCCCCGCGAGTTCAGCCCTGCAGCTCGCGCAGGGTCACCGCCGGGGGCGCATCCAGCACCCGGCGCGTGGCGAACAGCCCGGCCAGCAGCGCGGCCGCCACTCCGACCGCCGCGCCGATCGCGACCATCGCCAGGTCCGGCTGCCACGGCAGGTCGAACACGCGTTTGGCGATCACCCCGGCCAGCACCGAGGCGGCGATCGCCGCCACCACCCCGGAAATCAGGCCGATGGCGGCGAATTCAGAAGCCTGCGCCAGGCGCAGCTGCCAGCGGCTGGCGCCGAGCACGCGCATCACCCCGCCCTCGAGCAGGCGCTCGTCCTGGCTGGCGCTGATCGCGGCCAGCAGCACCAGCACGCCAGCTGCCAGGGCAAACCAGAACACCACCTCCACGACCGTCGACACCTGGTCGGCGGTGGCGCGCACTTGGTCGAGCACCGCGTCGACATCGATCACCGACACGTTGGGATAGCGGCCGACCAGCGCGCGGGTGAACGCGGTATCGCCGCGCGGCACGCCGACCGCGGTGATCCAGCTCGCCGGGTAGCCATCGAGCGCGCCCGGCGACGCAAGCACGAAGAAGTTCGGCTTGAAGCTCTCCCACTCCACGCTGCGCAGCGAGGTGACGGTGCCCTCCAGCGCGCGCCCGGCGATGTCGAAGGCGATGCGGTCGCCCAGCTTCCAGCCCAGCGACTCGGCAAAGCCTTCCTCCACAGACAGCTCGGGGGTGGCCGGCGGCGTCGCGCCCCAGAAGCGTCCTGCGGTGACGCGGTTGTCATCGCCCAGTGCGGTGGCGGTGGACAGGTTGAACTCGCGCTCGGCGCGGCGCTGCGCGCGGCGGCCGTCGTCGGCGTCGTCGGCGTCGTCGGCGGACGCCGCGATGCCGGCGGTGTCGACCGCCTCGCCGTTGCGCGTGGCCAGGCGGCCGCGGACCATCGGGTACAGCACCGGCTCGCCCAGGCCCTGTTCGGCCAGCAGCGCGCGCACGCCGGGCATCTGCTCCTGCTGCACGTTGATCACGAAGCGGTTGGGCGCGTCCTCGGCCAGCGACACGCGCCAGCGGTCGAGCAGGTCGGTGCGCACGAAGGTCAGCAGCAGCAGTGCCATCAGGCCAAGGCCGAGCGCCGAGACCTGCGCGATGCTGGTGCCGGCCCGGCGGCTGACGTTGGCCAGGCCATAGCGCAGGCTGCCGCGCAGCCGCGTGCGCAGCCGGCGCACGGCCAGGATCAACAGCCACGCCAACCCGGCCAGAACCAGCAGCGTCACGGCAATGCCCGCCAGCATCGCCAGGCCCAGCGTGGCCGAGCCAGCCTGCCACCACAGCAACGCCGCCATGCCGCCCAGCCCGGCCAGCGCCACCAGCCAGGCGCTGGGTTCGGCGGCATCCAGGTCGCGGCGCAGCACGCGCAGCGCGGGCACGCGGCGCAGGGCGAGCACGGGCGGCGCGGCGAACGCCAGCAGCACCACCATGCCCACGCCCATGCCCTGCAGCGCCGGCAGCGGACCGGCCGGCGGGATGCCGATGCCGAGCAGGTCCGCCAGCCATGCGCCGATCGCCCACTGCAGGCCATAGGCGATCGCGATCCCGACCGCGCAGGCCAGCAGCCCCAGCAGCACCAGTTCGCCGACATGGATCACCACCAGCGTGCGCTGGCTGGCGCCCAGGCAACGCATCACCGCCGCGCCCTGCAGGTGGCGTGCGCTGTGCCGGCGCGCGGCCATCGCCACCGCCACCGCCGCCAGCACCACCGACACCAGTGCGGCGAGCCCGAGGAAGCGTCCCGCACGGTCGAGCGCGGAGCGCACTTCCGGGCGCGCATCCGCGGCGGTTTCCAGGCGCTGGCCGCGCTCGAGGCCATCGCGCGCGGCGCGGGTGAAGCGGTCCACCGCCGCCGCGTCGCCCGCGACCACCAGCCGGTAACGGATGCGGCTGCCTTCCTGCACCAGCCCGGTGGCGTCGAGGTCGCCGAGGTTGAGGAACACCCGCGGCGCGACGTTGAAGTAGTCGAGCGCGGCATCGGGTTCCTGCGCCACGATCGCCGCCAGCCGCAGCCGCGATTCGCCGATGCCGACGGCGTCGCCGATGCGCGCGCCAAGCGTTTCGGCGCCGGCACGGCCCATCCACAGCGTGCCCGGCCCCGGCAGCCCGGTCGCCGCGCGCTCGATGCCGTCGGCACCCGCGATGCGGAAGCTGCCGCGCAGCGGGAAGCCCGCGCCCAGCGCGCGCAGCTCGCCGAGTTTCAGCTGCGCGGCTTCGCCCTCGCCGACGCGGATCATGGTGTCCAGCCCGACGGTGTCGGCATGGCGCAGCCCGGGCGCCTGCGCGGCTTCGCGCAGCGCACCGGTGATCGGCGCGTCGCCGCGCAGCACGGCGTCGCCGCCAAGCAGGCGGTTGGCCTCGATGGCCAGCGCACGCGCGGCGCGATCGGTGACAAAGCCGACCGCGGTCACCGCCACCACCGCCAGCACCAGCGCCGCCAGCAGGATGCGGATGTCGCCGGAGGCCAGGTCGCGGCGCAGCTGCCGCGCGGCGAGTGCGAGCGCCCTCATGCCGCGGCGCGCGCGTCGTCGGCGACCAGGCGGCCGCTGTCGAGGCGCAGCGTGCGCCGGCAGCGCTGCGCGAGGTGCTCGTCGTGGGTCACCAGCACCAGCGTGGTGCCGAGGTCGGCGTTGAGCGCGAACAGCAGCTCGATGATCGCCTGCCCGGTGCGCGTGTCGAGGTTGCCGGTGGGCTCGTCGGCAAACAGCAACGACGGCCGGGTGACGAACGCGCGCGCCACCGCCACGCGCTGCTGCTCGCCGCCCGACAGCTGCCGCGGGTAGTGGCCCAGGCGCTCGCCGAGGCCGACGCGCACCAGGATCTCGCGCGCGGGGCCTTCCACGTCGCCATCGCCGCGCAGCTCCAGCGGCAGCATCACGTTCTCCAGCGCGGTGAGCGATGGCAGCAGCTGGAAATTCTGGAACACGAAGCCGACCTTGGCGCCGCGAACCTTGGCGCGTCCGTCCTCGTCGAGCGTCGACAGCGGCGCGCCGTCCACCCGTACATCACCGCTGCTGGGCGTGTCGAGTCCCGCGAGCAGTGACAGCAGCGTGCTCTTGCCCGAACCCGACGCGCCCACGATCGCCACGCTGTCGCCGGCGGCGATCTCGAAGCCGACGCCGTCGAGGATCACCAGTTCGCCGGCGGGCAGCATGACGCGCTTGCCGAGACCGACAGCGGAGAGTGCGGGCGGCGCGGCGGACGGGGTTGCGGTGGAATCGGGCATGGGGGACCTTCGTGGGGGCATGATGTCCAGCCTGGCGCGTGGCGCGCCGCGGTCAGCCGGATCGGAGAAGTCGATGACAGGATATTGGGCGATATGCCGCCAGGTCCAAATGCTGCTGGGTTTGTGCATCCTGCTGCTGGCCGGTGTGGCCCAGGCGCAGGGCCGGCCCGCCGCCGCCGCACCCGACAACGCCCCGCCGCGCACCGTCCTGGTGATGGGCGATTCGCTGTCGGCCGCCTACGGCCTGCGTACCGACCAGGGCTGGGTGGACCTGCTGGCGCGGCGCATGGCCAGTGAACGCCCCGGCTGGCGGGTCGTCAACGCCAGCATCAGCGGCGAGACCAGCGCCGGGGGCTCGTCGCGGGTCGCACGCGAGGTGGTGCGCCACCAGCCGGCGGTGGTGGTGATCGCGCTCGGCGCCAACGACGCGCTGCGCGGCTTGCCGCTGGCCGAGCTGAAATACAACCTGGCGCGGATGATCGGCGCTTCGGAGCATGTCGGTGCGCGCGTGCTGCTGGTCGGCATGCGCATGCCGCCCAACCTCGGCGCGGAATATACCCGTGGCCTGGACCGCACCTACCGCGAACTCGCGTCCTTCTTCGATATTCCGCTGCTGCCGTTCCTGCTCGAACCCGTCGCCGCCGACCGCGGCAACTTCATGGACGACAACCTGCATCCGGTGGCCGAGGCGCAGCCCGCGATCGGCGACCATGTCTGGCCGGCGCTGGAACCGCTGCTGCGCTGACGATCGCGGCGACGACGCATCAGGGCGCCTTGCCGGTGAACAGCGGGAACGGGTCGATGGGGGTGCCCTTCCACCACTGCTTCTCCGGCCCCAGCACGAAGATCGCGAAGTGCAGGTGCGGGCCCGCCGGGTCCGCGTTGCCGGTGCTGCCGACGTAGCCGATCACCTGGCCCTGGCGCACCTGCTGCTTCTCGGCCAGCCCCGGCGCATAGCCGTCGAGATGCGCGTAGTAGTACGCGAAGCGCCCGCCCGGCTCGAACTGGTAGATCGTCAGTCCGCCCTGCGCGCTGTCGAACAGCTTTTCGACGTGGCCATCGGCCACCGCCAGCACCGGGGTCCCGGTGGGCGCCATGATGTCGATCGCCTCGTGCACCCGGCCTTCGCTGCGCGCGTCCTCGAAGGTCGGCGACAGCTGCGCGGGCACCACGCCCTGCACCGGCAGCACCAGTCCCGACGGCAGGGGCAGCGGCAAGGCAGTGCGTGGCCGGGTCGCGATGGCGACCGGCCGCCCGGGTGGCGACGGCGGCTGCGTGGTGTGGCGCCGCGTCGCCCGGCTGGGACCACGGTCGACGGGGCCCGCGCGATCCTCAGCCCCTGCCTCCGGTGCCGGCGTGATGCGAAGGATCCGCGCGCGCTCGGCGCGCGACATCCCCGCCAGGTGCACGACCGCCGCCAGCAGCAGGCCGGCGAGGACCATGGCGACGTACCGCATGGCCTATTCCTGCAGGATCGCCGGCAGGCCCGGCTTCACCGCGGCCGCCAGCATCAGCACGTTCCAGTTGCTCAATCGGATGCAACCGTGGGAATCGGTCTTGCCGACGTTGGCCGGCACCGGCGTGCCATGGATGCCGTAGTGCTCCTTCGACAGATCGACCCAGGCAAGCCCGACCGGGTTGTTGGGGCCGGGTTGCAGCGTCGCCTTGGCGTGCGACGGATCCGCATCCCAGAACAGCGCCGGGTTGTAGTGGAAGGTTGGGTCGCGCGCGACGCCCTTGATGGTCCACTCGCCGATCGGCAGCGGGTCGTGCTTGCTGCCGGTGGAGGCCGGGAACTGCGCCACCACCTTGCCGTCCGCGGTCACCAGTTGCACCACCGAATCCGACTTGTCCACGACCACCCGCGCGATCTCCGGGAGCGGTGTCGCGCCGGAGACATTCGGCACCACGATGCGGGTACCGGCCGCGGCGAGGTCCTTGCCCGCGTTGAGGCGCTGCAGCAGCTTGGGGCTGGCGTGGAACTTCTCGCCCAGCGCTTCGGCCGCACTCTCGAAACCGAGCTTGTCGAGCTTCGACTTCGCCATCATGTCGGTGGGCAGCTTGCGGAACGGACCCGCGACCTCGTCAGCCGCGATCGCATGTTCGACCAGCACCGGGGCGGTGTCGGCGTTCAGCGCCTGCCAGGTGGCGGCGTCGAGCTTGCCGCTCGCCGTCAGGTCGCGGCTGCGCTGGAAGGCGGCAATCGCGCGCCGGGTGTTGCTGCCACCACTGCCGTCGATCTCGCCCGGGGAGAAGTGTGCGCGGTCGAGCAGGATCTGCGCACGCAGCATCGCGCCATCACCGGACGTGGCCGTGGCGGCGTTGGCGGGATGGTCGGCCCCGGTCACCTCCACGCGGGGCGCGGGCCCGGTGTCCGCGGCTTGCACAGCGGGTACGACAGGCTTCGCCCCCGGTGGCAGGGCGGGTGCTTGCGCGGCGGCAAGCAGGGGCGCGCCGAACAGGATCGCGCTCAGCGCGAGGGCAAGCGGCTTGGCTGGAGTCATGCGGACAGTCCTTGGTGGCAGGTGCGGCGATGCTGCGTGAGCGCCTGGCGATGGCGCGTGAAATCAGCGCGCCGCGCGTGCCTTGCGTTCAGCCCGCGCGCAATGCAGGAAGCGGGAGCCGTTCAACCATGCCGCGTCGCGGGCGTACGCGAACAGCAACTGGCCGTCGCGCAGATTGTCGATCACCGCGCGTGCCACCCCCGCGCGCACCGCCGGGCAGCCCCAGCTGCGCCCCAGCCGGCCCTGCCGGCGCGCCTGCGCGGGATCGACGTAGTCGGCGCCGTGCATCACCACCAGCCGTTCGCGCGCCGCGTCGTTGACGCCGGGCTCCAGGCCATCCATGCGCAGTGAGTAGCCGTTCTCGCCGATGTAGGTCTCGGCGGTGGCGAACAGGCCCAGGCTCGACTGGAAGCTGCCTTCGACATTGGAGAAGCGCGCCGCGATGTTGTCGCCGCTGCCACGGCCGTGGGCCACGTGTTCGGCGTGCAGCAGGGTCGCCTTGCCGAGGTCGAACACCCACAGGCGCTTCTCGGTCGACGGCAGCGTGTAGTCGATCACCGCCAGTCGATCGGCACCGGCGCCGGCGACGTCCGCCGCGCGCGCACAGTCGCGCGCCTGCAGCGCGAGCGCGAGGACCGTGCGGTCGAGCGTGGGCGCCGCAGCGGACAGGCGCGCCAGCAGGTCCCGGGCATGGGCCGGCGGCGTGGCCGCGAGCAGCAGCACCGCGAGCAGCAGGCCCGGCAGGCGCGCCTGCGATGGATGGATGTGGCGGCGGGAACGGACTGCCATCTCGGCAAGATGCGGCCGCCTGCGTCGCTGCGCAAGGCGTGGCGTCGAACCGGCTGAATGCCTGCACGCGCGGCGCGTGCCCGCGTTTGCCGCCGCGATGGCACGCGCGCAGAATGGCTGCAGACATTCGACGGAGCCTGCCATGGCCACGTTCGCCAGGATCACCGTCCTCCTGCTCGCCGCGCTGTTCGCCGGCCACGCCCAAACCCGCCCGACCAACGTGACCGACGCCGACGCTCCGCGCGCCCTGGACGCGTACGGCCCGGTCGCCGTTTCCTGGACCGATCCGGAAACGTTCACCGAGATCCGCTACAGCCGCAGCCGCTTCGAAGCGGTCCGTGGTGACTGGGTCCGCGACCTCGCCGAACACCTGCGCACGGCATCCGCTGCTGCGCTCGCCGACGGCGAACGGCTCGATGTGGAGATCATCGACATCGACCGCGCCGGCGAGTACGAGCCCGCGACGCAGAGCCTGGGCGACGTGCGCGTGGTGCGCGACCTGTATCCGCCGAGCCTCGAGCTGCGTTTCACCCTGCGCGATGCCGGCGGCCAGGTGCTTGCCGAAGGCGAGCGTCGGCTGACCGACCTCGGATTCCTGACCTCGTCGGCCGGCATGGCGGCGCGCAGCGATCCGCTGCAGCACGAGAAGCGCCTCATCGATCGCTGGGTGCGCGACGAACTGCGCGCGCCGCGGCGCTGAGACGGCGCGCGGTGGCGGTGTACGTGGATGATGCGGTCACGCTCTGGCGTGGCCGGCGGTGGGCGCACCTGATGGCCGACACGCTTGCGGAGCTGCACGCGTTCGCGGATGGACTCGGCATCCCACGTCACGCATTCCAGGACAAGACCAGCGGCGCCCATTACGACGTCACCGCGGAACTGCGCGAACGCGCGATCGCGTGCGGTGCCGTGCCGATCTCACGCCACCACGATCGCGCGCGGCTGCGCGAGGTCATCGCCAACGCGCGTGCGCAGGGCCGGCGCATCCCCGATTGAACGCACACCATCCCCCGGAGCAGCCCATGACCAGGTTCGACCTCACCCCGCCCAGCGACGACGCACGCAGTGCCATCAGCCAGACGCTCGACGACGACGCCCGCCGCGTGATGCTGGCGCACGGCACCGAAGCGCCGTTCTGCGGCGCGTTCCTCGACAACAAGCGCGACGGCACGTACTGCTGCGGCTTCTGCGGCCTGCCGCTGTTCCGCTCCGACGCGAAGTTCGACTCCGGCACGGGCTGGCCCAGCTTCTTCGCCCCTTACGACCCGAGCCACATCCGCTACATCCGCGACAGCAGCCACGGCATGGTGCGCATCGAGGAGGTCTGCGCGCGTTGCGGCAGCCACCTCGGCCACGTCTTCCCGGACGGCCCCCCGCCGACGGGCGAGCGGCACTGCCTGAATTCGGTGTCCCTGCAGTTCACGCCGCGCGGCGAGCTGCTCCCGGACATCCTTGGCCGCGACGAGCGCATCGTCGCCGACTGAACGCGCCGGCCGGCTGCAGGGCCCGCCCGCCGCGCGTATCCTTTGCCGCCGCGCGGCCTTCCCGCGCGCACCATCGCGACCAGGACCGCCACGCCATGACCGACACCCCGCCGGACCGCCTCAGCAACGACCCGCGCAGCGCGCACCACGACGATGCCGCCATGCAGCGCGGCGTGGGCATCCGCTTCAATGGCCAGGAGCGCACCAACGTCGAGGAATACTGCGTCAGCGAGGGCTGGATCCGCGTTGCCGTAGGCCGCGCGCTGGACCGCCGCGGCAATCCGATGACCATGAAGATCAACGGCCAGGTCGAGCCCTACTTCCGCGACGAGGCCTGACACGGCCGTCGCGGCCGGGGACCGGGTGGCCGGCAACGCTGCATTCCGCCAGCGCCCGGGGCCACTAGGGCGTCGCCGGTAGAATGGGACTCGCGCGGTGCGCGCGCAGACAGGAGCCCCACCGCCGTGACCGACCGCATCCTCAATCCCGTGCTCCGTGACCGCCTGAAGTCGGCCGACGAGGCGGCGGCCATGATCGGGCCGGGCATGACCGTGGCGATGAGCGGGTTCACCGGCGCGGGCTATCCCAAGGTCGTTCCGCTCGCCCTGGCCAGCCGCATCGAGCGCGCCAACGCCGCCGGCGGGCGCTTCCAGATCAAGGTCCTGACCGGCGCGTCGACCGCGCCGGAACTCGACGGCGCGCTCGCCAAGGTCGACGGCATCGAGATGCGCCTGCCCTTCCAGTCCGACCCCGTGGTGCGCGGACAGATCAACGACGGCAGCCTCGACTACCTCGACATCCATCTGAGCCACGTCGCCCAGTTCGCCTGGTTCGGATTCTTCGGCGACATCGACATCGCCGTGATCGAGGTCACCGCCATCAACGCGGACGGCACCCTGGTGCCCTCGTCATCGGTCGGCAACAACAAGACCTGGCTCGACCTCGCCGACAAGGTGATCATCGAGGTGAACCGCTGGCAGCCGTCGGAGATGGACGGCATGCACGACATCTACTACGGCACGGCGCTGCCACCCCATCGCAAGCCGATCCCGCTGCTGGCGCCCGCCGACCGCATCGGCGAGCCGCACCTGCGCGTCGACCTGGACAAGGTCGTGGCCGTGGTGGAAACCGACGCTCCGGACCGCATCGGCGCCTTCGCGCCACCGGACGCGGCATCGGAGCAGATCGCCGGCCACCTGCTGGAGTTCTTCGCCCACGAGATCGAGCGGGGTCGCCTGACCAGCCAGCTGCTGCCGCTGCAGTCGGGCATCGGCAACGTCACCAACGCGGTGCTCTCCGCGCTCGCCAAGGGCGGCTACAAGGGCCTGTCGGCGTTTACGGAGGTGGTGCAGGACGGCATGCTCGAGCTCGTCAGCGAAGGCGTGCTGTCGATGGTGTCGGCGACCTCGTTCTCGCTCAGCCCGGCGGGCACCGCGGAGTTCAAGCGCAATGTCGATTTCTACCGCAAGCACATCGTGCTGCGGCCGCAGGAAATGTCCAACCACCCGGAACTGATCCGGCGGCTCGGCTGCATCGCCATGAACGGCATGCTCGAAGCCGACCTGTACGGCAACGTCAACTCCACGCATGTCGCCGGCACCAGCATCATGAACGGCATCGGTGGCAGCGGCGACTTCGCGCGCAACGCCTACCTGTCGGTCTTCATGTCGGCGAGCACCGCCAAGGGGGGGCGCATCTCCAGCATCGTGCCGATGGCCAGCCACGTCGACCACACCGAGCACGACACCATGGTGGTGGTCACCGAGCAGGGCCTGGCCGACCTGCGCGGGCTGTCGCCCAAGCAGCGCGCGCGGCTGGTGATCGAGCGCTGCGCACACCCGGACTACCGGCCGATGCTGCAGGACTACTTCGACCGCGCCTGCCGCGACAGCCACGGCAAGCACACCCCGCACCTGCTGGGCGAGGCGCTGTCGTGGCACCAGCGGCTGGTCGAAACCGGCAGCATGCGGCGCACCGACGCCTGAGCGCGCATCGCCGGCAGCGCGGGCCGCCGGCGGACTTCCGTAACGCAGCCAGAGAACGGCGATGCGCTCGTCGGAGAACACGCGCGCCTCGAATCCGGCCTGCGTGGCAGACAGTTCGCGGTGCTCGACCTGTTCCAGGCCAGACCTCCCATCAACTGAGCAGCTGGTCACACTTGGCATGCGAATTGCTTCCCGGTTTGGCGATGCGTCGGGCGGGGGCCCGGGGCGCGATGACGACAGGGGAGCAGCTTGATGAACATCATTGGAAACCGGAAGGCGCTGGCAGCGGCCGTCACCTTCGCCTTGGCCTCGACCGCCGCACTGGCGCAGGACCCGCGGATCGTATCCGTGGTGGTGATGGACGACCTGGACGCCTTCGTCGTCCTGGGCGAGAACCTTCAGCAGTCGGTGGCGCGTTCGCGCATCACCCTCGGCGACGTGGGCGACATCACCCGCCACTGCATGCGCTCGCGCGGGCCGGACGGGCTGACGATGATGACCTGCACCCTGCCCGGTGGCCTGCCGCCCGCGGGCGACTACATGCTGACCATCGAGCACTTCACCAACAACGGTGTCACCCAGTCCGACTACGGCCTGACCATCGGCGCGGTCGGCCCGCGGGGCGCGACCGGCCAGGACGGCGCACGCGGTCCGGCCGGCGCCCAGGGCACTGCCGGCGCCGCGGGCGCGACGGGCCCGCAGGGCCCGCAGGGTGCGGCCGGCGACGCAGGTGCGCCGGGACAGCCCGGACTTCCCGGCCAGGACGGTGCAACGGGCCCGGCGGGTGCGCAGGGCGAACGCGGCTTGTCCGGCCCGCAGGGCGAAACGGGTGCCCAGGGTGTCGCAGGCATCGCAGGTCCCCAGGGCGAGCGCGGCGTGGACGGCGCGACGGGTGCAACCGGTGCGACTGGCCAGCAGGGTGATGCCGGGCCGGCCGGTGCGCAAGGTGAGCGGGGCCTTGACGGAGCGACAGGCGCGACGGGCGCGCAGGGCGAGCGCGGCTCCGATGGCGCCACCGGCGCGACCGGTGCGCAGGGCGAACGCGGCGTGGACGGCGCGACCGGGCCGCAGGGTGTCGCCGGCATCGCCGGGCCGCAGGGCGAACGCGGGCTGCCCGGCCAGAACGGCCAGGACGGCGCAACCGGTCCGCAAGGTGTCGCAGGTGCGCCGGGTGTGCAGGGACTTCCGGGCACCATCGGCGCCACGGGCGCAACGGGTCCGGCTGGTCCGGTTGGGCCGATGGGCCCGCAGGGTCCGGTCGGTGCCGCCGGCCTGTCGAACATGCGCTTCGTCACCAGCACCATCACTATCCCGGCACGCGAGCTGCGCCGCGGCGTTGCACAGTGCGCCAGCAACGAGATCGCCTTCAATGGCGGCATGTATGTCGCCAACCACGGGGGCTCGAGCTTCGACCTCTCGAACGTCGACGGCATCTACGTCAACACCAGCGGCGTCGGCGGCACTGCGCGCGATTGGGTGGTGATCGCCACCAATGTCCGCAACTTCTCGTCGCAGAACGTCACATTCTGGATGGCCTGCGCGCAGAACGGCACCGCGCCAGCCGCGGCGTCCGCCAACCAGGCCGTGACGAGGTGGAACGTGGACGGGGCCAAGCTGGCGGAATAACCGACTGCCAGGTAAAGACAGGAAGGCGCGCCCAGGCGCGCCTTCCTGTTTCTGGAACCGGCCAGTCGCCCCGTAACGGCGGACGTGCCGGCAGCGCGGGCCGTCAGGCCAGCAGCGGGTTCGGTGTGTCCACGGCGATCTTGTACTGCTTGATCGCGCGTGAGACGTCCTTCGGGGTCATCTTGCCGTCCGCCGCCAGCGCCGCGATCGCGGCGTGGGCGATGTGGAAGCGGTCGACCTCGAAATGCCGGCGCAGGTTGGCGCGCGTGTCGGAGCGGCCGAAGCCGTCGGTGCCGAGCACCGTGTAGTGCATCGGCACGAAGGCGCGGATCTGGTCGGGGAACGCACGCACGTAGTCGGTCGCGGCGATCGCCGGGCCCTGTCGGCCCTCGAGCAGCGTGGTGACGTACGCCTTGCGCGGCGCCTTGGCCTCGGGATTGAGCCGGTTCCAGCGCTCGACGTCGAACCCGTCGCGGCGCAGCTCGGTGAAGCTCGGGCACGACCAGATGTCGGCGGTGACGCCGAAGTCCTTGTCCAGCAGCTCCGCCGCCGCGATTGCCTCGCGCAGGATGGTCCCCGAACCCAGCAGCTGCACGCGCAGCTCGCCCTTCTTCGCCTTGCCGGCGTCCTTGAGCAGGTACATGCCCCGGATCACGCCCTCCGCCGCGCCCTCGGGCAGCGCCGGATGGACGTAGTTCTCGTTCATCAGCGTGAGGTACCAGTACTCGTCCTGCTGCTCGTCGAGCATGCGCTGCATGCCACGCTGCAGGATCACCGCCACCTCGCCGGCGAACGTGGGGTCGTAGGCGCGGCAGTTGGGGATGGCACCCGCCAGCAGGTGGCTGTGGCCGTCCTCGTGCTGCAGGCCTTCGCCGTTGAGCGTGGTGCGCCCCGCGGTGGCGCCGAGCAGGAAGCCGCGCGCACGCATGTCCGCCGCCTGCCACGCCGCATCGCCGATGCGCTGGAAGCCGAACATCGAGTAGTAGATGTAGAACGGCAGCATCGGCAGGTCGTTGGTGCTGTAGCTGGTCGCCGAGGCCATCCACGAGGCGAACGCGCCGGCCTCGGAGATGCCTTCCTGCAGCACCTGGCCGGTGGCGTCCTCGCGGTAGTACATCAGCTGGTCACGATCCACCGGCTTGTACTTCTGGCCATCCGGCGCGTAGATGCCGATCTGGCGGAACAGGCCTTCCATGCCGAAGGTGCGCGCCTCGTCGCAGACGATCGGCACGACGCGCGGGCCGACCTCCTTGTCGCGCAGGATGATGGCCAGCGACTGCACGAACGCCATGGTGGTGCTGATCTCGCGTTCGCCGGTGTCCTTGAGCAGGCGCTCGAACACCTCGACCTTCGGCGCAACCAGCGTCTGCGTGCTCTTGCGGCGGCGCTGCGGCAGGTGGCCACCGAGCGCGGCGCGGCGCTCGAGCATGTACTGCACTTCGTCGGACTTCTCGCCCGGGTGGTAGAACGGCACCGCGCCGTCCTTCAGCTGGTCGTCGCCCACCGGGATCTTGAAGCGGTCGCGGAACGCGCGCACGGCGTCGTCGTCGAGCTTCTTGGTCTGGTGCGTGGGATTGAGCGCCTCGCCGGCGCTGCCCATGCCGTAGCCCTTGACCGTCTTGGCCAGGATCACCGTGGGCAGTCCCTTGGTTTCCATGGCGTTGCGGTACGCGGCATACACCTTGTGCGGGTCGTGGCCGCCGCGGTTGAGGCGCCAGATGTCGTCGTCGGACAGGCTGGCCACCATCGCCGCCGTTTCCGGATACTTGCCGAAGAAGTTGTCGCGCGTGTACTTGCCGCCGAAGGCCTTGCAGTTCTGGTACTCGCCGTCGACGGTTTCCATCATCAGCTTGCGCAGCGTGCCCTGGCCGTCGCGCGCGAGGAGCGGATCCCAGTAGCTGCCCCAGATCGCCTTGACCACGTTCCAGCCGGCGCCGCGGAAGTTGCCTTCCAGCTCCTGGATGATCTTGCCGTTGCCGCGTACCGGGCCGTCCAGGCGCTGCAGGTTGCAGTTGACCACGAACACCAGGTTGTCGAGGCCCTCGCGGCCGGCGATCGAGATCGCGCCCAGGCTTTCCGGCTCGTCGGTCTCGCCGTCGCCGAGGAAGCACCAGACCTTGCGGTCGGACTTCGGCATCAGGCCGCGCGCTTCCAGGTACTTCCAGTTGCGCGCCTGGTAGATGGCGGCGATCGGACCCAGGCCCATCGACACCGTCGGCGTCTGCCAGAAGTCGGGCATCAGCCACGGGTGCGGGTAGGACGAGATGCCGCGCCCGTCGACCTCCATGCGGAAGTTGTCCAGCTGCGACTCGCTGATCCGGCCCTCGAGGAACGCGCGCGCATACACGCCCGGCGAACTGTGGCCCTGGATGTAGAGCAGGTCGCCCGGATGGTCGGCCGAGGGCGCGCGCCAGAAATGGTTGAAGCCGACGTCGTACAGCGTGGCGCCGGAGGCGAAGCTGGCGATGTGGCCGCCGAGGTCGCCGGGCTTGCGGTTGGCGCGCACCACCATCGCCATCGCGTTCCAGCGCACGATCGAGCGGATCCGCCATTCCAGCGTCTGGTCGCCGGGGATCTGCGGCTCGAGGTGCGGCGGGATGGTGTTGATGTACTCGGTGGTCGGCGAGAACGGCAGGTGGCTGCCGGCGCGGCGCGTGAGCTCGACCATGCCTTCCAGGAGCTGGTGCGCGCGCCCCGGGCCGTCCGCGTCGATCACCGCCTTGAGCGACTCCATCCACTCGCGTGCTTCCGCGGGATCGGGATCGTTGTGCAGGACGTCGTTGAGCCAGTTCATTGTGTGCTCCGCCACGGCGCGTCGGCCATGCTGGTTCGAGGGTCGAGAGTGGTCGATTCTACCAGCCGCCCCCGGGGGCGGCTGTTTGCCAGCACCGCCGCCATCCAGCATCATCCGCCGCGATGCCAGACTCCCTGCCGCAACGCGAACACGCGCGCTGGCGCCTGCCGTTGCTGGCGCTGGTCGTGCTCCTGATCGTACTCGTGCCCTTCCTGCTGCAGCGGGTGGCCGACCGGCGCGTGGGCGAGGCCGCGGCGATGGTGGCGCATACCCTCGAGGTGGAGAACACGCTGCAGATGCTGTCGGCGGCGATCCGCAACCTCGAGGGCGCGGGGCTCGCCAGGGCCGCGGGCGTCGACGCGCCGATCCTCGACGAGCGGGTCGCCTACAGCGAAGCCCTGATCAAGCCCCTCCTCGACCACGCCGAGGAGCTGACCCGCGACAACCCGCGCCAGCAGGTGCGCATGGGCGCGCTGCGCACCAGCCTGGAAGAGCGCATCGTCCAGATCGACCGCGTGCTCGCCGCCGCCACGGAGGAGCGCCAGGCGGAAATCCGGCGCCTGGTCGAGAACTTCCCGGTGCAGGCGCCGATCTCCGCCCTGATCCAGACCGAGCGCGACATCCTCGCCGTGCGCAACGCCGACGCCGCGCGCGTCCAGCGCCAGGCCCGGGTGCTCGCGTGGGGGTCGCTGGGCGCCCAGGTGCTGCTGATCCTCGGCCTGGCGGCCCTGGCCATGCGCGACGCCGGGCGTCGCACCGCGGCCGAGGGGATGTCGCGACGCGCGGATGCCCGCGCCGGCGTGGTCCTCGACACCGTGCGCGAGCCGATCGTGCTGATCGACGCCGGCCTGCGCGTGGTGATGCACAACGCCGCGTTCGCAGAACTGTTCGGCATCGAGGGCGACATCCGCGGCACGCCGCTGGCCGATGCCGGCGACGCCTGGCGCGACGAGGAAACGCTGCGACGCCTGCGCGACGTGCTGCTGCGCGGCCGCGAACTGTGGGACTTCGAGCGCCAGCAGCGCACCGTGGATGGCGTCGACCGGGTGATGCTGGTCAACGCGCGCAGCATGGCGCTGCCCGACCGCGACGACCTGGTGGCGCTGGTCACGGCCAGCGACATCAGCGCGCAGAAGGCCAGCGAGACCCACATCCGCGAGCTGAACCGCCAGCTCGAAGGCAAGGTGGACCAGGTCTCCGACGTCAACCGCGAGCTCGAGGCGTTCAGCTACTCGGTGTCGCATGACCTGCGCGCGCCGCTGCGCCACATCGCCGGCTTCGCCGACAAGCTCGGCCGCCACCTCGGCGACGGCCTCGACGACAAGGGTCGCCATTACCTCGACGTCATCGGCGGCTCGGCCAAGCGCATGTCGGCGCTGATCGACGACCTGCTGGTGTACTCGCGCCTCGGGCGCAGCGCACTGCGCCTGCAGACGGTCGACATGCAGTCGCTGGTCGAGGAGACCCGCGCGATGCTGGATGCCAACAACAGCATCGACAACCCCGGCCACCACGTCGAGTGGCGCATCGCGCACATGCCGGTCGTGGTCGGCGACGACAACATGCTGCGCCAGCTGTGGACCAACCTGCTCGGCAACGCGGTCAAGTACAGCACCGGCAGCGAGCCGGCGGTGATCGACGTCGACCACCGCGCGGGCGACGACGGCCTGCACCACTTCTCGGTGCGCGACAACGGCGCCGGCTTCGACATGGCCTATGCGGGCAAGCTGTTCGGCGTGTTCCAGCGGCTGCATGCCGCGAGCGAGTTCAGCGGCACGGGCATCGGCCTGGCCAGCGTCAAACGGGTCGTGACCCGGCACAATGGCCAGGTCTGGGCGGAATCCGCGCCCGGCGAAGGCGCCACCTTCCACTTCACCCTGCCCGCCAACCCGGACGCCCGCCAAGGAACCCCGCGCACATGACCGCGATCCGCACCATCCTGCTTGCCGAAGACAGCCCGCACGACGCCGAGATGGCCATCGATGCGCTGCGCGATGCGCACCTGGTCAATCCCATCGTCCATGTCGAGGATGGCGTGGAGGCACTGGACTACCTGTTCCGCCGCGGCAAGTACGCCAACCGCCCCGAAGGCGACCCCGCGGTGCTGCTGCTCGACATCAAGATGCCGCGCATGGACGGCCTGGAAGTGCTCAACCAGCTGCGCGAACACGAAACGCTCAAGCGCCTGCCGGTGGTGATCCTGTCGTCGTCGCGCGAGGAAAACGACCTCGCCCGCAGCTGGGACCTGGGCGTCAACGCCTACGTGGTCAAGCCGGTCGACGTGGACCAGTTCTTCGAGGCGGTGAAGACGCTCGGGCGATTCTGGGCCGTCCTCAACGAGGCTCCGACCGACCCTTGAGCGCCATGGCCGTGATCCGCGTGCTGATTGTCGACGACTGCCACGACGACGCCGAGCTCACCGAGCTGACGCTGCGCGAGGCGGGCATCCTGGTGGAGTGCTGCCGGCTGTACCGCGAGGATGCGCTGCGCGAGGCGCTGGCCGGCTTCGACCCGCACCTGGTGGTCTGCGACGTCAACCTGCCCGGCTATTCCGGCCGCGAGGCGCGCGCGCTGGTGCTGGCGCACGCGCCACAGGCCCGCTTCGTGTTCATGACCGGCGCGCTGGCCGGCGACGAGGTGCTTCCCGTCGCCGACGGCGTCCTGCTCAAGGACGACCTGGCGCGCCTGCCGGCGCTGGTGCGCGAACTGCTGCCGCACTGACCGCCGCGGCGGTCAGTCGTCCGCGCCGGCGCGCTGCAGCGCGCGGATCTGTGCCTCGACCGCGGTGATCGCGGTCATGTTGACCAGGCGCCGCGGCGTACTGGTGGAGGTGAGCACGTGCGCCGGGTGGTCCACGCCCATCAGGATCGGACCGATCGCCACGCCGTCGGTCATCACCCGCACCAGGTTGTAGGCGATGCTGGCGGCGTCGATGTTGGGCAGCACGAACAGGTTGGCGCGGCCCTTGAGCGTGGTGTTGGGGAACAGGCGCTCGCGCAGCAGGCTGTCCCAGGCGGTATCGGCCTGCATCTCGCCGTCGATGTTCAGCCGCGGCGCGCGGCGCGCGAGGATCTCGCGCACGCGGCGCATCTTGGCCGCGCTCGGGTTGTCGTGGCTGCCGTAGTTGGAATGCGACAGCAGCGCGATGCTCGGCTCGATGCCGAACAGCTTCAGGCGGTAGGCGCCCTGCAGCGTCGCTTCGGCGATCTGCTCGGCGGTGGGGTCGACCTGCACGTGGGTGTCGAGGAAGAACCACACGCCGGCATCGTTGATCACGCCGGTCATCGCCGAAGTGCTGCTGACGCCCGGATCCAGGCCGAACACGCTGCGGATGTACCCGAGTTTCTTGTGGTAACGGCCGACCAGGCCGGAAATCAGCCCGTCCGCCTCGCCACGCTGCACCATCAGCGCGGCAATCAGGGTCGGCCGCGAGCGCACCAGGTTCTTGGCCGCGTCCGGGGTCACGCCGCGGCGCTCGGTGAGCGCGTGGTACTGGCGCCAGTAGTCGCCGAAGCGCGGGTCGTCGTTGATGTTGGTGAGGTCGAAATCCACCCCGACGCGCAGGCGCAGGCCGAGGCGCTTGATGCGGGTGTCGATCACGTCCGGCCGGCCGATCAGGATCGGCCGCGCCAGCCCCTCGTCGACCACGGTCTGCACCGCGCGCAGCACGGTTTCCTCTTCGCCCTCGGCGTAGACGATGCGCTGCAGGTTGGCACGGGCGCGCTCGTACACCGGCTTCATCATCAGCCCGGAGCGGTGGATGAACTGCCCCAGCTTCTCGCGGTAGGCGTCCATGTCCTCGATCGGGCGGGTGGCCACGCCGGAGTCCATCGCGGCCTTCGCAACGCACGGCGCCAGCATGGTCAGCAGGCGCGGGTCGAACGGCCGCGGGATGATGTACTCCTCGCCGAACACCGGCATCTCGCCGCCGTAGGCCGCGCCGAGGTCGGAGGATTCCATCTTCGCCAGCTGCGCGATCGCGCGCACGCAGGCCAGCTTCATCTCTTCGTTGATGCCGGTGGCGCCCACGTCGAGCGCGCCGCGGAAGATGTACGGGAAGCAGAGTGCGTTGTTGACCTGGTTCGGGTAGTCGGAGCGGCCGGTGGCGATGATGCAATCCGGACGCACGGCCTTCGCGGCTTCCGGCAGGATCTCCGGGTAGGGGTTGGCCAGCGCGAGGATGATCGGGCGCGGGGCCATCTTCGCCACCATCCCGGGCTTGAGCACGCCGCCGGCGGACAGGCCGAGGAAGATGTCGACGCCTTCGATGATGTCGTCGAGCGAACGCTTGTCGGTGTCGCGCGCGTAGCGCTGCTTGTCCGGGTCCATGTTGCCGCGCCCGGTATACAGCACCCCGTCGCGGTCCACGGCCAGGATGTTTTCCGGCTTCATGCCCAGCGCGACCAGCATGTCCAGGCAGGCGATGCCCGCGGCGCCGGCGCCGGCGGTCGCCAGGCGGACGTCCTCGATGCGCTTGCCGGCCACTTCCAGCGCGTTGGTGACCGCGGCGCCGACGATGATCGCGGTGCCATGCTGGTCGTCGTGGAACACCGGGATCTTCATCCGCTCGCGCAGCTTGCGCTCCACGATGAAGCACTCCGGCGCCTTGATGTCCTCGAGGTTGATGCCGCCGAACGTCGGCTCCATCGCCGCGATGATCTCGACCAGCTTGTCGGGGTCGCGCTCGTCGAGTTCGATGTCGAACACGTCGATGCCGGCGAACTTCTGGAACAGCACGCCCTTGCCTTCCATCACCGGCTTGCCGGCCAGCGGGCCGATGTCGCCGAGCCCCAGCACCGCGGTGCCGTTGGTGATCACCGCCACCAGGTTGCCGCGCGCGGTCAGCGTGCTGGCTTCGCGCGGGTCGGCGACGATCGCCTCGCAGGCATGCGCCACGCCCGGCGAGTACGCCAGCGCCAGGTCGCGCTGGGTGACCATGGGCTTGGTGGCGACCACCTTGATCTTGCCGGCGGGCAGCACGCGGTGGTAGTCGAGTGCCGCCTGCTCGAAGCTGCCGCTGTGGTCGGACAGGCTCAGGGGCGCGGGATCGACGGGCTTGTCGGACATCGGTTCACGGTCGGCGGGGCGGGCCATCGATTCTAGCCGCTTCGGCCAGGGGCGTCGGCCGCGCCACCGCAACGCAGCGGTCGCGCCTCAGCCGTGCCTGCCGGTGCCCACCTTGTCGAGGCGGATCCGGTTGGCGAACACCGAGAATGCCAGCGTCCCCGCCAGGCCGTTGGCGCGCGACACCCAGCGCGGCAGCCAGTACGGCGGCAGCAGCGTGCCGTCGTCGAACAGCGGCTCGAACGCCACCACGTCGTCGAGCGTCATCTTGCCGGCGAACAGCAGGCGACACAGGCGCAGGCGCCCGCCGGCCAGCGCCTGGCGGAAGAACGTGTGCACGCCGACCAGGCCGCGCAGGTACACCGTGTCCTTGGTGAACGCCGCGCCGCCGCAGGTGGGCACGCCGCGGAACACGCGCTGCGCCGAGGAGAAGCTGTCCACCTCGCCCTGGCCGGCCGCCAGGAACCAGCGGAACACGTCGATGAAGTCGGCGCCGTCGATCGCCATCGCGATCGCCTCGGTGCGCAGCGACACGCGCTTCATGCGTTCGATGTCGATGCTGCCGGTGGCCAGCTCGGCAAACGTGGCCAGGCCTTCCTGGGTTTCGGTGCTGCGCGGCGACGACAGGGCCAGGCTGCCCAGCAGCGGCTGGCGCCGGCCGTTGAGCGCGCTCAGCGAATGCACGAACGCCTCGTGCTGCAGCAGCTGGCCGCGGTCGTAGTCGCTGAACGACGCACCCGCGCGCAGGCGGATGCGGGTGGCGCCGGCGGCGGCCTTGGCGATCAGGTCCGGGTCGAGCACCACCTCGACCACGCGCGCGTCGAAGAACGCGTCGAGGTCGGCCTGCAGCTGCAGCTGCAGCGCGGTGGCGGAGACCTGCACCTGCTCCTCGGGCGCCAGCAGCTCGCGGTCGAGCTCGTCGGCGATGGCGATGAAATGCCGCGCGGCATCGCGCGTGGTGGCCTCGCTGCCCGGCAAGGGCGCGTCCGGGCGCCCGAACAGCCGTTCCGAATGCAGGCCGGCGGCCGCCGTGCCCAGCGCCTCCAGCAGCTCCGCGGCAACGCCCCAGTTGCGCGCGGAATCGGCAATGTAGGCGCCCAGCGGATGCTGCGGGTCCGCGGCCACCGCGATCGCCGCGAGCTCGCGGCGTGCGTCGCCGAAGTCATGGCGCGGATAGGCGTACTGCGGCGGGCGCGCGTCACCGCTGGCCCAGCGCGCCAGGAACGCGTGCTGCACCGATGCCGGCCAGCTCGCCAGGGTCAGCAGGCGGATGCCGCGCGCGGCCTGGACCATGCGCGCATCGAGCGTGGCGTGGTGGGCGATGTCGGCGTTGGCGTGCATGGCGGCGGATCTCCCCGTGGCGCGCCGGTCGCGCTCAGCGACGGCCCGGCTTCGCCTGCGCCTGCGCCAGGCGGCTGGCGAGCACGCTGGCGGCACCGGCCACCTCGTCGCGCAGCTTGATGTAGTGCGCGAAGCGGGCCGCGTCCAGCGTTCCGGCCTCGATCGCCGCGCGCACCGCGCAGCCGGGTTCGCGATCATGCTTGCAGTCGCGGAAGCGGCAGGCGTCGGCCAGCGCCTCGACTTCGGCAAACCCGCCCTCGGCGATGTCCTCCTCGCCGGTGGGCTTGAGCTCGCGCATGCCCGGGGTGTCGATCAGGCAGGCACCCGAGGCCAGCGGCACCAGCGCACGGTGGGTGGTGGTGTGGCGGCCGCGCGCATCGTTTTCGCGCACCGCGCCGGTGCGCATGCGCTCGTGGCCGACCAGCGAATTGGTCAGCGTGGACTTGCCCGCGCCGGAACTGCCCACCAGCACCGCGGTGCGGCCCGGGCCGAGCCAGGGGTCCAGCGCCGCGACGCTGGCCGGGTCGCGGGCATTGACCACCACCACCGCCAGGCCGGCGCGGATGCTGTCTTCCAGCTCGGCCATCGCGCCGTCGATGTCGACGCCGGGCTGGTCCGCCTTGGTGAGCACCAGCACCGGCTCCACGCCGCCGCCCTGCACCAGCAGCAGGTAGCGCTCGATGCGCCGCGGGTTGAAATCGCCGTCCAGGCCGCAGACCACGAACGCGGTGTCGATGTTGGTCGCGATGATCTGCTGCTTGTAATGCTCGCCGGCGGCCGCGCGCTTGACCACGCTGCGCCGCGGCAGCAGCAGGGCGACCACCTGGCGGCCCTCGACCAGCAGCCAGTCACCGACGGCGGCGCGCTGCTCCGGCGGGCACTTCGGACGCTGCCATTCCGGCAGCGACTCCACGGCGAATCCATCGCCGGGACCCACCGCGACCACGTATTTGGTGCGGTGCTGCTCGACCACCCGCACCGGCTGCGCCATGGGGTGCGCGGCCATCACCTCCGCCCAGCCGCCCGAGGCCGGCAGGCCCTCGTACGGCCAGCCGATCGCCCGCAGGGCGAGGATCTCGGGACTCAAGCGCGGGGGTCGGTGTTGGGCATGCGCGGATTCTATCCCCCAGTCGCGCCGCGCCGGCGGCCAGGCGGCAATTCCGCTAGGCTTTGCGGCCACCCCCGCACGCCCCGCACCGATGTCCGAGCCCCGCCTGAAGACGCGCGAGCGCCTGTCCGAAGTCCGCTACGAGATCCGTGGCGAACTTGCCCGCCGCGCCCGCGACCTCGAGGCGCAGGGCCACACCCTGATCAAGCTCAACATCGGCAATCCCGGCGCCTTCGGATTCCGCGCGCCGGAGCACCTGCAGCGCGCGATCGCCGACCACATCGCCGGCACCGATCCGTACACGCACCAGCAGGGCCTGCCCGCCGCGCGCGAGGCGGTGGCCGCCCAGCACGCCGCGCGTGGCGTCACCGGCGCCTCGGCCAACGACGTGTTCATCGGCAACGGCGTGAGCGAGCTGATCGACATCGCCCTGCGCGCCCTGCTCAACCCCGGCGACGAAGTGCTGTTGCCCTCGCCCGACTACCCGCTGTGGTCGGCGGCCACCATCCTCAACGACGGCCGCCCGGTGTACTACCGCTGCAAGGAAGGCAACGCCTTCCTGCCGGATCCGGACGAGCTCGAAGCGCTGGTGTCGTCGCGCACCCGCGCCATCGTGCTGATCAACCCCAACAATCCGACCGGCGCGACCTACCCGCGCGCGCTGCTCGAGCGCATCGTCGACATCGCCGCGCGCCGCGGCCTGTTGCTGATGTCCGACGAGATCTACGACGGCATCCTCTACGACAGCGCCACGTTCGAGCCGCTGGCGCCGCTGGCCGGCGACGTGCCGTGCCTGTCGTTCGGCGGCCTGTCCAAGGTGCACCGCGCCTGCGGCTGGCGCGTGGGCTGGGCGATGCTGTCCGGCGACGAAGCCGCCACCCGCGACTACCGCCACGCCATGGACCTGCTCGGCGCGCTGCGCCTGTGCGCCAACGTGCCGGGCCAGTTCGCGGTGCCGGCAGCGCTGTCGGGGCCCGACACCATCGGCCCGCTGTGCGCGCCCGGCGGCCGACTGCACGAAGCGCGCCGTGCGGTGATCGAAAGCTGCGCCGCCAGCGCGCACCTCAAGCTGCACGCACCGGCCGGCGCGCTGTATGCGTTCCCGGGCGTCACCGGTCCGGCCGCGCAGGGCTTCGACGACCACGATTTCGCGCTCGAGCTGATGGAGACCGAGCACGTCCTGGTGGTGCCGGGCTCGAGCTTCAACGTGCCCTACCGCAACCATTTCCGCGTGACGCTGCTGCCCGAGCCGGACCAGCTGCGCGAAGTGTTCCGGCGCATCGAACGCGTGCTCGACCGACGCGCCGAAGCCGCCGGCAAGGTGGTGCCGATCACCGCCGCGCGCGCGGCCACGGCCTGACCGCGGCGTGGCGCTCCGCTACCTCGCGCTCGGCGACTCGTACACGATCGGCGAAGGCGTCGCCCCCCACGCGCGCTGGACGCATGGCCTGGCCCGGGTGCTGCGCGCGGACGGCATCGCGATCGACGACCCGCTCACCATCGCCGCCACCGGCTGGACCACCGACGAACTCGCCACTGCGATCGACGCCGCCCAGCCACGGGGTCCGTTCGATTTCGCCAGCCTGCTGATCGGCGTCAACGACCAGTACCGCGGCCGCGATGTCGCCGGGTACCGCGACGGGTTCAGCGCACTGCTGGACCGCGCCATCGCCTTTGTCGACGGCCGCACCGACCGCGTGCTGGTGCTGTCCATCCCCGACTGGGGCGTCACCCCGTTCGCCGCCGAAAGTGGACGGGACCTGGCCGGGATCGCACGCGAGCTGGATGTCTACAACACAGCCGCACGCGCGATCTGCGACGCGCGTGGCGTCGCTTTCGTCGACATCTGCCCCATCAGTCGCGAACGCGGCGCCGAGCCGGCCATGCTGGCTGACGACGGCCTGCACCCCGCCGCCCCCATGCACGCCGAATGGACGCGCCTGGCCTTGCCGGCCGCCCGCCACCTGCTGCAGCGCCACGCAAGGACGCCATGACCCGTTCCGCCACCGCCCCGTTCCCGCCCCACGAAGCCCGCGCCATCGCGCGCGCGTTCCTGCCCGCCCACGTGCTCGGCAACCGCTACGACTATTTCTACACGCTGTCCAAGCTGCGCAGCGACCCGCTCTACCCGGGCGTCCTGGACGCGCTGCGCGGCACCAGCGCGCCGGTGCTCGACCTCGGCTGCGGGCTGGGCCTGCTGCTGCATGCGCTGCGCCTCGACGGCCAGGCCATGCCCTACCACGGCGTCGACATCGATGCCGACAAGATCCGCCGCGGCACGCGCATCGCGGCGCAGTGCGGGTTCGAAGATGACGCGCGCTTCGCGGTCGTCGACCTCGCCGATGGCTGGCCGCCGCACGCCGGCAGCGTCGCCATCCTCGACGTGCTGCAGTACCTCGACGCCGAAGCGCAGCGCGCGCTGCTCGCCGACGCGATCGCCATGCTCACCCCCGGGGCGAAGCTCGTGATCCGCAGCGGCCTGGGCGACGACAGCCGGCGCGGCCGCACCACCCGCATCACCGACCGCCTGGCGCACCTGTTCGGCTGGATGCAGGAAGTCCCGAAGTGCTACCCCACGCGCGAAGGCCTGCAATCGCAGCTCGCCGCCGCGGGCCTGCACGTCGACTTCCGCCCCCTCTACGGCAACACGCCCTTCAACAACTGGCTGATCGTGGCGGGTTGATTTTTCGCTAGGCCACACTCCGGCCAGATCCGTACGCCCGCAAGCTTCGCTGGCGTTCCGAGGCGTGCGCTTGCGGGCGTACGGCCCTGGCCTCCTCGTGATCCTGCTGCAGTGGGGAGAGCGGCTAGGACGGGACAGCGCTCTTGACGTGATGGAGTGCGGCGTTTCGCGGCGCCACACTTCTCCATAAGCCTGTACGTCGCCGGCAAGTTGCGACGGCGCTGCAAGGGCTGTCCGCGCATGTCGGCGCTCGCACGCCTCGGAACGCCAGCGAAGAGCGTCGGCGTGCGCGGACAGCCGCCGCGAAGACCCACGGCGCTTGCCAGCGACCCGCCGCAGCCCAACACCGGCTGGCCGTGCATGCCGGCATTCGCACGCCTCGGAACGCCAGCGAAGAATGTCGGCATGTGCGGTCAGCCGCCGCGCGATCAGCCAGCAGCGACGATGTTCACACTTACCCCCACGGCGGATCCCCTGTGGTCGCCATCAACTCCCACACGTTTCCGTCCGGATCACGGAAGGCGGACTGGTACATCCACCCGTGGTCTGCCGGCTCCCGATGCGACGCGCCGCCGGACGATGACGCCCGCGCCACCATCGCGTCCACCTCGTCCCGCGCCCCCAGGTGCAGGCAGGTCAGCACCGCCGTGGACGCGGCGGGATCGCCGACCGGCCGGGTGCAGAAGCCCGCGAAGAAATCGCGCGCCAGCAGCATCGCGTACATGTTGTCGCCGAGCACCACGCAGGTCGCGTTGGCATCGGAGAATTGCGGATTGATGGCGAATCCGAGCCCTTCGAAGAACGACCGCGAGCGCCCCGGATCCGCGACCGGCAGGTTGATGTAGATCGCGCTGCAGGCACTCACGCGCCTGCCTCCCCCGCCAGCGCCGCGCCCATCGTGACCACCGGCGAAAAGCCGCCGAAGATCATCCGCTTGCCGTCGAACGGCATCGGGTTCTTCGCCGGATCCGCGCGCGGGTCGTCCATCATGTCCTTCATCGCCGCATCGCGCGTCGCCTTGTCGGGCCACTCGATCCACGAGAACACCACCGACTCGTCGTCCCTGGCCTGCACCGCACGGCGGAAGTCGGTGACCTTGCCGTCGGGCACGTCGTCGGCCCAGCACTCGAGCACGCGCAGCGCGCCACGGTCCATGAACATCGGATCACCCTCGTTGGCGTGGTCGATGAACTCCTGCTTGCGCGCGGTGGGCACCGCGAGCACGAAACCGTCGATGTAGCTCATGTCATCCTCCAGTGAATGGTGGGAGGCACCCGGTGGGTGTCGTCCGGGGTGTCAGGCCATCGAATGCAGGCCGACGTGGTTGCCGTCGGGATCGGCGACGACCGCGCAGAAGCCGTAGGGCCCGATGGATTCCTTGCCCGACACCTCGCGGCCGCCCGCGGCCAGCGCGCGGGCCAGCGGCGCCGCGCAGTCATCGCTGCCGAAGTACACCATCAGGCCGCCCGCGGACGGCTGCGCATCGGGCGCGTGCACCAGCGCGCCGCCGGCGCCGAAGCCCTGCGGATCGGCCGGGAACGCGAACATCGCCACGGTCCCTTCCGCGGTTGGATCGGCCAGGGGTTCGAGCGTGGTGTCGAGCATCGCCTCGTAGAAGGCCTTCGCCTTCGCGAGGTCGCGGGCGTGGATCTCGAACCAGACCACCGGATTGCCCTTCGCGCATCCTTCCATCGTGTCCTCCGGACCGTCGTGCGGCGCTCAATGTGAACACCGTTCACTTGTGTTCGCGGAAGCTAAACTGGACACTGTCCACATGTCAATCCGCACCGCACCAGCGCCGCGTCCGCGCAAGACCTACCGCCATGGCAACCTGCGCAACGCACTGGTCGACGCCGCGGTAGCGCTTGCGCGTGAAGGCGGCCCCGACGCGATCGTCCTGCGCGAGGCCACGCGCCGCGCCGGCGTGGCGCCGAATGCCGCGTACCGCCACTTCAGCGGCCATGGCGAACTGTTCGCCGCGGTGCGCGCCGTGGCGCTGGCCGAGACCGCGCGCGCGATGGAGGACGAGATCGCGCATGCCGAAGCGCTGCGGACGGCAAAGCCCCGCGCGCGCGCCATGCTGGCTGCGGTCGGACGCGCCTACGTGGCCTATGCGCAGCGCGAAACCGGCATGTTCCGCACCGCCTTCGCGTCCGGCACCACCGGCGACCCGCTGCCTGCGGAGCCGGCCGCCGCCGGTGCACGCGGGCTGGGCCCGTTCGGCATGCTCGGCCTGGCGCTGGACGCGATGGCCGGCGCGGGCCTGTTGCCCGCCGCGCAACGCCCCCAAGCGGAGTTCCTGGCCTGGTCGGCGGTGCACGGCCTGGCGCTGTTCATGCTTGAAGGACCGCTGCGTGGCACCGATCCGGCGCAGCGCGCGGCACTGACCGAACGCCTCCTGGCGATGGTCGAGTACGGACTGCAGGCCGCCCCGCCGCCTCAGTCGGGCGGCAAGGCCGCGCGGTAGCCCGCGGCCTCCACCGCGCGCAGCACCTCCGCCACCGCCTCGACGCTGCGCCCGTGCGGCGCACCCTCATGCAGAAGCACGATGGCGCCGGGCGCAAGGCCGCGCGCCACGCGTTGCGCGATGCGTACCGGATCGGATTCCACGGCGTCATAGCCGCGAGCGCTCCATGCCACCCGCGCCAGCCCGGCCTCGCGCAGCGGCGCATGCACGAACGGATTGGCGTGGCCCACCACCGCCCGGAACCAGCGCGGCGCGCGCCCGGTGATGCGTGCCAGCGTCGCCTGGCACTCGAGGATCTCGCGGCGCATCGCCGCCGGCCCGAGGGCCCAGAAGCGCGCCTGCGGATGGCGCTGGCTGTGGTTGCCGATGCCATGCCCGCGCGCCGCGATCTCGCGCACCAGCGCGGGCCGCGCCTCGGCACGCGCACCGACCAGGAAGAACGTCGCCCGCGCCGCGTGCGCGTCCAGCAGATCGAGGATGGCCGGCGTGTCGTCGGAGGGCCCGTCGTCGATCGTCAGCCAGACCTCGGGTGAGCCCGCGGGCAGGCGCCGCAGCACCGGTCCGAACAGCCGCGATCCGGGCCGCAGCGTGCCCCACACGAACGCCAGGTGCAGCCCCACCAGCGCCGCCAGCCCCCATGTCCAGCCCGCGCGCCACCACAGCCACGCCACCAGTCCGTGCGCCACCAGCGCCGCCAACAACCACGCATGCGGGCGGCGCGGAACACGATGCAACGGGGGCGGAGGCGGCGCAGGCATCGCCGCATGATGACATGCGTCAAGGCCGCCGCCGGAGGCGAAGGGGTACCCTAGACGGCCCCTCTCCATGCGGTTGCCGCCATGTCCCTCGACCCCCAGCTCCGCCAGCGCATCGAAGACCTCCTGCAGGCCAACCGCATCGTGCTGTTCATGAAGGGCGACCCGCGCGCCCCGCAGTGCGGCTTTTCCGCCAAGGCCGTCGCCGCCCTGACTGCGCTTGAAACTCCCTACGCGCACATCAACGTGCTGGCCGACCCCGAGATCCGCGAAGGCATCAAGGCCTACGGCGACTGGCCCACCATTCCGCAGCTGTACATCGACGGCGAACTGGTCGGCGGCAGCGACATCATCGAACAGATGTCCAACTCCGGCGAACTGCACAGCGCCCTCGGCCTGCCCGCCCCCGACCGCACACCGCCCACCGTCACCGTCACCCCGGCCGCGCACGCCGTGCTGCGCAAGGCAATCGACGACGCCGGCGGCGACCTCGTGGTCAAGCTCGACATCGACCCCAACTACCGCACCCGCCTCGCCCTCGCCCAGCCGGAAGCCGCCGCCATCACCGTCGAATGCGACGGCGTGCGCGTCCAGGTCGACGCCCCCGCCGCGCGTCGCGCCGACGGCGTCACCATCGACTGGGCCGACGACACCCGCGGCCGCGGCCTGGTGGTCGACAACCCCAACGCCATCCCCCCGGTACGACCCATGTCCCCGGTCGACGCCCAGGCCCGCACCAGCGATGGCACCGTCCGCCTGGTCGACGTGCGCCCGGCCGACGAACGCGCGCAAGCCGCCGTCACCGCCCCCTTCATGACCCTCGACGACGGCCCCGCCGCGCTCGAAGCACTCCCGAAAGACACCCCGCTCGCCTTCCTCTGCCACCACGGCGGCCGCAGCGGCCAGGCCGCCGAACGCTTCCGCCAGCTCGGCTTCCGCGAGGTCTACAACATCGAAGGCGGCATCGACGCCTGGAGCCAGCACGTCGACAGCACCATCCCCCGCTACTGAGGGGTGCTTTCGCCTGGCCCAAGTTCCGGCCAAGGCCGCACGCCCACAAGCTTCGCTGGCGTTCCGAGGCGTGCGCTTGCGGGCGTGCGGCCTTGGCCTCCTCGTGATCCTGCTGCAGTGGGAGAGGGCAGGGACGGGACGGTGCTCTTGCCTGGATGAGTGGGACGTCCGGCGATTCCACACATTGCTGTGACGCCGCACATCGCCACAACCCGCGACAGCCCACCGCCGGCTGACCGCGCATGTCGGTGCTCGCACGCCTCGGAACGCAAGCGAAGAGCGCCGGCATGCGTGGGCAGCCCCGCCATAAACCAGGACGTCGCCAGCATCCGCGACGGCCCACCAAAGGCTGACCGCGCATGTCGGTGCGCGCACGCCTCGGAACGCCAGCGAAGCGTGCCGGCGTGCGTGGTCAGCCCCGCCGGACCCCAACAAATCTAGAAGCCCCCGCCAGCCTCCAGCCACGCCGCCTCGGCGGCCGTACTCTCCCGCCCCAAGGCCCGGTTGCGATGCGGGAACCGCCCGAACACCGCGATCACGTCCCGATGCTCCACCGCATAGCGCAGGAACTCCGGATCCAGCCCGCGCACCAGCGCCACGCAGCGCTCCTGGTCGGCCAGGTCCTCCGAGTGCTCGAACGGCAGATAGCAGAACACCCGCAGCGCCGGATCGACCTCGAGATCGAGCCCCGCGTCCAGCATCCGCACTGCGTAATGCCGCGCCAGCGAATCGCACGCGTACGCATGCCCACTGTCACGAAAGATGTTGCGCGGCACCTGGTCGAGCAGGAGCAACAGCGCCAGCGCACCCTCCGCCGACGCCATCCAGTGCTCGAGCCCCCGCCGCCCCGCCGCGAAGTGAGCCGCCTCGAAGCGTCCGCGCAGCTGCGCATCGAACCCGTCGTCGCGCGCGAACCACTTCGCAGGCCCCGCCTCGCGCCAGAACGCAACGACCTCGCCCGGCGCCGGCATCGTCACTCGTCGAACCTCATGTGGCGCACCGACTTGCCATGGCGGCGGATCAACCGCAGTGCCTCGATGCCGACCTGGATGTGGCTCTCCACGTACTCGATGCTCACCCGCGCGTCCGACGCCTCGGTCTTCACCCCTTCCGGGATCATCGGCTGGTCGCTGACCAGCAGCAGCGCCCCGCACGGAATGCGGTTGGCGAAGCCCGCCGCAAAGATGGTTGCCGTCTCCATGTCGATCGCCATGCAGCGCATCGCCCGCAGCCGCTCCTTGAACGCCTCGTCGTGCTCCCACACCCGCCGGTTGGTGGTGTAGACCGTGCCGGTCCAGTAATCGAGGCCCAGGTCGCGGATCATCGTGGACACCGCGCGCTGCAGCGCGAACGCCGGCAGCGCCGGGACCTGCGGCGGCAGGTAGTCGTCGCTGGTGCCCTCGCCGCGGATCGCCGCGATCGGCAGGATCAGGTCGCCGAGCTGGTTCTTGCGCTTCAGCCCGCCGCACTTGCCGAGGAACAGCACCGACTTCGGCTTGATCGCCGACAGCAGGTCCATCATGGTCGCCGCGTTCGGGCTGCCCATGCCGAAGTTGATCATGGTGATGCCGTCCGCCGTGGCGCTCGGCATCGGCCGGTCCATGCCGACCACCTCGGCGCCGGTCATGCGGCTGAAGTGCCCCAGGTAACCGCCGAAGTTGGTCAGCAGGATGTGCTCGCCAAATCCGTCAAGCGGAACGCCGGTGTAGCGCGGCAGCCAGTTGTTGACGATCTCGTCCTTCTCTTTCATCCCATGCTCCTTTTTTGCGGAACATTCTTGCACGCGCGGCGAAGGCGGACGGCGGCCCCCACCTTCCGCACATTGCGGCCCGACGCACGGGCCGGCTAGGGTGGGCGACCATTCGGGGGAACGCACCATGAAGCATCCGATGCACGCCGCGCTGGCCGCGGCGCTGGCCACCGCGCTGGCCGCGGGCTGCGCCAGCACCAGCGCCGCAGGCCCGCGCGACGCCGGCGCGAAGCCTGGCGCCAGCAGCACCGGCGACGCCTATCCCAGCACCTACCGCGCAATCGCCAGCGCGCCGGTGCTGGTCACCGGCGCCACCGTGCTCACCGGCACCGGCGAACGCCTCGACGGCGCCGACGTGCTGATGCGCGACGGCCGCATCGTCGCCGTGGGCCGCGGGATCGACGCGCCCGCCGACGCGGTGCGCGTGGACGGCAGCGGCAAGTGGGTCACGCCCGGCATCATCGACGTGCACTCCCACCTCGGCGTCTACCCGAGCCCGGGCACGCGCTCGCACAGCGACGGCAACGAGGCGACCTCGCCGGTCACCGCCGCGGTGTGGGCCGAGCACTCGGTGTGGCCCCAGGATCCCGGCTTCCACGCCGCGCTCGCCGGCGGTGTGACCAGCCTGCAGATCCTGCCCGGCTCGGCCAACCTGGTCGGCGGCCGCGGCGTGACCCTGCGCAACGTGCCGGCCACCAGCTACCAGGGCATGAAATTCCCGGATGCGCCGCACGGGCTGAAGATGGCCTGCGGCGAGAACCCCAAGCGCGTCTATGGCCAGAAGGGCGGCCCCGCGACGCGCATGGGCAACGTGGCCGGCTACCGCGCCGCGTTCATCGATGCCGCCGACTACCGCGCCAAGCGCAGTGCCGGCGGCGACAAGGCCGGCAAGCGCGACCTGAAGCTGGAGACCCTGGCCGCGGCGATGGACGGCGAGATCCTGGTGCACATCCACTGCTACCGCGCCGACGAGATGGTCACCATGCTCGACCTCGCCGACGAGTTCGGCTTCAAGGTGGCGGCGTTCCACCATGGCGTGGAGGCCTACAAGATCGCCGACCGGCTCGGCGCCGACGGCGTCTGCGGCGCGCTCTGGGCCGACTGGTGGGGCTTCAAGATGGAGGCCTTCGACGGCATCCAGGAGAACGTGGCGATCGTCGACCGCGCAGTGAACGGCTGCGCCATCGTGCACTCGGATTCCGAGGAGGGCATCCAGCGCCTCAACCAGGAGTCGGCCAAGGTGATGGCCAGCGCGCGCCGCGCCGGCATCGACATCGCGCCGGAACGCGCGATCCGCTGGATCACGCGCAACCCGGCGCAGTCGATGGGCATCCTCGACCAGACCGGCACGCTCGAGGCCGGCAAGCGCGCCGACGTGGTGCTGTGGAACGGCAACCCCTTCAGCTCCTACGCGCTCGCCGAGCAGGTGTGGATCGACGGCGCGCGCATGTATGACCGCCACGACCCGTCGCGCCAGCCGCGCTCGGACTTCATGCTTGGCCGGGGCGCGGCTGCCGGAGGTGGCCGATGAGCGCCGTGCGCGGCACGCGCCGCTTCGCGCCGCTCGCGGCCCTCGCGCTGCTTGTGGCCACCATGCCCGCGCTGGCGCAGGACCTGCTGATCCGCAACGCCACCGTGCACACCGCCACCGCGCGCGGCACGCTGCAGGGCGCGGACGTGCTGGTGCGCAACGGCCGCATCGCCGCGGTCGGCACCGGGCTGGATGCGGCCGGCGCCACGGTGGTCGAGGCCAACGGCAAGCCGGTCACCCCGGCGCTGTTCGCCGGCATCACCGCGATCGGCATCGACGAGGTGTCCGGCGAGGATGCCACCACCGATACCACGCTCGCCCTCGGGGCGGCGTCCAAGGAGATGGTGGTGCGGCCGGAGTTCGACGTCACGCTCGCCTACAACGCGGACTCGCTGCTGGTCCCGGTGGCGCGCGTGGAAGGGCTTGGCTTCACCCTGCTCGCGGCCGGCACCGGCGAGGGCGGCTCGATCATCGGCGGCCAGGGCGCGGTGATGCGCCTGGATGGCAGCGACCAGCCGGCGGGCCCGAAGCTGTTGTTCGTGCAGCTCGGCGGCGGCCGTGCCGCGGGCCTCGCCGGCGGCTCGCGCGCGGCGCAGTGGATGCTGCTCGACCAGCTGGTGGATGAAGTGCGCGGTCGGATCCCGGCGGGCTCCAACGCGGCGCTGCTCACGCCGGCCGGCCGCGACACGCTGAAGCGCTATTTCGACGGCGGTGGGCGCCTGGTGGTGGGCGTGGACCGCGCCGCCGACATCCGCGAGCTGCTGCGCTGGTCGAAGCGCCACGGCGTGCAGGTCGCGATCCGCGGCGGTGGCGAGGCCTGGCGCGTGGCGCCGGAACTGGCCGCGGCCAGGGTGCCGGTGTTCGTCGACCCGCTCGACAACCTGCCGTCCAACTTCGACCGCATCCACGCGGCGCTGGAAAACGCCGCGCGGCTGCGCGCGGCCGGCGCGACCGTCGGCTTCAGCCAGGCCGGCGACAGTTCGCACAACGCGCGCAAGATCCGCCAGCTGGCCGGCAACGCGGTCGCCCACGGCCTGCCATGGGAAGACGGCCTGGCGGGCCTGACCCGCGTGCCCGCCGAAGCGTTCGGCGTCGGCGGCGAGCTGGGCGGCATCGCGCCAGGCATGCGCGCCGACCTGGTGCTGTGGGACGGCGACCCGCTCGACGTCGCCAGCGTCGCCCGCCAGGTGTGGTTCGACGGCCGCGCGATCCAGATGCACTCGCGGCAGACCGAGTTGCGCGACCGCTACCTGCGGCCCGCGCCGGACGCCACGCGCGGTGACCTGCCGCGCGCGTACCCCACGCCGGCGCGCTGATGGCAGCAGGCGCGGCCCCGGGGGCGGCGCCCGGCTACCGCGCGGACGTCGATGGCCTGCGCGCCATCGCCGTACTCGCGGTGGTCGCGTACCACGCGTTCCCGCGCCTCGTGCCGGGGGGCTTCGTCGGCGTCGACGTGTTTTTCGTCATCTCCGGGTTCCTGATCACCGGCATCCTGCGCGACGGCCTGGCCGCCGGCACGTTCGGGTTCGGCGGGTTCTACGTGCGCCGCATCCGGCGGCTGTTCCCGGCGCTGGTGGTCGTGCTGGCGGCGTGCCTGGTGGCCGGCTGGTGGCTGCTGGTGCCGGCCGACTATGCCGCGCTCGGCCGCCATGCCGCGACCAGCGCCGGTTTCGTCGCCAACCTCGCGTTCTGGCACGACACCGATTATTTCGCCGCGGCGGCCGAGACCCTGCCGCTGCTGCACCTGTGGTCGCTCGGCGTGGAAGAGCAGTTCTACCTGCTGTGGCCGCCGCTGCTGGTGCTGGCATCCATGCGCGGGGTCGACACGCGCCGCCTGGTGCTGGTGGCCGGGCTGCTGTCGCTGGCGTATTGCCTGTGGCTGAGTCCGCGCGATGCGAGCGCCGCGTTCTACCTGCCCTTCACCCGCTTCTGGGAGCTGCTGGCCGGCGCGTGGCTGGCGCACCGCCTGGGCGGCACCGCAGCCACCGCGGTGCCGCAACGCCCGCGATTGGTCGCCGAACTGGCGGCGTTTGCCGGACTCGCGCTGATCATCGCCGCCTGCGTCGGCCTCAGCGACCAGTCGACGTTCCCGGGCTGGCGCGCGCTGCTGCCGGTGGCCGGTGCCACGCTGCTGATCGCCGCGGTGCCCGCCACGCGCTTGGCGCAGCGGCTGCTGTCGCTGCGCGCGCTGGTGTGGATCGGGCTGGTCAGTTATCCGCTCTACCTGTGGCACTGGCCGCTGCTGTCGTTCGCGCGCATCCATGCCACCGGCGAAGTGGCACCGGGCCTGCGCTTGGCGCTGGTGGCGCTGGCCGTGTTGCTGGCGGGGCTGACCTGGTGGCTGGTGGAACGCCCGCTGCGGCACCGCATGCGCGCGCGCCGCGCGCTGGGGCTGCTGCTGCCGGCGATGGCGATGGTGCTGGTGGCTGGCCTCGCGCTGTGGGCGCTGCAGGGCGTTGCGTCGCGCGCCGGCGAACCGGTGCGGCAGTACGCCAACTACGGCTACGACTGGCGCGCGCCATCGCGCGAGGGGACGTGTTCGCTGGTCGGCGCGCCCGGCGAGCCGGCGGAATTCCCGGACGAATGCGTCGACGCCCCGACCTCGCCGCCACGCCCGCTGCTGGTGCTGTGGGGCGATTCGCATTCCGCGCTGCTGTACCCGGGCATGCGCGAGGTGGCGGACGGCCGCCTGCGCCTGGCGCAGTTCACGCGCAGCGGCTGCCGGCCCTATGTCGATCCCCGCAAGGAGCCGTGCCGGAGCGACAACGCGCGCGTGCTGCAGCGGATCGCTGCGCTGCGCCCGGACTACGTGCTGCTGTTCGCCTACTGGAACGGGCGCGAATACCGGGACCCGGCGCAGGTGCTGGCGGACCTCGAGCCCGGCATCGCAGCGCTGCACGCCTCCGGCGTGGGCCAGGTGGTGGTGCTGGGGCCGGCGCCGCGCTGGCGCGCGTGGCTGCCGGCGCTGCTCGTGCAGCGCCATGCGCGGGAGCCGTTCCTGCAGGTGCCGCAGCGGCTGCGCGGCGAGACCGTTCCCGAGGTGCATGCGCTGGACGCCGCGCTGCGCACCGCATTCAGCGGTCGCGACGACGTCACCTATGTCTCGGCACTGGCCACGCTGTGCGACCTGCGCGGCTGCCTGACCTACATCGACACGCCCGCCGAGCTCACCACCTGGGACTACGGCCATCTTGGCCCACGCGCATCCGCGCTGGTGGCATCGGCCGTGGTCGAAGCGCTCGAGGCACCGCGCAGACCTTGATCGCGGTCAACACCCGCCGGCCTGCAACGGCCGATGATCCGGATACACAGAGGGAGGGACTGCCATGCATCCTGTTTTCGTCGAGCTGTTCGCCCGGCCGGTCGGCTGGCTCACGATCGGTGGCGCGCTGATCATGTTCGGAATCACCATCGGCGTGCCGCTTTTCATCCGCAGCCGCGAGCGCGCCGAGGCGCGTGAAGCGGAACGCAAGCGCCTGGGCACGCCGTGACTGCGTGATGGCGTGACGCCGCCGTGCCGGGGGTGGGCACGCCGGACTCACGCCGCCGCCGGCTAAGCTGGGGCCAACGCAGCCTTGGAGACGCCCATGTCCACGCGCTACCTCATTGCCCTGCCCGACCCGGAACGCACCCGCGCCGCGGGCGAGTTCGCCTTCATTGCCCAGGGTGCCGACGCCTTTGCCCGCGAGCTGCAGGACGCGCTGCGCGGCGACGGCCTGTTCCAGCGCTGGCGCGCCACGCAGGACGAACCGGACGAAGTGGATCCCGCGCTTGGCGTGATCGATTCATCCGCCACCGTCACCGGCACCCAGCGCGAGACGCGCGTGGAACTGGTCGCCGACACCGTCCTGCCGGGCGCGGTCTTCAAGCACCGCATGCGCCTGCTGGCCGGCAGCGCCTGGGAACTGCGCGACGTGCGCGCCGGCTGAACGGCGTGGCGCCGCGGCCCGTCGCACTGCTGGCCTGGAGCGGCGGCAAGGACGCGGCCTGGGCGCTGCAGGCCCTGCGCCAGCGCGGCGAGGTCGACGTGGTCGGCCTGCTGTCCACCATCAGCGCGGGCGAGGAGCGCGCATCGCTGCAGCACGTGCGCGCCGACGTGCTGCACGCGCAGGCCGCGGCTACCCGGCTGCCGCTGCTGGAAATGCGCATACCGGACGGCTGCGACAACGCCTGCTACGCAGCCGCCTTCGCCGCCACGCTCGCCGAAGCGCGGGCGCGCTGGCCCGGCATCACCCGCATCGCCTTCGGCGACCTGCTGCTGGCCGACATCCGCGGCTGGCGCGAAGCCCTGTGCGCGCGGCTGGGCTGGAGCGCGCTGTTCCCGCTGTTCGGCGCCGACAGCGCGGCGCTTGCGCGCGACATGCTCGCCGGCGGGTTGCGCGCGCAGCTGTGCTGCGTCGACACCACGCAGCTCGATGCCGCCTTCAGCGGCCGCGATTTCGACGCCGACTTGCTGGATACGCTACCCGCGGCCGTCGACCCCTGCGGCGAGAACGGCGAATTCCACACCTGCGTGAGCGACGGCCCGATGTTCACCGCGCCGCTGCAACTGGTGCGCGGCGCCACGGCCCTGCGCGACGGCCGCTTCGCCGTGACCGATTACACGGTGGGGGTTGGGCGACGGCAGAGCGATACCACGGATCAGCGCAGGACCCCGCGCGCGGCCATGTAGCGCGCGAACCACCACAGGCCGAGCGCGATCGCCACCAGGAGCACCGGGAAACCGAGGCTTGAGACACCCCCCGTGGTCCACGCCGGCGTGACCGCGAAGCTGGCGAGCACCTGCACCACCAGGGCCACCAGCGCCAGCAGGTACACAGGCACCGCCCAGCGCCTGCGCAGCAGCAGGCCGATGGACCCGAGCACACCGCCAATGGTCGCCAGGCCGTAGAAGAGATACAGCCAGGCAGGCGTGGCCTCGTAGATCGCGCGCTGGTCGGCGGGCATCGCCGCGAGCGCCTGCTCCGGCATCGCCACCTGCATGGTGAACGCCGCCACTCCGATCAGGTTCCACAGCAGCGCCAGCACGCCGACGATCCAGATACTCGTCGGCACCTTCATCGAACCTGTTTCCATGATCGCTCTCCCCTGCGCTTCGACAGGCTCGAAGCTTGAACCCGAGCGGATCAGCGGACAAGCGGCTTACGCGGAGCGCAGCGCCCTGGCGTGGTGCGCGATGTGCTCGCCGATGAAGCTGGCGATGAAGTAGTAGCTGTGGTCGTAGCCCGGCTGCATGCGCAGCTGCAGCGGATGGTCCGCCGCTGCGCAGGCGGCCTGCAGCAGCTCGGGGCGCAGCTGGGTGGCGAGGAATTCGTCGGCATCGCCCTGGTCGACCAGCAGCGGCAGCTTTTCCTTTGCCGACTTCACCAGTTCGACCGCGTCGTGCCGCTTCCACGCTGCGCGGTCGTCGCCGAGGTAGGCAGCGAACGCCTTCTCGCCCCACGGCACCTGGCTCGGCGCCACGATCGGCGAGAACGCCGACACGCTGCGGTAGCGGCCCGGGTTCTTCAGGGCGATGGTCAGCGCGCCGTGGCCGCCCATGGAATGGCCGCTGATCGCGCGCGCGTCGCTGGCCGACGGATCGGCTTCCACCCACGCCGGCAGCTCGTCGACGATGTAGTCGTACATGCGGTAGTGCGCCGCCCACGGCGCCTGCGTGGCGTTGACGTAGAAACCCGCGCCCTTGCCGATGTCGTAGCCCTCGGCGTCGTGCACGTCGTTGCCGCGCGGGCTGGTGTCCGGCGCGACGATGATGATCCCGTGCTCGGCGGCATGGCGCTGCGCGCCGGCCTTGGTGATGAAGTTCTGCTCGTTGCAGGTCAGGCCCGAGAGCCAGTACAGCACCGGGCAGGGGCCGTCGGCGGCCTGCGGCGGGAAGTACACGCCGACGGTCATGTCGCAGCCGAGTACCTCGGAGCGGTGCCGGTAGACGTCCTGCCAGCCACCGAAGCTGGCGCGGTGTTCAATGCGTTCCATGGCAGACCTCAGTAGTGGATGACGGTGCGGATCGACTTGCCTTCGTGCATCAGGTCGAAGGCCTCGTTGATGCGCTCCAGCGGCAGCGTATGCGTCACGAACGGCGCCAGCTGGATGTCGCCGCGCATCGCGTCCTCGACCATGCCCGGAAGCTGCGTGCGTCCCTTCACCCCGCCGAACGCGGTGCCCAGCCACTTGCGGCCGGTGACCAGCTGGAACGGGCGCGTGCTGATCTCCTGCCCCGCGCCCGCCACGCCGATGATCACGCTCTGGCCCCAGCCGCGGTGCGCGCACTCGAGTGCGGCGCGCATCACGTTGACGTTGCCGATGCACTCGAAGCTGTGGTCCACGCCCCAGCCGGTCATCTCCACGACCACCTGCTGCACCGGCCTGTCGTGGTCCTTCGGGTTGACGCAGTCGGTGGCGCCCATCTCGGTGGCCAGCGCGAACTTGGACGGGTTGGTGTCGATGGCGATGATGCGCCCGGCCTTGGCCTGCACCGCGCCCTGGATCACCGCAAGTCCAATGGCGCCGAGGCCGAACACCGCCACCGTGTCGCCTTCCTGCACCTTGGCGGTGTTGTGCACCGCGCCGATGCCGGTCGTCACGCCGCAGCCGAGCAGGCAGGTGTGCTCGGGGTTCGCGTCCGGGTTCACCTTGGCCAGCGAAACCTCGGCGACCACCGTGTATTCGCTGAAGGTCGAGCAGCCCATGTAGTGGTAGACCGGCTCGCCGTTGTAGCTGAAGCGGGTCGTGCCGTCGGGCATCACGCCCTTGCCCTGCGTTGCGCGCACGGCGACGCACAGGTTGGTCTTGCCCGACTTGCAGAACAGGCATTCGCCGCACTCGGCGGTATACAGCGGAATCACGTGATCGCCGGGCTGCACGCTGGTCACGCCCTCGCCGACCTCGACCACGATGCCCGCGCCCTCATGTCCGAGCACCGCCGGGAACACGCCTTCCGGATCGTCGCCGGACAGGGTGAAGGCGTCGGTGTGGCAGAGCGCGGTGTGGGTGATCTTCACCAGCACTTCGCCCTTCTGCGGCGGGGCGACGTCGAGCTCGACGATCTGCAGCGGCTGGCCTGCGGCAAAGGCGACGGCGGCACGGGATTTCATGGTTTCAACTCCTGCAATGCAATGGCGTGGTCGGCGGCCGCGGCGCGGAGGTGCCGTGGCGGCTTGATATGGGTCATTTCAGATAGGAACGGATCAGGCCGGTCATTTCGGCGACGCGCGCGTCGCGGTCGGACGCGTCGGCCGCCGGCTGCCCGAACTGCTCGCGCAGGTGAGACTCGAGCACTTCGCTCATCAACCCGTTGACCGCGCCGCGGATGGCCGCGATCTGCTGCAGCACCGGCGCGCAGTCGGCGCCGGCCCCAAGCGCGCGGTCGAGCGCGTCGCACTGGCCGCGGATTCGGCGCACGCGGGCGAGGACCTTCTTCTTTTCCTCTGGCGAATGCGGCACTGCGGGCGGCCCGGTTGATAGTGGGGGGGAGTATACCAGCCGACACTTGACCGGGAGCGCGGCCAAGGAAGACGATGCATGCACCATCCACCCATCGCCCCAGGGCAACAACCGATCCCCGCATGGCCACCGACCCGCACTTCCTCGCCTACATCGCCGAACAGGCCGCGCTTGGCGAGCGCCTGACCCACAGGAAGCTGTTCGGCGAGTACGCGGTCTACGTGGACGGCAAGGTCGTGGCTTTCGCCTGCGACAACAGCCTGTTCGTGAAACCCTCCGCCGCAGTGGCGCGCCTGGCACCGGGCCTGCCACTGCGGCCTCCGTATCCCGGCGCGAAGGACTATCCCGTCGCCGATGAACTGCTGGACGATGCCGAAGCGCTGAAGCAGCTCCTGCTCGACACTGCCGCGCTGATGCCGGAGCCGAAACCGAAGGCCAAGCCGAAACCGCGGCGGCTGCCCGAAAAGCCGGGCTAGCCGCGCGCGGGCATCAGCGCATTGTCCAGCGCCTGCGCCCGCTGGTAGGCCGGCCGCGCGCGCAGGCGTTCGGCCCAGGCGGTGAACGCCGGGCGCTCCGGGATCGACTTGAATCCCAGGCCGAAGTCGACCTGGCCACCGACGTAGACATCGGCCGCGCTGAAGCGCTCGCCCAACAGCCACGGCGATGCCGCCGCGGCCGCCTGCTCCAGCGCATCAACGGTGTGCTCGTAGCTGCCGTAGCCGACCATGCCGGCCTTTTCGGCGGGCGCCAGCAACCCCATCGCGCGCGCGCTGACGGCGGCCTCCACCGGGCCGGCGGCGAAGAACATCCAGCGCAGGTAGGTCCCGCGCGCCGGGTCGTCCAGCGCCGGGGCCAGGCCGGCCTGCGGGAAGGCGTCGGCAAGATAGGCGCAGATCGCCGCGGCTTCGGTGACCACCACGCCGCGGTGCTGCAGCGCCGGCACCTTGCCCATCGGGTTGATGGCCAGGTACTCGGCCGACTTCATGCTGCCGCCGTACTCCTGCACCACCGTGCGGTATTCGACGCCCAGCTCTTCGAGCATCCAGCGCACGATGCGGCCGCGCGACATGGGGTGGGTGTGGAAGACGAGTTCTTCGCGCGGTGCGGACATGGCGGCGGTTCCGTGGTCGGGTCCGCGAAGTCTAGCGCCGCTCAGCCGGTGTTCTGCACCCCGGCCGCGATGCCGTTGACGGTCGCGAACAGCGCGCGCAGGGTCGCGTCATCCGCGCTGCCGCCCGCGCGCCAGCGGCGCAGCAGCTCCACCTGCAGCAGGCTGATCGGGTCGACGTAGGGATTGCGCAGGCGGATCGACAGGCGCAGGCGGTAATCGCCCGCCAGCAGCCTGTCGGCGCCCTTGATGGCCAGGATGCTGTCGCGGGTGCGCGCGAACTCCGCGGCGATGCCCGGGAAAAACACGTCATGGGCGTCACCGGCCAGGCGCGAGTAGCGCTCGAAGATGGCGAGGTCGGATTTGGCCAGCAGCATTTCCACGTCGTCGAGCATGGCGGCGAAGAAATGCCAGTCGCGCGCGAGCTCGGCCATGGCGTCGAGGCCGTGCTCGTCGATGCCGCGTTGCAGCGCATGGCCCACGCCATACCAGCCGGTCAGCCCGGAGCGGTTCTGCGACCAGGCGAACACCCAGGGAATGGCGCGCAGGTTGGCGATGCCGCCATCGCGGCGCCGCGATGGCCGCGAGCCGATCTGCAGGCGCTCGATCACGTCCACCGGCGTCGCCGCGCGGAAGTAGGCGTTGAAGCCGGGATCCTCGTGCACCAGCGCGCGGTAGCAGGCGCGCGAGTCCGCGGACAGGCGATCGGCGATCGCACGCCAGGCCTGCACGCGCGGCTCCGGCGAACGCGGCCGCAGGCTGGCGCGCAGCACCGCGCCGGTCATCTGCTCGAGGTTGCGCAGCGCGAGTGCACGGATGCCGTACTTGCGGTGGATCACCTCGCCCTGCTCGGTGACGCGCAGGCGGCCGTCGACGGTGCCGCGCGGCGCGGCGATGATCGCGCGTTCGGTCTTGCCGCCGCCGCGGCTTACCGAGCCGCCGCGGCCGTGGAAGAACACCAGGCGCACGCCGGCCTCGCGCGCCAGCCGCATCAGGTCGACCTGCGCACGCTGCAGCGCCCAGCGCGAAGCCAGCAGGCCGCTGTCCTTGGCGCTGTCGGAATAACCGAGCATCACGATCTGGCGATCGCCGCGGGCGCGCACGTGGCGGCGGTACACCGGGTCGTCGAACAGTGCGTGCATCACGCCGGCGGCGGCATCGAGGTCGTCGACGGTCTCGAACAACGGCGCGACATCCAGCGGCACTTCGCCTGCGCCGTCGCCCTCGACGCAGCCGGCGATGCGCGCCAGCGCCAGCACCGCGAGTGCATCGGCGGCACTGCGGCTCATGCTGACGATATAGGGGCCGAAGGCGGCGTCGCCGTAGCGCGCGCGCGCGGTGGTCACCGCACGGAACACGTCGAGCGCGGCCTTGGCGGCGTCGGCGGCCGGCACGCGCGGCTGCGGCGCATCGATCAGCGCATGCAGGCGCGCGAGGCGCGCGTCGAGCGGCTGCGTGGCCCAGTCGTCGTCACCTTCCAGCGCGGCGAGCGCGGCATCGTGCGCGGCCGAGTCCTGGCGCAGGTCGAGTGCGGCGAGGTGGAAGCCGAAGCTGCGCACGCGCCGCAACAGGCGCCGCAGCGCGAACAGGCCCGCGTGCTGGCCGCGATGGTGCGCAAGGCTGGCGTCGATGAGCCCGAGGTCGTCGAGGAAGTCGTCCACGCCGGCATATGCCGCGCCGGCCGGCGCGCCCTCGTCGGCTGCGGTCGCCGCCAGCCGCGCCGACATCAGCTCCATCAGCTGCCGATAGGGCATGTCCGCCTGGCGCGCGCGCAGGCGCGCCGCGGCCTTTGGCATCAGCGCCTTGTACGCGGCGAGCCGTGCGTCCACCGCGTCGTCCACGCCGGCGCGGCCGCGGCTCTGGGTAAGCACCTGGCCCAGCGCCGCCAGCTCCGCGCGGTACTGGCCCAGCACCTGCGCGCGCTGCGCGGCCAGCGCGGCCTCGATGGTGTCGGCGCCCACGTTGGGGTTGCCGTCCATGTCGCCGCCCACCCAGGTGCCGAAGCGCAACACGTTGGGCAGCGCGATGCGCTCGCCCCAGATGGCGTCCACGGCATCGGCGAACACTTCGTAGAACGCCGGCAGCACCCGAAACAGCACGCCGAGGTAGTGGCCGATGTGTTCGACCTCGTCGGTCACGGTGGGCTTCAGCGGTGGCGCTTCCGAGGTCTGCCAGGTGGTGGCCAGCGCCTGGCGGATGCGCGACTCGTCGCTGCGGCGCTCGTCCGGCGTGCGCGTGCGGTCGATGTCGGCCACCAGCCGCTCCACGATCACCGACTCCTTGGCCAGCAGCGCGCGGCGCACGGCCTCGGTGGGATGCGCGGTGAACACCGGCTCCACCCACAGCGCGGGCAGCAGTGCCTGCAGCTCGCCGAGCGTCACGCCATCGGCATGCAGCGCGCCGAGCACCGCCTCCAGCCCGCCCGGCTGCGGCCCCTCGTCGCTGCGCTGGTGGTCGCGACGGCGGCGGATGCGGTGCACCCGCTCGGCCAGGTTGATCGCGCTGAACCACGCCGAGAACGCACGCACCAGCGCATCGGCGTCGTCCAGCGACACGGCGGCCAGGTGCCCGGCCAGCTCATCGATCGGCGCCCCGCTCTCGCGCCGCGCGATCGCCGCCCGCCGCACCGTCTCCACCTGCGCCAGCAACGCCGGCGATACCTGTTCGGACAGCATCTCGCCGACCATCCCGCCCAGCCGGCGCACGTCATCGCGCAGCAACGTATCGGTCCCGGCAAAGTCGAGCTGCTCACGCAGCGGCGCGTCGAGGTCCTGGGATTCCGGAGAGTGCTTGCTCATGCCTTGCAGGCTACCGATCTCAGTACGCAAACTCGCGGAAGACGCGATCGATGTTTCCGGCCCATTCGCCGTGGTACAGCGCGAGCTTGCGTTCGGCGGGGGTTTCGTTGGCCATCACGTATTCGACCAGAGGCTCGAGGAAGCGGGTCTCGTCCTGGCCTTCGTCGTTGCGGCGCGCGCGGCGCGCGAGGCCGGCGGAGGCGATCTCCAGCGCGCGCTGCGCCAGGTCGCGCACGGTGCCGTCGCGGAACTTCAGCTTGAAGGCGTGCTTCGGAACGCCGTCGCGCAGCGCGTGGCGTTCGTCGCGGCTGAAATCCTTCACCAGGTCCCAGGCGGCATCCAGCGCGGCATCGTCGTACAGCAGGCCGACCCAGAAGGCCGGCAGCGCGCACAGCCGGTTCCACGGCCCGCCATCGGCGCCGCGCATTTCCAGGAACTTCTTCATGCGTACTTCCGGGAACGCGGTGGTCATGTGGTCGGACCAGTCGGTCATGGTCGGCAACGCGCCCGGCAGCACCGGCAGGCGGCCTTGCATGAAGTCGCGGAAGCTCTGGCCGCTGGCGTCGTGATAGATGCCGTCGCGGTAGCTGAAGTACATCGGCACGTCGAGCAGGTAGTCGACGTAGCGCTCGTAGCCGAAGCCGTCCTCGAACACGAAATCGAGCATGCCGGTGCGGTCGGGGTCGGTGTCGGTCCAGATGTGCGAGCGCCAGCTGAGGTAGCCGTTGGGCTGGCCCTCGGTGAACGGCGAGTCCGCGAACAGCGCGGTGGCGATCGGCTGCAGCGCCAGCGCCACGCGGAACTTCTTGACCATGTCGGCTTCGCTGGCGAAATCGAGGTTCACCTGCACCGTGCAGGTGCGGGTCATCATGTCCAGGCCGAGGTCGCCGACCTTGGGCATGTACGACTTCATGATGCGGTAGCGGTCCTTGGGCATCCACGGCATGTCGGCGCGCGCCCACTTGGGCTGGAAGCCCATGCCGAGGAAGCCGAGGCCGAGTTCGTCGGCCACGGCCTTGACCTCGCGCAGGTGGCTGCCCACTTCGCGGCAGGTCTCGTGGATGGTGGTCAACTGCGCGCCGGAGAGTTCCAGCTGGCCGGCCGGCTCCAGGGTGACCGACGCGCCATCCTTCAGCAGCGCGATCACCTGGCCGTGCTCGGTCACCCGCTCCCAGCCGAAGCGGCACAGGCCGTCGAGCAGCGCGCCGATGCCCTGCGGGCCCTCGAAGGTCGGCGGGCGCAGGTCGTCGAGGCGGAAGCCGAACTTCTCGTGCTCGGTGCCGATGCGCCAATCGTCGGGCACGCGCGCGCCGCCGGCGATATAGGCGACCAGCTCGTCGCGCGAGCGAATGGGGGGGTTGGCACTTTCACTGGGGCTGGACACGGTGGCGGGCTCGTCGACGCTTGTTGGCAAGGCCAACGGTCGCGGCCCGGCGCAGGAAGCGGCCACTATATCCTGTGGCCTCCGCACGACCGGCCCCACCACCGGATTGCAGCGTCGCCGCCATCCCCGCAATCGGGACGCGCCGGCGGCCGCTGGCGCATCAGCTGCAGGGCAGCTCCAGCCAGCCGCAGATCACCTTGCGCGCTTCGTCCACGCCGAGCTTGGACTCGCCGGAGAAGGTCTGCACGCCCACCGTGTCGCCGTAGGTCGCGGCCAGGTCACGGCGCACCGTCAGCAACGTCGCGCCGGCGTTGCCCTTCGAGAGCTTGTCGGCCTTGGTCAGCAGCACGTGCGCCGGCAGGCCGCGGTTGGCGGCGTAGCCGAGCATGTGCCGGTCGTAGTCCTTCAGCGGGTGGCGGATGTCCATCACCACCACCAGCCCGCGCAGCGCCTGGCGCGCCTGGAAGTAGCGGTCGAGGAATGCCTGCCAGTGCGCCTGCAGCTCGCGCGGCACCTTGGCGTAGCCGTAGCCCGGCAGGTCCACCAGGTAGCGCAGGGTGTTCGGCGGAAGGTCGAAGAACACCAGCTGCTGGGTGCGGCCCGGGGTCTTGGACACCCGCGCCAGCGCATTCTGCTGGCAGAGCGCGTTCAGCGCGCTGGACTTGCCGGCGTTGGAACGGCCGGCAAACGCGACCTCGAAGCCGTCATCGGGCGGGAGCTGACGCGGGTTGTGCGCCGCCAGCAGGTACTGGGCGCGTGCAAGGGGATTGGCCATGCGCACAGGATCGCATGGGCGGGTGCGCCACGGGCCGCCCGACCGGTTTGACCGTTCCAAGCTGCGCCCTAGATAATGGCAGGCCTTGCGGGCGCCTTCCGGCGCCAGCGCGGCGCGGGCGCACAACGCCCCGCCTGACCGATCCACGGAGCCCAGCAAGATGCGCCACGCCCGCAGCTACGCCCTCGTCGGCCTCACCGCCCTGGTGATCGGCGCCGTCGCCTTCGCCCAGACCACGGTGGCACCGCTGGAAGAAGCCGAGCCGGTGGAGACCCTGCCGCTGGAGTCCGTCGACGCGCTGGCCGAACTGGCCAAGACCGTGCCGGGCAACGCCCAGAACGGCGCCACCCTGGCCGGCACCTGCGCCGCCTGCCACGGCCTGGATGGCAAGAGCACCATCCCCGAGGTCTACCCCAACATCGGCGGCCAGAGCGAACGCTACCTCGCCGAGCAACTCGCACTGTTCAAGAGCGGCGAGCGGCAGAACGCGATCATGCAGCCGTTCGCGTCGATGCTGTCCGCGCAGGACATGCGCGACGTCGGCGCGCACTTCGCCCACCAGCCGTCGTCGGCCGGCATCGCCGACGACACCGAGGTCGCCGAAGGCACCTACGCCGGCATGAAGTTCTACGAGATCGGCGAGCAGCTGTTCCGCCGCGGCGACTTCGCCCGCGAAATCCCGGCCTGCATGGCCTGCCACGGCCCGACCGGCGCCGGCAACCCCGGCCCCGCGTACCCGCACGTCGGCGGCCAGCAGTCCTGGTACACCGCGCGCCGCCTGCAGGAATACCGCACCGGAACCACCACCGCGCGCGACACCGCCAACTTCGACGTCATGGCCAGCATCGCCCGCCAGCTGACCGACGAAGAGATCGGCGCGCTGTCGAGCTACATGCAGGGCCTGCACACGCGTCCCGACGCCGCCATGCTGGCCGCGATCGCCAAGATGCCGCCGGCCCCGCCGGCTCCCGCCGCACCTGCGCCCGCGCCGGTCGACGCCGCGCCGGAAGGTGCTGCGCCGGAAGGCGAGGCACCGGTGGAAGACGTGCCCGCCGCCGCGCCGGAAGCGGACGCCCAGCAGGCTTCGTGAACTTGCGCCGACCGCCGCGGTCGGAGTCTTCACAACGCCTGAATCGCAGCGCCGGCCAGACTCCTGTGCCGGCGCTTTGCTGTCCGCCCCCGCCAACGAGCCCAAGTCGATGACCCTGCGCCTCCCGCACCTGCTTCTCCCGCTGCTGTTCGCCCTGTGCGCGGCCGCACCCGCGCTGGCCCAGCAGGGCGACGGCCTGGTCGAAGGCCGCGACTACGTGGTCATCGCCGGCGGCGCGCCGCTGCAGGTGACCAAGGGCAAGATCGAAGTGGTCGAGGTGTTCGCCTACTGGTGCCACGTCTGCAACGACTTCCAGCCGCTGGTCGATACCTGGACGAAGGCGCTGCCGCGCGACGTCGCCTTCCGCTACCTGCCGGCGGCGTTCGATCCCAACGACCGCCTGGCGCGCGCCTATTTCGCCTCCGAGTCGATGGGCAAGCTGGCGCGCACCCACCACGCGACCTTCCGCGCCATCCATGTGGAGCAGAGCCTGCCGGCGCGCGGCGCCACGGCGGCCGAGATCGGCACCCTGTACGCCACGCTCGGCATCGATGCCAAGCGCCTGGCCACCGCCATGCAGTCCAAGGCGACCGATGCGCGCATGCATACCGCGCGCGAGTTCATGATCGGCGCCGGCGTGGAGGGCACGCCCACCATGATCGTCAACGGCAAGTACCGCGTGAAAGGCCGCAGCCTGGCCGACATGCTCCGCCACACCGACCTGCTGGTCGCGCGCGAGCGCGCCTCCGCCCAGGCGCGCTGACCCCCTTTTTTCCGTTCGCATCGAGTCCATGCCATGAACAAGCTGCTCTTCGCCCCCCTGCTGCTGACCGTGCTGCTGGCTGCCTGCAGCCGCGACGAGGCCCCGGCCACCGACACCGCCGCTGCCCCCGCCACCACCGAAGCCGCCAGCCCGGCCGCGATCCCGGACGAGCCCGCGCTGGACCCGTCCGCGCCTGCCGCCGCGGCCACTGACGACGTCGCGGCCACCGCGCCGGCTGCCACCGACCCCGCCGCCGATGCCGCCGTCGCCGCCGCCTCGCAGGCCGCGCTGCAGGGTCCCGGCCCCGTGGCCGGCACCGACTACGTCGAGATCACCGGTGGCCAGCCGTTCGCGCCGCTCGCCGGCAAGATCGAAGTGGTCGAGGTGTTCGCCTACTCCTGCGGCCATTGCGCCGCCTTCGACCCGCTGATCACCGCGTGGAAGAACAAGCTGCCCGGCGACGTGCGCTTCAACTACCTGCCGGCGGTTTTCTCCGACCAGGACAACTTCCCCAAGGCGTTCTTCGCCGCCGAGGCCATCGGCGCGCTGGACAAGGTGCATGCCAATACCTTCAAGGCCATGCACATCGAGCGCAGCCTGCGCCCGAACGCCAGCAGCGACGACATCATCAAGTTCATGGCCAAGCAGGGCGTCGACGGCGCGCAGCTCAAGGGCACCATGGACAGCTTCGCGGTGAACGCCAAGGTGGGCCGCGCCAAGCAGTTCGCCGTGCGCAGCGGCATCGACTCCACGCCCACCGTGGTGGTCAACGGCAAGTACCGCGTGCGCGGGCGCTCGCTGGAAGACGTGCTGCGCATCACCGACCAGCTGATCGCGCGCGAGCGCGCCACCATGCAGGCCGGTGGCGGCAACTGACGCCATCCTTCCTGGCGCGGCGCCCGACGAGGCGCCGCGCGAGGAACTGCGCGTGCAGCGGCTGAAGCTGCTGAGCGCCAACATCCAGGCGGGCTCCAGCACCCGCCGCTACAGCGACTACGCCACCCGCAGCTGGTCGCACGTGCTGCCCGCCGGCAACAAGCTCGGCATGCTGGACACCATCGCCAAGCTCGCAGGCCGCCACGACATCGTGGGCCTGCAGGAAGCCGACCCCGGCAGCTGGCGCTCCGGCTTCACCAACCAGACCCACTACCTGGCCGAACGCGGCGGCTTCGACTACTGGACGCACCAGCCCAACCGCCGCATGGGGCAGTTCGCCTCCAGCGCCAACGGCCTGCTCAGCAAGTTCGAACCGACCTCGATCAGCGACTACCCGCTGCCCGGCCGCATCACCGGCCGCGGCGTGCTGCTGGCGCGCTTTGGCGAAGGCGACGAAGGCCTGACCATTGCCGTCGCCCACCTCTCGCTTGGCGCGCAATCGCGCGCGTCGCAGCTGTCGTTCATTGCAGAACTGCTGGCCGACCAGCCGCACGTGGTGTTGATGGGCGACTTCAACTGCACCATCGACCGCCCGGAAATGGCCGCCCTGTTCCGGCAGACCCGCCTGCAGCCGCCGGCGTGCATGGTGCACACCTTCCCGAGCTGGAAGCCGCAGCGGGCGATCGACCACATCCTGGTGAGCGACAAGCTTGCATGCCGCGACCTGCAGGCATTCCCGGCGGCGTTTTCGGACCACCTGGCGCTGTCGGTGGATCTGGACGTGCCGGATGTGGCGCTGAGGCGCTAGGGCTTTCGGACGCGCCCAAGGGCGAAGTTCGATGGATGTGCATTGAGCGGAGAGCTCGGTACATACCGGCGAAATCGAAGCGGTACTCGCTACCGCCCTAAAGATGGGCTCTAATCCGGCATTACCGCCCCGTTGATGGGGTGTAATTAGTTGTTAGGCCGCTGGTGATGTCAACCATGGTTGACACATAGACAGCCATGGTTTACTCTCTCTGCCATGGTCGAGATCCTCAAGAGTGACACCTTCGATGCATGGTTACGCGCCTTGCGCGACCGTCAAGCAAAGGCTCGCATAGAGGTGCGTATCCGGCGGTTGTCGCTGGAGAACCCAGGGCAGCACCGAGCGCTCAAGGGTGGGATCTGCGAGCTAAAAATAGATCACGGCCCCGGGTATCGGGTTTACTACACATTTCGTAATCAAACACTTGTGCTACTGCTCTGCGGCGGCACCAAATCCACCCAAAGCCAAGACATCAAGCTGGCGCAGGGCATTGCCAAGCAATGGGAGGACTAGCCATGACCAAAGCTAAAGAGAAGTTCAGCCGCTACGACACCGCAGATTATCTGGAAACGGAAGCGGACATTGCTGCTTATTTGACCGCATGCGCGGAAGAAGATGATCCCGCGCTGCTGGTGGCTGCGCTCGGAGATGTGGCTCGAGCTCGCAACATGACCCAGCTCGCCGAGAAAACCGGCATGACCCGAATGGGCTTGTACAAGGCTCTTTCCGGGCAAGGAAACCCAAGCTTCGCTACGGTATCCAAGGTCGCGCATGCGCTTGGCCTAAAGATCACGGTGGCAGCGGCCTAACAATGCGTTCAAGCCGACACCGCATCGGGGCGCAAACCACATGGCAGGTACAGCTTGCCATGTGCTTCACGCCCCGCTGCGGCGCGGCTTAACTTAGGTGTTAGGCCGCAAGTCGAGCGCGTCGCGATCCGGTGGTACGCTTCAACCACTCTCACGGCTATAGGGGACAGCCATGAACCTCAAGTTCATCCGCCTTGCATTTTCAATAGCTAGCTCGTTGCTGCTTGTAAGCTGCGCGAGCGGTTATAGCTCCTTCTACACGCCAGCTACCGGCGCGACACCCGACGCAATTGCTTCTTATCGAGCGGCTCCGCCACCCGCCATGCCTCTTCTGGAGCGTTCTTCGCCAGGTGACCCTGAAGCGATACTTGCGGCTTACGCGAAGCGCGGCTATGTGATGATTGGACACTCAATGTTCAATAGCGGGACAAACGAGTCGGAATCCTCCGCGCTTAAGCAGGGAAAGTCTGTCGGAGCCGACTTGGTGCTGGTGCTTAATCCTCAGTACACCGGTTCAATTTCTTCAAGCATCCCTTTGACCACTCCAACAACGACCACTTCTTACACCACGGGAACTGCTACTGCTTACGGTTCAGGCGGCACCGTGAACGCATACGGTAATTCCACAACCACGACCCACGGCAGTAAGACAACCTACATTCCAATGACCGTCCATAGGTCAGACTACGGTGCCGTTTACTTCATAAAACAGCGATTCAACTTTGGTGCCTTCGTGCGCGACCTGAATGACGCAGAGCGTCAAGCGCTGGAAACCAATCAGGGCGTTGTTGTTCTTACCATCGTGGACGATACCCCGGCCTTCAGAGCAGACATCCTTCCCGGCGATGTAATTATTGCGTTCGATGGGGCAAGAGTGCCCAATCAAGATGGGTTCGGAAAGATGACCGAGGAACGCAAGGGCAAGCTCGTAACCGTGGCGCTCGTTCGGAACGGGCAGCGGCTTGAGAAAGCAGTGCAAGTGAATAACTGAGTTGCGGCCTAACAATGCGTTCAAGCCGACACCGCATCGGGGCGCAAACCACATGGCAGATACAGCTTGCCATGTGCTTCACGCCCCGCTGCGGCGCGGCTTAACTTAAGTGTTAGGCCGCACTCGTGACCACTCCGCAATTGACAACATTGGAAGCTGATGGCTGGATGATCGACGACGGCGAGATAGCCCATGCCGAGAATCCAGACAATTTCTGGATTCCTCCGCTCAACGACCGCCAGTCGCTTGAGCCTGGGTCAATCGTCAAGATCCGTTTCTACATCCGTGCACCTAATGACTCAGGTGACCTCGTGGATCACGGGGAGCGCATGTGGGTCCAAGTCAAAGAGCGACATGGTGAGTGGTACCTTGGAACACTGGACAATGACCCGTACTGCACAGACGCCATCCAAGCGGGCATGCCTCTTTGGTTCCAGCCTCGCCATGTCATAGACATTGATCGGGGCTGACTTGTGCAGGTGCGCCCTAACAGTTCATTCAAGCCGATGCCGCTTCGCGGCACGGCTTAATTCTGGCGTTAGGCGTCACTGGGCAAGCCCGCTCGCACATCGCGGGTTGCTCTTCGGACAGTCCTGGCCAGCTCGCAGGGTCGCTTCGTTGAGAATCGCCCAGGCCGGCAACCGGCTCCGCGCCAACATCGTGCCCATGAGTATTCGTGGCTGCCGAGCAGCCTCAGCTTCGGCAACAGTCGCTCGTCCCAGCGGTTCGCACGCCTGCCGCAGACCACATCGCGAAACGACCGAGCGGCACGGCCAGATCGGCTCAAGGTGTTGTAGTGTTCGGCTCAGGGGTTGGGCTGCAGGGTGTCGGGTCGGTGAGTGCACCATCCGGGCCAGCTGCCGCCTAACAAGTCGTTCAAGCCGAAGCCGCTTCGTTACGCAAACCACATGGCAGGTAAAGCTTGCCATGTGCTTCGCTCCACTGCGCGTCTCGGCTTAACTCTGGCGTTAGGCGCGCTATCGCACCGCATGGAGGCATGAAGTGAAACTAACGGCATCCGAAGTCCGTCATTTCAAGAACGTGCTGTGGGGAACTCGCTTCTGGGTGTGGTTTCGCTGGGTGCTCTTGTTGGTCCTTGGCTACACCGCCGCAGCACACTTCACTGGCTGGAAGCCTTTGGCCCGAACTGACTGGCTGGCTGCAGGCGCGGTCTACCTGCTGGTCGCTTGGCCAGGCTTGTGCCGCACATACGTGTTTCATACGCTTCACCGTGTGGTGGCGGAGGATCCGGAGGCACGGGCACAGCTCGCTGCTGCTGGTGTGAAAGAGTTCGCGTCTGACACGTCCGGCGGGCGCACCTAACAATGCGTTCAAGCCGACACCGCATCGGGGCGCAAACCACATGGCAGGTACAGCTTGCCATGTGCTTCACGCCCCGCTGCGGCGCGGCTTAACTTAGGTGTTAGGTGCCACTGGAACCATTCGGAGACCGTGCATGAAAATGCTGACGCTGGTGCTCGTTGCGATTCCATTCGCTACTTACGGACACGACGATAAGCGACATGGAGAATCCAATCCTACATCTACAGATCCTTCGAGCGATTACGTAGTCAAGCTCGAGGAGATGACGATCATTGAGGCCGGAAAGGGCGAGAAGATTCATCTCTTGAAGGGAAATGAGCACGGCTTCAAGGGGCTTTCCTTCATTCTCACCGAGACCTCACCTGGTGGAGGACCTCCACTGCACACTCACGAGAGTGAGGAGGCGCACGTTCTCACTTCGGGAACGATGTCGTATGTGATTGGCGATGAGACGTTTGTTGTGTCCGCCCCATACATTCTTCGTGTTCCGGCAAACACGCCTCACACGTTCATCAATGCTGGGTCGACACCCTTATCGCTCACGGCAGTATTTGATAGTGCTAATTACACCTTCAAGCCAGTTGCAGCCAACCCGCTCCAGACAGCAGAGAGCAGTACGCCATGACGCCAGTGGCAGGTGAATTAACACGCGAAGTGCAACAACCCGCGTAGCTCTTCGAGCCGCTCAATCTCGCGTCAATTTCTTTGTCTGAATACGACCATTGCTTTGGGATGACCATGGGGAAATCTGTTACATGGATGGTTATTCCGGTGTTGCTGCTTGCCGGATACCTTGCACTGAGCGTGCTGTCGTACCTCATGTACCGCTCGGACAAGCTGGCGGCCAGGCGCGATGCGCAACGCACGCCCGAAGCCACGCTGCACCTCGTTGACCTCCTTGGCGGTTGGCCGGGAGCGTTGATCGCCCAGCAACGGTATCGCCACAAGACCGCCAAGCAATCCTTCCAGCTCACCTTCTGGGCGACGGTCGTCTTCAACCTGGCCGGCGCGGCCTGGCTCTTGGGCTGAGCTGCGTACCGCATCCACATGGCCCACCGCGCCCCCGTTGTCATCGCCGCCTACAACGACCAGTGGCCGGTCAGGTTCCATGAGGAGTCGAAGGCCCTGGCATCGGTGCTGCCACGGCACTTCGTGCTCGAGCACATCGGCAGCACCGCGGTTCCGGGACTGTCCGCAAAACCCGTCATCGACATGATGCTGGGTGCGGACTCCCTCGCCGACATCGAGCGCCTGATACCGGCGCTGGAGCGTGTTGGCTACGAATATGTCGCCCGGCACGAAGCCGAGATCCCGGACCGTCGCTTCCTTGCCAAGCCTGTCATGCGGCCGCGTCATTTCCATCTGCATGGTGTCGTCATGGGCGGCACCATCTGGCGCGAGCAGCTGCGGTTTCGCGACCTCCTCCGCAGCGATGCAGCGCTTGCCGGGCGCTACGCTGCGTTGAAGCAGCACCTGGCCGGGGTGTTCGGTGATGACCGTGCGGGTTACACCGACGCGAAGCGCGATTTCATCCATGCCGCGGTGCGAGGCACCATCGCGCGACGGACGGAATGACACCTCCGGTACCTCCAACGGCGGGTGCGCAGCTCCTGCCATTGGGTCCGGAGGTCCGGCACAGGACGCGGTCAACACCGGCTGACCTGTTCGATGGGGCGGGCCTGAAGCCGGTGCGGGTTCCAGTCCAATTGCGGGCGTCGGAAGAAGGCGGGTACGGTGGGGCGCTCGCGCATGTCGAGGCCATCCGGAGACCACGCTGACGCCTCGACTGCTTCGCGACACCGCTTGAGCCGGGCGATAAACTCCGTCAACCCTTTGGATCGCGGAGTCAATGGAATGCGCTCAATCGTCGGATTTTCGGTCGCCCTCTCGCTGGTCGCCGCGATGCTGCTCCCCGGAGCCGCCAACGCGGGCATCTACAGCGATGACCTCTCCAGATGCCTGGTCACGAAGACAAGCGACGCCGACAAGATCGAGTTGGCGAAGTGGATCTTCTCGGTGATGTCGGTCCACCCGAGCGCAGCTGCGATCGCAACGATTAGCGATTCAGACAGGGCAAACGTATCGGAGGCGGCGGCGGGCGTTTTTGAGATGCTGCTTACGGATTCGTGCAGGGACGAAACGGCCAAGGCCGTGAAGTACGAGGGTACGGCGGCGATAGGCAACAGCTTCAAGGTGCTCGGTGAGATCGCCATGACCACCCTGCTCGCCGATCCCAAAGTCGAGGCGGAGTCGCAGAACTTCATCAAGTACGTTGACGAGGCAAAGATGAAGTCGGTGTTCGCCGAGTAGGAACGAGCGACTGGAAATGGCTTGGCGCGGCTGCTGCGTCAGCGCTGTGCCGTGTGGATCAGGCGCGACGTGTCGTAGCCCATGGCGTTCGCCTTTGCGACCAGCGCATCCAGCGCATCCTGTGCGATGACCTGTTCACGCGTCAGGAACCACAGGTACTTCCGGTCCGGGGTGCCGACGATGGCCCACTGGTACTCCGGGTCCAGGCCGATGACCCAGTAATCGCCCCAGACCGCGGGCAGGAACGACAGGAACGCCGGCGCAAACCGCACCTGGAGCTTCGAGGTGCTGCCGTCCACTTTCCGGGCGATGCCGCGCGCCTCGGTGCGCTTGCCCCTGGCGTCGTCGCACTGGTTGACGACATCGATGCGCCCGTCGTCGCGCAGGGTGTAGTTGGCCGTGGTGTTGGCCACGCAGTTGCGCTGGAAGAACAGCGGCAGGTGTGCCTGCTCGTACCAGGTGCCGGCATAGCGCGCGAGGTCCACCGACGGCACGGCCTCGACCGGCTGCGCGCGCGCCGTGCCGGAGACGCCCGCCGACAGGGCAAGCGCGGTGAGGATGAGGGCTGCATGTCGCATGGGGCGGAATCCTTGACCAAGGGGCAGGGTGAAATCGCATAGCCGCCGTGTCGATGGCATGAAGTGGCCGCTGCCACGGCGGCCGCCAGGCGACATACTTGGCGTTCGCAACGGTACGCAAAGGGAGATCCACGATGCGCAGGGCACTCCATCTCATCGCGGCAACGGTCATCGGCCTGGTCGTGGGCAGCGTGGTCAACATGGGCCTGATCAGCCTGGGCGCCAGCGTCATGCCGCTGCCCGGCGGCGCCGACACCACCACCGCCGAGGGCCTCAGGGCGTCGCTGCCGCTGTTCGAGCCGCGCCACTTCACCTTCCCGTTCCTGGCGCATGCGCTCGGCACGCTGGCGGGGGCAATGGTGGCCACCCTGCTTGCACCTGCCCGCACGTCCGGCCCCGCGTGGGCGGTGGGCGTGGCGTTCCTGCTGGGCGGTATTGCGAGCGTGGTGATGCTGCCGGCACCGGTGTGGTTCAGCGCGCTCGACCTTGTCGTGGCCTACCTGCCGATGGCCTGGCTGGGGCATCGCATCGTCGCCGCGCTGGTTCCGCAGCGGCGGCGCGCAGCGGTCTGATCCACACCCGAAGGCCCCGACGCGACGCGATGGCCGACCCCCTGCCCCGCATGGCCGGCGACGCGATGCTCCGCAGGCTGGCGCCTTCCGACCTCCGCGCCTTCCAGGCCTATCGCCAGGACGCGGAACTCGGCCGCTTCCAGGGCTGGGCGCCCACGCCGGACGATGACGCCCGCGAGTTCCTGCGCCACATGGGCGCGGCGGACCTGCTGCGGCCCGGGGTGTGGTGCCAGATCGGCATTGCGCAGGCCAGCGACCAGGCGCTGATCGGTGACATCGGCCTGTTGCTCTCCAGCGACGCCACCAGGCTGGAGATCGGATTCACGCTCAGCCGCGCGGCGCAGGGGCGTGGGCTGGCGACGGCGGCGGTCAGGGAGGCGATCGCGATGGTCTTCGCGCACACGCCCGCGCAACGGGTGGTCGGGATTGCCGATGTGCGCAACCTGGCGTCGATCCGCCTGCTGGAACGGGTGGGCATGGAAAAGGTGGAAACGCGCAACGTGGTGTCCGCGGGCGAGCCGTGCACGGAGCATGTCTACGCGGTCTGCCGGCCAGCGTGACGCGACCGGCCTGACCGCCCACCATTCACGCCGGATGATCTTTCCGTTGGTCATCATCGCCATGCCGGTTCGCCGCGGGCGGCTGCGGAGCCTGGCCATGGAGCGCGCGCATGCCGACCGAGCCACCCGGGAACGAGCCCTTTGACGCCGGCCAGCCGGGGAAGCCGCCACCGCTGGAGCGCAGCCGCTTCGGTGGCAGCGAGCGCCGGCCCGAACGCCCGCACGACGACGACGCGCCGGTGTCGCGCAGCGACCTCAGCAAGGGGCCGCAGGAACTGCTGGACACCAGCACGGCCAGCATCAACTGGCCGGTGCTGCTGATCTCCTCGGCGGTGATCCTCGCCTTTTCGGCGTGGACCATCCTGGTGCCGGCGCATGCGCGCACGTCCATGCTGGCCGCCGTCAACTGGATCGCCTCCAGCCTCGGCTGGTACTACGTGCTGACGATGACGCTGGTGATCGGCTTCGTCCTGTGGGTGGCGTTTTCCAAGGAAGGCGATGTGCGGCTCGGCCCCGATCATTCGCGGCCGCAGTACAAGCTCGGCACCTGGGTGGCGATGCTGTTTGCCGCGGGCGTCGGCATCGACATGCTGTTCTATTCGGTGACCGGGCCGGTGGTGCAGTACCTGTATCCGCCATCGGGTGACGGCTCTTCGGCCGCGGCGATGCAGGATGCGGTGGTCTGGACGATGTTCCACTACGGCATTGCCGGCTGGGCGATGTACGCGCTGCTGGGCATGGCGATGGGCTACTTCGCCTACCGCTGGGGCATGCCGCTGTCGATCCGCGCCGCGCTCTATCCGCTGCTCGGCAAGCGCGTGCGCGGCCCGCTGGGCGACGGCATCAGCATCATCGCGCTGATCGGCACGGTGATGGGCGTGGCCACGTCGATGGGCATCGGCGTGGTGCTGTTGAACGTCGGCTTTGCGCTGATCTTCGGGCTTGAGCAGGGTTTGCCGCTGCAGATCTCACTTGTCATCGGCGCGGTGGTGCTGACCATCGCCGCAACCACGTCGGGCGTGGACCGCGGCATCCGCGTGATCTCCGAGCTGAACCTGTGGAGCGCGCTGGCCATGATGGTGTACATCCTGGTCACCGGGCAGACGGCATTCCTGTTGAACGCGCTGGTGGAGAACATCGGCCGCTTCATCGTGACCTTCCCGGCGCGCACGCTGCAGACCTTCGCCTACGAGCCCGGCGGCGCCGACTGGATGGGCGGCTGGACGCTGTTCTTCTGGGCGTTCTGGCTGGCGTGGGGGCCGTTCGTGGGCGTGTTCCTCGCACGCATCTCGCGCGGGCGCACGCTGCGCGAGTTCGTGATCGCGGCGATCACCGCGCCGGTGCTGTGCGACTTCATCATCGTCTCGCTGTTTGGAAATTCGGCGCTGTTCCAGGTGCTGCAGGGCAATACGGACTTCGCCGCACTCGCGGTCGCGAGCCCCGAGCAGGGCTGGTATGCGCTGCTGCAGATGTTCCCGGGGCCGATGTTCCTGGTCGGCCTGGCCACGCTGTCGGGGCTGCTGTTCTACCTCACCAGCGCCAACTCCGGCGCGATGGTGATGTCCAACTTCTCCGCATCCATCCCGGATCCCTCGCACGACGGCCCGAAGTGGCTGCGCATCTTCTGGGCCGTGCTGACCGCCGTGCTCACGGTGGCGATGCTGCTGGCTGGCGGCGTGACCACGATGGAATACGCGACGCTGATCTTCGCGCTGCCGGTGACGATCATCGCGTATCTGGTGATGGCGTCGTTCCACAAGGTGCTGCGCATGGAGCGCGCCGAGCGCGAGGGCCAGGTGCTGCGCCGGCCGTCGATGGCCTCGACCGGTGGCCACGTGCCGGAGCGCTCGTGGAAGCAGCGGCTGGAACAGATGCGCGCGTTTCCGTCGCTGCGCCAGGTCGCGCAGTTCCTCGAGCGCACCGTGCGCCCGGCGCTGGACGACGTCGCCGCGGAGTTCGCACGACAGGGATACCAGGTGGAACGCAGCACCTTGGCCAACACGCACGGCATCGACGAGCCGGTGCTGCGGGTGTCGATGGATGCATTCCGCGACTTCCACTACCAGGCCGCCATCGTCGAAGCGCCGGTGCCGATGTTCGGTGGCCGCATGTCGCGCGAGACCGATGTCTACTACCGGCTCGAGGTGTTCACCCAGACCGGCTCGGGCGGCTACGATCTGATGGGCCTGACCAGGCAGCAGGTGATCGACGACGTGCTGGAGCGCTACGAGGCGCATCTCGCGTTCCTCACCTTCTCGTCGGAGACCGCGACCCCTTCGGTGCTGACCCCGGCGATCCTGCCCAGGGACGAGGCACCCGGGACTCCGGACGACCCGCAATAACCACAGGAGATGACGATGGCGAAGGTGACCGGGATCGGTGGCGTGTTCTTCAAGGGCAGGGGCGACGGCGAGGCGCTGGCCGCGTGGCACCGGCAACGCATGGATCCGGATGGCAACAAGGTCGAGCTCTGCGAGCCCAAGCCTTGGGCCGCCAGGGATGCGGGCGGAGCATTGCAGCCATGACCGGGACCACGCCACTGCATGGCCTGGAGCTGCGCTCGCTGGCGACCGGCGACGGCCAGCTGCGCCTGAGCCTGGAGGACGTCACGCCCGGTGAGCCGGGCCCCGACGAACTGCTGGTGCGGGTGGAAGCCGCGCCCATCAACCCCTCCGACCTCGGCCTGCTGATCGGCCCGGCCGACATGGCGACCGCGCGCAGCGAAGGCACGCCGGAGCGTCCGGTGGTGCTGGTCGACATTCCCGGCCAGCGCCTGGGCGCGATCCAGGCGCGCCTTGGCCAGTCGCTTGCAGTCGGCAACGAGGGTGCGGGCACCGTGGTCAAGGCCGGCGGGAACGTGCGCAAGTTCCTCGGCCGCAAGGTCGGCATGCTCGGCGGCGGCATGTACGCGCAGCTGCGCAGGCTGCCGGCGCGCGACTGCATCCTGCTGCCGGAATTCGCCAACGCGTCCGACGGCGCGTCGATGTTCGTCAACCCGCTGACCGCGCTCGGCTTCACCGAGACCATGAAGGCCGAGGGCCATCGCGCGATCGTGCACACCGCCGCGGCATCCAACCTCGGACAGATGCTCAACCGCATCTGCCTGAAGGACGGCATTCCACTGGTCAACATCGTGCGCAGCGAGGCGCAGGCTGAGCTCCTGCGCGGCATGGGTGCGCGGCATGTGGTCGACAGCACGTCGCCCGGATTCCAGGCCGAACTCACGCAGGCCATCCGCGATACCGGCGCCACCATCGCCTTCGACGCGATCGGCGGCGGCACGCTGGCCGGGCAGATCCTGCAGGCAATGGAAGCCTGCGCCGATCGCAGTGGCGCCGGCTACAGCCCCTACGGCTCCAACGCGCCCAAGCAGGTCTACATCTACGGCAGCCTGGACATGGGACCGACGGTGCTCAACCGCACGTTCGGCTTCACCTGGAGCGTCGGCGGGTGGCTGCTGTTCCCGTTCCTGCAGAAGGCCGGACGCGAGGTCGTGGCGCGGATGCGCCAGCGCGTGGCGGACGAACTCACCACCACCTTTGCCAGCCGCTACACGCGCACCATCAGCCTGCGCGATGCACTCAGCCTGGACATCCTGCGCGAGTACGAACGCAAGGCCACCGGCGGAAAGTACCTGATCGATCCATCCCTGTAGCGCAAGGCGACGGGCCAGCCGGCACGCATGCCGGCTGGCCGTCCCGCATCAGAAATCCACGCCCAGGCGCGCGTACCAGAACCGCCCCGGCAGGTCGTAGGTCGCCGCGTCATAGCCGTTGAGCGAGCAGCTCAGGCAGATCGGCGGGTCCTTGTCGGTGACGTTGTTGACGCCCAGCACCACGCGCACGCCGCGCAGCCACGCGTCGTTGTTCCACGCCAGCTGCAGGTCGTGGTACGTGGTGGCGCCGAGGCGGTTGAGGTCGTTGTCGCTGTCATCGCAGATCGGGAAGCCGTTGGCGCCGCCGCAGGACTCGGTCAGCTCGCTGATGTAGCGCATCGCCCACGTCGCCGCCCACGGCCCGCGGCTCCATTCGCTGGTCAGGCTGGACGTCCATTCCGGGATGGAGCTGTCGTTGACCTCCACGCCCGGCCCGCGCGGTTCCGGCTGGCCGGACTCGTTGACCAGCTCGTAGTGGCCGACCTTGGTGGCCTTGGCGTCGAAGCGCAGCTGGCCCCAGCCCTGCTCCGGCAGCAGCCAGCCCACGCTGAAATCCCAGCCGTCGGTCTTGATGGTGCCGAGGTTGTCGAGGATGTCGTCGAAGCGCACGATCTGGCCGCGCGCGCTGCGCTCGTAGGAGGCGCAGGCAATGGGATCGGCGTCGAACACGCAGCGCTCGAGGATGGACTGCGCGTCCGGTGCCTGGATGGCGTCCTCGATGGTGTGCTTGTAGAAGGTCACGCCCAGGTCCAGGCGCTCCGACCACGCGGTGTTGGCCGCCAGCGACGGGCTCCACACCGCGCCCAGCATCAGGCTGCGGCTGGTTTCCGGCTGCAGGGCGGCGTTGCCGGAGGTCACCACCGAGATCTGCGGGTTGGTCTGCTCGTAGTCCGGTGGCACGCCCTGCGCCACGCACTCCGGCGTGACCGCGCCGGCGGCGCCGGAACAGGGATCGACCAAGGTGGCGTCGAAGCGCGACAGCGTGCCGTACAGCTCGCCGATCGACGGTGCGCGGAAGCCCTGCGCGAACGAACCACGGAACACCAGTTCATCGACCAGCTGCCAGCGCAGGCCGAGCTTGCCGGTGCTCTCGCCGCCGAAGGTCGAGTAGTCGGAATAGCGGCCGGCGATGCTCAGGTCGAGCGACTTGCCGAATGCGGTGTCCTTCATCAGCGGCACCGCGAATTCGACGTAGGCCTCGTTGACGTCGTAGCCGCCCGACGTGGGCCCGGACGGCACGCCGTTGTACTCGCCGGCGACGGTGATCGGGTCGGGCTGGTAGCTGCCTTCGTACTTGCGGTATTCGTAGCCGGCCGCGAACGCGAGCGGGCCGGCCGGCATCTCGAACAGCGCGCCGGTGACGTTGGCCGACGCGAGGGTCAGCGAGTTCTCGCTGCGGTCGCGCACCACCGGCTGGATGAACGCCAGCATCGCCGGGGTGATGGAGCCCAGGCCGCCGAAGATGTTCAGCGGCACGCAGCCGCTGATCGCCGCGCAGGCCGCGGGATTGCCCAGCGATTCGTTGATGCGGCGCAGGTTGTAGCTGCCGGTGTTGGTCTGGTCGGCCTGGCTTTCGCTGCGCACCAGGTTGACGTCCCAGTTCCAGGCGCGCTCGCCGACGTTGAACGCACCTTCAAGCCCCGCCGCCACGTACCAGGTCTCGACATCCTGCTGGTAGCGGCGCGGCCCGCCCTCGACCGGGCGGCGGCCGAGCAGGAACAGGTTGGCATCCGCGCCCACCGTGGTCAGGTCGAAACCGAACGGGTTGTACGGATTGAGCGCCGAGATCACCAGGGTGCGTTCGGCGTAGTCGTTGTAGACACCGGCGTCGGTGCCGAGGAAGAACGGCTCGGGCGCCGCCTGGTTGGCGGACGTGCGCTCGTTGTACAGCGCGCGCACGTAGCCGCCGAAGGTCGGCGTGAACGCGAAGCGCGCCTGGCCGAACACCGTCTTGCGCTCCGATGGCGTGAGCAGCAGGTTGTAGGGCGCGAAGTTGAAGCGGTCGGCGGTGGTGAAGCAGTGGAAGTCGTCGGTGCGCACGCAGCCGGTCTGCGCGGGGTCGAACACCGGGCTGGAGACGCCCGTGTTGGGCGTGATGCTGTAGGTCGCGCCGGTGTTGGGGTCGCTGAACACGAAGCGCCCCTGCGGCGTGGCCGAGCTGCCGTTGGACAGCCCGGTGCCGGGCACGGGCAGGCTGGCCGGCCCGTATTCGCCCGACGCGATCTCGTCCTGGCGGAAGTACGACGCGCCGAGGAACCATTGCACGCGCTCGCTGGCACCACCGAACGACAGGTCGGCGCCCCAGGTGTCGCCGCCGTACTGCTCGCGCGTGCCGTAATGCACTTCGACGCTGCCGCCCTCGCCGCCGCGGCGGGTGATGATGTTGACCACGCCGGCGATCGCATCGGAGCCGTAGATCGACGAGGCGCCGTCTTCCAGCACCTCGATCCGGTCCACCAGCGCCAGCGGAATGGTGTTGAGGTCGACCGCCGAGCCCACGCCCGAACCGGACGATTCATTGACCCAGCGGATGCCGTCGACCAGCACCAGCACGCGCTTGGGGCCGAGGTGGCGCAGGTCGACCGTGGCTGCACCCGCGCCAACGCCGCCACCGTCCGGCGGGAAGCCGAAGTTGCCGCTGGAATTGAACTTGGTGTTGAGCCCGGCGCCGCTGGCGGTCAGGTTCTGGACGATGTCCGACACCGACTTGAAGCCGCTGCGGTCGATGTCCTCGCGGGTCAGGACCTGCACCGGCACATGCGTCTCCAACTCGGCCTGCTTGATGCGCGAGCCGGTGACGGTGACGGTGTCGAGGGTGGTGGCCGGATCGGGGGCGTCCTGCGCGAGGACGAGTCCGGGAAGTGCGAAGAGCAGCAACGCCGACTGGATGGCAGCCGACAGCGTGCGCGGGGCGGGCATGGGCATGGATCTCTCCTGGGAGGGATGGTGCCGACGTTGCCCCCGGGCCGCTCGACGGCCTTTTGTAAACAAAACGTAAAACCACCGCAAGCCCCCCGGGTTTCCCGCGGTCCCGGCCCCGCCTACAGCACCAGGCTGAGGCCGACGGCCACCAGGAACGCCGCGAAGATCCGGCGCAGCGCGGGCCCGCTGATGGCGTGCGCGATGCGCGTGCCGAACGGCGCCGCGATGATCGAGGTCAGCGCCACCCCGATCGCCGCGGGCAGGTAGACGTAGCCCACCGCGCCCTGTGGCAACGCGCTGCCTTCCGGCGCATTCAGCGCATAGCCGAGCACGCTGCCGACGGCGATGGCGAACCCGCAGGCCGAGGACGTACCCACCGCGCGCACGGCGCGCACGCCGCGCCACACCAGCAGCGGCACGGTGATGCTGCCGCCGCCGATGCCCACCACCGCCGACAGCGCGCCGATGCCGAGCCCCGCCGTGGTCATGGCCGGGCCGGTGGGCACCACGCTGGCGGCACCCGCGTCGTCACCGCGCGCGCGGCCGAAGGCCATCTGCGCGCCGGCCAGCAGGCAGTAGCACGCCACGATCCAGCGCAGCACGTCGCCTTCCAGGCTGACGGCAAAGCGGCTGCCCAGCCAGCCACCGGCCAGCAGGCCGGGCACCATCCAATGCACGGTGGGCCACAGCACGCCGCCGCGGCGGTGGTGCGACCACGCCGACGACAGCGACGTCATCACGATGCTCGCCATCGAACTCGCCAGCGCCGCATGCATCGCCAGATCCGCGGGCACGCCCTGCAGCGGCAGCAGCCAGGCCAGCGCGGCGACCAGCACCAGGCCACCGCCGATGCCGAGCAGGCCCGCCATGACGCCCGCCACGATGCCCAGCAACGGGAAGATCCACAGGCCTTCGATCACGCACGCGACGCCAAGAGTCGTACAGAAACCATCCGTTATAGTCCCGCCATGCCAGACAACAAGACGCCCATCGTACTGGTCGCCGCGCTGCTGCTGGTGGCCGCGACCACCGCGTGCGCCCAGGCGCAACCCGACGACGACCTTGCACGGCGCGCGCTCTCCGCCGCCGAAATCGGCCTGCCCGCGCCCACGCCCGCGCTGCGCAACGACCATCCGCTGCAGGGCTGGATCGAATTCGCGCGCCTGCGCCGCGACATCGACACGCTGCCGGCCGCGCAGGCGCAGGCCTTCGTCGCGCGTCAGGCCGGACAGCCGGTGGAACTGGCGTTCCGCGAGGCCTGGCTTGCGTCTCTGGCCAAGCGCGACGACTGGACCGGCTTCCGCGCGGCGTGGTCGCCGCGGATTTCGTCGACCGCGCTGCGCTGCCACGAACTCGAGGCGCGCGCGCAGACCGGTGCGGTCGATGCGAAATGGACCAGCGAGGTGCAGGCGCTGTGGCGCGGCGCGGCGAAGTCGCTGCCCGACGCCTGCGATACGCCGATCGCCGCGCTGGAACGCAGCGGCGGGCTCGCGCCGGCGCTGCGCTGGGAGCGCATCGACAAGGCGATCGCAGCCGGGCAACCGGGCGTGGTGCGTGCCGCGGCGCGCGGATTCAGCGGTGACGAACGCACGCTGGCCGAGACCTATGCCGCCTACCTCGACAAGGCCGACGATCGCGCACTGCAGTGGCCGAAGACCGCGCGCAGCCGCCTGGTGGCATCACACGGGCTGGCGCGCCTGGCCAAGGCCGACCCCGGCGCGGCCGAGGCGCTGCTGCCGCGCGTCGCACAGGCGTTGGCATTCGGCGACGCCGAGCGCAACCGCGTGCTGTACGACATCGCGCTGTGGACCGTGGCCTCGTACGACCCGGGCGCCACGCGCCGCCTGGCCACGGTGCCCGAAGCCGCCTACGACGAGCGCCTGCACGAATGGCGCGTGCGCGAGGCGATGGCACGCACCGACTGGCGCGCGGCGCTGGCCGCGATCGCGCGCATGGGCGACACGCAGCGCAAGGATTCGCGCTGGAGCTACTTCGCCGCGCGCCTGCGCGAACTGACCGGCGACCGCGCCGGCGCGCAGCCCCTGTATGCCGCCGCCGCGCGTGCGCCCGAATTCCACGGCTTCCTGGCCGCCGACCGCGGCAAGCTGCCGTATGCGCTGTGTCCGCTCGAGCATGCCTCCACGCCGGCGGCCAAGGCGGCGGTGGCCGCCGATCCGTCGCTGCGGCGCGCGATGGCGCTGTACCGCGTCGAGCGCGGGGCGTGGGCCGAGCGCGAATGGCGCGCCGCGCTGGCGCGCTTCAACGACGACCAGCGCCGGCTGGCGGTGGAGGTCGCACAGGACAACGGCTGGTTCGACCGCGGCGTGTTCGGCCTGGTCAATGCCGGCGGCGAACGCAAGCCGGACGAACTGCGCCTGTACGCGCTGCGCTTCCCCCTGCACCACGACGCGCTGATCCGCGCCGAATCCGCGCGCAACAACCTGGACCCGGCCTGGGTGGCGGCCGAGATCCGCGCCGAGAGCGTGTTCAATCCCAAGGCCCGTTCCGGCGCCAACGCGCGCGGCCTGATGCAGGTGCTGCCGGAGACCGCGGCCGGCGTGGCCGCGCGCCTGGGCCTGCCCTGGTCCGGCGCGGAGAGCCTGTACGACCCGGCCACCAACATCCGCATCGGCACCGCCTACCTGCGCGAGATGAAGGACAAGTACGCGCTGCCCTACGTGGCGATCGCCGCCTACAACGCCGGCCCAACGCCCACCGCGCGCTGGCAGGCGCAGCGCCCCGGCATGGATGCCGATTTCTGGATCGAGACGATCACCTACAAGGAAACCCGCGACTACGTGGCGCGCGTGCTCGCCTTCAGCGTGATCTACGACTGGCGCCTGGACGGCAAGGCGGTCGCGGTCAGCGACCGCATGCACGGCCGCAGCGGCGGCGCGCGCAAGCCCTTCGCCTGCCCCGCGGCCTGATGGAGACCTGGCTGGTCGGCGGTGCCGTGCGCGACCGGCTGCTGGGCCTGCCGGCGGGTGACCGCGACTTCGTGGTGGTGGGTTCCACGCCCGAGGCCATGCTCGCGGCCGGCTTCAGGCCGGTGGGGCGTGATTTCCCGGTGTTCCTGCACCCCGCGACTGGCGAGGAGCACGCGCTCGCGCGCACCGAGCGCAAGTCGGCGCGCGGACACCGCGGCTTCGTGGTCGACGCCGATCCGTCGGTGACGCTGGAGGAGGATCTCGGCCGCCGCGACTTCACCATCAACGCGATCGCCGAAGGCACCGATGGCCGGCTGGTCGATCCATACGGTGGCCAGGGCGATATCGAAGCGCGCGTGCTGCGCCACGTGGGACCGGCGTTCGCCGAGGATCCGCTGCGCGTGCTGCGCGCGGCACGCTTCATGGCGCGCTTCGCCTCGCTCGGCTTCCACGTGGCCGACGACACCATGGCGCTGATGCGCGAGATGGTGGCCGGTGGCGAGCTGGCGGACCTGGTGCCCGAACGCGTCTGGCAGGAACTCGTGCGCGCGCTGCGCTCGGCAACGCCATCGGCGTTCGTGCGCACGCTGCGCGACTGCGGCGCGCTGGCCGTGGTGCTGCCCGAGGTGGACGCGCTGTACGGCGTACCGCAGCGCGCCGAGTACCACCCCGAAATCGACACCGGCGTGCACGTCGAGATGGTGTGCGACATGGCCGCGCGGCTGGCGCCGGGCGATGACGAGGTGGGCTTTGCCGCGCTGGTGCACGACCTGGGCAAGGCGCTCACGCCCGCGGCGAAGCTCCCGGCGCACGTGATGCACGAGCAGCGCGGACTGGCGCCGGTGCGCACGCTGTGCGCGCGCCTGCGCGTGCCCGCCGCGCACCGCGACCTGGCGCTGCTCGCCTGCCGCGAACACCTCAACGTGCATCGCCTGGCGGAGCTGCGCGACCAGACCGTGCATGACCTGCTGGCGCGCTGCGACGGCTTCCGCAAGCCCGAGCGCATCCACCGCCTGGCAACCGTGTGCGAAGCCGACAAGCGCGGCCGCGGCGGTGCGTCCGAGGACGCATATCCGCAGGCCGCCGAGCTGGTGCGGCTGCGCGATGCCGCTGCCGCGATCAGCGGCGCCGACGTGGCGGCGAAGGACCTCGACGGTCCGGCCTTCGGGGCGGCGCTGCGCGACGCACGGGTCGCCGCGCTCGCCGCGGCACGCACGCTGCGCGCCAGGGCCTGAGCCGCGCCGTCAGGCGTTCGCGCGCCCGCGGGTATCCCAACGCAGCAGCACGTCCTTCATCGGCGTGAGGCGCGTCAACAGGCCGGCGATCACGCCCAGGGTGTTGGCCAGCGCATCCCAGCGGTCGGCGATGCGGGTGCCGGTCAGCACTTCCTGGCCGTGCTCGAGGCCGACGCCGAGCAGCACCAGCCCCAGGCCCGCGCCGAACAGCGCCGGCCAGCGCGCGAACAGCTGCACCGCGCTGGCGGCGAGCGCGAAGTAGGCAATGAAGTGGTGCAGCTTGTCGCTGCCCGGCGCGTCGGGGAGATCCGGCGCGGGCAGCAGCGAGAACACCACCACCGCCGCGATCGCCAGGCACCACAGCGTGGTCCACGCCAGCGGGTGCGCCAGCGGCTTGAGCGAACGCCCGAAGCGGCGGCCGCTCACAGCCGGAAGCTCAGGTCCCCGGCCAGGAACGCGGCCTCGAACGCCACGCCGTGCTCGAAGCCCATCGCCTGGAAGCGTTCGCCCATCGCGCCGGGCATGGTCAGCTGCTGCACCTGCTGGCGCAGCGAGAAGCGCGCGCGGTCGCCGGGCGCGTCCGCCTCGTGCGCGGCCAGCCGCTGCTCGAGGCCATTGCCCAGCAGGAACGCCGCCTGCGAGCAGTAGCCCGCGAACTCGAAGCCGGCGCCGGTACCGGCTTCGGCCAGCGCGGTGAAGTCCACCGAGGCGGTGATGTCCTGCAGGCCAACGCGCGCGAACACGTCCTGCACCACGTGGTGGCGGTAGAACGCGCGCAACGTGCCGTCGGGGCGGGTATCCGCGTAGTACTCGCGGCGCGGGTGGCCGTAGTCGATGAAGAGCATGGCGCCGGCCTGCATGGCGCCCATCACCGCCTGGATCCAGTACGGCAGCTGCGGCAGCAGTTCGGAACGGTAGCCCTCGCGAAACGCGCCGTCGCCGCGCTGCTGCTCGACATGCCGCACCGCCGCGGTCATCAGGGCATCGGCCGGCACCTCGACCAGGCGGAAACCGCCACCGGATGCGCTGGCCACGCCTTCTTCCATGACCCCGCCGTTGCGGATCACGAAGCGCGGCGTGGGCAGCGCGTCGATCACCTCGTTGGCGAACAGCACGCCCTGCCACGCCTCCTCGCGCGGGCGGTCCAGCCATTCCACGCGCTCGAACACGGCCGCCGGCAGGCGCTGTTCGAGCCGCGTGCGCTGGCGCTCGCGCAGGTCGGCGCTGGGCTCCAGGATCGCGTAGCGCGCGGGCAGCGCGTCGAGCGCGGCGAGGTGGCCGAGCGCGACCTCGGCGAACGCGCCGCTGCCGCCGCCGATCTCGACGAAGTCGGCGCCCTCGCCCAGCTGGCGCAGTACCGGTGCCAGCGCCTCGACCACGCATTCGGCGAACAGTGGGCCGAGTTCGGGCGCGGTGACGAAATCGCCGGCGCGGCCGAACTTGGTGCTGCCGGCGCTGTAATAGCCCAGGCCCGGCGCGTACAGCGCCAGCTCCATGAAGCGCGAGAACGGCACGGCACCGCCGGAAGCGGCGATGTCGGCGTGGATGACCGCGCGCAGGCGATCGCTGTGCGCCTGCGCATCGGGGTCTGGCGAGGGGATGGGCATGGGGGTTTCCGCTGCGGACCTGCACAGGATACGGAACTGTCCACGTCGGAGGGACAGCGCCAGCTGAAGGCGTGCAGTGCGCGACGCGCTATCGTGAATGCCCCACAGCCCGGAGCCCCGCATGGCCGGACAACGCCCCGTCGCCCTCGTCACCGGTGCCGCACGCCGCCTTGGCGCGGCCATCGCGCGCCGCCTGCACGCCGAAGGCCACGACCTCGCGCTGCACTGGCGCAGCTCCGGCGCCGAAGCGCATGCGCTCGCCGCCGAGCTCGAAGCGCTGCGGCCCGACAGCGTGCTGCTGCTGCAGGCCGACCTCGCCGAGTTCGACCGCCTGCCCGAGATGGTCGCGCGCACCATCGGCCGCTTCGGCCGCCTGGACGCGCTGGTCAACAACGCCTCCGCGTTCAGCCCCACCGTGCTCGGCAGCACCACGCCGGCGCAGTGGGATGAGCTGTTCGCATCCAACGCGCGCGCGCCGTTCTTCTTGGCCCAGGCCGCGGCGCCGCACCTCGCCGCGCGTGGCGGCGCGATCGTCAACATGGTGGACGTGTATGCCGAGCGCCCGCTGCGCGGGCACGCGGTGTATTCAATGGCCAAGGCCGCACTGGTGATGGCCACGCGCGCACTTGCGCTGGAACTCGCGCCGAAGGTGCGCGTGAACGCCATCGCACCCGGCGCGATCCTGTGGCCCGACGACGGCGAGCCCGACATCGAGCGCCAGCGCGCGCTGCTGGCGCGCACGCCGCTGGCGCGCACGGGCACGCCGGAAGAAGTCGCAGAAGCCGTGCACTGGCTGATCGCGCATGCCGGCTACACCACCGGCCAGGTGCTGCGCCTGGACGGCGGCCGCCTCCTCGAGGACTGAGGCGGCCGCGACCGTGCTCAACGCTTCGGCGCGAACACCGTGGCCAGCTGCGCGCCCTGGAAGGCCGCCGGGATTTCGTGCGCCACCGCATAGCGGTACAGGACCGCCGAATAGATCCCGGTCAGCGCCGCCTGGTAGATCGCCAGCACGATGACGCCGACGGCGCAGATCACGCCCACCGCCACGGCAAGCACCACCGACGCCTGCGCGGCCAGCACCACCAGCGCCAGCGACAGCAGCACCGCACCGCCGGTCAGCAGCCCGAACGCGGCGCCGATGCCGACCTGGCCCACCGCGTTCTCGCCCCAGGTGCGCTTGAGCAGCGCCAGGCTGTCCTTGAGCGCGTCGACCGGGCCGACATTGCGGCTCACCAGCACCGGCACCACCAGGAACGCGGCCAGCGTCCACGCCGCGCCCAGGCCGCTGCCCAGCAGCCGCACCAGGAACCCGTTGTCCTTGTTCTTCATGCCCTGCAGCAGCACGCCGACGGTGGCGGCGATCGCCGCGTAGCCGAAGATGGCACCGAGCCGGCCGCGCGCCGCAGCGAAGCCATCGGCAAGCGTGGGGTCGCCGCCGTCCAGGCGGATCATCGCCGCGCCCACCAGCGCGCAGTTGAAGAAGATCACCACGCTGTAGGTGCAGAAGTAGAAGACGAAGCCGCCAATGACCGCGCCGATGCCGAAGCCGCCGCTGAACATGCGCAGCGCGAGCGCAGGGACCAGGAACGTCGCCAGCACCGCCAGCGTGGCCAGGCCCGAGAGGATCGGGAACAGCATCAGCTCCTTGTCGGAACGCAGCACCGCCGCGCTTGCCTTGACCATCTCCCAGCTGCGCGAAACCTTCTCGAACATCGTAGCGACCTCCCCGTAAGGCGCCGACCGCGGCCGGCGGCCGCGGCGTCGAACGCCATGTGCTGCTAGACCGCGGCAGCCGGCGGAGTGTGACCGTCCCCGGCTGCAGCCTGCAATGCGGGCAGTGCAACCGGGTGCATGGCCACGTCGCGCTCCGGCGACGCCGCCCACAGCGCGGCGAGCGTCAGCCCGGCGACCGGCTCCACGACATCCGGCGCGATTTCCGCCAGCGGCCGCAGCACGAAGGCGTGGCGCAGTTCGCCACGCGGCAGGCGCAGGTTGCCCGGCCCGCTGCATACCAGGTCGTCGAACAGCACGATGTCGATGTCGAGCGTCCGGTCACCGTAGCGCGGGCCGCTGCGGTCGCGCCCGTGGGCATCCTCAAGCGCATGCAGCCAGAGGTTGAGCGCGTGCACGTCGAGGTCGGTTTCAATCACCGCCGCGGCGTTGACGAAGTCCGGGCCCTCGAAGCCGATCGCAGGCGTGCGGTAGGCGCGCGAGGCGAGGATGTCGCCGAAGCGCGCGCGCAGCGCGTCGAACGCAAGCGCGACGTGCCGCTCGGGATCGACGTTGCTGCCCAGGCTCAGGCAGGCACGGCTCATGCGCCGGCGTTCGCCGGGGTGTCGCCGCCCGCGTCGCCCGCAGCGTCGGCGTCGTGCGGGCGCTGGGCGAGCAACGGTTGCGCAGCGTGCAGACGCACGTCCACCGGCGCGTCGCTGTGCGCCTGGAACACGCGCAGGCCGAACTCCGGCAGGATCGCCAGCAGGTGGTCGAAGATGTCGGCCTGGATGCCCTCGTACATCGCCCAGCGCACGTCGTTGCTGAAGCAGTAGATCTCCAGCGGCAGGCCGGCGTCGGTCGGCTGCAGCTGGCGCACCATCAGCGACATGCCCTGGTGCACGCCCGGGTGGTTGCGCAGGTACTGCTCGACGTAGGCGCGGAAGGTGCCGAGGTTGGTGACGCGGCGGCGGTTGACCGGCTCGGCGCCGTGGCCGGCGAGCTTGTCGTTCCAGCTGCGGATTTCGCTCGACTTGCCGTCGAGGTAGGCATCCAGCAGGCGGAAGCGGCGGAAGCGCGCCACCTCGTCCGGCTCCAGGAAGCGCGTGCTGTGCTGGTCCAGGTAGATCGCGCGCTTGATGCGGCGCCCGCCCGACTCGCTCATCCCGCGCCAGTTCTTGAACGAGTCGCTGATCAGCTTCTTGGTCGGGATGGTGGTGATGGTCTTGTCGAAGTTCTGCACGGTGACCGTGTGCAGGGCGATGTCGATGACGTCGCCGTCGGCGTTCTGGCTGGGCATCTCGATCCAGTCGCCGATGCGCACGCGCCCGTCGCCGCTGATCTGCAGGCTGGCCGCGAACGACAGGATGGTGTCCTGGAAGATCAGCATCAGCACCGCGCTGGCGGCGCCCAGGCCGGTCAGCACGTGCAGCAGCTTGACCCCGGCCAGGATGGCGATCGCCGACAGCACCGCGAGCGCGAACAGCACGATCTTGGCGACCTGCAGGTAGCCCTTGATGGGCTTGTCGCGCGCGTCCGGGCGGCGCTCGTAGATCTCGTTGGCGTGGTCGAAGGCGTGGCCGATGGCCAGCACCACGGTGAACACGATGAACACGTTGCAGAGGTTGCGCACGAACTGCGCGATCTCGCCCGGCAGGCCAGGCACCAGGGTGATGCCGGCGGCGATCACCAGCGCCGGCACCACGTTGGCCAGGCGCGGCACCACGCGCAGGCGGATCCCGGGGTTGGCCTCGCCGCCGCGCAGCGCCGGCAGCATGCCGAGTATCCGCCGCACGCCGCGCAGCAGCACTTTCTTCGTGATCAGGTTGGCCAGCCACGCCAGCAGCAGCAGGGCGGCCAGCATCACCAGCGTGTAGGCCCAGGGCCAGGGGGACAGCGCGTCCTGCAGCGCCTGCAGCATCTCTTGCATGTCGGATCCGGTTGCGGGGGAATCAGCCGCGCGTGCGCTCGATGCACACGCCCACCGCGCGCGCGCCGCGCACCGCGCCGGGCTTGCTGAGCTTCAAGCGTAACCAATCGACCTTGAACTCTTCGATGACGATTGCCGCGCAGCGCTCGGCCAGCGTCTCCACCAGGCCGAAGCCCGACTGCGAGACGTATTCCACCAGGCGCACGCTGACCGCCTTGTAGTTGAGGGTATCGGCGATGTCGTCGCTGGCCGCGGGCACGCGGTTGTCGAAGCCCATCTCCAGGTCGAACACCAGGGTCTGGCGGATGCGCCGCTCCCAGTCGTAGATGCCGATCAGCGCCTCGATCTCGAGGCCCTCGATGAACACCTTGTCCATGGCGGTACTCACAGCGCGGGCAGTCCGGCCATGTCCCAGCGCGGCACGACGTGCACCGCGGCCGGCTCGCGCTGGCCGGCCTCGAGGCGCAGCGCGCCGGCGAAGGCGATCATCGCGCCGTTGTCGGTGCACAGCTCCGGGCGCGGATAGCAGGCACGGCCGCCGCGCTTGGCGGCCATGGCCTGCAGGCGCGCACGCAGGCGCGTGTTGGCGCCCACGCCGCCGGCCACCACCAGCACGTCGCAGCCGGCGTCATCCAGCGCGCGTTCGCACTTGATGGCCAGGGTGTCGACCACCGCGTCCTCGAAGCCGCGGGCGATGTCGGCACGGGTGGCGTCGGTCTGGTCGCTGTTGCGCCAGGCCAGCATCACCTGCGTCTTCAGGCCGCTGAAGCTGAAGTCCAACCCGGGGCGGTCGGTCATCGGCCGCGAGAAGCGGAACCGCCCGGGCGCGCCCTGCTCGGCCAGCCGCGCCAGCTGTGGGCCACCGGGATACGGCAGCCCCATCAGCTTGGCGGTCTTGTCGAAGGCCTCGCCGGCGGCGTCATCCAGGGTTTCGCCAAGCAGGCGGTACTGCCCGATCGCCTCCACCGCGACCAGCTGGGTGTGGCCGCCGGAGACCAGCAGGGCCACGAATGGCGGCTTCGGCGGGTCGTCTTCCATCAAGGGGGCCAGCAGGTGGCCCTCCATGTGGTGCACGCCGACCGCGGGCAGTTCCAGCGCCCAGGCCAGCGAACGCGCCACCCCGGCGCCGACCAGCAGCGCCCCCACCAGGCCGGGGCCGGCCGTATAGGCCACGCCGTCGAGGTCGCCGACGCCCAGGCCGGCCTCGGCCAGGGTCTGGCGGACCAGCGGCAGCAGCTTGCGCACGTGGTCGCGGCTGGCCAGTTCCGGCACCACCCCGCCATACTCGGCGTGCAGGGCGATCTGGCTGTAGACGGCGTGGGCGAGCAGCCCGGCCGATCCCGCCCGCGCCGTGTCGTACACGGCCACGCCGGTTTCGTCGCAGCTGGTTTCGATTCCGAGGACTTTCATGGGCTTGCGGGCTCCTGGCCGGGGCCATTTGCGCGCACCCGAACCTTGCCGCTATCATACGCGGCTCGCCGGACGGAATCCGGTGTTCAGACATCCCAGAGATCCCATATGCCCAGCGTCAAAGTCCGCGAAAACGAGCCTTTCGAGTTTGCCCTCCGCCGCTTCAAGCGCACCTGCGAAAAGGCCGGCGTGCTTGCCGAGACCCGCAAGCGCGAGTTCTACGAGAAGCCGACGCAGGAGCGCAAGCGCAAGGCCGCGGCTGCCGTGAAGCGCCAGTCGCGTCGCACCTCGCGCGACGTCACCAAGCGCCAGCGCCTGTACTGAGCCCGGTCCTGCCGGCGCGCCCTGCGCCCGGTGACTGACTGCGGCACCACTGAAGCCGGCACGCGCAAGCGTCGCCGGCTTTACGTGTTCCCCGAACCGGAGAATCCAACGATGAGCCTCAAGCAGCGCCTCACCGATGACATGAAGACGGCCATGAAGGCCGGCGACAAGGCCAACCTGGGCGTGATCCGCCTGATGCTCGCCGCGATCAAGCAGCGCGAGGTCGACGACCGCGTCGAGCTCGACGACGCCAGCGTGCTCGCCACGCTCGAGAAGATGCTCAAGCAGCGCAAGGACTCGGTGTCGCAGTTCGAGGCCGCCAGCCGCGAGGACCTGGCCGCCATCGAGCGCGCCGAGATCGAAGTCATCCAGCGCTACCTGCCGGACAAGCTGGGCGAGGCCGAGGTGATCTTCGAGATCGACGCCGCCATTTCCGAGTCCGGCGCCGCGGGCCCCGCGGACATGGGCAAGGTGATGGGCCTGCTGAAGCCGCGCCTGGCCGGCAAGGCCGACATGGGCCAGGTCTCGGCGCTGCTGAAGGGCCGCCTGGCCGGCTGAGCGACAGCGCGGTCGCCGCCCACGGCGACATCGCGTGCACGGCGCCTGCCTATGCTGGCGCCATGCCCCGATTCATCACGTCCCGCCTCAAGTCCGGTTTCGAGCGCCTGCAGCAGTCGCTGCCCTATGCCATCGCGCAGCGCTTCGTCGAAATCGACATCCTCACCCATGCGGCGTCGCTGACGTTCTTCGCGCTGCTGTCGCTGGCGCCGCTGCTGGTGCTGCTGCTGTGGCTGACGGCGTCGCTGTATCCCGCGGCGCAGGACGCGCTGCTCACGCAGATCCAGGGGATCGCGGGCAGCGGCGCCGGCGAGGTCGCCAGCACCGTGCTGGAGAACGCGCGCACCGAGCCCGATGTCGGCTCACTGGCGGGCACGTGGAGCACGCTGTTGCTGCTGTTCGGCGCCACCGCGGTGTTCGCGCGGCTGCAGGGCACGCTCAACGCGATCTTCCACACCGCCGGCGACAAGCTGCGTGGCGGCCTGCGCGCCTGGCTGCGCAAGCGCGTGTTCTCGTTCGGCGTGGTGATCGCGCTGGGCTTCCTGCTGCTGGTGTCGGCCGCGCTGACCACGGTGCTGGAGATCGCCTTCGGCGGCTCGCCCACGCTGCCGGTGCTCGGCAACCTGGCGGCGCTGGCCCTTTACACGGTCGCGTTCGCGCTGATGTACCACTACCTGCCCGACCGGCGCGTGCGCTGGCGCCAGGCGCTGCTCGGCGGCCTGCTGACCGCGGTGCTGTTCGTGCTCGGCCGCTGGGGCATCGGCCTGTACATCGCCGAGGCGGCGCCAGGCAGTGCCTATGGCGCGATGGGCACGCTCGTGGTGCTGCTGGTGTGGCTGTACTACGCGGCGGTGGTGTTCTTCGTCGGCGCGATGATCACCGCGGTGATCGACGAGCGCTGGCGCTTCGGCGACGTGCAGCGGCGCCTGGATGAGCGCGCGGCGCGGCGTGGCCTGCCGCCCGTTGCCGAAACGCCGTCCACCACGGCCGCAGCGTCCGCCAAGCCGGCCACGCGCGAGCCGGAACGCGCGGCCGGCTAGCGGCACGCGTGCGATCATGGCGGCAGCCATGGCACGCCTTTCCGACGCCTTCATCGACGACCTGCTCGCCCGGACGGACATCGTCGAGGTGATCGCCGCGCGCGTGCCGCTGAAGCGCCAGGGGCGCGAATATTCGGCGCGCTGCCCGTTCCACGACGAACGCTCGCCATCGTTCACGGTGTCGCCGACCAAGCAGTTCTACCACTGCTTCGGCTGTGGCGCGCACGGCACCGCGATCTCGTTCCTGATGAACTACGACCGCCTCGAGTTCCTCGACGCGGTGGACGAACTCGCGCGCCGCGCCGGCATCGAGATCCCGCGCGAAACGCGGCAGCACAACGAGAACCCCGATACCCGCGACCTGTTCGCGATCCTCGACGAGGCTGCGCGCTTCTTCCGCGGCGAGCTGGCCGGCAACGCCGAGGCGAGCGCCTACCTCGATCGCCGCGGCGTGGATGCCGCGGTGCGCGAGCAGTTCGCCATCGGCCATGCGCCGGGCGGCTTTTCGGCGCTGAAGGACGCGCTGGGCAGCGACCCGCGGCGGCTGTCGCTGCTCGAGCGTGCCGGCCTGCTGTCGAAGAACGAGCGCGGCCACAGCTACGACAAGTTCCGCGACCGGGTGATGTTCCCGATCCACGACCGCCGCGGGCGGGTGATCGCGTTCGGCGGCCGCGTGCTGAAGGCCGACGACTCGCCGAAATACCTCAACTCGCCGGAGACGCCGCTGTTCCACAAGGGCCGCGAGCTCTACGGCCTGTGGCAGGTGCGCCAGGCCAACCAGAAGATCGCGCGGCTGATCGTGGTCGAGGGCTACATGGACGTGGTGGCGCTGTTCCAGCACGGCATCAGCCAGGCGGTGGCCACGCTGGGCACGGCCACCACCCCCGACCACGCGGAGCTGCTGTTCCGCAACGCGCCCGACGTCTACTTCTGCTTCGACGGCGATGCCGCCGGCCGCCGTGCCGCCACGCGCGCGATGGAATCGGTCCTGCCGCGGATGAAGGACGGCCGCCAGGCGTTCTTCCTGTTCCTGCCCGAGGGCGAGGATCCGGACACCATCGTGCGCAACGAGGGCGCGGCCGGGTTCGACGCGCGCCTGGTGGACGCCACGCCGCTGTCGCAGTTCCTGTTCGACAGCCTGGCCGAGGACGGCATCAACCTCGCCACGCTGGACGGCAAGGCGCGGCTGGCCGAACGCGCCAGGCCGATGCTGGCGCAGCTGCCCGACGGCGCGTTCGCCGACCTCATGCAGCAGCGCCTGACCGAACTCACCGGCGTCGGCGCGCGCAACAGCGCGCCGCACGTGCACGTGCCCACCCAGCGCGCGCACCGCGCGCCGGCCAGCACCGCGCCGCGCCGCAGCCTGGTGCGCAGCGCCATCGCGCTGCTGCTGCAGAAGCCGGCGCTCGCGCTCGACATCACCCCGCCCTACCGCTTTGTCGCGCTGCGCCAGCCCGGCGTACCGCTTCTGACCGAACTGATCGCGATTGTCAGCGCGCGCCCGGACATCGGCACCGGCGCCCTGCTCGCGCAGTTCGAAGGCCGCGAGGAAGCGGCGGCGCTGCAGAAGCTGGCCAGCCAGACCATGCCCGGCGAAGAGGCCGGCTGGCACCTCGAATTCCTCGACGTGATCGGCCAGCTCGACCGCCAGACGCTGATGCAGCGCACCGACGAACTGCAGGCCAAGCAGCGCGAGGAGGGCCTGGACGCCGTGGACAAGGCGGAGCTGCGCGAGCTGCTGCTGGCCCGAGGGCGCAACGTCGGCTGATCGCGCGCCGCGCGCTGCTTCGATACGGTCATCGAACGCAGGGGTTTTCCCCAATGGTGGCGCGGGCGCGCGCCGCGTAACGTCGTCGCGACGGTGGACGCCACCGCCTGCGCAGCACGCCATGTCGTTCGAGACCCAACACCTTCTGGCTCCCCTCCCGCCGCCACCCTGGCGCGGCCTGGAAGCGTTCCTCTTCGGCGCACACGCCGGCAAGCCCGCCGCGCTGGACCCGGCACTGCTCGATGCACCACCCGGCGACGTCCGCTTCGACCTCGACGCCGGCAGCGTGCGCATCAGCGACGCGAAGGCCGGCCAGCACAGCACCACCTACACCGCCTGCGGCGACATGACCGTGCGCGGCCGCGACGGCGCCGGTACCGACGTGCCGCTGCGCTACGAGGCCAGCCTGCGCAACGCCGATGCCACGCCCGCCGCGATGCAGGCGCTCAACCCCTTCGACCCGGCCACCATCCCGCCGCGCGCGCGTATCGAAGTGCATGGCGCCGATTACGCCGGCACCGCCCTTGAACCCGCGTTCCGCACCCTGGCCGATGCCAATGGCCTCGCCTCCATCGACGACCTGCGGCTGTCGCTGGAGATGACGGAGAAGGGCCAGCTGCGGGTGATGACCGGCTCCGGACAGCTGTTCGACGCGCCGCGCGACGGCGGCCCCGGCTCCGATGCACTCGACCGCGAGGATTTCACCCGCCACACCACCATGCTGTCGGAGCCGGCCGGCGCCGACCGTGCCGCGTACACCCGCATGCTGCTCACCGGCGAGGTGCCCGACAGCACCGTGGTGCTGGCCGAGGACGTGGAGCCCGGCGAAGTGCGCGGCACCGTCACCGAAGCCGGCTCGGGCGAAGTGAACGACATCACCTGGTCGCTCGATGCCGAAGGCCGGCCGACCGGCGCCGAAGCGGTGCTGACCTGGGAGCCGTCCAGCAAGGGCCGTGACTCCGACCGCATCGAGACCAGCGCGCAGAGCCGGTTCCGCACCGACAACGGCATGAAGGGCACGCCCGACGACGTCGGCCACGTGTTCGCCTACCGCTTCGCCAACGGCCACGGCGAAGTGAACATGTTCCCGCAGTTCGGCCTGTTCAACCGCGGCGCCTACGCCAAGATGGAGCAGGAGTGGAGCGACTGGCTGGGCACCGGCATGGAGGTGCGGATCGACATCGACCTGGTGCGCAACGGCGGGCACCGCCCGGAAGAAGTGCACGTCGATTACGAAGTGATCGATCCGGCCACCGGCGCCGTGGTCTACGACCCCACGCTGATCGCGTTCGCCAACGCGGAAGGCCAGTCATTCGACGCCATCGCGTCGAAGCAGATGCCCGGCATGATCGACAGGGCCAGTGCCTGACGGCAGACTGGCCACGGACTTGCGCGTGGAGCCGCTGCTGGACAGGAATGCACTGATCGCCAGGATCGGCCAACTGCTGGTCGCCGACCCGGCGGTATCCGACGGCCTCTGGCACGGCTACGCGCTGATCGTGCGCTACGGCGACGGCGCGATCGCGCGCCGGCTCAGCGGCTTCCGCTACGACTCCGCAGGCGAACACCAGGCCGCGACGCCTGTCGACGACGCCCTCGGCCCCGCCTTCGACGACCTGCGCGAGGCGACCCGCGTGCCCGGCAAGGCCCCCTGGGGCGCCTGCGTGCTGCGCCTGTGGCGCGACAGCGGACGCATGACGGTGGAGTTCGAGTACGACACGCCGGAGCAGTGGGATGTCACGCCGGCAACGTTGTCCCACGTGGCGCAGCAGGCAAGGCCTGAGGACGCGGACCGCACTGCTTGAAGTTCCGCTGCTCGCCCTTGCGCCTGCGCGGACTCGGCGATACCGTGCCGCACAATGGTGCAAGGGGAGTACAGGGAATGTTCCGTTTCGTTCTGGCCGCCATGCTGGCCTTGTTCGCAGTATCGGGGCCCGCACAGGGCGCCCAGAAGAGGAGCGCCGGGTTCGAAGTCTCGATGCTCATCACCGGCGACCTCGACATCGAGATCGATGGTTCGGTGTCCAGGCACACCATTGATGACGGCGATGCGATTCCTCCCTACGCCGTCAACATCATCGAGCGAGCCATCACCCACTGGCGCTTCGAGCCTGTCCTGGTGGACGGGAAACCCGTCCCCGCGCGGGCGCGCATGACACTGCGGTTGCTCGGCACCCCGATGGAAGACGGCGGCCTCGCGGTCAGGCTGGCTTCTGCCACGTTTGGCGAGTGCGGCGAACCCGGGAGCGACCATGTCTCTTCGATCAAGATGACGCCCCCATCGTATCCGCGGGCCGCGCTCCACATGGGCGCAACCGGGACGGCCTATCTGATACTGAAGATCGGCGCCGACGGCCGCGTCTCCGATGCGGTTGCGGAGCAGGTGAACCTGCGATTCATCGCCCCTGCCACGACGATGAAGGCTGCGAGGAAGGAGTTTTCGGCAGCGGCCATCAGCGCGGCTCGGCGCTGGATTTTCGCGCCGCCCACGACGGGGGACGACGTCAATGCCCCCTTCTGGTCAGTACGTGTGCCGGTCACTTTCGCCATCAACTCGGAAGCAACCGAGGAGGGCACGCATGGCAAATGGGTGGCCTACATCCCCGGCCCCCGTCAGTCAGCGCCTTGGAGGGAGGACGAATCGGAGGGCAACGACGCCATCGCCGACGGAGCCTTCCATCAGGCCGGTACCGGCTATCGCCTGCTGACGCCGCTGCAGTCGGAGAGTTGAACCTCCGCCACGGGATCGCTACCCCACCCGCTGCAGCTCGAACAGGGGCAGCGGCTGCAGCCAGGGCAGCAGCCAGTGGTCGACGAGCAGGAACGCGAACAGCGCCATCAGGTACACGACCGAGTAGTTGAAGACCCGCATCGGGAAGAAGTCGTCCGGCGGGTCCATCAGCCGCCACGCGTACCAGAGGAACACCAGGCCCAGCACCAGCGCGCCGCCGAGGTAGAACAGGCCGCTCATGCCCACCGCCCACGGCAGCACGCTCACCACCAGCAGCAGCACGGTGTACAGCAGGATCTGCCAGCGCGTGTACTGCACGCCGTGCGTCACCGGCAGCATCGGCACCAGCGCGCGCGCGTAGTCCTCGCGGCGGAAGATCGCCAGCGCCCAGAAGTGCGGCGGCGTCCACACGAACACGATCAGCACCGGCAGCAGCGCGTGCGCCCAGTCCCACTCGTTCTGCATGCCGGTCACCGCCGCCCAGCCGAGCAGCGGCGGCGCCGCGCCGGCGATGCCACCGATCACGATGTTCTGCGGCGTGGCGCGCTTGAGGAAGCCGGTGTAGACCACCGCATAGCCGATCAGCGAGGCGAAGGTGAGCGCCGCGGTCAGCGGATTGACCAACGCGATCAGGATCGCCATCGACAGCGCGCCAAGACCGACCGCGAACGCCAGCACCTGCGCCGGGGTGAGCGCGCCCGTCGCCAGCGGGCGCTGCGCGGTGCGCACCATCAGCCGGTCGATGCGCTGGTCGATGAGGTGGTTGATGGCCGCCGCCGACGCCGCCGCCAGCCAGATGCCGAGCAGGCCGAAGATCGCCTGCCGCGCGGGTGGCAGGCCGGGCACCGCGAGGAACATGCCCACTAGCGCGGTGAACACGATCAGCGCGACCACGCGCGGCTTGGTCAGCTGCCAGTACTGGTCGAAGGGTGCGCGCATGTCAGTCCACCGCGCGCAGGCGCGCGAGCAGCGAGACCAGCACGAACAGCAGCAGCACCGCGCCGGCGTTGTGCATCACCGCCACCGAAAGCGGCAGCGCCAGCTTGACGTTGAGGATGCCCAGGCTGACCTGGGCGACGGTCAGCGCCGCCAGGGTGCTGCCCCATCCGCGCAGGCCGGGCGTGCGCAGTGCGCGCACCGCCGCCCACAGCAGCGCGGCGGCCGCGACCACCGCCATCATCCGGTGCGCCAGCTGGATCGCGATGCGCGCCGCGCCGTCGAGCACGCCGCCCTCGTAGTCCACGCCGATCCCGCGCCAGAGCACGAAGCCCTCGGCGAAGTCGGTTGGCGGCACCCACAGGCCCACGCACTTCGGGAAGTTGTCGGCCGACCAGCTGCCGGCACCGCACGACAGCGCGGCGTAGTTGGCGCTCACCCAGCCGCCGAGCGCGACCTGCACACCGAGCGCCGCGAGGGCGACCCAGAGCACGCGCCGCAGCGCCTGCGCGTCGGCCAGCACGATCGGCCGGTCGGTGGCACGCCACGCCATCCAGACCAGCAGGGACAGCGTCAGCAGCCCGCCCAGCAGATGGCCCATGACCACCAGCGGTTTCAGCAGCCAGGTGACCGTCCACATGCCGAGCAGTGCCTGGAAGATGATCACCGCCAGCGTGATCGCGGACGTCCGCGCGAGGTCGCTGCCGATGCGGCGCAGCGCCGCGGACAGCAGGATCGCCTCGCCGAGGATGGCCAGCGCCGACGCCGCGACGTGCTGCCCCTGCATGTACAGCGGGATCGCCAGCGCCACCAGCGCCGCGGCCAGCACGATGCGGGCGATGCCCCGGGGCTGGCGGCGCGCGGCCAGCAGCGCCAGCACCAGCACCAGCACGCCCAGCGCCGCGGCGAGGTGGCGGTGCAGCTGTTCGCGCCAGGCCTTGTGGGTTTCGAAGGGGCGGATCGCGGAGGCCGCGTGGTCGGCCACCTGGTGCGCGGCCTGCGGCCACGCGGCGCGGCCATAGCAGGTCGGCCAGTCCGGGCAGCTCAGCCCGGCATTGGACAGGCGCACGAACGCGCCGAACACGATCACGCACAGCGCCAGCCCGACGGCCAGCCAGGCAATGCGATGGAAATGGCGGGGGACGGAGCGCGGGCCTGTGCGCGCGGGTTGCGTGGCGGTCATTACTTCAGCTTGAGGAGGCGCGCCATGTCCTGGCGCAGGTGGCCGGCATCGAAGCCGGGCGCGTAGCGCAGGATCACGAAGCCGTTGGGGTCGACAACATACACCGGCACGCCCTGCGCGCCGCCGGCGTCCACGCCGGGCAGCGCGGCCGAGAGCTGCGGCGAGGGCTGCAGCACGCGCCATGCGCGGTTGCGCTCCACGCCGTCGGGCGGCGTGCCGACCCACAGCACGTGCACGTGGTCGGCTTCGCGGCCGAACAGGCGCCAGACCGTGTCCAGGTCGCGCGACAGCGTGACGCAGGCGTCGGTGCAGCTCGCCGGCGGGGCGACCAGGATGCGCCAGGTGCGTTCCACCGGGTTCCAGGTGTATTCACCGCCGTCGACAAGGAACGGCGCCGCGCCGCGCAGGTCGCCAGGCGGCTGCAGCAGTTCGCCGTGGTTCTTCATGCCGGCGGGGCGCCAGCCCGAAAAGCGCAGTGCACCGGCGGCAAGCACGCTGCCGAGGAAGATCACCACGATCGCCACCAGCATGGTGCGGTTGCGCCTGCGGGTGGGCACGAAATCCGGATGGTCGGGGGCGGGCATGTTCATCGGCGGGTCCTGCGGAAACTGAGGATGAGCGCGATGACGAGCATCGCGGCGGCCAACGCGAACCACTGCACCGCGTAGCCGAGATGGCGTTCGGGCGGCAGCGTGTTGGCGAGCATGTCGAGGTCGCGGGCGTAGCCCAGCGGGAGGTCCGGATCGAGGCGCAGCACGCGCGCCGCGAGGCGCGGCTGGCCCATGGCGGCGGCGAGTTCGGATGGCACAAGGCCGATCGCCAGCAGGGCACCGGAATCGCCCGGCGCGGCTGCCAGACCCGTGCCACCGATGCCGCGCGACGGCGGCGGCGCCAGCATGCCGGCGACCTCGAACTCGCCCCGTGGCCGCGGCACGTCCGGCATGCGGCGGTCGCCGGGCACCGGCAGCCAGCCGAGTTCGACCAGCAGCGGGGTCCCGGATTGGGGAATGAACACGCGGTAGGCGCGCACGCCGCTGCGTCCACCGCGCTGCTGGTTGTCGAGCAGCAGCGCCGGCGCCTCGGCGAAATGGCCGCGTCCGCTGGCCCAGTCATAGCCCTGCGCGCGTTCCGTGTCGGCCGCGACCGACAGCGGCCGTGCCGCGCGCGCGGCCAGCGTGGCCGCCACCGCGTCAAGCGTCGCCTGCTTGTCGTGCTGGCGGCCCAGCTGCCAGCTGCCGAGCATGGTGAATGCAGCGATCACCAGGATCGCGAGCAGCCAGCCGACCACCGCCCATGTGGCGCGACGGCTCACCGCGGCGCGCCCACCGGCTGCGATAATGGCGGCGACCACCCCGGCCCGCTGGAGGCCAGCATGAGCGATTCCCTCAAAACCCTGCTGATCATCGCGTTCCTGATCCTGATCCTGTGGAACCTCGGTGCCGGCCTGTACTACATGCTGGTCGACCGCGGCACCACCAAGCGTACGGTGAACGCGCTGACCAGGCGCATCGCGCTGTCGGTCGCCCTGATCCTGCTGGTCGTCCTCGCCATCTGGATGGGCTGGATCACGCCTCACGGCATCAACGGCTGAACCGCTGCGCGCGGCCCTGGCCGCGAGATGAAAAAGCGACGGCATGCCGTCGCTTTCTTTGTTGCGGCGGCCCGCGTCCGGGCGCGGCCCGGTGCGCGCGGTGACCGGGTCAGAGCACGTAGACGAACAGGAACAGGCCCAGCCACACCACGTCGACGAAATGCCAGTACCAGGCGACGGCCTCGAACGCGAAATGGTCGTCCTTGCTGAAGTGACCCTTGGCGCAGCGCAGCCAGATGATCGCCAGCATCAGCGTGCCGAGCGTGACGTGCGCGCCGTGGAAGCCGGTCAGCATGAAGAACGTGGAGCCGTAGATGCCCGAGCCCAGCGTGAGGTTGAGCTCGCGGTAGGCGTGGATGTACTCCTCCACCTGGAAGAACAGGAACAGGCAGCCGAGCAGCACGGTGATGCCGAGGAACCACATCAGCGGCTTGCGGTGGCCGGCCTTCAGCGCATGGTGCGCGATCGTCAGCGTGACGCCCGACGACAGCAGGATCAGCGTGTTGAGCAGCGGCAGGCCCCACGCCGGGATGGTCTGGAACACGCCGCCCACGTTGCCAGGGCCGGCCGACGGCCACGCCGGGGTGTAGCCCTCCCACAGCAGCACGTTGGTCATCATGCCGTCGCCGGCGCCACCCAGCCACGGCTGCACCAGCATGCGCGCGTAGAACAGCGCGCCGAAGAAGGCGCCGAAGAACATCACTTCGGAGAAGATGAACCACACCATCCCCATCCGGAACGAGCCGTCGACCTGCTTGTTGTAGAAGCCCGACACCGACTCGAGGATCACGTCGGCGAACCACTTGAACAGGATCGCCGCCAGGCCCGCGATGCCGACGAAGAACACGCTGCGGCCCCAGTCGACCTCGTTGAACCAGGTCGCCAGGCCGAACATGGTGACGAACAACGCCATCGACGCGAACAGCGGCCACTTGCTGTGGTGCGGGACGAAGTAGGCGGTGGGGTCGTGCTGCTCGGCGTGGGCCTGTGCCATGTCGGTTTCCGTTGTTGCCTGATCAGGGTGCCGCGCGCGGCACGTGGGCCGACGCCGGACCCGCGGCTTGCTCGCGCGCGGTCAGGACGTCGTTCTTGAAGAAGGTATAGGACAGCGTGATCGTCTTGACGTCCTTGGGCAGCGACGGGTCGATGATGAAGCGTACCGGCATGTCGCGCGTCTCGCCGGCGTGCAGCGTCTGCGCGGTGAAGCAGAAGCACTCGGTCTTGGCGAAGTAGCCCGAGGCGCGCGCCGGCGCGACCGACGGCGTGGCGCTGCCCACGACCGTGCGGTCGCTGTTGTTGTGCGCGTAGTAGGTGGTCTCGTACTGCTCGCCCACGCGCACCTGCATGGTGAACTGGTTGGGACGGAACGACCACGGCAGCTTGGAATTCACGCCGCCATCGAACTCCACGGTCACCACGCGCGCCTCCGCGTCCGCACCGCGGGTGGCATAGGCGCCGGCATCGACCGCGGTGTTGTCCAGGCGGATGCCGAACACCTTCTCGCAGGCGATGCGGTACAGCGGCACCAGCGAGAACGTGAACGCGAACGCCGCCAGCGAGGCCAGCAGCATCTTGGCGATGCCGGAGGTCTTCCTGCTCATCGCCCGATCACCCCGGACAGGATGAAGCCCACGTACACCAGCGCCGCGACCAGCGCGAGCGCGAGCGCGGTGCGCATCGCGCGGCGGCGCTGCGCCACCACGCGCGGATCCCCCGGCGGCTGGTCACGCTTCGCGGACATTGCTCTGCCGGGCCGTGTCGGCATGGGCGCTGGCATCGTCGTAATCGAGGTGCTCGAAATCGCCGTGGGCCAGGTCGCCCGGGCGGATCACCGGCGGGGTCTGGAAGGTGTGGTGCGGGGCCGGCGACGGCACCGTCCATTCCAGGCCGAGCGCGCCTTCCCAGGCACGGGCCGGGGCGGGTGCGCCGCGCTTGAGCGAGTGGAACAGGATGCCGAACATCAGGAACGGCGTGATGAACATGCCGAACGCGCCGATCGAGCTGACCAGGTTCCAGTCCGCGAACACCACGTTGTAGTCCGGGATGCGGCGCGGCATGCCGGCCAGGCCCAGGAAGTGCTGCGGGAAGAACAGCACGTTGGCGAACACCACGCTCCACCAGAAGTGGAACTTGGCCAGCGGCTGGCTGTACATGCGCCCGGTCCACTTCGGCCACCAGTAGTAGACGGCGGCGATGATGCCGAACAGCGCGCCGGTCACCAGCACGTAGTGGAAGTGCGCGACCACGAAATAGGTGTCGTGGTACTGGAAGTCGGCCGGGACGATGGCCAGCATCAGGCCGGAGAAGCCGCCGATGGTGAACAGCACCACGAACGCGATCGCCCACAGCATGGGCGCCTCGAACGTCAGCGAGCCCTTCCACATCGTGCTCGCCCAGTTGAAGACCTTCACGCCCGTGGGCACGGAGATCAGCATGGTCGCGAACATGAAGTAGATCTCGCCACCCAGCGGCATGCCCACGGTGAACATGTGGTGCGCCCAGACGATGAACGACAGGAACGCGATCGCGGCGGTGGCGTACACCATGGCCTGGTAGCCGAACAGCGGCTTGCGGCTGAAGCTGGGGATGATCTCCGAGACCACGCCGAACGCCGGCAGGATCATGATGTAGACCTCGGGATGCCCGAAGAACCAGAAGATGTGCTGGTACATCACCGGGTCGCCGCCGCCGGCGGCGTTGAAGAAGCTGGTGCCGAAGAACTTGTCGGTCAGCAGCATCGTCACCGCGCCCGCCAGCACCGGCATGACCGCGATCAGCAGGAACGCGGTGATCAGCCAGGTCCACGAGAAGATCGGCATCTTCAGCAGGTCGACGCCCGGCGCGCGCATGTTGAGCACGGTGGCGATGACGTTGATCGCGCCCATGATCGAGCTGATGCCCATCATGTGGATGGCGAAGATGGTGAACGCCATGTTGGAGCCGCCCTGCAGCGACAGCGGCGGGTACAGCGTCCAGCCACCGGCGGGGCCGCCGCCCGGCAGGAACAGCGTCATCAGCAGCATCGCGAATGCGAACGGCAGGATCCAGAACGACCAGTTGTTCATGCGCGGCAGCGCCATGTCCGGCGCGCCGATCTGCAGCGGGATCATCCAGTTCGCCAGGCCCACGAACGCCGGCATGATGCCGCCGAAGATCATCACCAGCGCGTGCATCGACGTCATCTGGTTGAAGAAGTGCGGGTTGACGTGCTGCAGCCCGGGCACTGCCAGCTCGAGGCGGATCACCACGCTCATGGCCGCACCGATGATGAACATCATGAAGCTGAAGAGCAGGTAGAGCGTGCCGATGTCCTTGTGGTTCGTGGAGAAGAACCAGCGCTCGACGAAGCCCTGCTTGTGGTCGTGGTGGTCGCCGTGGACGGCGACGGTTGCGGTATCGGTGGCCATGGACTGCCTTGCCTCGTGAAGTCGTTCGATCAGCCGGCCGCGGGTGCGGCAACGGCCGAAGTGGTCAGGGCGGTGGCCGGCGCGGCGTCTTCAGCGGCGGGCTCCGGGGCGACTTCGGGCACGGGCACCGGTGCTGCCACCGGCGCCGGCGCGGCCTTGGCCTTCTCGGCCGCCAGCCAGTCCTGGTACTCGGCCTTGGGCACCGCGCGCACCACGATCGGCATGAAGCCGTGGTCCTTGCCGCACAGCTCGGCGCACTGGCCGCGGTACACGCCCGGCTCGGCGATCTGCGTCCAGGCCTCGTTGACGATGCCCGGGATGGCGTCCTGCTTCCAGCCCAGCGCCGGCACCCACCAGGAGTGGATCACGTCGTCGGCGGTGATCACGAAGCGGATCTTGGTGTCCACCGGCACCACCAGCGCGTTGTCGACTTCGAGCAGGTAGTAGGGATTGGCCACCGGGTCCGGGCGCGCGCCGCTCTGGCGGATGCGGTCGTGCTCGCGGTCCAGGCGGCTGGTGATCGAGACATCCTCGCCGAGGTAGTCGTACTTCCACATCCACTGGTAGCCGGTGACCTTGACGGTCATCTCGGACGCGCGCGTGTCGTACATCGCGATCAGCTTGGTGGTGGCGGGCCACACCATGATCACCAGCAGGATCACCGGGATCACCGTCCAGACGACCTCGGCGGTGGTGTTGTGGCTGAACTGCGACGCCACCGCGCCCTTCGACTTGCGGAACGCGAAGATCGAGTAGGCCATGGCGGCGAACACGATCACGCCGATCACCACGCACACCCACAGCGCGAACATGTGCGCGTCGTAGGCGTTGTTGGACGTGGCGGTCACGCCGCGGCCCATGTTGAGCTGCCAGGGCTTCGCGTCGCCCGCCTGCGCCAGCGCCATCATCGGCGCCGAAGCCAAGGCCGCCATACCCCACCGCAAGAATCGCGCCTGCATCATGCGTGCAACCCCAAATGTCGTCGATCTGCGGCCGTATGCCGCCAGCTGGAACGGTTGATCGGAGATCGATGTTCCAGGGAACAAGGACCGGCCACGCCCGGTGGCCGGGCGGGCAATCATGCAGATGGTAGCCGTCGCCAACCTTGACCGGCAAGCTGAAGTGTCGCGAGGGCTCCGTGGCGGGCACGCGAAGCGGCACGGCCCGCTAGAATCCGCGGTTCCCGCCGTTGACGACCGACCCGCCGTGACCGACCTGCCCCTGGGCGCCCTGCCGCCGCCGCCCGCACCGCTGCGCGCGGCCATCACCGCCCATTGGCTTGCCGACGAGAGCGATCGCGTCCGCGCGTTGCTCGATGCCGCGCGCCAATCGCCCGAGGCCAACGTGGCGATCGCCGCGACCGCCACCGACCTGGTGCGGCGCGTGCGCCGCCGCGCCGGCGACCAGGGCGTGATCGAGGCCTTCATGCGCCAGTACGACCTCGGCAGCGAGGAGGGCGTGCTGCTGATGTGCGTGGCCGAGGCGCTGCTGCGCATCCCCGACGAGGACACCGCCGACGCGCTGATCCGCGACAAGCTGGGCGAGGCCGACTGGAAGCGCCATGTCGGCCAGTCGGATTCGGTGCTGGTCAACGCCTCCACCTGGGGCCTGATGCTCACCGGCCACCTGGTGGACCTGGCCGACCACACCCGGCGCGACGTGCATGGCGCCTTCAAGCGCCTGGTGGGCCGCGTCGGCGAGCCGGTGATCCGGCTGGCGGTGCGCCAGGCGATGAAGATCATGGGGCACCAGTTCGTGATGGGGCGCACGATCGGCGAGGCGCTGTCGCGCGCGCGCAAGGGCCGCAATGCCGCCTACCGCTATTCCTTCGACATGCTCGGCGAAGCCGCGCTGACGCAGCGCGACGCCGACCGCTACCTGGAGGCCTACCGCAGCGCGATCGACGCCATCGGCCGCGATGCCGGCCGCCCGGCGGATGCCATCGTCGCGCCGTCGATCTCGGTGAAGCTCTCCGCGCTGCATCCGCGCTACGAGCACGCCAAGCGCGCGCGGGTGCTGGCCGAGCTCGCGCCGCGCCTGCTCGACCTCGCGCAGCGCGCGCGCGGCCACGGCATCGGCCTGACCATCGACGCCGAGGAGGCCGACCGCCTGGAGCTGTCGCTCGATGTCATCGAGGCCGCCTGGCGGGATCCGTCACTGGCCGGCTGGACGGGCTTCGGCATCGTGGTGCAGGCGTACCAGAAGCGCGCGCCGTTCGTGATCGACTGGATCGCCGCGCTCGCCCGCGGCGGCGGGCGCTGCATCCCGGTGCGCCTGGTCAAGGGCGCGTACTGGGACGCCGAGGTCAAGCGCGCGCAGGTCGACGGCCAGGCCGGCTACCCGGTGTTCACGCGCAAGCCGAACACCGACGTCAGCTACCTGGCCAATGCGCGCCGCCTGTTCGACGCCGGCGACGCGGTCTACCCGATGTTCGCCACCCACAATGCGCAGACCATCGCCGCCGTGCACCAGCTGGCCGCCGGGCGTCCGTTCGAGTTCCAGAAGCTGCACGGCATGGGCGACGACCTCTATGACGAGGTGATCCCCGCCGACCGCCTGGGCGTGCCCTGCCGCGTGTACGCGCCCGTCGGCAGCCACGAGGACCTGCTGCCGTACCTGGTGCGGCGCCTGCTGGAGAACGGCGCCAACTCCAGCTTCGTCAACCGCATCACCGACGAGTCCGTCGCCATCGAAGACCTGGTCCGCGACCCGGTGGACGTGGTCGCCGGCTCCGACGTCATCCCGCATCCACGCATCCCGCTGCCGGCCGACCTGTACCGCAGCCACGGCATCGAAAGGACCAACTCCATGGGCATCAACCTCGCAGACGACCACCAGTTGCGCGCGCTCGCCACCGCGGTCCAGGCCGCGACCGCCGACTGGCAGGCCGCGCCGCTGGTACCCGGCGCCACCCCGGGTGGCGCCTGGATCACGGTCAGCAATCCCGCCGACCGTCGCGAACGCGTCGGCCGCTGGCAGGCGGCGGACACGGACACGGTGCAGCGCGCGCTGGCCAATGCCGTTGCCGCGCAGGCGGACTGGAACGCCACGCCGGCGGCATCGCGCGCCGCGATCCTCGAGCACGCCGCCGACCTGCTCGAGCAGCGCATGCCGCAGTTCATCGCCCTGTGCACGCGCGAAGCCGGCAAGACCATCCCCGACGGCGTGGCCGAGGTCCGCGAGGCGGTCGACTTCCTGCGCTACTACGCGGGCGAGGCACGCAAGCTGTTCGCACCCGAAGCGCTGCCCGGCCCCACCGGCGAGAGCAACACCCTGCAACTTGAAGGCCGTGGCGTGTTCGTCTGCATCAGCCCCTGGAACTTCCCGCTGGCCATCTTCGCCGGCCAGGTGGCCGCGGCGCTGGCCGCCGGCAACAGCGTGATCGCCAAGCCGGCCGAACAGACCAACCTGATCGCGCACGCCGCGGTCGGGCTGCTGCACGAGGCGGGTGTTCCGCCTGCGGTGCTGCAGCTGGTGCCGGGCGACGGCGCCACCGTCGGCGCGGCACTGACCGCCGACCCGCGCGTCGCCGGCGTGGCGTTCACCGGCTCCACCGCCACCGCGCGCGCGATCAACCGCGCGCTGGCGGCGCGCGACGCCGCGATCGGCGTGCTGATCGCCGAAACCGGTGGCCAGAACGCGCTGATCGCCGACTCGTCGGCCCTGCCGGAGCAGCTGGTCAAGGACGCGATCGGTTCGGCGTTCACCTCCGCCGGCCAGCGCTGCTCGGCGGCGCGCGTGTTGCTGGTGCAGGCCGACATCGCCGACAAGGTGGTGGACATGCTGGCCGGCGCGATGGCCGAACTGGTGGTCGGCGACCCGGGGCTGCTGACCACCGACGTCGGCCCGGTGATCGACGCCGACGCGCGTGCGCTGCTCGACGCGCATGCCGCGGAGATGCGCGGCGCGCGCCTGATCGCCGAGGCGCAGCTGCCCGCGGCCACCGCGCACGGCACCTTCTTCGCGCCGCGTGCCTGGGAAATCGGCGCGCTCAGCGACCTCACCGCCGAGAACTTCGGCCCGGCGCTGCACGTGCTGCGCTGGAACGCCGGTGATCTCGACGCGGTGGTGGATGCCATCAACGCCACCGGCTACGGCCTGACGCTCGGCATCCATTCGCGCATCGACGAGACCATCGACCGCATCGTGGCGCGTGCCCGGGTGGGCAACATCTACGTCAACCGCAACCAGATCGGTGCGGTGGTGGGCGTGCAGCCCTTCGGCGGCCAGGGCCTGTCCGGCACCGGCCCGAAGGCCGGCGGCCCGCACTACCTGCCGCGCTTCGCCACCGAGAAGACGGTGACCGTCAACACCACCGCCGCGGGTGGCAACGCCTCGCTGCTGACGCTGGGGGACTAGGGCCACGGACCAGGCCCGCCGGGCGCCAGGTGCCACCCGGTACGCCGCAGTACGCGGTGGTTCGAGCAGTACGAAAAAGCCCCGCTTTCGCGGGGCTTTTTCTTCAGCATGGCACCGCGATCAGAAGCGGTACTGCGCCGACACGCCGAACAGGTTGGCGTCGCCGGCGTAGGGGCCGGTGATGGTGCTGCCGCCCGAGCTGTAGTCGACCTTCGGATCCTTCGGCTTCAGGTGGGTGAACGCGAAGTCCACGTCCATCGCATCGCTGACCTTCCAGGTGGCGCCGATCGAATACCAGTTGCGGTTGGCATCGGGCAGGCGCGGGGTGCGGTGCTCGATGCTGGTCGGGGTTTCGTCGTACGCCACGCCGCCACGCAGGGTCCAGGCGTCGGTGACCTTGTATTCGGCACCGACCGACGCGAACTGGGTGTCCTCCCACTCGAAGGGCTCGACCGAATCCGGATCCGGGCGATCGAACTCGACGCGCACCTCGCGCAGCGACGACCAGCCGGTCTGCGTCCAGTTGGCCATCATCGCGAAGCGGTCGGTGAAGTCGTAGCGCGCGACGAGCGCGACGGTGGACGGCGTGGTCAGCTTGGCGCCGGCGCCACCGTCCAGGAACAGCTGGCCGGTCACGGGATTGCTGTTGAACACGGTGCGCACGTCGCCCGGCACGGTCCAGTCGGCGGTGCCGCGCAGCTCGTAGTCGATCTCGGACTGGTAGCTCAGGCCGAGCGACAGGCGGTCGGTCGGGCGCACGGTGATGCCGGCAAGCCAGCCGAAGCCGATGTCGTCACCCTCGATTTCCGCGTGGCCGTCGCGGGCCTGCGGCAGCGCGAACGGCAGCGTGCGGGTGGCCGGGTTGGAAAACAGCAGCGTGCCGAAGTCGACCGCCTTGGACAGCGTCACCTCGGCCTTGGAATAGACCGCGCCCACGCCGACCGAGACATGCTCGTTGACGTCCAGCGCCGCCGACAGGGTCAGGTTGACGATCTTGACGTCGGACGTGTCGGCGAAATAGCGGCCCTGCCAGTCGCTGTCGTATTCGGTCTTCAGGCCGAACGGAGCGCTGACCATGGCGCCGAACGCCAGGCCGTTGTCGAGCTTGTGGATCACCGAGAACGCGGGGATCGGGGTCACGTCGCCGGCCTCGCCGCCGTCGCCGCCGGTCAACGGGCGTCCGAGCGCGTCGGTGCCCGAGCCTTCGAAGCGGTAGCTGAGATCGATGACCGACAGGTCGGCCTGCACCGTGGTGCCTTCGAAGCGCGTCATCGAGGCCGGGTTGTTGACCACGACCGAGGCGTCGCCTTCATTGACGCCGGAGCCCGCGAACGCGGCGCCGAGGCCCTTGACGCTGTTTTCCTTGAGCTGGAAGCCGGATGCCTGCGCGGGCGCGAACGCCAGCGCGCCGAGGACGCCCAGCGCGAGGGCCGAGAAACGGACGGTGTGGGGGATTGCCATTGCCTGAAATACTCCTGACGGATGATTGCGATGCCGGGCCCGCTGCGAACACGACGCGGCGCACTATACCGTGGCGTGTGGTTGGCGGTCCGGCATCGGCATCACGTGCCTGAACCGGTATCGTGGCGCGGCCCCCGACACGGATCCCGCGGCGCACATGTTCGTATCCATCCCGACGCGCTCGCGTCCGTCCCCGCGCTGGGCCACGACGCTGCTGTGCGCGGTGCTGTGGGCGGTCTACCTGTGGGCAAGCACGCGCCCGGAGGCGTTCGAGCAGCAGCTGATGGCGCGCTGGGGGGCCCTCAGCGGCGGCCTGGCGCCGGCCGACCTGCTCGCGTCCTGGTCCGACGGCAAGCGCTGGCTGCGCCTGCTCAGCGCGCTGTTCGTCCACGCCGACTGGGCGCACCTGCTGGGCAACCTGGTGTTCCTGCTGATCTTCGGGCTGCCGGCGGAACGGGTGATGGGGCCCTGGCGCTTCCTGCTGCTGTTCCTGGTGGGCGGCGCGTTCGCCAACCTGGTCACGGTGCTGGCGATCGGTGCGCCCGACCAGCTGGTGATCGGTGCCAGCGGCGCGGTCTCGGCCCTGATCGGCGCCTACCTGGCGCTGTTTCCGCGCGCGCACCTGGGCGTGGTGCTGCCGCTCGGGCTGTTCCTGGAGTTCGTGCGCGCGCCGGCCCCGCTGCTGATCGGCATCTGGGCGCTGCTGCAGGTGGTGTTCGCCTACATCGGCCCGGCGTTCGGAACCGTGGCGTGGTCGGCGCACATTGCCGGGTTCGCGTTCGGCGTGGTGTTCGCGCTGTTCTCGCGGCGCGCGATCGCGCGCCGGCTAAGGCGGCGCAAGGGCTACTGAGGCGGCGCGGCGCAGGTGCCGCCGGCCACGATCGCGCGCAGGATGGCGAACGCCGAGGTCACCGGCGCTTCGCCCTCGAGCACGTCGCCGGCGCGGCTGCCGGCGGCGCCCTCGTCGTCCGCGGCGAGGTGCCCGGGCAGCAGCGCCTCCACGAAGCCGCCGCGCGTGGCGCCGCCTTCGGGCTGCAGCACGACGTCGGGTTCGATGCCGCGCGCCTGGATCGACGTGCCGCTGGGCGTGTAATAGCGCGCGGTGGTCAGCTTGACCGCATCGCCGTTGGACAGCGGCAGCACGGTCTGCACCGAACCCTTGCCGAAGCTGCGGCTGCCGACGACGCAGGCGCGCGCGTTGTCCTGCAGTGCGCCGGCCAGGACTTCCGACGCGCTCGCCGAGCCGGCGTCCATCAGCACAACGACCGGCCGATCGCGCATGCGGTCGCCGGCCGTGGCGTTGAACGCGGTGTCGCCGGCGGCGGTGCGCCCGCGGGTGCTGACGATGCCGCCGCGCTCGAGCAGTTCGTCGGCGATCTGCACGGCCGAGGTCAGCAGGCCGCCGGGATTGCTGCGCAGGTCGATCACCAGGCCGCGCAAGCCCTGGGTGCCGGCTTCGGCGTGCAGGCGGTCGAGGGTGTCCGCGAACGAGGCCGCGGTATCGGCCTGGAACACGGCGACGCGCAGGTAGCCGAGGCCAGGTTCGCGGATGCTGCCGCGCACGCTGGCGGTGCGGATGGTCTCGCGGCGCAGGGTGATCTCCAGCGGCTCCGCTTCGCCTTCGCGCAGCAGGGTGATGCCGACCTCGGTGCCTGGCGGTCCGCGCAGCGGGCCGCGCTGGTCGTGGCTGGACGGCGTCAGCGGCACGCCGTCGACGGCGGTGATCACGTCACCCGATCGGATCCCGGCGCGCTGCGCGGGCGTGTCGTCCATCGGCGCCACCACCCGCATGCTGCCGTCTGGCAGCTGCATGACCTCCACGCCGATGCCCTCGTAGGCGCCGGTGGTGTTCTCGTCGAAGGCCTCGGCATCGCTGCGCTCGAGGTAGGCGCTGTGCGGGTCCAGGTCGAGCAGCAGGCCGCGGATCGCGGACTGCATCAGTTCGCGGTCATCGACCGGGTCGACATAGCCGCTGCGCACGGCGTTGAACACCAGCACGTAGCGGCTGATCTCGGCCAGCGGCACCGCGCTGGCCGGCGCCTCCTCCTGCGCGGCCGGTGCCGCGGCCTGCGGCGGCTCCTGGTCCTGCGCGTGCACGGGCAGGGCCAGCAGGCTGGCGATGGCGAGCGTCAACAGGCAAGCGCGCATGCGCGACTCCATGGGGATTCGGGAATGGGACCACGCGCAGCGTCGCAGGTTCGCGACGATCATGCGCCCACCCGCGCGCCGGCGTTCAGCGCTTCTGCAGCCAGCTGGTCGGATCGACCGGCTTGCCGTCGCGGCGCAGCTCGAAGTACAGCGCCGGCTGGCCCTGGCCGCCGGAGGTGCCGACGGTGGCGACCGCGTCGCCGCGCTTGACCCGGTCGCCGGGGCCCTTCAACAGCGCGTCGTTGTGCGCGTACAGGCTCATGTAGCCGTTGCCGTGGTCGACGATCAGGATCATCCCGTAGCCGGTCATCCATTCGGAAAACACCACGGTGCCGTCGGCCACCGCGGTCACCGGCCGGCCGGCGGCGGCGGCGATCAGCACGCCCGAGCTGCTGCGGCCATCGGGCATGCGCCCGCCGTAGCCGGCCAGCAGGCTGCCCGACAGCGGCCAACCCAGGCCGCCCACGGTTACCGGCGCGGCGCGGGCCACGCTGACCTTCGGCGCGGACGGCACCGGGCTGCGGGTCGAACCGGCAGGAGCCGGCGTGGTGCTTGACGCGCGGGCACGGGCCGCCGCGGCGGCGGCGGCGCGCCGCTCGGCCTCGGCGCGGCGCGCGGCTTGGCGCAGCCGGGACAGCAGGCGTTCCAGCGACTTGGCGTCGGCGCCGAGCGCCTTCTCCCGGGCGCTGCGGTCGCGGTAGCGCGTGTCCAGCGTGGCCACCGATTCGGCACGGTTGGCGCGCTCGCGCTCCAGCGCCGCCACCTGCGCGCGCTGTGCGGCGTGGCTGGCATCCAGTGCGGTGCGTTCGCTGGCGATCGCGCGCTCCACCGCGTCCAGGCCGGCCAGTTCCTCCGACAGCGCGGCAATGCGCGCGCTGCGGCCGCGCTGCAGGTAACCGTGATAGGCGAGGCTGCGGCTGGCGGCGGCCACGTCGTCCTGCGCCAGCAGCAGCTTGAGCGGCGCATGCTGCTCCACGGTGTAGGCCGCGCGCAGCAGCCCGGCAAGCTCCTTGCGCTGTGCCGACAGCGTGCCGGCCAGTGCGTCGCGCCTTGCGACCAGCGTGGCCAGCGCGGCTTCCTGCCGCGCAAGCGCGGCTTCGGTCTCGCGCAGTTCGCGGCCCACGCGCGCCACGCGTTCATCGGCGCTGCGCAGTTCGCGGCTGGCGGCACCGCGCTGGCCTTCGAGCCGGCGGCGCTCGCTGGCCACGTCGCGCAGTTCGCGCTTGATGGTTTCCAGCCGGCGCTGGGCGTCACGGCTGTCCTGCGCCGCGGCCGGCGCTGCGGCTGCGAGCACCAGCAGCAGCAGGGCCAGCAGGGCCGAGGCCGGCCGCAGGCGGATGGCCGCGATGTGCATCACGCCAGCAGGCTGCTGCCGGTCATCTCCGCCGGCTTCGCCACGCCCAGCAGGTCGAGCATGGTTGGCGCCAAGTCGCGCAGCGCGCCGCCGGAGCGCAGCTGCGCCGCGGCTCGATTGCCGACGTACAGCAGGTCGACCGGGCCCACGGTGTGCGAGGTGTGCGGCTGCCCGGTCTCCGGGTCGCGCATCATCTCGACGTTGCCGTGGTCGGCGGTGACCAGCAGGTCGCCGCCCTGCGCGGCAACCGCCGCCACCACTTCACCGAGTGCCAGGTCCACCGCCTCGACCGCCTTGATCGCCGCCGCCAGGTCGCCGGTGTGGCCGACCATGTCCGGGTTGGCGAAGTTGCACACCACCGCGTCGAAGCGGCCCGCCGCGATGGCGTCGACCAGGCGCGCGGTGACTTCCGGACAGCTCATCTCCGGCTGCAGGTCATAGGTCGCGACCCGCGGGCTGGGCACGAGGATGCGCTCCTCGCCCGGGAACGGCGCCTCGCGGCCACCGTTGAAGAAGAAGGTGACGTGCGCGTACTTCTCGGTCTCGGCGATGCGCAGCTGGGTGCGGCCGTGGTCGGCCAGCACCTGGCCCAGCGTGTTGGCGAGATCGTCCGGGGCGAACGCCAGCGGCGCGGGCAGGTTGGCGTCGTATTCCGTCAGGCAGGTGAAGCGCGCCAGCGCCGGGCGCCGCGCGTGGAAACCTTCGAACGCCGGCGCCACGAACGCCGCCGTGAGCTGCCGCGCACGGTCGGCGCGGAAGTTCATGAACACCACCGCGTCGCCGTCGCGCATCGGCGCGGCGCCGTCGATCACCGTGGGCAGCACGAACTCGTCGTTTTCGCCGCGCGCGTAGGCGGCGGCCAGCGCGGCCACGACATCGGGTGCGCGATGCACGGCGCTGGCCTCGACGATCGCATCCCAGGCCTGGCGCACGCGCTTCCAGCGCTGGTCGCGGTCCATCGCGAAATAGCGGCCGCTGACACTGGCGACATGGGCATTGCCGTGCCGCGCGCAGGCGGCCTGGAGCGCGCGCAGGCTTGGTTCCGCCGAACGCGGCGGCATGTCGCGGCCGTCGGTGAACGCATGCACCGCGACGCGGGCCACGCCGGCGCGCGCGGCAAGCTCGAGCATCGCGAGGATGTGCTGCTCGTGGCTGTGCACGCCGCCCGGCGACAGCAGGCCCAGGACGTGCAGCGTGCCGCCGGGCGCGACCGTGGCACACGCGGCGCGCAACCCGGCGTTGTCGAAGAAGCTGCCATCGGCGATCGCGGCATCGACCCGGGTCAGGTCCTGGTAGACCACCCGCCCGGCGCCGATGTTCATGTGCCCGACCTCGGAATTGCCCATCTGGCCATCCGGCAGCCCGACGTGGCGGCCTTCGGTATGCACCAGCGTGCGCGGCCCGGCCGCGTACAGGCGGCGCCAGTTGGGGACGTCGGCGAGGGCCACGGCGTTGTCGCGCGGGTCGTCGCGATGGCCCCATCCGTCGAGGATCAGCAGCACGACGGGCTTGCGGCGGGCGGGCATTGCGGGTTCAGGCACGACGATCGGCCCCGTGACGTTGGACAGATGCGATTGTAGCGCCGCATCCGCCAGACTCGCCTCGCAGTGTCCGGCCGCGCATGGCGCCGTCGCGGCACCGCACCCGCCCCGTCATCGAGCCCCGCCATGCGCCTGCATCGACACGCCACCGTCCTCGCCTCCATCCTCGCCCTCTCCTTCGCCGCGGGTGCCGCCCATGCGCGCCAGGACGTCGACAAGGTCAACGGCTCGATCTCGGTCGCAGCCGGCGAGGTCCGCGGCAACCTGGAAACCGTCAACGGCAGCATCCGCATTGGCGAGAACGCGCAGGCTGGCGCCGCCGGCACCGTCAACGGCAGCGTCCACGTCGGCAACGATGGCAGCGCGCGCAGCCTGGAGACGGTCAACGGCAGCATCCGCCTCGGCGAGCGCGTGCGCATCGAAGGCGACGTGGAAACCGTCAACGGCAGTGTCTTCGCCGGACGCGGCAGCCGGATCGGCGGCAACGTCGAAAACGTCAACGGCGCGCTCGGCCTGGTGCAGACCGAGGTGGCCGGCAACGTGGAGACCGTCAACGGTGACGTCACCGTCGGCGTCGGCTCGCACGTCCGCGGCCAGCTGCGCGTGCACAAGCCCACCGCCAACTGGATGCCGGTGCGGGTGCGCCAGCGCGCGCAACGCATCGTCATCGGCCCGGGCGTGGTGATCGATGGCGACCTGGTCTTCGAGCGCGAGGTGCAGCTGTACGTGCACGACACCGCGCGCATCGGCACGATCACCGGTGCCACCGCGATCCCGTTCTCCACGCCCACGGCGCCGGCGCGCCAGCCCGACTGAGCCGCGGCGCGGGCCCCCGAATGGGGCGGAACGCATAGAATCGGGAGTCAACTCCCGCAGGAACCCGATGATGCGAACCAGACCCCTCGTGCTTTGCCTTGCCATCGCGGCCGCGCTCGCGGCCTGCGACCGCGCCCCGGCACCCGCCGCCGGCACCGGTGCCGCCGTGCCCGCCACGGCCGCTGCCACGCATGCCTTCAGCGGTGAGCTGAGCAAGGACGATTTCGCCGAAATGGTGAAGACGATGGCCTCCGACGCATTCGAGGGCCGCGCCCCGGGCTCGCCCGGCGGCGAGATGACCGTCGAGTACATCAAGGCACAGTACGAGCGCATCGGCCTCGAGCCGGGCGGCGACAACGGCAGCTTCTTCCAGACCGTGCCGATGGTGGAAACCACCGCCGACGAATCCACCGTGCTGCGCATGGACGTGGCCGGAAAGCCCTCCGAGCTCACGTTCGGCACCGACATGGTGATCGGCACCCGCACCGGCGAGCCGAAGGTCTCGGTCAGCAACAGCGACCTGGTGTTCGTGGGTTACGGCGTGGATGCGCCGGAACTCGGCTGGAACGATTACGCCGGCCTCGACGTCAAGGGCAAGACGGTGGTCATCCTGGTCAACGACCCGGGCTTCCACGCCAAGGACGCGGCGCTGTTCGAAGGCGAGCGCATGACCTATTACGGGCGCTGGACCTACAAGTTCGAGGAAGCCGCGCGCAAGGGCGCCGCCGCCGCGCTGATCATCCACGACACCGCCGGCGCGTCCTACGGCTGGGACGTGGTGAAGAACTCCTGGTCCGGCCCGCAGTTCGACCTGCGTGCGTCGGACGATCCGGAGCCGCGCCTGCCGGCGCAGGGCTGGCTGAGCGCCGAAGCCGCGACCACGCTGTTCGCCGACGCCGGCCAGGACCTCAAGGCGCTGTATGCCGCGGCCAGCAAGCCGGGCTTCAAGGCGGTGCCGCTCGATGCGCGCGTGTCGTTCGACCTGGCCAGCACCTCCAGCGAGAAGTCGTCGCGCAACGTGGTGGGCATCCTGCGCGGCAGCGAAAAGCCGGACGAGGCGATCGCCTACATCGCCCACTGGGACCACCTCGGCAAGCACGAGGGCGAGGGCGACCAGATCTACAACGGTGCCGTCGACAACGCCACGGGCGTGGCCGGCATCATCGAGATCGCGGAGAAGTTCAAGGCCGACGGCCAGCCGAAGCGCTCGGTGGCCTTCATCGCCGTGACGCTGGAGGAATCGGGCCTGCTGGGTTCCAAGTACCAGGTCGCGCACCCGGTGTTCCCGCTGGCCAAGACCGTGGGCGTGATCAACCTCGATGCCATGAGCGTGGCCGGCCCGGCGCACGACATGGTGGTGGTGGGCAAAGGCAGCTCGCAGCTGGAAGACGTGCTGAAGACCTACACCGATGCGCAGCAGCGCACCCAGGTGCTCGAGGGCAACCCGGCCGGCGGTTTCTACTTCCGCTCCGATCATTTCAACTACGCCAAGGCCGGCGTGCCGGCGCTGTACGCCAAGGGTGGCGACGACCTGGTGCAGGGCGGCAAGGACGCCGGCGCGGCGCTTGCCAAGACCTACAACGAAGTCGCGTACCACAAGCCCGGCGATGAATTCGATCCGGGCTGGAACCTCGACGGCGTGATCCAGGACCTTGAGGCGCTGTACGGCGTTGGCCGCACCCTGGCCGACGACGGCAGCTGGCCGGCCTGGTACGAAGGCAACGCGTTCAAGGCCGCGCGCGATGCGATGCGCGCCGACTGACGCCACGCACAGGCGTTGAATGCACGACGGCGCCCTCGGGCGCCGTCGTCATTTGCGGGTGTGCGCCGCGGCGGGCGAAGCGCCGCGGCCGCGTCGGCTCAGCCGGCCACCACCAGCCGCACCCGCGCGAAGTTGCGCTTGCCGACCTGCAGAACGCCCTCGAAGCCGGGCCGGAAGCTGGCGCCGGCATCCTCCACCACCGCACCGTCCACCTTCACCGCGCGCTCCTTGAGCTTGCGGCTGGCCTCGGAATTGCTGGCGGTGATGCCCGCGGCGGTGAGCAGCGCGGCGATGCGCAAGCCCTCGGCCGGCACCGCGACGTGCTGCAGCGGCAGCAGCGAGGTGTCGCCCTGGCCGGTCACCGCGGCGTGCCAGCCGGCGATCGCGGTCTCGGCCGCGGCGGCATCGTGGAAACGCGTGGCCAGCTCGCGCGCGAGGCGCAGCTTGACGTCGCGCGGGTTGAGCGCGCCGCCTTCGACGTCAGCGCGCAGCACGGTGGCTTCCGCCGCGCCGATATCGAACGACAGCAGCTCGATCCACTTCCACATCAGCGCGTCGCCGACCTTCATGGTCTTGTTGACGATGTCGATCGCCGGCTCGGCGATGCCGATGTAGTTGCCCAGCGACTTGGACATCTTGTTGACGCCGTCCAGGCCCTCGAGCAGTGGCATGGTCAGCACCACCTGCGGCGCCTGCCCGAAATGCTCCTGCAGCCCGCGGCCCATCAGCAGGTTGAACTTCTGGTCGGTGCCGCCCAGCTCCACGTCGGCCTTCAGCGCCACCGAGTCGTAGCCCTGCACCAGCGGGTAGAGGAACTCGTGGATCGCGATCGGCTGCTGCGCGCCATAGCGCTTGGCGAAGTCGTCGCGCTCCAGCATGCGCGCCACCGTCAGCTGCCCGGCCAGGCGGATCATGTCGGCCGCGCCCATTTCACCGAACCATTCGCTGTTGAAGCGCAGCTCGGTGCGCTCGCGGTCGAGCACCTTGAACACCTGGTCGGCGTAGGTGCGCGCGTTGGCCTCCACGTCCTCGCGGGTCAGCGGCCTGCGCGTGGCGCTCTTGCCCGACGGGTCGCCGATCATCCCGGTGAAGTCGCCGATCAGGAAAATCACGGTGTGCCCGAGGTCCTGGAACTGGCGCATCTTGTTGAGCAGCACGGTGTGGCCGATGTGCAGGTCGGGCGCGGTCGGGTCGAAGCCGGCCTTGATGCGCAGCGGCCGCCCCAGCGCGAGGCGCGCGGCGAGTTCGTCGTGCTTGAGCACCTCGTCGGCGCCGCGGGTGATGAGGTCTAGGGCCTGCTGCTGGGGGGTCTGGGGCACGGTATCTGGTCCATTCAGGGCGTCGCGCATTCAAAAACGTGACGCCGTATGTGAAAACTTGTTAACGCTCGGTTAAATCATACGCTGACGGAAAGTCCTGATGCATCAAGCATTTGACGCATCCTCTTCGCGTGATTATCTTGCCCCGGTGACGCGTTCGTCACGCGGGCCGGGAGTCCGATTCGATGACATTGCCCGAATCCTCCGATTCACGGCAGCACCACCGCCGTGTCCGTCTCGGCAACCTGCGCGAAGTAGCGCGCCAGGCGATCGCCTCGTCCGCTGCCGGACTTTCAGGCCCCGCCGACAATGCCGGAAACCGCCGCTGGACGCGCCGCCAGTGGGCGCATTCCAGCCTTCTGGCCACCGCGGGCGCGCTCATGATCGCGCTGGTGCCGGGCATCTCGACTGCGTTGAATGCGCCCAGTGCCACGTCCCTGACCACCATGTCACTGTCGCTTCCGGTGCTGGCCAGGCCGGTGCAGCCGCAGGCGGCCACGTCGGACTGGCAGCTGGCCGTGGTCGGCAAGGGTGAAACGCTGGGCGCGATCTTCGAGCGCATGGGCGTGCCCGCCTCCGCCATGCACCGCCTGCTGGAACACCCGGGCGCGCGCCAGGCGCTGACGCGCCTAAAGCCGGGCATGGAACTCGGGTTCGAATTCGCGCCGGCCGATGCCGACGGCAAGCCGTCCAGCCTGCGCACGCTGCGCTACGACCGCGGCGAGACCCAGCGCATCGAACTGGCGCTGGCCGGTGACAAGGTGGTCGAGAAGGTCATCGAGCGTCCGGTCGAGATCCGCACCGCGGTGATCAGCGGCAAGGTCGGCAAGTCGCTGTTCCATTCGGCGCGCAAGCTCGGCCTGTCGGGCGCCAGCATCAACAAGCTGACCGACGACGTCTTCAAGTACGACATCGACTTCACCTCCGACGTCACGCAGAACGACCGCTTCAGCGTGGTCGTCGAGCAGGTCTACCGTGACGGCGAGCTGATCCGCACCGGCGACGTGCAGGCCGCGGTGTTCACCGCCAAGGGCAAGACGTTCACCGCCTTCCGCTTCGAACAGGGCGGCAAGGTCGACTACTACAACGGCGAAGGCCGGCCGCTGAAGAAGAGCTTCATCCGCATGCCCATCGCGTATGCGCGGCTGACCTCGAAGTTCGGCTCGCGCCGCCACCCGATCGCCGGCAAGGTCCGCCAGCACAAGGGCGTCGACTACGCGGCCAGCACCGGCACCCCGATCATGGCCGCCGGCGACGCCCGCGTGCAGTCGATGGGCTGGCAGGGCGGCTACGGACGCACCGTGGTGCTCGACCATGGCCGCGGCTACACCACGCTGTATGCGCACATGTCGTCGTTCGGCAACATCAAGAAGGGCCAGCGCGTCAGCCAGGGCACGGTGATCGGCCGCGTCGGCAGCACCGGCCTGTCCACCGGGCCGCACCTGCACTACGAATTCCGCATCAACGGCGTGCACCGCAACCCGCTGCAGCACACGATGCCCGAGCCGGAGCCGCTCAAGGGGTCCGCGCTGGTCGCCTTCCGGGCCCAGACCGGTCCCGCCCTGGCGCGCATCCGCACGGTCGAGGACATCATCTACGCGCAGGTCCCGGCCACCGCCGACGACCAGCACCTGGCCGCCCACGCCACGCCCGCCATCGCGGGCCGGGGCAAGGGCTGAGCCCTGCCACCCGGCCCGCCGTCCGGCGGGCCCGCCACGCATGTCGACCCCCCGCTGCCACCTTGGCCTGATCTCGGGCACCAGTGCCGACGGCATCGACGCGGCGCTGGTCGATTTCGCCGACGACACCGCCGCGGCACCGCCGCGACTGCGCTTCGCCCGCACCTACGCCTGGGAGCCCGCGCTGCGCGCGCGCCTGGTCGCGCTGGGCCAGCAGGACGCGCTGCTGTCGCTCGACGCCATCGGCGAACTCGACACCGCCATCGGCCAGGCGTTCGCCACCGCCGCGCTGCAGGCGCTGGCCGATGCCGGCATCGACCACGCCGAAGTCGCCGCGATCGGTTCGCATGGCCAGACCCTGCGCCACCGCCCGCACGGCGCACTGCCCTTCACCCTGCAACTGGGCTGCGCGGCCACGATCGCCGAACGCACCGGCATTACCACGGTCGCCGATTTCCGCCGCCGCGACGTGGCGGCGGGCGGCCATGGCGCGCCGCTGGTGCCGGCACTCCACGCGGCGCTGCTGCACTCGGCCGACGAGTCGCGCGCGGTGCTCAACCTGGGCGGCATCGCCAACCTCACGCTGCTGCCGGCCAGCGGCGCGGTGCGCGGCTTCGACACCGGCCCGGCCAACGGCCTGATGGACGCCTGGTGCCTGCGCCACCGCAGTGAGGCCTACGACCGCGACGGCGCGTTCGCCGCCAGCGGCCGCGTCGACGACGCGCTGCTTGCGCGGCTGCTGGCCGAGCCGTGGTTCGCGCTGGCGCCGCCCAAGTCAACCGGGCGCGACCAGTTCCATCTCGGCTGGGTCGAGGCACGACTCGCGACAGGCACCGCGCCGGCCGACGTGCAGGCCACCCTGCTCGCGCTGACCGCGCGCACCGTGGCCGACGCCCTGCGCAGCCAGCAGCCCGGCACCGCGCGCGTGATCGCCTGCGGCGGCGGCGTGCACAACGCGGCGCTGATGGCCGCGCTGGCGGCGGCGCTGCCCGACATGCGCGTGGAAACCACCGCGGCGTACGGGCTGGACCCGGACGCCATCGAAGCCATGGCCTTCGCCTGGCTGGCGCGCGAGACGCTCGCCGGGCGCCCCGGCAACCTCGCCAGCGTCACCGGCGCGGCGGGGCCGCGGATCCTCGGCGCGATCCACCGCGCCTGAGCGCAGGCTGCGTCGGCGACACGCGGCTAAGCCGCTGTTTCGGCGACCGGCAACGCCGCGCCGCTGGCCGGGTCCCCGCCGACGGCCGGCGATGCCATCACCCGGTCCTTGCCTTCGCGCTTGCCCTCGAACAACGCGGTATCCGCCGCCTTGATGCAGTCGTCGAGCGGGGTTCCGGGGCGGTACTCGCTGTAGCCCATGGTGAGCGTGATCGAGACCGGCGTGCCCTGCGGGCCGACCAGGATCGGCTCCGACGACACGCGCCGGCGGAGCTTGTCCGCCAATGATGCCGCGCCAGCCGCGCGCGATGCCGGCAACAGCAGCAGGAACTCCTCGCCGCCCCAGCGCGCCACCGAGTCCTGCTTGCGGACCGCGTCGCGCAGCCTGCGCGCGACCTCGCGCAGCACCGTATCGCCGGCGTCATGGCCGTGGCGGTCGTTGATGGCCTTGAAGTCGTCGAGGTCGGCCATCACCAGGCAGAACGTGCTGCCTCCGCGCTCCACCCGGTGCACCTCGAGCTGCATCAGCTCCAGCAGGTGGCGACGGTTCGGCAATGCCGTCAGGTGGTCGGTGCGCGCGGCGACCGAGAGCTTGCGTGCACTGGAGATGCCGATCCGCAACCGGCTCCACAACACCAGCAACAGCCCCGTCGCGAGCACGGCGGCCAGGATGCCGAGGTGGCTCACCTGGCGCTGGCGGCGCAGCTGGAGCGCGGACACCTCGGCAGCGCTGCGCAGGGATTCGATTTCGCGCGCCGCCTGGGCGCCGTCGAAACGGTCCTGCAATGCAGCGATGGCGCTGCGCTGGTCGGCGTCGGCTGCGAGCGCGGCCAGGCGGCTGTACTCACGCTGCGCCGCCAGGGCAGCGCGATAGTCGCCGCGCGCTTCGGTGAGCAGGACACGCTGCGCGGCGACGTCCTGCTTCAGGTTGAAGGCGTCCCCGGGGATCAGCGCTTCGACCTCGTCGAGCGTGGCAGCCGCCGCGTCGCCGCGACCGAGGTGGGCCTGCGCCGACGCGATGCTGAGCAGCGAATTGATGGTGCCGTACAGGTCTCCCAGCTTGCGGCGTGCCGCGAGCGAATCGCTGTGGTGGGACAAGGCGGCCTTCGGCTGGCCAAGCCGGTCGAGCGCAAGGCCGATGTTGCTGTCCGCGTACGCCACCCCGCGCAGGTTTCCCAGCTCGGCGAAGATCCCGCGCGCGCGCTCGTTGTAGCCGCGCAGCAGCAGGTGCTGCTCGCGGGCGCTGTCCGCGGCGTTCGCCTCCAGCGCCTTCTGCCCCGCCTTGGCCGCAACCGACCCGAGGTTGACCAGGGCGCCGGCGATCCCCGGCTTGAAGCCGGTGGACTCGAATCCAGCCAGCGATCGGCCGTGGTAATCGCGCGCCAGCTCCAGCTCGCCAATGCTGTTGTAGAGGTTGCCGATGTTGCCGGCGGTCTTGGCCGAGCCGACCGTGTCGCCTGCGCCGTCGCTGGCTCCGAGCGCGATCAGGGCATGCTCGAGCGCCGGCTCGTAGGACTCCAGTTCCACCAGCGCCACGGCAAGCCCGCGATGCAGGAACGCAACCTGCGCCGGCGTCCCGCTGCCAAGCAGCGCGATCGCCTGCCCGTAGTCGCGGACGGCGTCGTGGTTGCGCCCGAGGATGTGCAGGTTGCTCGCGATGCCGCCGAGCAGCATGGCCTCGCCGGCGGGACACGGCGGCGACATGGCGCGCGCGTCGGCCAGCAGCGCCTGGCCGCGTGCGACACCCTGCGCGGGATCGGAGTCACGGGCTTCCGCCACCACCAGCGCCTCGGCCTCGATGTCGGCGCAGGTCGACGCGGACGCTCCGGCCGACACCGCTGCCAGGAGACACCCAAGGAGCACGCGCATGCCGTGTTGCCGGAATCCACGCGGGACGCGGCGCGCCCCCTGCCTGACAGTCGCCATTCGCGTTCCCCGGCGGGGCATGCCGCCGGCACCTGCGGGTGCAGGACCGTCGCGCCATCCCCTGTGCAGCGAGTGTAGCGAAGCGCCCCGCGCGTGCCGCCCGGTTCCGGAAGGCCGTGCGCCCCGGCTAGCCGCCCCGCCCCGGGTCCGGCACCTGCCCGCCGCCGTCCGCCGGCAGCTGCCCGATCAGCGAATACACCCCGTCGGGCACGCCCTCGAGCGCGGCGATCGCCTCCTGCAGCACGTCGGCCTCGGAGTTGTCGAAGGACAGCTTGCCGTCGCCTTCGATCGCGAACAGCCCCTGCTCCAGCAGGTGCAGCAGGGTGCGCGACAGGGTCCAGCCACGGCGGTCGGCGACGCGGCCGATCCGGTCGAGGAGGATCTCGTCGATGTCCTTGAGCACGATGTCGTTCATGGCCTGGGTCCTGCGGCCTGCGCCCGTGCGCGGCGCCCCTGTGATACGCGCTTGCGCCGACCGCCGCAAGCGGCGGCCACGCGGCGGCTCACGGCGCAGCGGCGTCGGCTGCGGCCGGGTCGTCAGCCGCCGCCAGCGGCACGCGCCGGCGCAGCCAGAAGAACAGCCCCACCGCCGGCAGCGCCAGCACCGCCGACAGCACGAAGTACGCGCCATAGCCGTCGCTGGCCTCGACGATCGCGCCCGAATAGAAGCCCAGCACCTTGCCGGGCAGCATGATCAACGACGAGAACAGCGCGTACTGGGTGGCGGTGTAGCGCTGGTTGACCAGCGCCGACAGGTACGCCACCGCCGCGGTGCCCAGGAAACCCTGCGCCAGGTTCTCGCCGGAGATCACCAGGGTGAGCAGGCCGATGTCGCCGTTGGCGCCGATCAGTGCCAGGTACAGCAGGTTGCTGGCCGCGCCGAGCACAATCGCCACCAGCAGCGGCCACTGCACGCCCCAGCGCGCCACGGCCACGCCACCGAGGAACACGCCGACGATGCCGATCCAGATGCCGTAGACCTTGGTGACCGCGGCGATCTCGGTCTTGCTGAAGCCCTGGTCGAGGTAGAACGGCCCAATGATGCCGCCGATCAGCGCCTGGTCGGAGATCTTCATCGACAGGATGAAGAGCAGCAGCACCACGCCGATGCGGCCGCCGAAGCGGCGGAAGAAATCCGCGAACGGCTCCACCACGCCCTCGCGCAGGCCCGCGGCCCAGCCACGCGTGCGTGCACGCAGCACTTCGGGTTCGGGCGCGAGCAGGCAGGCCACCACCGGCAGCAGCATGCAGGCGGCCATCGCGCGGTACACGTTGGGCCAGATGGTATGGTCGGCCAGCACCAGCGCCAGCGCACCGGTGACGATCAGCGCGATCCGGTAGCCGAGCGAATAGGTCGCCACCAGCGCGCCCTGCTGCGACGGCGGCGCGATCTCGACGCGATAGGCGTCCACCGCGATGTCGAGCGTGGCGCCCGCCACCGCCACCGCAAGGGTCAGCGCCACGAACGGCGCGAGGCGCTCGGGGGTGAACACCGACATCGCCACCAGGCCCACCATCACCAGCAGCATCGCCAGCAGCAGCCAGCCGCGGCGCTGGCCCAGGCGGCCAAGCAGCGGCAGCCGCCAGCGGTCGACCAGCGGCGCCCACAGGAACTTGAACGAGTACGCCATGCCGGCGCTGGCGATCATGGTGATCTCGCGCAGTTCGATGCCGCCTTCGCGCAACCAGTACGCGAGCGTGCCGGCCACCAGCAGGAACGGCAGTCCCGAGGCGAAGCCGAAGAAGAACAGCGTCCACGCCGACGGCTGCGCGAACGCGCGCCAGATCGACGGCTTGGCCGGACGCCCGGCCGGGGTTTCCGCGGCGGCGGTGCTCATGCGCGGTAGTCCACGATCAGTGGTGCATGATCGGAGAAGCGCGGCTCGGGGTGCACGCTGCAGGCGAGCACGCGCTCGGCCAGTGCTGGCGTGACGAACTGGTAGTCGATGCGCCAGCCGACATTGTTGGCGCGCGCGGCGCCGCGGTTGCTCCACCAGGTGTATTCGGCGTCAGCCGGGCGCAACACGCGCAGCGCATCGCGCCAGCCGTCCACCGGTGCCTCGCACAGGCCGTCGCCGCAGGCGTCGGCAACCAGTCCGTTGAGCCAGGCACGCTCCGGCGGCGTGCATCCGGAGTTCTTCTGGTTGCTGGTCCAGTTCCTGATGTCGTTGCGGCTGCGCACGATGTTCCAGTCGCCGCACAGCACGTAGTCGCGGCCACTGGCCAGCCAGCCGTCGAGGATCGGCTTGAGCCAGTCCATGACCTCGAACTTGAAGCCCTGGCGCAGCTCACCCGACGACCCCGACGGGATGTAGAACGACACCACGCTGAGGTTGCCGAAGCGCGCCTCGATGTAGCGGCCTTCGTCGTCGAACGGCGCCCAGCCCAGCGCGGTGCGCACCTCGTCGGGCTCCTGGCGGCTGTAGATGGCCACGCCGCTGTAGCCCTTCTTCGTGGTCGCGTCGCGGAACCAGGCCTTGTAGCCGGGCGGCAGGAACTCCGGCCCGGCGAGCTGGTGCTCCTGGGCCTTGGTCTCCTGCACGCAGAGGACGTCGGCGTCCTGTGCGGCGAACCAGTCGAAGAAGCCTTTCCTGGCGGCCGAACGCAGGCCGTTGGCGTTGAAACTGATGATGCGCATGGAGTGCCGGTGCGGATGACGGATGCGGCGGGACCAGGCCCGCCGCCGCGCAAGGTTAGCGCACCGTCGGCCGCGTCGTCGGCGCGGTGCGGGTTGTTACCATGGCGGTCCTGTCGCGATCGCAGCCGCCACGCCATGTCAGACCACCGCTCCCGGTTCCTGCAGCTGGCGCTCGACGCCGAAGCGCTCCGCTTCGGCGGGTTCACGCTGAAGTCGGGGCGGACAAGCCCGTATTTCTTCAACGCCGGGCGCTTTGACAGCGGCGCGGCGCTGGCGACGCTGGCCGGCTGCTACGCCGATGCCATCGACGCCGCGGGGATCGACTTCGACCTGCTGTTTGGCCCGGCGTACAAGGGCATCCCGCTGGCCACCGCGCTGGCGTGCGAGTACGCGCGCCGCGGCCGCGACCTGCCGCTGGCCTACAACCGCAAGGAAGCCAAGGACCACGGCGAAGGCGGCACCCTGGTCGGCGCGGCGCTCGATGGAAGGCGCGTGCTGGTGGTCGACGACGTACTCACCGCGGGTACCGCGGTGCGCGAGGCGCTGGCGCTGATCCGCGCCGGTGGCGGCACGCCGGTGGGCGTGGCCATCGCGCTGGACCGCCAGGAAGTGCTGGACGAATCCGGCGACCGGCGTTCGGCGGCGGAGCTGGTCGCCGCCAACGAAAGTGTGCCCGTGGTCGCCATCGCCGGCTTCGCCGACCTGCTTGCGTTCACCGGCGAAAACGCGAAACTGTCAGCCGAACGCGGGCGCCTGCTGGCCTACCGCGCGCGCTACGGCAGCGCGACCACCTGATTCGGCCGACCGGGGGGACGGACACGATGAAGACCACGACGACATGCCTTGCCGCCGCGCTGCTCGCGCTGCTGCCGCTGGCGGCTGCCGCGCAGAAGGCGGCGCCCACGGGCACCGACAAGAAGCTCTACTGCTGGGACGAAGGCGGCGTGCAGGTCTGCGGCGACACGCTGCCGGCCAGCGCCGTCGACCGCGCCCGCACCGAGATCAATGCCCGCAGCGGCCTGCGCACCGGCGCCGTGCCGCGTGCGCTCGAACCCGACGAACGCGCCGCCGCCGCCGCCGCTGCCCGCCAGGCGGCCGATGACGCCGAGGCCGAGGCCGCGCGCCAGCGTCGCGACCTCGCCATGGTGGAGTCCTACGCCACCGAAGACGACCTGCGCCGCGCCTACGGCGAGCGCATCATCCTGGTGGAGGAGGCGCTGAAGACCTCGCAGCTGGGCATGACCAACCTGCGCCAGAGCCTGCTCAACCTGCTCCGCCAGGCCGCCGAACTCGAGCTGCACGCCAAGCCCGTGGGCAAGGTGCTGGCCGACAGCATCCAGACCCAGCACGCCGACCTGCTGCGCCAGCAGGCCACCCAGGTGAAGCAGCTGGCCGACCGCGCGTCGCTGGGCAGCGACCTCGACGACGCGCTCGGCCGCTACCGGGCGATGAAGGGCGGTTGATCAGAACGGAAGCGGCAGGTCCGGGTCGATCGCCAGCAGCTGCGCACGGAAGTCCTCGCGGATGCGGTGCAGGGCCTCCTCGCTGTCGGCGTCGAAGCGCAGCACCAGCACCGGCGTGGTGTTGGAGGCGCGCACCAGGCCCCAGCCGTCCGCCCAGTCGACGCGCAGGCCGTCGATGGTCGAGGGCCGCGCCCCGCCCTCGAACCGCGCCTCGGCCACGAAGCGCTCGACGAACGCGTGCGGATCGCCATTCGGCGCGTCGACCTTGATCTCGGCCGTGGCGATGCCGGTCGGCAGCGCGTTGAGCACCTCGCTCGGCGACTCCGGGCGCGCGGCCAGGATCTCGAGCAGGCGCGCGGCGGCGTAGATGCCGTCGTCGAAGCCGTACCAGCGCTCGCCGAAGAAGAAGTGCCCGCTCATCTCGCCGGCAAGCTCGGCCTCGGTCTCGCGCATTTTCGCCTTGATCAGCGAATGCCCGGTCTTCCACATCAGCGGGCTGCCGCCGTGGCGCAGGATGTGGCTCTGCAGGCGGCCCGTGCACTTCACGTCGTACACGATCACCGCGCCCGGGTTGCGCTCCAGCACGTCGGCGGCGAACAGCATCAGCAGGCGGTCGGCGAAGATGTTGTCGCCCTCGCGCGTCACCACGCCCAGGCGGTCGCCGTCGCCGTCGAAGGCGATGCCGAGGTCCGCGTCGAAGCGCTTCACCATGTCGATCAGGTCGACCAGGTTGTGCGGCTCGCTCGGATCCGGATGGTGGTTGGGGAAGGTGCCGTCGATCTCGCAGTACAGCGGCTCGACCGTGGCGCCGATCGCCTCGAGCACGCGCGGGCCGATCTCGCCGGCCACGCCGTTGCCGGCATCTACCACCACCTTGATCGGGCGGTCCACCTGCACGTCGGACGCGATGCGCTCGACGTAGTCGTCGGCGATGTCGCGCTCGGTCACGCCGCCGGGCTGCGCCGCGGTGTGCAGGCGGTCGTCGGCGATGCGCGCATGGAGGTCGGTGATGGCGTCGCCGTACAGGGTCTCGCCGCCGATCACGATCTTGAAGCCGTTGTAGTCCGGCGGGTTGTGGCTGCCGGTGACCGACACGCAGCACCCCGTGCGCAGGTGGTAGGCGCCGAAGTACACCACCGGCGTCGGCGCCATGCCGATGTCGATCACCTCGCGGCCCGCCTTGCGCAATCCGGCGGTCAGGCCGGCGACCATGTCGGGCCCGGACAGGCGGCCGTCACGGCCGATCACGATGTCCTTCAGGCCCTTGTCGTGCATCAGGGAACCGATCGAATGGCCGATTAGCTCGGCCACGCCGACATCCAGCGACTGGCCGACGATGCCGCGGATGTCGTAGGCGCGGAAGATGCCCGGGTCGATCATCACCGGCGCCGGCTTCGGCGCGTCGCGCACCGCAATGCGTACGCCGTCCGCGCCGTGGCCCTCGCCATCGACGCTGCCCGGTTCGGCCACCAGCGCCTGCTCCAGCGTCGGCGCATCGCCATGGTCGACCACGCGCGGATCGCCGATGCGCGCCGGCAGGCGCCAGGTCAGGTAGGCCAGCAGCAGCATCAACGTGGCGACCACGAACGCCGGGATCGCCGACAGGCCGAACGGCGTGGTCGCCGGTGGCGGCAGCCCGGCCGCGATGCGCAGGCCGGTGCCGGGCACGGGGACCGCCATGCGTTCGGCGGCGTCCGCATAGGCGGCATCGCCACGCTCGACCAGGTTGAAGCCGCCCTGGCGCAGGGCCAGGTACGTCGACGACGGCACCTCCACCGACTCCAGGCCGGCGGTGGCACGCGCCAGCGGCAGCCGCACGTAGGCCACGCCGACCACGTCATCGCCGACACGCGCCGGCGCGCCGAGCGCCACGCGGGCGGCGTCGCCGTCGCGCACGATCCACAACACCGACGCGCCTTCGGTCAGCGCCGCCTCGGCCACCGCGACGCGACCGTACCCACCCTGCGCCAGTCCGGCATAGGGTTCGACGAGATCGGTTGGCAGCACTTCGGCATGTTCGACATGCGGCCAGTCGCGACCAAGCGCGGTACCGGCCGCGCGCAGGTCACCGGCGGCCAGCGCCGCCTGCACGGGCGCCGAGGCCATGCGTTCGTCCAACCGTTCCAGCTCGCCCTTGAGCGTGCGTGCGGTGAGCTGCACCGCGGTGTCGCGGTTGCTGGACAGCGCGCTGCGGCGACCATCGTCCACCGTCTGCCGCCAGCCCGCCCACGCCAGCCACAGCGCGACCAGCACCAGCACAACGGCGGCCGCCGGCAGCCACGGCCTGGAGTGCGCCAGCAGCACGCGCGCCTTGTTCGGTTCGTTCTCGGACATCGTTTCCCTTCCCCGGTCAGCGCGTGCCGGTGTGGCCGAAGCCGCCGGCGCCACGCACGCTGTGTTCGAAAGTATCCACCACTTGCAGCTGCACACGCACCACCGGCACCAGCACCAGCTGCGCGATGCGGTCGCCGGGCTGCACCGTGTAGGCATCACCGGAGCGGTTCCACAGGCTGACCATCAGCGGCCCCTGGTAATCGGCGTCGATCAGGCCGGTGCCGTTGCCCAGCACCAGCCCGTGCTTGTGGCCCAGCCCCGAGCGCGGCAACACCATGGCACACAGCTGCGGGTCGGCGATGTGGATGGCGATCCCGCTCGGCACCAGCGCGCTCGCCCCGGGGGCCAGCAGCAGAGGCGCACCAATGACCGCGCGCAGGTCCATGCCGGCGCTGCCGTCGGTGGCATATGCCGGCAGCGGCCAGGCATCGCCGATGCGCGGGTCGAGGATCTTCACTTCAAGCGTCTGCTGCATGGCGTCCGGTCGGCGGCGGGGGCGGGGCGGGCTGGTCAGCCGAGCCGCTCGACGATCACGTCGAGCAGGGCGGCGGCGAGGTCGTGTTTCGGAGCCGGCCCCAGCGTGCGCTCGCCGCCGGGCCAGTAGAGGTGCAGGGTGTTGTCGTCGGCGTCGAAGCCGCTGCCCGGCACGCCGACGCGGTTGCCGGCGATGAGGTCGACGCGCTTGCGGACAAGCTTGTCGCGCGCGTTGCGCTCGACGTCATCGGTCTCGGCGGCGAAGCCGACCACCAGCCGCGGCCGCGCGGCATGCGCGGCGATGTCGGCGAGGATGTCGGCGGTGCGCACCAGCTCCAGCACCAGGCCGTCGTGGCCGGGCTGCTTCTTGATCTTGCCGGCGGCCACGTGCGCGGGAGTGAAATCCGCCACCGCAGCGGCGCCGATGTACACGTCGGCCGGCAGCGCGGCCATCACCGCGGCATGCATCTGCGCGGCCGAACGCACGTCCTGGCGCGTCACGTCATCGGGTGTCGCCAGCGTGCCCGGGCCGGCCACCAGCACGACATCGGCACCCCGGCGCGCGGCCTCGGCAGCGATCGCGAAGCCGGTCTTGCCGCTGCTGCGGTTGCCGATGAAGCGCACCGGGTCGAAGTCCTCGTACGTCGGGCCGGCGCTGACCACGATGCGCAGGCCGCGGAGCGACACCGCGCTCACGCGTCGGCCGCCGCCAGCGCGGCGACGATCTCCAGCGGCTCGCTCATCCGCCCGGGGCCGGATTCGCCTTCGGCCAGCGGCCCGTCGGCGGGGCCGACGACCTGCGCGCCGCGTTCCCGCAGCAGCGCCATGTTCGCCTGCGTGGCCGGGTGCAGCCACATGCGGTGGTTCATGGCCGGCGCCAGCGTCAGCGGCGCGGCGGTGGCCAGGCACAGCGTGGTCACCAGATCGTCGGCAAAGCCGTGTGCCAGCTTCGCCAGGGTGTTGGCAGTGGCGGGTGCGACCAGCACGCGGGTCGCCCAGCGCGCGAGTTCGATGTGCCCCATCGCCGCTTCCGCCGCCGGATCCCAGAGCGACGTGCGCACGGTCTCGCCGGACAGCGCCTGGAAGGTGGTGGCGCCGACGAAGTGCGCGGCGTTCCCGGTCATCGCCACGCGCACGGTGGCGCCGGCGTCGCGCAGGCGGCGCACGAGGTCGGCGGCCTTGTAGGCGGCGATCCCGCCGCAGACGCACAGCAGGATGCGCTGGTCGTGGAGAGTGGCGTGCTCGGTGCTCATGCGGCCTTCGGAGTGTCCTGACGCGGCAGCGGTCGCTCAGCTTACCCGAAGGGCCAGCGCCGCCCGGCGGCGGCAGGCGGCGCGATGGCGTGCAATGGCTCCACGTCGGCCGTCGGCACGGACCCCCCGGTCACTGTCCGCCGCGGTCCACCCCTGCCGCGCCCGCGCCGGCGGCCGACGACCCTTTCCGAGGCGACGCCCATGCACATCCGCGACTGGCCCAGCGGCGAACGCCCGCGCGAGAAACTGCTGGCCCGCGGCGCGCCGGTACTCTCCGACGCCGAACTGCTGGCGCTGTTCCTCGGCTCCGGCGTGCGCGGCATGGACGCGGTCGCCACGGCACGCCAGCTGCTGGCAGGCCACGGGCCGCTGCGTCGGCTGCTCGAGCGTCCGGCCGCCGAGCTGGTCAAGCTGCCCGGCCTGGGCCCCGCCAGCGCCTGCCAGCTCGCCGCGGCGCTCGAGCTCTGCGGGCGCTACCTGGCGGCGGGCCTGGAGCGCGGCGAGGCGCTCACCGATCCACAGGCCGCCGGCCGCTACTTCGCGCAGCGCCTGCGCGGGCATGCCAGCGAAGTATTCGCCGCGCTGTTCCTGGACACACGGCACCGCGCGCTGGCGTTCGAGGAGCTGTTCCGCGGCACCGTCGACGGCGCCGAGGTCCACCCGCGCGAGGTCGTGCGCCGCGCGCTGGCGCACAACGCGGCGGCGGTGATCGTGGGCCACAACCATCCCAGCGGCAGCGCCGAGCCCAGCGCCGCCGACCGCGCGGTCACCGCCCAGCTCAAGCAGGCCCTGCGCCTGGTCGACGTGCGCCTGCTCGACCATTTCGTGATCGGTGACGGCGCGCCGGTGTCGCTGGCGGCGCGCGGCTGGGTCTGAGCACCGGCTGCAGCCATGTCGCGTCGCGCGGGCAGGCCCGGCCGCGCCGGGGCGCTCGCGTACAATGGCCGGCCGCTTGCCCTGCTGCCCGCCCCCCGTGAAATCCAAGCTCCAGGCCCTGGTAGACCAGGGCATCGCCATCCTCCGCGAACGCGGCACCCTGCCTGCCGACCTGGCCACGCCCGCATTCGTCATCGAGCGGCCCAAGGACCGCACGCACGGCGACTTCTCGAGCAACGCGGCGATGGTGCTGGCCAAGCCCGCGCGCAGCAACCCGCGCGCGATCGCACAGGCGCTGGCCGAGGCCATCCCCACCGGCGGCGACATCGCCGCGGTCGAGATCGCCGGCCCCGGCTTCCTCAACTTCCGCCTGGCGCGCGGCGCCTGGCAGCGCCAGCTGCGCGAGGTGCATGCGCAGGGCGCCGCCTACGGGCGCAATGACAGCGGCGCGGGCCGCGTGGCCGGCGTGGAATACGTCTCGGCCAATCCCACCGGCCCGCTGCACGTCGGCCACGGCCGCGCGGCGGTGATCGGCGACTGCATCGCGCGCGTGCTCGACGCCAACGGCTGGAAGGTCGCGCGCGAGTACTACTACAACGATGCCGGCGTGCAGATCGAGAACCTCGCGCACTCGGTGCAGGCGCGCGCCAGGGGCCTCACGCCTGATGACGCGGGCTGGCCCGAAGCCGGCTACCGCGGCGACTACATCGCCGACGTCGCGCGCGCGTTCCTCGATGGCGCCAGCGTCGACGTCGAAGGCCACGTGGTCACCGGCAGCGGCGACGCCGACGACTTCGACGCCATCCGCCGCTTCGCCGTGGCCTGGCTGCGCAAGGAGCAGCACGGCGACCTCGCCGCGTTCGGCGTCGACTTCGACGTGTATTTCCTGGAGTCGTCGCTGTATGCCGACGGCAAGGTGGAGGAGACCGTGGCCGCGCTGGTGGCCGCAGGCCACACCTATGAAGAGGGTGGCGCTCTTTGGCTGCGCAGCACCACCTTCGGTGACGACAAGGACCGCGTGATGCGCAAGTCCGACGGCACCTACACCTACTTCGTGCCCGACGTCGCCTACCACCTCGGCAAGTGGCAGCGCGGCTACGAGCGCGCCATTACCGAGCTCGGCGCCGACCACCACGGCTCGCTGGCGCGGGTGAAGGCCGGCCTGCAGGCGCTCGATGCCGGCATCCCGCAGGGCTATCCGGAATACGTGCTGCACCAGATGGTCACGGTGATGCGCGGCGGCGAGGAAGTGAAGCTCAGCAAGCGCGCCGGCAGCTACCTGACGCTGCGCGACCTGATCGACGAGGCCGGCCGCGATGCCACGCGCTGGTTCCTGGTGGCACGCAAGCCCGATTCGCAGCTGGTGTTCGACATCGACCTGGCGCGCAGCCAGTCGCTCGACAACCCGGTGTACTACGTGCAGCTTTCGCACGCGCGCATCTGCGGCCTGCTGCGCCAGCTCGACGAGCGCGGCCTGGCGTTCAACCTCGACAACGGCCTGGCGCAGCCGCTGGATCTCGACAGCCCCGCCACCCACGCGCTCATCACCGCGATCTCGCGCTGGCCGGAACTGCTGGCCGTGGCCGGGCAGCTGCTCGAGCCGCACCTGGTGGCGCAGTACCTGCTCGAGCTGGCACAGGCGTTCCAGACGTATTACAACGACCATCAGTTCCTGGTCGACGACGGCGACCTGCGCGACGGCCGCCTGGCCCTCGCGCTGGCGACCCGACAGGTGCTGGCGAACGGACTCGATGTGCTGGGCGTGCAGGCCCCGGAGGCGATGTAAGTGGCAGTCAAGCGTGGCAAGTCCCAGGCCCGGCGCAGCGGGGGCGGCAACGCGTCGCTCCCCGGCTGGGCGTGGATGATCATCGGCGTGCTGCTGACCATCGTGGTGGTGGTGGCGGCGCCCAAGCTGCTGCGCTCCGACGGCGAGGACGGCTTCTTCCGACCGCGGCCCAACCCCGACGCGCGGCCCGCGCCGGCGACCTCGGGTGCCGACGACAGCGTGGCCGCCGAGACCCCGGCGCCGGCGGTCAGGCCTGCCGCGCCCGCGGCAGAGCCCGAGGCCGCCGAGACGACCTACGACTTCTACACGCTGCTGCCCGGCCAGGAAGTCGCCATGACCGACGCCGAGCTGGCCGCCAGCGCACGCGCAGAACAGCAGCGCCAGCAGGTGCTGCTCGACCAGGCGCGCAAGGCCGGCCAGCAGCCGGAACCGGTCGCCACGCCCAATCCCGATGCCGCCGATCCCGCGCCGGTGGCCGAGGCGCAGCCGAAGCCCGCCGCCACCCCGGCGGCCCCCGCCGCGCGCAGCCCCGCCGCCCCGGCGGTGGCCGCCGACGGCGCCCGCTACATCCTCCAGGCCGGTTCCTTCGGCAGCAGCAGCGATGCCGACGCCCTGAAGGCGCGCATCGCCCTGCTCGGCCTCAGTGCGCGCGTCGAGCCCGCGCAGATCGACGGCCGCACCATGTACCGCGTGCGCATGGGCCCCTACGCCACCGCGTCCGAACTCGCCGAGGCCAAGCAGAAGCTCGGCAACGGCGGCCTGCCGGCGCTCGCCATCCGCGCGCAATAACCGGCGATCGCGGCGGCTGAGACCGGCAGGGCGCACGCTGTGCAGGCCCTGGAGGACCCGCGATGCCGATCGAAGCCGCACTCATCAAGCCCGTGGTCGATGCGCTGCTGGCGCTGTTCCGCCAGGGCAGCGACATCCAGCTCAAGCGCAACGCCGAGGCCGCGCTCCGCGAGGCGATCCGCGAACTGCTGATGGCCAATCCCGACGAGAACCGCGCCGAGGCGCGGATCGCGATTGCGCGCGCCGCCGGGATCCTCACCGAAGACATCGTGCTTGCCGAGGACATGCTGAAGAAGCATCGCGCCACCAAGGCGCGCACCGCCGGCAAGTCGGCCACCGGGCGCAGGCGCAAGCCGGCGGCGGCCGCCGCGGATGTGCCAGCCAAGCCTGCGCCCGCGCGCAAGGCAGCAGCGGCCAAGGCGCCTGCGAAAGCGACCGGCGCCACCACGAAGGGCGATGCGGCGGCCAAGCCCGCGGCCCGGTCGTCGAGCCGCGAAAAACCGGCCACGCCCGACGCACCTCCCAGACCAGGCAAGCCAGCCAGGCCGGCGCCAAAGGGCTGAGGCTTACAATCGGCCGATGGACAGAACCCTGCTGGTCACCGGCGCCACCGCCGGCTTCGGCGCCGCGATCGTCGACCGCTTCGTCAGCGCCGGCTGGCGCGCGATCGCCACCGGCCGCCGCGCCGACCGCCTGCAGGCGCTGGTCGACCGCCATGGCGCCGAGCGCATCCACGCCGCGGCCTTCGACATCCGCGACCTGGACGCGATGCAGGCGGAACTCGCCGCCATCCCTGCACCGTTCCGGGACATCGACCTGCTGGTCAACAACGCCGGCCTTGCGCTCGGTACCGCGCCCGCGCAGTCGAGCGACCTCGGCCAGTGGCGGCAGATGATCGACACCAACGTCACCGCGCTGGTCGCCATGACCCACCACCTGCTGCCGACGCTGGTGGCGCGGCGCGGCGCGGTCGTCAACATCGGTTCGATCGCCGGCCTGTACGCGTATCCCGGCGGCAACGTCTATGGCGCCACCAAGGCCTTCGTCGACCAGTTCTCGCTCAACCTCCGCTCCGACCTGCACGGCACCGGCGTGCGCGTCACCGTGGTCGAGCCGGGCCTGGCGGAAACCGAGTTCACACTCGTGCGCACCGGCGGCGACCGCGCGGCATCGGACACGCTCTACGCCGGCACGCAGCCGATCACCGCGGCCGACATCGCCGAACAGGTCTGGTGGGTGGCCAACCTGCCGCCGCACCTCAACCTCAACCGCCTCGAACTGATGCCGGTGAGCCAGTCGCTGGCCGGCCTGCAGATCCATCGCGGCCCCGCGCCTTGAATACCTGGCTGGCGATGCTGGCCATCGTCCTGGTCGGCGCGATCCTCCCGCTGCAGGGACTGATCAACGCGCGCCTGTCGGTGGCCCTGCACGGCGTGGTGGCCACGGCGTTCGTGTCGTTCCTGGTCGGCGTGGTGCTGCTGGCGGCGTGGCTGCTGGTCACGCGCACGCCGCTCGGCCCGGTGCCCGGCGCGCGCTTCCCGCCGTGGATCTGGCTGGGCGGCATCCTCGGCGCGATCTACGTGGTGGTGTTCACGCTGCTGATCGGCCGCGTGGGTGCCGCGGCCGCGATCTGCCTGGCGGTGCTGGGACAGGTGCTCGCGTCGCTCGCACTCGACCACTTCGGCGTACTGCAGGCGGCCCGCCCGGCGGACTGGACGCGCATCGCCGGCGCCACCCTGGTGCTGGCCGGCGTGCTGCTGGTCGCGGCGCCGTGGCGGGCGCCGGCCTAGGGCCCCGCGCTCAGCCCTGCGGGGTGTCGTCGAGGTAGGTGTAGCCGGTAAGGCCGGCTTCCAGGTCCGCGGCCAGGCGCGCGGCCTCGTCGGCGGGCAGGCCCGCGGCGGCGACCTTGTCGGCATAGCTTCGGCGCAGGTCGTCGAGCTGGTAGCCCACGTAGTCGAGCATCACGTCGGTCGTGTCGCCGCGGCGCTGCTGGGTGATCGCGTACGCGTCGCCGTCCACCTTGACCGCGATGACGTCGGTGTCGCCGAACAGGTTGTGGATGTCGCCCAGGATCTCCTGGTACGCACCCACCAGGAAGAAGCCGAGCCGGTACGACTCGCCCGCGCGCAGCTCGTGCAGCGGCAGCGAGGTGTCGAGGTCCTCGTTCTGCACGTAGGTGTCGATCTTGCCGTCGGAGTCGCAGGTCAGGTCGGCGATGATGCCGCGCCGCGTGGGGCGTTCGTGCAGGCGCTCGATCGGCACGATCGGGAACACCTGGTCGATCGCCCACACGTCGGGCATCGACTCGAACACGCTGAAGTTGACGAAGTACTTGTCCACCAGGCGCTCGCTCAGCTCGTCGAGGAACGGGCGGTGGCTCTTCTCGTCGTACGTCAGGCGCGCCTTGACCGCGTGCGCGATGGCGTAGAACAGGTCGTCGATGCGCGCGCGGTGCACCAGGTCGAGCTGGCCCAGCGCGTACAGCGACAGGCCCTCGGCGTGGAAATGCTGCGCCTCCTGCAGCAATTCGATCGCCGGGCGCTGGTCGAGCTCGGCGTGGATCTCGCGCAGGTGGCGGATGACCATCGGCTCGTCGTCGTGGGCGTCGGGCACGCGGCCTTCCGGCGCGGCTTCCACCTCCGACACGTTGGCCACCAGCACCGCGTGGTGCGCGGTCATGGCGCGGCCGCATTCGGTCACGATGCGCGGCGGCTTGAGCCCGGCTTCGGCGCAGGCGTCGGCCAGCGGCTGCACGATGTTGGACGCGTACTGCGCCACGCCGTAGTTGACCGAGTTGTAGCTGCGCGAGCGCGTGCCCTCGTAGTCGATGCCGAGGCCGCCGCCGACGTCGACGTAGTCGATCACCGCCCCCAGCTGCGACAGCTCCACGAAGTAGCGCGTCGCCTCGCGCATGCCGCGCGCGATGTCGCGCACGTTGGAGATCTGCGAGCCCATGTGGAAGTGCAGCAGCTTCAGCGCGTTGCCGTGGCCGGCGTCGCGCAGCGTCTTCCACAGGTCGAGCAGCTGCCGCGGGCTGAGGCCGAACTTGGCCTTGTCGCCGCCGGAGTTCTGCCACTTGCCCGCGCCCAGCGAAGCCAGGCGCATGCGCACGCCGAGCACCGGCGCGACGCCCAGCGCCCTGGATTCCTCCATCACCAGGCGCAGCTCGGAGGGCTTCTCCACCACGATGAAGGTGTTGATGCCGAGCTTGCGGCCGATCAGCGCCAGGCGGATGTATTCGCGGTCCTTGTAGCCATTGCAGATCACCAGGCCACCCGTGCGCGACAGCGCCAGCACCGCCATCAGCTCGGGCTTGCTGCCCGCTTCCAGGCCGAAGCCCTCGCCGGCGTGCGACGCCAGCGTGCCGGCCACGCCCTGGTGCTGGTTGACCTTGATCGGATAGACCGCGGTGTAGCCGCCGTCGTATTCCCAGTCGACCTGCGCCTGCGCGAACGCCGCCTGCAGCTTGCCGAGCCGGTCGCCAAGCACGTCGGGAAAGCGCACCAGCATCGGCAGGTTGGCGCCCTGGGCGAGTGCGGCGTCGATGACGTCGGGCAGCACCACGGTGGGGCCACCCGCGCCGCGCGGACGCACCACCACGCGGCCCGCGTCGTCGGCGTCGAAGTAGCCCGAGGACCAGTGCGGTATCGAATAGGTCTTGCGGGCTTGGTCGATGGACCAGGCGGTCATGGGCGCAATCCGGAAACGTGGCGGAGGCGCGCATTCTAGCGCCCCGCGGCCGCGCGCCCCGTCGACGTGGCAGCACGGGGTGCGTGGTCGGCGAGGGTCGGGCCGGGCGCGGTTGCTACAATGCGCGGCTTCACGCCCCCGCATCCCGGACGTCCCATGAGCGCCCCGCACTGGTTGTACGAGAACTTCGAACCCGCCGGCTCCGCCATCGGCTACCGCGTCACGCGCAAGCTCGACGAGGTGCAGTCGCCGTTCCAGAAGATCGAGATCTTCGAGTCGACCGACTGGGGCAACGTCATGCTGATCGACGGCGCGATGATGGTCACCACGCGCGACAACTTCCTCTACCACGAGATGATGACGCACCCGGCGCTGTATACCCACGCCGACCCGAAGCAGGTGGTGATCATCGGCGGCGGCGACTGCGGCACGCTGCGCGAGGTGTTGAAGCACCCGGGCGTCGAGAAGGCCGTGCAGTGCGACATCGACGAGCAGGTCACGCGGATGGCCGAGAAGTACTTCCCCGAGCTGTGCGAATCCAACGGCGACCCGCGCGCCGAAGTGATGTTCGACGACGGCATCGCGTACATGGCGAACTGCGCGCCGGGCAGCCTGGACGTGGTGATCGTGGATTCGACCGACCCGGTTGGCCCCGCCGAGGGGCTGTTCAACAAGAGCTTCTTCGAGAGCTGCTTCCGCGCGCTCAAGGACGACGGCATCCTGGTGCAGCAGTCGGAGTCCCCATTGGTGCTGCTGGAACTGATCCAGGCCATGCGCGCGGAGATGGGCAAGGCCGGCTTCGACAGCTTCCAGACCCTGCCGTTCCCGCAGCCGTGCTATCCGACCGGCTGGTGGAGCTGCACGCTGGCGCGCAAGGGCGGCCGCGGCTTCGATTTCCGCGAGGCGGACGCGCGCGCCAAGGCGTTCGCCACGAAGTACTACAGCGCCGACATCCACAAGGCCGCACAGGTGCTGCCGCCGTTCGTGGCCGAAGCGCTGGGCTGAGCGTCCGCGGCGCGGCGTGATGCGGCTTCGCGCCTAGAGCGCGTCGCCGTCGATCTCGCCGGTGCGGATGCGGACCACGCGCTCCAGGTCGTACACGAACACCTTGCCGTCGCCGATCTTGCCGGTGCCGGCGGCTTTCAGGATCGCCTCGGTGACAAGCTCCGCCTGCTCGTCGCTCACCGCGACCTCGAGCTTGATCTTGGGCAGGAAGTCGACCACGTACTCGGCGCCGCGGTACAGCTCGGTGTGGCCCTTCTGGCGTCCGAAGCCTTTCACCTCGGTCACCGTGATGCCGGCCACGCCGGCCTCCGACAGCGCCTCGCGCACGTCGTCGAGCTTGAACGGCTTGATGATCGCCATGACCATCTTCATCACGCACTCTCCCCTTTCGCTGCGCGCAGCATAACGCGACCGGGGATTCACCCACCCACCCGCGCGGCCCGGGCCGACTGCGCGCCGCCGGCGGCCGGAGCAGGATGCAGGCACCACCGGAGACCACCATGATCGACCTCAGCCACATCGACGACCTCGCCCGCCGCCTTGGCAGCCTGGTGCCCCCGGGCCTGCGCGAGGGCCGCGAGGAAATGCAGGAGAACTTCAAGTCGGTGCTGCAGGCCGGGCTGTCGCGGCTGGAGCTGGTGACCCGCGAGGAGTTCGAGGTGCAGCGCGCGGTGCTGCTGCGCACGCGCGAGAAGCTCGACGCGCTGCAGGCCCAGGTCGCGCGCCTGGAAGCCGAGGCCGCACAGTCCCCGCCGGGCGGCCCGCTGCCCGGCACCCACGTCCCGCACTGAGCCGTCCGCCATGGCCGGGCTCGCCATCGTGCACGGGCGTGCACGCGCCGGCGTGCGCGCGCCGGAAGTCACCATCGAGGTGTACATGAGCGGTGGCCTGCCGCGCATGAGCATGGTCGGCCTGCCACAGGCCACGGTGCGCGAATCCAAGGACCGCGTGCGCGCCGCCATCCGCTGCGCGCAGTACGAGTTCCCGCCGCGGGTCACCACCGTCAACCTCGCCCCGGCCGACCTGCCCAAGGGCGGCGGCCGCTTCGACCTGCCGATCGCGCTCGGCATCCTCGCCGCCAGCGACCAGCTGCCACGCACCGCGCTGGCCGGGCACGAGTTCCTCGGCGAACTCGGCCTCAGCGGCGAGTTGCGCGCGATCGACGGCGTGCTGCCCGCCGCACTCGCCTGCGGCGAGGCCGGGCGCGTGCTGGTGGTGCCGGCCGACAATGGCGCCGAGGCCGCGCTGGCGCGCAACGTGGACGTGCGCGTGGCGCGCACCCTGTCCGAAGTCTGCGCGCACCTCACTGGCGAGCGGTCGCTGCCGCGTGCCTGCGCCGCGCCGGTGGTCGCAGCCATGCCGCCAGACCTCGCCGATGTGCGCGGCCAGCTGCACGCGCGGCGCGCACTCGAGGTCGCCGCGGCCGGTGGTCATCACCTCCTGCTGGTGGGAAGCCCCGGATGTGGCAAGACCCTGCTGGCCTCGCGCCTGCCCGGGCTGCTGCCCGAGGCCAGCGAAGCCGAAGCGCTCGAGGCCGCGGCCATCGCCTCGGTCAGCGGGCGCGGCATCGATCCCGCGCGCTGGCGGCAGCGCCCGTTCCGCGCGCCGCACCACACCGCCAGCGCGGTCGCGCTGGTCGGCGGCGGCAGCGAACCGCGGCCGGGCGAGATCTCGCTGGCCCACCACGGCGTGCTGTTCCTGGACGAACTGCCCGAATGGAGCCGCCAGGCGCTGGAGGTCCTGCGCGAGCCGCTGGAATCGGGAACGGTCACCGTGTCGCGCGCCGCGCGGAAGAGCGATTTCCCGGCGCGCTTCCAGCTGGTCGCGGCCATGAACCCCTGCCCCTGCGGCTGGGCCGGCGATGTCTCCGGCCGCTGCCTGTGCACGGCGGATATCGTGCAGCGCTACCGCATGCGTATTTCCGGCCCGCTGCTCGACCGCATCGACCTGCATGTCGACGTACCCCGCGTCGCACCCGCGGAACTGCGTCCCGACGCGGCCGGAGGCGAGTGCAGCGCCGCGGTCCGTGACCGGGTATGTGCCGCGCGTGACCTGCAGCTCGAGCGCGCCGGTTGCCTCAACGCCCACCTCGACCAGGCCGGCACCGCCGCGCACTGCCGGCTGGCACCGCGCGACCAGGCGCTGCTGGAGCGGGCAATCGACGCGCTGCAGCTGTCGGCGCGCGCCATGCACCGCATCCTGCGCGTGGCGCGCACCATCGCCGACCTCGCCGGGAGCGCTGCCATCGCCAGCGAACACCTGGCCGAAGCGCTCGGCTACCGGCGCGTGGATCGCGGCGTGGCCCGGGCCGCGTGATGTCGCGACCCGGGCCGGCGGTGCGGCCTCAGGCCGCGACCACCTCCTGCTGGAACTGCTCTTCCTCGGTCGAGCCGCTGAGCGCGGTGGTCGACGACTGGCCCTGCTGGATCGCCTGGGTGACCGCGTCGAAGTAGCCGGTGCCGACCTCGCGCTGGTGCTTGACCGCGGTGAAGCCGCGGTCGGCGGCGGCGAACTCGGCTTCCTGCAGCTCCACGAATGCGCTCATGTTGCGCCGCGCATAGCCGTGCGCGAGGTTGAACATCGAGTAGTTCAGCGCGTGGAAGCCGGCCAGGGTGATGAACTGGAACCTGTAGCCAAGCCGCGCGAGCTCGTGCTGGAACGTGGCGATGGTGGCGTCGTCGAGGTTCTTCTTCCAGTTGAAGCTCGGCGAGCAGTTGTAGGCGAGCAGCTTGCCGGGGTACTTCGCGTGGATCGCCTCGGCGAACCTGCGCGCGAACTCGAGGTCCGGCTTGCCGGTCTCGCACCACACCAGGTCCGCGTAGGGTGCGTAGGCCAGGCCGCGGCTGATCGCCTGGTCCAGGCCCTTGCGCGTCTTGTAGAAGCCTTCCACGGTGCGTTCGCCGGTGGTGAACGGCACATCGTTGTCGTCGATGTCGGAGGTGACCAGGTCGGCGGCTTCGGCATCGGTGCGCGCCACGATCAGGGTCGGCACGCCCATGACGTCGGCGGCCAGGCGCGCGGCGTTGAGTTTTTCCACCGCCTCGCGCGTGGGCACCAGCACCTTGCCGCCCATGTGCCCGCACTTCTTCACCGAGGCCAGCTGGTCCTCGAAGTGCACGCCGGCGGCGCCCGCCTCGATCATCGCCTTCATCAGCTCGAAAGCGTTGAGCACGCCGCCAAAGCCGGCCTCGGCATCGGCCACGATCGGCTGCAGGAAGTCGATGTCGTCGTTGCCCTCGGCATGGTGCAGCTGGTCGGCGCGCAGCAGCGCGTTGTTGATGCGCCTGACCACCGACGGCACCGAGTCGGCCGGGTACAGCGACTGGTCGGGATACATCTGCCCGGCGAGGTTGGCATCGGCCGCCACCTGCCAGCCGCTGAGGTAGATCGCCTTCAGCCCGGCCTTGACCTGCTGCATGGCCTGGTTGCCGGTCAGTGCGCCCAGCGCGTTGACGAAGTCGCTCTCCTGCAGCGAGGTCCACAGCTTCTCCGCGCCCAGGCGCGCGAGCGAATGCTCCACCCTGACCGTGCCGCGCAGGCGCACGACGTCGGCGGCGGTGTAGTTGCGGGTAATCCCGGCCCAGCGCGGGTTGCTGTCCCAGTCGCGCTGCAGGTCGTCGGCGGTTGGCATGGTGGTCATGGCAGTTCCTTTACGTGGGATCGCGCGTGGCGATCGTGGGGGTGGAACAACAACGGACGGGCGATCAGGACAGGCGCTCGTAGGCAGGCAGGGTCAGGAAGGCGGCCAGCTCGTCGGCGCGCGTGAGTTCCTCGAGCAACGCGATGGCCTCCTGGACGCGGCCGGCGCCGGGCATCGGCTCGGCCGCGAGGCACGACGGCAGGTTGAGCAGCGCGCGCTCGAACAGCGCGAAGTCGACCGGCTCGCCGTCGTGCAGGTGCAGCAGCGGCCGCACGCCATCGAAATCACCACCGTCGCCGTGGTGCAGCCACTGCCACAGCTGCGCGCGTGCGATCTCGGCGGTCGCCGCGTCCTCCATCAGCCAGTGGATCGGCACGCAGCCGTTGCCGTCGAGCCACGCCGCGAGGTAGCGCACGCAGACTTCGACGTTGCCCTCGAAGCCCTTGCGGGTGATGGTGCCGGTCGGCGCCGCCAGCAGCGCGTCGCGATCGGCATCGGCGTCATCGCGCAGCACGTGGTGCTGGTTGGCACCGGGCATCGCCGCGTCGAAGATCCCGCGCGCGATCGGCACCAGCGCCGGGTGCGCCACCCAGGTGCCGTCATGCCCGGCGGACGCCTCGCGCAGCTTGTCGGCGCGCACGCGCTCCATGGCCGCGTCGTTGGCAGCCGGGTCTCCGGCCACCGGCACCTGCGCCGCCATGCCGCCCATGGCGTGCGCGCCGCGACGGTGGCAGGTGCGGATCAGCAGCTCCGAATAGGCCTTGAGGAACGGCGCGACCATGGTCACCTGGCCGCGCTCGGGCAGCACCCGGTCGCGATGGCGGCGGAAGGTCTTGATGTACGAAAAGATGTAGTCCCAGCGCCCGCAGTTGAGACCGGCAACGCGCCCGCGCAGCGCGTGCAGGATCTCGTCCATCTCGAACACCGCCGGCAGCGTCTCGATCAGCGCCGTCACCTTGACCTGTCCGCGCGGCAGGCCAAGCGCGTCTTCGACATGCGCCAGCACGTCCTCCCACAGCTGCGCCTCTTCCATCGACTCCAGCTTGGGCAGGTACAGGTAGGGACCACGGTCGGCGGCGGCGAGCGCGGCGGCGTTGTGGAAGCAGAACAGCCCGGCGTCGAACAGGCTGGCGCTGATGCGCGCGCCGTCGATGCGCACGTGCTTCTCGTCGAGGTGCCAGCCGCGCGGGCGCACCATCAGCACGGCGCGCTCCGGCTCCGGCTTCAGCCGGTACGCCTTGCCGGCGTCGCTGGTGAATTCGAGCTCACCGGCCACCGCCGCGCGCAGCGCGCGCTGGCCGGCCACCAGGTTGTCCCAGGTCGGCGAGGTCGAGTCCTCGAAATCGGCCATGTAGCAGCTGGCGCCGGAGTTCAGCGCGTTGATCACCATCTTCGCGTCGACCGGCCCGGTGATCTCCACGCGGCGGTCCTGCAGCGCTTGCGGCAGTAGCGCCACGCGCCAGTCGCCGGCGCGGATGGCGCGGGTATCGGCGCGGAAGCCGGGCAGCGCGCCGCGGTCGAACTCCGCCTGGCGCACGCGGCGCGCCGCCAGACGTGCCTGGCGCCCGGGTTCGAAGCGGCGGTGCAGGTCCGCAAGGAAGGCCAGCGCGTCGTCGCCCACGACATCGGGCACCGCAGGACCGCTGCCGCTGACGACAGCGGACTCCGGAGCGACGGGATGGAGGACGGCGGACATGGCGGCTCCTGCAAAGGCGGGGCACGAACCATTGCCCGACAGGACCTATTTGACAAAGCAGGAATGGCAATGCGATGTATAACTTCACGTTATAACGAGGACGCCAGGTGCCCGACGCTGCGCCGCTGCGCCGTTTCAGCTACAAGGGCGACCGCCTGAAGCCGCTGCGCGCCTTCTGCCAGGTCACGCGCCTGGGCTCGGTGTCGCGCGCCGCCGAGGCGCTCTACGTCAGCCAGCCGGCGGTGACCCAGCAGCTCCAGGCGCTGGAGCGCGAGCTGGGCGTCCGCCTGTTCGAGCGCAGCGGCCGCCGGCTGCTGCCCACCCGCGAGGGCGAAGCGCTGTACGAACTAGCCCGGCCGCTGGTGGAAGGCCTCGACGCCCTGCCCGGCGCCTTTCGCCGCCAGCTGGCGGGCATGGATGCCGGCGAGCTGGAAATCGCCGCCAACAGCTCGACCATCCTGTACCTGTTGCCGCGGATCGTCGAAGCGTTCCGCCGGCAGCACCCGGAGGTGCGCCTGCGCCTGCACAACACCATCAGCGCCGACGGCACCGACCTGCTGCGCGCGGACACGGTGGAGCTGGTCGTGGGCTCGATGCTCGACGTGCCCGCGGACCTCGCCTACGTGCCGGTCTACGCGTTCACGCCGATGCTGATCACTCCCCGCGACCACCCGCTGGCGTCCGTGCCGCGCCTGTCGCTGGCCGACATCTCGAAGCACGGGCTGATCCTGCCGCCGCAGCGCCAGATCACCTGGCGACTGGTCGACCTGGTCTTCCACCAGGCGCGCGTGCCGTACACGGTGTCACTGGAGGTCGGCGGCTGGGAGGTGATCAAGCAGTACGTGGCGATGGGCATGGGCATCTCCATCGTCAGCTCGATCTGCCTGGACAACGATGACCACGAGCGGCTCGCGATCCGCCCGCTCGACGCCTGGTTCCCGGCGCGCAGCTACGGCGTGGTGGTGCGCAAGGGCAAGCTGCTGTCACCGCAGGCGCGCGCGTTCATGGACCTGATCAAGCCGGATCTGTTCGTGCGCCGCGGGCACGACGAAGGCGGGCACTCGGAGCGCTGAGCACCCGCCGCCGCGTCATTCGCCCACGGCGGGCAGCGCGTCTTCGGCGAAGACCGCCACGTGCGGCACGCCGTCGGTGCCGATCCAGCCGCGGAACATGCCCTCGGTGTTGAACGGGAAGGCCACCGTGCCGCCGGCATCCAGCGCGATCGCACCGCCGTCGCCGCCGGCGCGCACCACGTCGCCGTTGATCACGCCCTCGGCCGCGGTGCGGATGTCCTCGCCGCCATGGCGCACACGCGCGCAGATTTCGTGCGCCGCGGCGGTGCGGATGTAGTACTCGCCCCAGCCGGTGCCGGACACGGCGCACGCCGCATCGGCCCAGGTGCCGGCACCGATGATCGGCGAGTCACCCACGCGCCCGTAGCGCTTGTTGGTCATGCCGCCGGTGGAGGTGCCGGCCGCGAGGTGGCCGGCGCCATCCAGCGCCACCGCGCCGACCGTGCCGAAGTACATCGTGCTGCCGGGGCCGGCCTGTGCCTGGCCCGCGGCGTCCTCGCGCAGCGCGCGCTGCAGCTGCTCCCAGCGCTTGTCGGTATGGAAGTACGCGGGCTCGACCAGCGTGACGCCCTGTTCGCCGGCGAACGCCTCGGCGCCGGCGCCGACCATCATCACGTGCGGGGAGTGCTCCATCACCGCGCGCGCCAGCAGGATCGGATTGCGCACGCGCTGCACACCGGCCACCGCGCCCGCGCGGCCGCTGGCGCCATCCATGAGCGAGGCGTCGAGCTCGTTGCGGCCATCGTGGGTGAACACCGCGCCGCGCCCGGCGTTGAACATCGGAGCGTCCTCGAGGACGGTGATCGCGGCACCCACGACCTCCAGCGCCGGCGCGCCCGCCTCCAGCCGCGCATGGCCGGCGCGGAGCGCGCGCTCCAGCGCGGCGCGCGCCGCGGCGACATCATCGGCGGTCATGCCGGCGCGTTCCACGCCGGCGCCGCCATGGATCGCCAGCACTGCGGTGGCGAGCGGCTGCAGCCGGCCGCCGTCGGCGTGATAGCTGCGGCGGAACGCGGCCGCGTCGACGCGGCCTTCGGGCAGGTGCAGGGTGGATGCGGTCCCCACTCCGATCGTGTCCACGCGCGCCAGGCGCAGCGGCGTGCCGGCGCGCTGCGCCTCTGCAAAACCGCCGCGCACCACCGTTGCCCCGCTGCCGGGGCTGGTCGCGAACACGCGCGCGCGGCCATCGCCCTCGACGGCAAGCGCAGCGTCCTCGTCGACGCCCAGGCCGATGACGGCGCGGCCATCGGCCATCGACTCGGCCTTGGCGACGAACGCGACCAGGCGGCCGAGGCGGTCGCGCTCGGTGAAGTGGGTATCGGTGACCACGCCGGCGAGCAGGTCGATGTCCAGCAGGTCGCGTTCGATGGTGTTGGCCGCACCCAGCGGGTCGGCGAGCGCCTCCGGGCTGCGCAGGCTGCCGTCGTCCATCGCCCCGTAGATGAACTCGCCGAGGATCGCCAGGCCCGCGCTGGTGCCGCCGAGCGGCTTGCCGGCGCGCACGTGCGCCTGCAGCGCCGCGGCCACCGGGGTATCCCGCCAGCAACGCACGTAGCGCGACTGGTCGCCGCCGGCGATGAAGATGCCGTCGGCGCGCGCCAGGCTGGCGAGCAGCGCCGGATCATCGGCGGCGGCGCGGCCGCTGAAGACGAAGGTCTCGACCGAAGCCACGCCGCCCACCTCATCGTGGAACTCTTCGCCGATCTCGCCGCCGAACGACGCGCGCAACACCACCACGTGCCCGTTGCCGGCCTTGTCGAGGAACCAGCGCAGCGCCGCGTGGTTGCGATCGCCGCCGCCCATCAGCAGCAGGCCCGGCGAAGTTGCGCCCGGCGTCGGCAGTGCCGGATCGCCCACCAGGTGACGCTGGTAGTCGGCGGCATGCAGCGGCGACGCCAGGCACAGGCACGCGGCGACCAGGAGCAGCAAGGTCCGGCTGGCGGCTTTCATCATGTCCACGTATCCCCTGTCGATTGCGGTTGCCGCGTCATTGCGCGGTCCATTGAACCAGACGAACGACGGCGCCGATTCCCCCCGCAGCGCGCGCTGCCGCGCGGGCGCACCGATCCGCTATGGTGCGGCGATGCCCGCCGCCCTCGATGCATGGTTCACCAGCGAGATCCTCGTCCACGAGGAAGCGCTGCTGCATTACCTGCGCCGCGCGTGGCCGCGCCAGGACGAGGTGCACGACCTGCGCCAGGAGGTCTACATCCGCGTCTACGAGGCCGCCGGCAAAGGCCTGCCTCGGCAGCCGAAGGCCTTCCTGTTCACCACCGCGCGCCACCTGCTGATTGATCGCGTGCGTCGTGGCCGCGTGGTGTCGATCGAGCCGGTGGGTGATTTCGAGCCGATGAACGTCTTGATAGACGAGATCTCGCCCGAACGCTGGTGCGCCGGACGCCAGGTCCTGAAACGCCTGGCCGATGCGCTCGACCGGCTCCCGGACCGGTGCCGCGAGGTGGTCTGGCTGCGGCGGGTCGAGGATCTTTCGCAGAAGGAGGTGGCCGTGCGCATGGGAATCACTGAAAAGACCGTGGAGAAGCACCTGGCCAAGGGCATGCGGCTCATGGCCGACGGGTTCTACGCCGGCGAGGAGCGCCACGAGGCGATGGCGCCGCAGGCGCGGGCAGGCGATGGCCAGCGACGCAGCGAGTAATGGCAGCGGCGGCGGCGACAGCCGTGACGTCGAGCGTATCGCCGCGGACTGGCTGGCCCGCCGCGACGGCGACGCATGGACCGACGCCGACGCCCGCGCGCTGCAGGCGTGGCTGAGCGCGGCCACCGCGCACCACGTCGCGTTCCTGCGGCTGGATGCGGCATGGAACGAGTGCGGGCGCCTGCAGGCGCTGGGCGCCGGGGTGCGCGAGGGCCCGCCCGCGCGGGGGCACTGGGGCGAGCACGGCGCACCACACGTGCACGCCGATGCCCCGCCCACCGGAGCCGGCACGCCGGACATGTCGGGCGTGGTGTTCACATCGCCGCGGATCGCGCGCCGCGCGCGATGGCCCGTCGCGGCGGCCCTGGCGGCGCTGGCGGTGTTCGCGGTCGCATTGCCAATGGCGTGGCAGCACGCCACGGCGATCGATGCCTCATCGCACCGGACCGTGCCTGGCGCCATCCGCACCGTGCCGCTGGCGGACGGATCGCGCACCACCCTGGGCAGCGACAGCCGCATCGATGTCCGCCTGTCGCGCCGCCAGCGGCAGGTCGAGCTGCTCAAGGGCGAGGCGTTCTTCGCTGCCGCCCGGGACCCGCGCCGGCCGTTCGTGGTCCAGGCCGGCGAGCGCCGGGTGGTGGCGGTCGGCACCCGCTTCTCGGTGCGCATGGACGGCCGCGACCTGCGCGTCGTCGTCACCGAAGGCAGCGTGCGGCTGGAGTCCGCCGACCGCAGCGCGGCGACCGTGCTCCCGGCCGGCAGCGTTGCGCTCACCACACCGGCCGGCCTGCTGGTCACCGCAGGCACGGTGGCCGAAGCCGAACGCATGGTCGGCTGGATGGACGGGGTTCTGGTCTTCCGCGATACCGCGCTGTCCGACGCCGTTGCCGAATTCAACCGCTACAGCGCGCGCAGGATCGTGGTGGCCGATGCGTCGGTCGGCGCGCTGCGCATCGGCGGCAGCTTCCGCTGGTCCAACGCCGAGGGTTTCGTGCGCCTGCTTGAACAGGGTTTCCCGGTGCGCGCCGACCATGGCCGCGAGGAGATCGTGCTGCACGCGCGCTGACATCGGGCCCCCGGGGGATTTGGCCGGCTCGTTCGTCCTGTTATCGAAAGGCGTCGTCCGAACGCCCCAGGGGAGAATGCTTGTGAAACGAGTCAAACCGCTGCGCCTGCTGCTGCTGTCCCTGGCCTGCTCCGCCGCGCTGGCAGCCAACGCCCAGGGCGCGACCACGTCGACCATCGACATTCCCGCCGGCGACCTCGCCACCGCGCTCGATGCCCTGGCCAGGCAATCCGGCACGCAGCTGGTCTACCGCGCAGACCAGCTGCGTGACAGGCGGACTGTCGGCGCGAGCGGCAGCCTGTCGGCATCGCAGGCGCTGGACCGCATTCTCCAGGGCACCGGCTTCGGGGCACGCCACGACAGTTCGGGCGCCGTGCTGATCGTCGCCCAGGCCGGCGCCACGGCTGCGCCGGCGCAGGCCGCGCCGGCGCCACCTCCGCCGGAACCCGCGGCGGCTCCCGTGCCGGAGCCGCAGATCGCCAACCTGGAGGCCGTGCAGGTCACCGGCTCGCGCATCCCGCGCGCGCAGATCGAAGGCCCGGCGCCGGTCACCGTCATCACCGCCGCCGACATCCAGGCCGGCGGGTTCACCAGCGTGCCCGACGTGATGCAGTCGCTCACCCAGAACGGCGGCCAGACGCAGAGCCAGCAGTCCGCGGGCGGCGCCGATTTTTCGCCCGGCGCGCAGCAGGTCGACCTGCGGGCGCTGGGGCCCAACCACACGCTGGTGCTGGTCAACGGCCGGCGCATGGCCGACTTCCCGATGCCGTTCGGCGGCCGCAGCAATTTCACCGACGTGTCGAGCCTGCCGCTGGGCATGATCGAACGCATCGAGATCCTGACCGGCAGCGCCTCGGCGATCTACGGCTCGGACGCGATCTCCGGCGTCGTCAACTTCATCCTCAAGCGCACGGCCGACGGCACCACCATCGACTATCGCTACGGCCAGACCGGCGAAGGCGACGGCGAGTCACACCGCTTGAACCTGTCCAGCGGCTTCGAGCGCGGCAACTTCGGCGGCGTGGTCGGCCTGGAGTATCGCCGCCAGGAACCGCTGTGGGGCTTCGATCGCGCCCAGCAGGATTCCTCGTTCGACGGGCCCACCGCCAACTCGCAGCTGCCGCCGCGCAACTTCCTGATCACCGACTGGTGGGACGACTACATCGACCCGGGCGAAGACACCTGCAACGCGATGTCGCACCTCAATGAAGGCACCATGGGGTACGCGTTTCGCCCCCGCTACGGCAACTACTGCGGCAGCGACCGCTCGGTGGCCTACCGCACCATGATCAGCAAGCGCGAAGGCGTGAACGGCTACGCGTCGATGAGCTACCGGTTCGACAACGACACGGAATGGTTCGCCGATGTCCAGGCCGGGCGCCACGAGGTGTCGCTGTTCCGCGGTCCGCGCAGCTGGGCGCTGATGACGCCGGACGGCACCGAGTGGGATTATTTCTACAACCAGAACACCGAGCAGCTCGAGTACTGGCAGCGCCAGTTCACCCTGGAGGAAATGGGCGGGCTGCAGACCGGCATGGTGGAAACCGTGCAGAAGACCTTCAGCGTGACCACCGGATTCAAGGGTTCGATCTGGGGCGACTGGGACTACGAGGCGGCGCTCAGCCACGCGCAGTACACCGCGCAGATCAGATGGCCGCAGATCGTGGCCGAACGCGCCAACAACCTCTTCCTCGGGCCGCAGCTCGGCTATGACGAGGACGGCTACCCGATCTACAACGCCGACCACGCGCGCCTGTGGACGCCGCTCACGCGCGCCGAGTACGACAGCATCTTCGCGCACACCACGTACCAGCCGGAATCCGACACGCAGACGCTGGCGCTCACCCTGGCGCAGGCCGACCTGTTCACGCTGCCGGGCGGCCCGGTCGGCTTTGCCGCGACCGCGGAGCTCGGCCACCAGTCCTACGACCTCAAGCCCGACCCGCTCGCCACCGGGTACTACTACTACAGCTGGAAGGATTCCGACGGCCAGGGCAGCCGCAACCGCTGGGCGCTGGCCGGCGAGCTGCGCATGCCGCTGGTGGACACGCTCAACCTCAGCGTGGCCGGCCGCTACGACCAGTACCGCTTTGCCGGGCGCGACCCGGGCCGGTTCACCTGGAGCGCGGGCATGGAGTGGCGGCCCGCGGCCAGCCTGCTGGTGCGCGGCTCCTACGGCACCGCGTTCCGCGCGCCCGACATGCACTACATCTTCTCCGGCCCCGGCAACGACGAGACCTCGGTCGACGACTACTACCGCTGCGCGACCGAGGAGCCCGACGAGGCGCTGGACGACTGCAGCTGGAGCGGCGAGGGCATCATCCGCAGCCGCGAAGGCAACCGCGACCTGTCACCCGAGACCAGCGACTCCTGGACCGCGGGCATGGTCTGGTCGCCGGCCAGCTGGTTCGACCTGTCCGTCGACTACTTCGACATCGACATGCGCAACCAGGTCAAGGACCTGCGCGCGGACGAGGTGATGCGCAACGAGGCCGACTGCCGACTGGGCGAAGCCGACATCGACTCGCCGCTGTGCGTCGACACGCTGGCGCGCATCACCCGCATGCCCGACGGCAGCATCTACGGCGTGCACGTCAATCCCATCAACATCGCGCGCGAGACCACCAGCGGCGTCGACGTCGGCGCCAACCTGCGCTGGGACACGCGCGCCGGCACGTTCCGGCTCAACGGCAGCTACACCTGGGTGCGCGGGCACGACATCCAGGAATACCCGGACGCCGACATCGTCGACATGTTCGCCATCAACAGCGGCTACGACATCCCGCGCAGCAAGGCCAGCCTGCGCCTGTCGTGGGAGAAGGACGCGCTGTCGGCATCGATCCAGGGGCGCCGGCTTGGCAGCCTGCCCAACGACGACTCGTACTACGAGATCTACGACCCCGAGGATGGCAACAGCCCGTGGATCGCGGCCACCTACCGCTACAACGCCAACGTGCAGTTCACCTTCAACGACCATTCGCGCCTGTCGCTGACGGTGGTGAACCTGTTCGACAAGGCGCCGCCGCACGACCCCACGTACACCGGGTATCCGTACTACGACATCTCCTGGTTCGACACCGAGGGCCGCAGCTTCTACCTGCAGTACACGCACAAGTTCGGCGGCGGGCCGCTGTAGCCGCGCGCGAGTCCGCGACCGGGCCGGCCTTGCCGCGCACCGGTCGCGGCGGCCGTGCATGCGTGCCTCAGACCGTTCCGCACCGCTTCCCCATCCACGGCCGGTACCAGTCGCGGATGCGCGCCATGTCGGCTTCGTCGTCGTCGCCGACGTGGAACAGGGGACCGAAGCCGATGATCCTGTCGGGGTAGTGGAAGTACGCGGGCAGCACCGGGACGTCGGCGGCGCGGGCGATCTTCAGGAAGCCGCGCTTCCAGTGCTCCACCGGCTTGCGCGTGCCCTCGGGCGCCAGCCCGAACCAGAAGCGCTCGCTGCCGCGGATCAGCGTGACGACCTGTTCCACCACGCCGGACGACACGCTGCGGTTGATCGCGGTCACGCCGAGCGCGCGCAGCAACGGCCCCAACGGCCACCAGAACAGCTCGCGCTTGCCGATGAGGCGGATGTCGAGCCCCATCGCGAGCTTGGCGGCAAAGCCCCACACGCCATCCCAGTTCGACGAATGCGGCGCGGCGATCAGCACCAGCCGGGGCACGTCGGGGAGCTCGCCGACGATGCGCCAACCGCCCATCCGCAGCACGGTGCGCCCGAACCAGCGGGCCAGCCGATTGGGCTTCAGGCGCGGCGCGTTCGGCGGCAGTGTCGGCACGATGTCGTTTCCGCCGGCAGCCGTCTCGCGCATGCGCCCTGTCAGTCCCAGCCGCGCCCCGTGCGGCCCTTCTTGATCGTACTACGCACGCGCTTGTCATCCATCCGCCTGGCCTTGGCCGCGCGGCTTGGGCGCGTGGCGACGCGCGGCTTGGGCACGTGCAGGCCGGCGGCGACGAACGTCGCCAGGCGCTCGCGCGCGTCTTCGCGATTGCGCTCCTGGGTGCGGAAGCGCTGCGCGCTGATCACCAGGACGCCTTCGGTGGTGACGCGGCGGTCGCGGCGCGCGAGCAGGCGTTCACGCACCGGTTCGGGCAGCGTGGGCGAGTTGGCGATGTCGAAGCGCAGTTCAACCGCGGTCGAGACCTTGTTGACGTTCTGCCCACCCGGGCCCGACGCGCGCACGAAGCGTTCGACGAGCTCGTCTTCGGGGATGGTGATGGCGGGCGGCGTGCTGGTCATGGCGTGTCGGCGCGGATTGTACGGCGGGCGGCGGCACGCGGCCGTCGCAGGCTCACGCCGACGGTGGATCGAACAGCGCCAGCGCGCGCCTGAACTCCGCATCCGGCGGCGCCACCACGTCTACGTGCCTGGCGGGATCGTGCGGGTGCGGGAACGACAGCTGCTCGGCGTGCAGCAGCATGCGGTGGATGCCGAGCATGCGGAAGCTGCGGTTGTGGCGGCCGTCGCCGTGGCTGGTGTCGCCGATCAGGTGGTGCGAGAGATGCTTGAGGTGGCGACGGATCTGGCGAAAGCGCCCGGTCTGCGGCCAGGCGCGCAGCAGTGCGTAGCGCGAGGTCTCGAAACCGGCCGACGGCAGCGCCAGCTCCGCCGTGGCCAGGCGCTCGAAGCGCGTGACCGCCGGCTTCTTTTGCGGCTTGCCGGGGCCGCCGTCGAGGTCATGGTCGACTTCGAACGCGGCCTCCGCCGGCCAGCCGCGGCAGACCGCGAGATAGGCCTTGTCGAGCCCGCCGGCCATCAGCGACTTGCCGAGGAGCGATGCGGTCCCGCGGTCGAAGGCCAGCAGCAGGCAGCCGCTGGTGGCACGATCGAGGCGGTGGACGAGGAAGATCGGCCTGTGGAACTGCTCGCGCAGGCGGTTGGCGGCGAAGTCGCTCTCGCCGCGCGCGAGCTTGCTGTCGTGGACCATCAGACCGGCGGGCTTGTCGACGACGGCGAAGGTCGCCTCTTCGTACAGCACGTCGAGCGCCTCGGGTGCGGGCAGGGCTTCATCCGCATCGGTCGCGTTGCCCGCCGTTACGGGCGCGCCGCCGCACCCCACTGTCATCGCCGTGGCCAGGCCGCGAGCAGCGCGGCCAAGCCGCCGATGCCCGCCACACATGCCGCCACGGGCACCGACCACAGCGCCGGGCCGCCGGCTTCGAGCGCATACAGCACGCTGGCGACCAGCAGCAGGCCGACGCCGACGATCGCCGACACCGTGCGCCGCTGCATCGCCGCCATCACCTTCACCAGCTGGCCGATGTCGTCGGAGCGCATCGACAGCTGGTGGCGGCCTTCGACCTGCTGCTGCAGCCAGGCATGCAGCAGGCGCGGCATGTCGGGCGCGTGGGTGACCATTTCCGGCAGGCGCTTGCCGAACTCGCGCGCCAGCCGCTGCGGGCTGTAGCGCTCGGCGAGGATCCGCTCCAGCACCGGCCGCGCCACCGCCCAGATGTCGATCTTCGGGTCGAGCTGGCGGCCGACGCCTTCGATGTTGAGCAGGGTCTTCTGCAGCAGGATCAGCTGCGGCTGAAGGGTGAGCTCGAAGCGCTGCGCGGTGCGGAACAGTTTCAGCAGCACCTCGCCCAGCGAGATCTCCGACAGCGGCCGGGTGAAGTACGGCTCGCACACGCCGCGCACCGCGGCCTCCAGCTCGTCGATGCGCAGGTGCGACGGCATCCAGCCGGCCTGCACGTGCAGCTCGGCGATGCGCCTGTAGTCCTTGTTGAAGATCGCCATGAAGTTCTCGGCGAGGTAGTACTGGTCCTCGCTGGAGAGCTGTCCCATGATCCCGAAATCCAGGGCGATGAAGCGCGGGTTGGCGCGGTGCGCCGGGTCGCTGTCGACCCAGATGTTGCCGGCGTGGGCATCGGCGTGGAAGAAGTTGTCGCGGAACACCTGGGTGTAGAACACGCGCACGCCCTTGGCGGCGAGCGCCTTGCGGTCGATGCCGGCGGCGTCGATCGCGGCGATGTCGTCGCTGGGGATGCCGCGCACGCGTTCGAGGGTCAGCGCGCGCTCGGCGCTGTGGCTCCACACCGGCTCCGGCACGTACAGATCGGGCGAACCAAGCCAGTTGCGGCGCAGCACCGACGCATTGGCACCCTCGCGCTGCAGGTCGAGCTCGGCGGCCAGCGTGGACTCGATCTCGGCGACGATCTCGCGCGGGCGGATCTTGTCGGCGCGAGGATGCGAGCGGTCGACCAGCGCGGCGATGCGCTTGAGCAGCGCGATGTCGCCAGCGATCCGCGCCTCGATGTCGGGGCGCAGCACCTTCACCACCACCTCGCGCGGCGCGGCGCCGTCGATCGCAGGCAGGGTCGCCGCATGCACCTGGGCGATCGAGGCCGAGGCCAGCGGGCGGGTGTCGAAGCTGGCGTAGGCCTCGTCGATGCGGCGGCCCAGCGCGCGCTCGACGATGGCGCGTGCGACCTCGCCGTCGAATGGCGCCACCTGGTCCTGCAGCAGCGCCAGCTGGTCGGCGACGTCGGCCGGCACCAGGTCGCGGCGGGTGGAGAGGATCTGCCCGAACTTGACGAAGATCGGGCCCAGTTCCTCCAGCACCAGGCGCAGGCGCGCGCCGCGAGGCAGCGCCGCGATCTCGCGCGAGGCACTCGGCACGAACGGCCGCATCAGCCGCAGCCAGCGCTCGGCCGGCGTGCCGGCGAACATCTCGTCGAGGCGATAGCGCAGAAGCACGCGACCGATGCCGAGCGCACGCACCGCCGTCTTCATGCACGCCCTCCGGCGCCGCGCCCGAGGCGCGCGATGCGCGCAGCCAGGCGTTCGACATCGTCGCGGACCGCGTCGACGTCGTCGTGGAACGCGTCCAGCTCGTCGCGGCCGATCACGTCGCGCGATTCCTCGACCACGTACTCGGCGGCGCTGCTGGCCAGGTTGCTGCCGGCCGTGCGCGCGCCCTTCAGCGTCGCGGCCACGGCATTGGCGACCTGCACGCCCATGACCTCGCCGAACGCCGCGACGAACGGCCGCTGCCAATCGGGATCGAAGCGCGAGGCCATGCGCTGCAGCGCGCGTGCAAGCTCGGCGTCGCCCTCGATGCGCAGGCGTCCGCTGGGAGTGGCGTGGTCATCGCGGTTGCGGCCGAGCAGCGCCGGCAACTGGGCCAGCAGTCCACCCAGGGTGCTGCGTATCGACAGGTCGGCGGGTGCGTCGGCCTCCACCGGCCCCACCCGCAATGCGTCGTTATCGACGCGTATCGCCAGCGCCAGCGGCGGTGCCGCCAGGTGCAGGGCGACGTTGCGTCCGGCGAGACGCGCCAGGTCACGGCGGGTGTCGTCGTCAAGCGCCAGCGCGTGGTTCAGCGCAGCCTCGAGGGCACGGCCCGCGAGCGGCTTCCAGGCGGGGAACGGGAACGTGGTGTCGGCCATGGCGGCATTGTAGCGACCTGCCATCGGCCATCGCGGCGGCACCGGGTGCGGGCGCGACGCCGCGGCGATGGTGCGGGCCGGCGGCGCACGCGAGGTGACGGCTGGTGGCCGCCAACGCGCGCGCGCCGGCCCGGCCGGTCAGACCTTGCGGCCGCGGAAGAACGACACCGCGGCGAGCACCAGGAACACCACGAACAGGATCCAGGCGATGTTGGTGGCGGCACCGGCAATACCGCTGAAACCGAGCACGGCGGCGATGATGGCGATGACGATGAAGATCAGGGCGTAGCTGAGCATGGCGGTCTCCCTTCCGGCCGTCGGGCCGGCGCAGCGCCATGGTCGCCAAGCCGGAGTCGTCAGCGGGTGACGGATCCCGCCGCGTCGGCCGCCAGCCGGCGCAGGCCTTCGGCAATGGTCACCCGCGGCACGTAGCCGAAATCGCGCGTCGCCGGCGCCATGTCGTACCAGTGCGTGGTGCTGAGCTGCTCGGCCAGGAAGCGCGTCAGCGGCGGCTCGCCGCGCAGCCGCAGCAGCGGCCAAAGCGCCTCGTAGGCGGCGCCGATGGCGTACGCGGCGCGGAACGGCAGCGTCTTGCGCACCTGGGGCGCGCCCACCGCCGCCAGCAGCGCGTTGACGATGTCGCGCACCGCCATCGGCTCGCCGTTGCTGATGAAGTACGCGCGCCCGGCGCAGGCCGCGCCCGGCGCCAGCGCGGCGAGGGCGTCGAAGTGCGCCTGTGCCGCGTTGTCGATGTAGGTGGTGTCGATGCGGTTCAGTCCGTCGCCGACGAAGCGCAGGCGTCCGGCGCGCGCGCGTTCGGCCAGGCGCGGCAGCAGCTGGTTGTCGCCAGGCCCCCAGATCAGCCGCGGGCGCAATGCGATCGTGGCGAGCTCGTCGTCGTTGGCGGCCAGCACGATCTTCTCGGCGATCAGCTTGGTGGCGGCGTACGGCGCCTTGAGGTCCTGGCCATAGGGCACGGTGTCGGCGGTGCCGCCTTCGACCGGGTGCGTGGCGCGGTGGGTCACGCTGGGCGAGGACGTGTACACCAGCCGGCTGATGCCGTGCTCGCGGCACCCGGCCAGCACGTTGCCGGTGCCCATGACATTGGCGCGGTGGTAGCTGTCGTAGCTGCCCCAGGCGCCGGCCTTGGCGGCGTTGTGCAGCACCGCGTCCATGCCCGCGCAGGCGTCGATCACCGCGTCGCGATCGGCCAGGTCGCCACGCAGCTGGCGCACGCCCATGGCGTCGAGCGCGGGGTAGTGCCCGCGGTTGAAACTCGTGACCTCGTGCCCCGCCGCCACCAGGCCGCGGCACAGCGCTTGGCCAAGGAACCCGCCACCGCCCGTGACCAGCACCCTCACGCTCAACCCTCCTGCTTCACCGGCTCGAAGACCTTGCCGCGGCGCACTTCGCGCGCGGCCCACGCGGCCAGCTTCTCGCGGCCGATTTTCGCATTGTGGCGGATGTCGACCGGAAATGCGGAGTGGAACAGCACGCTGTCGACGCGCGCGGTGTGCACGAATCCTTCGCCGATGTGGCGCAGCTCGGCGGCGATCCGCGCGTGTTCGCCGCGGGCCACGCCCTTGTGCAGTTCCACGCACAGCAGCGGCCGCTGCGCACCGCGCGCGCCAAGGCCGACCAGCGCCGTGCGCCGCACGTCGGGATGGGTGTCGAACACCGGCTCGACCTGCTCGGTGCACAGCGTCGTCGCAGCCGTGACCACGCGCTGCGACTTGCGGCCGCAGAACCACAGCCGGCCTTCCGCGTCGAAGTAGCCGAGGTCGCCCATGCGATGGACGATGCGCTCGCCGGTGGCGCCGGCCTCATGGATCTTGGCCAGCCGCGTCTGCGCATCACGCTTGAAATAGGTGTCGGTGGCGGTCGGCCCGGCAACGGTGATCTCGCCGACTTGGCCCGGCTTCACCAGCTGGTCGTCCGACCATTCCGGAATCGCGTCATCGGTCACGCGGATGATGCGCACCTCGTTGGGCGGCACCGGCCGGCCGACGCAGGTGCCGGCGCCGGTTTCGGTGCGCGCGCGCAGCGTCATCAGCTCGCACCCTTCGATCACCGCCACCGGCAGGCATTCGGTGGCGCCGTACGGCGTCCAGAACTGCGCGTCGGGCGGCAGCAGCGCGCATATCTTCGCCACCACATCCGCCGGCACCGGTGCGCCGGCCGAGGTCACGCGCGTCACCGTGGGCAGCGGCACGCCATGCTCGGCCAGCACGCGCATCAGCGCCGGCGAGCCGAACAGCTGGGTCACGCCGAAGCGGGCGATCGCCGCGTGCAGCTTGCGCGGGTCCGCGCTGGCCGGGCGCGTGGGGTCCATGTCGGGGATGACCGAGGTCAGCCCGAGCGCAGGATCGAACAGCGCGAATGGCGGGAAGGTCGGCAGGTCCACGCCGCCGGGCGCCAGGCCGAAGGCGTCGCGCAGCATGGCGACCTGGGCGGCAAAGTGGCGATGGCGGTACACCACACCCTTGGGCACGCCGGTGGACCCGCTGGTGAACAGGATCGCGGCGACGTCGTCCGGCACGGTGTCGGCGAGCTGCGCTCCGGCTCCGGCACCGTCGCGCTCGACCGCGGCCAGGGTGGCGTCGGCGAACCACGGCCGCGCACCGGTGGTGATGCGCACCCGCGCGGCGCGCGACCAGCCGAGCAGCACGCGCGCCAACATCGCCAGCGGAATGCCGACGAAGGCCTCGGCGGCGGCTTCGCCCAGGCACTGCTTCAGCGCGCGCCGGTCGATGCCCGGATCCACCAGCACCGGCACCGCGCCGACCTTGAACAGCGCGTACATCAGCAGGAAGAACTCGGGCGTGGGCCGCACCATCACCACCGTGCGCGTGCCGCGGACGATGCCGCGCGCGGCGAGACCGGCGGCGATCGCATCACTGCGCGCGTCCAGCTGCGCATAGGTCAGTGCGGTAGCGTAGCGGCCATCGCTGCCGGGGCAGCGCATGGCGATGCGGTCGGGCGCCTCGGCCGCCAGCCGCGGCAGCGCCGCCGCGATGTTGCAGGGTTCGCTCATGCGGCGATTATCGCCCGGCGCCGCAGGGCGTCCACGCCGTCGCATGGACGCCGCCGGCGCCGATCACCGACAATCCCGCGTCCTTCGCCGCGGCCGACACCGCTGGAGCACCTTCGACCATGTCGCTGTTCGATCGCCTCAAATCAGCCGCCGCCACCGACTGGAACGCCTACGTCGACCACGCCTTCGTGCGCGGCCTCGGCGACGGCACGCTTCCCCAGGCCGCCTTCCGCAACTATCTGGTCCAGGACTACCTGTTCCTGATCCAGTTCGCGCGCGCGCATGCGCTGGCCGCGTACAAGAGCCGCACCATGGCCGACATGCGCGCGGCCAAGGGCGGGCTGGCGGCGATCGTGGACGTGGAAATGAACCTGCACCTGCGCCTGTGCGAGCGCTGGGGCTTGTCGGCGGCCGACGTGGAGGCCGCGCCCGAGCAGCGCGCCACCGTCGCCTACACGCGCTTCGTGCTCGACATCGGCATGTCCGGCGACCTCCTCGACCTGCAGGTGGCGCTGATCCCGTGCACGCTCGGCTACGCGGAGACCGGCCGCCGCCTGGCGCCGGCCGGCGTCGGCGCGCTGGATTCCGCGCATCCGTACCGCGAATGGATCGGCGAGTACGCCGGCGAGGCCTTCCAGCAGGTCGGGGTGGCGGCGCACGCCTGGCTCGACGACCTTGGCCGGCGCTACGCCAGCGACAACCGCTTCGGCGAACTGGTCGACATCTTTGCCAAGGCGGCGCGACTGGAAGCCGACTTCTGGCAGCAGGGCCTGGACGCGGCACGGGGCTGAGGCGGCGCGCGCCGCTCCGGCACTTGCGCCCCGGAGCGGCTGGACGAAGAATCCGCTACCCGGCTCCGGCGACCCCCACGTGCCCCATCCCTGCCTGAGCTGCGGCGCCTGCTGCGCCTTCTATCGCGTCAGCTTCCACTGGTCCGAGGCCGATCCCGCGCTGGATGGCAGGGTGCCGCCGGAACTGACCACGCCCCTGCGCAGCCATGAGCGGGCCATGCTCGGCACCTTCGGCGGCAGCGAACCGCGCTGCGTCGCGCTGGATGCCGACATCGGGCGCTACTCCCGGTGCACGATCCACCCGGTGCGCCCGCAGGCCTGCCGCGATGTGCCGGCATCCTGGGAATTCGGCGCCGCGAGCCGGCAGTGCGACAACGCGCGCGTTGCCCATGGCCTGCCGGCACTGACCCGCGCCGACTGGGCCTGGCGCGAGGCCGCGGCCAATGACCGCGACGGCAACCCCGACGGCAACGACACACCGAACGATGGCGGCTCGCCGCCGCCCGCCCTGCCGCCGCCGATCGCGGCCTGAGCCGCTACAGCGGGTTGCGCGCCAGGAAGTCGCGGACGGCGGGCACCAGCACCTCGTGCTTGTCTTCGAGGACGTAGTGACCGGCGTCGTCGAACGCCAGCACCTCGGCGTCCGGCAGCTCCGCCTGGAAGCGCTGCAGGAAATGCCGGTCGAACACGAAGTCCTTCAGCCCCCAGCCGATGAAGGCGGGCAGCGCCGCGTACTCGTGCAGCCGCTGGCCCGCGGCCTCCACCAAGGGCCACGCGCGGTCCTTCGGCGACAGCGGGATGTCCTGCATGAAGCGCACCGTGGAGATGCGGTTCTTCCAGCTGTCGTAGGGCGCCACGTAGGCGCGGCGCACGTCGGCCGGCATCTTCCGCTCCACGCCGAGCCATGAGGCACCGCCGGAAAACGCGTTGAAGCCGCGGATCACCAGCTCGCCGACGGTGTAGTCGCGGCCCAGCGCGATCTGCCAGGGCATGGGCTTGGCGTCGGGCATCGGGAACGCGGCGGTGTTGGTGATCACCAGCCGCTTCACCTGGTGCTGGTGCGCCAGCGCCCAGCCGAATCCGATCATGCCGCCCCAGTCGTGCACCGCCAGCGTCACCGGCCCCGCGATGCCGAGATGCTCGAGCAGCGCGCCGAGGTCGTCCACGCGCGACTGCAGCGTGTAGTCGTAGCGCGGCAGCGCGTTGGGCGCGTCGTCCGGCTTGTCCGACAGGCCCATGCCGACGTGGTCGGGCACGATGCAGCGATAGCCCTTGCCGGAAGCCGGATCCGACAGCCCCGACACCAGGTGCCGCCAGTAGTAGCTCCACGACGGATTGCCGTGGACCATCACCACCACCTCGCCGTCGCGGGGGCCCTCGTCGAGGTAGCTCATGCCGATGCCCGGGCGCACCTGGAAGCGCTTCGGGGTGAAGGGATAGTCGGGGAAATCCATCGTGGAAACAGCCATCACGCTGTGCTTGCTCGTCACTGGGGAGGCCATTATCGGCCAAGCGACGCGTCGCACGGTCCCGCTCAGGCCCCGAACCGCGCGAGCATCCACTGCGAAACGGCGTGGAACAGCTTCTCGCGATGCGCACGGAGGTAGAACGTGTGGTCGCACTCCGGCCAATAGTCCGTTGCCATTCCTGGCGAGCGCATCACCGCGCCGAAGCACGCGCGGGCCTGGCTGCGATGGTTGTAGTAGTCGCCAACCCCGCCGGTGTAGAGCAGCAGCGCCTGCACGCCGCGCGCATCGAGCGCCTCCAGCCGGCGCGCGGCCTCGGCCCGCGTCGGGAAATCGCTGAAGTCGTCGAGCTCCGGCGGGGGCGTGTCCCTGGGCGGACCCAGGCGCCTCCTGAAATAGCCCCAGATGCTGGCGGGCCGCAGCAGGCGTGGCAGGTAGTGGCGGAGGTGGTAGCCGGGAGTGCGATAACCAACGCCATCCAGCAGCAGCAATCCGGCCACGCGCGCGTCCGCCGGCGCGATGTTGAAGGCATCGTTGGCGCCGGAGCACAGGCCGCCCAGGACGAACTCGCGCACCCCGGTAAGTGAGGTCACCAGGTCCATCGCGGCCGTCGTCTCCGCCATCACCCGCCCGGCGGTGACCTGCGTGGACAGCGCGCTGTCGCCAAGTCCCGACTGGTCGAACCGGAACACGGTGAAGCCCTGCGCGGCCAGCACGCGTGCCATCTGCACATACAGGCGGAAAGGCCCCATGCGGTGCGTCAGCCCGGCATTGAGCAGGACCAGCGCGGCGCGGGCCCGCGTGCCTCCAGGGGGTTGCGTCAGCACGCCGACCAGGTTCCCGGCGAACACATGGACGGATTCTTCCACCCCGTCCTCCGCACTCGCCGGACGCGGATCCACCGCGCGCAGCGGCGCGGTCCCGGACAGCGGCAGCGTCGTCATGCGCGTGCACCCGCCAGCAGGACCGCCACTTCGGCGACGCTGCGCCGCGGAAACACCTGGTCCTCCAGCCCGTGCGCATCGTCCCATGCGGGCCGGTCAGCGGCCTGCAGGGTTACCTGCTCGACGGTGATGCCCGCTTCGCGCTGGGTGGCGATGAACGCCTCCACGTCGTCGTTCGGCCCGGGCCACGCCACGACACACAGGCGGCTCCCCGGCGGCAACGCGCTGCGGCGGAAGTCGGACCGCGCCAGCGCATCGATGAAGCCCGGGGCGACGTCGAAGCCGAGCAGCTCGGCGTCTGCCCGGGCCACGCGCACCGCACGGCGGAAACGTGTCCGGCCTGCCAGCTGCACAGCGTGCTGGCGACGCCATTCCTCGACCAGTGGACCTCCGCACACGACCGGATCCCAGAGCACGAGGTCGACCGGCTGCGCGCCCGCGACCGCCGCCGCCAGCACCGGCAGGCTTGCGCTGCGGAACGCGACGACGCGCATCCGCTGCCCGCTGCCGCGCGGCAGCCGCTGGCTGGCCAGTCGAAGGTCGACCTGGAGCCCGGGCAGGGTGACCTCGCCGGAGCCCCCGGCCGAGTCGCCCGTGCCGTACCAGTCGAAGTGCATGGCATCGCCGCCCTGCGCGGACACCGATTCGCAAAGCGTCCACAACGCGCGCTGGCAGGTCACGCCCTCCAGCAGCAGCGGTGGCGCCACGAGGATGGGCACGCCGCTGTCGGATGCCGGTGACGCGCGGTGCACCATGCCGAACATGCGGCGCGCCGAGGTGCCGAAGAAGAAGGCCCGTTCGCCGGACCCCGCATCGCGCGTCGCGTCGGGCAGCCGGGTGATCGGCGCATCGCCCATCGCCGCGGGGGAAGGCAGCGCCGAGGCCGGGATGTCACTCGCCAGCTGGGCCAGCGTCCGGGTTGCGAGCGGCATGAGTCTGATGCGATGCCCGGTCTCGCGCGCGACCCGGTTGGCCAGCTTCGCCGCGAGCATGGAGTGCCCACCCAGGTCGAAGAAGTTGTCCTCTGGCGATGCCGCGGCGCCAAGGATCTCCGTCCACACGGCCACGAGGTACGCCACCCGCGGATCTTCGTGGGTGGCGCTTGCGTCGACAGGGCTTCCCGGCGCTTGCGCGGCGGCGGCGGTGGCCGGCTGCGGGGCGGCCGGGGTTGCGGCTGCGGGCCGGGGCACGGGCACGTGCCCGGGCTGCGGCGCGGGCAGGGCCTTGCGGTCGATCTTGCCGTTGGGCAGCAGCGGCAGCGCATCCAGCAGCACCAGATGCTGCGGCACCATGTACCCAGGCAACGTCGCGCGCAGGCGCGACTGCAGCGCCGCCTCGTCGACGTCTGTGCCCGCCATGTAGCCGACGATCCGGAGGTCGCCCGGCTGGTCCTCGCGCACCACCACGACCGCGCGCGAGACCTCCGGCGCCGACTCCAGCACCGCCTCGATCTCGCCCGGCTCGATGCGATAGCCGCGCACCTTCACCTGGAAGTCGATCCGGCCCTGGTGCTCCAGGACGCCATCGGAACGCCAGCGGCCACGGTCACCCGTGCGGTACAGGCGCGGCGGCAGGCCGGTGCCGTGGTCGCGCGGCGCGATCCGGTCTTCGATGAACGTCCCGGCCGTCAGCCCGGGCCGTCCGAGGTAGCCCAGCGCCACGCCCGCACCGCCAATGCAGATCTCGCCCGACACGCCCACCGGGCAGAGGTCGCCCTGCTCGTCCAGCACCCACACCGTGGTGTTGGCGATCGGCCTGCCGATGTGGATGTCCGGCGTGCCGCCGGCGTTCGCCTCGATGCGTGTGGAGGTCGACCACACCGTCGTCTCGGTCGGGCCGTACAGGTTCCACAGCTCGATGCCGCGACCAAGCAGGCGCGAGGCCAGCTCCGTGGACAGCGCCTCGCCGCCGCACCAGGCCACGAATCGTCCCTCCGGACGCCACGCCGTGGACGCCAGGAGTTGCCAGCCGGATGGTGTTGCGATCATCAGGGTGGCGCGATGCGTCGTGAGCGCCTGCGCCAGCGCCGCGCCGTCCATCACCGTGTCGCGGTCGGCGATGACCACGCGCGCACCAACGGCGAGTGGAAACAGCAGGTCGGCCACGGAAGGGTCGAACGCCATGCTGACGGTTGCCAGCACGATGTCTTCGGGTGATAGACCGGGACGCTCCTTCGCCTCGTGGAAGAGGTTGACGACGGCGCAATGCGGCACCACCACGCCCTTGGGCTTGCCGGTGGAGCCCGATGTGTAGATGACGTAGGCCGGACTCGTGGGCATGAGCCCGTCCGCGGCACACGTCGCCACCAGCCCATCCGTGGCCGCGTTCTGCACGTCATGCAACGTGACAACTGCACAGTTGTCGGCGCTGGCGAAACCCGACCCATCCAGCCCGGGCCCGAGGAGCAGCGTCTTCGCGCCGCTGTCGACCAGGATCTCGACGAGCCGATCGCGGGGATACGCCGGATCCATCGGCACATACGCGGCACCCGATTTCAGTGCGCCGAGGATGCCGGCCACCATGTCCAGCCCGCGCTCGGCGCAGAGTGCGACACGATCCCCTGCCCGCACGCCAAGCGCGCGAAGTCGCCGCGCGATGTCCTGCGCGCGCGCATCCAGCTGCCCATAGGTAAGCGAGCCGTCGGGCGCGACGACTGCAACGGCATCCGGCGCCAGCCGCGCCTGCTGCTCGATCATGCGATGCAGGTAGGGAGACGGCACGGGCTCCCACGTGCGCTGTGTCTCGTTCCATACCGCCGATCCCGGCGCGCCATCACCTGCATCGCGCGCAGGCTGGCCCTTCCCGGCAACGGGCTGCACGGCCGACGGCGCAGATGCCCTGTTGCGCCCGCGGTATTCGAGCGTCCCATCCGCCAGGAGACGTGCCATCGCGCCCGTGCGCAGCCCGGCCGGCCCCTCGCCGGCAGTCCCGACGCCGGATACGCAAACCTCGCCGGGAATGCCCCGGGGCACTTCCCGCCCAGCGCCGTCGCGAATACTTATGGTCACGCCCGGGAGCGGACGGCCCAGCAGCACGCGTGACTCGCCGGGCTGCATGTGATGCAGCGTGGCACATGGCGTGGCGCCGATCGCGCCGTGGAAGCGCCAGACGGCGGCACATCGATCGAACAAGGGTTCGGCGAACCCTGGCGCGTCGGTGCCGGCGTCCGCCAGGATCTTGACGGCCTTGCCGCCGCTCCACTGTGCGTCGAACAGTTGGCGCAGTGCTTCCGGCGCCATCACCACGGCGTTGGCGCTGGCCGCGTCGATGGTGCGTCGGCAGGCATCGACGTCGTCAGCCACGCTGTGGTCCGCAAGTACCACGGTGCCGCCGGTGACCAACGGCAAGCACCACTCGATCAAGACCTGCGGCTGATGCGGCGCGCTCGCGACGAGCATGCGGATGCCGTCGGCTCCGAACACCTGCCCGGCAATGCCGCGGACGATCCCGACCATGTTGCCGTGGCTGATCCTGGCGGATTGCGCATGGTCGCTGCCAGGCGAACACACCATGAAAGCAATGTCATCGGCATGGTCTTCGGACTGCACGAATGACGTGGCATCCGCGGCAACGGCCGGAAGTGCATCGAGCGTGGACATCCGGACGACGCCGTCGAAGCTGGCGCGCAGCGCGCCATCCGCAAGCACAAGCGAGATGCCTGCTTGCGCAACGACGCCGCGCTGCCCATCGACCGGGCCACCGGCGGCAAGCGGCACGCATGTGCCACCGGCGCGCAGCACCGCCAGCGTCGACAGCAATGCGTCCAACGGCGAGGCCAGCTGGAGTCCGACGCGGGTTCCACGCTCGACGCCCGCACGTCGCAACCGCAGCGCCAACGCACTGCAGGCGTTGTCGAGGGCGCCAAAGTCGAGCACGCGCTGGCCCTGCACTACGGCGACGGACCGCGGCCGCGCCCGCGCCCACGATGCAACGTAGTGGTCGATACGCATTCCTGGCTCGGGAACGGATGCCCCGCACGTCATCGCGCTTCCGCCACCCGGGCGTCCGCCTGGTCGACCTCGTCCGTCAACGGCAGCGCGCCGATGGCAAGGCCGTTGTCGCGTGCGGCCCCGCGCAGCAGCGCAAGGTAGCAGTCGATCCACAGCGAGATCGTCTGTTCGTCGAACACGTCGGCGCTGTAGTCCCAGTCGATCGCCAGGCGCCCATCGTGTTCGATGATGTTGAACAGCGTGTCGTAGTAGAACGCCTGCCGCGGGTTCTCGTGCGTGCTGACCGTGCAATCCTGCAGGTCGAGCCGCGAGAAGAACCTGCTGTAGTTGAACACCACGTCGACCAGCGGCTGCCGCCCCGCCTCGCGCGGCACCTGAAGGGCACGGACCAGTTGCCCCAGCGTGACGTCCTGGTGCTCGATGGCGTCGAACATGGACCGCTGCGTTTCGGCGACAAGCTGGCGGAACGGCTTGTCCTGGCCCGTCGCCGCACGCAACGGCAAGGCATTGACACAGTAGCCCACCGTCTTCAGCCCGGTATGTGCCTGCCCGGCGACCGGCATGCCCACCACCACGTCTTCCTGCGCGCTCAGGCGCGACAGCAGCGCCTGGAAGCCGCTGAGCAGGAACACGTTGAGGCTGGTCTTGAGCGACTTGGCCGCGTCCTTGAGCTCGCCGACCACCGCGGCATCCAGATCGCGATGCAGCGTGGCGCCGCGATGGTTGCCCGTGTCGCGCCTGGAGTGATCCACTGGCAGATCGAGCGGCTCCGGCAACCGTGCGTAAACGCCGCGCCAGTACTCGAGCGCCTGCGCCTGCGACGCGCGCGCGGCAGGCGATGTCGTCAGGTGGATGTAGGCGCTGAACGGGACGGCCGAGGCGGAGGCATCGACATCGCTGCCCGGCTCGGCGCCATGGATCTCGGCGATGCGCCCCAGCAGCACGTCGGCGGAATAGCCATCGAACACGATGTGGTGGCAGTACACCACGAACAGGTGCGAATCCGGCCCGAGTTTCAGCAGCTGCGCACGCACCAGCGGACCGCGTGCCAGGTCGAACGGCGTCAACGCCTCCTGCTTGAGCAGGGCGTCGATGCGCTGCTGGCGTTCGGCTCCGCCAAGGGCGGACAGGTCGACCACCGGCACCTGGAAAGTCGCGTCGTCATCGACCCACTGCGTGGCACCCTCGTCGTCGAAACGGTAGCGGAACGCCTCCTGCTCGCCCAACGCGGTTTCCACCGCGGCGACGAAGCGCGCCGCGTCCAGCGGACCGTCGATCCTCACGGAGTCGGATTCGTTGAACGCGCAGCTCGCCATGTCGCCCATCTGCGAGGCGAACCAGAGCTCGCGCTGCGCATCGGTGAGCGGCAGCGTGCGACGCCATGCGAGCGCAGGCGCTTCGACCGGCGGCGCCGGCAGCAGGCCGTCAGCCTGCATCTCGAGGATGCTGTCCTTGAACGCGGCGATGATCGCTTCGACGTCATCGTCGCCGTGCGCGGCGGTCATGTAGCTGGGGAAGTTCTCCAGCACATGGATGCCGCGGGCGCGCAGGTGGAAGAACAGCAGGGTCGCCAGTTCGCCCTCCTCCTGCACGCGGATGAACATCTGCGAGGCGAAGTGCGGGATGTGGATCTTCAGCCCGCGCTCCTTGAAGAAGCCGTTGAGTTCGGTGGTCAGGTACGTGGTGCGCCGGTTGACGGTGTCCTGCAGGGCCGGGCCCTGCGCCTTGATGTACCTGAGTGCCGCGTGCACCGCGGCGATCGCCAGCGGATGGCGCACGAAGGTGCCGGCGAAGAAGGTCACGCCGGCCGCCGGGAACGAGTCGTCGCCGTACTGCCACTGGCCGCCATCGAAGGTGTCCATGAAGCGCGCACGCCCGGCAACCACGCCGATCGGCATGCCGCCGCCGATGATCTTGCCGTAGGTGGCGAGGTCGGCCTTGATGCCGTAGTACTCCTGCGCGCCGCCGGGGCGGATGCGGAAGCCGGTGATGACCTCGTCGAACACCAGCACGATGCCTTCGTCCTCGGTCAGCGTGCGCAGCTTCTTCAGGAACTCGTGCGGCTGGAACTCCGGGCGCCGGCTCTGCACCGGCTCCACCAGCACCGCGGCGATGTCGCCGGCGTTGCGGCGGATGATCTCCAGCGATTCCTCTTCGCCGTAATCGAGCACGAGCACGTTCTCGACCGCGCGGAACGGAATGCCCGGCGCCAGCGGGAACGTGCGGCGCGCGCCGCTGGCGTTCTTCGTCACGCGCACCAGCACTTCGTCGAAGTTGCCGTGGTAGTCGCCCGAGAACACCACGATCTTCTCGCGCCCGGTGTAGGTGCGCGACAGGCGGATCGCCGCCTGCACCGCCTCGGAGCCGGTGTTGACCCAGCTGACGCGGTCCATGCCGGTGAGCTCGCAGAACAGCTCGGCGGCCTCGCCGGCCAACGGCGTCTGCGGCCCCACCTCGATGCCCTTGTCGAGCTGCGCCTTCAGCGCGTCGGAGATGAACGACGGGCTGTGGCCAAGGAAGTTCGGACCGAAGCCGTTGAGGATGTCGATGTACTCGTTGCCGTCGATGTCGCGCAGGCGGCAGCCGTGCGAGCCCTCGATGACGATCGGATACACCATTTCCTTCCACAACCGGTTGAAGCCCGCGGCGGTGCGCGGATCGGCATGGTGCGGGCGATGCTGCTGCACGTGCCGCTTGGAGCCCATGGTGCGCGCGTTGTAGCGCGCGGTGAGGCGCTGGATGTGCTCGCGCTGGCGGCGCGTGAGCACGCGCTCTTCGCGGCTGACCTGCGGCCCGAAGCCCTTTGGCATGGCCGACGCGGCGGCGGCGGTCCCGCCCTGCGGTGTCGCAGCCGGATGCGGCGCGACGGCGACGTCCGCGGGTTGCGGTGCGGCGGCGGCAGCGGGTGCGGCCACTGGCGCTGCATGCGGCAACGCGGCGCCCTTGAGCGCCTGCAACAGCTGGATCTGCTGCGACATGAGCAGCAGTTGCTGCGCCATCACGTCCTGCAACCCGCCTGCGGAACCAGGCAGGGCATTCGACACTGCCGCGAACGACGCGGCGAAATCCGTCATCGCCAATGCGGGCGGCTCGACCGCGGGCACGCGCTCCGCCACGACGCCTTCGCCGGACATCGCCTCGACCGGTGCGGCCGTGGCAGCGCCCGGTGCATGCACAGGCACGGCATCCGGCGGCAAGGTGCGGTCGAGGTGTTCGGCCATCGCATGCAGCGTGGGCAGCTCGTCGAACAGTTGGCGAAAGGTGATCTTGACCCCGTATTCGCCCTGGAACGCCGAAGCAAGCTGGGTCAGGAACAGCGAGTCGAAGCCGAGGTCGAGGAACGTGGTCGTCTCCACCAGATCGGCCGGCTCGTAACCGGAGAGGTCGGCTGCCACTGCCCGCAGGCGATCGACGATCTTCGCGACCCGCAACTGCCCAATCGTCCCCATGCCTACCTCTCCGGATCCTGTTCCATCAATGTCAACAACGTCATCGGTCGCCGCGACCGGTCCCGCCCAGCCCGCCGATCACGCCCAGCTGCTCGGAAATCAGGGCCAGTTGCATGCGGATCAGCTGCTCGACGTCGCTCGGGACCCCCACCGCTGCCGGCCGGGCGCCGGTAACGGCGCTGCCCCCGGCAGCCGCCCGGGGCACGGGCTGCGTGGCCGGGCCGGGCGGAATCGGCTGGACCCAGAAGCGTTTGCGCTCGAACGGGTATGTCGGCAGCGGCACCCGGCGGCGGCGGCCGGGCTGCAGCGCCGCCCAGTCGGGCTGTACGCCGGCCAGCCACAGCTGGCCGACCGCCTGCAGCAGGTTCTGCACATCCGAGCCGGGCGCCTGCACCGGGCCGAGGCAGGGGAGGACCGCCAGCGGCCCGGGCTTGTCCAGCGATTGCCTGGCGAGCGTCGTCAGCGTGCGGCCCGGCCCCACCTCCAGCAGCAGCGCCCCGTCCGCGGCGGCCGTCGCGCTGGCATCGGCGAACAGCACCGGACGCATCAGCTGATCGCCCCAGTAGCCCGGATCGCGGAAGCCTTCGGCGTCGATCGTGGCGCCGGTCGCGGTGGAGACCAGCGGGAGCGATGCCGCGCGGGACGAGACCGCAGCGACCGCTTCGACCAGCGGGGCGCGTGCCGGCGCCATCATCCGCGAATGGAATGCGTGCGAAGTGAGCAGCGGGGTGGCCTGGATGTCCTCGGCCGCCAATGCCTTCGCCAGGCCATCCACGGCACCGACCGGGCCGCTCACCACGACCAGCCCGGGCGCGTTGACCGCGGCGATCGCCACATCCCGTGGCAACCGCGGCTCGACCTGTTCGCGCGGCGCGCGGATCGCCAGCATCGTGCCGCGAGGCTGCGCCTGCATCAGGCGGCCGCGGGTCGCGACCAGCCGCACCGCGTCGTCCAGCGCGAATACCCCGGCCATGCACGCCGCCGCGAACTCGCCGACGCTGTGTCCGAGCGCCGCATCCGGCTTCACGCCCCAGCTGCCAAGCAGCGTGGCCAGCGCCATTTCCATCACGAAGATCGCCGGCTGCGCGATCGCGGTCTGCGCAAGCGCGGCGGTCGCCTGCGCGGCATCCAGGGGCGACGCCTGCGCATCCCACAGCAGGAGCGGCCGCGGATCCTGCTCCGCCGCGCCCGCCTCGCACAGCGCCGCGCCGCAGCGGTCGATCACCTCGCGGAACAGCGGCTCGCTGGCGTACAGCTCGCGCGCCATGCCGGGATATTGCGCGCCCTGGCCGGGGAACATGAAGGTGATCGCCTTCGCGGACGCTTTCAGGCTCGCCGCCTCCACCGGTGTCGGCGCGGCCCGCAGCTTCACTGCGGCTTCCGCGACCTCGGCGGCGACCACGATGCGGCGATGCTCGAACTGCTGGCGCCCGACCTGCAGCGTGTAGGCGACGTCGTCGAGCGAGGCCGCGGGATTCGCCTCCAACCAGTCCGCGAGGCGCGTGGCCTGCGCCGCCAACGCCTCCTTGCTGCGCGCCGACAGCAGCAGCAGGGCGTGCGAACGACGGTTTCCTTCGGGTGGCGGCTCGGGCGCCTGCTCCACCACGAGGTGCGCATTGGTGCCGCCGACGCCGAAGGAGCTGATGCCGGCGCGCCGCGGCCACGGCGCCTGCGGCCAGGGCTTGAGTTCGGTGTTGACGTAGAACGGGCTCTGCGCGAAATCGATCTTCGGGTTGGGCCGGGTGAAGTTGATCGACGGCACCAGCAGGTTCTCGTCCACCGACAGCGCGGTCTTGATCAGGCCGATCGCGCCGGAGGACACGTCGAGATGGCCCAGGTTGGCCTTCAGCGACCCGATCGCGCAGTACTGGTGGTCCAGGGTGTGCGCGCGGTAGGCGGCAGTGAGGCCGGCGATCTCGATCGGGTCGCCCATCGGCGTGGCCGTGCCGTGCGCCTCGACATAGCCGATGCTGCGCGCGTCGATGTCGCCGGCCGCCAGCGCCATCGAGATCACGTCCGCCTGTCCGTCGACACTGGGTGCGGTGTAGCTGACCTTGCCGGCACCGTCGTTGTTGACGGCGAAGCCACGGACCACGGCGTAGATGCGGTCGCCGTCGGCGATGGCGTCCTCGACGCGCTTCAGCAGCACCACCGCCGCGCCGTTGCTGAACACCGTGCCGGCGGCCTGCTCGTCGAACGTGCGGCAGTGGCCGTCCGCCGACAGCATGCTGCCTTCGCGGTAGAAGTAGCCCTTCTTCTGCGGCAGCACGATGGTCACGCCGCCGGCCAGCGCCATGTCGCACTGGTAGGACGCCAGCGCCTGGCAGGCGGTTGCGATGGCGACCAGCGATGTCGAGCACGCGGTCTGCAGCGTCATCGCCGGGCCGCGCAGGCCGAGCTTGAAGGCCACGCGCGTGGCCAGGTAATCCTTGTCGTTGCCGAGTTCGGTCTGCAGCGAACCGACCTGGATGGATTCCACGAACCGCGCCAGGAAGGTCGGATCCGAGCACAGGTTCCACAGCAGGTAGGTATCCATGTAGCAGCCGGCATAGACACCGACGGCACCGGGATACCGCTGCGGGTCGTGGCCCGCGCGCTCCATCGCCTCCCAGCAGATTTCCAGGAACATGCGGTGCTGTGGATCCATCAGCTCCGCCTCGCGCGGCAGGTAGCCGAAGAAGCGCGCGTCGAACATGTCGACGTCGTCGAGGATGCCCTTGGCGCAGATGTAGCGTGCATTGGGGTCGTCGCCGGTATCCGGCGCCAGCGGGATCTCGAGTTCCGACGGATCGAAGTGCGTCACCGACTCCACGCCGTCCTTGATGTTCTTCCAGAACGTGTCCACGTCGGGCGCGCCCGGGAAACGCCCGGACATGCCGACGATGGCGATGCCTTCATGGCTCATGCGGGTTCTCCATTGCCGAGGCGGTGTTTCCGCGCCGCGGCCAGCAGCGCGGCCCGCGCGTGCGCCTCGCGCATGCGCCGGCCGCGCTGCTGCGCGGCGTCGACGCCGGCTGGCGCGGAACGGGTGGACAGGTGTGCGGCCAGCGAGGCCACGGTGGGGTGCTGGAACAACGTGGTGATGTCGACGTCGATCCCGAGCCGCTCGAGCAGCAGCCGGTGCACCTGGACGAGATGGATGGACTTGCCGCCGAGCTCGCGGAACGGGTCCTGCGCGCCGGCCGCGTCGATGCGCAACACCTCGCGCCAGATCGCCGCGATCGCATGTTCCAGGCCCGGCGCGGGCGCGATGAAGCCCGTCGCCAGCGCCGGGCGCGGCTGCGAACGCGCGGCGATGGCACGCCCGATATCGGCGGCCGTGGCCAGGTGGTGGGCGATGTGTTCGTAGACCGCCCCGCCGTCGCGGGCCGCATTGGCCGCCGGCACGGACAGCGCCGCGGCCACCGGCGCGCCGTCGTCGATATCGCCGTTGTCGGTGGCCGAGGCATCGAACGCGACCGCCGCAGCCTGCGACGCCGGCATGCGGAACACGCAGGCGTCGCCATCCGCTGCGGTAGAGAAGGCCGTTTCCAGGAAGCGCCGCACCGGGGTGTTGCGTTCGCCGGCAGTGAAGCGCACGGCAACCTCCGCCAGGCCCAGCGCCTGCGCGTGCGCGCCCGCGGCCGCCAGCATGCGGTGCTCGATGCCGCGGCCAAGCGCCCGGCAGCTGAGCATGAACAGGTCCACCAGCAGGCAGCCACCCTGCGGCGACGCGCGCAGCTGTCCGACCAGGCCGTAGTCGCCGAAGCGGTCCCGTGCGCGCACGCCGCGGTGGAACGCGTGCGCGCCGGTCGCGGCCAGCTCGCCTTCCTGCAGCCGCAGCAGGCTGGCATTGAACTGGTTGGTGCGCCGGGTCAGCTGCGACAGGCGCGGCAGATCGCCCGGACGCGGCGGGTCGATGTCGACGACCAGCTCGAGCCCGTCGAGGAACGCCTGCAGCGATGTCGTGCCACGCAATACATCGGCGCGCGCGGCGTTGTCGCGGTACATGGCCGCGCGGTCGCGGTCCTCGGCGGTCACCGCGTGGCGGTCAAACAACCACAGGTGCTCGACGAAGGCTTCGAGGCGCTGCGGATCTTCGGGCACGCGCACGGTCAACGTGGACGGCGATGCGGCACGCATCTGGGCGCATTCCAGCGGGTTGTCGTCGAGGAACACCACGCTGTCCAGGCCGATCCCGAGCGCGGCGGCGATGTCGCGCAGGTGGTCCGGCTTCGGATTCCAGTCGACGCGATGCGCGATGAAATCCTGCCAACCCAGCGCGAGGTCGTGGCGCTGCGTGAATACCGCGCGCAGGTCGGCCTCCTCGTTCTTGCTGAGCAGGCCCAGCAGTGCGCCGGCACCGGCCTGCGCGGCCAGCGCACGCTGCAGCGCGAGATGGCCAGGGTCGACGCGGAGCCCGTCGACGCCCTGCTCGCCCACCACGCCCGACCACAGCGTGTGGTCGGCATCCACCGCGAACAGCTTGATCGGCGGGCGCACGCGTGCCGCATACCAGCGCGCGATGGCGGTGCCCAGCGCGACCAGTGCGTCGCCGGTATAGGGGACATGGCCGAAGCGGTCGGAGGCCGCGTCCTGCACGCGCCCCACGCGATAGCGCGCCATGGCGTCGGCGCCATCCTGCACGTGCACCTCCGGGATGCCCGCCAGGCGCGCCGACAGCGCGCGCGTCGCCTCGTTGAACACGCGGTTCGCCGCATCGCCCGGGCCGACAACCACCAGGCAGGGCACGTGATGCGGCAGCACGGTGATCGCGGCGTGCAACTCGTCGATGCGCGCGGCAAGCAGCGCCGGCGTGTCGGCGCCGGTGGCGTTGCCGTGCGGCAGCAGGTCCTCCCAGCGCAGGCACACGACGTTGGCGCCGGCGTGGTTGCGGCGCAGCGTGCTGTCGGGATCCAGCAACTGCTGGAACACCTGCGCATACGGCGCGAGGCGCACGTCGGCATCCACGTGCAGCAGGTCGAACCAGTAGCCGACGACCGGAGCCAGCGGGTCGAGCGTCCAGGTGCCGGACAAGGCGATTACGGGTCGCGCCAGTGACATCTTTCCCCCTTGGCGATGGCGACGCGCCTGCCATCCGCGGCGGCGCTTCGCGATGCGGAACCGGGGGTGCGTCCTGGCGCGCGGCTGGCGGCGGAGCTGCAGGTATGATCAGGAAAACGCGGTTCCGGGCCGCGACAGGACACAGCAGGTGCGCATGGTTTGCTTCACCGGTGCGTGTGCGTGAGCGTGCGGCTGAAGTGCCTGGCACCGCGGCCAATGGCCACCCTGCGGCTGTTGTGCCTGCCGTTCGCCGGCGCGGGGGCGGGCGTGTTCCGCGGCTGGGGCGACGCGCTGCCGGCGCACGTGGAAGCATTCGCCGTGCAGTTGCCGGCGCGCGAGGACAGGCTGGCCGATCCGCCGCTGGTCGACTGGGCAGCCATGCGCGATGCGCTGCTGGCCGCGATCGACGCCCTGCCCCCGCAACGCACCGCGATCTTCGGGCACAGCCTCGGTGCCGTGATCGGGTTCGACCTGGCGCACGCGCTGCAGCGGCGCGGGACGTCGCCGATCGACCACCTGTTCGTGTCGGCGCGGCCCTGGCCTGGACGCGCACCGGACCCGCCGGTACCCGCCTGGCCCGCGGGCGACGATGCGTTGCTGGCCGCGACGGACCGCAGGTTCGGCAGCCTCGGCACCAGCCTGTCGCATCCGGATATCCGCGCCGTGGTGCTGCCCGCGCTGCGCGCCGACCTGTGCCTGCTCGACGACTACCACTACGCGCCGGGTGCGGTACTGGACTGCCCGGTCACGGTGTTCGCCGGCAGCGCCGACCCCAGCACGCCGGGCGACACGCTCGCCGCGTGGCGCAACGCGACCACCGGCGCATTCGCGCTGCAGGCCTTTGCCGGCGGTCACTTCTTCATCGAAACGCACAGGTCCGAAGTGCTCGCCGCGCTCGCCGCCAGCCTGCCCGCGCAGGCCCGGCCCGGCTGGTGACGCTCAGGCGGGCAGCAGACGCATGGCGTGCACCGGCGTACCCGGCGGTCGTGACAGCGCGACGACGTAATCGGGGTGCAGCGCCACCAGCCCGGTCTGCACGTCGAGCGCGGTGTCGCTGTCGCCGGTGAGCGGCAGGATGCCGCCCTCGGGCAACGCGAACGCCGCCATCGGATGCGCCAGGCCGACGCCCGAGGCCTTCAGGTAGGCCTCCTTCCTCGCCCAGGCGTCCAGCAGCGCGTGCGCGCGCAGGTGGTCCGGCAGGCCGGCCAGCGCGGCGGATTCGTCGGGATGGCAGATGTCGGACTCGATGTCGGCGATGCCGGCGGCGCGATCGCGACGCTCGAGGTCGATGCCGACCGGCGCCGCGCGCAGGGCGGCACATGCGAACGCCCCGTCGGCATGGCTGAGGCTGGTGCACCAATCGCCTCCGAGCACAGGACGTCCGCGGTCATCCCGGCCGAGCGGCAGGTCGCGTGCATCGATGCCCGTCAAGGCGCCGAGGAACAGGCGGTGCAGGGCGTAAGCAAGGGTGCGCGCGGCGGCATCGCGCGGACGCTTCATGCGTCCGGCGCGTCCGCGTTCCCGTGCGTCGAGCAGTTGGCCGGCCTCGGGAAGCCACGGCATCCAGTCGTCGACAACGGCGAGTGCCATCGTGGCATGCGCGGCTTCCGGCGCAGCGGCGAGCCCCCGCGCGATCGCGGTCGAAAACCTGCTGCGCAGCTCGCCCATGTCGCCCATGTCGCCCGGATTGCCCGGGCGGCGCGGGCTGGTGGCGGGATGACCGGGAAACTCCATCCGCCGATGGTAGCCCGCGGCCCCCGCCCGCTGGGGGATGATGGTCGACGCCAACCACCACCGCATGCAGGTGTTGACCCCTTTCAGGAGCAGGACATGACCAAGCCCATCCGCGTCGGAATCATCGGCCTCAACCCCGGCATCCACTGGGCCGCGCTGGCGCACATGCCGGCGCTCACGCCCCTGGCCGACGAACAGCTGACGGTCCGGGGCCCCAGGGGCGACGCGACGGAGCTCAGCGAACCCATGCCGCCCGCCGAGGCCTACGCAGGCTGGACCGATACGCCGGTGGCACGCAACGTGGCGCGCACGTATGCGCTGGTGGCGCGCGACATCCGCGAAGGCACGCGCCTTGCGCCGGGGTTTGGCGATGCGGTCGCGCTGCATGAAACGCTGGAGGCGATCGAGCGCTCGGCGGCGGCACGCTCCGGAGACCAGCCATGAGCCGGCGCCTACCCATCACCGCCCATGCCGGCGAACCTCGGCGCGCGGAGCGTGGCCGCCCGTGCGGATCGAACCGTGCGGCGTTCCTGTTCGCGGGCCTGCTTGGCATTGCGGGGATGGCCGCCGCGTCCGCGGACGACCGCGCCGTCTACGGCCCGCGACTGGAAGGCTTCGACTATCCGCACCCGCTCCGCACGCATGCGTTCGAATCGCAGCGCCAGCAGGTCGAAATGGCTTACCTGGACGTGCCGCCCACCGGCGAGGCCAACGGCCGCACCGCGCTGCTGCTGCACGGCAAGAACTTCTGCGCCGCCACCTGGGAGCGCACCATCGCCGCGCTTGCGGAGGCGGGATACCGCGTGATCGCGCCCGACCAGGTGGGCTTCTGCAAGTCCAGCAAACCCGACGGCTACCAGTACGCGCTCGCCGGCCTTGCGCACAACACGCGCGGCCTGCTTGCATCGCTCGGGATCGAGCGCAGCGTGGTGGTCGGGCATTCCATGGGCGGGATGCTCGCGATGCGCTACGCGCTGATGTATCCCGACGCCGTCGAGCACCTGGCCCTCGTGGGCCCCATCGGCCTGGAAGACTGGAAGGCGATGGGCGTGCCCTACCAGCCGGTGGAACAGGTCCATGCATCGGAACTGCGCACCACCTACGAGAGCATCCGCGACTACCAGACCGCCGTGTACTACGCAGGCGAGTGGCGGCCCGAGTTCGAGCGCTGGGCGCGGATGCAGGCCGGCATGTACGCGGGTCCGGGCCGCGATGTCGTGGCGTGGCACCAGGCGCTGACCTTCGACATGCTGATGTGGCAACCGGTGGTGTACGAGCTGCCGCTGTTGCGGGTTCCGACCACGCTGTTCATTGGCGTGCATGACCGGACCGCGCTCGGCAAGGCTGCGGCGCCGCCGGAGGTGCAGGCCAGGCTTGGCGACTATCGGGCGCTGGGTCGGCGGGCTGCGGAAGCGATTCCGGGAGCCGTGCTGGTCGAATACGAAGATCTCGGGCATTCCCCGCATATCCAAGACCCGGAGCGGTTGCATCGGGATCTGCTGCGGGAGCTTGCTCGCGTTGATGGATCAGGCCATTGAACAGGGTTGTCGCGGGGGACAGCGTTCGACCCAAAGCGGATGTAGGCCGGATCCGGCCGGCCGTCGCGCTCGCCCACTTCTTCACATCCAATCTCCTCGCTTCGGGAAATCGGCGGCGTCTGCACCATCATCTCAAGCGGCCCTGCGATGCGCGAACGCCCAAGTTCCACTTGGGACGGCTGTTCGGGCGCTATCAGCAGCTTGTGCTCACAGCGGCTGCGCTCCTTCGCTGAGGATGTCGAGGTACCGGCTGTAGGCGAACACGCGATGCCGCTGCTGCCCGGTTACTTCGTTCACGATCTCGAGTTCTTCCAGCGCGCGCACCGCCGCGCGGATGGTGGGCGGGGTGAGAGGGAGCTCAGGGGCGACGCGCGGAACGGTCAGTATCACGCGACGGGCAAACTGGTCGAACACCAGGCCGATGTTGCCGGCACGCTTCCCCAACGTCGCGATGCGGGCGCGATCGCTTGCCAGCAGCGCCAGCAGGCGCTGCGCGGTGTCCACCGCCTGCTGCGCGGTTTCGGCCACGCCGTCGAGGAAGAAGCCCAGCCAGCCCTCCCAGTCGCCGCGCACGCGCACGCTGTTGAGGCGGTCGTAGTAGTCGGCACGATGGCGCTTGAAGTAGAGGCTGAGGTACAGGCTGGGATCACGCAGCACACCTTCATTGCAAAGGATCAGCACGATCAGCAGGCGACCGAGGCGGCCGTTGCCATCACCGAAGGGATGGATGGTCTCGAACTGCACGTGCGCGAGTGCGGCTTTCACCAGCGGCGGGATCCGGCCTGGCGGCTCATGCAGGAAGCGCTCCAGCGCAGCCAGTGCGTCGGGCAGGGCCTCCGGTGGCGGCGGCACGAAATGGGCCAATGCCGGCGACGGGCCGCCGACCCACACCTGTCCCTTGCGGAACTCTCCGGGTTGCCTGGTGGCGCCACGCCCGCCGCGCAGCAACAGGGCATGCATCTCGCGGATCAGGCGCAGGGAAAGCGGGAAGTCGTCTTCGCGAAGGCGGCGCAGGCCGTGCTTGAGCGCGGCCACGTAGTTGGAGACTTCCTCCACATCGTCGACGGGCACGCCTGGCGCGGCATCGACCTCGAACAACAGCAGGTCGGACAGGGAGGACTGGGTGCCCTCGATCTGCGAGGACAGCAGCGCTTCCTTGCGCACGTATTGATACAGGAACAGCTCCGGATCCGGCAGCATCAGAGTGATGCCGTCCAGACGCCCAAGCGCCTGATCGGCGCGCTCCTTGCGAGCAATCAGATCCCCTGCGGCAAAGTCGAGCCGCGGCTCGGGCGGCAGGGGATCGGGGATGAAGGCCTGGTAGCGACTGCCGGCCAAAGAGCCGGTGACATAGTGGCCGGTGACCCTCGTGGCCATGGTGAGCTTTCCTTGCGGACGCCCGCGGTGAGAACAAGGAAAACTAAATACCACTTTCTTTCTTTACTTGCCAGAAGCGCCTGGGAAAGGAAACTCTCATGCAAATGGTCGCTTCGCGCTACCAGATCAACCTCACCCACTCCACCAGCGGGTTCCCCGGATCGGCCAGCAACTTCACCGTCAACGCCAGCGACATCACCACCAGCAGCGGCCGGATCGCGCGGCCGCCGACGCGCAGCGCGAGGTGCGCGCCGACCTGCCCGCCGGCGATGCTCGCCACCGCCATCACCAGGCCGACCAGCCACAGCACCTGCCCGCCAATGACGAGCGTGGCCAGCGCGGCGACGTTGCTCGCGAGATTCAGGAACTTGGTGTGCGCCGTGGCCGACACCAGGCCCATGCCGAACAGCGCCACCAGCGCGGTGGCCATGAACGATCCGGTGCCGGGGCCGAAGAAGCCGTCGTAGAAGCCCAGTGCGAACATCAGCGTGACCAGCGCCGCGTGACCCAGCCGCGCGTGGCGTCCGGCCTCGCTGGCCTTCGGGCCGAGCAGGAAATAGGCGGCCATCGCCACCAGCAGCACCGGCACCAGCCCGGCCAGGAACGACGGATCCACGCGCTGGATCGCGATCGCCCCGCCCACCGAGCCCGCGAACGCGGCCACCGCCGGCCACAGGAAACGCCGGAAATCGATGCGCCCCTTGCGCGCGAACGCCAGCACCGCGCCGGCGGTGCCGAAGCTCGACTGCAGCTTGTTGGTGGCGATGGCCTGCACCGGCGGAATGCCGGCCGCCATCAGCGCGGGGATGGTGATCAGGCCTCCGCCGCCGGCCATCGCATCGATGATGCCGGCAACGAACGCCACCAGTGCCAGCAGCGCCAGCACGTCCAGTCCGAACTCCATTGTGTTGCCGCGCCTCCGGTGAAATGTGTGCCCCAAAACGCCGAAGGGCCGGACAAGCCGGCCCCCCAAGGGCGTCAACGCCGGGCGGTTACCAGACCACTTCGGCCATCGAACAGTTCAGCCCCGAGCCGATGCCGAGCAGCGCGACGCGGTCGCCCTTCTTCAGGCGGCCCATCTCGCGCAGCTTGCTGAGGACGATCGGCACCGAGGCCGGGCCGATGTTGCCGTGCTCGCCGAAGATCGTCATGACCTTCTTCGGATCGATGCCGAAGGCGTTGATGAACGCCGCGGTGTGCGCCTTGCTGACCTGGTGGATGACGAACTCGTCCATCTCCTCCACCACCCAGCCCAGCGCCTGGCGCGCGGCGATGAAGGTCTTCTGCGCGAGCTTCATGCCCTCGATCAGCAGCGTGCGGGTGTCGGTGACCATGCGGTCGAGGTTGCCGCGGCACAGGCCGTTCCACTCGGTGGCGGCGCGTGTCACGCCACCGCGGTAGCGCGGCGCGCCCGGCGCAAGCTCGGCGCGGGCCAGCACCATGCCGGCGGCGCCACAACCAAGCGTGAGCGTGGCCATCTCGTTGCGGAACTCGGCCTCGGTGGCATCCGGGCGCAGCAGGCGTTCGATGGTGCGCTCGTAGGCGAGGTTGGCGGTCTCGCCATCGACGATCAGCGCGTAGTCGATCTCGCCGCGCTCGATCATGCGGCTGGCCACGTCCATGCCGTTGATGAAGGCCAGGCAGGCATTGGCGAGGTCGAAGTTCTGGCAGGTGTCGGACATGCCGAGGTTGCCGCTGACGATGGACGCCGTGGACGGCTCGAGGAAATCGCGGCTGACCGAAGTGTTGACCAGCAGGCCCACGCGCGACGGATCGATGCCGGCATCGGCCAGCGCCTTGACCCCGGCGAGGGTGGCGGCGTCGGACGCCAGCACGTTGTCGTCCCACAGGCGGCGGGCGTGGATGCCGGCGACATCGCCGAGCACGTCGGTCTTGATGCCGAGGCGGTCGAGCGTGGGCTTCAGGCGCGCGTTGATCTCGTCGGACGACAGCCGCCGGGGGGCGTCGATGTGCGCAAGACCGGCAATGGCTACGTGCTGGAACAACATGGGCTGGCCGCCGATGGGATGTGCAAAAAAGGCCGTCTAGATTACCGGCTTAGCGCCCCCCGCGCACTTGCGGGCCGCCACGTGACGGCCCGCACGCCTGCGAAGAGCCACGCCGTTCAGCCTCCGCAGCGCCAGGCGGCCCAGCGCTGCGCGCCACGCAGCGGTCCGCCGAGCGGGTGGATGGTGTCGGCGCCAAGGCCCGGCGCCTCGTTGCGGGCCAGAGTCTCCAGCTCTTCGCGCACGCGCAGGTCGTTGCGCTCGATGAACGCGACGCTGTGTTTCACCGCAACTTCGACCTCGCCGCGCTTCTCGCAGCCGGTCGGGGCCGAGGCCACCACGCGCACGGCCGACGCGCCTGGCGCCATGTGCACCCAGGTGCACCCGCCGAGGGCGAGGACAAGCAACGGCACGAACGCGAACGACTTGCGCATGGATCTGGCTCCGTGAATGGCGGTGCCGGCCATCTTCGCCGATGGCACGGCACCGCGTATCGCTCGCGGCTTAACGGTTGGCGACGGGCTTGCCGTCGGCGTCGATCACCGTCACCTCGCCGAAGCCGAGCGCGCGCACCGGCGCCTCGATCTTCGACAGGTCGCCCACCACCACCCAAGTCAGGGTGTCGGCGTCGAGCGTCTTCGCCGCCTCGGCCACCTGCGCCGGCGTCATCGCCTCGATCTCCGCCTTGCGGCGCACCACGTAGTCGTCCGGACGGCCGTACAGCACGATGCCGCCGATCGTCGACGCCACCGAGGCCGCGGTCTCGTACGCACCGGGCAGGCTGAGCGTGTTGATGGCGCGGATGCGTTCGACCTCGGCCGCGGTGGGCGGGGTTTCGCCACTGGCGAAGGCGCCGATCTCGCGGCGCATCTCGGCCATCGCCTCCGCGGTCTTGTCGATCTGCACCGGCGCCGACGCCAGCCACGGCCGCTGGCCGAGCGCGCCCGACGCGCCGCTGCGCGCGCCGTACGACCAGTGCTTGTCCTCGCGCAGGTTCATGTTGAGACGCGCGGTGAAGTCGCCGCCGATCACGCCGTTGGCGATGTCGAAGCGCACCGCGCCGGCATCGGTGGTCGAGGGCACCAGCTGGCCGGCGTAGATGTTGGCCTGCACCGCGCCCGGCTGGTCGACCAGGAACACGCGGCCCTGCGCCGGGCGCGCGACCGTCGCAGGCACGGACTGCGCGGCGGGCGCCGGGCCCGTGCCACGCCAGTCGCCGAAGTGTTTCTCGAGCAGCGGCACCACCTGCTCCAGCGTGGTGTCGCCGACGACCACCAGCGTCGCGCCCTCGGGGCGCACCCAGGCGCGGTGGAACGCGACAAGGTCGTCGCGGTCGAGCGCCGCGATCGACGCCTCGGTGCCGGAGCCGGTGAACGGCATCGCGTAGGCGTGGCCGTCGCCGTACAGCAGCGGCGGCAGCACGCGCATCGCCGCGGTCTGCGGACGTGCCTTCTCCTGGGCGATGTTGGCGATCCAGGTGGCGCGCACGCGTTCGATCTCGGCGGCGCTGAACTGCGGGCGGCGCAGCAGGTCGGCATACAGGGCCAGCGATGCATCGAGGTTTTCGGTGAGGCCCGAGAACCAGGCGCTGGCGCTGTCGAGCCCGGCGGCGGCGCCCATCTGCGCGCCCAGCGATTCGGCGCGGTCGGCGAACGCCAGCGCGCCCAGGTCACCCGCGCCTTCGTCGAGCATGCCCATGGTGAAGCTGGACGTGCCGGCGGCGCCGTTGGCGTCGGCGCTGTAGCCACCGGCGAACTGGTAGTCCATCTGCACCACCGGCAGGCCGGCGCGGCGCGCGAGGATCACCGTAGTGCCGTTGGACAGGCGCGCGCGCTCGAGCGCGGGGAACACCAGGTCGGGGAACGCGTCGGGCATCGGCACGCCCTGGCTGCGGTCGACGCTCGGGGGCGTGGTGGACCAGGCGGCATCCACCGGCGGCAACTGCCACGGCGCGGGGGTGCCGGCCGGCTCCTCGGCCAGCGGCGTGCGCTCGCCCTCCACGATCACCAGGGTGTGGTCGCCGCTGCCAAGCCACGTGCGGCCGACCGCCTGCACCTCGCTCGCCGAGGTGGCGTTGATGACGGCCAGCGATTCGCGGAAGCAGCCCGGGTCACCGGTGTACACCGCGCATTCGGCCAGTGCGTCGGCCTTGCCGCCGAAGCCGCCGATGCGCTCGATGCCGCGGATGAAGCCGGCGCGGAACACCGTGCGTGCGCGCTCGAGCTCGTCGGCGGTCGGGCCTTCGGCCAGCAGGCGCTCGATTTCCTCGTCGATGATCGCCTCGACCCGGGCCGGGTCGACGCCCTTCTTGACCTGCGCCATGACGATGAAGTTGGAGCCCAGCTGCTTGCCGTACGCACCGGCGCTGATGCTGTCGACCAGCTTCTCCTCGTGCACCAGGCGCTTGTCCAGGCGCGAGGACTTGCTGCCGCCCAGCACCTGGCCGAGCAGCTGCAGGCGGTCGAGGTCGGCATCGGTCACTTCGGCCACGTTCCACAGGCGGTAGACGCGCGGCTGCGGCACCTTGTCGTGCATGGTCTCGCGGGTCGACGCCGTGCGCCGCGCCACGTCCACCTTCGGCTGCGCCATGGTCGGACCGGCCGGGATGTGGCCGAAGTACTTCGCGACCTTGTCCTTCGCGGTGGCGACGTCGATGTCGCCGGCCAGCACCAGCACCGCGTTGTTCGGGCCGTACCAGGCACGGAACCAGGTCTTGACGTCTTCCAGCGACGCGGCATCGAGGTCGTTCATCGAGCCGATCACGCTGTGGTGGTACGGATGGCCCGCCGGATACAGCGCCTTGTTGAGCTTCTCCCACGCTTGGCCGTAGGGCTGGTTTTCACCCTGGCGCTTCTCGTTCTGCACCACGCCGCGCTGCTCGTCGAGCGCGGCCTGGTCGACGGCGCCGAGGAAATGCCCCATGCGGTCGGATTCCATCCACAGCGCGGTGTCGAGCGCGGTGGTCGGCACGTTCTGGAAGTAGTTGGTGCGATCGGTGTTGGTGGTGCCGTTCTGGTCGGTCACGCCGATCTGCTTGAAGGGCGTGAAGAACTCGCCCTGGTGGTTCTCCGACGCCTGGAACATCAGGTGTTCGAACAGGTGCGCAAAGCCGCTGCGCCCCGCCGGCTCGTCCTTGCTGCCCACGTGGTACCAGATGTTGACCGCGACGATCGGCGCCTTGCGGTCGGTGTGCACGACCACGCGCAGGCCGTTGGGCAGGGTGAAGGTTTCATACGGGATGTCGACCACCGCGGCCGGGGCCGCCTGCGGCACCTTCGCGTAGCCGGCCGGGGCGAGCGTGCCGAGGGCAGCGGCCATGGCCAGGGCGAGGAAGGTGGCGCGGCGCGGCATGCGCGTGGGCATCTGCATGGTGTGGTGATCCTGGGTACGGTCCGGACCGGGAATGGTAGCGCCCCCGCCAGCCGCGGCCCCCGGGCCATTGGTCCCGGGTGGCCACTGCACGCCGACGCGGGCTGGGGCATGCTCGTCGCATGGACACTCCTCCGCTGCATGCGCTGGTCACCGGCGCCAACCGTGGCCTCGGCCTGGAACTCACCCGCCAGCTGCTGGCACGCGGCGACCGCGTGGTCGCCACCTGCCGGCAACCCGGCAAGGCGAGCGCCTTGAATGCGCTGGCCGGCGCGCACCCCGGCCACCTGCACGTGCTGCCGCTGGACGTGGCGGACGGCAAGGCGCGCGCGCGCCTGGCGCATGAGCTGCCGCTGGTGCTCGGCGACGACGGCCGCATCGACCTGCTGATCAACAACGCCGGCGTGCTGCACTCCGGCGAACGCTTCGGCCGCCTCGACCAGGCGCAGCTCGAGGACAGCCTGCGCATCAACGCGCTCGGCCCGCTGCTGGTGACCGAGGCGCTCGCCCCGCTGCTGGCCGACGGCGCGCGCGTTGCCAACCTGTCCTCGCAGCTCGGCTCGATCGCCGGCACCACGCGCTTCGGCACGCCGGGCTACGCGCTCGGCAAGGCCGCGCAGAACATGGCGACGCGGCTGCTGGCGCAGGCGCTGGCCGAGCGCGGCATCGTGGTGGTGGCGTTCCATCCGGGCTGGGTGCAGACCGACATGGGCGGCGCGCAGGCGACCGAGCCTGTCGACGCGTCGGCACGTGGCCTGCTCGATGTCATCGCCGGGCTTGCGCCGGCGGCGAGTGGCAGCTTCCTCGACTGGCGCGGCGAGGCGATGCCCTGGTAGCCATGCGCCCGGCGGCTGCGGCTATCCTGCGGCGCCACATGCCGCGTCCCCCGTCGCGATGATCGACATCATCCTGTTCCAGCCGGAGATCCCGCCCAACACCGGCAACGCCATCCGCCTGTGCGCGAACACCGGCGCCCGCCTGCACCTGGTGCGGCCGCTGGGCTTCGACATGGACGACCGGCAGCTCAAGCGTGCGGGGCTGGACTACCACGAGTACGCACGGGTGGCGGTGCACGACGACCTGGCCGCGGCGCTGGCCGCGATCGCACCGGCCAGGCTGTTCGCGCTCAGCGCGCGCGGGCGGCTGCGCCATGACGCTCCACGCTATGCGGCTGGCGACGCCTTCCTGTTCGGCTGCGAGACGCGTGGCTTGCCCGACGCGGTGCTTGAATCCGTTGCCGCCGACCGCCGCCTGTTCCTGCCGATGCGCCCCGGCAACCGCAGCCTCAACCTGTCCAACGCGGTGGCGGTCGTGGCCTACGAGGCCTGGCGGCAGCTGGGGTTCGACGGCGCGGCGTGATCCCGACCCGTGCACTGCACGAAAGTTCCTGCACTGTCCAGTTCAGTATTCAGCCTGCGTTGTCGCGCGATGTCGAGAATACGTGCTCCGGCCATGGGCGGGTCCGATTTCCCCGATCGGTTCTCTCCCCTCCCCTGCCGTCCATGGCCGGACCTATAACAACAACAAGCAAGCACGAGGTCCTCCCCCGATGAAGCGTTCCCTGATCGCCCTGACCCTGGCGGCGGCGCTGCCGTTTGCCGCTTCGGCCGCCGAAGGCGTCACCTACAACTACGTCGAGGCCGGTTACCAGGCCACCAACGGCGACATCGATGCCGACGGCGTCGGTGTCAACGGCTCGTTCTCGTTCCATCCCAATTTCCATGTCTTCGGCGGCTACAGCAGCCAGGAAATCGACGACACCAGCCTCGATGTCGACCAGTTGAAGGTCGGCCTTGGCTACAACCTCGAGATCTCGCCGCGCGCGGACCTGCTGGCCCGCGTCGCCTACCAGAAGCTCGATGCGGGCCGCGTGCTCGGCACCGATCTGGAATTCGACGGCTGGAGCACCGAAGTCGGCGTGCGCGGCTCGCTTGCGCGCAACTTCGACGGCTACGCGCTGGCCGGCTACGAAGACTATGACGGTGGCATCGACGGCGATTTCTATGGCCGTCTGGGCGCCAACCTGAAGTTCAACCCCAACTGGGGCATCAACGGTGACGTCAAGTTCGCCGGCGGCGACACCGAGTGGTTCGTCGGCCCGCGCTTCACCTGGTAACACCGTTCCATGGGAAATCGCGCAGGGACTCTCTCCCCGCTGTGCGACATAGACCCCGGCCGCAAGGTCGGGGTTTTTTTTGTGCGCGCGCCTGCGCCGGGTACCAATGGCCTTGAGTGCTCATGTCCCCCGGCGATGGCCTTGCGGCCATCGCCTCCTCCTTTACTTCGCTCTCAAGGCCATTGGCACCCGGTACGTCGCACTGCGGTGGTTTTGAGGAGCAAAGCCACAGCCCGCAATTTCGCGCACGGTCACGCTCCTGGCAGCCAGCGCAGAGCCCCGAAGTGGCCGGGAGGCCTTCGCGGGGAAGTCAAGGAGGAGGTATCCGCCGCCAGGCGGATGCCGGGGGACATGAGCCGCGAAGGCGTCACGGCCACCACGGGCTCTAAGCCACCGCGGGGGTCAGGCGAAGAGCTTCGCCGGGTACTCGGCTTTCTGCTCGCGCGCCAGCAGGCGTGCCAGGCCTTCGGCCGGGGTGATGTCGCCGTGCAGCACGTCGCGGACGTTGCTGGCGATCGGAAGCTCCACGCCGTGCGCCTCGGCCTGGCGCATGACCTCGTCGGCGGTCTGCACCGACTCCACCACCTGGCCGATCTCGCGCACCGCGTCTTCCAGCGTCTGGCCGCGGCCGAGCGCCAGCCCCAGGCGCCGGTTGCGCGACAGGTCGCCGGTGCAGGTGAGCACCAGGTCGCCGAGGCCGGCCAGGCCCATGAGGGTCTCGGGCTTGCCGCCGATGGCGATGTTGAGGCGCAGCATCTCGTTGAGGCCGCGGGTGATCAGCCCGGCGCGCGCGTTGAGGCCGAGGTTCATGCCGTCGGCGACCCCGGTGGCGACCGCCAGCACGTTCTTCATCGCGCCACCCAGCTCGGCGCCACGCATGTCGTCGCCGGTGTAGGCGCGGAACGCCGGGCCATGCAGCACGTCGGCCACCCGCTGCGCGAACATCTGGTCATCGCTGTGCACGGTGAGCGCGGTGGGCAGGCCCGACGCGACCTCCATGGCGAACGACGGCCCGGTCACCACGGCCAGCGGCACCTCGGGGCCGAGGACCTCGGCGGCAACCTCGTGCAGGAAACGCCCGGACCCGGGCTCGAAGCCCTTGGTGGCCCAGGCCACGCCTGCATGCGCGGGGCGCAGCGGCGCCAGCGCGCGCAGGGTGTCGGCAAAGGCGTGCGAGGGCACCACGACCAGCACCAGGTCGGCCGTGGCCAGGGCCGCGGCGAGGTCGGTGGTGGCGCGCAGCGATGCCGGCAGGGCGATGCCCTTCAGGTAGCGCGGGTTGTGGTGGCCGGCATCGATCGCGCCGACCACCTCTGCATCACGCCCCCAGAGGACCGTGGCATGGTCGTGGCGCGCGATCAGCGCCGCCAGCGCCGTGCCCCAGGAGCCCGCGCCCAGCACCGCTACCGCCGGCTTGGCCACCGGCGTGACCGAGGGCTCCATCACCACTCAGGCGTTGCCGCCGGCCTCGGTATTGGCGAGGTCGCCACCGGCCTGCTGCGCGGCGCGCTGGCGCACGCCTTCGGCGTACAGGGCCTCGAAGTTGATGGGCTGCAGCAGGAACGGGGTGAACCCGCCGGCCTGGATCAGGTCGCCGATGGTCTGGCGCGCATACGGGTAGAGGATGGCCGGGCAGTGCGTGCCCAGCATGACGTCGAGCGCCTGGTCCTCGAAGCCCACCAGGTTGAACAGGCCGGCCTGCTGCACTTCGACCAGGTACATGGTGTTGTCCTCGCCCATGTTGCACGTCAGGTTGATGCCGAGCACGACCTCGAAGGTACTGTCGGCGACGCGGTTGACGCGCTGGTTGAGGTTCATCTGCAGCTGCGGCTGGCCCTGTTCGCCAAACGCCTGCGGGGTCCTGGGCGCCTCGAAGGAGACGTCCTTGACGTAGATCTTCTCGACGGTGAACTGCGGGGCGGCGGGCTGTTCGGCAATGGCGCCGGCGGCGCCGTTCTGGTCTTGGTCGGCCATCTGGGGAAACTCCGGGAGAATTCGGGAAAGAGGTGAATTATCGCACGCGGCCGTTACGCTACTTGCCGCGGCCCTTGGCCAGCGGCAGGTCGGCCTGCTGCCAGGCGGCGATGCCGCCTTCCAGCACGTACACGCGCTCGAAGCCGGCCTTGCGCAGGCGCTTGGCGGCCTGCGCCGCGGTCACGCCGGTCTTGCAGACGGCGACCACCGGCAGCGCCCTGGCGCCTGCCAGCATCTTGTTCTCGGGATCGAACTGGCTCATCTGCACGTTCTTCGAACCGGGAATATGGCCCTTCTCGAAGTCACCGGCTGGCTGCAGGTCGACCACCAGCGCGTTCTCGCGGTTCATCAGCGCGGTGAGTTCGGCCGGGCGCAGGCCCTTGAAACCGCGGAACAGGCGCGCGACCTCGGTGTAGAGGATCGCCAGCGTGATGCCGGCGAGCGCCAGGGCGAGCATGGGATTGCGGCCGGCGAAGGCCGACAGTTCTTCAAGGTTCAAGGCGGGGGCCAGCATGGCAGCGGGCCGCGATTGTCGCCCAGCGCCGGCGGCGGCGCAAAGCGCCGGGCTACTCGCCGCGCCAGAAGTCCGGCAGGCCGCTGGTCAGCACCCAGGCGCGGCTCTCCGCGTCGTAGCGCCAGGCTTCCTGGTAGCGCAGGCTGCGCTCGGCCATGGTGTGGCGGTTGATCACGCCGATGTCGATCTCGCGCACCGCCGTGCCTTCGCCGGCCTGGGCGCTGATGTCGCGGTAGTGCGAGACCTGGATCTGCCTGTAGCGCTCCAGCTGCACATCGGTCATCGGATGCTTCTCGCGGTACGCGGGCTCCACCATGTTCCAGGCGGTTTCGAAATCCCCCCAGCGGATCGCCGCCGAGTACGCGTACTGCACGCGCTGCAGCGCGTCGCCCTTGCCGCCCGCACTGGCGCAGGCAGTCACGGCCACCAGCATGCACAGCAGCAAGGCAGCCCTCGCGTACAGGGAGGCGTGGGGCGGTGTGCGCATGGCGGCGATTCCGGAAGTCGGCGTGGCCGGCATGCTAACCCCTGGTGATCGCCGCGTAACTGGCGCGCATGGTGGTGGCCACGCCGCCGGCCGGCAGCGGCACCGTGGCCGTGATGGCGACGCGCGCACGGCCGCGCGCACGCAGGGTCTTGTCGAAGTCGCTCCAGTGCGCGCCTTCCTCCAGGCACGCGCTGGCCTCGAGGTCGGCGTACAGCGGAGCCAGGTAGCGCACGGCGCTGTCGGCCACGAACACGTCGGCCTTGATCCCCAACTGCGCGCAGCGCAGCGTCACCAGGCCCCAGCCTGCCAGCGTCATCACCGACACCAGGCTTCCGCCGAATGCGCAGCCCTTGTCGTTGACGTTGCGCGCGAGCGGCGCGCGCAGGCGCAGGTGTCCGCCGTCGTGGCCGGCGATGGTCACGGCCATCGCCGCCACCGGCGGCATCGACCGGTAGTGCGCGTCCAGCGCCAGCAGTTCGTCTTCGAGGGTCATGCGGGGTCCTGTGCGGGGCGGCGCCTTGCAGGGGCCATCGACAGGCACCAAGCTGCTGCGATGCCCACCAACGCCACACCCGGACGCCTGTCCGGATGCTACGTCATCTCATTGCGCCCGGTGGGCGGCCACGACGCGATCCGGCGCGCCGCGGCACGCCATGGCGCGCGTACGCTGGCGCTTTCGCCGTGGCGCATCGAGGCGCGCGACGACCGCGCCACCCGCGCCGCGCTGCGCGCGGCGCTGGCGGCACCGCGGGTGCTGTTCACCAGTCCCGCGGCGGTCGACGCGGCGGCGCGGCTGCGTGCGCTGCGCCCCGGCCGCGGACAGGTGTTCGTGGCAGTCGGCACCGGCACCGCGCGCGCGCTGCACCGTGCCGGCGTGGCCGCAGTGGATGCGCCGCAGCGCATGGACAGCGAAGGGCTGCTGGCTCTGCCGACACTGGCCGCCGTGCGCGGGCTGGACATCGGCCTGGTCACCGCGCCTGGCGGCCGCGGCGTGATTGCCGCGACGCTCGCCGCCCGCGGTGCCCGGGTGCTGCGCGCCAACGTCTATGCACGCGTGCCGATCGCGCCCACGCCCCGCGCGGTGGCGGCGCTGCGCGCGCTCGACGCGCCGGCGTGGCTGCTGGCCAGCAGCGGCGAGGCGCTGGAGCATGTCGTCGCGCGGTTGCCGGCGGATGCCCTTGCGCGGCTGCGCGCCGCGCGCGTGGTCGCGGCCAGCGAACGCCTCGCCGTCCTCGCCCGCGCGCTGGGCCTGTCCGTGGCCGGGGTGGCCACGAGCGCGCGCCCCGATGCCATGCTCGAAGCCGCATGCGCCGCGGCTGCCATGAAGCCCTAACATGTGTGGCCCCCACCCGCGCCCGCTGCCGTGAATCCCCCTTCCTCCCCTGCGCCGCCGCGCCGCAGCTCCGCCCTCGCCTGGTTGCTCCTGCTGTTGCTGGTGCCAGTGGTCGCCTGGCTCGGGTGGACCAGCTGGCAGGCGCAGTCGGCCGAACGCCGCGCCTCGGTCGCCGACCAGCTGCAGCGCGTCACCGCGCTCGAGGACCGCATGGCTGCCGTGCGCCGCAACCAGCAGGCGCAGGGCAAGCGCCTGCAGCAGGCCGAGGCCACCAACCGCGTGCTGCGCGACGAGCTCCTCGGGATCGGCCAGCGCGCCGCCCTGCTCGAGGAAAGCGTGCAGCGCCTGGCCGGGCCGGCCGAAGGCGGTGCCCAGGCGCTGCGCCTGGACGACATCGAGCTGCTGCTGGCGCAGGGGCAGCAGCGCCTGATGCTGGCCGCCGACCTCGAGGGCGCCCGCCGCGCCTACGCGCTGGCGGCGCGCCTGCTCGACGCCGTCACCGACCCGGGCTACCTCGACATCCGCCAGGTGCTGGTGCAGGAACGCGCCGCGCTGGACGCCCTGGGCGACGACCCGCGCGTGGTCGCGCTGGCGCGCCTCGACGCCGTGGCCGCGCAGCTCGACGCGTTGCCGGTGCAGCCTGCGCCACGCGCCACGGCGGGTGATGGTGGCAGCTGGTGGGAGCGGCTTGCCGGCCGCGTAGTGGATGTCCGGCGCAGCGACGCGCGGCAGGCCGTCGCGCCCGCCGAGCGGGCGGCCGGCATCGCCACGCTGCGCCTCGAACTGGCGTTGGCCCGCACCGCCGCCGAACGGCGCGATGCCGGCGGCTGGCGCGCGGCGTTGGCGCGCAGCGAAGCCTGGCTGCCGCGGCTGTGGCCGGAGACCCCCGCGTTGCGGGCACGCATGGCCGACGTGCAGGCGCTGGGCGCGCTGCCGCTGGCGGTGGCGCTGCCCACGCTGGGCAGCACCCTGGAGCAGCTGCGCCTGCGCCGTGGCGCGCCCGGCGGCGCCCGCTGAACGACAACGGCGCCGCGCCCGCATTCATACACTGCCGCGACGCCGCACCGGCTAGGGTGGCCACGAACTCGGGAGCCTTGCCATGAATCTGTTCCGCAACCTGCTGCTCTGGATCCTGCTGGCGATCGTCGGCGCGCTCGCCTGGCACCTGCTCGCCCAGGACCCCGGCTACGTGCTGGTCCGCTACCGCGGCTGGGACTACACCACCAACCTGCTGTGGGTCGGCGTGGCCGCGGTCGTGGCGCTGTTCGCGCTGTGGCTGCTGTGGGCACTGATCGCCTTGCCGCTGCGCGCCTGGCGCCAACGCCGCGACCAGCAGTCGCGCGCGCGCCTGGGCACCGGCCTGGAGGCGCTGTACCACGGCCATTACGCACGCGCCGAAAAGCTCCTGCCGCAGGCCGGCGACGACAGCGATGCCGCGATCGCGCTGCTCGCTTCGTCGCGCGCGGCGCTTGCCCGCGGCGACCACGCCGCGGCGCGACGCCACCTCGATGCCATCGATGTGCGCCACGCGCTGACCCGCGCGATCGGCCACGCCGAGTTGTCGCTTGCCGAGGAACGCCCCACGGACGCGCTGGTCGCGCTGGATGCCCCGGCCGCGCAGCCGCTGCCGCCACGTGGACTTGCGCTGCGCGCGGAGGCGCTTGCCGTGTCCGGCCAGGCGGCCGAGGCGTATGCGCTGCTGGGTGCGCTGCGCCAGCAGCAGGCGCTGCCCGACACGGTGCTGGCCGAGCGCGAACTGCGCTGGTCGGCCGCCGCCATGCGCCAGGCAGCCGATGCCAACGCGCTTGCCGACCGCTGGGAATCGCTGCCCAAGCCGCTGCGCGCCGAGCCGACGATCGTCAGCGCGTACGCCGAACGCGCCGCAGCCCTGGGCTGGGACGAGGCCGCGACGTCGAGCGTCGAACATGCGCTCGGCACGCGCTGGGACGAGCGCCTGGCCGCGCGCTACGGCAGCCTGCCGCTGGCGCGCTTCGCCGAGCGCCAGGCCGCCGCCGAACGCTGGCTGCAGCAGCATCCGGGCAGCCCGGCGTTGCTGCTCACGCTGGCACGCCTGGCACGGTTGCAGGACCAGCCGCAGCCGGCCATGGACTACCTGCAACGCGCGCTGGCACAGGGTGCCGGCGGTGAAGGCTGGGAAGAGCTGGGGCACAACTACGCGCAGCTCGGCGACGACGCCCGGGCACGCGCCGCATACGGCAATGCCCTGCGGGCCATGCGCGGTGAACCGGTGCACGTGATCGAGTGAGGCGTGGCAGCCGGCGCGCGATGCGCGCGCCGGCTGCATTGCACGTGCCGGCCTCAGCGCTCGAGGATGGCGACCACGCCCATGCCGCCGGCGGTGCAGATCGACACCAGGCAACGGCCGCCGCCACGTTCGCGCAGCTGCTTGGCGGCACTGGCGACGATGCGCGCACCGGTGGCGGCGAACGGATGGCCGGTGGCGAGCGAAGAGCCCAGCGGGTTCATCTTCAGCGGGTCGATGCGGCCCAACGGCGCATCCAGGCCCAGCCGCGTGCGGCAGTAGTCCTCGCTCTCCCAGGCGCGCAGCGTGCACAGCACCTGCGCGGCAAAGGCCTCGTGGATCTCGTAGATGTCGAAGTCCTGCAGCGTGAGGCTGTTGCGTGCCAGCAGCTGCGCCACCGCCACCGTGGGCGCCATCAGCAGGCCTTCACCGTGCACGAAATCGACCGCGGCCACCTGCGCGTCGCGCACATGGCACAGCACTTCATGGCCATGCGTCGCGGCCCACTCGTCGGTCGACAGCAGGCACGCCGATGCACCATCGGTCAGCGGCGTGGAATTGCCCGCGGTCAGCGTGCCGCGACCGGATGTGCGGTCGAACGCCGGCTTCAGGGTGGCGAGCTTGTCCAGGGTGGAGTCGGCGCGCAGGATGTTGTCGCGCGACACGCCGCGGAACGGCACCACCAGGTCGTCGAAGAACCCGCGCTCGTAGGCGGCGGCCAGGCGGTGGTGCGAGGCGACCGCGAGCCGGTCCTGCGAGTCGCGCGAGATGCTCCACTCCTTGGCCATGTCTTCGCAGTGCTCGCCCATCGACTTGCCCGTGCGCGGCTCGGCCACGCCGGGGAAATCCGGCTTCAGCTCGCCGAGGCGGAAGCCCGCGAACTGCGCCAGCTTGTCGCGGGTGGTCCTGGCGGCATTGGCGCCGAGCAGGCGGCGGCGCAGTGCCTTGCCGTACACGATCGGCACGTCCGAGGTGCTGTCGCTGCCGCCACCGATGCCGGACTCGATCTGCCCGCAGGCGATCTTGTTGCCGATGGTGATGATGGAATCCAGCGAGGTGCCGCAGGCGCGCTGCAGGGTGATGCCGGGCGTCAGCGGTGACAGCCCGGACGACATCGCCGCCTCGCGGCCAAGGTTCCAGTCGCTGGAATGCTTGATCACCGCACCCATCGCCACTTCACCGAGCTGCTGGCCATGCAGGCCGAAGCGTTCGACCAGCGCACCAAGCGTGCGTACCGACATGCCGAGGTTGCCGACGTCGGCGTAGGCGGTGTTCTGCCGGCAGAACGGAATGCGGACGCCGCCAAGGACGGCGACGGGGCGACCATGCAGCATGGATGACCTCTCGGGATGACCCGCCGGCGCAGGCGGGCATAATGGGCGGCAGTTTAGCGCTGCACATGCGCAGGGCCAATGAACGAGATCACTCCACCGGTTCACGGACAACGCCGCGTGCTTGGCGCACTGGCGCTCGAGCTCGCGTATGGCGCGGGCGTGGCGCATGACAGCGTGGCGCAGGAGCAGGCCGGCAAGCTTGCGGCGCTGGTCGCCGCCGACCTCGCGGCGTTCGCGCCCGATGCCGCGCTGCTCGACTGCACGCTGGTCGCGGCTCACTACGATCCGGTCGAACTGCTGCGCCCCGGCTGGCCGCTGCACCAGGAGCTGTGGCAGCTGGCGGCGCGGGCACCGCGCGCGGCGGGCGGCGGTGCGCGCGTGATCGCGTTCGGCCACCACGCCGGCCAGTTGCCTGGCGCCTTGTCGCCATCGGCGGACTTCGGCGGCGGCCCGTTGCGCCTGCTGCCGTTCGTGCTGGACGGCGACCCGGCGGTAGTGGCGCGCGTCGCCGCGCGCTGCGAGGCCGACCTGATGGAAGAAGGCATGGCCGGCGCGGCGACCGCGCTGGCGATGCAGGAGGCGTTCGGCCTGAGAGTCGAACACGCGCGCTACCTCACCGTGCACGACCTGTGCGCGATGACCGCGCTGCAGTACGGCCACGCGGGACTCGAGCCTCTGTGGCCGTTGCTGGAAACCGCCCTGCTGTCACCGGCGCGCGAAGCCTGGCTCGACGCCCCGCCCGAGCCACTGCTGCGCTACGCGGACGGCGAAGTGCGCATGGCGCTGCTCTCGCCCGACGCGTGGCGCGCCCGCTATGCCACTGGCGCCGTCGAGGCCGCTGATGAAGCCGACGACGTGCGGCATGCACGCCTGGCGCGCGGCTTCGCGCATTTCGAGGCACGCCAGCGCCAGTTCGCCAGCGTGCTGCGCGCGCACGGCATCACGGTGTCGTTCGCGCACGCCAGCGGCGATCCGCACGACGCACTCTGACGCGTCTTTACGCTCCCGGGCCGATCACGCCGCACGCCAGTCGCGCGCCGGCGTTGCCGGTCGGCTGGGTGGTGTAGTCGTCGGGATCGGCGTGCACGATCACGCCCTTGCCGATCACGTCGGTGGCTGCGCCGTCGCCAAGCGTCACGCCTTCGAGGCGTGTGTCCACCTGCGCCACGCCCGCGCCATCGGCGGTGATGTTGCCGGTGTCGCCGGCATGGTGGGCGGCGCCACCCACGCGGCCATGCGCGGTGCCTGCGGGATTGAAGTGACCGCCGGCGCTGCTGCCGTCGGGCGCGCTGCAGTCGCCGGTCTCATGCACGTGGAAGCCATGTTCAGTGCCGGGCTCCAGGCCGGTGACCTGGCCGGTGATGTGCACGCCACCGTCGACGGCGGCAAAGCGCAGCTCGCCGGCGGTGGTGTTGCCGGCGGTCGCGGCCAGCGCGGCCACGGCGCTCGCAGGCGCGTCGTCCGCGGGCACGTAGGGGGGCGGCGAGACATCCGGCGTGGACTCGCGCGGTACGTCGGCGGTGGTCGGTGTGGCGGCGTCATCGACGGCGGCGCGGTCGCCACAGGCGGACAGCGCGAGCGCCAACGCAGCGGCAAGCAGGGTGAGGCTGGTGGTACGCATGGTGAACTCCCTTCGGGGCGCGCCGGCTGGCGCGGAGCAAGCAAACGGGGTGGGGGCAACGCCGCTGCGGGCAGGTGCCGCGCGGCTCATGGTGCCGGCAGCCTGATCACGCCGCAGGCCACGCGCGCACCGGTGGCGCCCGATGTCGCGCCCATGACCACCAGCGCGCGGCCGGCGATGTCATTGGCGGCGCCACCGCCGAGCACCGCGGCGGGCACCAGTTGCGCGACCTGCGCCACGCCGCGCGCATCGGCGACCACGCGGTCGCTGCCGCCATCCACGACGCCGCGCCCGGAGGCGTCGAAATAGCGGCCCGCGCTCGAGGCGTCGACGGCGCTGCAATCGCCGCGTTCGTGGACCTGCAGGACGTGCGCGCCATGCGGGGTCAGGCCGCCGATCTCGCCGGCCAGGCGCACGCCGCCGGCTTCCGCCGTGAGCGCGACGCGGCCGCTGACCAGGGTGGCCGAAGCCGCCGACAGGTTGGCCACCGCTTGCCGGGCCGTGCCGGACTCGGCGCGCGGCAGCGCCGCGGACGTGGCGGGTGCCGCGGTGGACGCGCGCGGCGGGCCGCTGGCGCAGGCGGACAGCAAGCCCGCCGCAAGCAGGGCGCAGGCCGCGGCGCGCAAGGGGTGGAGAAAAGGAATGGGTGGGGTCATCGCGGTCCGAGCCTAACCGGTGGCACCGTTGCCGCAACGTGATCCGCCACGCCGGCGCTCAGCGTCGCCCACGGCTGGTGCCAAGCTTGCGGGTCAGGGTATTGCGGCCCAGGCCCAGGCGCGCGGCGGCCTCGCTGCGGCGGCCACCGGTGTGGTCCAGCGCCGCCTGCAGCAGCACCTGGTCCAGGCGCTCGCGGGCGCGTGCGTGGATGCCGTCGGCATGCGTGGCCAACGCCGCCAGCGCCCAGGCGCGCAGGCTCTCTTCCCAGGCCGCGCCGTCCGCCGCCGCCAGCGCGTGCCCCGCGGCCAGGGTCTCGCCAAGGTCCTCCACGCCCGCCACCTCGCCCGGTGCCAGCGCCGCCACCCGCCAGCACAGGTTTTCCAGCTCGCGCACGTTGCCCGGCCAGTCATGGGCCATCAGCCGCGCCAGCGCCGCCGGCGACAGGCGCTTGGGGGCTGCGTCAAAGCGCGTCGCGGCGCGCTGCAGGAAGCGCTCGGCCAGCCGCGGGATGTCCTCGCGGCGCTCGCGCAGCGGCGGCAGGCGCAGGCGCACCACGTCGAGGCGGTGCAGCAGGTCGGCGCGGAAGCTGCCGTCGCCCACCCGCACCTCGAGGTCCTGGTGGGTGGCGGCCAGCACGCGCACGTCGACGCGGATCAGCTCGCGGCCACCGACGCGGAAGAACTCGCCTTCGGCCAGCACGCGCAGCAGCCGCGTCTGCAGGAGCGCCGGCATGTCGCCGATCTCGTCGAGGAACAGCGTGCCGCCATGCGCCTGCTCGAAGCGGCCCACGTGGCGGCGGTTGGCGCCAGTGAACGCACCCGCCTCGTGGCCGAACAGTTCGCTTTCCAGCAGTTCCGCGGGAATGGCCGCGGTGTTGAGCGCGACGAAGGGCCGCTGCGCGCGCGGCGACTCGCGGTGCAGCGCGCGCGCCACGAGTTCCTTGCCGGTGCCGGTTTCGCCGGTGATCAGCACCGACAGCGGCGCCTGCGCCAGCCGGCCGATGGCGCGGAACAGCTGCTGCATCGCCGGTGCGTCGCCGACCAGGGCGTCGCTGGCGGCAGCGTCCGGCCCGGTGGCGGTGGCATCCGCTGGCGCGCCGGCGTCGGCACGGCTGTCCAGCGCGCGTGCCGCCAGCGCCACCGCGTCATCGAGGTCGAAGGGCTTCGACAGGAACTCCTGCGCCCCGCCACGGAACGCGCCCGCGGTGCTGGCGACGTCGGTGTAGGCGCTCATCACCACCACCGGCAGGGCGGGCAGGCGCTGGCGAAGCGCGTCGAGCAGCGCCAGGCCGTCGTCGCCCGGCATGCGCACGTCGGTGAACAGCAGGTCCGGGCCGGCACCAGCGCGGTCCAGCGCGGCCATGACGTCACCCGCCGACTCGAAGCCGGTGACCGCGTAGCCGGCGTCGCGCAGCGCGGTGGCAAGCACGAAGCGCACCGAGCGGTCGTCGTCGACCACCCACACGCGTGCAGCATCAGCGTCGGTCATGGACGATCTCCGCGGCGTTGCCCTGGTCGCGTTCGCCACCGCTGCCCGCGTCGCGCGCGACGTCGGTGGGCGGCGGGTACGGCAGCAGCAGGGTGAACACCGTGTGCCCCGCGCGCGAACGGTAGGCGATGCTGCCGCGGTGCTCGCGCGCGACCTGCTGGGCCAGCGCCAGTCCGAGCCCGGTGCCCTCCGCGCGCCCCGACACCAGCGGCAGGAACACCTGTTCGGCCAGCGCCTCGGGCACGCCGCGGCCGTCGTCGACGATCTCCAGGCGCAGCGCAAGCGCGTGCGGCTCGCCTCCGATGCGCAGGCCATGCTCCGCGCGCGTGCGCAGCACCACGGCGCCGGCGCCGGCTTCGATCGCATTGCGCACCAGGTTCCAGACCGCCTGGGTGAGGCGGTCGGGGTCGCCGTCGAGTTCCGGCAGGCTGGGGTCGTAATCGCGCACCAGCTTCACCGCCCAGCCGGCATCGTTCTCCGCCAGGCGCAGCACGCGTTCAAGCACGGCGTGGATGTTGAGCGGGGCGTGTGCCCGCGGCGGCACCGGCTGCAGCAGCTGGTCGATGAGCTGGGTCAGCCGGCCGACCTCGGATTCCATCAGCGCGACCAGCTCGCGCGAGTCGGCATCGTCGCCGACGCGGCGCGCGAGCAGCTGGGCCGCGCCCTTCAGGCCGGCGAGCGGGTTGCGCAGCTCATGGGCGAGTCCGCGGAGCGCGGCCGACAGCGCCGACGGCAGGGCCGCGACCGGATCGCCGCCGCCGAACTCGTCGACCGGATGTGCTTCCAGCAGCCAGCCGCCGTCGTCCCGGGCCGTCAGCCAGGCGTCGGCGAAATGCGCCGCGGCGCCCGGGAACGCCAGGGGCATCCGCGGCAGGCGTACGGTTTCGCCAGGGCCGTGTGCGTGCAGCGCGCGCTGCAGGCGGTCATCGCCGTGCTCCAGCGCGGCCAGCGGCAGGCCGGGCAGGCGCTTGGCACCGACCCCCAGCCATTGCGCGCAGGCGCGATTGCCGGCCAGCACCACGCCCTCGGCGTCCGCAAGCAGCAGCGGCGTGGCGAGGGTGTCGTGGGCGGGGTTGAGGCCGGTCATTGCACCAATCTAGTGCAAACCCGGCCGCCGACGCGAGTGCCGCGCCGGCGGTGGTTCCGTGCGGCGCCGCTTACTTCGCCTTGGGCACCGAGGCTTCGGTGGTGATGCGGATCTGCACTTCGTCGCTCACCGCCGGCGCGTACAGGCCCAGGCCGAAGTCGGAGCGCTTGAAGCTGGCGGTGGCGTCGAAGCCCGCGCTGGGCTGCTTGCTCATCGGGTGGTCGGCCACCTTGTTGATGGTCGCGGCCAGCACGACCGGCCTGGTAACGCCCTTGATGGTCAGGTCACCGGTGATGGTGAGCTTGCCCTCGCCGGCGGACTCCACCTTGCTGCTCTTGAAGGTCGCTTCCGGGAAGTTGGCGACGTCGAACAGCTCGGCGCTGCGCAGGTGCTCGTCGAACTTGGCCACGTGCGAGGACATGCCGCTCATCGGCAGGGTGACCTCGACGCTGGACGCGGCGATGTTGTCGGCGTCATAGACGATGGTGCCGTCGACATTGCCGAAATGGGCGATCGGGTTGGAATAGCCGAAGTGGCTCCACTGCGCGATCACGTCGGTGTGCGCGGGGTCCATCTTGTAGGTGACCGGCGCGGCAAACACGCTGGCGGTGGCGAGCGACAGCGCGCCGGCGAGGAGGATGCGCTTGAAGGTGGTGGTCATGTCTGGGTCTCCGGGAAATCTGGTTGGATGATGATCATCGGTGCCGTTACGGAAATGGGAACGCCATGCGTCCACATCCTTCGGTGCCGGTGAAGTCTATCGTTCTGAACGCTTTCGTCTATCATCAACAAAGACACTAATCATCACATATTTGGAACACTTACTTGAATGCGCCTGGTGGCCCCGCTACGCCTTGACAGCGGAGATCGTTCCAAATTTGTTGACTTATCACCATTTATATTGCCTTTATTCTGATTTTGGAATCAACCAGACTTGCACCCAGCGCGGCGCACCGCCCGACGCCCGACATTGGAGGCACCCATGATCACCCTTCGCCCCGCCAAGGCCCGCGGCCACGCCAACCATGGCTGGCTCGACTCCTGGCACAGCTTCTCGTTTGCCGGCTATTCCGACCCCGCGCACGTCCACTGGGGCCCGCTGCGGGTCATCAACGAGGACCGCATCCAGGCCGGCCAGGGCTTCGGCACCCATTCCCACCAGGACATGGAGATCATCAGCTACGTGCTGGACGGCGCGCTGGCGCACAAGGATTCCATGGGCAACGACGGCACCATCGTCCCCGGCGAGGTGCAGCGCATGAGCGCGGGCACCGGCGTGGCGCACTCCGAGTACAACCACGAACGCGGGCGCAGCACCCACTTCCTGCAGATCTGGATCATCCCGTCGGCGCGCGGCCTCGCGCCGGGCTACGAGCAGAAGGCCTTCCCCGAGGCCGACAAGCGCGGCCGCCTGCGGCTTGTCGCCAGCCCTGACGGGCGCGACGGTTCAGTGACCCTGCATCAGGATGCCACCATGTCCGCAGGCCTGTTCGATGGCGACGAGACGGCGGTCCAGGAGATCGCCGCCGGTCGGCTGGCGTACGTGCATGTCGCGCGCGGCGAGGTGACGGTCAATGGCTACCCGCTGGTCGCCGGCGATGCCCTGCTGTACGCCGACGAGCCGCGGATCGAGATCGCGCATGGCGTGGGCGCCGAGGTCCTCGTGTTCGACCTGCCACGCATCCACTGACATCGCCACGGCGCAACCCGCGCCGCGGCCGCAACCTTCCGGAGATCGCCATGCGTTCCAGCCACATCATCCTGCCGCTCGCGCTTGCCGCGGCCCTCGCCTTCGCCGCACCCGCCGCCGCCGCCGACTACGTCCAGGCCGCGGGCTCCGCGCTGACGTTTGCCAGCGAGTACGACGGCGAAACCTTCAGCGGGCAGTTCCCGCGTTTCACCACCACGCTGAGCTTCGACCCCGCCAGGCCCGCCGCGGCGAAGCTCGACGTGCTGATCCCGCTGGCGGGCACCGTGACCGGCAACGCCGACCGCGACTCCACCCTGGTCAGCAAGGACTTCTTCGACATCGCCAGCTTCGCGCAGGCGCGCTACACCGCGAGCGGCTTCCGCAGCCTCGGCGGCAACCGCTACGCCGCCGACGGAACGCTCAGCCTGCGCGGCGTCAGCAAGCCGGTCACGCTTACCTTCACCTGGACGCCCGGCGCGCAGCCGCTGCTGTCCGGCAACGCGGTGGTCAAGCGCCTGGCGTTCGGCGTGGGCGGTGGCGACTGGGCCGACACCGGCATGATTCCCGACGAGGTCGCGATCTCGACCCGCGTCCGGTTCACTGCAGCGAAGTAGGCTTCAGCAGGCCGGCGCCGTCCGGCCGCGTCAGCGCGTGCAGGATGCGATGGTCCTCGGCATCCAGCACGCTGCCGGCATCGCCGCGGAAGCGCATGCGGAACGCACGGATGGTCGCCTCGGGCTGGTCGAGCGGATAGCCCAGCAGGCGCAGCGCCTGCAGGGGGTCGAAGCCTTCCGGCGCGGCCGGCGCATCGTCTGCCGGCCAGATGCCGAAGCCGGCCTCGGCCAGCCGCCGCCACGGGAACCGCGTGCCGGGATCGATCTTGCGCGAAGGCGCCAGGTCGGAATGGCCGATCACCTGGCTGCGCGGGATGCGCAGCCGCGTGGTGAGGTCGTCGAGCAGGCGCAGCAGTGCATCCACCTGCGCCTCGCTGAAGTCCTCGACGCCGTCGTTGTCGATCTCGATGCCGATCGAGGCCGAGTTGAGGTCGGTGATGGTGCCCCAGCTGCCGCCGCCGGCGTGCCAGGCGCGATGGCCGTCCGCGACCAGCTGGTAGATCCCGCCGTCGTCGCCGACCAGGTAATGCGAACTCACCGGCCCGCCGCTGTTGCGCGTGCGCAGCGTGAGCAGGCTCTGCTCCACCGAGTCCTGCTCGGTGTAGTGCAGCACGATGATCACCGGGCGGCGCTCGTCATGATTCGGCGAAGGCACCCAGGTCGCCAGCGGGTTGCGCGGTGCCTGGTGGGCGCAGCCGGCGAGCAGGGCGAGGCAAAGGACTGCCGCAAGAGGTTTGATGTTCATGAGGCAATCGAACCCGTGATCGCCGCGCAATGCAACCGTGCAGGGCCCTGAGGTGGCCGCGAGGCCTTCGCGGCTCATGTCCCCCGGCATCCGCCTGGCGGCGGATGCCTCCTCCTTGACTTCCCCGCGAAGGCCTCACGGCCACTTCGGGGCTCCGCGCAGCCCGCGGGTAACGAAAAGCACCCGCCAGATCGCAGGCTGTGGCACTTGCTCCTCCCACCACCGCGCGCTGCGACGTACCGGGTGCCAATGCCCTTGAGGGCGAAGTCAAGGAGGAGGCGATGGCCGCCAGGCCATCGCCGGGGGACATGAGTCCTCAAGGGCATTGGCATCCGGCACCCGCGCCGACGAATCAGATCGCGTAATACATCTGGTACTCGAGCGGATGCGTGGCGGCGCGGAACGCGGTGACTTCCTTCATCTTCAGCGCGATGTAGGCGTCGATGAAGTCGTCGCTCATCACCCCACCGGCCTTGAGGAACTCGCGGTCGGCGTCGAGCGCTTCCAGCGCCTGGTCGAGCGAATGGCAGACGGTCGGAATGCCCTTGGCCTCTTCCGGCGGCAGGTCGTAGAGGTCCTTGTCGCTCGGGCCACCCGGGTCGATCTGGTTCTTGATGCCGTCGAGGCCCGCCATCATCAGCGCGGTGAAGATCAGGTAGCCGGAGTTCATCGGATCCGGGAAGCGGAACTCGATGCGGCGCGCCTTCGGGTTGGACACGTACGGGATGCGGCAGCTCGCCGAGCGGTTGGAGGCCGAGTAGGCCAGCATCACCGGCGCCTCGAAGCCCGGCACCAGGCGCTTGTAGCTGTTGGTGCTGGAATTGGCGAACGCGTTGATGGCGCGCGCGTGCTTGAACACGCCGCCGATGTACCACAACGCCATCTGGCTCAGGCCGCCGTAGCCGTCGCCGGAGAACAGGTTCACGCCGCCTTTGGCCAGCGACTGGTGCACGTGCATGCCGCTGCCGTTGTCGCCAACGAGGGGTTTCGGCATGAAGGTCGCGGTCTTGCCGTTGCGGTGCGCCACGTTCTTGACGATGTACTTCATGGTCAGCAGTTCGTCGGCCTTCTGCACCAGCGAGCTGAACTTGGTGCCGATCTCGCACTGGCCGGCGTTGGCGACCTCGTGGTGGTGCACCTCGACCTCGATGCCGACCGCTTCCAGGGTCTTGCACATTTCGGCGCGGATGTCGTGCAGCGAGTCCAGCGGTGCGACCGGAAAGTAGCCGCCCTTCACGCCCGGGCGGTAGCCGGTGTTGCCGCCTTCGTACTCGCGGCCGGAGTTCCACGCGGCTTCCTCGGAATCGACGTGGAAGAAGGTGTGGCCCATGTCGTTGGCGTAGCGCACCGAGTCGAAGATGAAGAACTCGGGCTCGGGGCCGAAGAACGCCTGGTCGGCGATGCCGCTGGACTTCAGGTAGGCCTCGGCGCGGCGCGCGATGCCGCGCGGGTCGCGGTTGTAGGCCTGCATGGTGGTCGGGTCGAGCACGTCGCAGGTGATCACCAGGGTCGGATCGGCGGTGAACGGATCCAGGAACGCGCTGTTGCCGTCGGGCAGCAGCACCATGTCGGACTGGTGGATGCCGCGCCAGCCGCCGATCGAGGAACCGTCGAACATCTTGCCGTCCTCGAACAGCGCCGGCTCGACGATCGAGGTCGGGAAGGTGACATGGTGCTGGACGCCACGCATGTCGGTGAAACGCAGGTCGACGAATTCAACCTTGTGGTCCTTGATCAGCTTTTCGACGTGTTCGAGCGACATGGCGGGCTCCTGGGGTATGGGATGGGTCGTGCGCGACCCTGACCCCTGGACCAACGCAAGCCGCGTGCCAACCTGCAAGCCATTGAATCCTCGAAGATTGGAGGAACAGCTGGCAGCGTATTGCACCACGACAGCGCACTGCCTTCGCCTCAACGCACCATATTGGTGCCCACCGCTTCCGCTATGCTGCCGCCGCGCCACGCGCCCGTCCGCACGCCCTGCCACCCCATTCACGGAACTCCGCGCCGATGACCGACCCGCTGGCCGCCCTGCTGCTGGGCATTCTTGAAGGCCTCACCGAATTCCTGCCGATTTCCAGCACCGGCCACCTGCTGATCGCCCAGTACTGGCTGGGCGCGCGCTCGGACTTCTTCAACATCGTGATCCAGGCCGGCGCGATCCTGGCCATCACCCTGGTGTTCCGCGAGCGCATCTGGGCGCTGGCCACCGGCCTCGGTGATGCCCGCCACCGCGACTACGCGCTGAAGCTCGCCACCGCGTTCCTGGTCACGGCGATCGTCGGGCTGCCTGTGCGCCTGCTGGGGTGGGAACTGCCCGAGACGGTGACCCCGATCGCCTGGGCGCTGGTGATCGGCGGCGTGTGGATGCTGGTCGCGGAGCGGGTGGCCGAACGCCGGCCGGAGAGCATCGACGTGACCTGGACCGTGGCCATCCTGGTCGGCCTGGCGCAGGTCGTGGCGGGTGTGTTCCCGGGCACCTCGCGCTCGGCGGCGGCGATCTTCATCGCCATGCTGTTCGGCCTCAACCGCCGCCCGGCGGCGGCGGAGTTCGTGTTCCTGGTGGGCATCCCGACCATGTTCGCCGCCAGCGCCTACACCTTCCTGGAGCTGGTGCAGGACGGCGCGGTCGGCGGCGAGAACTGGGCCGACGTCGGCATCGCCTTCGCAGCCGCCACGGTGACCGGATTCCTGGTGGTGAAGTGGCTGCTCGGCTACATCGAGCACCACCGCTTCACCGGCTTCGCGGTCTACCGCATCCTGCTCGGCGCCGCGCTGCTGCTGTGGCTGCCGACCGGCGACTGACCGCGCTTGCCGCAACCCCATCGCGGCCACCCGGGCGTTGAACCTGGCCCACGTCCATGGAGCACACCATGAAGCCGCTGCTGATCCTTGTCCTTCCGCTGGCGCTCGCCGCCTGCACCGCCACGCCGCATGACGCGTCGCCGCCCGCGGTCACGCCGACGCCTGTCGGCGGCACCGCGGCCACTCCGGCGCGCGGCTTGGCCGGCACACTCGCGGCCCACCACTGGCACCTCGACGCCGCGACCAGCGCCGACGGCCGCCGCATGGAGCCCCCGTTCGCCAATCCCGACAAGCCGCTGCAGCTCGATTTCGCCGACGGCCGGGTCGCGGTGGGCAACACCTGCAACCGCATGGGCGGCGAAGCGGCGCTCGCCGGCGCCCGCCTGGCGATCGGGCAGCTGATCAGCACGCAGATGGCCTGCGCCGACGCCGCGCTGATGGCGATGGAGCGCGCGGCCGGAACGCGCCTGGCCGGCGACCATGCGGTGACCCTGGTCGCCGGTGACCCGCCGCGCCTGGAACTGGTCAATGCCGCTGGCGACACCCTTGCCTTCATCGGCACAGCCACGGCGCAGACCCGATTCGGCATGGCGCCGGAGCGCGTGTTCCTCGAAGTCGCCGCCGAGCGCGTCGACTGCCATCACCCGGTGATGCCGGACTCCCGCTGCCTGCAGGTCCGCGAGCTCCAGTACGACGCCGCTGGCCTGCGCACGGGCGCCGGCGCGTGGGGGCCGCTGTACCAGGAGATCGAGGGCTACGACCACCGGGCAGGCACCCGCACCGTGGTGCGCCTGGATCGCTATCAGCGCAGGGACGTGCCCGCCGACGCGTCGGCGGTCGCCTATGTGCTCGACATGGTGGTCGAGTCGGAACTGGTGCCGGCCGACTGACGCCGCCGCGCGCGCCGTGGCGTCAGGCCGCGGCGTGCAGGCTGTAACTGCCCCAGGTCGCGGCTTCGGCCAGCACGTGGCCCTGCATGGCGCGCAGCGCATCGCCGCCGGTGAAGCGGTCGCCAACGCCGAGGCTCGCCACGTCGAGCGCGAACACACGGAAGAAATAGCGGTGCTCGCGCAGGTCGTTGGCCGGCGGGTACGGGCCGTCGTAGCCAAACCAGTCACCGGCCATGTCGGCGTTGCCCGCGAACCAGCCGGTGTAGTCGTTGAGCCCCTGGCGCGCGCCCGCCGGACCGGCCGGCGCACGCTTGCCGCGGGCATCCACGCCGTCGCTGCAGCTGCCGGTGGCGATGTCGCCGACATCGGCCGGGATGTCCACCATCACCCAGTGGATGAAGTCACCGCGCGGGTGTTCCACCGGGATCTCCACGCCTGGCGCGCCGACCAGCGCGGCATCGGTGGGCGCGTCGGTGTCGATGCACAGCAGCGCGAAGGACCGCGTGCCCGCTGGCGCGTCACGCCACGACAGCTGCGGATTGCGGTTGCCGCCGAAGCCGTCGGCCGCACCGAGGGCGAAGTCGACGCCGAGCGGCTGGCCGTGCTGGAAGTCGTCGCTGCTGATCTGCATGGGGTTGTCCTCCGCGGGTGTCAGGATTCCGGATAGCCCAGGCGGCGCGCCACCGGCTGGAGGATCGCGAATTCCCCGGCCAGCGGACCGGCGTAGCTGCGCCAGCGACCGGCCGGAAGGCGGTCGGTGCCGAACAGTCCGGGCGGAGGCGTCGGCAGGCTGATGCCCAGCGCATCACCGAGCAGTCCGGCCACGGCCCGCGGCTTGTCGGCGATGTCGTCCATGCGCACCAGCCTGTGCGGCACCAGGTCCTGTTCGTGCAGGTCGGCCACCTGGACAAGCGACGCCGCGAGCCACTCCGCGGCAAGCCGCGGGGACTCGATGCGCATCGGCGTGGCCGCGCCGAATGCGAGCCAGTCGAGCAGCATGTCGCGCGGGTCGCGCAGGGCGACGACCAGCCTGGCCTGCGGCAGCTGGTCACGCAGCAGGGCCACCAGCGCGTTGTCCCACCACAGCAGCCAGTCGACCACGTCGGCCTTGATGCCGCGTGCGGGCAACGCCATCTGCCAGCTCGATGCGACGTTGCCCGGTGACAGCTCCCGCGACGCCAGGCGGAGCGGCGTGCTGTAGTGCTGCAGCGCATCCGGCGGTGCCGAGGGACCAAAACGATCGCCACGGAACGTGGCCAGGCTGCCCGAAAGGATTGCCGCCAGGCGCTCCACGAGCGAACCGGGGGCACCGACGAGGAACGCCACCGGCGCTTCCTTGCCCGTCGGCTGCGCGCGTTCCGGCCAGTCGGTGCGCGGCGCGGTGAGCTCGGGCAGCGGCAGGCGCTCATCCATCACCACGCGATGCTGGGCGGTCCACAGCGCAACCGTCGACTCGGGCTGGTCGAGGGCGTCGAACGCCAGCGCGCGCCATTCGTGGAGCAGCTGTTGGCGCTGCGGCGCAAGCCCGCCCTGGAGGAGCATCTCCTCGATGCGGGCGATGGCGTCTTTCGGCGCGCGTCGCACCTCGCCCAGGAGCAGGCGCAGGCCGGCGTGTTCGTGGCCCGGCGCCAGCTCGGCGATCGCGCGCGCGACGTTCTCCGCCTCGTCGCTGCGGGCGTTGCTCAGGTGCAGGGTCATTTCGGCTTCAAGGGCCGCGAGCGACGCAGGCAGCGTCTCGCGCCAACGTGCGACCAGGGCGTCGCCCTCGTCGAGGTCGCTCATGAACACCATGCGCGCGTGCCACAGCGCATCGATGTCGGGCGACGTGGCCAGTGCCAAGTCGAGCGTGCGGCGCGCATCCTGCGCCAGACCCATCCGGCGCCAGGCCTCGGTCAGTGCGGACACCGTGCGCTGGTCGCCTGGATTGTCCGCAAGCGCACCCTGCAGCAGCGGCAGGGCGCGCTCGTTGCGGCCCGCGGCAAGATTGAGTTCGCCGGCAAACCGACGCAGCGCGGTGGTCGCGGTTGCCGGGTCGGCCAGCAGGGGTGCGAGCTCGTCGGCTGCGGCCGCCGCGTGGCCCTGCCGCCACAGCAGCTCGGCGATCATCGCGCGCAGCATGCCGGCGTCCGGCAGCTTTGCCAGGACGCTGCGGAACGCCTGTTCGGCGAACGCCAGGTGGCCCTTGGCCATGTACGCAAAACCGAGCGCGTAGCGCGGCTGCAAGTCGTCCGGAGCCCGCTCGGCGGCCTGTGACAGGACCGCGACGGCCTTGTCGACCGCGCCGGCGCGCAGCGCGAGCATGCCTTCCACGGTCCGGAGCAACGGATGTTCCTCGTCGATCCGCGCTGCCAGGCGCGCGAGCCGCGCGGCCTCGTCCAGATCGTTGCGGCCGATCGCGAGCTGTGCCTGGAGGATGTAGGCGCGCAGCTGGTTCGGATCGAGCTCGACGGTGGCGCGCAGCGCCTCGTGGGCGACATCCACCTGCCCGGCACCGACCAGCAGCCCGGCGCGCTGGAAATGGAGATCCGCGTCATCGGGTGCCAGCGCGATCGCACGGTCGATGCTGGCCTGCGCCGCGGCGACGTCGCCAGTGGCACCTGCCGCCAGCGCCAGCAGGCGGTGTGCCTGGGGGTCATCCGGATTGGTGGCGACGAAGTCGCGGGCGGTGGCAAGGGCGTCGCTGTTGGCGCCGCGGGTGAGTGCCTCGAGGATCTGTTGCTGCATGGGATATCCGTCTGCTGCAGGCGCAGGCGCCTGAAAGCGGGGATTGTAGCCCGCCGTCAGTCCGGGGCCGCCAGGCGCGCGGCCACCCAGCGCTCGGCGTAGCCGTCCAGCCGCGGGCCTTCCAGGAAGCCGCAGTGCCCGCCCCAGCGCGCGATCTCGAGCCGCGTGGACGGCGCAAGGCGCGCCTGCCTGAAGCCCGACACCGGGATCACCGGATCATCCGCGCTGGTCAGGATCTGCGCCGGCACCTGCAGCGCCGCGAGGCGGTCGCCGGCGATCGAATAGCCGTCGAAGTACGCGTCCAGGCTGCCGAAGTCGGTGTGCCGCAGCACCAGCCATTCGGTGAGCGCGCGCATGCGCAGGCGCAGCGTGTCGCGGTCGAAGCCCACGCGATCCGGGAACAGGTCGCGCTTGCGCGCCAGCGAGCTCCGCCAGCGGTTCTCGAAGTGGCGCATGTACAGCGGGAAGCCGCGCTCCATCGCCAGCATGGTGTCGGCCGGGTCCAGCACCGGGCAAACCGCGGCCACGCCGTCGAGCCTGAGCCCCGCCGCCGGCGCACGCAGCGCCAGGCGCAGCGCGAAGTTGCCGCCAAGCGAGAAGCCTGCCGCCACCATGCGCGGCCGCGGCAGGCGCCGCGCGACGTCGGCGGCGGCGTGCACCACTTCGTCGATGCGCGCGGAATGGAAGATGTCGGGATTGAGGTGGTGGGTACCGCCGTGGTCGCGGAAGTTGAGCCGCAGCACGTCGTAGCCGCGCGCCAGGAAGTGCGCAGCGGTCAGGCAGATGTAGCTCGATTCGGCACTGCCCTCCCAGCCGTGCAGCAGCAGCGCCATGCCGCGCGGCTCGATCCCCGGCATGTGGCTGTGCAGGCCGAGCAGGCGCACGCCGTCGCCGCCGTCGATGATCATGCTGGCGGTGTGGGCGCCGGTCGCGGCCAGCGCCGCCAGGCCGCGGCGGCGACGCATGGGGCTGGATGCCAGCACCGACTGCACGTGCGAATTGCGCAACCAGCGCGGCGGCGCATAGTCGCTGGCGAACGGGTCGCTCACGCCCCGCGCATGGCGGCGTCGATGCGGTCGCGGGCGATGCGCGCGATGCGCGCGCGGCCCTCGGCATCGCCCGGCGCGACCGGTTCCAGGAACACCACGTCGGCCACGCGCGACGGTTCGCCCATCAGGCGCAGCAGGTTCTGCAGCATGTTTTCGCGCGGCCCGAAGGCCACCACATGCTGCGCGCTGCCGCCCTCGCCATAGCGCAGCGCGACCGGCTGCACCGGCACGCCGGCTTCCACCGCCGCCAGGAAGATGCGCGCATGGAACGGGCCGACCTGGTGGCCGTCGCGGGTCCGGCCTTCGGGAAACACGCCGACCGAGTGGCCACCGCGCAGGCGCGCCAGCATCGCGTCGAGCACGCCATCCAGCGACTCCCGGCTGCCACGCTCGTGGAAGAGGGTCTCGCCCTTGCCGGCCAGCCAGCCGATCAGCGGCCAGCCGGCGATCTCGTGCTTGGCGACAAAGCCCATCATCCGCTGGCTGTGCAATGCGCTGATGTCGATCCAGCTGACATGGTTGGCGACGAACATCGTGGCACCCGGCAAGGGCGTGCCGATCCGCCGCAGGCGGAACCCGAATACCCGCATCAGGCCGGCCTGCCAGGCGCGGATCACGCGATGGCCGAGGTCTTCGCCGCCCACATCGATGCGCGCCAGCGGCAGGCACACCACCAGCATGGTCAGCGGCAGGAGGATCAGCAGGTGGCCAAGCAGCAGCGGCGCGCGCACGGCACGGCGACAGCCGCGCAGCAGCCAGCCACCGGCGGGCGCGGTGTCGACGATGGGGGAACGCATGCCCGCAAGATACCGGATGGCCGCAGGCGCGGGTAGCGGCGCCGCGGCAGCCTCAGGCCGCCGCCACCACCGCCAGGGTGAGGCGCGAGACGCAGGCCAGGCGGCCACGCGGATCCTCGATGCGGATCTCCCACACCTGGGTGCTGCGCCCGAGGTGCAGCGGGCGTGCAGTGCCGGTCACCAGCCCCGTGCGCACGCCACGCAGGTGATTGGCGTTGATCTCGATGCCGACACAGACCTCGCCCTCGCCGACGCAGAGATTGCCGGCGCTGCTGCCGAGGGTCTCGGCCAGCAGCACCGACGCGCCGCCGTGCAGCAGGCCGTAGGGTTGCAGCGTGCGCGCATCGACCGGCATCGTTGCCACCAGGTGGTCGCTGCCGATCGCGGTGAAGACGATGCCCAGCGCTTCGATCGCGGTGCCGGGGGACAGTGCATTGAGCGTGGCGAGGTCGGCCGTGCGCCGGAACACCTTGGCCGGTGTGTCGGCCGCCGGCGCCCCGCTCATCGCAGCTTGAACAGGCTGGGACGCCAGGTGCGCACGTAGCTGCTCTGGCTGCGGTAGCCGCTGCTGGCGCCATAGCCGACGCCGAAATCGCGTTCGCGGCGCGCGTGCATGCGCTCCATGAGCTCCTCGCGGCGGCTGTCGAGCCAGTCGGCGCGGCCCACGGCCGCCGGCTCGATGCCGCGCTTGTGCGCCTGGTGCTCGCGGAAGTCGCAGAAATCGTCGTACGCGTCGAGCTCGTGCTGCAGTTCGCGGACGCTGAGCTCGATCATGATCGCGTCGTCGAGGAAGCCCAGCACTTCGATATGGTCGGGGATCACGTCCTTCGGGTCGGCGAAGTACACCAGCACCGACAGCACCCGCTGGCGGTCCTCGTCGCCGAGCGCCCAGCCCTCGTCGCGCACCATGGCGATCATGTCGTCCAGCCGCAACAGGCGCTGGCGGACGAAGTCCGGTATGTGCACCCCCTGGGCCTCGCCAAGCAGCGAGGCGGCGGCCGCCACGACGGCCTCGGGGGCCATGTGCGCGGCGGCGGCGCGGGCGGCATCCATGGCCTTGGTGAAGTGGGCGAGATCGCGGTCGTTGAGCTCGATGGTCAGCGAAATGGACATGGCGGATCCCAGGCGGAGACAGGATGGTTGCAGCCTAGGGCCGCAGCCGCGCCAGCGTCAATCGCCGTTCAGGCACAGCGGAAGCGATGCGTGCCCTGGCTGGCGACATAGCGGCGCGGCGAGGCGTAGCCGCTGCTGTTGCCGTAGCCGACACCGAACTCGCGGGCGCGGTCACGCGTCGGAAGGCGGCCGCCGGCAAGGTGCGGGGCATGCTGGCTGCGGTCGACGTGATGGAACTGGGCCTGGGTCTGGGTCTGGGTCTGGACGTTCATGGTGCGCTCCGGTGTGGTTGTGATTCGGTGTGTTGGTAGACTACTACACCTCACACAGCCGGCAATAGGCCGGAAGTCACGTTCCCGGTGCTGCCGACGAACGGTCAGAGGATGGGGGCGAGCCCCGCGCCGAAGGCGGTGAAGATCCGCGTCATCAGCGTCTTCAGGCCCATCTGCACCCCCGGGAAATCCCCCACCGGGGTGTAGCAGTCACGGAACCGCGGATCGGATGGCGGCAGCGGCTCCGGGCAGGCCGGGCCGGGCTGGAACTCGTAGCTGGTGGCGTAGCGGGTCGGCCACAGGTCGAACACCGGGAGCGCTTCGGACAGCTTGCCCAGCGAATAGTCCAGGCCGGAGAACACCGGCGGCTTGTCGCGCGGCGCGATGGTCCAGGCGTTGGCCGGCAGCATGTCGCGGCGGATGCTGGCCGCCAGCGCGCGCGCGAAGGCCGGATCCTCGATCACCACCGCGCTCTCGGTGTTGTAGGTATCGCCGCGCGGGTCGAAGTTGTGCGTGCCGATCACGCCGATGCGTTCGTCGATCACCAGCGATTTCGCGTGCAGGCCGAAGCGCACGCCGCCGCGCTCCAGCGGCACCGGCTCATGCGCCGAGAAGCCCGACCAGCGCAGCGCCGAGTATTCACGCGCCAGCGGGCGGGTCGCGCGCTCGCGACCGCCGCCCTGGCTGCCGTCGACCCCGGCCGCGCGGCCGCGCTGGCCGCCGATCACCGCGTTGCCGCCCTGGTCCCACGCGATGTCGACCGTGCCGGTGGCCTCGACGTCGATCGGCGCATCCTGCGGGAACGGCTTGTACTCGTGGATCTCGAAACCGAATTCGCGCAGGAAGCGGCGCTTGTACTTGTAGGCGAGCGCGTAGGTGATGAAGGCGTCGGTCGCCGCCAGGCTGTTGGTCGACACCACCACCCGCGGCCGCGGGTCGCGCGCGTACAGCTCGCGGAACTGCGCCTGGGCGGCGGGCGACAGCACCAGGTAGGGCGTCTGCAGCAGCACCTCCGCGGTGGCCCCGTCGATCAGCTCGCGCAGGCCGCGGGTCGAGGGCGCCACGCCTTCGTAGCTGCGCCGGTGCTTCTGCGGCGGGTCGGCGATGAAGCCCACCCCGGCCACCGGCAGCGCATACGCGGCGAGCTCGTCGACCAGCGCCTGGTCATCGGCATCGCGCGAGATGCGCTGCACGCGTTCGGGCAGCTCGAATGGCGCGTGCGGCAGCCCTGGCACGCCGTCGCGCAACAGCGCGCGGCCAACATCGGCGAGCTCCGGCAGTCTGCGCGTGAGCCGCGCCACCCAGTACTGCTCGAAGTTGGCGGCCATGTCGCCAACCACCGGCCCGGCCAGGAACAGGTCGCGGTCGCGGAAGTTGTAGACCGGGTCCCAGTCGTAATAGCTGTCCTGGTAGTTGCGGCCGCCGGTGATGCCGACCACGCCGTCCACCAGCAGCAGCTTGCCGTGCATGCGCTGGTTGAGCCGCCGCCAGCAGCAGGCCGCGGCCAGCACGTATTGCGGATAGCTGATGCGCGCGCGGCCCAGCACCGGGTTGTAGAGGCGCATCTCGAAATTGGCGTGCGCGCCGGCCAGCGCGGCCAGCGTCTCCACGCGGCGCAGCGCCGACAGCTGGTCCACCAGCACCCGCACGCGCACGCCGCGGCGCGCGGCGGCCAGCATCTCGTCGAGGAACAGGTGGCCGGCGTCGTCCTCGTCGAAGATGTAGGTCTGCACGTCCAGGGTGCGCTGCGCCGAGCGGATCAGGCTCAGGCGTGCGAGCAGCGCGTCCTGGCCGTAGTCCAGGATCAGCGCATGGTGGCGCGGCGCATCCGGCGTGCTGGCGGCGACCGCCCGGGTGCCCAGCTCGCGCAGCGCGGACGCGGTGGCGCAGGCGTCGTCGGCCACGCAGTCCACGACCACCGGCTGCGCCTCGTTCGCGATCCGCGTCGCCGCCACGCGCTCGTCCTGCGACAGGGTCGCGCAGCCGCCCGCCATCAGCGCCCCCGCCAGGGCCAGCACGCGCAGCCACCGCTTCACGCGTCGCCACCCCGGATGCGGATGCGCAACTGGAACCGCACTTCCGGCGCGAGCGCGACGTTCCAGCGGTCCATTCCATAGTCGGCACGGTCGATGACCCCGGTGGCGACCACGTCGCAGTCACGCCCGGGCCGCGGGCACTCCGCCGGGAGCACGGTGAACGTTTCACGGCGCTGCACGTCACGGATCACGAGGGTGCCCACCAACGGGCCGCCGTCATGCAGCAGGGCCTCGTCATAGGGTTCGGACACGAAGGTCACGCGCGGATATTGCGCGGCATCGAAGAATCCGCTGCCGCGCGTCAGGCGCGTGTAGCGGGCATTGCCGACGATGCGCACATCGGCCGCCGACAGCCACAGCCGCACCTGGCGACGCCCGTCCGGGAGGTCCCGGAGTTCGCCGCTATATTCGGGGAAACGGCCACGCAGGGTCTGGCCCCAACGCGTGGTCAGGGTGAAGCCGATCTCCGACGCCAACCGGTCGATCCGCCCGGCATGCGAAGGCGCCGCCAGCAGGCATGCGGCGACGGTGGCGATCCAAGCGCGTGCAAGGGCACGCCTCACGGCCACCAGAAGTCGACGAGGCTGGCCACGCCGGGTTCCACCTCGGCGTCGACCGGCAGGCGCAGCACGGCGATCGCACCCGGCGGCATGCCGCGGTATTCGCCGGACTGGCCGCTGTGCAGCAGGGCCGCCAGGCGTTCCAGCCCCGGGTTGTGGCCGACCACCAGCAGGCGGCCGACATCGCGGTGGCGGTCGGCGACCGTCGCCAGGGTGCCCGCGGAGGCGTCGTAGATCGCCGGCTCCAGGCGCTGGTCGACATAGCCGACCACCCCCAGCACCGCTTCCAGCGTCTCGCGCGTACGGCGCGCGGGCGAGCACAGCACGAGGTCCGGCACCAGGCCGTGGTCGCGCAGCCAGCAACCGGCGGCTTCGGCCTCGGCGAGGCCCTCCGCCGACAGCGGACGGTCGACGTCGTTCTGGCCCGGACCCGACTGTTCGGCGTGGGCGTGGCGCAACAGCACGATTTCCCTCACGAGGCACTCCCTTGGTGGTTCACTGGCGCGGTGCCCGGTTCAGGCCTTGCGCACCCATTTCAGCAACGGATCCCAATCCTCCTGGTGGTCACGCACCTGGGCGGAGTGGTAGTCGAACAGGCTCTTGCCCAGGCCGACCAGCATCACGTAGGCCTGGCTGTCGCGCAGGCTGGCGACCACCGGATACGGCCACTGCCCGAGCAGGTCGAGCATGGCCTGCGAGGCGTTGGTCCACGGCTTCAGCTTGTTGGCCACCAGGCCCACGCGCAACTGGCCGCGGCGGATGCGCGGGTGCTGGGCCAGCGAATCCAGGAACGGCACCGTGGCGTCCAGGTCGAGCGCCGAGGGCAGCACCGGCACCACCACCGAGTCGGCGTGCTCGAGCCAGTTCTCGAGGTCGCCGGCCATGGCGCCGGCCGGGGCATCGATCACCACGCGCTGGGTGTCGGCGGGCAGGGAGTTCCAGGCCGCGCGCTGGCGGCTGGCGCCGGCGATCGGCAGCACGGCGCTGTCGAGTCCGACGCGACGCTCCGCCCAGCGCGTCGACGAGCGCTGCGGGTCGGCATCGATGATCACGGTCCGCTGCCCGGACAGGGCCGCGTGCGCGGCGAGATGGGTCGCGATCGTGGTCTTGCCCACGCCGCCTTTCGAGCTCGCCACCAGCACCGTCTTCATCCGTACCCCGGTCACCTTCCGCCAAGTCGGACGTCGAGGGTACACCGGCGGACGCGGCTTGGCGCACGCTTACAATCACGGACCCGAAGCCGATGCCCGAGCGCATGAGCGACCTGAAGGACCTGGCGGCGCTGATCCGCGCCGACACCCCGTTGATCGTGATCGAGACACCGGACGAACCGCGCGTGGTGGAGCTGTTCCGGCAGTCGCTGCTGCATGTCTGGCGCGCGCTGTACCGCTGGACGATCACCGAAGGCCTGCGCCGCCTGGACCTCGACGGCGAGGACGCGGCGCAAGACGCCCCCGACGCCACCAGCACCCTGCGCGCCATCCACGCCGCCGACCAGCGCGGCGTGTACCTGCTGCTCGATTTCCACCCCTACCTGGGCTACGCCGGCACCCAGCGCCAGGTCCGCGACATCCTGCAGCGGCGCGGCTGCCTGCCGCACGTGCTGGTGCTGGTGGGCCACAAGGTCGAGCTGCCGGCCGACCTCGAGCCGCTCGCGGTGCGCTTCACCCCGCGCCTGCCCGACGCCAACGCCCTGCTCAAGCTGGTCCGCGAGGAAGCCCTGGCCTACCAGGCCGGTCACGGCGGGCGCCGGGTCGAGGCCGATGCCGCGGTGGTCACGCAGATCGTCCGCAACCTGCGTGGCCTGAGCCTCACCGACGCGCGGCGCATCGCGCGCCAGCTGATCTTCAACGACGGCGTGATCTGCGGCGACGACCTGCCGCAGCTGGCGCGGCTGAAGTTCGAGCTGCTCAACCGCAGCGGCCACCTGCACTATGAACACGACACCGCGGGCTTTGCCGACGTCGCCGGCGCGCGCGCGCTGAAGCGGTGGGTCGGCCAGCGCCGGCAGGTGTTCGTGTCCGGCGATGCACCGCCCGGCCTGGACCCGCCAAAGGGCGTGCTGCTGCTCGGCGTGCAGGGCTGCGGCAAGTCGCTGCTGGCCAAATCCATCGCCGGCGGTCTGGGCGTGCCGCTGGTGCGGCTGGATTTCGGCACGCTGTACGACAAGTACCACGGCGAGACCGAGAAGAACCTGCGCGCCGCGCTCTCTTCCACCGAGCAGCTCGCGCCCTGCGTGCTGTGGATCGACGAGATCGAGAAGGGCCTGGCGTCTTCGGCGGCCGGTGATGACGGCGGCGTGTCGCGGCGCGTGCTGGGCTACCTGCTGACGTGGATGGCCGAGCGCCGCTCGCATGTGTTCCTGGTGGCCACCGCCAACCAGGTGCACGAGCTCCCGGCCGAGCTGCTGCGCAAGGGGCGCTTCGACGAGATCTTCTTCATCGACCTGCCCGATGCCGGGACGCGGCGCGAGCTGTTCGCCCTGCATCTCGGCAAGCGGGCGCTGGCGGTCGACGGCTTCGACCTGGCGGCGCTGGCCGAGGCCGCCGACGGGTTCTCCGGTGCGGAGATCGAGCAGGCGATCGTCTCCGGCCTGTATGCCGCGCACGCGGCCGGCACCGCCCTCAACGACTTCATGTTGCGCGCCGAGCTCAAGCGCACCCGCCCTCTGTCGGTGGTGATGCGCGAACAGGTCGACGCCCTGCGCGCCTGGGCGCTGGGCCGCACGGTGCCCGCGGACTGACGCTCTAGGGTCACCACCAGCTGGCGCCTGTGCGCCCGGTGGCTAGTCTCATGGCATCGCTCCAGGAGTCGGCCATGAGCCTCGACGTCGCCAGCCAGCAGTCCTTCCTCCAGCCCTTGCGCTTCGACGATCGGCTTGCCGCCGGCCTGTGGGCGCCGCCGCAGCTGCAGAAGGTCGCCGACAGCTATCCCAGGGGCGACGGCAGCTTCGCCGCCGACGCCAGCGGCACCACGCCGCAGCCGGAGACCGACCTGCAGCTGGCGATGATGGCCAACGACGTCTACGCGGCCGACAACCCGCAGACCGAAGCGGCGCTCGCCGAAGCCGGCTGGACGCGGCTCGAGCCGAGCGCCGACGGCACGTCGCTGGTCGACGCGCAGGGCAACGAGATCCCGATCGACCCGGCGTTGCTCAGCACCGCAGAGGGCTTCGACGCCGCGATCTACCAGAACGCGCAGGGCGAGTACGTGGTCGCCTACCGCGGCACCGATGACTGGAGCCTCGCGCCGTCCGGCGATGCCGACGACAACGGCCTGCAGGGCCTCGGCTTCGAGACCGGCCAGTACAAGGACGCCGTGGCCCTGGGCGAGGCCGCGCTGCGCGCCTTCGGCGAAGGCAACGTGGTGTTCACCGGGCACTCGCTCGGCGGCGGCCTGGCCAGTGCCGCGGCGCTGGCCACGGGCACCACCGGCGTCACCTTCAACGCGGCGGGCCTGAGCGACCAGACCCTCGAGTCGCTGGGCTTCAACCCCAACGCGGTGCGCCAGGAGGCCGCCGACAGCGGCCAGCTGCGCCGCTACATCGTCAACGGCGATCCACTGAACGGCGCGCAGCAGGACCTGCCCATCCTCCCGATCCTCGGCATGTCGCCGCCCAACGCGGTCGGCCACGAGCTGCGCATCGACCCGCCGGCCGGCATGGGCGGGCCGGGCGATCTTGTCGCGCTGCATGGCGGCGGCGGGGACAACGCGTCCTATGTCGACGCCCTGCAGCAGAACACCGCCTACGCCCCCGCCAGCCGGCCGAGCCTGTCCGAACAGGCCGGCGGACTGGTCAACAAGGGCCTGGACGGCCTCGGCGACCTCGCCAACCGCTTTTTCACCGCGACCGGCGACCCGGCGATCGGCTGGGCCGCCGACACACTGCTCGATGCCGGCGGCGACCTCCTCGACACCACCATCGGCGTGGGCGGCAACATCCTCCGCGACGGCGTGGAGCGTGTTGGCGAGTACAGCCTCAACCAGCTTGGCAGCGTGATCCGCCAGGGCGAGAACGTGGTCGGCGACCTGTGGAGCAACGGCTCCGAGATGATCGATGGCTTCACTGATGCCGGCAACGGCGCGTTCGCCGATGGCAAGCTGGTCGAAGGCAGCCTGGAAGTGGTCGGTGACGTGCTCGACTTCGCCGTCGACAGCGTCGGCGACCTGGCCGACGGTGCACTGGGCCTGGTCGGCGACACCACCCAGAACCTCGCCAACGCCGGCGGCGGCCTGCTGCGCGACATCGGCGACGCCACCGGCCTCGACGCGCCGCTCGATGCCGTGGCCGGCTTCGTCGAAGGCGCCGGCAAGGTGGTGAGCGATGTCGCCGACACGGTCGGCGGCGCGGTCGACACCGTGACCGACGTGCTTGGCGACGGCGTCGAGGTCGTGGCCGACGTGGTCGGCGACTTCGGCCAGGCCGTCACCGACGGCGCGCAGTGGGTGAGCGACAAGCTCAACCCGCTGAAGTGGTTCTGATCCGGTAGACAGGGTGCGATGCCGCCGTAGTACCGTGGTCGCCATGTCCGACACGCCCCGTACGCAATCACCGCAGGCGCCTTCCCCGTGGAAGGCGCCGCGCGGCATGCGCGTGCTGCTGGCGTTGTCGCTGATGCTCGCCTCCACCGCCGGCTGTGCCCGGCAAGGGACAGACGTGAACCCAGGCAAGTCCTTCGCCAACCCCGGCAACGCGCAGTTCGCCGACGCCGTGCTGCGCGACGACGAAGCGCTTGCGCGCCAGCTGCTGGCCGCCGGCGCCAACCCCGACGCGGTCGACGACAAGGGCCAGCCGCTGCTGCAGTGGGCGATGAAGCGCGGCGACCGCGGCGCCGTGCGCCTGCTGCTCGCGCTCGGCGCCGACCCCGCGCGCGGCGACCGGGACGGGCGCACCGCGCTGCACCTGGCGGCGATGGGCAAGACCCCGGGCTGGCTGGAAACGCTGCTGGAGCACGGCATGTCGCCTGACACGCCCAATACCGTCACCGGTGCCACGCCGCTGTTCGACGCCCTGCGGGCCGGCAGCGAGGACAACATCCGGGTGCTGCTGGGCGCCGGCGCGCGCCTGGACGTGGCCGACCGCACTGGCACCACGCCGCTGCACCAGGCGGCGCTGGTCAAGGATTCCCGCGCGGTGCTGCGCTTCCTCGAGGGCGGTGCCGATCCGCGCGCCACCGACCGCACCGGCGCGACCTTCCAGGACTACCTCTACGGCGGCGACCCGAAGCTGCTCGACGTCGCCACCCGCCGCGACCTGGAAAAGATCGACGCGTGGCTCGGCGCCAAGGGCGTCGCGGTCAAACCGCGCGGCTGACGGCGCGGCTCAGCGCCGCTGCCAGGGCGCCTGCCAGCCCGCTGGCGGTTCGGCCGGGATGCCCGCTTCGGCCAGCATGCGGCGCGCCATGGCGTCTTCCGTCGTCACCGATGCATCGGCCAGCAGTCGCGCGAACGCCGCGGCGCCACCGGGGCCGTCGGCCTGCATCGCGAGCTTGCCCATCTGTTCGAGGCGCCAGTCCACGCCACGGCGGCGCGCGTCGAGCGCGGCGATGTCCGCCGGGCTGGTCGCCTGCCCGCGGGCCAGCGACAGGCCGATGCGTTCGTCGATCACCGTCTGCGGCCGCGCCAGCAGCAGGCTCGACAGGTGCCGGCAGGCCGCCGCGCGGCCGGCCGCGCCCGGTGCGCGCATGTCACAGGCACGCAGCAGCGGCTGGTAGTCGGGCAGCAGCACGGAGAGCGACGACGACCACACCGCCGCATTGGCCTCGGCCGAGGGCTTCGCGCCTTCGCCGAACGCCGCCCATTCGGCCGCGGTCGGCGCGTGGCGGCGCAACACGCCTGCGGCCCAGCGCTGCAACGGATACAGCTCGGGCGCGTTGCGGTTGAGGCGCGGCGCGGCGTCGAGCAACGCCGCCGTATCCAGCCCCTGGTGCATCAGCGGCGCCAGGTTGCCCGGCGCCAGCGCCTGCCAGCGACGCGCGGCGGCGGTGCGCCGCGCCGGGTCATCGCCAACCACGGCCGCGGCCAGCAGCAACTGCTGGGTGAGCAGGTCGCCCGCGCCGCGCGCGCCGGCCTCCGCGCGCAGGCGGTCCGGGTCGAAGCCGGTCGCACGGCCTGGGTCGTAGGGGCGCGCCTGCGCCTCGAGCAGCGCGGCGAGCGCGAGGTCGCGCGCGCCGCCGGAACGCGCCACCGCCTTCGCCACCCGCAGCAGGTACGCCTGCCAGGCCTCGGCACCCTGCTGCGCGCGCCGCAGCTCCTGTTCGCTCGGCTCCCGCGGCGACGGTGCCTGCGCGAGTGCAGGCGTGGCGAGCGCGGGCAACAACAGGACGGGCAACAGAAGTCGGATGCGCATGCGCGGCTCCATCAGCGGGATCGATGGACCGGAGCATACCGGCGCCCGCGCAGTGCCCGCGCGAGGATTGGCGACGCGACGCAACCCGCGTTCAGTAGCCGGCGGCCTGCCCGTCCTTGCGCGATTCGCTGGCGCCGATCCAGCCGCCGTGCGGATTGACCATGATCGCCTGGTAGCCGCCGTAGGGGCCATCGGCGAAGCGTACGCTGTGGCCCTTGCGCATCAGTGCGCGCACCGTTGCATACGGGAAGCCGGTCTCGAGGTCGACCTCGCCACCGTCGCTCATCACCGTCGCCTGCCCGGTCGGCTCGGTGCTGCCATCGTGCTGGATGCGCGGCGCGTCGCCCGCCTCCTGCAGGTTCATGCCGAAGTCGATCATGTTGATCAGGATCTGCGCGTGCCCCTGCGGCTGCATCGCGCCGCCCATCACCCCGAACGACAGCCAGGGCTTGCCGTCCCTGGTCACGAACGCCGGGATGATGGTGTTGAACGGGCGCTTGCCCGGCGCGTAGGCGTTGGGATGCGCGGCGTCGCCGAGCACGAACTGCTCGCCGCGGTCCTGCAGGATGAAGCCCAGCCCCGGCGGCGCCATGCCGCTGCCCATGCCGCGGTAGTTGGACTGGATCAGCGACACCATCATGCCGTCGGCATCGGCGACGGTCAGGTAAATCGTGTCGCCCTCGTCGAGCTCGGCGGGCGTGGCCGGCTGCACCTCGCGCAGCGCGCGCTCCATCGACATCAGCTTGCCGCGCTCGCGCGCGTAGTCCTTGGAAATCAGCTTCGCCACCGGCGCCGGATGGAACGCCGGGTCGGCATACCAGCGCGCGCGGTCGGCGAAGGCGAGCTTCTTGGCTTCCACGAACAGGTGCACGTGCTCGGGGCTGCCGAACCCGTACGACTTCAGGTCATACGGCTCGAGCAGGTTGAGGATCTGCAGTGCGGCGATGCCCTGGCCGTTGGGCGGCAGTTCCCACAGGTCGTAGCCGCGGTAGTTGGTGGATACCGGCTCCACCCATGCGCCCTGGTGCGCGGCCAGGTCCTCGTAGGCGAGGAAGCCGTCGTTGGCCGCGAAGTACGCGCCGATGGTGCGCGCGATGTCGCCCTTGTAGAACGCGTCGCGGCCGCCGTCGGCGATCGCCTGCAGCGTGTCGGCGAGATTGGGGTTCTTCCAGGTCTCGCCGGTGCGCGGCGCGCGGCGGCCTTCGCCCGGCGCGCCCGCGACGGTGAACTGTTCGCTGAAGCCCGGCCACTTCGACAGGCGCGGCACCGAGCGGTCCCAGTAGTACGCGATCACCTCGTGCACCGGGTGGCCCTCGCGTGCGTAGCGGATCGCAGGCGCGAGGTTCTCGGCCATCGTGCGCCTGCCGAAGCGGCCATGCAGCGCGAACCAGCCATCGACCGTGCCCGGCACGGTCACCGGCAGTGGCCCGTGCGGCGGGATGTCCGTCAGGCCGCGGCGCTCGAACTCGGCCGCGGTCAGTGCTTGCGGCGAGCGTCCGGAGCCGTTGTAGCCGTGCAGCTTGCGCGTCCCAGGATCCCAGACGATCGCGAACAGGTCGCCGCCGATGCCGTTGCCGGTGGGCTCCATGAGCCCCAGCGCGGCGTTGGCGGCGATCGCGGCGTCCACCGCGGAACCGCCGGCCTTCATCACGTCGAGCGCGACCTGCGTGGCCAGCGGGTGCGAGGTGGCGGCCATCGCGTGCGGCGCGTACACCTCGCTGCGCGTGGCGAAGGCCTGGCCGGTGACGCGGTCGGCGGCGGTCGCCGGCGACGCCAGGCAGGCGAGGAGAACGGAGACAAGCGACAGGCGGACCATGCGCGACACCGGAGCGGAGACAAACGCCACCTTACGACGCGCGGCGTGCGGTTCGCAGCCCCGGCGCGTCGGAACAGCCGCAGCGCTGCACCGGGGCGCGGCTCAGGGCCAGGCGGGCGGCGCCGCGCGCCAGGCCGCGGCGACCTCGGCCAGCAGCGCGCGCTCTTCGTCACGCCAGTCCGGAAGCAGCCGCGCCAGGTCGGGCGCCTGCCACAGCGCGGGCTCGGTACGCACCGCGGCGGCGTACCAGCGCACCGCCTCCTCGCGGCGGTCCAGCGACCACAGCGCCATCGCGACGGTCGGTGGCAGCCAGGACGGTCCCTTCATGCGCTCCATGCCAGCCAGGCGCCACTGCTCCAGCGCCGCGGCGGCATTGCCGGTGCGGTACAGGTCCCAGCCGTGGTTCCAGTGCACGGCCGGCCGGATGCGGATGCCGACCGGCGACGCCAGCGCCTCGGCGTAAAGCGCGGCACCGGTCTCGACGCGGCCGGCGGCATACGACAGGTGGGCGAGCTGCGCGGTGGCGAGATCGACGTCGACGTCGCGACGGCTGCGGCTGCGCGCGTCGAGCAGCTTCTGCACCGTGGCGTCGTCGTCACCGGGTACCAGCACCAGCGGGCGCGTCGCCTGCGGGTCTTCCTCGAAATAGAATTCCTTCGGCTTGGGCAGCGCCTGCGCGGAAATGGCGAAGGGCAGCAGCGCGAGCAGGAGGGCGACCGAACGGTGCCCGATGGTGCGTTTCATGACCAACAACCTCTGACCGGGTCCCCGTGTCCCGAGCGCATGGTAGCGGCTGCCCGGGGTGCGGACCAGCGCGCCTCAGCCGGCGAGGCGGGCGCGCAGGGCCAGGTCCGGCACCGCGGCCCCGAAATGGTAGCCCTGGCCGCGCGTCAGGCCGCAGCCCAGCAGCGCCGTCACCTGTTCCGCGGTTTCCACGCCCTCGGCCACCACGTCCAGGCCGATCTCGCGGCCGATGCCGGCGATCGCGCACACGATCGCCTGGTCGCGTCCGTCGCCCGGCAGGCCGGCCACGAAGCTGCGGTCGATCTTCAGGCAGTCGATCGGCAGGCGCTTGAGCCTCGCCAGCGAGGAGTAGCCGGTGCCGAAATCATCCAGCGCGATGCGCACCCCCAGCGCCCGCAGCCGGGCGAGGGTCTCGCAGGCGACGTCGGCATCGTGCAGCAGAACGGTTTCGGTCAGCTCCAGGGTCAGCCGCTCCGCCGCCAGCCCGGACACCTGCAGTGCCTGCGCCACATCGGCCACCAGTCCCGGCTGCTCGAACTGGCGCGCCGACACGTTCACCGCCAGCTGCAGGTCCGCGCGCGGCCAGGCCATCGCGGCCATGCAGGCCTCCAGCAGCACCCAGCGACCCAGCGGGACGATCAGGCCGGAGCGCTCGGCGACATCGATGAATTCGCTGCAGGGGCGCCAGCCACCCCGGTCGTCGCGCCAGCGCAGCAGCGCCTCGGCGCCGACGATGCGGCCATCGCGCAGGTCGACCACCGGCTGGTAGTGCAGGTCCAGCTGCCCCTGTTCGTAGGCCTCGCGCAGTGCGCGTTCCAGGCGCATGCGCACCACCAGTTCGCCATGGCGACCGGCGTCGAACACTTCACAGCGGTTGAGCATGCCGAGCGCGCGTGCCCGCTGGCTGGCGAGCTCGGCGTTGCGCAGCAGCATGTCCGCCGAGGGCGACGACAGGTCGCGCGAGAACGCGATGCCGGCCGCGGCCCGGGTGGTGCCGTCACCGACGGCTTCTTCGACCAGCGACACGCAGCGACCGGCCAGGTCGAGCGCCTCGGCTTCGCGCAACGGCCGGCGCGGCACCAGCGCGAAACCGTCGTCGCGCACGCGTGCCAGCGTGGCCTCGTTGCCAAGGCCGCCGCGCAGCGCCGCCGCCGCGGCCACCACCGCGTCCTGCCGGCCGGTGCCGTCATGCTCCAGCTGCAGGTGGATCGCGGCCACGCTGGCTTCCTCGCCGTGCGCGGGGCGCAGTGCGCTGTGCGCGACCTCGAGCAGGTGGTCGCGGTTGGGCAGGTTGGTCTGTGGGTCGTGCAGCTCCAGGTAGCGCAGGCGGCGCTCGGCGTCGCGCCGGCGCTGGATCTCGTAGGCCATCGCCACGAAGTCGCCGATGCTGGCCGCGAACGCCTCGTCCTCCGCGCTCCAGCTGCGCGGTTCCCCGACATGTTCGTGGCACACCACGCCAAGCAGTTCGCCCTCGCTGCGGATGGGTGCATCCAGCAGCGAGCTGACCTGGTGACGCGCGAGGTAATCGCCGAGCACGGCGTCGGCGGCGGACAGCGTCACGTCGCGCTGCACATCGGTGGCATGGATCAAGCGCACCCTGTCGAGCTGGCGGTCGTACTCGGAGCCGGCGTCGAAGGCCTCGTCGAAGCCGGGCGGGTTGTGCTCGCCGCTGGCGCGGTCGTAGGCGTGCACGCAGCGCAGCACGCCATGGGTCGCATGCAGGCGCCAGACATTGACCCGAGCCACCTCCAGGGTGCGCGCGGCGGTCTCGCAGATCTGCGCCAGGGCGGTATCGAGGGTGCAACGCTCGGTCCAGACACGGCGCGCCAGCGACACCAGGGCGTGGTTGTGCCTGCGCGCCCACGCGCCGCTGTCCTGCCGGTAGTCCATTGCCTGGCCGCTCGCCATGCGTGCTCCCGGGGTCCGCGGTACCTGTCAAAGGTACCGGTTCACTGTCCACCCGCTTCTGTTAAGGCGGCATCACGGAAATGTCCCCGCTGCTAGAATCCGCGCCGCTCCGACCCGCGCGCCCGCCGCGCTCCCCGCCAGCGGCCGCGCCGCCGCCAGCCCCAGGGCCCGCCATGACCAGCACCGCCGAACTTTCCTCGCCCGCGTCCGCCAACCTGGGCCTGACCCACGGCGTGACCGACCACGACTACGGCCTGGAGGACAAGTACACCCGCACCCGCGGCCGCATTTATCTTTCCGGGGTGCAGGCCCTGGTGCGCCTGCCGATGATGCAGCGCCTGCGCGACCAGTCCGCCGGGCTGGACACGGCCGGGTTCATTTCCGGCTACCGCGGCAGCCCGCTGGGCGGCTTCGACTTGGAGCTGTGGCGCGCGCGCAAGCACCTGGAGGCCGCGCAGGTGCGCTTCCAGCCGGGCCTCAACGAGGATCTCGGCGCCACCATGGTGTGGGGCACGCAGCAGACCAACCTGTTCCCGGGCGCCAAGGTCGAGGGCGTGTTCGGCATGTGGTACGGCAAGGGCCCCGGCGTGGACCGCTCCGGCGATGTGTTCAAGCACGCCAATGCGGCGGGCACCTCGCGCCTTGGCGGCGTGCTGGCGCTGGCCGCCGACGACCATGCCTGCCGCTCCTCCACCCTGCCGCACGGCTCGGAGGGCGAGTTCAGCAGCGCGCTGATGCCGATCCTCAACCCGGCCGGCGTGCAGGACATCCTCGACCTGGGCCTGGTGGGCTGGGCGATGAGCCGCTACACCGGGCGCTGGATCGGCTTCAAGACCATCGCCGAGACGGTGGAGTCCTCGGCGTCGGTGGACGTGGATCCGTTCGCGCGGCAGATCATCATCCCGGACGACTTCGAGCTGCCGCCGGGCGGGCTCAACATCCGCTGGCCGGATCCGCCGATGGACCAGGAGATGCGCTTGCACCGCTACGCGGTGAAGGCGGCGCAGGCGTTCGCGCGCGCCAACGGCATCGACCGCGTGGTGATCGATTCGCCGGCCGCGCGGCTGGGCATCGTGACCACCGGCAAGAGCTACCTCGACGTGCTGCAGGCGCTGGAATACCTGGGCCTCGATGCCCACGCCTGCGCCGAACTCGGGATCCGCGTCTACAAGGTCGGCATGACCTGGCCACTGGAGCCGGTGGGCATCCGCGCGTTCGCGCGTGGCCTGGAAGACATCCTGGTGGTGGAGGAGAAGCACGCCTTCATCGAGAGCCAGATGAAGGAGCTGTTCTACAACTTCGACTTCGGCCTCGACGGCGGCCGCAGGCCCAGCATCGTCGGCAAGTACGACGAGGCAGGCGAGTGGATCCTGCCCAGCACCGGCGAGCTCACCCCGGCGACGATCGCCGCGGTGATCGCGCGCCGCATCCAGCGTTTTCATGACAGCGCGCACATGCGCGACGTGCTGCGCTGGATGGAAGACAAGGAAGGCGCGCTGGCGCTGCCGCGCGCGCAGTTCCCGCGCGTGCCGCACTACTGCTCCGGCTGCCCGCACAACACCAGCACCCAGGTGCCGGAAGGCTCGCGCGCGATGGCCGGCATCGGCTGCCATTACATGGTCACGTGGATGGACCGCAGCACCGACACCTTCACCCACATGGGCGGTGAAGGCGTGACCTGGTCCGGGCAGGCGCCGTTCACCGAAACGCCGCACGTGTTCCAGAACCTCGGCGACGGCACCTACTTCCACTCCGGCACGCTGGCCATCCGCCAGTCGGTCGCGACCGGCGTCAACATCACCTACAAGATCCTCTACAACGACGCCGTGGCGATGACCGGCGGCCAGCCGGTGGACGGCACGCTGTCGGTGCCGCAGATCGCGCACCAGGTGCGAAGCGAAGGCGTGGAGGTGATCGCGCTGCTGTCCGACGAGATCGAGAAGTGGAGCGACCCGTCAATCTTCCCGGCCGGCGTCACTTTCCATGACCGTCGCGAGCTGGATGCGGTGCAGAAGCGCCTGCGCGAAGTGAAGGGCACGAGCGTCCTGATCTTCGACCAGACCTGCGCCACCGAGAAGCGCCGCCGTCGCAAGCGCGGCAAGCTGGTCGACCCGCCGAAGCGCGTGTTCGTGAACACCCTGGTGTGCGAGGGCTGCGGCGACTGCGGCAAGAAATCGTTCTGCGTCTCGGTGCTGCCGAAGGAAACCGAGTTCGGCCGCAAGCGCGAGATCGACCAGTCCAACTGCAACAAGGACTACAGCTGCGTCGAGGGCTTCTGCCCGAGCTTCGTCACCGTGCTCGGCGGCAAGCCGCGCAAGGGCCGCAAGGTCAACGCCGCCGAGCACCTGGCCCACCTGCCGGAGCCGGTGTTCGCCAGCGACCTCGCGCAGCCCTGGAACATCCTGATCACCGGGGTCGGCGGCACCGGCGTGGTGACCATCGGTGCGCTGATCGGCATGGCCGGACACCTGGAAGGACGCGGCTCCACCGTGCTCGACCAGACCGGGCTCGCGCAGAAGGGCGGCGCGGTGACCACCCACATCCGCATCGCGCGGGCACCGGACAACATCCACGCCTCGCGCATCGCCGCCGGCGAGGCCGACCTGGTGCTGGGTTGCGACATGGTGGTGGTGAACGACTACTGGGCGCTGTCGAAAATCCGCGCCGGCCGTTCGCAGGTGGTGCTCAACAGCCACGAGGCGATGCCCGGCAGCTTCACCACGCGCCCTGACATGCAGTTCCCCGCCGCCGACATCGCCAGCGCCGTGCGCCAGGCGCTCGGCGGCGACGCGGCCGAAGGCGCCACCGCCGCGGACGCCGCGCTGCACATGGTCGACGCCACCCAGCTGGCCAACGCGCTGATGGGCGACGCCATCGCCAGCAACCTGTTCATGCTCGGCTACGCCTGGCAGCGCGGCCTGGTGCCGCTGGCATTCGAGTCGCTGATGCGCGCGGTGGATTTGAACGGCGCCGCCGTGGAAATGAACCGCACCGCGTTCGCCTGGGGCCGCCTGGCCGCGGTGAACCCGGACGTCGTGTACGACGCCGCCGGCGTGGTGCGCAACGCCCGCACCACCGTCGAAGCGACCCCGCACGCGCTCGACGCGCTGCCGCCCGGCGACTGGGAAGGCAACGAATGGGGCGCCACCAGCGCGCCCAAGCCGGCGCGCCAGGAAGACGACCTGCGCCACCTGCCGTCCGGCGCCGACCAGGTCGCCTACCTGCCGCTCGACGACCCCCGCCTCTCGCGCTCGCTCGACGAACTGGTCGCACGCCGGGCCGCGTTCCTCAGCGACTACCAGAACGCGAAGTACGCCCGTCGCTACACCGATTTCGTGGCGAAGGTCCGCGCCGCCGAGCAGGCGCGCGCGCCCGGCGCCAGCGACCTCGGCGAGGCCGTCGCCCGCTACTTCTTCAAGCTCATGGCCTACAAGGACGAGTACGAAGTGGCGCGCCTGTACACCAGCGGCGAGTTCAAGCGCCGCCTGGAGCAGCAGTTCGAGGGCGACTACACGCTGCAGTTCCACCTTGCGCCGCCGCTGCTGGCCAAACGCAACGCCAACGGTGAACTGCAGAAGCAGGCCTTCGGCCCGTGGATGCTGACCGCGTTCGGCGTGCTGGCGAAGCTGCGCGGCCTGCGCGGCACCGCACTCGACGTGTTCGGCTACACCGAGGAGCGTCGCATGGAGCGCGCGCTGATCGACGACTACGAGCGCACCGTCGGCGGCCTGCTCGATGGCCTGGACAGCGGCAACATCGCGCTGGCCGCCGAAATCGCCTCGATCCCCGAGCACATCCGCGGCTACGGCCATGTCAAGCACGCGCACCTGGAGACCGCCAGGGCGCGCGAGGCGGAGCTGCTGCGCGAGTGGGCCAATCCGCTGCGGATCGTGCAGGCGGCCTGAGTCCGCGAAGCAGCGCCAGGCGGCTACTGCGCCAGGTAGCCGCCGTCGACCGGGTAGTAGGCCCCGGTCACCAGGCTCGCACGCGCGCTGGCGAGGTAGGCGACCAGGTCGCCGACTTCCGCCGGCTGGCCCAGGCGCTGCACCGGATGCAGGCTGGCCAGGTGCGCCAGCACCTTCGGGTCCTCGCCGATGATCGGCGTCTCGACGAAGCCGGGCCCCACCGCGTTGATGCGGATGCCGCGCGTGGCGTACTCCAGTGCCGCCGTCTTCGTCAGCCCGACCACGCCGTGCTTGGATGCCACGTAGGCCGACGCCGTGCGCCAGCCGGTGGCGCCCAGGATCGAGGCCAGGTTGACGATCGCCCCGCCGCCGCGTGCCAGCAGCGCCGGCAGCTGCGCGTGCATGGCATAGAAGACGCCGTTGAGGTTGATGTCGATCACCTTGCGCCAACCCTCCGGGCTCATCTCGGCGGTGTCGTGCGCCTCGCCGCCGATGCCGGCGTTGTTGACCGCGATGTCGAGGCCACCGAACGCCTCCAGCGCCGCGTTCACCGTGGCCTCGTGGTCGGCCAGCAACGCCGCGTCGGCGCGTACCACCACACCCTGCGCCTGCGCGCGCGCCTTGCGCATCAGCGCCAGCGTCTGTTCGCAGCCGGCAGCGTCGATGTCGGCCAGCACCACGTGCGCGCCCTCGCGCGACAGCGCCAGCGCGATCGCGCGGCCGATGCCGGATGCCGCACCGGTGACGATCGCGGCCTTGCCCTGCAGTTCGAGATCCATGGTGGTACTCCGTTGGGGGATGGCCCGAGTGTCACCCAGCTCGGGTAGCGGGATGTTGTCCTGGATCAGGTGTCGCGGCGCCAGGCCAGGCAGCGGTTGTTGGCCGGCATCGCCACGTCCGCGGCAAGGCGCAGCCCCGCATCGACGGCCAGTGCGTCGACCGCCTCGAAATCGCGGATGCCCGAGCGCGGGTCGCGCGCCTTCAGCCACGCATCGAAGTCGCGGTTGCTGTCGCTGGTGTACGCGCCGGCGTAGTTGAACGGGCCGTAGGCCACGAACGTGCCGCCGGGCGCGCCCGCGAGGACCCGCCCGACGCCGCGGAACAGCGCCTCCACCGCGTCCACGCCCATGATGTGCAGGGAGTTGGCGGTGAACACCGCATCGGCGTCGATCGCGGGCCACGGCGACTGCAGCGCGTCGAGCACGATTGGCGGCGGCGTGTTCGGCAGGCCCGCCTCGTCCAGCCACGCACGGATGCCGGGCAGGTTGTCGGCCATGTCCGAAGCTTGCCAGGTGAGCCACGGCATGGCGGCGGCGAAATGCACCGCGTGCTGGCCGGTGCCGCTGGCGATCTCCAGCACCCGGCTGCGGTCGGCGAAGTGCTCGCGCAGCACGGCCAGGATCGGCTCGCGGTTGCGGTCGCAGGAGGGTGCGTGGGGTTTGGCGGCGTCGCGGTGCATGGCGTTGTCCATCTTCGGCGCGGCCAGCATACAAACCTCGGCATCGCGGCGCCGCGCCGGCACAATGGCGGGCGTAGTTGGATGGGCAGGCGTTGGACATGCGGATCGGGATCGATTTCGGCACGAGTTACTCGGCCGCGGGTGCGGTGGTGGACGGCGAGGTGCAGCTGATCCGTTTCGGCGACCAGGCGCAGTTCCGCACCACGGCGTTCTTCCCGCAGCGGCTGCCGGACATCCACCATTTCGAGCTGACCGCCGCGCTGCAGGACGACGTGACGCGATGGATGACCAGCGCACGCGCCGACCAGGCCCGCGAACTCGCGCGCCTCGAGCGCCTGCGGCAGTCGGCCATGGCGCTTCCGCTGCACCAGCGCGACGCCGCCCTGGCCCAGGTCCCGACCATGCGCCGGCGCGGCGACGATGAGCTCCGCCGCGCGGCGATCGCCGCCGTGCGCCGCGACTGGGTGGCCGGCCAGGTGCGCGAGGCCATGGACGCCACGGCAGAGCTGGATGACGCGCTGTACGGCGACGAAGCGGTGGATGCGTTCCTGGCGGCCGGCGAAGGCCATCTGGTGGTCTCGCCGAAATCGATGCTCGGCTACAAGCTGGAAGCGCATGCGCGCGACGTGCTGCTGGGCATCGCCACGCACGTGCTGCGCCACATCCGCACCACGGCCTCGGCGCAGCTGGGCACCGAGGTGCGCTCCGCGGTAATGGGCCGCCCGGTGCGCTTCCGCAGTTCCATGGAGGAGGCCGGCGGCGTGCAGGCGCTGGAGATCCTCACCGATGCCGCGCATGCGGCCGGTTTCGAGGCGGTCGAATTCCTCGAAGAACCGGCCGCGGCCGCCTACGACTTCCACCGCCGCAGCGAACGCGCCTGCCGCACCATGATCCTCGACATCGGCGGCGGCACCACCGACATGGCGCTCGCCCTGGTGGGCGGCGACACGCCGGCGCCGGTCATCCACGGCGCGTGGGGCGAGCCGGTCGGCGGCACCGACGTGGACCTTGAGCTGAGCATGCGCGGGGTCATGCCGCTGTTCGGCAAGAACGTCACCCGCACGGCCGTGCATCGCTACTACGAGGCGTCCCACGTGCAGGACCTGCAGCGGCAGGCCAACTTCCACAAGGCGCGCTTCGACGACGTGGAGGCGCCCTACGGCGCGCGCCTGATGGCGCTGCAGCAGGCCGGCAACACCGTGCGCCTGAACCGCGCGGTGGAGCAGGCGAAGATCGGACTGAGCGCCACCGGCAGCGTGCCGGTGGACCTGGACTACATCGAGGCGGGCCTGGCCTGCGACATCGACCGGGCGCACCTCGCGGCCGCAGCCGAACGGCCATTCCTGGCGCAGCTGCGCGCGCTGATGCGCGAGGCCGGTGCCGGCGCGATCGAGGCGCCCGAGGTGATCTACCTCACCGGCGGCATGTCGCGCTCGCCATACGTGCCGGCGCTCGTGGCCGAGGTGTTCCCGGGCGTGGAGATCGTGCGTGGTGACGCGTCGCTCGGCGTGGTCACCGGCCTCGCGCGCGCGGCCGCCGCCGACTGAGGCTCACCTGCGCGGCGTTGTTTCCGCACGTTGCGCTGCGCTCGTCCCACGCGCCTCGCGGAACTCGCTGCCGTCGTCCCACGCGGGCCACGCGCTGGTATCCGCCACCGCGCGCACCAGCCGCAGCACGACTTCGGTATCCGCGGTCGGGCCGCGCATGTCCCAGCTGGCGTCGAAGTCGTCGCCGGGCTGGTGGTAGCGCGTGGCGAAGTAGTCGGCGCGCGCCGCCCTGCCGCCGTCCACGCCGCCGTCGAACTGGTCCATGCCCGGGCCCACGGTGATCGCCGGCACGCCGGCCTGCGCGAACGCGAAATGGTCGGCGCGGTAGAAGAAGCCCGCTTCCAGGTTCGGATCCGGCGAATACGTGCGCCCTTCGGCCCGCGCGGCCGCTTCCAGCGCGCGCTCCAGCGACACCTTGCCCAGCCCCCAGCTCGAGATGTCGCGCGTCGGCCCGTCCGGGCTCCACATCTCCATGTTGATCGCCGCGGCCGTGGTCGCCAGCGGCCGCGCCGGGTTGGCCGCGTACCAGGTGGCGCCGAGCAGTCCGCTCTCTTCCGCCGTCAACGCGATGAACAGCACGCTGCGCGCGGGTGGCGGACCCGCCTCCATGACGCGCGCGATCTCGATCATCGAGGCGATCGCGGTGGCGTTGTCGACGGCGCCGTTGATGATCGCGTCGCCGCTGGCGTCTGCCTCGCCGATGCCGAAGCTGTCCCAGTGCCCGGAGACGATGACGGTCTCGTCCGGCCGCGTGGCGCCGGGCAGCAGGCCGAGCACGTTGCGGCTGGTGATGCGCTCTCGCTTGACCTTGAACGCCACCGACAGCGTCGCGTCGCCGAGCGGCTGCGCGCGAAAGCCGGGCTGCTGCGCGCTGCGCTTGGCGGCGTCGAAGTCGAGGCCGGCATCCTTGAACAGGCGCGCCGCGACCTCGCGCTGGATCCAGCCGCGCACCGGCAGGTGATACGTGGCCGCGTCGCCGCGCACGATGTCGAACTGCGGCGCGGCGCGGCCGTTGCGCACCGTGGTCCACGGATACGCGGCCGGCGCGGTCTCGTGCACGATCAGCACGCCCGCGGCGCCGCGCTTGGCGGCCTCGATGTACTTGTAGGCCCAGCGGCCGTACCAGGTCATGGCAGGGCCGCCGAACTTGCCCGGCGCGGTCTCGAAATCCGGGTCGTTGACCAGCACCACCACGATCTTGCCGCGCACGTCCATGCCGGCGTAGTCGTCCCAGGCGAGTTCGGGCGCGGTGATGCCGTAGCCGGCGAACACCAGCGGCACATCGCGCATGGCCACGCTGCCGGCGGGGTGCAGGGTCTCCACCGCGATGTCGTCGCCGTTGGCCAGCGCGCGCGTGCGGCCGCCGACATGCAGCGCGACGCTGACCGGGCCGTCGATTTCGCTGCGCTCCAGCGTCACCGCCTGCGTCCAGCCGCCGTTGTCGCCGGCCGGTACAAGTCCGGCCTTCTCGAACCCGGCGCTGATCCAGGCGACAGTCTTGTCCTCGCCCGGGGTATTCGGCGCGCGGCCCTCGAACTCGTCGGAGGCCAGCGCGCGCAGGTGCGCGGCGAGATTGTCGCTGCTGATCGCGGCGACAGGCGCGCCTGCAGCGCGCGCGTCCGCGCTGGCGTTGGCGGGCGCGTCGCGCAGCGCGGGGCCGGCGCACGCGGCAAGCGCAAATGCGACCGCCAGGAGACCAGGTACACGCGCCATGGGCGTCATCCGTTTCTGCAGAAGGTCTGCATTGTGGCCCGCCCGGCCCCGATGTAAAAAGGATTTGACATGACGCCCTGCGGATGTAAAGAATGTTTTACATCGAGCCAAGGGAGAGGGCGTTGTGATCATCGGGCGTCTGGGATGGATCGGGCTGCTGGCGGTGGCGGGTGCGGGCTTCTGGCTGCTGCTCGGCAGCGGGCGGGTGTTCGGCCACGACATCGGCGGTGTCGGCATGGCCCTGCTGGTCGGCTGCACCTGGCTGGCGCTGTACGCGGTGTCCGCGCTGCCGCGAAGCGAGTTCGACCACGCCGTGTCGCCGGGTGAGTGGAAGGCGTGGATCGGATTCGCCTTCATGCTCGCGGCCACGCTCTACTTCGTGTCGCACGCCGAGGTGTTCCGCGTCGGCGACCTGGCGCAGTCGCGGCGCGTGGCCACCAACCTGGTGCTGCTGCTGGTGGCGTGGAGCGTGCTGACGCGGTTGATGGCGTCGCGCTGGAAGGACCGCGTGCAGGAAGACGAGCGCGACCGCGCCATCGAGACCCGCGGCGCGGCCTGGGGGCGCCATGTGCTCATCGGCGGCGTGATCGTGGTCGCCGTGCTGCTGGGCATCTCGCCGGCCGACAGGCTGGCGTGGGCCACCCACTTCGTGATCGGCAACCTGCTGGTGCTGGTGCTGATGCTCGGCTGGCTGGTCGAGTGCGCGGCGATCGCGGTGATGTACTGGCGCGACCGGTGGTGATCACCTCCGCGTCGCGGGCCCGGCGCTGACGCATGGCCGGCACTCTGCTTGAAAACGACATCCGCCGCCTGCGCCTGGCGCACGCTGAGATGACGCAGCAGCAGCTCGCCGATGCCTGCCAGGTCACGCGGCAGACGATCATCGCGCTGGAGGCAGGCCGCTACGCACCCTCGCTGGAACTCGCGTTCCGCATCGCGCGCGCGTTCGGCGTGGGCGTCGAGGACGTGTTCCGCTGGAAGCAATCGTGAGCACGCGGCCACGCGCGGCGGCCATGGCACTTGCCGCGGCCTTGCGCCGGCCTCACCGGCTCACGGCACCGCCGGCGTCTTCTCGGCGCGCAGCGCCACCAGGATGCGCAGACCCGGGCGTCCGTCGACCGGCGTGAAGCCAAGCCGCGCCTGCTCGGCAGCGATCGCGCGCCGCGTCAGCGTGCCGACCATGCCGTCGGCCTCGCCGATCGCATGCCCGCGCGCGAGCAGTTGCTGCTGCAGTTCGCGGCGCTCGGCGCGGCCGATGCCGGGATCGTCGGTGGGCCACGCCGTGGCGAACACACCGCCGCCACGCAGGCGGTCGGCGAGATGCGCGATCGCCAGCGCGTAGCTCTCCGCCGCGTTGTACGAATGGATCGCGTCGAAATTCTTGAACACCACGAACGCCGGCCCGCCGGTACCGGCCGGCAGCAGCACCGCGGCGCGGGCGTCGACAGGCACGCCGTCGATGGCGCGGCCATCCACGCGCCTGACGCCGAGCGCCTGCCATTCCGACAGCGGCTTGCGGTTTGTCCGACCCGCGAGCGCGGCATTGAAGCCTTGCGGCAGCGCGACCTCGTAGCCCCAGGGCTGGCCACTGCGCCAGCCGGCGCGCTTGAGGTAGTTGGCGGTGGAGCCCAGCGCATCGGGGATGCTGCCGACCAGGTCACGGCGACCGTCGCCGTCGAAATCCACCGCGATGCGCTGGTAGGTGCTGGGCATGAACTGCGTATGCCCGAACGCGCCCGCCCACGAGCCGGTGATGCCGGTGTCGCGCAGGTCACCCGCGGCCAGCAGCTGCAGCGTGGCGATGAACTCGCCCTGGAAGAACGCCTGCCTGCGCCCGAAGCACGACAGCGTGCCCAGCGACACCAGCAGCGGGCGCTTGCCGAAACTCTTGCCGTAATCGCTTTCCACGCCCCACACCGCGACCACGGTGGCCGGGTCCACGCCGTAGGTCGCCTGAGCGCGCGCCAGCGTGGCGGCGTGTTCGGCCAGCATCGCCTGGCCATCGGCCACGCGCTGCGTGTCGACCAGCGCCGCCAGGTAGTCCCAGATCGGGGTGGTGAACTCGGGCTGCTGGTCGAGCAGCGGCAGCACGCTCATGTCAGGCGCCAGGCCCGCCGTGAGGCGGTCGAAGTCCGCGGCCACGACCCCCTTGCCCGCGGCCGTCGCGCGCACGCCCGTCATGCAGCTGCGGAAATGACCGGGATCGGCGGCGCTCGGGGAAGCGTGTGCGGGTGCAGGTGCAGATTCGGGTGTGGCTGCCGGCGCCGGGTCCGCCGGCGGAACAACCTGCGCGCACGCCGGCTGCAAGGCCAGCAGCAGCGGTACCAGTATGGGAATGATGCGCATCGGGTGCTCCGGTCAGGCCTCGTCGGATTGTAGGCATCGCCTCCTGTACGCCGCGCACGCCACATTCACGACCTCGTCGCGTTTGGGTCATCATCGGGTTCCCGGGCGAGGAGTCACTCCATGGCCGTCAACCGCAAAGCGCGGCCACGGCAGGCGAGCTGGGCATGGCTGGTCGCGGCGCTGTGCCTGGTGGGGCTGTGGCAGGTGGTGGGCCGCGATGGCGCCGGCAGCGCGACGCTTGGCGGCGACGCACCCGCGCGCGCACCCACGCATGCCTTCCTGCCCGCGGAAGCCTTCGACACGCTGGCGCTGATCGACCGCGGCGGGCCTTTCCCGCACCGCCAGGACGGCGGCGTGTTCCAGAACCGCGAGCGCCTGCTGCCGCAGCAGCCGCGCGGCCATTACCGCGAATACACCGTGGCCACCCCGGGTGCACGCGACCGCGGTGCGCGCCGCATCGTCACCGGTGGCGATCCGCCACGCGAGTGGTACTACACCGCCGACCACTACGGCAGCTTCCGCGCGTTCCAGCGCACCGGGGACAGGCCATGACCGACGTTGAACTGGGCGCACTGCTGGCCGATGTGGGCCAGGCCGGCAGCTACTTCGTGGACGCGCGCGACCGCGCGGCGCTGGTCGAGGCCGCCACCACCCTCGAGTTCGCCGTGGTCACGATCGACCTCGAGAACGCCGAGGACAAACCCTCGCTGCTGGAGGCGATGGCCGATGGCCTGCTGTTCCCCGAGTGGTTCGGCGGCAACTGGGACGCACTGGCCGACTGCCTGGGCGACCTGTCATGGCTCGATGCCCGCCATGGCCTGCTGCTGCTGCTCGACCACAGCGGCGACCTGCGCGAAAACGCGCCCGACGACTTCGCCACGCTGCTCGACATCCTCGACGAGGCGGCCCGGCAACATGCCGCCGCGGGTGTTGCGTTCTGGGCACTGTTACCGGCCGTCTCCACACCGTCTTAGCAATAAAACGACGCAGTGCAGACGAACGGTCCGGAATACTGTCGCCAGTCCCGCCACGGAAGCCGCCCATGCATCGTCCAGTCCTGACCGCCGCGGCAACGCTTGCGCTGTCACTTTCGCTGTCCGCCTGCAACGATCCAGCCACCGACTACAACCCGGTCGCCGAGCCGGCACAACCGCAGGCGCCGGTCACCGAGCCGGCACCGGAATCCGCGCCGATGATCGATCCGGCGCCAACCGACCCGATGCTGCCGCCGCCCGTCGATCCCACCCTCCCGCCGGTGGTGGATCCCACGCTGCCGCAGGACGACCGCACCCAGCCCGCACCGCCATCACCGGAAGACCCGATGCGCGACGTGCCGCCCCCTCCCCCGACTTCCTGAGGCGCCGAGGCGCCCCTCTCTCTCCAAGGGATCGAAGTCGCGTTCCCGCCCCGTCAAGGGCGGGATTTTTTTGCCCGGCGTCCGCGCGCCGACCTCAACAGGCGCAGCGTGGCCTGCTCCCACTGGCGTGCGCCACGCGCATCGCGCGCGGCCTTCGCCAGCCGGCCGTCGCGCCATGCAGCAAGCACCGTCGGATCCACGTAGGCCTTGCGGCACACGGCGACGGTGTTGCCGAGCAGCCCGGCCACTTCGGCCAGCACCGCGGCTTCGGTGCCGGCCAGCGCACGCTCCGCCGCCGGCTTGCCGCCGCGCCCTTCCGGCAGCGGCGTCGCGGCGAACAGCCGCGTGGCGTGCAGGGTGCCGCCCCAGGTGCGGAAATCCTTGGCGGTGAAGTCGTCGCCCATCGCGGCGCGCAGGTACCCGTTGACCAGGTCGGAGGTCACCGGCTGCGGCGCGCCGTCGTCATCGCGGTACTGGAACAACTGCTGCCCCGGCAGCTGCTGCACGCCGCGCACCAGCTTCGCCAGGCGGCTGTCGTCGAGTTCGATGTCGTGGTCCTGGCCGCCCTTGCCGCGGAAGCGCAGCCGCGCACGGCCACCGGCGAGGAAGGCGACATGGCGGTTGCGCAGCGTGGTCAGGCCATACGAACGGTTGCTGCGCGCGTAGGCATCGTTGCCCACGCGCACCAGGGTGTCGGCCATCAGCGCCACCACGATCGCCAGCACCTTGTCGCGCGGATACCCGGGCAGGCGCAGGTCGGTGCGCAGCCGGTGCCGCAACCGCGGCAATGCCTCGCCGAAGGCGATCACGCGCTCGAACTTGCCGTCGCCGCGCACCTCGCTCCAGCGCAGGTGGTAGCGGTACTGCTTGCGGCCGCGCGCGTCGCGGCCGGTGGCCTGCAGGTGGCCGCGCGGCGACGCGCAGATCCAGACGTCGGCATAGGCCGGCGGAACTGCCAGCGCGCGGATGCGCGCGAGCGTGTCGGCATCGCGCACGGTGCGGCCAGCCGCGTCGCGGTAGCTGAAGCCGCGGCCGGCGCGGCGGCGCGCGATGCCCGGCTGGGTGTCGCTGACATACAGCAGCCCGGCCGCCTTCGCGGCGCCGGCGTCGGGTGTCAGGGCGGCATCGCGCGCTAGGGGCATGCGGCAACGCTATCCGCGCCGTCGTGAGCAGCCCATCAAGGGGCCGCGTGCAGCGCGCCCGCGCGGACAGTGCGCCTCAGCGGCGCGTGTCGCCCACGAAACGCAGGAATTCCGCGCGGGTGCGCGCATCGTCGCGGAAGCCGCCGAGCATGGTCGAGGTGACCATGCTCACGCCGCGCTTGTGGATGCCGCGCGTGGTCATGCACTCGTGCGTGGCTTCCACCACCACGCCCACGCCGCGCGGCTGCAGCACGTCCTGGATCACCGCGGCGATCTGCGCGGTCATCTTTTCCTGCACCTGGAACCGGCGCGCGAAGGTGTCCACCACCCGCGCCAGCTTGCTGATGCCGACCACCTTGCCGTCGGGCAGGTAGCCCACGTGCGCGCGGCCGATGATCGGCGCCATGTGGTGCTCGCAGTGGCTCTCGAACTCGATGTCGCGCAGCACGATCATCTCGTCGTAGCCGGCGACCTCCTCGAAGGTGCGCTCCAGGTACTCGCGCGGATCGTCGGCGTAGCCGCTGAACCAGTCGCCATAGGCGTCCACCACGCGGCGCGGGGTGTCCAGCAGGCCCTCGCGCCCCGGGTTGTCGCCGGACCAGCGCAACAGCGTGCGCACGGCGTCTTCGGCCTGTTCTCGGGTGGGCTTGCTGGACTCGGCCACGTGGGCGCTCGCTGCGACGGCGGGACCGGCATCCTAACGCAAGCTGCTGTTTTCCAGCTCCCGCCAGGTGTGCTCGATCACCGGCAGCACCTCGCTCCACAACAGCCGCGAGCCCTGCGGATCGTGCGTCCACCCCGCTTCCAGGCCGATCAGGTCGCGCTCGCTGCCGTGGCTGTCGAGCGCCAGGCGGTATGCCGGCGCGTAGTCCGACCACGCCATGCCGCTGATGTAGTACGGCATGGTCCGGTAGATCTGTTCGAAATGCCCGATGTCGCCGCGCGGATCCAGCGCCTCGGCGGCGTTCTGCCCGGCCACCGCGGCCACGGCGGTGCCGGCGATCGCGCCGAGGGCGGCGCCCGCGGGGCCTCCCACCAGGCCGCCCACCACCGCGCCCACCGTCCCGCCCGCCACCGCGCTGGTGCCGGCGCCGAGGACATGGTCCTTCTTCAGCGTGCTCATGCCTGACCTCCAGGAGCCGCGCGTGGGGCGCGGCCGATGCCGGAACTTATAGGCGCGGGCTGGTCTTGCAGGCGTGAAGCGCGCCGCCGGCATATGTCCATCCCGCGGGCGCGTTTTGCCGCAGGGCCCGCAGGCGCGACAATGGCCCCCTTGCCGCGCTGTTCCACCGCGCGCCCCCATTCCCCGGATGCGAGACGACATGTCCAAGACCCCGCAGATCATCTACACCCTGACCGACGAAGCGCCTGCGCTCGCCACCCGCTCGCTGCTGCCGATCGTGCAGGCGTTCGCCGCCACCGCCGGCATCGACGTGGCCACGCGCGACATCTCGCTGTCCGGCCGCATCCTGGCGCAGTTTCCGGAGCACCTGGGCGCAGGCCAGGCGATCGCCGACGACCTCGCCGAGCTCGGCGCGCTGGCCACCACGCCCGATGCCAACATCATCAAGCTGCCCAACATCAGCGCCTCCGAGCCGCAGCTGCGCGCCGCCATCCGCGAACTGCAGCAGCAGGGCTTTGCCGTGCCCGAATACCCCGAACACCCGGCCAACGACGAAGAGCGCGACATCCGCGCCCGCTACGACCGCGTCAAGGGCTCGGCGGTCAACCCGGTGCTGCGCGAGGGCAACTCCGACCGCCGCGCGCCGGCATCGGTGAAGGGCTACGCACGCAAGCACCCGCACCGCATGGGCGCGTGGTCGGCGGAGTCCAAATCGCACATCGCGCACATGGACGGCGGCGACTTCTACGGCAGCGAGCAGTCGGCCACCGTGGCCAAGGCCGGCACGCTGCGCATCGAGCTTGTCCAGGCCGACGGCAACACCACCGTGCTGCGCGACAAGGTGGCGGTGCTGGCCGGTGAAGTGGTGGACGCGTCGTCGATGTCGATGGCCGCGCTGTCGCGCTTCGTGGATGCCGCGATCGAGGACGCCAAGGCCGAGGACGTGCTGTTCTCGCTGCACCTCAAGGCCACGATGATGAAGATCTCCGACCCGATCATGTTCGGGCAGGTGGTCAAGCGCTTCTTCCGCGACACCCTTGGCAAGCACGCCGATGCGCTGGAACAGGCCGGCTTCAACGCCGACAACGGCCTCGGCGACCTGTATTCCGCCATCGCCACGCTGCCGGCCGACACGCAGGCCGCGATCCGCGCCGACCTCGAGGCCGAAGCCGCGCAGCGCCCGGGCCTGGCGATGGTCGATTCCGACAAGGGCATCACCAACCTGCACGTGCCGAGCGACGTGATCGTCGACGCCTCGATGCCGGCGATGATCCGCGACTCCGGCCGCATGTGGAACGCGGCCGGCAAGCTGCAGGACACCAAGGCGCTGATCCCCGACCGCTGCTACGCCGGCATCTACCAGGCGGTGCTCGACGACTGCAAGGCGCACGGCGCGTTCGACCCGGCCACCATGGGCAGCGTGCCCAATGTCGGGCTGATGGCGCAGAAGGCCGAGGAGTACGGCTCGCACGACAAGACCTTCCGCATCGCCGCCGACGGCACCGTGCGCGTGCTCGACCAGGACGGTGGCGTGGTGTTCGAGCACGCGGTCGAGGCCGGCGACATCTGGCGCATGTGCCAGACCCGTGACGCCGCGGTGCGCGACTGGGTGAAGCTCGCGGTGAGCCGCGCGCGCCTGTCGTCGACGCCGGCGGTGTTCTGGCTGGATTCCGCGCGCGCGCACGACGTGCAGCTGAAGGCCAAGGTGGAGCAGTACCTCGGCGAGCACGACGTGGCAGGCCTCGATATCCGCATCCTGGCGCCGGTGGAGGCCATGAAGCTGTCGCTCGAGCGCATCCGCGCCGGCCAGGACACGATTTCGGTCACCGGCAACGTGCTGCGCGACTACCTCACCGACCTGTTCCCGATCATGGAGCTGGGCACCAGCGCCAAGATGCTGTCGGTGGTGCCGCTGATGGCCGGCGGCGGCCTGTTCGAGACCGGCGCCGGCGGCTCCGCGCCCAAGCACGTGCAGCAGTTCGTGGCCGAGGACTACCTGCGCTGGGATTCGCTGGGCGAGTTCCTGGCGCTGGCGGCCTCGCTCGAGCACCTGGCGCAGCACAGCGACAACCCGGCCGCGGACGTGCTGGCGCGCGCGCTGGACAAGGCGACCGGTGAATTCCTCGCCAACGACAAGTCGCCCTCGCGCAAGCTCGGCGGCATCGACAACCGCGGCAGCCACTTCTACCTGACCCTGTACTGGGCGCAGGCGCTGGCCGCGCAAGGCGATGACCCCAGGCTCAAGGCGATCTTCGCGCCGCTGGCCGAGGCGCTGGCGCGCGATGAGGCGGCGATCGTCGCCGAGCTGGCCGCGGTGCAGGGCCAGCCGGTGGACATCGGCGGCTACTACCGCCCCGACCAGGCCAAGGCGACCGCCGCCATGCGCCCCAGCGCGACCTTCAACCGCGCGCTGGACGCACTCGCCGGCTGAGCCCACCCGCGCCGCCCGTGACCGATCACACGCGCGGCGCACGGCGATCGCACGCACAATGGCCGCTCCCTGAATGCGGAGCGTGCCCCGTGCGATCGCCTGTCACCTGCACCGCCCTGGCCCTCGGCCTCGCGCTCGCTGCCTGCGCACCGCGGCAGGGCACCGCGCCCGCCGCCCCGGCCACCATCACCTCGCAGCAGGTCACGGCCGAATCCGCGCGCCTCAACGCCTGGTTCGACGCGCAGTACGAGGAACTGCTGCAGTCCAGCCCGATGCAGCTGACCTTCCTCGGCCGCAAGGAGCACAACGACCGGCTCGACGACGTCTCCGAAGCCGCCGTGCGCACGCGCCTGGCGTGGCTGGAAACGTCGGTGGCGGCGATGGAGGCGGGCTTCGACCGCGACCTGCTCGACATCGAGACCCGCCTGTCCTGGGATCTCTGGAAGCGCCAGTACGAAAGCATGCGCGACGGCATGCCGTTCCTCGCCAACGGCTACGCCTTCGACCAGATGAACGGCATGCACAGCAGCCTGCCGACCTTCCTGATCAACTTCCACAAGGTCGACAGCGAGCAGGACTACCTCGCCTACATCGCCCGCCTGCGCGCCGTGCCCACCCTGTTCGACCAGTTGCTCGCCCAGGGCCGCGCCTCCGCCGCCAAGGGCATCGTCGCGCCGAAGTTCGCCTACGAGGGCGTGCTCGAGCAGTCGCGCAAGGTGGTGGCCGGCGCACCGTTCGACCGCGGCGCCGACAGCGCGCTGTGGGCCGACGCGCAGGCCAAGGCCGATGCGCTCGCCAAGGCCGGCGCAGTGAGCGCCGCACGCGCCGAAGCGCTGAAGGCCGAAGCACGCAGCGCGTTGCTCGAACAGGTGCAGCCGGCCTACGCCCGCGTGATCGCCTGGGCCGAAGCCGCGCTGCCCGCGGCGCTGGTCAATCCCGCCGGCGTGGGCACCACGCACCCCGACGGCGCCGCGTACTACGCCTACCTGCTGCGCGAAAGCACCACCACGTCCATGAGCGCCGACGAGGTCCACCAGCTCGGCCTTGCCGAAGTGGCGCGGCTGCGCGGCGAGATGGAAGCGGTCAAGCAGCGCGTCGGCTACCAGGGCGACCTGCAGCAGTTCTTCAGCTTCCTCGATACCGACCAGCAGTTCCGCTATCCGGAGACCGATGGCGGCCGACAGGCCTACATCGACGAGGCCACGCGCCTGATCGACAACATCGAGAAGCAGCTGCCCAAGTACTTCGGCCTGCTGCCCAAGGCCGGCCTGGAGGTGAAGCGCGTGGAGGCGTTCCGCGAGCAGCCCGGCGCCGCCCAGCACTACTTCCCCGGCACCCCGGACGGCTCGCGCGACGGCATCTACTACGCGCACCTGTCGGACATGGCGGCCATGCCCAAGACCGAGCTGGAAGTGATCGCGTACCACGAAGGCCTGCCCGGCCATCACATGCAGATCTCCATCGCCCAGGAGCTCGAAGGCGTGCCCACCTTCCGCCGCCAGCTGTTCTCCACCGCCTACACCGAAGGCTGGGGCCTGTACTCGGAATGGCTGGCCAAGGAGATCCCCGGCACCTACCAGGACCCGTACTCCGAGTTCGGCCGCCTCGGCTCCGAGATCTGGCGCGCCATCCGCCTGGTGGTGGACACCGGCCTGCACGCCAAGGGCTGGACCGAGCAACAGGCCGTGGACTACTTCCGCGAGAACAGCTCGGCGCCGCTCACTGCCATCCGCTCCGAGATCCAGCGCTACCTGGTGATGCCGGGCCAGGCGACCGCCTACAAGGTCGGCATGATCCGCATCCAGGCACTGCGCGCGAAGGCGGAAGCGGAGCTTGGCGACCGCTTCGACATCCGCGGCTTCCACGACACCGTGCTCGGTGGCGGCGCGATGCCGCTGGACATGCTGGAGCAGCGCGTGGACGCGTGGATCGCGGAGCAGCAGGCCGCGGGCTGAGGCACACAGCGGAAGGACGCCGCAATCGACACGGCCCCGGCCCACGCCGGGGCTTTTTTCATGCGGTCTTCCCTGCCGCACGCCCAGACTCACGGCTCCCGTCATTCCGGAGTGTGCTGCATGGGCCTGTTCTCCAAGATCGCCGACCGCATCTTCAACCGCAAAGCCGACGCACCCGCGTCCGCATCCACCGGCAAGCCGGCCCCCGTCATCTTCGAGGGCAGCCGCAACGACCCGCAGGTGGCGCCGCCCGCGCTGCGCACCGCGTCCGCGGTCACGCCAACCGCCTCCGCCCCGGCGCCCGTCGACGTCGAGGCCGTGCTGCGCGACATGGCCGACGCCAAGGGCGGCGAGAGCGACTGGCGCCGTTCCATCGTCGACCTGCTGAAGCTGCTCGACCTCGACTCCAGCCTCTCGGCCCGCAAGGAACTTGCCGCCGAACTCGGCGTCGACGCCGGCGCGCACGGCAGCGCCGAGCAGAACATCGCCCTGCACAAGGCGGTGATGCGCAAGCTTGCCGAGAACGGCGGCAAGGTGCCGGCCGACCTGCGCGACTGAACCGCGACGCGTCGCGGCGTGCCTGCCGCGGGGGCCGGCGCGTTAGCATGCCGCCCCCGGGTTGCACGCCGCAGACGCCTCATGCCGTTCCGCCTTTTCGACGCAGTTCCGGCGGCATGAGCGACGCGTCGCGTGGGGCGGGCGCCATGGCGCCGCCCTCCAAGGAACGCCTGCCACGCTGGAGCGCCGCGCTGGGGACCGCGCTGCTGCACCTCGTGGTGCTCCTCCTGGCCATGCAAGCGCCGCCGTTGGCGGTGCCGCCGGCAGAGGGCAGCCCGGATGGCGGTGGCGCCCTGCAGGTGACCTGGATCGACGCCCTGCTGCCGTCGCCCGCGCCGTTGCCACCCGCGCGCCCCCCGAGCGCCAACGCGTCGCCCACTCCATCGCCAACGCCTGCGCGCGTCACTCCGCCGCCGGTCCCGCAGGGCGAAGATCCGCCACCGCCCGCACCGTCCACGCCCCTGGCGTCCGCCCCCGCGGAGGCGCCCCCGGCGCCGGCGGAGCCGCCCGCACAACGCCCGACCCGCGCGTACGGACTGCCGCCCGGCATGCGCGCCGAGGACATGACTCCGGCCAGTGCCGGCCCCCCGCGCAGCCCGACGGTGCACCGCCGCCGCGGCAACGCCGCCAGCGGCCCCACCAGCAGTTTCGAAGTGGACGGCTACCAGGTGCAGTACGAGCCGCTGGGCGAAGCCCGGCTGCGCGAATGGCGCGAGCAGGGCATGACCGAACTGTTCCTGCCGCTGCCCGGCACGCGACGCCTGATGGTGTGTCCGCTGGAGATCGTGGTGCGGCGCGGGTCCGGCCCCTGCCGCATGGTCGCGCCGGATGCGCCGGAACTGGCCGCCATCGGCGACGCGCGCCAGGTGATCCTCATGCACCGGGTTTACCATCGCGGCGACGAAGTGTGGAGCGGGCCGGGGCCCTACCGGTGAACGCCGCCACGCCCCCCATCCGCACCGCCCCTTGTTCCTGACCAACCGGAGCTCCATCCATGCTGCGCACCCTGCTGCTGTCTTCCGCGATCGCCCTGGCCCTGTCGGGCTGCGACCGCGCCGCCACCGAGTCCCCGATGCCCGATACCGCCCCCGTTGCCACCGCGCCCGCCCAGGGCGAAAACCCGCTCCTCGCCGCCAGCACCCTGCCGTTCCAGGCACCGGTGTTCGACCGCATCGAGGACAGCCACTACCAGCCGGCGATCGAGGAAGGCATGCGCCAGCACCTCGCCGAGGTGCGCAAGATCGCCGACAACGCCGAAGCCCCCAGCTTCGCCAACACCATCGAAGCGCTGGAGCGCAGCGGTGCGCTGCTGACCCGCGCCGCCGGCATCTTCTCCGCCATGACCTCGGCCAACACCAATCCCACGCTGCAGGCTTCCGAAGTCGCGCTGGCGCCGAAGCTGGCCGAGCACGGCGACGCCATCCACCTCGACCCCGCGCTGTTCGCGCGCGTGAAGTCGCTGCATGCCCAGCGCGCCGACCTGGGCCTCACGCCCGAGCAGCTCACCGTGCTCGAGCGCACGTACGAAAAGTTCGTCCGCGCCGGCGCCGAGCTGGATGACGCCAGGCAGGCCGAACTGCGCAAGCTCAACAGCGAGGAGTCGTCGCTGACCACCGCGTTCTCCAACAAGCTGCTGGCCGCGGGCAATGCCGGCGGCGTGTTTGTTGACGACGTGGCCAAGCTCGATGGCCTGGACGCAGCGGCCATTGCCGCCGCCGCCGATGCCGCCAAGGCCGCCGGCAAGGACGGCCAGTGGCTGCTGCCGCTGCAGAACACCAGCCAGCAGCCGGTGCTGGCTTCGCTGAAGGACCGCGCCCTGCGCGAGCAGGTGATGGCCGCGTCGCTGGGCCGCGCCGAGAAGGGCGACGGCAACGACACCCGCGCCACCATCCAGCGCCTGGCCGAACTGCGCGCGCGCAAGGCCGAACTGCTGGGCTATCCCAGCTACGCCGCCTACGGCATCGCCGACCAGATGGCCGTCACGCCCGAGGTCGCGCTCAAGCTGCTCACCGACACCGTGCCCGCGGCCACCGCACGCGCCAAGGCGGAACTGGCCAAGATCCAGGCCGTGGTCGACGCGCAGGGCGGCGGCTTCACCGCCGGCGCCGCCGACTGGGACTTCTACGCAGAACAGGTGCGCAAGGCCGAGTTCGACCTCGACGAAGCGCAGATCAAGCCCTACTTCGAACTGGACCGCGTGCTGAAGGACGGCGTGTTCTTCGCCGCCGAACAGCTGTACGGCATCACCGCCAAGGAGCGCACGGACCTGCCCGTCTACCACCCCGACGTGCGCGTTTTCGACATCTTCGACGCCGACGGCAAGCAGCTGGCGCTGTTCTACCTCGACCCGTTCAAGCGCGAGAGCAAGCAGGGCGGCGCCTGGATGGGCAACTTCGTCGAGCAGAACGGCCTGACCGGCGACATCCCGGTGATCTACAACGTCGAGAACTACACCAAGCCTGCTGCCGGCCAGCCCGCGCTGCTGAGCTGGGACGACGTGACCACGCTGTTCCACGAGTACGGCCACGCCCTGCACGGCATCTTCTCCAAGACCACCTACCCGAGCGTGGCCGGCACCAACACGCCGCGCGACTTCGTGGAGTTCCCGTCGCAGTTCAACGAGCACTGGGCGCTCGACCCGAAGGTGTTCGCCAACTACGCCAAGCACCACGAGACCGGCGAGGCGATGCCGCAGGCGCTGGTGGACAAGATCGTCAAGGCGCGCACGTTCAACCAGGGCTATGCGACCACCGAGTACCTGTCGGCCGCGCTGCTGGACATGGCCTGGCACACGCTGCCGGCGAGTGACGCCAAGAAGGATGTCGATACGTTCGAGCGCGAGGCGCTGGCGAAGTACAAGGTGGACATGGCCGCGGTGCCGCCGCGCTACCGCACCAACTACTTCAGCCACATCTGGGGCGGCGGCTATGCGGCCGGCTACTACGCGTACTTCGGCGCGGAAGTGCTCGACCATGACGCGTTCCAGTGGTTCCGCGAGAACGGCGGGCTGACGCGCGAGAACGGCCAGGTGTTCCGCGACAGGATCCTCTCGATCGGGCAGTCGCGCGACCTGGGCACGGCGTATCGCGAGTTCCGTGGCAAGGAGCCGAGCGTGGAGCCGCTGCTGCTGCATCGTGGCCTGAAGTAAGCCGGGGCGGCCGCACGGCCGCCGCATCGCGCGTCATCACGAAGGCCCGCACACGCGGGCCTTCGTCTTGCGCCACTACCATGCGCCGCATGCGCCTGCTGATCCTCACCTACGGCACCGAGGGCGACACCCGCCCGCTCGCCGCCCTCGGCCAGGCGCTGGTCCAGGCCGGCCACGATGTCCACCTGCTGGCCGATGCCGCCACGCTGGGCACCGCCCGGTCGCTGGGCCTGCCGTGCAGCGCGCTGGCCGGCGACATCCGCACCACGCTCGCCGCCGCAGGCGCGATGAAGCGCATCACCGCCAACCTCGGCCGCCTGGCGATCGCGCACACCGGCGACTGGATGCGGCAGACCCTCGCCGCCGGGCGCGGCTGCGACGCGATCATCGTCTCTGGCCTCACCGCTTTCGTCGGGCTTTCGGCTGCCGAAGCGCTGGGTGTGCCGGCGATCGGCGCGATGCTGATCCCGATCTCGCCCACGGCCGCCTTCGCCTCGCCGTTCCTGCCGTTCACGCCGCCGGCGCTGTTCAACCGCGCCAGCCACGAACTGTTCGGCGCCGCCTCATGGCGCTTGTTCCGCCGCGCCACCAACCGTGCCCGCGCCGAGGCCGGCCTGGGGCCGAGGCGATCGCTGGCGACGGCGCACCCGATGCTCTACGGCGTCTCGCCTGCGCTGCTGCCGCCGCCGCGCGACTGGCCGGCCAACGCCCACCTCACCGGCCAATGGATTCCGCCGGCCGGGCCCTGGCGTCCACCGGAGGCGCTGCAGGCCTTCCTCGATGCCGGCGAGCCGCCGGTGTACGTCGGCTTCGGCAGCATGGCCGGCTTCGACGATGCGCGCCTGCAGGGCGCCGTGGTGCGCGCGCTCGATGGGCGCCGGGCGTTGTTCAATCCCGGCTGGAGCGGCATGGATCCGGCCAGCCTGCCCGGCAACGTCCAGCCCATCGGCCACGTGCCCCACGACTGGCTGCTGCCGCGCTGCGCGATGGCCATCCACCACGGCGGCTCGGGCACCACCCACTCCACCGCCCGCGCGGGCATCCCCTCGGTGATCGTGCCCTTCGCCGGCGACCAGTTCTTCTGGAGCGCCCGCATGCGCGAGGCCGGGATCATGCAGGCGACCCTGTCCGGCGCTTCGATCACCGCGCGGCAGCTCGGCGAGGCGATCGCCTACGCCGAGGGCAGCACCGCGAAAGCCCGGGCCGCCGAGTTGGGCGAACGCATCCAGCACGAGGATGGCTGTGCGGCGGCGGTGAGCCTGGTGGAGCGCTATGCGCGGCGCCATGGATAGACCGCGATGGCGCTGATCTTTTTCCTGGGCCTGGTCGCGCTGGCCTGGGGGCTTGGCGCCCTCGTGCTGTGGCCGCGCACGCGCAGCGTCGGCGAGGTGTTGCCGTGGCTGGGAGGCGCACTGGCGCTGGGCGTGGTGGCCTGCCTGGCCTGGGGCTTCGTGGGCATCGTTCGCTACGCCGACTGGCAGGCACTGTCGACCGCGCAGGCCGTGCACCGGCTGTTCGGCGACGGGACCCTGTGGTTCATCGGCACCGGCTGGCCGCTGCTCGACCGGGTCGCGAACATCTACCTCTCGCTCGACATCGCCTTGACGCTGCTGGCGCTGTGCGCCGCCACGCTGCGCGGCTGGGTGTTCTGGGCCGGCGTGTCGGAGCGCCGCCGGCAGGCGCGCGTGCGTCAGGGGCGCTGATGCGGCCGTCGCGCGGAATCAGTCCGCCGCTTCAGGCGGACCGAGGCTGCCGCGGCTGTACATGCCGGAGCGGTCGAAGCAGCAGGCGCGGCGCTGGCCTGACGCCAGCTTGTCGCAGGCGGTGGCGATGCGCTTCACGCGCGTCTCGGCTTTCTTGCCGGAGGTGATCCACTGGATCCAGTCGCGGCGGGCGACGGGCGTGATGTCGTCCCAGGTGGCCCTGGCGGCGGGCTGCGCGGACAGGGCGGCGCGCAGGTCGGCCGGCAGCCTGGGCTCCGGCTCCTCGGCGACCGGCGCGACATCCAGCACCACGGTGTCGCCAGGCTGCGCGCCGGCGGCTTCCAGCAGCCCCTTCTCGACCTTCAGCCAGTGGCTGCCTTGCCCGTCCGGCTCCAGGGTGGCCTGGAACGGGGCGGCGGCCAGCGTGCCTTCCACCGTCACTTGGCTGCGGGTCGGCAGCCTGGCGCTCGCGTCCTCGGGCAGGACGAGGAAGGCCCAGGTGGCGCCCTTCGGCTGCAACGGCCTGCGGAGGACGGCCTTGAAGCGGACAGGGGCGGGTGCGGTCTTGGCCATGCGGGAACCCTGGCTGCGGGACGGGCCGATGATCGCACCGCCGGCAACACCGTGCCCTGCCGCCAACTGCACCAGCGGCGCGACGGCGGGGGCGCTGCGACGCGTCGGAACGGGACTCTCCTCCCTGTGCTAGAATCGCCGCAGTTTCGTGCATTTCGCCGCCAATATCGTCGTGTTCGACGACGTTTTGGCGTGCTGTGCCTTGGGCGATGCCCACCGCACGAACACCATGCCCGGTATCGGCAGGAACGGAGCCAGGCTCCGGTCGGATTCCCGACGTGCTTTTCCAGCGGTCCATCGGGTGCAGCCCGCTGCAGCCGGGCACCTGCGTGCCTGCATGCCGGCGCGACCCACCAGAGGAGACAACACCAGCATGACCCAACGTATCGCCGTCCTCGGCGCCGGCCCCAGCGGCCTGGCCCAGCTGCGCGCTTTCGACGCCGCCCGCCGCGCGGGCGCCGACGTCCCCGAAGTCGTCTGCTTCGAGAAGCAGTCCGACCTGGGCGGCATGTGGAACTACACCTGGCGCACCGGCCTGGACCAGCACGGCGAGCCGGTGCACGCCAGCATGTACCGCTACCTGTGGTCGAACGGGCCCAAGGAGTGCCTGGAGTTCGCCGACTACAGCTTCGAGGAGCACTTCGGCCGCCCGATCGCCTCGTATCCGCCGCGGCCCGTGCTGCGCGACTACATCATGGGCCGCATCGAACGCAGCGGCCTGCGCGACCAGATCCGCTTCAACACCGCCGTGCACGCGGTCGAATACAGCGAAGAGACCGGCAAGTTCACCGTCACCGTGCGCGAGCTCAAGGACGACCGCATGGTGAGCGAGGAGTTCGACTGGGTGGTGGTGGCCACCGGGCATTTCTCCACGCCCAACGCGCCCGCGTTCGAGGGCCTGTCGCAGTTCCCCGGCCGCGTGCTGCACGCGCACGACTTCCGCGACGCCTGCGAATTCGCCGGCAAGGACCTGCTGCTGGTCGGCAGCAGCTATTCGGCCGAGGACATCGGCACCCAGTGCTACAAGTACGGCGCCAGGTCGGTGACCTTCAGCTACCGCAGCGCACCGATGGGCCACGACTGGCCGGACGCCTTCAGCGAGCGCCCGCTGCTGCTCCGCGTGGAAGGCAACACCGCGCACTTCGTGGACGGCAGCAGCCAGGACGTGGACGCGATCATCCTGTGCACCGGCTACCAGCACCACTTCCCGTTCCTGCCGGACGAGCTGACCCTGCGCACCGCCAACCGCCTGTACCCGCGGGAGCTGTACCAGGGCGTGTTCTGGATCGACAACCCGAAGCTGGTCTACCTGGGCATGCAGGACCAGTACTACACGTTCAACATGTTCGACGCCCAGGCGTGGGTGGCGCGCGACGTGATCCTGGGCCGCACCGCGCTGCCCGACACCGACACCATGCGCGCCGACAGCGAGGCCTGGTTTGCGCGCGAGAACGCCTGCGCCGGCGCCAACGACGACATCGATTTCCAGACCGCCTACGTGCGCGACCTGGTCGACCGCACCGACTACCCCGAGTTCGCGATCGAGAAGGTGGCCGAGATGCTCAAGGAATGGCAGCGCGACAAGCAGGCCGGCATCCTCGACTACCGCGACAAGAGCTACCGCTCCACGATCACCGGCACGCTGGCGCCGCGGCACCACACGCGGTGGATGGAGGCGATGGATGACTCGCTGCAGGCGTTCCTCGAAGACCCGCGCGAGCTGGAGGACCAGCTTGAGGTGGAGCAGGTGCCGGTGGCTGCGGTGGCTGGAGCTGTCGGTTTCGCCGAGCCGATGCGCCGGCGCGCCTGAACCCTGCGGGGCACGTGGCCGGCGTCAGCGCTTGAGGCCGGCCACGATCTCCGACACGTCGACGCCAAGCTCGAGCTGCACGCGCACGAACTCGCGTTCTTTCCTCGACAGGACTCGGCCGGCTTCGAGGCGCACGTCTTCCGCCTGGAGGATGCGCATGATCCGCGGCAACGCCGAGCCGATGGCATCTGGGCCGTAGCCGGCTTCTCGGAGGGCGGCGCGGAGGAGGGCTTCGACTTCCATGGGAGATCCTGGTGGTGCGGGGCGGGGCATTGTGCGGCATGGGGGAGTGCCGACGCCGGGCTGTCCGCCCGAATAGGCCCGTGATCCGCTCGAATATGCCGGCGCTCCGCCCTAATAGGCCCGCGCTCCGCTCGAATAGGCCGGCGCTCCGCCCGAATAGGCCCGCGCTCCGCTCGAATAAGCCGGGGTTCCGCCCGAATAGGCCCGCGCTCCGCCCGAATAGGCCCGTGCTCCGCCCAAGTAAGCCGGCGCTTCGCCCTAATAGGCTCGCGCTCCGCCCTGCTAGGCCGGCGCTCCGACCAAATACGCCCGCTCGCCGGGCAAAGACGGCGGGGGTCAGTCCGCCGCAGTCGGCGGCCCGAGATTGCCGCGGCTGTACATGCCGGAGCGGTCGAAGCAGCAGGCGCGTCGCTTGCCGGAAGCAAGCATGTCGCAGGCCGTGGCGATGCGCTTCACCCGCGTCTCGGCCTTCTTGCCCGATTCATCCACTTGATCCAGTCGCGGCGCGCAACCGGGTGATGTGGTAATCCCCCCATTTCTAGCAGCCGCCAAAAGTGGAGCTATGCAGCAAGTGCCAGCTTCTGCATCGGCGTGATGCCGCCGAGCCCCATGTTCGGGCGCTCGTTGTTGTAAGTCCATAGCCAGTGCGTGGCCTTCTCCTGCACCTGCTCGATGGTGTCGAACAGGGTCCGGGCCAGCCAGGCGTAGCGCACCGTGCGGTTGTAGCGTTCAACGTAGGCGTTCTGTTGCGGCTTCCCCGGTTGGATATGCTCGATGCGGATGCCCTGCTGTTCCGCCCAGGACAGCATCGCTCCGCTGATGTATTCCGGACCGTTGTCGCAGCGGATCACCCTGGGCTTGCCGCGCCACTCGATGATCTGCTCCAGCGACCGGATTACCCGGGCCGATGGCAGCGACAGGTCGACCTCGATGCCCAGTCCCTCGCGGTTGAAGTCGTCCAGCACGTTGAACAGCCGGAAGCTCCGCCCATCAGCCAGCTGGTCGTGCATGAAGTCCATCGACCAGATCTGGTTGATTGCTTCAGGCACAGCCAGGGGCTCGGGCTTTTCGCGCACCAGGCGCTTCTTGGGCTTGATCCGCAGATTCAACTCCAGCTCCCGGTAGATGCGGTAGACCCGCTTGTGGTTCCAGCCAAAGCCCTTCACGTTGCGCAGGTGCAGGAAGCACAGGCCAAACCCCCAGTCCTTGTAGGCCGTGGTCAGCCGGATCAGCCAGTCGGCGATCCGGGCGTTCTCCTCGCAGGCCTTGGCCTGGTACCGATAGCAGGTCTCGCTGACCTCGAAGGTCTGGCAGGCGTGTCGGATGCTCGTTCGCCCGGCTTCAACTGCCCCGTGGGCCATCTCCCGGCGTTGAGATGGCCTCACCATTTTTTTGACATCGCTTCCTTCAGCAGGTCGGCGCTGAGCTGCGCCTCGGCATACATCTTCTTCAGGCGCCGGTTCTCGTCCTGCAGCTCCTTGAGCTGGGAGATCATCGACGCATCCATGCCGCTGAACTTGCTGCGCCACTTGTAGAACGTCGCTGAGCTGATGCCGTGCTCTCGGCACAGCTCGGGAACCGGCGTACCGGCCTGGGCCTGCTTGAGCACGGCAATGATCTGGCTGTCTGTGAAGCGGGACTTCTTCATGGAACCTCCTCGGGAAAGGGTACGAGAAAATTCCACTTCTGGCGCCAGCTAACCTGCGGGGGGATTACCGTGCAGCTCGAAACCAACGTAGTTCCTCTCCCACTATTTCCAGAGAGCAAAACCACGCGGCGCTAGCGAAGAGTTCTTCTTCTGGTACGGAGAGACAAAGATTGTCGCAAGTTCTTTCCCGTCCGAGGAAGTGATTTGATAGCCATCAATCGGGTGCTCGATTATCTCGGAGCCAAACGACCCGATCCGATTGTTTGTCACAGGATGGCCGTTCCAGCGCAACTGGGATAGATACGCGTTGCTTCCAATGATTGTGTCGCAAGGCACCGGATTGTCCACGGAGTAGCCAAACTCGCCGACGCCATCAGGAAATTGATCAGACGTGATCCCACTCTCGTTCATATTACCCATCATCTTCATGATCGAGAGCATAGCCTCCACCTCCGGGCTCCTTTGCTTGGGCTTCTCTCCACGCGAGTCTGACCTCCCTTTAAAGAAGTCGAAAATGCTCATACGAGTTCCCTTTCGTTCTATTCGCGAAAAGCGCTTTGTTCCAAAGTACTCGGAGTAAAATTTCCACCTGTTTGCCGCGTGAGGGTGTATTCAGCGGCTGAACTCTGCGTGTATTGGTTATACCCGTCAGATGTGATTCGTGTTTCAAAGGTTGCAGGTGTTGGATCTGCAGAAACACTCATGGAGTTGACGAATTCTAGGCACTTTCGGCTGAAGCCATCGCCAGTTGCAAACATCACTTGGTAAGTCCCATCTGGAACATCCTCGACAACGCCACGCTGGCCATTGCGTACATAGAAAGCAAGTGCGGTGCTGCCGCCTTGTCTCAACTTGATCAAGACGTCGCTTCCTCCGGCGTTCACTGCCAGGCTGTTGTTGCCATAACCAGAACGGGTGAGAACTTCTCCGTTATAGGGCGTTGAACTGTTTGCCACATCGCACACGACAGCACGTGCGCCCTGCGCACTGCCTTCGAAAAGTAGCCTTGATGAAATGTAACCTTGAACGGAGTTGGCCCCGCTGCCTGTTACAACCTGACTCCAGGTGCCCTCCTTCCCGATCACATAAACCGACTGCATTCGAGGCAGTGCGGTGACAACTGCGCCCCTTGTGCTTGGCTCTGATCGGACATTTGCTTGTTCAGCGACCACGTGCGCCTCGATCGGCTGCACAGTGCTCTCCGCAGCGGCTACAGCGTCTGCCGCCGCCAGTGCTTCAGCTGATACTTGGGCAAGGGCAGAAGACGAGCTGCTTGATGGGGAGTCCCTGAGCGCAATGCCAAACACGACTATCGCACCCAAACCACCAAGGGCCCACCACCCGCCACTGGAAGAGCTCGCTGGTGGCGGAGCCTGTGCGGGCTGCCGAGATGGGTTCGCAGCCGAAGGACTTGGCGACGACGGCGGCTGGGGGTTCCCGGGAACGCTTGTCTTGGCGGTCGTGCGTCCGTCGGACGCTGTCTTCTTGGCCGCCCTTGCTCGCTCTAGGTCAAGCGAATGATCTGATTTGTGGGCTTTGAGGCCGTCGAAGCCCGTCCCGGTAGTTTTTTCGGTCATGTCATTTGCCAAGAATTGAACTCAGGCGGTCGCCGCCCTTCTTCCAAAAGATGTCGATAGCTGTGGAGATCACTGGAGCATTTGGTGTCGTCCGAAGATCAAAACTGCCCCGCGCCTTGCCCGACTCACTTGTCAAACTAACCGAACCATTCTGCTTGGAGCGCCTTGCCTGACTCCAGGAAACAAATTCGGATTCGTTGGCGCGAAAGAGCTTCGGCACCGGCAGTGTGATGCCTGCGTCTGACATCACAATATCTCCAAATCGAAGCCGCCCACCTCGGCGGAGTTCATTCATGTGTTCCACCAAGAGACGAACGCCGATAGCGCGCCACACACGGTCAATAATTTCCCCGAACTTGCTTTGGTCCGTGAGTTCGACGTTGAGCAGGCCGCGATCTGAATGGAGGAATACGGAGTACGTAGTTGAGTACTGGCTTTTGACTCCGCCCCAAGAGACGCTGGATACAGACTCAAGCGGAGCCACAATGCCCTTCCACTCGACGCCAGCGGGTGAAATCTTGAAATGATCCTTGAAGATAAAGCCGATAGCCGTCTCGTAGGTAATCTCTTCCGCCAAGGCTCCTTTTTCTTCCGCTTCCTTCCGCTGGCTCTGCTGCCGCTGTTCAAATATCTCCTCTAGAGCATCAATGTCTTCGTCGACTTGATCAACAATGTCCGGGACCTCGGCAAACGCCTCCCGGAGAGTTGCACTGATCTTCTTGGCGATGTTCAGGTAGTCATGCTTGTTGAAAAGATGAACCGCCAAACTCCGCATTGTTGTCGCTAAATTGATGCTCCCATCGTGCGGAAGCCCTTTGCTCTGCTTGATCAACTGAATTGGCTGCGCAATGGAGTCCCAATGCTTAATTCGCTCGAGTATTCGGCCTGTTAGCTTGTCGATCGCAGTAGGATCGGCGCCCGAGTCGGCTGCTTCTTTGGTTTCAGCGATTAACTCAAGGATGCTCGCCGATTCGTCCTCCAAAAACGTGCCGGCTCGGGCCTCGTATGCCTCAACAAGGTCGCCTATCAGTGCCGGCGCCTGTGACTCTCCATTGTCTGTTGCGGTCTCTGTTAGCTCGGTTACTGTGCTGATCAACTCATGGGTTGGAAGCCTGTCCAGCGCAGCAAGCATCTGCACGATGTAGTGCCGACGCAGGCTTTCGATCTCAGCCTCGATGGGAGAATCATCGGCGATCTGTGGGAAGCCGGCGACTTGACGGTCTTCGTTTAGGTCGCGGCGTATCGAAGATGCGTCGAGCGACGCGAAGTGATCCGCGAGTTCCTCACAGGCAATATGAACATCAGCGTCTGTGCACTCCTGCATCTGATGCAACGCAGATGCGATCAGATTGGCCGCTGCAAGGGGCGGCACACCCAAGTCGCCATAGATCTCGCGGGGATCGGCTCGCAATTTGCTAATTAACGTTTTGGCGCGGCTTGGGCTGACGCCCAATAGCCAGGAGACCTCTGCCTTAAGCCGGCTTCTCGGGTTGGATAGGGCGCTTCGCGCATCCGCCACCTCCGAGTGATCTCCAGTGAGGGCGGCATCTTCCGCAAGCTCCGCAAGTTGCCCCTTGCTCGTTCTGGGGCTGGCGCCGAGTACGTAGAATGCGTTAGTCAGCAAGTCGCTCATACAAAACCAATTCTTCGTTTCTGGGGTGCGGCAGATCGATCAGACGTGACGGATAGCGCTGCAGACAGTTCATCCTTGCCGACGAAATCCTTATGATTTCTGGCAGCGAGCCGGCATGCCTCGCGAACAACGAAGCCGACGTCAGAGAGCGGGCGGCCGGCAAGAATGCACCCCACAGCATCGATGTCGATACTCGGATCTGTCGGCACGTTAGCCAGCAGGTTTCGCAGCGCGTCCGTGGCCTCCTGCGCTGAGGGCATCCCGACTTCGACGATGTGGTCGAAACGCCCTCGGCGCACGACCGCTGGATCAAGAGCGGACAACCGGTTCGTCATGCCAACAACAAGTACCCGGTGCTGCATGGCCTCAGGAATTCTGCGCAGAAACTCAGAGACTTCTTCCACCCGGTGCTGAGCATGGCCGCCATCTTCTCTGGCGGAAAGAAAGGCATCGATCTCGTCAATGACGACCAGAGAGGGCGCAACCTTTGCGGCTTCCTCGAAGGTTGTGGCGATCTTCCGTCCGGTCTCATGGATGTAGGGGCTACCAATGCTCCCACAGTCAATTGACATGCAGGGCCAGCCGAGATGACCTACAAGTTTCTCGACTGCAAATGTTTTGCCACTTCCCGGAGGCCCATGAAGCAGTATGGCTCCAGGGAAGCCGATTCCCATCATCTTGTATCTATCCTCATTTCTGAGGATGTCGACCACATGCTCGTTAAAAAATTCCGCAAGTGAAGGGCGACCCGCAAGCTCCAGCACCTGAAGGCCGGAACCCGCCGTCGCTTCGCTTTCCGAGTAGGTGGCGGGCTCCGCTGCGCGTGACTCACCCCGTCCCACGGAATGTTGCAGGCGAGCGATGTCGTCGCCGTCTAACCAAGGTGCAAGGGTGGCGATGCGGCGCGTGGAAAATATGGACACATCAACGCCGCCTGTTACCCATGCGCCGAGGACGCGCTCAGGAGGGATGCGTTCGCCTACAGACTGGGTAGGAAGCACGCGGCTAACGCGCTCGAAGTAGATGGCACTTCCGGAGTTGAGATCTGGGTGAATCTCTACCGTCGCCATCAAGGCGGCGGCAAACGCTTCGGCATCTGATGCATCGCCGATTGAACTGGGCAGGTCAATTTGCTCGACTCGGTATCCATGTCCGCCTTCGATCACAAGGATCTGTCCTTCGTCGGCGAGCGCAACTGCGAACATCTCCAGGTTAATCAAGCCGAGGCCCGCCCACTTCTCTGCAACGTCAAGCGTGCAAGCTAAGATTCGATTATCTGTACCACAATCGAAGATCTGCCAGCTTTCCCCGGCCGCAAGGCGGCGGCGCACAACACTTCCGTCGAGAGTGCGAAATCCTGGAGATAACCAACTATGGCCTTCCACAGGCTAAGCCCGGACGATGTTGGCATCGAGCAACATGTCGCTCTCGCCAGAAGTTGAAATTCTTACGGACATCAATGTTGCGACAACGCTCCGCAGCGCATCCATGCTGTCATTCTTAATCGCATCAACGCCCACTGCGCAAAGCTGGGCGTGTTCCGCCTTATCCGTGAATTGATGTGTTGCCTTGGCTAGCGCCTTGAACCTTTCGATGACGAACCAATCCTGGCGCCAGAGCACGTCAAAGTTGATGCCCCGCATCCGATCGAGTTGAATCTCAAAGTCCGACCCCTTGGCCTCGATGACGTTAAGCGCCGCTCTCGAGGCATTGTCGAACTGAGTCTCCTCTGAACCTTTGGCATGTTCACGGCAATGATCGTCGAAGAACGAAACACATGAGTCGAGATCCAAGCGGCGCATTAACGGAAGATTGCGTTTTCTGACGGAGGCAAGAATGCGTTTGATTTCGTGAGTTCGATCCATCGCGGACTTGAGGCTCTCAGAGTCTCCGTAAGCGCTCTTGCCTTTTGCGTCTTCTAGCTTTTCAAACGCATCAGCAAGTTCATCATCATCAACCTTCTCCTGAAGGGAGACGATGCGCTCTTCCAGTCGACCGACCTCTTCATGAACCAAGTCCAAGGCCTGCTCAAAGTTCAATTGACCCTCTTGCCGCGAATAGAAGTTGTGTCCCGTCCCCACAGTCACGCCCGCGTCGGGTGCTGACACTTCCATAGTGATAGTTCCGGCGTCGGACACTTCGTAGTCGCAAACAATTGTCGCCCCCTGAGGGATGACGCCGCTCTCAAGATCATTTCCCGTGATTCGCAGTTCGCCAACAAACAGATTATCGGTAACTGGGCTATCAATCTCACCCTGCCAAAGTTTGAAGAACAGGGCGCCCGAGCCTCCCGCACGAATGGATTTTCCCGAGCGAACCGTTACTTTCCCCTTCTTCGGTAGCGGGTCGCCCGCCTTGATGAGCGGCTCCAATACTGCTTGCCCGCCGAGCTTGTCGAGCACTTCAAGACCCACTGAGTGGGAAGCCGGAATAGCATCGATCGTGGCGGCAGTACGATTGATCACTAGTTGGTCGGATGGCAATCGAATCACTAATCCAGCTTGGTCAAATGCCGTCACCTTGAACGTGTTCTCACCGGCTTTTGTCAATGAAAGATCTACGCTGGCCCCGTTTGTCAACGGGATTCTTCCAGAGCTCCATCCCGTATCCGAACTGTCGACCTGAAACTCGGCGCCGGCAGGCGCGCTGCCGGAAAGCTTCACAACGAGCCTGGCCTTCGGCGATGGGGTCCTGGCGGTGTAATTGAATGTCAGGCCAAGTTGCATGGCATCTAGTGCGCCTTTGGCGGATTTTCGACCTCGCTTTTCGCTCGCCCAATCGATTGATTCTGCGAATACGGCGGCACCCTCAGCAACAGCAGTCATGGGATTGACGTCAAGAGCGCCAGAGATGCCGAGCTCAAACGCCACCCGATCACGTACGGTCTTGTACTGAGTGGGTCCGCCAACAAACACAACCCGATTCACATCATGCGACCCGATGTGGGCGCGCTCCATGGTTTCACGAACGGCTTGGATCGAGTCGAGGATCTGCTGCTCAATGAGCGTATCGAGAGTCGACTTTTCCAAAGGGGATTCGAGGTAGATGTCCTGCCCGTCGAGGTCCTGCATTCGGACCTCTGTCTCAGCCAGGGAAATCACGGCGTCTCCACGCGACGACAGTTCGATCTTGGCTTTTTCAGCCGCCCACTCGAGCAGGGCAACAAGCCGCTTATAGCTGGCATCAGTTCGCAGGGATTCAGGTAACGAAAATGTGTTTGATAGCCACGGTCGAACAACACTGTCCACGATGGAGCGATCCCAGTCACGTCCACCACACATTTCGATGCCGCCGTGTGCCTGGAGGCTTACTCGGCCTCCGGCGGAATCCGCAATCGCTACGTCCAGCGTTCCACCGCCCAAGTCGTAGACAATGAAAATTCCGTCCGAAGCCCGTGATCGCACGACGCTCATGACCGCGGCGACTGGTTCCTGTATCAGCGTCACAGCGCCGATCCCAGCCAACTCGGCCGCTTGCAACGTGGCGTCCTTCTGCATCTGATTGAATGCCGCCGGCACTGTGATCACCGTGCCGGCTACATCTTGACGAACTTCTTCGGGCAGATAACCGAAGAGCGTCTTAAGCACTTCGGCCGAGCACGCCTCCGGCGTAGTGGGCGACTCCGATCCCTTGACGTGGATGGGGGTGCTGGTTCCCATCAATCGCTTGAAAAGCCTTGCCGTACTCTCTGGCGCGGCGGGAGCCATGTCGTACGCTCGCTTTCCGACATACCGCCTACGACCGTCGTTGTAGATTACCGATGGTGTTACGTCGTTCTGCTCTGGACTCTTCCAAATGCGCAGCTTCTCCCCATCGTAGGTGCAGATCGCGCTATTGGTTGTTCCGAGGTCAATCCCGACGTAAATGGCCATCACACAACTCCCAACAGAAAAGTGCCAGTTCGAATTACGCCATTCGGCCCAATGACGACTGGTTCGATCATCTGAGCCACGACAAGCCGATCATTTGATTCGGGGAACTCGTCTGCGTTGAGTGGCGTAGCCGCCAAGCCAGGCTCAAAAATTTGCCCTTCTAGTGACTCGAGACGGACATTGTTCTGCTCCAGCAGGGCATCGACACGCTTCTGAAAAAAACGTGCTTGGCTGATGAATCTGGACTGCTCACTTATTTCGAGTTTTCCGACGGCTCGCTGGAAGAGTCGGATGAACTTCCAAGCTTCAACTGACAGCGCAATGACCGTGTCGAGATCGCCCGTCTCGGCGTTAAGTCCGTTATCCATTTGCCCCTCGGCTTTGATTTCGGGGAGAGAAACGCTCGCAAGCTGGCGCGCTGCTGCCCCTGACTTCCTGTATACGCCCGCACTTGGCTGCGAGCAACCACAGGCGCGTCCTATCCCAACCAACGCTGCATGACGAGGTGATTGTGCTTGCGCAATTGCGACCTCTCAACGCGTGATATTCACCCGCCCTTGGGTTGAAGGAATAGTGGCAGCCGTTCGAAGGTGACGTGGCATCTGGCGTCAGCTTAGGACGGTGCAACGACAGCTGAGTCATTCTTGGGCATCCGCTTCGGGTGAAAGGAGCCGATCAACTACTGGTTCAATCTGAGCCGCAACGCCGACCACCGCCCCGCATGCCGCGCCAACGCATCGGCGATGACGTCCGCGCTACCCACCACATTCAACACCCTCCGCGCCCGCGTCATCCCCGTGTACACCAGCTCCCGCGACAGCACGCGGTTGAAGCGCTCCGGCAACACCAGCCACACCTCGTCGAACTCCGAGCCCTGCGCCTTGTGCACCGTCATCGCAAACGCGCTGTCATGCGCGGGCAGTGCGGCGGGATGGAACGGTCGCGGGTTACGCGCGTCATCGCCGGGGAACCACGCCATCAACGTGCCGCTGTCATCGCGCAGGCAGATGCCGATGTCGCCGTTGAACAGCCGATGCCGGTAGCTGTTCTCGGTCACCAGCAGCAGCCGGCCATGGAAGTAGCGGCTGGCCGCTGATGCGGGACCTGCGCCGCGCCGCGTACCGGCAAGCATTTCCTCGATGCGCGCGTTTAGGCCGCGCGCGCCCTGGGGGCCTTCGCGCACGGCGGTGAGGATGCGTAGGCGTCCGGCGCGAGCGAGCGCATCGGCGGGGTCGCTGGCATCGGCAAGCGACGCCCAGTGGGCCAGCAGATGCTCGCGATGCGACTGCAGCGGAGCGCCGTTGCCTTCGTGGAAATGCACGCCGGACAGCTCTCCGCCGCGCAGCAGTGACAGCGCGGTGGCGGTGTCGCCTTCGCGCACAGCCGCGGCCAGCGGGGCTAGGTCGAGCGCGGCGCTCTGGCGGTAGCCGCGGGTGAGGTGGATGTGGCGTGCCGGGAAGGTGGCGGTGGGCGCGGTGACTTCGGCGGCGCGCAGGATGCCGGCGAGCACGTCGCCCGCTTCCACCGAAGGCAGCTGGTCGGGGTCGCCTAGCAGGACCAGGCGCGCACCGTCGGGCACGGCTTCGACCAGCTTGGCCATCAGTGGCAGGTCGATCATCGAGGCTTCGTCCACCACCACCACGTCGAACGGCAGCGGGTTGTCGGCGTGGTGCCGGAACCGCGGGCTGTCGGGGATGGTGCCGAGCAGGCGGTGCAGCGTGGTGCCGGTGGTGGGCATCCGTGCGCACAGCGCGGGGTCGACGCCGAGCGCGGGCAGCGCCTGCACGGCGTTGCGCACGCTCTCGGCCATGCGTTCGGCGGCGCGGCCGGTGGGCGCGGCCAGGGCGATGCGCGGCGGCGCGGCGCCGGCCTCGAGCGCCTGCGCGGCCAGCATCACCAGCATCCGGGTGATGGTGGTGGTCTTGCCGGTGCCGGGGCCGCCGGTGACCAGCAGCAGGCTGTGCCGGAGCGCGGCGGCGGCGGCGCGGGACTGCGGGTCGTCGCTGGTGGCGGCTTCGGGGAAGAGCTGGGCGAAGAGGGGCGCGAGGTTCGCAGGGACGTGCGCGTCGTCGCCATCCCCGGCGGCCGAGCTTGTGTGCGGGACGGCGCGGCCGATGCGCCGCAGGCCGTCGGCCAGGCGGCGCTCGTACTCGCGGTAGCGGCGCAGGTAGACGAGGCCGTGCTCGTACACGAGCGGGGCGTCGGCGGCGGATGCGGCATCGCCGGCGCTTGGGCGGGCGACCCAGCGGGAGGCTTCGAGTGCGGCGGACCAGGCTTCCGCTGTCGGCCAGTCGATCGCGGCATCGACCAGGCGCTGCGGCTCTGCCGGGTCGAAGCCGGCGTGGCCAGATGCCACCGCGAGCGAGGCCAGCGCCGCCGCTACGAGCACGCTGTCCGGCGTGTCCGGATCCAGCCGACGCAGGCTCTGCGCCAGGGCGTGGTCGAGCGTGCGCAGCGCGCCGGCTTTGACGAGTTCCTGCAGCAGGCCCGTGCGGCGCGTTCCATGCGCTTGCTCTTGCGGCGGCGCATCGCGCATTTCTGGCGCGACGGCTTCCGCGTCACCGACCGCGTCGACCTTGTCGACTGCGTCGCCAGCCTGGAGCTCTGGAAACAGCGGGAGCGTGCTCATGCCGCAACCTCCACGGTGTGGCCAGAAAACAACGCATCCAGCTCATCCACCAGCTCCGGCATGAACCGCCACGCCTGCACCCCCTTCGCGTCTTCGCGAGAGGAATCCAACCCCCGGCAAAACATATACCGCACGCCGCCGAAGTCCCGCGCGTACTCATACGCATCACCCAGGCGAAAGCGCAGCCAGCGATGCAACGCGAGCGTGTAGATCACCGCCTGCAGGTCGTACTCGCTGTGCGCCATCGCCTCCTCCAGCTGCGCGGGGCCGTAGCCGGGCAGGCGGTTGGACTTGTAGTCGAGCACGTACCAGCGGCCGTCATGCACGTAGGTGAGGTCGATCAGGCCGGTCATCAGGCCTTCCAGCCGGCGGCGCGCGCCGAAGCCCTGGCGCGCGGTGAGCAGGCCGTGGCGGTGCAGCAGCGCGAGCAGCGCGTCGACGCGCGTGGGCGCGAGCGCAAACTGGAATTCGATCTCCGGGCGGCGCCGGTCGGTAGGCACGTCGGCCAGGCGCACGCCTTCGGGCAGGACCACGGTGAGCGTGTGGCCGATGAGCGGGGTGAGCACGTTGATGCCGTCGTCAATGTCCTCGGCCGGGTAGCCGCCGGCGCGCAGGCGCTTGGCAATCAGCTCGGCATCGTCAGCGCCTGGGGCGGGCGCGCCGGGCGTCCACGCGGCCCAGCGCGCGAAGTCGGTGTGTTCCAGCACGTCGTGCAGCACTACGCCGAAGCGGGTGCCGGCGAAGCGCGGGTCGAAGACGTCGGCCTCGGTGGCAGGGTCGGCACTCGACGCAAGGTCGGCATCGGCATCCGCCGCGGGCTCGTCCTGGCCGCCGGGCGCGGGCTGGGTGGCGCTGGCGGACGCATCGCCTTGGCCTTCGGCGTTGGCGAGCTGGGTGAAGCTGTAGACCCACCAGTCGCTGGCGAGTGGGCGCGTTGCGATGCGCGCGGGCGGTACGGCGTCGGTGGATGCCGGCGCGAGCCACGGCAGCGTGGCCGGCGGTGTGCTGTCGTCGATCGCGACCGCGGCGCCAAGCGCTGCGGCCAATGCATCGGGCTTGGCGACCATGTGCAGCAGCGGCGACTTGTCGTGGTTGCTGAACATGCCGCTGGCCAGCCACAGCGCGTGGCGCGCGCGGGTCAGGCCGACGTACAGCAGGCGCGCGTCTTCGGCGCGCTGCGCGAGGCGCCAGGCTTTCTCCGCGTCTTCCCAGCCGGAGCGCGACGGCAGCAGCTTCCAGTGCAGCGCGCGGCCGCCTTCGCCGTTCACCACGACGCGCTGCCCGGGGCTGCGCGTGGGCGCACCGATGGCCGCGAACGGCATGAACACCAGCGGGTACTCCAGGCCCTTGCTCTTGTGCAGGGTGACCACCTGCACGCGCCTGGCGTCGGACTCCAGCCGCAGCAGCTGGCTCTCGTCGTTGGCATTGGCATCGGCAATGGCGTTGGCCAGCCAGTCGACCAGGCCGTGCAGGCCGAGCGCGCGCGCCTGCGCGTCCTGCAAGAGTTCCGCCAGCTGCAGGTAGTTGGTGAGGCGGCGCTCGCCGTCGAGCAGGCCGAGCAGGCGCCCGGCGTGTTCGGCGCAGAGGTCGTTGACGAGCGCGAGCGGGCCGCCGCGCTGCAGGCGGTCGCGCCAGGCGAGCGCCTTCAGCTGCCAGTCGCGCAGGGCTTCGCCATCGTCATCGAGCGCGGCGATCGCGCTGGCGTCCAGGCCCACCAGCACCGTGGACAGCGCCATGCGCAGGCGGCCGTCGTCGGCGCCGTGCAGCAGGGCGAGCAGCAGCGCGTGCAGGTCGCGCGCTTCGGGCGTGGCGAACAGGCTCTGCTTGCCGGCGGCGACCGCGGGGATGCCGGCCATCGCCAGCGCGTGGCGGATGCGCGTGGCCTCGTTGTGCGAGCGCACCAGCACGGCGATGTCGCCCGGCTGCACGGGGCGGCCTTCGATGCTGGCGTGGCCGTCGCGCGCGTCGGTCAGCACGCGGTGGATGGCGGCGACGCAGGCTTGCGTGGCGAGTTCGCGCGAGCGGCCGGCGCTGTGGGGTTTGAGCCTGCCCTTGGCGTCGGCCTCGGGTGGCGGTGCGCGCCACAGGGTGAGTGCGGGCGCGGTGGCGCCGTGGTGCTGGAAGTCGGCATCGGTACGCACGCCGCCTGGCTCGACCTGCTTGAAGGCGATGCGACCGTCGATGAAGGGCGGCGGGACCTTGTCGTCGGCGTCGGACGCCGCCTGCGCCTGTGCGTACAGCGCGGACACCGCCCGCAGCACCGAGGGCCGCGAGCGGAAGTTGAGCGCGAGCGGCGGCGCCTCTTCGGCGGTCGCGCGCGCGGCGAGGTAGGTCTCGACGTCGCCACCGCGGAAGCCGTAGATCGCCTGCTTGGGATCGCCGATCACGTACAGCGCGGGCGCACCGCTGGCGGCGCCGAACACGCGGTCGAAGATGCGCCACTGGCGCGCGTCGGTGTCCTGGAACTCGTCGACCAGGGCCACGGCGTATTGCGCGCGCAGCTTGGCGGTGAGCGCTTCGGCCTGGCGGCCGTCGTCATGCGTGGGGTCGATGGCGTCGGCGACGCGGTCGATCAGGTCGTCGTAGGTCTGCACGCGCTGCTGCTGCTTGGCGCGGGCGACGCGCAGGCGGGCGTCATCGCGCAGGCGGTGCAGCAGTTCGACGCGGCGGGCGTCCTTCCACTCGGCCACCGCGGTGAGGGCCTCGAGGTAGCCCGGCACGGCATCGCAGATCGGCGAATCCGGCGTGTGGCCGACGTACTTCACGCTGGTGCGCAGCAGCAGGGTGTCGCGGTGCAGCTGCGGGAGCTTGGCGTGCTCGAACGGCGCGCCGCGTTCGCCGGCGTGGCACCAGTGGTGCAGCGAATCGAACAACGCGGTGATCCAGTCGAGCTTGTAGCTGCCGCCGTGCAGGATCTTGCCTTCCACCGCGGACACCAGCGCGGCGCGGAAATCGTCGCCGTGGGCGCGGAAGGCGGCCGCCAGCGCCTCGCCGGTGGCGTGCAGGCGCGGCGCGGGGTCGTCCGGCAACTCGGCCAGCGCCGGGCGCAGCAGGGGTTCGCGCACCAGCGGCGCGAGATCCGCCGCCAGCGCCTGCGGGCCGCCCGGCCACAGCGCCAGCAGGTCGTCGGCGGCATCGGCCGTGCTGCCGTGCGAGCGCCACAGGTCGGCGGCGATGGCTTCGTACAGCGGGGTGTCGCTGGTGAGCAGCTCCGGCGCGTCGAAGGCCTGGCCGACTTCCAGCGCGTGCTCGCGCAGCACGCGCGCGCAGAAGCCGTGGATGGTGAAGATGGCCGCGAGGTCGATGTCGTTGGCGGCCGCGTGCAGGCGGCGGCGCAGGGCGTCCGCGGACTCGGTGCCGCGCGCGAGGTGGGCATCGAGCACGGCGTGGGTGAGCGTGGCTTCCGGCGACGCGTTTGCCGCCGGCGTGGCGCCGACCAGCGCTTCGGCCAGCAGCAGGCGCGCGCGGATGCGGCTGCGCAGCTCCTGGGTGGCGGCTTCGGTGAAGGTGACGGCGAGCACCTGGCCCACGCGCAGCCCGCGCTCCACCACCAGGCGCACCACCAGCGTGGCCAGGGTGAAGGTCTTGCCGGTGCCGGCCGAGGCCTCGATGGCGTGCACGCCGTCGAGCGCGAGGTCCAGGTACGGGTCGCGCGCGGGCACGTGCTTGGTGTCGCCGTCGGCGCTCATTCGGCGTCCTCCAGGTCGAGCTTGGCGGCGATGTCGCGCAGCGCACCGAGGTCGGTGCCGCCGTAGACCTTGCCGGACACCACCGCGGAATAGATCGCCATCGCCAGGTCCACGAACATGACCTGCGTGGCCTCGTCGGTGAACGGGTCGCGGCCGCGCAGTGCAAGACGCAGCGCTTCGCCGGTGCCCTCGCCCCAGCTGCGGTCACTGCCGTGCCAGCGTTTGGCCGCGAGGTCCAGGCCGCGCTCGAGGCTGTCGGCGCGGTACAGCTCCCAGCCGCTGTAGGGCGCGAACGGCAGCGGCCGGCGCAGGCCCTTGGTGCGCAGGTCGATGAGCATGCGCAGCACGTCGCGCGCCTCGTCGGGATCGAGCGGCGCGCGCACGTGCGGGCCGACGCCGTGTTCGCCGCCGTCGTGGAATTCGACCAGCGGCACGCCTTGGCCGTCCGCGCTCGCCAGCAGCCAGTCGAGGCCGTTGCGGATCGCAGCCTGCCCGGCGGGCGGATCGAAACGGATACGTGCGATGCCGTGCGGGTAGGCATCGGCGACGCGGCCCTGCAGCTTCACGCGGCGCGGGACGCCACCGCTGTCCGGCAGCACCACGCCATCGAACGGGACTTCGACGCGTGGCGCATCCGGTGCCGCAGCGCCGCGCCACGCTTCGAAGGCGGCCGCATACGCATCCACCTGCCCGCGCACATCCTCCAGCGTGCGCCGGCCCAGCGGCCCGGACGGCAGCAGGCCGCGCGCACGCAGCAGGGTATGCGTGGTGCTGTCGTCGTCACCACGCAGCACGGCGTCGAACACCGCCTTCTGCAGCAGCTGGCGCGCGAAGCCGCGGCCCGGCGCCAGCAGCGGCTCGACGTCCTCGTCGATCGCTTCCACCTCTGCCAGGCGCAGGCCGAGGCGCTGCTTCAGGAACACTTCGGCCGGCGCCTGCAGGAAACGGCGCATCTCGTCGAGCGCCAGCGTGGCTTCCTGCTCGCTGCCAACCGGCGGCGTGGTGCGATGCGTGCCGCCGCCGGCGTTTCCGTCACTGCCGATGGCGCCGCCGCCGCTATCGCCGACGCCGCCGCTGCCACCACCCAGCGCCGTCAGCGCCCCATCGCCAAACCACGCCGGCAACGGCACCCGCTTCTGCGCGGGCTGCGCCGCCGCCGGCCACCACTGCGCGTGGTACGAGAACCGACGCGGCTCCTCGTCGCTGCCGAACGCGGCCGGCGCGAACGGCTGCAGCGTGTGCCGCACCACCAGCGCCTCGCCCGCCTTCGCCTCCGGCGCGTGCTGCGCATCGGCGGCCGCCAGCAGGTCCGCCACCAGCACCGACGGCTCGCGCGCGCTGCCGTCGCGCGGGTCCGCGCCCTGGTAGCTCACGTAGAACACGTCCTGCGCAGCGCTGAACAGCTGCAGGAACAGGAAGCGGTCGTCGTCGCGCGTGGAGCGATCGCCCTGGCGGCGCTGGCCGCTGGCGAGATCGGCGGTGAGGCGGTCGAGGCCGCCGGCGGGATCGCGGCGCGGGAACTCGCCGTCGTCCATGCCCAGCAGGCAGATCGCGCGGAACGGCAGCAGGCGCATCGGCACCATGCGGCCGATGCTGACGCCGCCGGTGAGCAGCGGCGCACGGGTGTCGGCTTCCGACAGCGCGGCGGCGAAATGCGCGCGCACCACGTCCGCAGACACCGGCGTGTCGACACCGGCGCGGCGCGCATCGGCGGCGAAGGTATCGATCAGGCTGCGCAGACGGTCCAGCGCGCGACGCGACGCCGGTGACGACGGAGGCTTTGACAGCAGCGCATCCAGCAGCCGGAGCAGGCGCTCGCGCCAACCCTCGGGCGGCAGCGCTTCATCCAGCACGCGGGCATGGCGCGCCAGCACGCGCAGCAGCCGCACCAGGGTGTCGAGCGCGTCCAGCGCGCTGCCTTCCAGCTCCGGCATCGGCGCGATCACCTGGCCGCTGGTGGTGGTGATGGGCGCGTCGCTGCCGCTGGCGTGCCCGAGCAGCAGGCGGTCCAGGGCGAACGCCCATGTATAAGCGTCGTCCGCCGGCGCATCCAGGCGCGCGCGGTGCGCGGCGTCCAGGCCCCAGCGCGCGCCGGCGGCATGCAGCCAGGCGTGCAGGCGCGCGAAGGCGGCGGCATCGAGCGCGGCGGCTTCGGCCAGCGGCGGGCTGGCCAGCAGGTCCAGCGTTTCCACCAGGCCGAAGCGTGCCACCGGCAGCGCCAGCAGGCGCAGGAACACTTCCGCCAGCGGCTCGCCGGCGAGCGGGCTGGCGTCGGCGACCGCATAGGGAATGGCGTCGGCGCGGCCTCGGCCGCCGAACACGGCGTCCAGATACGGCAGATAGGGATCGATGTCCGGCGCCAGCACCGCGACCTCGCGCGGCTCCAGCGGCGGGTCGAAGCGCGGATCCTCGAACAGCGCGCGCAGCTGGTCGTGCAGCACCTGCAGCTCGCGCAGTCGGGTGTGGCAGGCGTGCACCTGCAGGCTGGGGTCGTCGCGGCGCAGCGCCGGCAGCCGGGTGCGTGCATCTTCGGCGGTCGGTACCGGCGGCGGCGACGGCCGGCGATGGAACAGGTCCGACTGCAGGCGCCGCAGCAGGCTGCCGTGCAGCGCGCCGCCGCCCTCGCCCGGATCGGCATCGCCGCGGAACTCGACGTCCGGGTGCACCACTTCGTAATTGCCCAGCACCGCCATGAAGTCGCGCCCGGCCGCACCCCAGGCGCGCAGCAGTGGATTCTCGCCGGCGGCCGCGTCCGGATCGCCGCCGCGCACGCGCTGCAGGTCGCCCCAGTAGTCGCGGCTGGGCGAAGGCACATACAGATGCAGCGTGCCGACGCGCGCCTGGCTGGCGATCACGCGCAGCACGTCCGGCGACACGTTGAGGATGGCGAAAGCGAACAGCCGCTTCGGCAGGCCGGCCGGCGGCGGGCCATCGGCGCGCGCGAAGCCAGACAGGTAGGCGTCAATGCGGCGCGCGCGGTGGTCGGTGCCGCCCGCCACGCGCCGCCACAGCGCCGCCTGCGGATCGCGCGGCGCGTCGCCGGCTTCCCATGCCAGCAGCCATTCGCGGCGCCAGGCCTTGTACTTCTCGAACGCCTGCGCGAGCTCGCCGGCCAAGGACCAGGCCTTCAGCGGGTCGGGGGCGGTCTCGAGATACGCGCGCATGGGCTGCAGCGCGCGTTCGCGCAGGACCGCCGGATCCGCCAGCGCGGCATGGATGCGCCAGCGCAATGCGGCGGCATCGAGGTCGTCGCCACGCCCCGGTACGTTGCCATCCAGCGCGCGCTGCACGAACTCGCCGGGCGTCAGGAACTCCAGGTTGGCGGCCACGCCGTGCGCTTCGGCCAGCGTGGCCTGCAGCCAGCGGCGCATCGCCACCTGCGGGATCAGGATGGTGTCGGGCTCCAGCAACCCCTGGCCGGGCGCGGGCGTGCGCAGCTCCGCGGCCAGCAGTCCGGCGAGCACGTCCAGCGCATTGGAATGGTAGAGGCGGAAGTCGCCGGTCCCCTGGGTCATGCGGCCATGATGCCGGAGGGGCGTCGCAGCAGGCGATACGCGCAGGTGTGCACAGCCCGCGCACCGGCGCGCACATACGCTGCATTCCACGCCCGCCGCGCGTCACCGGTAGCGAGTGCGCGATAATTCCACTCCAACGCGTTCAGGCACTCCGCCCGCATTCAGGCGCAGCGCCACATCATTCGCCGGATTTTGTCCGTCGCACCCCCCCTACCAATTGCCAGACACGATGCCCGACACCGCACTGCCATTGCCGGATACCGCCGTGCGCCTTTCCGGCGTGCAGCTGGACCGTGGCGCGCGCACCATCCTGTCCGGCATCGACCTGGCGGTGCGGCGCGGCAGCATCACTGCCGTGCTCGGCCCCTCCGGCAGCGGCAAGTCGACGCTGCTCGCCGCGCTCACCGGAGAACTGCCGCCGGCCGCGGGCACCGTGCAAGTGCTGGGCCAGGACGTGCCGCGCCGGCAGCGGCCGCTGCTCGAGCTGCGCAAGTCGATCGGCGTGCTGCTGCAGGGCAACGGCCTGCTCACCGACCTCACCGCCGCCGAGAACGTGGCGCTGCCGCTGCGCACCCACACGCGCCTGCCGAAGCCGGTGATCGACCGCTTGGTGCGCATGAAGCTGCACGCGGTGGGCCTGCGCGCCGCCGCCGACCTCTACCCGCGCGAGCTGTCCGGCGGCATGGCGCGGCGCGTGGCGCTGGCGCGTGCGCTGGCGCTCGACCCGCCGCTGATGGTCTACGACGAGCCGCTGACCGGGCTGGACCCGATCGCCTCGGGCGTGATCATGAGCCTGATCGCGCGGCTCAATGCCAGCCTCGGCCTGACCAGCGTCATCGTGAGCCACCACGTGCACGAAACCCTGCCGATCGCCGACCAGGCGATCGTGATCGCCGACGGCCGCATCGTGTTCACCGGCACGCCGGCCGAACTCGAGGCCAGCAACGACCCGCTGCTGCTGCAGTTCCTGCGCGGCGAGCCGGACGGGCCGATCGCGTTCGATGCGGTCGAGACCCGTGCCACGCAGACCTTGGAGGCGCGCTGATGCCGTTCGTCGAAGCCACGCGCTCGCTGGGCCGCGCCGGGCTGTTCTCGCTGTCGGTGCTGCGTGCCTCGAAGCCGACCGCCGATTTCTTCGTCGAGCTGACGCGCGAGATCTACAAGATCGGCGCGCGCAGCCTGCCGATCATCGCCGTCGGTGGCGCGTTCGTGGGCCTGTCGCTCACGCTCTTGGGCTACCGCGCGCTGGAGACCTACGGCGCAGCCAACCAGGTGAGCGTGCTGATCGGCCTCGGCCTGTACCGGGAGCTTGCGCCGGTGCTGACCGCGCTGCTGTTCGTGGGCCGCGCCGGGTCGTCGATCGCCGCGGAGCTGGCGCTGATGCGCGCCACCGACCAGATCCAGGCGCTCGGGCTGATGGCCATCGACCCGATCGCCAAGGCGGTGGCGCCGCGTTTCTGGGCGGCGGTGATCGCGGTGCCGCTGCTCACCGCGTTCTTCGTGAGCCTGGCGCTGACCGCAAGCTGGTTCGAGGCGGTGCAGGTGCTGGGCATCGACAACGGCGGGTTCTGGCAGACGCTGCGCGACGCGGTCGATTTCCGCGACGATTTCCTGGTCGCATTCATGAAGTCCGCGGTATTCGGCGGCACCGCGGCGCTGGTCGCGGCCTACGTCGGCTTCCACGCCGAACCGACCATCGAGGGCACGTCGCTGGCCACCACCCGCGCCGTCGTCAACGCCTCCTTGCTGGTCCTGATGTTCAACTTCGTCCTCTCCGCCCTGCTGTTCCGATGAACGCGAACGCCCGCTTTTCCGAGGTTTCACAATGAGTACTTCACGTGGTCCCCGCGTCGAATTCGCGGTTGGAGCGTTCCTGCTGCTGGCGATGGCGTCGCTGCTGGTGCTGGCGTTCGCCTCCACCAATGGCCGCTTCGGGCTGTCGCGCGACAGCTACGAGCTGACCGCGCGCTTCACCAACCTCGGGCAGCTGCGGCCCAACGCCGCGGTCAAGATCGGCGGCGTGAGCATCGGCCGCGTATCGGGCATCACCCTTGATCCGGTCAAGTTCGACTCCATCGTGACCATGGAAATCGACAGCCGCTACAACGAGATCCCGGTGGACACCTCGGCCGGCATCCTCACCGGCGGCCTGCTCGGTGACAGCTACGTCGGCATGCAGCCCGGCGGCGACATGGAAGTGTTCAAGCCCGGCGAGGAGCTGGTCTACACCCAGCCCGCCGTCGACCTGATGCAGATGGTCGGCAAGTACATGTTCAGCGGCGGCGGCGATGATGCCGCGACCGCACCGCCCGACACCACCACCTCCCCGCCCCCCCCGGAGACGACCCCATGACGGTACGCCAGATCCTGCTTCCCCTTGCCATCGCCGCCGCGCTGGTCGCAGCCGCGCCCTCCACCGCGTTCGCCCAGGCCGCCGCCGCAAAGCCGGCCGCCACCGCGGCGCAGGGCTCGCCCAGCAAGCTCGTGCTCGACAACAGCACCCGCGTGCTGGCCACGCTGGAATCGCGCCGCGCCGAGTTCACCGCCGACCGCGGCAAGCTGCAGCAGTTCATCACCGGCGAGTTCGACCAGATGTTCGACCGCGAATACGCGGCGCGCCAGGTGCTGGGCCGCCACGGCCGCGGCGCCGCCGATGCCGACGTCAAGGTGTTCGCCGATGCGCTGGCCGAGAACCTGATGCGCCGCTACGGCTCGTCGCTGCTCGACTTCAACACCCGCCTGCGGGTGCGCGTGAAGTCCGAGACCGCGCTGCCGCGCGGCGCCGGCGTGCGCGTGGCCAGCGAGATGCTGCGCGCGGGTGGCGAGCCGATCCCGGTCGACTACCTGATGCGCAACGTCGGCGGCACCTGGAAGGTGTTCGACGTGATGGTGGAAGGCGTGTCGTTCGTGCAGACCTTCCGCCAGCAGTTCGACACCCCGCTGAGCCGCAAGTCGATCCGCCAGGTGGCCGCGGACCTGAGCGCCGGCCGCGTGCAGGCCGATGCCGGCACCAACTGACGCCGGCGTACGCCGCAACGGCGACGCACTGGTGTTCACCGGTGCGTTGCTGCGCGCGCACGTGCCCGCGCTCTGGCAGGCGGCGCAGGCACTGCGTGCCGGCGCGCGGCGGCTGGACGTCGCCGGCGTGCAGCAGCTCGACAGCGCCGGCCTGGCGCTGCTGGCGGAGCTGGGCGCCGGCGATGGCACCGGCCTCGCCATCGACGGCATGCCCGCCGGCCTCGCCGAGCTGCGCGCCGCGTATCGTCTCGATGACCGGCTCGCGTTCGCGCGCTGACCTGTCCCCTTCCTGGACGCCGTGATGACTCCTGCTACCCCGACCCGCCTGCGCACCGGTGCCGTCCTTCTCGCCGCGCTGGTGCTGGCCGGGTGCGCCGGCACCCCCTCGCGGGGCGTGTCCGAACCCGCCCCCGGGCCGCTGGTCGAAGGCGTGCCGGCGCAGGCCTCCATGGCGGGCGATGGCGCGCTGGATGCCACGGCGGCAGGACCGCTGCCGGAGACGGACGTCGGAGTTGGCGGTGGCGACGCCGCCGCTGCCGTCCCGGGCATCGCCGCGCCTGCAGTGGACCAGCGCACCGACGCCGAAGTCGACTACGACGCCATCTGGGGTGCCGCGCCCTACGACCCGGTCGCCGACGACACCCTGCCCGCACCGGCCGAGTCGCCGCGGGCGCTCGATCCCTGGGAGCCGTGGAACCGCAAGGTGCACAGCTTCAACAACGTCGTCGACCGCACCATCGCCACGCCCCTGGCACGCGCCTACGTGAAGGTGGTGCCGCGCCCGATGCGGCTCGGCGTGTCCAACTTCTTCAACAACCTCGGCCAGCCGTCGAGCGCGGTGAACGCGCTGCTGCAGGGCCGGCCGAAGCAGTCCGGGCAGTCGCTGGGCCGTTTCCTGGTCAACGCCACCCTCGGCGTCGGCGGCCTGTTCGACCCGGCCTCGCGCATGGGCATCCCCAACCGCAGCGAGGACTTCGGGCAGACGCTCGGCGTCTGGGGCTGGAAGAACTCGCGCTTCCTGGAGCTGCCGCTGTTCGGGCCGCGCACGGTGCGCGACGCGTTCGGGCTGGTCGGCGACGGCCCGCTGTCGCCGGTGCGCCAGGTGGGCGAGGACAGCGTGCGCGTGTTCCTGCAGGGCCTGCAGCTGGTAGACGTGCGCACCCAGCTGTTCGCGCTCGACCGCCTGCGCGAGGGTGCCGACGACGAGTACGCGCTGGTGCGCGACGCCTGGATGCAGCGCCGCGACTACCAGATCCACGGTGACCGCATCCGCGAAGGCGACGACAGCGGTGACGGCCTGCCGGACTACCTGTTCGACGACAACGATGCCACGGTGCCGGTGGACGTGATGCCGATCGTGCCGGGCACGTCCACGCCGTAAACCGCGCCGGGCCGCACTCCGCGGGGTGCGGCGTGCGCCTCAGCCGACCGGGTCGTCGCCCGTCAGCGGAAATGCGTCGGCTTCCGTGCCGGGAAGGCTCTCCACGCCGCGCAACTTGCGTTCGATGGCGCGCGTGCGCACGCCAGCCTGCTTGATGCTGTTCTGCACCGTGTCCAGCTGGGTGGTGGCACGCTCCAGAACGCCGGCGAACTTGCCGAACTCGCCCTTCACCGCCGCCAGCAGCTGCCAGACCTCGCTGGAACGCTGCTCGATGGCCAACGTGCGGAAGCCCATCTGCAGGCTGTTGAGCAGCGCGGTGAAGGTGGTCGGCCCCGCGAGGACCACGCGATGCTCGCGCTGCAGGACATCGGTCAGCCCGGGGCGGCGGATGGTCTCGGCGTAGAGGCCCTCCGTGGGCAGGAACATGATCGCGAAGTCGGTCGTGTGCGGCGGCACCACGTACTTCTCGCAGATCGACTTGGCCTGGATGCGGATCGCGCGCTCCAGCTGCATGCCACTGGTGCGCACCGCCTCCACGTCGCCCTTTTCCTGCGCATCGAGCAGGCGCTCGTAATCCTCGCGCGGGAACTTGGCATCGATCGGCAACCACACCGGCGCGTCGTCGCCGCTGCGGCCAGGCAGGCGCACCGCGAAATCCACCGCTTCGTTGCCGCCGGGGCGCACGCGCACGCTCTTGGCGTACTGCTCGGCGGTGAGCGTCTGCTCGAGGATGTTCTCCAGCTGCACCTCACCCCAGCCGCCGCGATCCTTGACGTTGCTGAGCACGCGCTTGAGGTCGCCGACGCCGGTGGCCAGCTGCTGCATCTCGCCCAGCCCGCGCTGCACCTGCTCCAGGCGCTCGGAGACGATCTTGAACGACGCGTCCAGGCGGGTGTTGAGCGTGGACTGCAGCTTCTCGTCGACGGTGGCGCGCATCTGCTCGAGCTTGCCGGCGTTGTCGGCCTGCATGTCCTTGAGGCGCGCCTCCAGCGTGGCGCGCATCTCGCCGATGCGCAGTTCGTTGCGCTGGGTGAGGTCGGACAGCCGTTCGCCCACCACTTCGGCACCGCGCTGCTGCGCCTGCGCGCCTTCGGTGCGCGCCTTGCGCGCGTCTTCGGTCAGCGCCTCGCGCAGCACGTCGAGGCGCTGGTCGGTGCGCAGGGTGAATTCATCCAGCCGCTTGTCCATGCCGGTGGCCAGCGCCTGCAGCTGCAGGCCGAAGGCGTCGACGCGCTGCATCTGCGCGCTGGACGCGCTGTCGAGGTGCTGGCGCAGCTCGCCGCGGCCATCGCGCTGCTCGTCGCGCAGCGCGCGCTCGAGCTGCTCCGCGTGGCGCCCGTCGGGACGCCGGAACAGCAGCACGCACAGCAACACCACGGCCAGCAGCAGCAGGCCGGCGATCAGGATCAGGAGCGTCATGGAGTCCATGACGACAGTGTAGTGGCTGCCGTCTCATGCGCAGCGACCGCCGCCGCGTGCAGGAAAAAGCACCACGTGCCCGCCGGCGCGTTGCCGCGGCGACGGGCACGTGGCCAAACACGGCGCGCGTCAGAAGTCCCAGCGCGCCGACAGCGTCACCGGCACGGAGAACCGGCTGCCGGTGTCGTTGATGCTCGCCAGGCCAAGCCCGCCGATGGCGCTGTCGTCGTCCTTGAGGTCGGCGACATAGCGCACGCCGCTGGCGAGCGTGACGCTGAAGGTGTCGCTGACCGGCATGATCACGCCGACATCCAGCCCACCGGTGGCGGCCCAGCCGGAGTCGTAGAACGGCGCATCGGCGATCGTGATCGCGGCATCCGGGATCTCGAACGTGGCGCGGATCTCGTCGGTGCGCGAGGCACCGAGGCGTGCGCCCACGAACGGACGCGCGCTGCCCGCCGTGCCGAAGTAGTAGCGGTAGCCCAGCTCGGCCGAAAGCGCCTCGTAGGCGCCGAAGGTGCCGTACACCGGCAGCTCGGTCGCCAGCGCCGGCACGTAGGCGCCGCCGACCTGCACCGTGCCTTCGCCGGCGCGCGTCTGCCGCACCTGGCCGAAGATCTCGGAGCGGTCGTCGAACGCGTACGCGAACTCGACGCCGAACGTCGTGGCCAAGTCGTAGATGCGGTCGTGCCCGCGCGCGCCGATGCGCAGCTCCGCATCGACGCCCGCGAGGTCGGGATTCAGCGGGCCGAGGTTGGGGATGGCGGCCACCGCGCCGTCGTGGACATCGCCACTGAGCGGCACATCCGCGCCACCGAACAGCGACATCGAGAAGCGGCCCGCCTCGGGGCCCGCGGCATGCGCCGACGTTGCAAACAGGGCGGTGAAGGGGACGATCAACCAGCTGCGCATGGGGTTCTCCGGATCCGGGACTGGGGGAAGTCGCCGCGATACGTGGACACCGTGATGAGGCCCACGGCGCGGCCCGCACACGCTAGGTACGGACCGGTTAGACATGGATGAAGCGCCGGGTTGTACAAACCCTGTGCAGCGCGGTCAGTCCAGCACGCGGCAGAACACCGCCTTGAGGTAGCGCGATTCCTGCGCGTGCGCCATGAACGGATGGTCGGGGCCGGCGCCGGACACCTTGAGCACCTGCACGGTGCGGTTGGAGAAGTACGCCGCGCGGCGCAGCATGTCGAGGAACTGCTCCTCGCTCACCAGCCCCGTGCACGAGAACGTGGCCAGCAGGCCGCCCGGCTTCACCACGCCGAGCGCGAGCTTGTTCATGTCCAGGTACTTCTTGAGCGCCGGGATCACCTGCTCGCGGTCGCGGGTCATCTTGGCCGGGTCCAGGATCACCACGTCGTACTGGTCGCCGGCGTTGGCGGCATCGCGCAGCCACGGGAAGATGTCGGCCTGCACGAAGCGCGGGCGCACGTTGTTGAGGCGGGCGTTGCCCTTGGCGAGCTCGATCACGTCGGCGTCGATGTCCACGCCCACGACTTCCGCCGCGCCGCGCACCGCCGAATACACGGCGAAGCCGCCGGTGTTGCAGCACAGGTCAAGCACGCGCTTGCCGTTGACCTGGCGGCTCAGCCACTCCCGATTGTCGCGCTGGTCGGCGAAGAAGCCGGTCTTGTGCGCGCCCGCGGGATCGGCGCGGAAGCGGATGCCGTGTTCGGTGATCAGCGCCGGCTCCGTGGTGCTGGTGCCGTGGAAGTCGAAGCTCTCCTGCTTCTGCACGTGCTCGTCGGCGGAGACGTGGAAGCGGCAGCCCGGGAACTGCGCGCGCAGCGCGTCCATGATCCATTCGCGGTGGCGGAACATGCCGGCACTGAACAGCTCGATGACCAGCAGGTCGGCGTAGCGGTCCACCACCAGGCCGCTGAGGCCGTCGCCCTCGCTGTGCACCACCCGCCAGGCGTCGCCGACCTCGTCCAGGCGCAGCACCTCGCGGCGCAGCGCCACGGCGGCGGCGATCTTGCGCGCGAACCAGGCGGCGTCGACGACCACGTCGGGATCGATCTCGAGGATGCGCACCGCGATCCGCGAATGGCCGTTGTAGAAACCGCGGCCGATCCACTCGCCGTCGACGTTGAGCACGTCGACGATGGCGCCGGGCTTGGGGCGCGGGTTGGGCTTTTCGACCAGCTTCTGGAAGATCCACGGATGGCTGGACCGCCAGGCGTTGCGCAGGCGGACCACGGGCAGGGCGTCATTCATGGCGCGATTCTACCGGGTCGCGCCGCGCGGCTGCGGCCCGGCGGCGCCGCGCCGGGGTGCCCACGGCCCTTGCGTTGGCGGCAGGTGGCGCCATTGTTGGTCCATGTACCTGCCCGACACGGACCCGCCCGCCGACCCCGCCGCCCAGCGCCGCGCCGACTGGCGGCGCTTCAGCCGCGCCGCCTGGTGCAGCCTGGCCGCGGTGGCGGTGCTGGTGCTGATGGACCTGGTGCAGGGCATGCTGGCCACGCGCGCGTTCGCGGTGGCGCCGGGCAGCATGGCGGGCCTGATGGGCCTGCTGACCGCGCCGCTGCTGCACGGCTCGCTCGAGCACCTGGTGGCCAACAGCCTGTCGATCCTGTTCCTCGGCACGCTGGCGGGCGGCGTGTATCCGCGCGCCACCCTGCGCGGGCTGCCGCTGATGTGGCTGGGCTCCGGCGTGGGCGCGTGGCTGCTGGGCGAGCCGGGCTCGTTCCACATCGGCGCCAGCGGCGTGACCCATGGCCTGATGTTCCTGGTGTTCGTGCTCGGCGTGCTGCGCCGCGACCGCGCGGCGATCGCCGCGACGATGATCGGCTTCCTGTTCTATGGCGGCATGCTGCTCACCGTGCTGCCGCGCGAGCCCGGCGTGTCGTGGCAGTCGCACCTGGGCGGTGCGGTCGGCGGCGCGCTGGCGGCGTGGCTGTTCCGCCGCCTCGACCCGATGGCCCCGCGCAAGCGCTACAGCTGGGAGATCGAGGACGAGCTGGCCGCGGAGGCCGAGCGTGCGCAGCGCGAGCAGTTCGAGTTGCCGACCCCGCACGACGTGCCGGTACTGTGGCACCGCGACGGCCGTGATGAGGACGACGCACGCGGCAAGGTGCTGGAGTTTCCGCGGCGCGAGCGTTGAGGTGCGGCGCCCGGCGGGACCGCGGCGACCATCGCCGTCCGCGGCTAGAATCGGCCGATGCGCACAACAGCCCAGGTATGCCTGCTGCTCGCGGCACTGTTCACGGGCCGCGCCATGGGAAACGACACGATGACCGCGATCGACGGCCACATGCAGCGCTATGCCGGCGACGGCCCCGGCGCCGCCCTCCTGGTGGTGCGCGACGGCGACACCCTGGTGCGCCGCGCCTACGGCCTGGCCGACCTGGAGCAGGGCATCGCCGTCACGCCGGCGACCCGCTTCCGGTTGGCCTCGGTGTCGAAGCAGTTCACCGCCACCGCGGTGCTGCTGCTGATCGACGACGGCGTGCTGCGGCTGGACGATCCGGTGCGCCGCTGGCTGCCGGCCCTCCCCGCGCATGCCGACGGCGTGACCCTGCACCACCTGCTCGCGCACACCGGCGGCCTGCCGGATTACGAAGACCTGATGGCGGCGGACTTCAGCGGCCAGGTGCGCGACGCCGACGTGGTGTGCCTGCTGGCCAACGGCCTGCCCTGCGATGCGGCCGCCGGCACGCCACCGGCCGCGGCCATCGCCCCGTACTTCGCGCCCGGCAGCGCCTACCGCTACAGCAACACCGGCTACGCGCTGCTGGCGCGCGTGGTGGAAGAAGCATCCGGCCGCCGCTACGCGGACTTCCTGCAGGCGCGGATCTTCGCCCCGCTGGGCATGGACGGCGCGGTGGCGTTCGAGGACGGCGTATCGCAGGTCGCGCACCGCGCCTACGGCTACAGCACGGCGGCGGACGGCTGGCAGCGCACCGACCAGAGCACCACCAGCGCCGTGCTCGGCGACGGCGGCATCTACGCCTCCATCGACGATCTCACCGCATGGGCGGCAGCGCTCGACGATGGCCGCCTGCTGTCGCCAGCGTCACGCGCACGCATGGTGGCGGCGCAGACCACCACGCCCACCGGCGAGCCCGACGTCGACGCCTACGGCTACGGCTGGCGCCTGCATGGCGACCTGCTGTGGCACTCCGGCGAGACCATCGGCTTCCGCAACGTGATCCTGCACTGGCCGCGGCAGCGCCTGACCGTGGTGCTGCTCAGCAACCGCAACGATCCGGAGCCCTATGCGACGGCGCGGGCGATTGCCGCGCTGTTCCTGGAGCCGTGACCGCAGCGGGTGCCGCAGGCTAGGCTGGCGGCCTTCGCATCGCCGGACGCCCCCATGCCGTTCACCGCCCGCCGCATCGCGCCGGCCCTGCTCGCCGTCGCATTGACCGTCGCACTGCCCGCCTGCTCGCGTGACACCGCGCCGGCGGCATCGGGCCAGATCCGCGCACCCAGCGCCCCGCGCTCGACCGATCCGGCTGCCCACCGCATCGAGGCCGACGTGCGCGCGCTCGCCGACGACCGCATGCACGGCCGCGAAACCGGCACGGCCGGCTTCGACCTCGCGGCCGAGCATGTCGCGGAGCGCTTCGCCGCCATCGGCCTCGCGCCGAGCGGCGACGACGGCAGCTGGTTCCAGCGCGTGCCGCTGCTGCGCGGCACCATCGCCGCCGACGGTGCACGCCTCGAGGTGCACCGCAACGGCGAGGTGATCGCGCTGGCGTTCCAGGACGAGTTCCTGCCGATGGCCAACTTCAACCAGCCGCTGGCCGAAGTGGACGCGCCGGCGGTGTTCGTCGGCCAGGCGGTGCATGCGCCCGAACTCGGCCACGACGACTTTGCCGGCCTCGACCTGCGCGGCAAGGTGGCGATGATGTTGGGCGGCGCGCCGGCGGGTTTCGACGACACCCGCCGTGCCTTCCACGGCTCGCTGCAGGAAAAGCTGCGCGGCATCGCCGAACGCGGCGCCGTGGGCGTGGTGCTGGTGGGCACGGCCGACGACGAAGTGCGCCTGCCCTGGGCGCGCAGCGCCGCCGGCTGGGACAAGCCCGCGCTGCGCTTGCGCGACGACGACGGCCGCGGCATCGACACCTGGCCCGGCCTGAAGGTGGTGGCGCGCGTCAGCGCCGCCGCCGCCGACGCCCTGTTAGCCGGCCACGACCGCAGCGCCGCGCAGCTGCTCGCCGACGCGCGCGCAGGCACGCTGCGCGGCTTCGACCTGCCCGGCACCCTGTCGCTCGCCGTGCGCACCCGGGTGGAACCGATGCAGTCGCGCAACGTGGTGGGCCTGCTGCGCGGCGCGGATCCGATGCTGGCCGACGAGTACGTGGTGCATACCGCGCACCTCGACCACGTCGGCGTCGGCGCCGAGGTTGAGGGCGACACGATCCACAACGGCGCCATCGACAACGCGCTCGGCGTGGCGGTGATGCTGGAGGCGGCACGCGAACTGCAGGCGGGCGAAACAGCGCCGCGGCGCTCGCAGCTGTTCGTCGCCCTGACCGGCGAGGAGCAGGGCCTGCTCGGCTCGCAGTGGTTCGCGCAGCGCCCCACCGTGCCGCGCGGGTCGCTGGTGGCCAACATCAACATCGACATGCCGGTGCTGACCGCCCCGAGCCGCGACGTGGTGTCGATCGGCGTGCAGCACTCGTCGCTCAAGGCGGTGGTGGATGCGGCGGCGGCCGAGATCGGCGTGGCGGTGTCGTCGGATCCCTTCCCCGAAGAAGCCGTGTTCGTGCGCAGCGACCAGTTCTCGTTCGTGCGCGCCGGCATTCCGGCGGTGTACCTGGACGGTGGCGTGGAGCCGGTGGATACCGCGCGCGACCCGCGGGTGTCGTCCACCTGGTTCATGCGCAACTGCTATCACCGCCCCTGCGACGACGCGACGCTGCCGATCCACTACGACGATGCCGCGCGCCTCGCCCGCCTCTCCGCGCGCATCGCCTGGCAGATCGGCGCCGAGGACGCGCGTCCGCGCTGGAACGACGGCGACTTCTTCGGCGAGCGGTTTGCCGGTGCCAAGCCGCAGGTCGCGGTGCCGGGCGCGCGGGCGCGGTAAGCCCGCGCCTATTCGGCTGCGATGTCGCGGTGGATCCCGTTCACCGCCATCAGTGCGCGTCGAAGCGGTGCGGCGTACCTGGTCATGGCGACTCCTGGACGTGCTTGAGCGCGTGGGCCTTCAGGCAGACACGGGACGGGACGGACGCCAGCCAAGCAGGCGTGCGGGCAGGAACAGGATCGCCTGCAGCAGCGCGAACAGCGCGGCGAACGTGATGCCCACCAGGCGGAACGGCAGCAGCACCAGCCACGCGAGCGGCCACAGCACCAGGGCCAGCAGCGCCAGGGGCCAGCACAGGACAAACAGCAGGCACCAGCCCAGCAGCACGATGAACGTCTTCATTTGATGCGCCCTCCAGCGTCACGCTCCACGCCCTCCTGGCGAACGGGATACGACTGCGTGCATTGACGGCCCGTGGAGCCGACATGTGACACCACGCGCCATCCTCGAATTCAGCTCCAGAGGCCAAGCACCAGCCCGAACAGCAGGAACTGCACGGCGTGGTCGCCGCCGTCGATCAGCCAGAGTCTGAACGAGCGCTGCGCGAACTGGTTGTCTCATGCGCTCACGCCAAAGAGCGCGCCAACCGCTGCCGTCATGCCCATGGCCAGCGTGCCCCAGAAGGCGACACGCAGCACCGAAGCCGATACTGGCGAACCGCCCGCCCGCGCCGCCACGAGACCCAGCAACGCGAGGAACAGCAGCGAACTGCCGGCCACTCCCCACATCACTCCGGCCTGCGGAAGCACGAGCACCATCAGCAGCGGCAACGCCGCGCCCGCGGCGAAGGTTCCAGCCGAAGCCAGTGCGGCCTGGACTGGCTTCGCTGCCAGCGTTTCCGAGATGCCAAGCTCGTCCCGGCCGTGGGCGCCAAGCGCGTCATGCGCGGTCAGGCGCGTGGCAACGCGCGTCGCCAACTCCCTGTCCAGCCCCCGCTGCATGTAGATCGACACCAGTTCCTCGTGCTCCTCTTCCGGGTTGGCCGCCAACTCCTTGCGCTCGCGGTCCAGGTCGGCGCGTTCGGTGTCCGCCTGCGAACTGACCGACACGTACTCGCCGGCGGCCATCGACATGGCACCGGCGACCAGGCCGGCGACACCCGCGACGAGAATCGCGCGTGTGCCTGCACCGGCGGCGGCCACACCGAGCACCAGGCTGGCGGTGGATACGATCCCGTCGTTCGCGCCAAGCACCGCCGCGCGAAGCCAGCCGGTCCGATGGGTGCGATGTCGTTCGCCATGTCTCATGTCCGCTCACCTGCAAGTGGAAAATCGCGCGTTGATGCCAATCCTGGCACGGGTTCGGGCCGGACACGGCGCCGGTGTACGGGGACATGATGGTGTTAGGCCTCACCCTGCGCGTCCAGCAGCTCAAGTGTCCGCACATCACGCTCCCCAGCGAAGAAGCGCTCAAGCGCCATTGCAAAGACGTGCTCGGATGGATCAGCGACCGAGAACAGCGTAAGACACGACCGGAACTCCAGCGCATCGAGGTCGCCGAGCAGGGCGCTCGCGCCCAAGGACTGATGAGCCAGCATGGCTCGTGTCGCTTCTCGGAGCCGGTGCCCCAGAATCGGATCTGCAAGGTAAGCGCGAGCCTCGGCCAGGCCGGCCACGCCATACACCTCGGAGTTGGAACTGCGCCCAAGCCCCCTGAGCTGGGGAAAGACGAACCAGATCCAGTGCGACCGTTTCCTGCCGGAGCACAGCTCCTGCAGTGCAGCGGCGTAGGAATGTTCCTGGGCATGCAGGAACCGAGCGAGGCGGAACTCATCGGACTTCACGCGAACTCCAGTAGGCCCAAACGCCTCCCACGCGTCGGCAAAGCGAACAGTTGCAACTCATAGCCTTGACTGGCGTGCCGTTCGGCTCGAATGAGTTGTCAGGTGCGGCGCTCCAGGAGCTCCTTCAGCACCACCGCTTCATTGTGCAATTGATCCTTGGCCCCGTACACAAGAGTGAGATCTCCTTGACGGGCGAGCGCTTGAAGCTCAGACCATGCTGGATTGATCTTCAACTCAGCGCGATACCTTCTCTTGAACTCGGACCATTTCTCCGGGTCATGCCCAAACCATTGGCGAAGCCCGGTCGATGGCGCGACCTCTTTGAGCCAGAGATCGATTTCAGCGTTGACCTTGGCCAGGCCTCGTGGCCAAAGACGATCTACGAGAATCCTGTCACCATCGTTCTTGGCCGGAGATTCGTACGCTCGCTTCAACATGACGTTCACGACAAACCCCCATGCGGACCCAGCACCTGAATCAGGCTGCACCGCGAAGCGGCGTCGCCTTGAATGAATGGTCAGGCGCCGCAGGTTAACTCACCCCTCGCTGGCGGCACTTGGCTCGCGAGGCTTCCGCTTTGAATTCACAGAGAAGTACAAAAGCGAAATCACGGTGGGAATGATAAATCCCTTTAGATATGAGAGCGGGTGTCTGCCATCCAAGAAAAGAAACGGGAGGTCAAAGAAGAATGCCCAGTAGTGAGTCGCTACCAGCGCCGATATTGCAGCCCACATTCCATATAGAGCGAATCGCCTGTTCATGGCCACGAAAACCAGGCTGACGACAATCATCACGCGAAGAATAGATTGCGTGTGCTCAAACAAGGGGTATGCATGTCCGCCCCCATCTTCGTACAAATCAGTGCCTGAGCCAAAGTACAAATCGAAGAGAGTGTACGTGTGGTAAAAAATAAGAAGACCGGCCAGTGCGCAAATGACTATTCGCCGTACTGGAAAATGTCTGCGGACGAGCTGAACTAAGCGCATGATTGACGGATACCATAGAGCGTGAGTGCGAGGCCTAACGCCTAAGCTAAGCCGACCCGCGCAGTGGAGCGGCACACATGGCAAGCTCTTCCTGCCATGGGGACTTCCTTCGATAAAGTGGACACCCGTTGGTTAGGCGCATCTGCGCTCGTAGTCGGCGGGTGCGGTGTAACCCAGCGCCGAGTGTAGGCGCTGGTGGTTGTAGAAGTCGACGTAGCCGCGGATGGCCGCGTGCAGGTCCTGGTCGCTGGCGAAGGTCTGTCGGTGATACATGTCGGACTTCATCGACTTGTTCCAGGACTCCATGTGCGCGTTATCGTTCATGCGCTTGGGGCGGTTGACCGATTGGGCGAGGCCGGCGCGCTGCACCTGGCGCTTGAAGTCGCCGGCAATGAACTCGATGCCGCGATCGCTGTGGAACACGGTGCCGTCTGCAGGCTTGCGCGTGCGCAGCGCGGCAGCCAGCGCACGGCGCGTCAGTGTCGTTGTTCGATCCTTGCCCAACGCCCATCCGAGCAGCCGTCGCGAGTGGCGATCCATGACGGTGGCCAGGTAGCGCCACTCGCCGCGCACTTTGAGATACGTCACGTCGGCCACCCAGACCTTGTCGATGGCGCTGACGTCCACCGCATGCGCACGACTCTCGACGCTGCCGAGGAACCGGGCAAGCCCCGGTCTCTGGCGATACTGCCTCGACGAGCAGGCCCGGACGCCTGTTTCCCGCATCAATCGCTCGACCCGACGCCGGCCAACTGGTTCGCCCGACTGCTGAAGGGCTGCATGCACACGCGGACTGCCATAGGTCTCGCGGCTCTGCGCATGGACGGTGCGAATCCGATCGATCAACGCTGCGTCGTCGTGAGCACGCTGGCTCGGCGGTCGCTGCTGCCACGCGTAGAAGCCGGAGGCGCTGACGCCGTAGAGCCGGCACATCGTTCTCACCGGACAGGCTTCCTGGTGGTGCGCGATGAAGGCGAAGACCTCGGCTTTCGAGCCGAAGTGAACGCGATGGCTTTCTTTAAAAGGTCATGCTCGACCTGCAGCCTTTCGTACTTCCGCTTCACTTCCCGCAGCGCCTTGAGCTCTGCGGCTACTGTCTTGTCCAGCTCCGTACCCTTGGTCACGATCACTCCCTCGCGGGCCAACTTGCGCCAACGAGACAACATGAAAGGGTGGATGTAAAGCGACTCGGCAACATCGGCGACGGAGACGCCGGGAAGCTCACTCAGGCGTACTGCGGTGGCCTTGAAGTGGTCTGTGTAGCGATAGGTTGTTCGGGGGCCTGGCGTAGGCATAAAGACACTCCTGATCGTTAGGTCAGGGTGTCCACTGAAGCGAAGGAACTACCGGTTCGGCTTGAATGAATTGTTAGACCGCATTGCCAAGCCCCTTTCTTGTCCAAAGCGATGCGCCGAACAGAACTGCACAGACGGCCAAATGAATTGCTTTTGGATTGATAGTTTGGAAGTTTACGAATAGCAGTGCATACATCAATAGAAATGCACCAATAAACTTCAATCCGAAGGATCTATGCCTCAGGGCTCCAAGGGCACCAACAGAAAGCACCAGTCCCATCAGTGCGATGTAGCTGACATATCCAGCCACAGAGACGGGAACTACTTGCTTGTTTCTGGATCTTTCCAGGAAATTGCCAATCTCTGTGATTGGCTCATGGAATGCTTGGAAGTCTATCAGCCCGATCTTTTGCCCGAGCAGTGCGCCGCCTACCCCAAGACGAATCAGTCCATAGCCTAGAAACAGTAATGAAATAACAAGGTACAGGGGCTTTCGCATAAGGCTCTCGTGCGGTCTAACACTTGAATTAAGCCGCGCCACGAAGTGGCGTCGGCTTGAATGAATGGTTAGGCACCAACCTTGCCACTGGGGGTCAGGGGCTTGGGCGGGACTAGAGCGCGCAACTCTGCGAAGTCGCCATTGGAGCGGGCAGCGACTTCCGACCATGCGCGCTCAAAAGCAGGACGCTTGAGGTTCGATGCGATGCCCTCAAGCCAGAACCGCCAAGTTCTGTCGGATACCCGACCGGACTGCTTAAGAAACGCTTGTTGATTGCACAGATCAAAGTACCTGTAGAACTCATCGAACTTGTCGATGTGCTCTGACTCACTGAGAGTCTCGCCAAGCAGCGCTTTGACCGGCAGAGTGACTGCAATATCACGGTACTCCTTGGCCAAGGAGTCCTCGAAGGTCGTGACAGCTTGTTTCTGCGACAGGACTAGCTGCCACGCAGCCACGATGACCGCGCAGGCCGTCGCAATGTTCGCCAGCGCGGAAAGAACCTCGAGCATCGATAGCTCCCCCATTGGTGCCTAACGCCTGAGTTAAGCCGAACTGCGTAGTGGAGGCAAAGGCATGGCAAGCTTTTCCTGCCATGACTTTGCTGTAACGAAGCGGTTTCGGCTTGAACGAATTGTTAGCCGCGTACTACAGCCCTGCGGCCGCGTCCCACACGTTTTCACGGCCGATCCGCTGCTCCCATGCCTGATATCGGGAGGCGAGCGGACGAGCATACTCCGGCAGCTCGTGGGCTGGCGGCTCGCTGACGAAGAACGGCATGCCTTCTTTGAACCAAGCGGGTGTCTGTTGCCTCCCCAGCAGACCGAGCTGCTGGGCTTGAAGCATGTGGATGTACTCATGCTCCACGATGTAAGGAACCCAAGACTCTGGCGGCAGAATTGCACCCCAATTGAACAGCGCAGCCCCACGCTCCATGCCCCCGCCGAAGGAGTGGTAGCACCGACGGGTGGAGCAGAACACCGTAACCGGAGCATCCTTTAGGGGAACCAGCTTGCGACCAACCTCAGCAACGGCAGCACGTTGCAGCGCCAGAGCTTCAGTGAGTCGTGACGGATCCTCGACGCATACTCGGTCCGCGCAGGTCACCCCGTTAAGAGCCGGCGCAAGAATTCGGACGGGCTTGAACGTGGCCCAGGCGATCGCCGGCATGGCGACCACCAAGGCAAGGGCAGCTAGCTTCAGTAAGCGTCGATTTCTCATCAGCGGCTAACGCCTAAGTTAAGCCGAGACGCGTAGTGGAGCAGAGCACATGGCAAGCTTTACCTGCCATGTGCTTTGCGTAACGAAGTGGCTTCGGCTTGAACGCATTGTTAGGCGCGCCCTGTGGATATGTCACGCGCGAACTCCTTAACGCCAGCTGCGGCAAGTTGTGCCCGCGCCTCCGGGTCCTCCGCCACAACGCGGCGAAGCGTATGAAACACGTAGGTGCGGCAGAGGCCTGGCCAAGCGACAAGCATGTAGAGCGCCCCGGCAACCAACCAGTCCGGACGGGCCAAAGGCTTCCAGTCGCTGAAGTGTGCGACGGCGGTGTAGCCAAGGATCGCCAACAGAACCCAGCGGAACCACGCCCAGAAGCGCGTGCCCCACAACACATTCTTGAAATGGCGAACTTCCGATTCGGTCAGTTTCACTTCACGCCTCCTTGCGGCCCCGTACTGCGCCTAACGCCTGAGTTAAGCCGAACCGCGAAGCGGTTTCGGCTTGAACGAATTGTTAGATGGGAGCACGGAGCGGCAATGAACACAAACTGCGGCTTACACGCCGCCAGCACGCGGAGGTGCGTGCTGCAATGCGTTGCTAGGCTGCCTGCAGTGCACAAAACCTGCAATGCCACCTATCAGCAGCGGCACCACATGTCCGGGCTTAGGGTATCCGGCATATATGAAGTCAAGAGCCAATGCAGGTATAAGCGAGAAGCAAAGAACTATTAGGAACGCTCTTGACTGGATAGCGCCTCTGAGGAACAAGGCGAGACCAAACGCGGCTATGCCTAGGACTGCTTGAGACGCGCCTGTTCCCAAATTCCACGGCGGTGTTACAAAGAGCGTGCCCACTAGAGTTCCGGTAACGCCGGCTATAAACCAAAGCAGAAAGAACATGAAGCCGTGGACGCGTCGCTCTAAAAAGAACCCTAGCAGGGCGAGTGACAGCACGTTAAACAGCATGTGCAATTGCTTGACGTGTATTAGCTGCGAGGCGAGTAACCGCCACAACTCAAGGTTCTCTAGGTGCGCGAATGTAACACCACCGTAGGGCTCTAACTGAGTGATTCTTACACTTCCCATCAGATTGCCACTCACGGCAAGCGCGACGCCCATGGAATAGATAAGGGTCGTCAGACAGATGATGATGGTGATGTATGGGATTTGAGTGCTTTTCATGGATTCCGGAGGGCTCCAAGCCGCTCGCAGTACGGCGCCTCGGACATCTAACGACTAAGTTAAGCCGACCCGCGCAGTGAAGCGGACCAGGTGGCAAGCTTTACCTGCCGCCTGGGCCGCGTAACGAAGCGGGTTCGGCTTGAACGCATTGTTAGGCCGCGCTGCCACGGATGATAGCGGCCAGCGAGCCAATGATCAGCGCGAGAATCGGCAGCATGGAGAGGGCGAAACCCAGAGCACGGCTAGCTGGCGCTGCCGTATAGCTACGCCAGTAGATAAGCCGGCCGGCCAAGTACACCGCGCCGGCAATGGCGACATAGGGTTGAGGCCAGTACTTTGCAGCAATGAACAAGGCCGGCAGGAAGGCGACCATGAGCTCTAGCGTGTTCATCTGCACGCGATACGCCCGCTCAAACATTTCATGCCCGGTGACGGCAGGAGCATTGACCCCGTAGCGGCCACGAGCGCGCCCCACCAGTACGCTGAAGAAGATGAGCTGGGTTACCGCGAGAACAGCCACTAGATCGACGTAGTTCATTCTTCCCCCTTGCCAAGAAGTGACCTTAGCGGCCTAACGCCTGAATTAAGCCGACCCGCGAAGCGGGTTCGGCTTGAATGAATTGTTAGGGGGTTGCCGGGACAAGGAGGTGCCACAGGTCAAACGCCCTTACGACAAATGTGAGAACTCCGCCAGCGACAATGACAAGACTAACGATCCAGTACTCTTTGGCCCATTCTGCTAGAACAGCCGGCGTGTACCCGTACTGCTCTGCCCATGATGAGTTCGTCTTGAGCTTCTTGCTGTTCGTGCGCTCGAATAGGTTGGCGAGAGTATCCACCTTCCGAAGCGTAGATTGGTGCAGACGAACGAACTCCTTGTTCTCAAAGGCATCCGCTTCCTGTACTCCTGTCAGAAAATCGCGATTGGTGATGTTGTTTTTGACAAGAAGCGTTTCAAGCCTCGGATGGCCGGTATATCCAACTCCATAGAGGTCTATGAGCGCCCGAGACAGATCAAACTTTTTGTCCTCAGCGATCATGATGGGTTGGCCGCCCAATACACGGTGCCGATGTTCTAAGGCAGCAAAGCCATAGTTGACGTCTCGCATGTTCCAGTGCAACCAGTTGAAGTGCTGCCTGCTCCGTAAGAATTCAAAGTAGCGATCAAGCATTTGACGCTCCAGATCATCGTAGTGATCCACAATCAGATCAAACGGAACTCTTTGCTCTTCTGCTATTTGGTGGATCGAGAACGAGTCCGTCTGGCCGGACGCCAAGTTTCTTACTGCTATGGACGTAATTCGAGGCGTTTTTCCGTCGTTCTTATCGTAGAAACTCTCGCAGGAATAGTGAATCACGAGAGTAGTGGACGCCTGCTCAAGGAGCGTGTCCATGCGTTGGACAACACTCTTGCGACGCTTTAGCCGTTTCAGTTCGCGACCCACTTGATCAACCCCCTAACGCCTGAATTAAGCCGCGCCGCGAAGCGGCGTCGGCTTGAATGAATTGTTAGGCATCACTTGCATCACCGAGAATCGAACATACCCTTGGCAATTGCTCGTTTATAAGCCTCTGACGTGAATCCAGGGCAGCGACGTTCGAGCTCGCGAATGATCTCATCGCACTCCTCCACAGGCTTAGCCTTCAAGTCAGCTATGTGCTCCCATTTCTTGTCCCATATTTCTTGGGCAAGCACACATGCCGCTGAATCAAGCTGTTGATGGAGATAGCGAGGATCTGTCATGTGATGCCTAACACCTAAGTTAAGCCGACCCGCGTAGTGGAGTGGACCAGGTGGCAAGCTTTACCTGCCGCCTGGGCCGCGTAACGAAGCGGGTTCGGCTTGAACGCATTGTTAGGCGGCAGCTGGCCCGGATGGTGCACTCCCCGACCCGGACAACCCGCAGCCCAAGCCCTGAGCCGAACACTACAACACCTTTGGCCAATCTGGCCGGGACGTCCGGACGCGCCTAGAAGCTGCCTGCGGCAGGCCTGCGCACCGTTGAGACGAGCGACTGCTCCCGAAGTTGGGGCCGCTTGGCAGCGCCAAATGCTTAAGGTCACGGTGTTGGTGCGGAGCCCGCTGCGGGCTCAGGCAGTGTTGAACGGAGCGACCCTTCGCGCTGGTGCGGACTATCCGAAGAGCAACCCGCGGCACACGACGGCGCTTGCGCAGTGACGCCTAACGCCTGAATTAAGCCGAGCCGCGAAGCGGCTTCGGCTTGAATGAATTGTTAGAGCCCACAGCGAGTGCGCGGCACGGTGCACTCGCTTGCAGGCCAGTCGCTTCGCCACCAACAATAGCTATCCGTTTCACTCTGCCGAAGCTCCCATGTGACGGGGTTGCCAGAACTGTCCTTACGGGACTCTCCGACCAAAGCGAGCTGCAATCCTGACGAGCTCCTGCCGAGCACCATGTAGGAGAACTGCTCTTGTAGCGACCGCCCGTCCGCGGTTCCTCCTTCCGGGTAGCGCACATGCATTGTTTCGCCGTGAGAGGAGAAGCTAATCCTGTGCGGGTTTGATTGGCAATCTGCCGCGTCCTCGCCCCAAGTGCCCGCGATGTCTCCGAGGCCCACTGTTGGTAAGGAGGGAGTAGTAGCGCAGCCAGCCAAAAGTGCGGACAACAGTACTGCGAGTGAAGTCGAAAGTTTCATGTGGGCTCTAACGCCTGAATTAAGCCGCGCCGCGAAGCGGTGTCGGCTTGAATGAGTTGTTAGGCGTAACTGTATCCGACGCCGAAGCCGGCACAAGCCCGCGCTCTTGCCGAAGCCCGTAACGAGCTTGCGGCAGAGCCCGGACCGCCGTGACAGAGATCTTTCCGGAGCCTGACCGACCGGTTGCGCGGCCAGAAGCCGCACCCGTATCCACCACTAAGCCGGCCCCGGACGCGGCAATCTTGGCTCGAGGTCGCGTGTGGCCGAAGCCGAGTTGCCTGACGACGCCGCTCACCGCGCGTGCGCAGTACACAGCGAAGAACCAGAAGCTACGACAAGGCGAGCTGGCACACGACTCCAAAACAACAGCTACTGCGGAGCTATGAGCGCCTAACGCCTGAATTAAGCCGCGCCGCGAAGCGGTGTCGGCTTGAATGAATTGTTAGGCGCGCACACGACCTACATGAACCAGCTAAACGGGCGTGTGATCACCTTGTTGTCTATCCGAAGCGTCGCCTCTTCCCCTTTAACATCGAGGGTGAACGAACCCGGCTCTTGTCCAGAATTCTGCTGCACGAACTCGATGAACAAGATGCGCTTCTGAACGTCGAATGTAACCGTGTTGAAGTTGCCATAAAGATGTACGCCACCTGGCGCACGGGGCGTGCGGACATTGAGGCTCGCAACCACCGGCTCAGTGTCGTGACCAATCTCCATGGAGATTGAGTATCCGTCACCACCGAATCCGAGAGACGTCGTTGCAAGCAAAGACGATGCCCAGAGGAGCACGGAACAAAAAACCATCAGTCTGACGAGTTGCATATGCGCGCCTAACACCCAAGTTAAGCCGAGACGCGTAGTGGAGCAAAGCACATGGCAAGCTGTACCTGCCATGTGCTTTGCGTAACGAAGCGGATTCGGCTTGAACGCATTGTTAGGCTTGGTTTGACGGTGAGAGAGGCGTCTTTTGTGTTTGTACCAGCCATACGTCTCCACCACTATCGGTTTCTACGACGCCGCTGATGAGCAAGGGAAGCCACCCTTTCGCCCCCTTCTTGCCATGTTCGGTAGGTGACACAGCGACCGGCACGATGGCCTTTGCGCTTCTCTTCCCGGCGAGTACGAGGTCGACGTGCTGCTGCCAACGAACATGACCGCGTCTCGGATTTTCAAGAAGACTCTTAGGATTGTAGTGGCGTCCGCTAGTCCTCAGAGCGTACCGTTTGAACTCGCCACTCTCATCCCGCTCCCATTGAGCGTCCCAAGCGTCAAAGACGATGGAATCCCCTAGGTCATGGGACCAGGAGGACCTTGACGCATGGCTCGTATGACCGAGTGCTGCGAGAAGGTGCTTGCGTCGCTGCAGAGATGGTTTTGGCATGCAACGTCCTCACGATCTGAGCCTAACACCTAAGTTAAGCCGCGCCGCAGCGGGGCGTGAAGCACATGGCAAGCTACACCTGCCATGTGGTTTGCGACCCGATGCGGTGTCGGCTTGAACGCATTGTTAGGCCCAGCCGCCGCCGCTGTCACTAGGAGAGCTCGGCGTCGACTTCCCGGCCCTATCCGGCCGTCGGCTGGATGCAGCGAGCGCAGCAGCAGCACCCAGAGCGATACCCACCCCCATGCCCAGGACGAGTTGACCAAGGACAATGCCGAGTGCCGCGCCGATTGCGACCCCAAAGATTATTCCCGCGCCTATCGTTCGACGCCTCTGCTCGTTGCCGCTCTTCCACATGGCCGTGCATCTCCCAGCGGGCCTAACGCCTAAGTTAAGCCGACCCGCGCAGTGGAGTGGACCAGGTGGCAAGCTTTACCTGCCGCCTGGGCCGCGTAACGAAGCGGGTTCGGCTTGAACGCATTGTTAGGCGGCACCTGGTTTGCTGCCGCCAGCGATGTGCCAGATTACGCCAACGCAGACGCTCAGTAGACCGATACCGAACGCCACCGCAGCGGACCCCGGAGTTTGACCGGTCAAGTAGTAGACCCCAAGAGCTACGACGATACCCACAGCGGTTGGAATGACTATCCGACGCACGAGCAGTAGGTCTAGCCAGCTCCCCGCCAGGTCAAACAGATCGATCGCCATAGATCTCCCCAGTGCCGCCTAACGCCTGAATTAAGCCGCGCCGCGAAGCGGTGTCGGCTTGAATGAATTGTTAGGCCACATTGCGGGATGCATGACGCGCACGGCTTAACAAAGTTGTGACAACTAACATCGCCAGAATTCCTGCGAGAACTGCTGCGGCTAGAGCCAAGAACTCCCCCGTCTCAACAGCGAACAGAATAGCAATCAATGTACCGACACCTAATGCTGCTTTAGACACAAGAACACGATGCGTTGGGGCAATCCCTGCTGCGGTCAGAACGATGAGGAAAGCCGACAGTGCGACACCAAAGCAGAACACGGCCTGCTCGGCTGCCGGGTACCAACTTGCCTCACAGAATCCTGAAACCACGAGTTCGGGCGGGCACAGGGCTGCAACAGAACTGCGTACATAAAGTGCGATAAACAAGGCGAAGTAGAAGGCCGCGACACATGCGGGAATTATTGCGAGCCAGCGGAGCACCTGAATCATGTGGCCTAACACCAGAGTTAAGCCGCGCTGCAGCGGGGCGTGAAGCACATGGCAAGCTGTATCTGCCATGTGGTTTGCGCCCCGATGTGGCGTCGGCTTGAACGACTCGTTAGGCCGCCGTTCCCTGGCACCTGCGCCCGACATGCGGCGGCCCAACCCCTGAGGCGAACAGTACAACAAGCGCCGTGTCTGGTGCTGCTGAAACGCACCATGCGCGCGGCCAAGAACTCTCACCGCGCACTGCCCGAAGCCGACCCGGCAGGTCGAATCTTGCGAAGAGTCGCGCCTGTCCGAAGCCGAGGTGCTGCAGGGCCGACTGCCGATGCCTGGACCGCGCGTGCGAGGTGCAAACGCTCTGGATAAGCGAGGCGCTACGGATTGCCTGGAACCCAGCAGCAACAGTGCGGGAAACAAGGCCTAACACCTAAGTTAAGCCGCGCCGCAGCGGGGCGTGAAGCACATGGCAAGCTGTACCTGCCATGTGGTTTGCGCCCCGATGCGGTGTCGGCTTGAACGCATTGTTAGGCCGCAGCACGTTCACTGACCGAGACCCCGCAGGATGGGCAGTGATTGAGCCTTGGCCTGAACGGACCAAGTGGAACAAGCTTGTGTAGAGATAACCACAGCCCAGCGTGACAACGCGGACAGCGCGATGCCCGGTGCAAATAGCCGAACGCAGCGAGCATGACGGCAATGACGCCGAAGCCAACTAAAACTGCAATTTGCGGCGGCACTGTGACCATAGCGATGAGTCCCACCAACCAAACGGCAAGGACAGCGACAATGAAGTTCCGCTGTGCTTTTGCCAATGTGTCACGGATAGTCATCTGCGGCCTAACACCAGAGTTAAGCCGCGCTGCAGCGGGGCGTGAAGCACATGGCAAGCTGTATCTGCCATGTGGTTTGCGCCCCGATGTGGCGTCGGCTTGAACGACTCGTTAGGCCGCCGCTGCCCGGCACCCCGCCGAACTTGCTGCAGCCCAACCCCCGAACCGAAACACTACAACAACTTGGCGCAGCTGGGCCCTGCTTTTGGGCTACGAAGCGCGAACTACAGCGCGGCCGAAGAGCCTCACCAGGATCTGTCCGAAGCCGACTCGGCAGGTCAAATCTTGCGGAGGGTCGCGCCGGTCCGAAGCCGAGGTGTCGCAGGCGATTCTGCCGATGCCACTCACCGCGCGTGCGAGGCGCCAACAGTGACGGATGAGCGGCAAACCCTATGCGACCGATGATGTTGATCCGGCAGTGCGGCGAACAAGGCCTAACACCAGAGTTAAGCCGAGACGCGCAGTGGAGCGAAGCACATGGCAAGCTTTATCTGCCATGTGGTTTGCGTAACGAAGCGGCTTCGGCTTGAACGACTTGTTAGGCGGCAGCTGGCCCGGATGGTGAACGTGCGACCCGGACAACCCGCAACCCAACTCCTGAGCCAGACACTACAACACCTAGAGCCAATCTAGCCACGGCATCCGGTAGTGCGGGAAAGCCGCGTGCGGCAGGCCTGCGTACTGCTGAGGCGAGCGACTGTTGCCGAAGCTGAGATTGCTCGGGAGCGCCAAGCTCATCGAGTTGGGGTGCTGGAACAGAGCCCGTTGCTCGGCCAGGCGATGCTCGACGAAGCGACCGTTTGCACTCGCGTTGACTGTCCGAAGAGCAACTCGCGACACACGACGGCGCTTGCCCAGTGACGCCTAACACCAGAGTTAAGCCGAGACGCGTAGTGGAGCGAAACACATGGCAAGCTTTACCTGCCATGTGTTTTGCGTAACGAAGCGGCTTCGGCTTGAACGACTTGTTAGGCCGCCGCACGCCGAACTTGCATCCGACATTGCGACAGCCCAACCCCTGCGCCGAACAGTACAACAAGTCTGGCCGCGGCCTGAGGCCGGCACCTGCCGGGGCCAAAGCCGAAACCACCGACTCGTGCGGCCAAGAACTCTCACTGCGCCCCGTCCGAAGCTGACTCGGCCAGTCGAATCTTGCGGGGAGTCGCGCCAGTCCGAAACCGAGGTGCTGCAGGACTGACAGCCGATGCCTGCACCGCGCGTGCGAGGTGCAAACGCTACGGAAAAAGCGAGCCGCTACAGACCGCCTGGACCCCTGCAACAACAGTGCGGTAAACAAGGCCTAACACCAGAGTTAAGCCGAGACGCGCAGTGGAGCGAAGCACATGGCAAGCTTTACCTGCCATGTGGTTTGCGGAACGAAGCGGCTTCGGCTTGAACGACTTGTTAGGCCGCCGCACGCCGAGCTTGCGCCCGACCCTGCAACAGCCCAACCCCTGAGCCGAACAGTACAACAAGTCTTGCCGCGCGGCCTGAGGCTGGCGCTTGCCGGGGCCGAAGCCAAAACCAGCGACTCGCGCGGCCAAGAACTCTCACTGCGCCCTGTCCGAAGCCGACTCGGCCGATCGAATCTTGCGGAGAAGTCGCGCCTGTCCGAAGCCGAGGTGCTGCAGGACTGACTGCCAACACCTGCACCGCGCGTGCGAGGTGCAAACGCTGCGGATAAGCGATGAGCTAGAGATTGCCTAGAACCCGGCAACAACAGTGCGGGAAACAAGGCCTAACACTTAAGTTAAGCCGCGCCGCGCAGTGGAGCCGAGCACATGGCAAGCTTTCTTTGCCATGTGGTTGGCGTAACGAAGCGGCGTCGGCTTGAACGCATAGTTAGGCCGCACTCTGGAATCTTTCAGCCCCGAGCGCAAGCCAGACGGCTACGAACAGACAAGCGACTGTTGCTCCGCCAAGAAGCAGCAGAGCGAGACCCGGTAAGCGGTACGAAGTGTAGCCACCGAGCAGGAAAGCGAACGGCAGGAGAAGAAGCCTGTTTCCTGCCCAGCGATGGAGCGCCACAGGATCCGATACGCGAGTGTAATCAACGACATTGAGTGGCTTGGAGGTGCCAGCGAAGCGCACAGCCAGAGCCACTGCTAGCAGGATCGGCACGAGAGCGAACTGGACGATTACGAGGATGGCTGCCATGCGGCCTAACGCCTGAATTAAGCCGCGCCGCGAAGCGGCGTCGGCTTGAATGAATTGTTAGGCGGCAGTTCGGACCGCCACTGGCTAATCATCAACTCCATCAAGATCGTTCCACGCGCTTTTCGAGCTGCGCGTGCCTACCCGGGCAAGCCAGGCCGCCTCGTCTGCAGCATCATAGCGCTCGTAGCTCCATAGCTGCGCCGCGGCAATGGCGCACAGGACAACTGACCCGACCGCTACCCAGTAGATCCAGGAAGGGGCAGCACCGACCATGGGCCTCGCTGCGATGACGGCGATGCAACCGATAAGGGGCACGGCACCGACACAGAAGCCTGCCCGCCAGAATGCGCGACGTGACGCCATCGGCCTAGCGGCTTTTGCCGGCTCCGGTTCCATTGCAATCTCCCTGCCGCCTAACACCAGAGTTAAGCCGTGCCGCAGCGGGGCGTGAAGCGCATGGCAAGCTGTACCTGCCATGTGATTTGCGCCCCGATGTGGCATCGGCTTGAACGACTCGTTAGGCCGCCGTTCCCTGGCACCTGCGCCCGACGTGCGGCAGCCCAACCCCTGAGGCGAACAGTACAACAAGCGCCGTGCTTGGTGCTGCCGAAACGCACCCTGCGCGCGGCCAAGAACTTTCACCGCACACTGTCCGAAGCCGAACCGGCAGGTCGAATCTTGCGAAGAGTCGCGCCGGGCCGAAGCCGAGGTGCTGCAGGGCTGACTGCTGATGCCTGCACCGCGCGTGCGAGGTGCAAACGCTGCGGACAAGCGAGGCGCTACAGATTGCCTGGAACCCGGCAACAACAGTGCGGGAAACAAGGCCTAACACCAAAATTAAGCCGTGCCGCGAAGCGGCATCGGCTTGAATGATTTGTTAGGGCGCACCTGACGGGTAGCCGACAGCGTAAGGAGGGCCACAACGGCGCGCCACCTCCGGATAGTTCCTCTGTACATGCTCGTCCGAAGCGTCCCCTCCACCGAATTTAGCAAGAACGTTGAATCTTGCGGTCTCTCCTGTGTAGATGTTCTGGATGGACAGCCCCGACTTATCGCGCACCAACTCTATACCGTGATACCACAGGACGGTTGTGTCCAACTGCCCATCGAGTGAGCGAACCTTTACACATCCATCCGCGACTACGAGAGTGCCTTCGAAAGCTGCCGTCAGCCAAACTTCTTCAAGCCCAGGAGGCGGGGAAGCTAGCTGAGGAAAGAATGGTCGCGGATACTCCGGTTGGCTATGAGCACACCCGAAGAGGAGCAAAGCGACAAAGCAGAAAGGTGCGAGATTCTTCATGTGCGCCCTAACACTTAAGTTAAGCCGACCCGCGCAGTGGAGTGGACCAGGTGGCAAGCTTTACCTGCCGCCTGGGCCGCGTAACGAAGCGGGTTCGGCTTGAACGCATCGTTAGGCGCCACTGTAGCCGAAGCCGAGGCCAGAACAACGCCGGGAACTAGCCGAAGCCCAAGACGGGCTTGCCACGGCACACGCACCACCGAAACGGAAATGTTGCCGAAGCCGGACCTGCTGAACGCGTGGCCTGGAAGCCTCACCGGAAACTCTCCGAAGACCAATGCGGATCCAACAATCTTGCGTGAGGCCACGCGTAGCCGAAGCCGAGATGCTAGACGACGCCACCACCGCGCGTACGAAATGCACAACGGAACACCGAAGCTGCAACAGCGCCGACTGCAACGGACACTTGAATTGCTAACAACCGCGGCTCTCGTGAGCGCCTAACGCCTGAGTTAAGCCGCGCTGCGTAGTGAAGCGAACACATGGCAAGCTTTACCTGCCATGTGGCTCGCGTAACGAAGCGGCGTCGGCTTGAACGAATTGTTGGACGCCAACTCTATCCGAAGCCGGCGCGCTTGCCACCTGCGGCACTGCAACCCGAAGACGGTGCCGCAAGTGAGCCGGAACCTCCGGCCCGTTCTCTCCGAAGCCGAGAATATGCGGCCTCGCGGCCACGAAGTCTCACCGTGAACTGTCCTAGTGCGACCGCCTGGACGAAGCACGGCGCGGATGGAGTAAACGGACAATCCGAAGCTACCGAAGCAACGCAGTACTGTCTCAATCGCGCGCGAGACGTTTCAACGAAGCTCTCTCACGCGCTGGAACGTCACGACCGTGCGCTCTGATGCTCGTGCGAAGCCGAATGTGCGGCTACCCAAGAACAATGATGTGCAAGCTCTTAGCGGCCAACACCTGAATTAAGCCGCGCCGCGAAGCGGTGTCGGCTTGAATGAATTGTTAGGTGTGACCTGCGCATCCTGCCGGACAACGTGCCACGCGATGAGCAGAAGCGACAAGGCCAGAAATGCGTCCGCCGTGCGCTGTAATGCTCCACGTATGGATGCGACGTCAGGGGAGAGCATAAGAACGAAAAAGATAGCGAAGGCTGCACCAGCCAGGCGAAGGAAGTAGCGCCGGTAAGCTGGCGAATCTGCGAGTGGCGGAGCAAATGACAGCAAAATGAGCCCGAGGCCGGAAGCGAAGTAGGCAACGACGCCCTGTAGGTTGTGCAGCTCTTGGGAGGCCGAACCTTCAAGCGGGCAGCCTGCGTCACAGGGGGCAAAAGCGACCGCGACCAGTGTTAGGGGCTGCGCCCAGAGCAAGAACCAACCCAGCCGGCTTACGCCACGAACCTGCGCATGCGGCCCAGCAGCCCACAAGAATGCACCGAACAGGATCCCGAGCGGGATAAAGCCGAAGTACCCAAGTTCTTGGGCCCACGCAGTACCAGCGGCGTTGAGCTCGCTGATGAAATGGCTGACGCTGGAGTAGCCGGGCTTGATTGTGGCACCGACTGCGTAGAACGCCAGCCCAAACAGCACCACACAAACGGCGAGCATGCGGGCTAGCTTTACTCGATTCATGGGTAGGGGAATCCTTTCAGTCACACCTAACACCTAAGTTAAGCCGAGACGCATAGTGGAGCAAAGCACATGGCAAGCTGTACCTGCCATGTGCTTTGCGGAACGAAGCGGCTTCGGCTTGAACGCATTGTTAGGCACCACCGACAAGATGCCAAAAAGAGATATCCGGTGGCCCTGCGAGGAAGGCCCCGGCGCTCTTGATGAAGGTTTGTATGTGCGGCTGTTGCATGTGTGGCCCCAGGAAGATTTCTTGGCTTGGCCAATGCTCGATCAGTGTGAAGCGCGTTGGGTCACTTGCCTCTTGGAGCATGGTGATGCCGCCGCAATCTGGCTCAACGGCTTGGACAGTGGCAATGAGACCGCCGATCTCACGCTTAGCCGTGTCCACATGCCCAGGAAGCGAACGATAGCTGACAAGTACGACTGCTCCGCCCATACGACGCTCCGAACTGGTTGGTGTGGTGCCTAACACCTAAGTTAAGCCGACCCGCGCAGTGGAGCGGACCAGGTGGCAAGCTGTACCTGCCGCCTGGGCCGCGTAACGAAGCGGGTTCGGCTTGAACGCATTGTTAGGCCTTTGTGCCATGCGGCCCTCACGGCTGCGCAGAAGGACAGGTGGTTGCGGCCATGGAGTACGACGTGAGTACCCAAGCCTTCCCGGACCGCCGATACGAGTAGTTGCGGCTTGCTCCGTCATTGCAGATCTCGAATGACAGGACTGCGCCCTCAGGCGCACGCAACTCTGCCACTGGCTCGGTGCAGTTGACACGCTCGCACTTAGGGAACGAATCAGAGTCCGTCGGCCCTGGGTTCTTGGGCTGACTGGCGCAGGCGCTCAAACCCACGAGTGCAGTTAGAAGGACGGCAAGTCGCATAGAACTCTCCTCAAAGGCCTAACGCCTGAGTTAAGCCGCGCCGCGCAGTGAAGCGAAGCACATGGCAAGCTTTACCTGCCATGTGGTTTGCGTAACGAAGCGGCGTCGGCTTGAACGAATTGTTAGGCCGCAGACTAAGCTGCGCCCCTGCGAGCCGGCAAGTAGCGCGGAACCTTTTGCTGGAGCAGCCGGACGAGCTCCGGCGCCATGTACTCGTATTGGTCTGGAATGCCCAGGACCGCCACGCGCTTGCCCCGCAGCTCAGGCTGGAACTTGGCCGCAACCTTCACCCGGTGCGCGGACTCCATAACGAGCACTGTGTCTGCCCAGGCGATCAGCTCAGCCGAGACTGGACAGTCCGCGTCGTTGCCCGTCCCGGCGGAAGCTGTCCCGACTCCCGGCCAGTCTGCGAACACCTGCTCCGCGGTCGGGCTGCGAAGACGGTTCTTGCCACAGACAAATAGCACGTTGTGCGTCAAAGCATCACCTGCGGCCTAACACCTAAGTTAAGCCGACCCGCGTAGTGGAGCGGACCACATGGCAAGCTTTCTCTGCCATGTGGGCCGCGTAACGAAGCGGGTTCGGCTTGAACGCATGGTTAGGCCGCACTCTGGAATCTTTCAGCCCCGAGCGCAAGCCAGACGGCTACGCAGAGACAGACGACTGTTGCTGCGCCAAGAATCACCAGAGCGAGCGCCGGGAAGGCGTACGAGGTGTAGCCGCCGACCAAGAACACGAGCGGCAGCACAAGAAGCCTGTTACCTGCCCAGCGATGAAGCGCCACAGGATCCGACACGCGAGCGTAATCAACCACGTTGAGTGGCTTTGCGGTGCCGGCGAAGCGCACGGCCAGAGCCACCACCAGCAGGATCGGCACAAGCACGAACTGGACGATTGCGAGGACCGTTGCCATGCGGCCTAACACCTAAGTTAAGCCGAGTTGCGAAGCAACTTCGGCTTGAACGCATTGTTAGGCCGCCGCAGCCCTTACCTGACCTGCGATAGCCCAACACCCGAGCGGAAACACTACAACAACTCTTGGCCGGGAGCTTGGGCTTTCTGCGATCGGAGCCGGATGCACCGAGCGCGCGGCCAAGAACTCTCATAGCGCCATTTCCGAAGCCGACCCGGCAGGTCAAATCTTGCGGGTAGTCGCGCGTGTCCGGAGCCGAGGTGCTTCAGGGCCGACTGCCGATGCCTCCCACCGCGCGTGCGAGGTGCCCACCGCAACGACGAAGCGGCATGAACCAGGTTGCGGGAAAGCACTGCTACAACAGAGCGGGGAACAAGGCCTAACACCAGAGTTAAGCCGTGCCGCGAAGCGGCATCGGCTTGAACGACTCGTTAGGCCGCCGTTCCCTGGCACCTGCGCCCGACGTGCGGCAGCCCAACCCCTGAGGTGAACAGTACAACAAGCGCCGTGTCTGGTGCTGCCGAAACGCACCATGCGCGCGGCCAAGAACTCTCACCGCGCACTGCCCGAAACCGACCCGGCAGGTCGAATCTTGCGAACAGTCGCGCCCGTCCGAAGCCGAGGTGTTTCAGGGCTGACTGCCGATGCCTGCACCGCGCGTGCGAAGTGCAAACGCAGCGGATAAGCGATGCGCTACGGATCGCCTGGAACCCGGCAACAACAGTGCGGGAAACAAGGCCTAACACCCAAGTTAAGCCGAGACGCGTAGTGGAGCAAAGTACATGGCAAGCTGTATCTGCCATGTGCTTTGTGGAACGAAGCGGCTTCGGCTTGAACTCATTGTTAGGCCCCAACTCAGCGAGCTTGGAAGTTTAGAACCAGCAAGCGCTGGAATGCACGAGGATCCCGTGGCAGTGGCAGCGGCGACGATCGCTGAACAGCTGCGCGGATCGATTGCTCCAGCGCATCATCTCCACACGGTTGTCTGAACTCTGCTGCTTCTACAGTACCGGCAAGCGATATCGTGAGATAGATACGGCAAGTCGCTACGGGCGCAGACCGGGGGGCTGGCCGCGACCAGTTGCTCAGAACTCTCTCCTGCACGGAAGCGGCCCACTCGGCTGACGCTGTGAGCTCAGCCGCGCGGACAACATTGGTTCCCCAAGCCAAGAAGAGTAGGAGCAACAACGCGACAGTCTTCATTTGGGGCCTAACACCTAAGTTAAGCCGACCCGCGCAGTGGAGTGGACCAGGTGGCAAGCTTTATCTGCCGCCTGGGCCGCGTAACGAAGCGGGTTCGGCTTGAACGCATTGTTAGGCCTGGCTTGCATGAGCTGGCGTTGTATGCAGCTCAACGCCAAGCGCACGAACCAGCTTAAGTACAGTGTCGTAGCGTGGCTTTGCGCCCGGGGCCAACGCCTTGTACAGGCTCTCACGACCAAGTCCGGTGTCCTTGGCCAGCTTGCTCATACCTCGAGCCTTTGCAACGTCAGCGATTGCCTGAAGAAAGACGTTGGGATTCTCATCTTCCAACGCAGCGTTCAGGTACTCAGCAATGACAATGTCGTTGTCGAGATAGTCGGCGGCATCAAAAGCGGCGATGTTCTTCATGGTCAGTTCTCCAGACTCTTGAGGAGAGTCTTGGCTTTCAGGATGTCCTTCGGCTGGGACGACTTGTCTCCCGCGCAGAGCAGCAAATAGGTGACGTCGCCGCGGCGGCAGTAGTACAAACGATATCCAGGGCCGACGTGAATCCGCATCTCGGAGATGCCGTCACCCACCGGGGCACAGTCACCGAAGTTGCCCGCCTCTGCGGAGCGGATGCGCGCCGCGATGCGAGCTGTTGCTATCGGATCCCGTAGCCCTTTCAGCCACGCGTCGAACTCCGACGTGCGAAGGAATATGCTCATGACGCACCGTATCCCTTCGGATACGTACTGTCAAGCTGCGACGATGCCTGGTGTCAGGCCTAACACTTAAGTTAAGCCGCGCCGCGCAGTGGAGCCGGCCACATGGCAAGCTGTCTTTGCCATGTGGTTGGCGTAACGAAGCGGTGTCGGCTTGAACGCATAGTTAGGCCTCACTTGCGACAGAGCGCTGTGGCACCAGCACCGCGATTGCGCTACGTGTTGCGGCCAGCTCCGCAGAAATGCGGGCCAGCTCATTATTAGTCTTCTTTGACTCAGCGATGATCTCGGCGAGCTTGTCTTTTGTGCCGAAGATCGCGAACGGCAGCAAGAACCAAAGCAGCGCAAGGACGAACAAGAAGAGAACAACGACGAGACCGAAGCCCCCGGTCATAAGCTCAGACATACCAACCCCCTCCCCTGGTGGGTAAAGCTGTACAACTACCACATGCCGTGATGCTTCGTGAGGCCTAACACCTAAGTTAAGCCGAGACGCGTAGTGGAGCGGACCAGGTGGCAAGCTTTACCTGCCGCCTGGACCGCGTAGCGAAGCGGCTTCGGCTTGAACGCATTGTTAGGCCGCCGCAGCCCGCACCGACCTGCGATGGCCCAACTCCTGAGCGAAACACTACAACAAGTCTTGGCCGGACGTTTGGGCTCGGCCCGCTCGGAGCCCGACGTACCGAGCGCGCGGCCAAGAACTCTCACAGCGCCCTTTCCGAAGCCGACTCGGCCGGTCGAATCTTGCGGAGAGTCGCGCCTGTCCGAAGCCGAGGTGTTGCAGGGCTGACTGCCGATGCCTGTACCGCGCGTGCGAGGTGCAAACGCTGCGGATGAGCGAGGCGCTACAGATTGCCTGGAACCCGGCAACAACAGTGCGGGAAACAAGGCCTAACGCCTAAGTTAAGCCGAGACGCGCAGTGGAGCGAAGCACATGGCAAGCTTTACCTGCCATGTGGTTTGCGTAACGAAGCGGCTTCGGCTTGAACGCATTGTTAGGCCGCCACCGCGGGATGCCAGGGAACGATGATCATTGGAGTGACCTCCACATAAAACTGGAGAGCAAGAATTCCGTTGCTGGAGGAGCCTCACCAGGCCAAATAACTGCAACGGCTCCGGTAGACGGTGCGGTCACAACAGTCCAGTCGTTGCCCGCCCGATCCCTGAGCGAGATGCCGCAATCCGATCTCACACCAGCCTCTGACGCAGTCCCGATGCTGATGGAGGCTACCTCCAAGTCATTGAGGATCATGTTCTCCCTAGCGAACTCCCCGGGCAGGGGCCGGGCCAGGGTCCGCTCCACTCTAAGCGACCCCATCTCATGTCCTGACTCCGTCATTGTCGGGACACCGCGCACCGTCCAAACCGTACCGTCCAGCCAGATCAGCTCTAGATGCCAGGTGCAATCGGATGACTGCGCCGCCGGCCACGCGATGCGTGAGACCTTGCTGCCGCAGCAGCTGGCCAAGTCTCTGCTAGTAAGTCCGGCAAGCTGGATCGGAAGGTACATGCGGCCTAACACCTAAGTTAAGCCGACCCGCGTAGTGGAGCGGACCACATGGCAAGCTTTCTCTGCCATGTGGGCCGCGTAACGAAGCGGGTTCGGCTTGAACGCATAGTTAGGCCGCACTCTGGAATCTTTCAGCCCCGAGCGCAAGCCAGACGGCTACGCAGAGACAGACGACTGTTGCTGCGCCAAGAATCACCAGAGCGAGCGCCGGGAAGGCGTACGAGGTGTAGCCGCCGACCAAGAACACGAGCGGCAGCACAAGAAGCCTGTTACCTGCCCAGCGATGAAGCGCCACAGGATCCGACACGCGAGCGTAATCAACCACGTTGAGCGGCGTTGCGTTGCCAGCGAAGCGCACGGCCAGAGCCACCACCAGCAGGATCGGCACAAGCACGAACTGGACGATTGCGAGGACGGCTGCCATGCGGCCTAACACCAGAGTTAAGCCGCGCTGCGTAGGGGCGTGAAGCACATGGCAAGCTTTACCTGCCATGTGGTTTGCGCCCCGAAGCGGCGTCGGCTTGAACGACTTGTTAGGCCGCACCCGCGCGGCGGAACTTGGCAAACACGGATGCCCCTAACCCCCAAAGCAAAGTAAAACATGCGGCCGCGAAGACCGCCACGCTGAAGGCGAGCCAAGCTGCACCGAGCTCGCTGCCGAAGTTGAGTTGCGGGTTGCCGGCCAGCAGCACCGATACGGGGAGCCAAAACACTGCGCCCGCTAGCGCAACGAGAGCGGCGGTACGCCGGGCTGTGCCGCGCAAGCTGAGAGCGGTAGACGCTACCGCCATGGCACAAAGGCCTAGTGCGACCAACAAGTTTCCAAGCGGCAGGCCACCAGGCAAAGATGCTTCGAGATAGGGGGCGCCACGGAGAAGTGACAGGAGCACGAAAGCTGCAAACACGAGTAGCACCGCAACGGTGATGCTCTTGCTGGTCATGTTTGCCACGACCTCAATCTGCGGCCTAACGCCAGAGTTAAGCCGAGACGCGCAGTGGAGCGAAGCACATGGCAAGCTTTACCTGCCATGTGGTTTGCGTAACGAAGCGGCTTCGGCTTGAACGACTTGTTAGGCCGCTGCTGCCGGCACCCGCGCCGAACACACTGCAGCCCAACCCCTGAGCCGAACAGTACAACAAGTCTTGGCGAGCAGCTTGGGCTGGCACTTGCGTCGACCAGGGCCGAGCCGATTGGCTCGCGCGGCCAAGAGCTCTCACTGCGCTTTTGCCGAAGCCAACTCGGAAGGTCCAATCTCGCGGAGAGTCGCGCCTGTCCGGAGCCGAGGTGCTTCAGGATTGGCTGCCGATGCTCTTACCGCGCGTGCGAGGTGCAAACGCCCCGGACTAGCGAGGCGCTACAGGTCACTTGGAACTCGGCGACGACAGTGCGGGACACAAGGCCTAACACCTAAGTTAAGCCGAACCGCGTAGTGGAGCAAAGCACATGGCAAGCTGTACCTGCCATGTGGTTTGCGGAACGAAGCGGTTTCGGCTTGAACGCATTGTTAGGCGGCTGCCCATCACTGCGCTGCATTCCCAGCGGGTTCTACGATGGACTCCATGCCATCCTCCCGGATGATCCGCAGCAGCTCGTCCAAGGCGGCCTGATCCGTGGCGAACAGATCGTCCCAAACGGTCGAAGTGTTGGATGCATCAACCACTTCGAGTGTCCAGTCGGTGTCCGGCCCGCGATAGATCTCAACGCGTACGGTGTGCCCGTTGTCAGTAATGGACTGGCAGAGCGGGGACATTACAAGTTCGTAGTCGTCTTCCATCGTTGTCTCAATTTGGGGCGTGGTTGCTCAGCCGCCTAACGCCAGAGTTAAGCCGAGACGCGCAGTGGAGCGAAGCACATGGCAAGCTTTACCTGCCATGTGGTTTGCGGAACGAAGCGGCTTCGGCTTGAACGACTTGTTAGGCCGCCGCACGCCGAGCTTGCGCCCGACCCTGCAACAGCCCAACCCCTGAGCCGAACAGTACAACAAGTCTTGCCGCGCGGCCTGAGGCTGGCGCTTGCCGGGGCCGAAGCCAAAACCAGCGACTCGCGCGGCCAAGAACTCTCACTGCGCCCTGTCCGAAGCCGACTCGGCCGATCGAATCTTGCGGAGAAGTCGCGCCTGTCCGAAGCCGAGGTGCTGCAGGACTGACTGCCGACACCTGCACCGCGCGTGCGAGGTGCAAACGCTGCGGATAAGCGATGAGCTAGAGATTGCCTAGAACCCGGCAACAACAGTGCGGGAAACAAGGCCTAACACCTAAGTTAAGCCGCGCCGCGCAGTGGAGCCGACCGCATGGCAAGCTTTCTTTGCCATGTGGTTGGCGTAACGAAGCGGTGTCGGCTTGAACGCATAGTTAGGCCGCACTCTGGAATCTTTCAGCGCCGAGTGCAAGCCAGACGGCAACGCAAAGACACGCGACTGTTGCCCCGCCAAGAAGCAGCAGGGCCAGCCCGGGAAAGCGGTACGAAGCAAAGCCGCCTATCAGGAAAGCCGCTGGCATGAGAAGAAGTCGGTTTCCTGCCCAGCGATGCAGAGCCACAGGGTCAGCCACGCGAGCGTAATCAACGACGTTGAGTGGCTTTGAGACGCCGGCGAAGCGCACAGCCAGAGCCACCGCTAGCAGGATCGGCACGAGAGCGAACTGGACGATTGCGAGGACGGCTGCCATGCGGCCTAACACCTAAGTTAAGCCGAGACGCGTAGTGGAGCGAAGCACATGGCAAGCTGTACCTGCCATGTGCTTTGCGTAACGAAGCGGCTTCGGCTTGAACGCATTGTTAGGCCGCGCCGCCCGACAGCCTGCCCCAAGACTGCCGAAGGCCCACAAAGTGGACGATGCCGATCAGCAGGCAGATTGAAGAGCTTACTACCCAGAACGTCATGCTGTTTCCTGGGAAGTACGCCATGGTCGGCACGAATGCGACGCCCCGGACAATGTAGATGGCCGTGATTGCGGAGAGGGCAGTACGCAGCAGCGGCAGCTTGCGAATCACGCCGGCGCCGGACAGAGCGTAAGCACTCCAAGCAGCAAGGACGCCGGCCATGGCCAGGGTGACGACGGTGGGATACCAGTGGCCGGCCAAGTGCAGCTGTGCCATTTGCTCTCCGGCGCCCAAGAGCCGAAACAGCGGAGCGCCCACTGCCAGACACGCCAGATGCATCAGCGCTGCGATCCCGCTAAGGGCAGCGCCGACTACCAGAAGCTTGTTGGTTGGACTGGCCATGTAGCTCCCCAGCGGCCTAACGCCTGAGTTAAGCCGCGCTGCGTAGGGGCGTGAAGCACATGGCAAGCTTTATCTGCCATGTGGTTTGCGCCCCGAAGCGGCGTCGGCTTGAACGATTTGTTGGACGCCAACTCTATCCGAAGCCGGCTCACTTGCCACCAAGCCCACAGCAACCCGAAGCCGGCACCACGAACGTGCCCAAAACCACACGATGCTGCTGCCAAAGCCGAAGAAGCCCGGCCACGCGGCCGAGAACTCTCATTGTGGACCGTCCGAGTGCGACTGCCTGGGCGAAGCGCAGCCCCGATGGAGAAAAACGGACGCCCCGAAGCCAGCGAAGCTCGGCCACAGAACCTGCATCGCGGACGAGACGTCTCAACGAAGCTCTCTCACGCGCCGAGAACACCACGACCGTGCGCTCTAATGCTGGCGCGAAGCCGGATGCATGGCCTGCCATGAACTACGATCTGCGTGCTCTGAGCGGCTAACGCCAGAGTTAAGCCGAGACGCGTAGTGGAGCGAAACACATGGCAAGCTTTACCTGCCATGTGTTTTGCGTAACGAAGCGGCTTCGGCTTGAACGAATTGTTAGGCCGCGAACTGGAGCGCTAGAACAACTTCTCGGTTTTGCGCTCACACTGGCCGTTGAATAGCGCGGGAAACGATCTGGAACCAAATGAAATGGAGCCGGAGTAGCGATTGAGTGTGTAGATGTTGGTGTCCGTTGCCCAGAAAACGCGTGTGTCAGAAACGTCAGCAGGCCAGCCATTAGCTGTGGAGGTGCGATAGTCCAAGTTGACTGTAAAGTCGAATTTTGTTTCGCCATTGCCATCTGAAACTGGGCAGACGAGCACGACAGGGGATGCTTTCTGGCTTTTCGACGAGTGAGGCAGGTCGCAAAGATTGGTTGCAATGGTGTCATTAACCGAGCTTGGCTTGATCTGAGCATGTTCTGGTCTACCCGAGAGACTCTGGACTACATCATGGCCATCTATGTCGGCGTACTCGACAGATCTGAGGGCAGCTGCAGTTCTTTGCTCGCAGTTGAAGTTCCAGAGAATCCTAGCCGATCTAGAGGGCTTGCCCTGAACTTCCTGTGGCACTGAATGAACGTACTTTGCCCAAATTTCAACCGTTGGGCCGACTCTGCTTAATGAGTCAACGTCAGCATAGATAACAGAGGCGTCGCTGCGCGCAATCTCTACCCAAGTGGCAGCGTGAGCAGCACTAGAAGCGAGTAGCAGCCCGAAAAGTGGAAGCACGGAAATGCTGACTTTCATTTGAGACTCCCAGAACTTTCAGAGCGGCCTAACGCCTAAGTTAAGCCGAGACGCGTAGTGGAGCGAACCACATGGCAAGCTTTTCCTGCCATGTGGTTTGCGTAACGAAGCGGCTTCGGCTTGAACGCATTGTTAGGCCGCCACCGCGGGATGCCAAGGAGCGATGATCATTGGAGGGCCTTCCACATAAAGCTGGACAGCATGAATTCCGTTGCTGGAGGAGCCTTGCCGGGCCAAATAACTGCAACGGCTCCGGTTGCCGGTGCGGTCACAATAGTCCATTCGTTTCCGGCCCGATCGCTGAGCGAGATGCCGCAATCGGATCTGACACCGGCCTCTGACGCAGTCCCGATGCTGATGGAGGCTACCTCCAGATCATTGAGGATCACGTCCTCCCTAACGAACTCCCCCGGCAGGAGACTAGCCAGGGTCCGCTCCACTCTAAGCGACCCCATCTCATGTCCTGACTCCGTCATTGTCGGAACACCGCGCACCGTCCAAGCCGTGCCGTCCAGCCAGATAAGTTCTAGATGCCACGTGCGATCGGATGACTGTGCCGCCGGCCACGCAATACGTGAGACCTTGCTGCCGCAGCAGCTAGCTAGGTCTTTGGTCGTAAGTCCGGCAAGCTGGATCGGAAGGTACATGCGGCCTAACGCCAGAGTTAAGCCGAGACGCGCAGTGGAGCGAAGCACATGGCAAGCTTTATCTGCCATGTGGTTTGCGTAACGAAGCGGCTTCGGCTTGAACGACTTGTTAGGCGGCAGCTGGCCCGGATGGTGAACGTGCGATCCGGACAACCCGCAACCCAACCCCTGAGCCAGACACTACAACACCTGGAGCCAGTCTAGCCACGGCATGCAGGAGCGCGGGAATCTGTGTGCAGCAGGCCTGCGTGCTGCCGAGGCGAGCGACTGTTGCCGAAGGTGAGACTGCTCGGGAGCGCCAAGCCCATCGGTTTGCGGTGCTGAAGCAGAGCGCATTGCTCGTCCAGGCGATGCTCAACGAAGCGACCGTGTGCACTCGCGTTGACCCTCCGAAGAGCAGACCGCAACACACGAGGGCGCTTGCCCAGTGACGCCTAACGCCAGAGTTAAGCCGAGACGCGCAGTGGAGCGAAGCACATGGCAAGCTTTATCTGCCATGTGGTTTGCGTAACGAAGCGGCTTCGGCTTGAACGACTTGTTAGGCGGCAGCTGGCCGGGATGGTGAACTCACCGACCAGGACGAACCGCAGCCCAACCCCTGAGCCGAACACTACAACACCTTGGGCCAATCTGGCCGCGACGTCCGGTCGCGCCTCAAAGCTGCCTGTGGCAGGTCTGCGTGCCGCTGAGGCGAGCGACTGCTGCCGAAGTTGGGGCTGCCTGGCAGCGCCGGATGCTTAAGGTCAGGCTGATGGTGCGGAGCCCGCTGCGCAATAAGGCGATGACCAGCGAGGCGACCCCTCGAGCTGGTGCGGACTATCCGAAGAGCAACCGGCGGCACACGGGACCGCTTGCCCAGTGACGCCTAACACTTGAGTTAAGCCGTGCCGCGAAGCGGCATCGGCTTGAACGAATTGTTAGGCGTCAGAAATTGCCAGACTAAGTGCGACAAATCCAGCGCCCCGAAAAGGAGAGGTGAGCTGGCAGACTGGAAGGGACTCTTATCCGGCAAGAAAGGAGCCCCAACCGTGAAGTACTGCCAGCTCACCAGAGACGAACGATACCTGATCTCCAAGCTCCGCAAGACCAGGCACAGCGTGGCCGAGATTGCCCTGATCCTGGGCCGTCACCGAAGCACGATCTATCGCGAGATCAAGCGCAACCTGACGCCCTGTCCCAAGGGCGGACACTACTGCTACAGCAAAGCCCAGGAGCGTCGGAACGGTCGGCTCCGACGCAGCCGCCGCGGTCCGCACCACGCTCCGATGCAGTACGCCCGAGTCGAGGCGCTGCTGATGCAGCAATGGAGCCCCGAGCAGATTGCCGGCGTGCTTCGGCAGGGCGAGTTTGCGATCAGCTTCCAGTCGATCTACCGCCACGTGCGGCGTGACTGGCGTGCAGGCGGCACGCTGTATCTAGAGCTGCGCCGCCGCTATAAGCGGCGCAAGCGGCACTACGGCCTGGAGCGCCGCGGAAGGCTGCAAGGCAAGCGCATGATCGAGGAGCGGCCAGTCGAAATTGAGGCGCGGCTCGAGGTCGGCCACTGGGAAATCGACACGGTCATGGGGGCGTCCTGGGAGAAGTCCTGCATCGTGACCATGGTCGAACGTGCCACGGGCTACCTGATGATCGGCAAGCTACCCAACCGCACCACCAAGGCATTGAATCGCCGTGTCATCGAGATGATCAAAGCAGCGCCGCTGCCGTGTATCACGATCACCTCGGATAACGGCACCGAGTTCCATGGCTATGCGGAGATCGAGGCCGCGACCGGAACGACGTTCTACTTCGCGCGCCCTCACCACCCGTGGCAGCGTGGCACCAACGAGAACACCAACGGGCTGATCCGCCAGTACCTGCAGAAGGGCAAGAGCATGGCGAAGCTGACCCAGAAACAGTGCGATGCAATCGCTCACAAACTCAATACCAGACCGAGGAAGCGCTACGACTATGAAACGCCCGAACAGAGAATCCGCGCTTGATCAGGACTGTCGCACTTGGTGGTTGAATTCACCCGTCATTTGCGGTCGGACGCAGTCATGTACTGGACTGGCGTAACCGAGACTCGCTGAAAGACGCCCTGCGGAGTAGTTGAAACAACTACGTCATACCCTTTCTTGCTCCCGCCGCTGGACTCCCATAGCCACCAGCGACACCGAACCGCACGCTCAGGTGAAGAACTATCTGCGCAGTCGTAGGTTGAGAATGCGAACGGCATGTCGCTTGCAGATACAGCCTTGCCAGAGAACTTGGCTTTCACAGCATCAGCTACCAGCCGCGGAGTGAGCTGATCTGGGGATTTGAGATCGAACCGCCCAAGGCCAGTAGCTATGTCCTCCCAAGCCGACAAGCAAGAACAGGCAATAGGAGACCAGGACACTCCGGCACTGGCCAGACTGGCCGCCAGAAGCAGTGGAAGGCTACGTGTCACGTTGCGCAGAACTTTCATATGACGCCTAACGCCTAAGTTAAGCCGCGCCGCAGCGGGGCGTGAAGCACATGGCAAGCTGTACCTGCCATGTGGTTTGCGACACGATGCGGTGTCGGCTTGAACGCATTGTTAGGCGCTGGCTGCGACGAACTAGTCATACCAAAACCCCTCCGTGCTGAGCCAGGTGCACAACGACTTGGCTGACTCCGCCGCCTCTGCCGAGTCGGCGCCAAACTCCTCTCGGTCTGCCGTTGCCTGGCGGAGCAGGATGTACCCGCGGATGATCTTTGACTGGTTGAGCGCTCCGAACTGGAACTCGCCCGTCAAGTTGTCGCGAGCAACCATGTCTCTGAGCTTTTCAGTGGCTTCGATTGCAGCTGACTGGCTCAGGTCAGACTCCAAAATGCGTATATCCGGTTCGATCTTGCTTTCGAGACCGCGGCACAACTCCGGGCTTGCCGAAGAGCTGGCTAGGGCGATGATTGCAAGGGCTGCGGAATAGGTCATTGAAGCGCCTAACACCAAAGTTAAGCCGAGACGCGTAGTGGAGCAAAGCACATGGCAAGCTGTACCTGCCATGTGCTTTGCGGAACGAAGCGGCTTCGGCTTGAACGCATTGTTAGGCCCCGCGAGCTATGGCCCATATGCAACCTCCTGAAAGTCGTGCGCCCCCAGTAGCGCTACGTATTGCTTGCCGGAAGCATTACGCGTGATGCGCCCGGTGAAGCTGCCGCGCGCAGAGCGCCAAGTCAAATGCGGCGCCAGCGACCTCAATTGATTGATAAAGCGCTCGACGCTCTCGTCTGCGCCATCCTCCACGTGGCCGACCCGCAGGCCTGTGTTTGGGCACGCAGGATCCTTTAGCGTGATCCCGTGATGGAAGTCCGTTGAGGCTACGGCCTGGAATGAAGCCACGGTACTCAGTGGCGCTGACGTCGCAAGGAGATCGCACAGGCTAGATACCGGCGCCATTGAAGTAGCCGGGCGAGCATTCTGCGCAGCGCAGCTTGGAAGCGCCATGGTAATCAGCGCTGTAGCCAGAAGCTTGAGTCCTTGCATGGGAATACCGCGGAGCCTCATAAGGGGCCTAACGCCTAAGTTAAGCCGAGACGCGCAGTGGAGCAAAGCACATGGCAAGCTTTTCCTGCCATGTGCTTTGCGTAACGAAGCGGCTTCGGCTTGAACGCATTGTTAGGCCGCTGCCGAGACGCGCCAAGGCGGACTCTTGCGGTTCTGCCCGGCCCAGAAGAGGCAGAGCGTGTTGCCGGATGGGTCTTGAAGCCGAGCCTCTCGCCAGAGCCAGCGCTCGTCCGTGGGTGGCTTGGAGAATACGTAGCCGCGCCCTTGGAGTTCCGCAACCCGAGCGTCTAGGTCCGAGCACTCGAAGTACACAACTACTCCGCTTGCACCCGAAGGCTCGACGGACAGGTGGAGCGAGAAGGTGGCGTCACCCTCAGGGCATTCGAACCTGGCGTAATGAGGCGAGAGGACGATCAGCGTGAAGCCCATGCCTCTGTAGAACGCGACAGATGCGTCGATGTCCACCGCCGGAAGTGTCACGTGGTTCAAGTTCACCGTAGCCCTCCCCAGCGGCCTAACGCCAGAGTTAAGCCGAGCAGCGTAGTGAAGCGAAACACATGGCAAGATTTACCTGCCATGTGTTTCGCGTAACGAAGCGGATTCGGCTTGAACGATTTGTTAGGCCGCCGCTGCCCGGCACTTGTGCCCGACCCGCGACAGCCCAACCCCTGAGCGAAACAGTACAACAAGTCTTGCCGGAGAGCTTGGCCTGGCACCCGGCGCGAGCGGAGCCTAGAAGGTCGAGTCGCGCGGCCAAGAACTCCCACTGCGGCCAGCACGAAGCCGACTCGGCAGGTCGAATCTTGGCGAGAGTCGCGCCTGCCCGAAGCCGAGGTGCTGCAGGGCTGACTGCCGATGCCTGCACCGCGCGTGCGAGGTGCAAACGCTGCGGATAAGCGAGGCGCTACAGATTGCCTGGAACCCGGCAACAACAGTGCGGGAAACAAGGCCTAACGCCAGAGTTAAGCCGAGACGCGTAGTGGAGCGAAACACATGGCAAGCTTTACCTGCCATGTGTTTTGCGTAACGAAGCGGCTTCGGCTTGAACGACTTGTTAGGCCGCCGCACGCCGAGCTTCCGCCCAACCTTGCGACAGCCCAACCCCTGAGCCGAACAGTACAACAAGTCTTGCCGAAGGACCTGAGCTGGCACTTGCTCCGGCCGAAGCCAGAGCCATCGACTCGCGCGGCCAAGAACTCTCACACGGCCCTGTCCGAAGCCGACTCGGCAGGTCGAATCTTGGCGAGAGTCGCGCCTGCCCGAAGCCGAGGTGCTGCAGGGCTGACTGCCGATGCCTGCACCGCGCGTGCGAGGTGCAAACGCTGCGGATAAGCGAGGCGCTACAGATTGCCTGGAACCCGGCAACAACAGTGCGGGAAACAAGGCCTAACACCAGAGTTAAGCCGTGCCGCGAAGCGGCATCGGCTTGAACGACTCGTTAGGCCGCCGTTCCCTGGCACCTGTGCCCGACGTGCGGCAGCCCAACCCCTGAGGCGAACAGTACAACAAGCGCCGTGACTGGTGCTGCCGAAACGCCCCATGCGCGCGGCCAAGAACTCTCACCGCGCACTGCCCGAAGCCGACGCGGCAGGTCGAATCTTGCGAAGAGTCGCGCCTGTCCGAAGCCGAGGTGTTGCAGGGCTGACTGCCGATGCCTGCACCGCGCGTGCGAGGTGCCAACGCTGCGGATACGCGAGACGCTACAGCTTGCCTGGAACCGAGCAACAACGGTGCGGGAAGCAAGGCCTAACACCAGAATTAAGCCGTGCCGCGAAGCGGCATCGGCTTGAATGAATTGTTAGACGCTAGCTGCAATGCCAGCCCCAGCCAGAAGAACGGGAAAAATACGACAACCGCGAGGCCGATGAGTCCGTTCGAGGCGTAGTGCAGAGTCGCCAGCGCGACTGCTAGCGCACAGGGAACGAGCGAAAAAGCAAGCAAGAACTTTACGACGCGGCTCTTGGTGGGCAGGGTCAGTGCGCGGGCCAGCCTATGAGCAATGAGCCGTCCAATGAGAGATGCCGCAACGATGGCTTGAGCACAGCCGAAAAGGACGACGAAGGTGGCAAAGGCAGGGCCGTCTCCGCCACTTGGATTTTCACCCAGGTCAAGGAGAAAATACAGGAATGCAACGACTAACGCAGCGAGAAAAGCGCCAGCTACGAGAAGAGCATGCCGCCACCGCGGCAGGAGCGCAGGCAGCGTCCCAGTCATCAGGATTGCGAGTATCAAGGTTGCCATGATGTTTGTTCTAGCGCCTAACACCTAAGTTAAGCCGAGACGCGTAGTGGAGCGGACCAGGTGGCAAGCTTTACCTGCCGCCTGGACCGCGTAACGAAGCGGCTTCGGCTTGAACGCATTGTTAGGCCCCAGCTCAGCGAGCTTGAAAGTTTAGAACCAGCAAGCGCTGGAATGCACCAGGATCCCGAGGCAGTGGCAGCGGCGACGATCGCTGAACAGCTGTGCGGATCGATTGCTCTAGCGCCTCATCTCCACACGGTTGTCTGAACTCTGCTGCTTCTACCGTACCGGCGAGCGATATCGTGAGATAGATACGGCAAGTCGCTACCGTCTCAGACCGGGGGGCTGGCCGCGACCAGTTGCTCAGAACTCTCTCCTGCACGGAAGCGGCCCACTCAGCTGACGCTGTGAGGTCAGCAGCGCGTGCAACATTGGTTCCCGAAGCCAAGACGAGTAGGAGCAACAACGCGACAGTCTTCATATGGGGCCTAACACCTGAGTTAAGCCGCGCCGCGTAGTGGAGCGAAGCACATGGCAAGCTGTACCTGCCATGTGGTTCGCGGAACGAAGCGGTGTCGGCTTGAACGAATAGTTAGGCGCAACTGTAGCCGAAGCCAAGGCCGGTAAGATACTGCAACCTGGCCGAAGCCCGTAACGCGCTTGCGACAGAACCTAGGCTGCCGTGACAGAGATGATTCTGGAGCCGTGCCGACCGGTCGTGCGGCGCAGAAGTCGCACGCTTATTCCGCACGAAGCCGGCCGCAGATGTCGCAACCTTGTCACGAGGCTGCGTGTGGCCGAAGCCGAGGTGCCTGACGACGCCGCCCACCGCGCGTGCGTAATACACAGCGAAGTGCCAGAAGCCGAGACAGGGCGAGTTGGCACACAACGCGGCAACCGCTACTACTGCGTGCTATGAGCGCCTAACGCCAGAATTAAGCCGTGCCGCGAAGCGGCATCGGCTTGAATGATTTGTTAGGCCGCCGCGCCGGGGCCAGCACGCGAATCATCGGCTGCGTCTTGACAGTACGGAGGCAGCAAGAAGCCCGAAGGCTACTCCGGCCGCAAGGCCGACTGGGATGTTGCCAAAAAGGACTCCCAGAGCGCTGCCTAGCCCGGCACCTGCTGTGAGCCCGACAGCGATCATCTTTCCGCGCGATTGGGGTGCTGTGCTGATCATGGGTCTCTCGATCAATAGTTCCAAAGGAGAAGCAAGGACGCCTCGACATGCACAGGTGTGACGCTCTGGAGGCCTAACACCTAAGTTAAGCCGCGCCGCAGCGGGGCGTGAAGCACATGGCAAGCTGTATCTGCCATGTGGTTTGCGCCCCGATGCGGTGTCGGCTTGAACGCATTGTTAGGCGCGTAACCGAGATCAGCGAAGTGCGGTTTTGCAGACAAAGCATGCCTCCGGATTGAAGTGCGGGACATCAGGCTCCGGAAATGCTCCGCAATTTGGGCAGCGATAGGCTCTGGCACCGAAGAACACAAAGGCCGCAGCTCCAACCACGAGACCAAGTGGGAAGAACCATGGCTGAGAGTTGAGCGCACACAGCAGCGCGCCAATCAGAAGCAAGCCAGGAACCGCAACCCCGAACCAGAGCCCCTTGCGACGAGACCGCTGGAACTCCTGCTTGAAGTGCTGAGGATCTGGCATAAGCGCCTAACACCTAAGTTAAGCCGAGACGCGTAGTGGAGCGAAGCACATGGCAAGCTGTATCTGCCATGTGCTTTGCGTAACGAAGCGGCTTCGGCTTGAACGCATTGTTAGGCGCGCCCCGCCGGGGTGCCAGACGCGAACTCTTTAACGCCAGCCGCAGCAAGCTGCGCCCTCGCCTCCGGGTCCTCCGCAACAACGCGGCGAAGCGTGTGAAATACGTAGGTGCGGCACAGGCCTGGCCAAGCGACAAGCATGTAGAGAGCTCCGGCAACCAGCCAGTCCGGACGGGTCTGCGGCTTCCAGCCGCTGAAGTGTGCGACGGCGGTGTAGCCCAGAACACCCAACAGAACCCAGCGGAACGACGCCCAGAAGCGCGTGCCCCACAGTACGTTCTTGAAGTGGCGAATTTCCGAGTCTGTCAGTTTCACTTCACGCCTCCTTGCGGTGCAGTGGTGCGCCTAACGCCTAAGTTAAGCCGCGCCGCAGCGGGGCGTGAAGCGCATGGCAAGCTGTACCTGCCATGTGGTTTGCGACCCGATGCGGTGTCGGCTTGAACGCATTGTTAGGCGCTATCACGCGTCGTGCTGCCACTGGCAAGTTAGCTCCCCGACGATACTGCGGCCTGCGATGCTGAGCAGCACATTCTCCCCGGACCCCTTGAGGGTAAATGCAGGCAGGAAGCCTTCCTTGTCCGATCCCGCGTGCACCATGTCTATACGTCGCTCGCGATAGCTGAAGTCATGGACCACATAGCTCGCCAAGCGCATGGAGCGTGGGTCATTGACTTGGATCATCGCTATCTCACCCGAACCAATGAACTCGAGGGAGTAGCGTCCGGACTGGTCCGCCCCATTGAAAGCGCACAGCGTGTTCGTTGCAATGGCCTGGCCGGCGAACAGCAAGAAGGCGGCTGCAAGTAACGGCAATCGTTCCATAGCGCCTAACGCCTGAGTTAAGCCGACTTGCGTAGTGGAGCCAAACACATGGCAAGCTTCTTCTGCCATGTGTTTGGTGTAACGAAGCAAGTTCGGCTTGAACGAATTGTTAGGTGGCAGCTGTGGGCGCTGCAACGTTGACGGACAGCGATGTTTCGCCCGCCAGCGCTGCGCGGATGGCCTGCTGAAGCTCCAGCTGCTCTGCCAAGGCTTCCTGGTTAACCGCCAGACTAGTTACGTCCATTTTCAGCGCGCTCTCTCCAGAGAGAACAGACATGGCGAGTTGCCGAACCCTCTCCTGCTCTTCCTCAAGCCTGCTGTGGGCAACGGGAGAGTAGACGCCTTTTTTGAGTTGGACCCGATCGAACGCAAAATCGACGTCAAGTGCGATGGTGTGCAGAAGGTTTACGAAAAGCTCTTGACCGCGCGACGACCAGTTCTGAAGGCCGTTCTCATCAAACTCGGTTGTGAGGTGATCCAAGTACTCTCGCCAAGAATCGAGAACCGCCTGTTCGCGTTTTGTTCGGCGGCTATTCCCGAGGAAGCGGGTGCCATAGAAGGCGAGATCAATCATATTCAGTGCCTGCACGTGCTCCGGAGAAAGACGAGCTGCGCGTGTTGCCATGAGGGTGTGGAACACCCATGCCTTTCGTTGCCTCCGCTCTCGCAGCACCTCGAGCCACTTTTGCGCTTGCACCGCAAGGATAGGACCCAACAGGGTGGCCAAGATGATGAGCGTATTGCTGATAGTCATTGTTCAAGCCCCCTAGAACTGTCCCTGCCACCTAACACCTAAGTTAAGCCGACCCGCGCAGTGGAGTGGGCCAGGTGGCAAGCTGTACCTGCCGCCTGGGCCGCGTAACGAAGCGGGTTCGGCTTGAACGCATTGTTAGGCCTTTGTGCCGTACGGCCCTCACGGCTGCGCAGAAGGACAGGTGGTTGCGGCCATGGCGTACGACGTGAGCACCCAAGCCTCACCAGATCGGCGATAAGAGTAGCTGCGGCTTGCCCCGTTGCAGATCTCGAATGACAGCACTGCGCCCTCAGGCGCACGCAACTCTGCCACTGGCTCCGTGCAGTTGATCCGCTCGCACTTAGGGAACGAATCCGAGTCCATCGGCCCTTGGTTCTTGGGCTGACTGGCACAGGCGCTCAAACCCACAAGTGCAGTTAAAAGGACGGGAAGTCGCATAGAACTCTCCTCAAGGGCCTAACGCCTAAGCTAAGCCGCGCCGCAGCGGGGCGTGAAGCATGTGGCAAGCTTTATCTGCCACATGGTTTGCGCCCCGATGTGGTGTCGGCTTGAGCGCATTGTTAGGCCGCCGCACCCGAGCTTACGCCCGACCTTGCGACAGCCCAACCCCTGAGCCGAACAGTACAACAAGTCTGGCCCAGCGGCCCGAGGCTTGCATTTGCCGGGGCCGAAGCCAGAACACTTGGCTCGCGCGGCCAAGAACTCTCACAGCGCCCTGTCCGAAGCCGACTCGGCCGGTCGAATCTTGCGGAGAGTCGAGCCTGTCCGAAGCCGAGCTGCTGCAGGGGCGAATGCCAATATCTGCACCGCGTGTGCGAGGTGCGAACGCTGCGGATAAGCGAGGCGCTGCAGATTGCCGGGAACCCGGCAACAACAGTGCGGGAAACAAGGCCTAACGACTGAATTAAGCCGTGCCGCGAAGCGGCATCGGCTTGAATGAATTGTTAGGCCGCAGAAATTGCCAGACTAAGTGCGACAAATCCAGCGCCCCGAAAAGGAGAGGTGAGCTGGCAGACTGGAAGGGACTCTTATCCGGCAAGAAAGGAGCCCCAACCGTGAAGTACTGCCAGCTCACCAGAGACGAACGATACCTGATCTCCAAGCTCCGCAAGACCAGGCACAGCGTGGCCGAGATTGCCCTGATCCTGGGCCGTCACCGAAGCACGATCTATCGCGAGATCAAGCGCAACCTGACGCCCTGTCCCAAGGGCGGACACTACTGCTACAGCAAAGCCCAGGAGCGTCGGAACGGTCGGCTCCGACGCAGCCGCCGCGGTCCGCACCACGCTCCGATGCAGTACGCCCGAGTCGAGGCGCTGCTGATGCAGCAATGGAGCCCCGAGCAGATTGCCGGCGTGCTTCGGCAGGGCGAGTTTGCGATCAGCTTCCAGTCGATCTACCGCCACGTGCGGCGTGACTGGCGTGCAGGCGGCACGCTGTATCTAGAGCTGCGCCGCCGCTATAAGCGGCGCAAGCGGCACTACGGCCTGGAGCGCCGCGGAAGGCTGCAAGGCAAGCGCATGATCGAGGAGCGGCCAGTCGAAATTGAGGCGCGGCTCGAGGTCGGCCACTGGGAAATCGACACGGTCATGGGGGCGTCCTGGGAGAAGTCCTGCATCGTGACCATGGTCGAACGTGCCACGGGCTACCTGATGATCGGCAAGCTACCCAACCGCACCACCAAGGCATTGAATCGCCGTGTCATCGAGATGATCAAAGCAGCGCCGCTGCCGTGTATCACGATCACCTCGGATAACGGCACCGAGTTCCATGGCTATGCGGAGATCGAGGCCGCGACCGGAACGACGTTCTACTTCGCGCGCCCTCACCACCCGTGGCAGCGTGGCACCAACGAGAACACCAACGGGCTGATCCGCCAGTACCTGCAGAAGGGCAAGAGCATGGCGAAGCTGACCCAGAAACAGTGCGATGCAATCGCTCACAAACTCAATACCAGACCGAGGAAGCGCTACGACTATGAAACGCCCGAACAGAGAATCCGCGCTTGATCAGGACTGTCGCACTTGGTGGTTGAATTCACCCCGCAACCGCCCGACGCTTGGCGAGTGACCACAGTGTAAGCGCGACAAACACATAGATTGCAGCCTGACCTACGGCGATAAGGCCGTGCTGCCGATAGTAGCCCGTGAATAGGCCCGCCAGTGGCATCATGAGAAAGAACACGGCTGACGCGCGTAAGGCAAACGGTCCGAGCAGGCCACCGCGGTTAGGGCGGTTGGCAATAAGGCGGATAGCAAGCGCAAGCAACCACACACAGATCAGAATAAAAATCACACCGATACCAGCGGCAAGCAATGGTGCCTTTGGTGCGGGTGATGCCAGCATTGCTACCGAGCCAGCCAAGCAAAGAAGTGAGAGCGGTACAAGCAAGATGCCGAAGCAAACCTGCAACCAACGCGGTGCCTTGGGCAATGATTCTTCAATGCTCGGCGGACTATCCATGCGGCCTAACGCCTAAGTTAAGCCGCGCCGCGTAGTGGAGCCAAGCGCATGGCAAGCTGTACCTGCCATGCGCTTGGCGTAACGAAGCGGTGTCGGCTTGAACGCATTGTTAGGCGGCGGCCCATACCTAACGCAAGAAGTACAAGGCTATAGCAATGACTGCTGCCGCCACGAACGACGACAGAACAGGAAGCTGACTCTTCATGCCTGGAGTGCGCTTCATGCCGAGGCGACGACTGGTCGACCAGATCGCCAGCCAGACGACGGGCCAGCAAAAGACAGCGAACAGAGCGCCAAGAAGTCGACTGCGGTGCATGTAGCCAGGCTGATTGTGCAGTGGCTGCGACAGGTCATTCATGGCCTTTCGGACCCCGGTGCCGAAGTAACCTACAAAAAGCCAAATTGTCAGCGCCGCAAGTTCTTTGCTCACCACTCCCCCTGAAGACTTGACCGCCGCCTAACGCCTGAGTTAAGCCGACTTGCGTAGTGGAGGCAAAAGCGTGGCAAGCTTTTTCTGCCACGCTTTTGCCGTAACGAAGCAAGTTCGGCTTGAACGAATTGTTAGGCTTGCTTAGCCGGGTAGCTTTGCCGCAAGTACGTCAACTTTCTCGATGGACGGCGGCTCGGAGAACAACTCACCGGCCTTTGCCATTAACGCTGCTGCGACCTTGCCGGAGAGATGGGCTTGCCGACCCGCTTCATTCGGAAAGGCATCAAAGATTCCGAAAGTACTTGGCCCAAGGCGAATGCCAAACCAAGCAGTGGTGGCAGGCTCCTCATTGACAATGGGAAGACCGCCCATAAGGAAGCTCTCCACCTCTTTCTCTTTTCCGGGTTTCGCTTCAAGGCGAACGAACAACGCTACTTTGACCACGATATGTCTCCTCTTGTTGTAACGACATCACGATACGCCATGTTCTTGCAAGCCTAACGCCTGAATTAACCCGTGCCGCGAAGCGGCATCGGGTTGAATGAATTGTTAGGCGGCAAACTTTCGAATAAAGCTATGAACATTGACGCCTTTCGACTTGTCGAACAGAACTTCTTCGCCGCCGATTAGGTTTCTCGCGATTTGGAGAGCCGCTTCATTTTTTTCGTCATCCACAACAGCTTCTACAACAAAGCCATTCTCCGAATGCTTGGACATGCCTCCAACAAATTCGGCTAGCGATTTGGTCGCTATTGCGGTACCAAATCCCTCACCTCTGTACTGAGCTAGGACTGCGCAATCAATTTGCCAGATTGGAATACCCTGCTGTGCGCGGGACAGGCAGAACGCAGATCTGGCTATCAATTGGTTTTGAACAGAAGAACTAAACATTAGGTAGGTGATCCTCAGTCCACCATCAGGTTCATCAGCATGCACGTAAATATCTGGGTAGATGCGCCCTTGCTCTAACTGGATGGCATTTTTCGCTATTGCATCAGCCACCAGCCGCAATCCGTTTTCTGACATTTCCGAGCCACTTGGTGGCTTGGCTTTCGTTCTGCTAAAGATTCCGAACATTGCGTTCTCCCATGAAATTCGATGGCCGCCTAACGCCTGAATTAAGCCGCGCCGCGAAGCGGTGTCGGCTTGAATGAATTGTTAGGTGCCACCCAGCGACCGGCGATGATGCCGGAAGCCGCGCCACCCGCAGCACCCAGGGAGGCAATGGCGAAAGGGTCTCCGAATGCTCCGAAAGTGCCGAGCTGCTCATACTGGAAAAGCAGCATCACACCGTAGCCGAGTGCAGCGCCAGTGACCATGCGGATCCACCATCTTTGACGCACGCGAGGAAAGGCCCATAGCGCCGACGCCAGCGCGCCCGCAGCTGCGGCTGGGAGGAAACCAGCGACATAGGACGCGCCCAAGATCAACGCGAGCGAGCCAGATGCTTCAAGCACCCCGCCTGGATCGGATGTGGCGTCAGCGAGCAGAAGCACGAGCACGAGCCCGCCGATGGGTGGCCCTACCACCGCAAACGTGAGAGCGACTCGCCAGTTCCAGAGGCTCAGAATTCTCAAGTGGCACCTAACGCCTAAGTTAAGCCGAAACGCGTAGTGGAGCGAAGCACATGGCAAGCTGTATCTGCCATGTGCTTTGCGGAACGAAGCGGTTTCGGCTTGAACGCATTGTTAGGCGCGCAACCGAGACTAGCGAAGTGCGGTTTTGCAGACACAGCATGACTCCGGATTGAAGAGCGGGACATCAGGCTCCGGAAATGCTCCGCAGCTTGGGCAGCGATAGGCTCTGGCACCGAAGAACACAAAGGCCGCAGCTCCAACCACAAGACCAAATGGGAAGAACCATGGCTGAGAGTTGAGCGCACACAGCAGCGCGCCAATAAGAAGCAAGCCAGGAACCGCAGCCCCAAACCAGAGCCCCTTGCGGCGAGACCGCTGAAACTCCTGCTTGAAGTGCTGAGGATCTGCCATAAGCGCCTAACGCCAGAGTTAAGCCGTGCCGCGAAGCGGCATCGGCTTGAACGAATTGTTAGGCGGCAGAAATTGCCAGACTAAGTGCGACAAATCCAGCGCCCCGAAAAGGAGAGGTGAGCTGGCAGACTGGAAGGGACTCTTATCCGGCAAGAAAGGAGCCCCAACCGTGAAGTACTGCCAGCTCACCAGAGACGAACGATACCTGATCTCCAAGCTCCGCAAGACCAGGCACAGCGTGGCCGAGATTGCCCTGATCCTGGGCCGTCACCGAAGCACGATCTATCGCGAGATCAAGCGCAACCTGACGCCCTGTCCCAAGGGCGGACACTACTGCTACAGCAAAGCCCAGGAGCGTCGGAACGGTCGGCTCCGACGCAGCCGCCGCGGTCCGCACCACGCTCCGATGCAGTACGCCCGAGTCGAGGCGCTGCTGATGCAGCAATGGAGCCCCGAGCAGATTGCCGGCGTGCTTCGGCAGGGCGAGTTTGCGATCAGCTTCCAGTCGATCTACCGCCACGTGCGGCGTGACTGGCGTGCAGGCGGCACGCTGTATCTAGAGCTGCGCCGCCGCTATAAGCGGCGCAAGCGGCACTACGGCCTGGAGCGCCGCGGAAGGCTGCAAGGCAAGCGCATGATCGAGGAGCGGCCAGTCGAAATTGAGGCGCGGCTCGAGGTCGGCCACTGGGAAATCGACACGGTCATGGGGGCGTCCTGGGAGAAGTCCTGCATCGTGACCATGGTCGAACGTGCCACGGGCTACCTGATGATCGGCAAGCTACCCAACCGCACCACCAAGGCATTGAATCGCCGTGTCATCGAGATGATCAAAGCAGCGCCGCTGCCGTGTATCACGATCACCTCGGATAACGGCACCGAGTTCCATGGCTATGCGGAGATCGAGGCCGCGACCGGAACGACGTTCTACTTCGCGCGCCCTCACCACCCGTGGCAGCGTGGCACCAACGAGAACACCAACGGGCTGATCCGCCAGTACCTGCAGAAGGGCAAGAGCATGGCGAAGCTGACCCAGAAACAGTGCGATGCAATCGCTCACAAACTCAATACCAGACCGAGGAAGCGCTACGACTATGAAACGCCCGAACAGAGAATCCGCGCTTGATCAGGACTGTCGCACTTGGTGGTTGAATTCACCCGGCTACCTTGCAACGCATACGCCGTGCTGTGCTCCTGCCTGCTTCAGGCAGAAGCCTTTGGTGCCACATTGATGATCCCACTGGCACGATTGAGCCATGGGCGCGGGTTGCCTCGCTTGTTGGACGGGTTGCTGGAGGCTTGGATTGCAGTTGCCACCGGCTAGCGCACAACCCAGTACCGCTCCGAACTGCCCCGCAGCTTGGTTTACCTGTGCTTGCTGCTGCATTTGGATGGCCGCCAAGTCCGCATAAGGCATGGATGCGCCAAGTCGCGCCAAGTTCTGCTGGGCAACGGGCAATCCATAGCGAGCCGCCATGGTGTAGTGAGTAATGGCCGCTTCCAGATTCTGCACGCCACCAATTCGAGCTTGCTCGTACATAACTCCAAGATTATTCCAGCACGCAGCATTACCAGCATTTGCGCAGTCAAGAAAAATGTAGTAAGCCGTAAGGTTCTGATTTACGGCCATGTGATCTAGACCTTTCTGGGCCGGGTCAGATGCACAACTTGACAGAAGAAGCAGTGACGCAAAGATTGCTAGCCATATACGATTCATATCCCCTCCCAATCGGTCTATCACGAGAGCCAACCACAGATCCGTTGCCATTTATCTCCGCTGCAATTGAAGCTGAGCAATTCTGATCGTTCGCGCTGCAGCCAGCTATAGAAATCAAACTTCTCCTGCCATGTGGCAGGCTGCGTGCTCTGGCGCCGCGCCCGCCATACGGCAAGAATCTGTCGCTTTGCTTCGTCGATATTCAAGGAAGCTCCCTCGCCGCCTAACGCCTAAGTTAAGCCGCGCCGAAGGCGTCGGCTTGAATGATTAGTTAGGCCTCAGCTTACACCGGGCATGCGATCCGAACAGCTTCCACGCGTCCGGCATTAACTGACAGCTCTATCCAACAGTCTGTGGTTGTTGCGTACTGCGCCAGGAAGCGGGAACTGCCTTGATTGGTAATGCTTGGACGACCGAGCGCCTTCGGAATCTTATCGAAGGGCATGCCGGGACAAACGCCGGAGCGAGTGCAGTGTTGAGCGCGTTCGCTAGAGATCTCACCGACACCTTCCTGCGGATCAATAAGGACTGTTAGTCCGGCAGACTCCAGCTTTATCGTAAGGTAGTTGTCAGGGTGTTCGGTTCGCACTACTTGGCCAAGTGCACTCGCCGCAGCGGCCTCCGAGTCTCCGATAGAAATTCCGCCCAGCGAAAGTTCAGTGCTGGACACGCGGGGATCTGCATCGACCGCGCATGATGCCGCGAAGAGAATAAATAGAGGTGCGGAGGAAAGAGCTTTCATGAGGCCTAACACCAGAGTTAAGCCGTGCCGCGAAGCGGCATCGGCTTGAACGACTCGTTAGGCCGCCGTCCCCTGGCACCTGCGCCCGACGTGCTGCAGCCCAACTCCTGAGGCGAACAGTACAACAAGCGCCGTGCCTGGTGCTGCCGAAACGCACCATGCGCGCGGCCAAGAACTCTCACCGCGCACAGCCCGAAGCCGACCCGGCAGGTCGAATCTTGCGAAGAGTCGCGCCTGGCCAAAGCCGAGGCGCTGCAGGGCTCACTGCCGATGCCTGCATCGCGCGTGCGAGGTGCAAACGTTGCGGATGAGCGAGGCGCTACAGGTTGCCTGGAACCGGGCAACAACAGTGCGGGAAACAAGGCCTAACACCAGAATTAAGCCGCGCCGCGAAGCGGCGTCGGCTTGAATGAATTGTTAGGTGCCGCGCTCCAGGAGCTGTTTGAGCACCACTGCCTCATTGTGCAGCTGATCCTTGGCCGCGTACACAAGAGTGAGATCTCCTTGGCGGGCAAGCGCTTGAAGCTCAGACCATGCTGGATTGATCTTCAACTCGGCGCGATACCGCTTCTTGAACTCAGACCATTTTTCCGGGTCATGCCCAAACCATTGGCGAAGCTCGGTCGATGGCGCGACCTCTTTGAGCCAGAGATCGACCTTGGCTTTTACCTTGGCTAGTCCTCGCGGCCAGAGACGATCTACAAGAATCCTTTCACCATCGTTCTTGGCCGGAGGTTCGTACGCTCGCTTCAACATGACGTTCACGACGCACCCCCATGCGGGACCTAACACCTGAATTAAGCCGACCCGCGAAGCGGGTTCGGCTTGAATGAATTGTTAGCACTCATGAGCCCGACAATGCCAGGCCAAAGCCGCCTGAGGCGAAAAGGCACGACAAACATGAGAACCAGCGGGACTAGAAGGACGGCGTAACCCGCGTACTCCGCTGCACCAACAACGAAATTGCCTAGCGTGACATGGCCATTAGCCGCCCACTCAGGCGCCAATTGATCAGCCGCAAGCGACAACGGTGCCAGCAAGAGCATCAAAAGCACGCCGATGCCATAGGTCAGCACAGCAGAGGCGATGGCGAATTTGATGGGATTTGGAAGATGACAGAGCCGCGCAACTGCGAACGCGGCGAGGCATGGCAAGAGCCACGCGGCCATTGACCCGATCAGTATTCCCCAAAAGAGCACGTAGTCTTCCGCCATGAGTGCTAACACCTAAGTTAAGCCGCGCCGCAGCGGGGCGTGAAGCACATGGCAAGCTGTACCTGTCATGTGGTTTGCGCCCCGATGCGGTGTCGGCTTGAACGCATTGTTAGGCCTCAGCTGCATACGCCTCTGGGCCGACGAAGTACGAACGATTGCGACGAACCAGCAACGCAAGAGCAACGTACACGAGAACAGCAAGCCCAGCCGCGAGCCAAAGAGCGGAAGGCTTGAAGATCATGTCCATGGCCTCTCGCCGCACCGGCAAGCCCCGAAGCTCGCGGCCGATCTCGTAGGCCTCGCGAACACCCTGGATGTCCCGGACCGCCAGTAGGGTTGTGACCAAGTTCTGAGCTATGCCTGCCGCCAAGGCACCAAGCAAAACTCCATAGCCGACTAGCTGCGGCCGAAACAAGTAAAAGACCGCGGCTGCGTTGAACAGGAACACGACAACAGCCAGGGTGAAGTATGCCCAAGCGGCACCGACACTTGCGAAGATGTAATAGTCCGCGGTGGTGCTGAAGCGAGCAAGGCCATCGAGGTCTTTGCCCGTGGCCCAAAGGAACCAGACGATTAGCAGAATGATTGAACGCGGTCGCCGCACGAAACTTCCCCCTGAGGCCTAACACCTGAGTTAAGCCGAACCGCGAAGCGGTTTCGGCTTGAACGAATTGTTAGGCGACACTCCCGCGACGGTAGCCGCCGTGCATGTGAAGCTGCCGCTGAGCCCGATGCAGGACTCTAGCGTAACCATCATTGGGTCTCCGGGCGTAACAGTGAGGCGGTCCAGAACGTTCTCTGAGGCGAGGGCGCCCAGGTCGAGCTCACGGACGCCGGAAAATGACAAAGACACCTCGGCGCTCTTGCTGGCAGAAGCATCGATGTACAAGAGGACGAGAGAAACAGTGCCCTCGGCCGAGAAGCCAAATGACAGCACTCGAGCATCAGCGAACTCCGGCCAGTAGCCGAAGACCGATGTGACTGTTTCAGATCCCGTGATCATTACAGTGCCGCCTAACACCTAAGTTAAGCCGAGACGCGTAGTGGAGCAAAGCACATGGCAAGCTGTATCTGCCATGTGCTTTGCGTAACGAAGCGGCTTCGGCTTGAACGCATTGTTAGGCCGCGCCGCCCGACAGCCTGCCCCAAGACTGCCGAAGGCCCACAAAGTGGACGATGCCGATCAACAGGCAGATTGAAGAGCTTACTACCCAGAACGTCATGCTGTTTCCGGGGAAGTGCGCCATGACCGGCACGAATGCGACGCCCCGCAGAATGTAGATGGCCGTGATTGCGGAGAGGGCAGTACGCAGCAACGGCAGCTTGAGAATCAAGTCGGCGCCGGACAGAGCGTAAGCACTCCAAGCGGCAAGAATGCCGGAAATGCCCAGGGTGACGACGGTAGGATACCAGTGGCCGGCCAAGTGCAGCTGTGCCATCTGCTCTCCGGCGCCCAAGAGCCGAAAGAGCGGTGCGCCTACTACCAGACACGCCAAATGCATCAGCGCTGCGATCCCGCTAAGGGCGGCGCCGACTACCAGAAGCTTGTTGGTTGGACTGGCCATGTAGCTCCCCAGCGGCCTAACACCTGAGTTAAGCCGCGCCGCGAAGCGGCGTCGGCTTGAATGAATTGTTAGGCATCGCACAGCGGACGCAGCAGAGCCAGAGCTTGTGAATGCTTGTCCGATACGAGGCCCACGCCGGGATGGTAGCGGAACCCAGAATGGTCACGGCTTGCAGCCTCAAGGGCAGGTCTAGCCTCGGCGCGAGCATCGGCGAGGTTCCCTTGGGCAGAGAGGATGATTGCTTTTGTTGCATGAAACACAAAGTGATCCACGGCAAACATGAGGTTCTCAGCGGCTCTGGAAAGTAGGGCCATTGCCTGATCGTAGCGATGAGCTGCGCCCCGTAGGGCTATTTGATATGGCAGCTCCAAGTACGCGCCGGTGCGCAAATTTGGGAACTCCGCCTCGCGATTTAGAGCTGCCTCGTAAGACATGAATGCATCTTCTACGCGGCCAAGAGTTAAGTAGGCCGCCGCACGATCAACATGAGCTTGAGCATGGTCAAAGTCTTCACCAAGTGCAAAGTACCGATCAAGCAGATCTAAGGCTACCTGCGGATTAGCTTGCGTGAGGGAGGAGGCCTGAATCCGAAGATACTGGCTTTTGCGACGAGCGCGCCGCAGCTTTTCCTCAAAGAGAGATGCGATATCGGCATCCCAGCTCTTGTTCCGGAACCAGCGATCATCTGTCATGCGATGCCTAACACCAGAATTAAGCCGTGCCGCGAAGCGGCATCGGCTTGAATGAATTGTTAGGCGCCAGAAATTGCCAGACTAAGTGCGACAAATCCAGCGCCCCGAAAAGGAGAGGTGAGCTGGCAGACTGGAAGGGACTCTTATCCGGCAAGAAAGGAGCCCCAACCGTGAAGTACTGCCAGCTCACCAGAGACGAACGATACCTGATCTCCAAGCTCCGCAAGACCAGGCACAGCGTGGCCGAGATTGCCCTGATCCTGGGCCGTCACCGAAGCACGATCTATCGCGAGATCAAGCGCAACCTGACGCCCTGTCCCAAGGGCGGACACTACTGCTACAGCAAAGCCCAGGAGCGTCGGAACGGTCGGCTCCGACGCAGCCGCCGCGGTCCGCACCACGCTCCGATGCAGTACGCCCGAGTCGAGGCGCTGCTGATGCAGCAATGGAGCCCCGAGCAGATTGCCGGCGTGCTTCGGCAGGGCGAGTTTGCGATCAGCTTCCAGTCGATCTACCGCCACGTGCGGCGTGACTGGCGTGCAGGCGGCACGCTGTATCTAGAGCTGCGCCGCCGCTATAAGCGGCGCAAGCGGCACTACGGCCTGGAGCGCCGCGGAAGGCTGCAAGGCAAGCGCATGATCGAGGAGCGGCCAGTCGAAATTGAGGCGCGGCTCGAGGTCGGCCACTGGGAAATCGACACGGTCATGGGGGCGTCCTGGGAGAAGTCCTGCATCGTGACCATGGTCGAACGTGCCACGGGCTACCTGATGATCGGCAAGCTACCCAACCGCACCACCAAGGCATTGAATCGCCGTGTCATCGAGATGATCAAAGCAGCGCCGCTGCCGTGTATCACGATCACCTCGGATAACGGCACCGAGTTCCATGGCTATGCGGAGATCGAGGCCGCGACCGGAACGACGTTCTACTTCGCGCGCCCTCACCACCCGTGGCAGCGTGGCACCAACGAGAACACCAACGGGCTGATCCGCCAGTACCTGCAGAAGGGCAAGAGCATGGCGAAGCTGACCCAGAAACAGTGCGATGCAATCGCTCACAAACTCAATACCAGACCGAGGAAGCGCTACGACTATGAAACGCCCGAACAGAGAATCCGCGCTTGATCAGGACTGTCGCACTTGGTGGTTGAATTCACCCGCCACCCCGGTGACCTCGGCGCCCGTACAAGTGAAGCTACCACCTAGGCCATAACACGGCTCTAGATTCACGCGCATAGGCGCTCCGTCTGAGATGGTTAGGCTATCCAGCACGTTCTCTGAAAGAAGCTCGCTCAACGCTAGCTCTTGCACACCAGTGAAACGCAGGCCTACGACCGCAGCCTTCTGCATTTCCGCATCAATGTACGAAATATCCAGACGAATGGTCCCAGGCGGCTCATATGCGATGAGCGCAACTTTGGCATCCGCGAACTGCGGCCAGTAACCGAAGATCGAGATCACATTTTCAGATTGCGAGATCATGTCCATGGCGCCTAACACCTAAGTTAAGCCGAGACGCGTAGTGGAGCAAAGCGCATGGCAAGCTGTACCTGCCATGTGCTTTGCGTAACGAAGCGGCTTCGGCTTGAACGCATTGTTAGGCGCGCCCCGCCGGTGTGCCAAGCGCGAACTCCTTAACGCCAGCCGCAGCGAGCTGTGCCCGGGCCTCCGGATCCTCCGCAACCACGCGGCGAAGCGTGTGAAATACGTAGGTGCGGCACAGACCTGGCCAAGCGACAAGCATGTAGAGAGCCCCGGCAACCAGCCAGTCCGGGCGGGTCAGCGGCTTCCAGCCGCTGAAGTGTGCGACGGCGGTGTAGGCCAAGACACCCAACAGAACCCAGCGGAACCACGCCCAGAAGCGGGTGCCCCACAGTACGTTCTTGAAGTGGCGAATTTCCGAGTCTGTCAGTTTCACTTCACGCCTCCTTGCGGTGCAGTAGTGCGCCTAACACCTAAGTTAAGCCGACCCGCGCAGTGGAGTGGACCAGGTGGCAAGCTTTACCTGCCGCCTGGGCCGCGTAACGAAGCGGGTTCGGCTTGAACGCATTGTTAGGCCTCATGAGACACCAGTGGGCTTAACGAACGCAACCCGCCACTGTCCATTGCGGTACTCCAGGTCAAACCGCATCGAAGAGCCAGACAGGCCGTGAACATAGCTTGATCCGTTTAGCTCAGCCGCCACAGCGCCGTACTTCTTGAATTCGCGAAGTTCATGCAACTGGGCGCGCTTTCCAGTCTCGCGGTGGACGCCTCCTGGAGCGTTGATTGCGTATGCGCACTCCGATGCTGGCACCACCTCGCGGCCGCCAACAAGCAAGGCCGCAAGAACGCTACTAGGAGGGTCATGCCCGTCGATCAGGAGACAATTTGCATATGCGCGACTGTATGTGGCTGGCGGAACCATTCGCTCAAAAGCCGCGATTGCCGCGTCTATCGGCACCGCCGTTGAGCCGCCACTCGGGATCTCGTCGGCCGGGGCGCATCCGGCAAAGACCGCTAACAACGAGAGTATGGCAACAAGCCGGTGAGTCATTGGGATGAGGCCTAACACCTAAGTTAAGCCGACCCGCGTAGTGGAGCGGAACACATGGCAAGCTCTTTCTGCCATGTGGGCCGCGTAACGAAGCGGGTTCGGCTTGAACGCATTGTTAGGCCTCACTGCGACCGAACTCACTCTGCCACACCTTGAGGACCTTCCGGACCTCCTTGCGGTCGGCACAATGTAGCCGACCAAAAGAGTCGTTTAGACCTAAATGAGTTGGTGAATGGGAGAAGATGAGCTCTTTATCCCACGGAAAGATCAGATCGATCTTCTCTCCCACCTCAAGAACGGCTGGAAGCTTTGCCGAGAGTGGGTTGTAGAAGTCATGCATCCAAACACCTTGAGTTTGCTTGCGGCGCAGCCTAAGAAGCAGGGATCTGCGTTTGAACCAGATGATGTTTAGGTTGACCTTACCAGGGCCAAAGTTGACGGCAGAGATTATGAACTTTTCTTGTGGATCACGACGAGTGCCGAAGACGAACGATCGGCTTGCCGTCACACGAACACGCGGTTTGAGAATGATGTCGCGATAGATGTTCCAGCCGAGCGAAAAGGCCGCGACGACGAGTGACAATAAACTGATGCCAAGTGGTAGGTAAGCGAGCAGGTGGTCTGACATGAGGCCTAACGCCTGAATTAAGCCGCGCCGCGAAGCGGCGTCGGCTTGAATGAATTGTTAGGTGCCGCCCCGCTAAGGCACGTACACCGCGTGAACGCTGACAATGTCTGATTGAGCCACGTGGGCGTGCATGACCAGATCACTGCGGCCTTCCTCGTGGGTCCAAAGGTCTACAAGTACATCCCAATGATGGCCAGACCAGATACAGACTGACGAGCCCCAGGTTTCTTCGGGGAGCGAGACAAGAGTAGCGCCGTAGTCAGCGAGATACTCGCGCACTTGCGAGGCAGTTGAAGCAGACGTGGGCTCGACGCCGGCCAAGCCCTGCAAAGTGAAGTCCCCTGCCGCGAAGGCATTTGCCGCGACTGCGAGCGCCGGCCGCCATTTGAGGGGAACAGCTTGCTGCTCGTCGGACGGTGCAACTTCTTCACTGGAATCACTCACGTTGCGGGTAGCTCCGTGCGGCACCTAACGCCTAAGTTAAGCCGAGACGCGTAGTGGAGCGAAGCACATGGCAAGCTGTACCTGCCATGTGCTTTGCGGAACGAAGCGGCTTCGGCTTGAACGCATTGTTAGGCCTGCGGCTCACGGATACCTACCTGGTGAAGAAATGTCGCAAGTTGCTCAGCTTTGACCTTGCGTCCAATGCCGTACAGATGCTCCCGGCCGTCTTTCGTGCGAAAGGTGAAGATTCGGTGCTCCATCCCGCCTATGCGAGTAGTACCGACAATGGCGGATTGTACCTGCGCGAAAGGAGTGACCTCCCGACCAACTACGATACGGTCCGCTGCTACGAGAACGCTGTTGGGGATGCGTGAGAACAGCCACATACCCGGATAGGAGATCAGCAGCGCCGGTGTAACTGCGAACAGCGCGACCAGCGCAAGGTCTCGACTACTAGTTGGTGGGTCCGCAGCGACGAGTGCAAGGGCCAACAACCCCGCCAAGACGATGACAAGAAGGAGTCTGTTTCCGGGTGCAGCAGCGCGAGCACGCGCCTTAGCAAAGGCGAACGGCTCAGTCCAGTAGAAACGTTGGTCGCGCGACATTTTCACCAAGCAGGCCTAACGCCTGAATTAAGCCGCGCCGCGAAGCGGCGTCGGCTTGAATGAATTGTTAGCCGATGGTTCGGGCGGTGGCGGCGGTGGATCTCCCTTGTCGTGAGTGCCGACGACCTTAACTCTTAGGGGAGAGATGCTGCCTTTGCGGCCGCCGCCATCTTTGTTAAACACGCCGACTAGAACAACTTCTTTGTTGTGATACAGCGCTGGACCAAGTTCCGAAAGAACGCCGTCCTGGAGAGATGGTTCAAGCACTAGGCAGTTGCCGTCAGATGCTGAGTCAATATCGCGAAGGGACTCACAGATGAAATGCGCTTCGAAGCGTAAGACAGAAAAACCGTGGATCTGAACGATCGCGTTATTGTAGAACCGTGAGCCATCGCGAATCTCGGAAATTCTAGAGTGCTCTGGATAAACCAGCACGCCCGCGCCGCAGCCGCATAGGATGAATACCACAAGGTAGAGCAGGATCTTTCGCATCGGCTAACGCCTGAGTTAAGCCGCGCCGCGTAGTGGAGCGAACCACATGGCAAGCTGTACCTGCCATGTGGTTCGCGTAACGAAGCGGTGTCGGCTTGAACGAATTGTTAGGCCGCTGCTGGCCGGAGCCTTGAAGCCCTGCCCCCAGACACCCACAGCCCAACCCCTAGCCGGAACACTACAACACCTTGCTGGGGCTGGCCGGGCGCCACGCCTGGCCAAGACGTCGGCGCTTCACCGGCGGCGCGCGACCTTCTGAGCTCGGAGCGCCGAGCTCAGAAGGCGGGCGATGGACAAAATTTGTCCAACCGCCGGACTATTTGGGCGGAGTGCGGGGCTATTTGGCCGGAGCGCCGCTCTATTTGGTCGGAGCGCCGGGCTATTCGGCCGGAGCACCGAGCTATTTGGCCGAAGCGCCGCTCAATTTGCTCGGAGCGCCAGGCTATTTGTCCGGCGAACGGGACGAAACGAGTGGACGGCGGGGCAAGTAAGCCGGCGCGCCGAGCCGGTAGTGCCGAATGCCGCGGCACGGAAGCCTCACCAGCGGCCTAACACCAGAATTAAGCCGTGCCGCGAAGCGGCATCGGCTTGAATGATTTGTTAGGTGGCCGGCCGGATAAGCGACTCGTCATCCGGCCAGCGACCATCGTAGGTGTACGACTCTAGGCAGCTAATATAGCCACCCTTGACCCAAAGAATTAGGCCGATCCCTTCTGGAACGTCTGGGTGCGCAGCATGCCCAGAAGGCATGTCCTCAATTTTCCAGCGCGCCTCGTCGAGCTTTGGCGCATCCGGGCTGACCAATAGCTCGGTGTACAGGCCAACTCCGGTGTAGTCGCGGGAGACGCATGTGGCTTGTGCAAGTTGCACAAGCAGGATTTCGCCTTGCGCGTCCGACGCTCCAATCGAGGCGATGGCTTCACGTTCAAACTTGGTGAGTTCTTCCACGGCCGCCTAACACCCAAGTTAAGCCGCGCCGCAGCGGGGCGTGAAGCACATGGCAAGCTGTATCTGCCATGTGGTTTGCGCCCCGATGCGGTGTCGGCTTGAACGCATTGTTAGCCCTCAGCGGCGGCACTACCAACCGTAGGCCCTACGAAGAGCGGGTCTTTAACGCAGCTTTCCGCAGACCCCGAATAAGATCCTGCCTCAACTGCCAATCTGCACATAGCACCCTTGTAGCGGTACTTGCCGTTGCAGGGGCTACGGAACCGAATCTGCAGCTCTCGCTCCAAACAAGCGCTAGCAGCAACGGCGTCTTCCGTACCCGTCTGTGCCAGGCAGTAGCCAGCCCGCCAGTGAGCCAACTCACCTGAGATTGGGCACGACTGAGCTGAGGCATGCGGGCTGCTGCCGAAGATGCACGCTGCTGCCAGCAAGTAACTGAAATGTTTCATTGAGGGCTAACACCAGAGTTAAGCCGAGACGCGCAGTGAAGCGAAGCACATGGCAAGCTCTATCTGCCATGTGGTTTGCGTAACGAAGCGGCTTCGGCTTGAACGACTTGTTAGGCGGCAGCTGGCCCGGATGATGAACTCCCCGACCCGGACGAACCGCAGCCCAACCCCTGAGCGGAACACTACAACACCTTGAGCCATTCTGGCCGGGGCGCTTGATCGCGCCTCAAAGCCGCCTGTGGCAGGCCTGCGTGCTGCTGGGTCGAGCGACTGCTGTCGAAGTTGGGGCTGCCTGGCAGCGCCGAATGCTTGAGGCCACGCTGGTGGTGCGGAGCCCGCTGCGCGATAAGACGATGACCAGCGAAGCGACCCTCCAACTCTGGTGCGAACTATCCGAAGAGCAACCCGCGGCACACGGCGGCGCTTGCCCAGTGACGCCTAACACCTAAGTTAAGCCGACCCGCGCAGTGAAGTGGACCAGGTGGCAAGCTTTACTTGCCGCCTGGGCCGCGTAACGAAGCGGGTTCGGCTTGAACGCATTGTTAGGCCTCTTGACTTAGTTGCTTGCGATCAGAACGTCGTGTACTCGCCAGTTGGGAAGTCGTAAATCAATACCTCCCCATTTGAGCTGACTTTGTACCTGTCGCGAACGGGCGACGTTTCTGGGTCCCCGCCGCACTTCTCATTGTGGATTTCCCGAGCGGCGAACTCCCAAAATGCCGCCGTTGAACCCGCAGGAATGTCGCTCTCTGAGTCGAAGCTTAGGCACTCAAGATCCGAGACCAGCTGCTCTTCAAGGGCAGCTTTGAGCAACGTAAATGCTCGACTCTCGGAGATCTCTACGAGCGCATTAGAGTTGACCGCTGCCATGTCCATGGAAGAGGGGACCTGTTGCGACTGGGCTTTAGATGCCGGTGAGCACCCCGCCAGGAGAAGAGCAAAGCAGAGGGATGGCGCGGACTTGATCAGTGACACTTGCGACTCCTGTTGGTGTGAGGCCTAACACCAGAGTTAAGCCGCGCTGCAGCGGGGCGTGAAGCACATGGCAAGCTGTATCTGCCATGTGGTTTGCGCCCCGATGTGGCGTCGGCTTGAACGACTCGTTAGGCCGCCGCTGCCTGGCACTTGCGCCCGACCTGCCGTAGCCCAACCCCTGAGCCGAACAGTACAGCAACTTGGCGAAGCTTGGCCGCGCCTGCCGGAGCGAAGCCGCGGCCTACAAGTCGCGCGGCCGAAAGCCCGCACCGCCAACCACAACGAAGCCGACTCAGGATGATCGTACTTGTGCCGAAGCTGCGCCTATCCGAAGCCGAGCTGCACCACGAGTGCCTGCCGATGCCCGCAACGCGTGTGCCAGCTGCCCAATGTGATGGATGCGCGGCATGTACCAGGCGACCCGAAGATGCTGCTACAACACTGCGGCGAACAAGGCCTAACGCCTGAATTAAGCCGCGCCGCGAAGCGGCGTCGGCTTGAATGACTTGTTGGACGCCGACTGTAGCCGAAGCCGGGCCGCTTGCCGCCTGCCACGTGGCGTCACGAAGAGGTCGCCACGGTCGCGCCTGGAACTGCACGCCGCTGCCTCCGAAGCCGGAAAACCGCGTGTGCGCGGCCAAGAAGTCCCACCGTGGGCTCTCCAAATGCGACTGCCTGGTCGAAGCGCGGACCCGATGGTGGCAACGCACAATCCGAAGCCCACAAAGGTCACGTCTGCAGCTCGCAACGCGCGTGCGAGCCGTGTCACCGAAGCTCTCTCACGCGCCCAAGACCTTGCGATCGTGCGCTTTGATATTGAGACGGAGCTTGCAGACCACGCTTGCCGCCGCCAACAACCTGCGAGCTCTTAGCGGCCAACACCAGAGTTAAGCCGCGCTGCAGCGGGGCGTGAAGCACATGGCAAGCTGTATCTGCCATGTGGTTTGCGCCCCGATGTGGCGTCGGCTTGAACGACTCGTTAGGCCGCCGCTGCCTGGCACTTGCGCCCGACCTGCCGCGCCCCAACCCCTGAGCCGAACATTACAGCAACCTGGCGACGTGTAGCTGTGCCTGCAAGGGCGAAGCTAAGGTCTACAACTCGCGCGGCCGAAAGCCCACACCGCCCATCACAACGAGGCCGACTCGGGATGATCGTACTTGCACCGAAGCTGCGCCCGTCCGAAGCCGGGCTGCACCACGAGTGCCCGCCGATGCCCTCACCGCGCGTGCGAATTGCTCAACGTGATGGATGAGCAGGATGCACCAGGCGACCCGAAGATGCTGCTACAACACTGCGGCGAACAAGGCCTAACGCCAGAATTAAGCCGCGCCGCGAAGCGGTGTCGGCTTGAATGAATTGTTAGGCCGCACCAGCACTATGCCTGTGCCGCTCTCAGGACTGCGGGTCATACCCGAAGACTCGCAATTCCTGGTCACAGCGACAGGCTTTAGCGATGCGCGCGGCCCACACGACAGCCTCGTCTCGCGAGGGCAGTTCTAGCACGGTGAAGCCCCCATTGAGCGCAGGCGCCCAAGGATAGCCACCCTCGGCAACGGCGCCTGTAGCCGAGACGAGCGTGGGTGAGACGCTCTCGTCGATGCCGCCACCGAAGACATAAACACCTGCGGCTTTCGCCTCTTCAATTACGGCATGCGAGTCGCGAACTACCGCCTCCCACTCGTCGTCAGGCACGACCATCGCGGCGCTGGGAAAGGAGATCAGGTACTTGGACATAGTGCTGATTCCGCTGAGCTGAAAGTCGCCGTGATGCGTGCGTGCGGCCTAACGCCTGAATTAAGCCGAGCCGCGAAGCGGCTTCGGCTTGAATGAATTGTTAGGCCTCATACAGACGACCCTCACCGCTCCAGCCATTACGATACCAAGCGCCTGTCGGTATGAAGCAGCGCCAGCCATGGCCGCTAATGATGAGCGCAAATTGTTCGGCGGCTTCCGGGGCAAGTCGCGCCTGATCCTCGGAGCATATAGGGAGCCAAAAGCGGTACTTGGCCAGATCTGAGTCATCCGTGAAGCAGGCCGTTACCTCTAGGTTGGACCCAACCGAACGAAAGTACGTGTCGTCAACGTAGTGCGAGCTTTCGCGCTCCTCGTATTGCTCAATACTGATGAGCGGGAACACGACGTGAGCGAAAGCCTGAAGGCTCAGGTCTGCTGGGGTCTCAACAAAGATATCTGAGAAAGTGGTCATGAGGCCTAACACCAGAGTTAAGCCGCGCTGCAGCGGGGCGTGAAGCACATGGCAAGCTGTATCTGCCATGTGGTTTGCGCCCCGATGTGGCGTCGGCTTGAACGACTCGTTAGGCCGCCGCTGCCTGGCACTTGCGCCCGACTTGCCGCGGCCCAACCCATGAGCCGAACATTACAGCAACCTGGTGATGTGTAGCTGTGCCTGCAAGAGCGAAGCCAAGACCTACAACTCGCGCGGCCGAAAGCCCACACCGCCAACCACAACGAGGCCGACCCGGGATGATCGTACTTGCGCCGAAGCTGCGCCCGTCCGAAGCCGAGCTGCACCACGAGTGCCCGCCGATGCCCACACCGCGCGTGCGAATTGCCCAATGTGATGGATGAGCGGGATGCACCAGGCGAGCCGAAGATGCTGCAACAACACTGCGGCGAACAAGGCCTAACACCAGAGTTAAGCCGTGCCGCGAAGCGGCATCGGCTTGAACGACTCGTTAGGCCGCCGTTCCCTGGCACCTGCGCCCGACGTGCGACAGCCCAACCCCTGAGGCGAACAGTACAACAAGCGCCGCGCCTGGCGCTGCCGAAACGCACCCTGCGCGCGGCCACGAACCCTCACCGCGCACTGCCCGAAGCCGACCCGGCAGGTCGAATCTTGCGGAGAGTCGCGCCTGTCCGAAGCCGAGGTGTTGCAGGGCTGACTGCCGATGCCTCCAACGCGCGTGCGAGGTGCAAACGCTGCAGATAGCGAGGCGCTACAGATTGCCTGGAACCCGGCAACAACAGTGCGGGAAACAAGGCCTAACACCTAAGTTAAGCCGCGCCGCAGCGTGGCGTGAAGCGCATGGCAAGCTGTATCTGCCATGTGATTTGCGCCACGATGCGGTGTCGGCTTGAACGCATTGTTAGGCAGCAGCTTAGTCACAGAGCTCTTCGAAGGCAGCGCCAATGTTGGACTCCCAGTCTTCGATGTAGAAGCTTCCGGACTCGCCGTCCTCTCGGGTCAGCTCTTGCATTCCGTAGGTCTTCATTGTGCCGTAAACAATGTCGCCCTCGTAGAGGTAAACGCCCGAGTAGTGCTCAGCGGCGATATACCAACCATCTGTTGTCTCAATAATTGCATTGCCAGCGCCGCATACGTCGCCCTTAACCACCTCTCCTTTGTCAGCAATCGCCGAGAACGGAACGGCACAAAGCGTGAGAAGTATCAACTTGCGCATAAGTTTCCCCTGCTGCCTAACACCAGAGTTAAGCCGTGCCGCGAAGCGGCATCGGCTTGAACGACTCGTTAGGCCGCCGATGCCTGGCACCTGAGCCCAACCCCTGGGCCGAACATTACCGCAACTTGGCAAGGCTTGGACGTGCGTGCGAGAGCGGAGCCGAGGTCTACAGCTCGCGCGGCCGAGGGCCCCGCACCGCCAACCACAACGAGGCCGACTCAGGATGATCGTACTTGCGCCGAAGCTGCGCCTGTCCGGTGCCGAGGTGCATCACGAATGTCTGGCGTTGCCTTCACCGCGTGTGCGAGGTGTCCTCTGCGACAGATGTGCGGGGTGCAGCAGGCGACTCGAAGATGCTGCTACGACAGTGCGGGAAACAAGGCCTAACGCCTAAGTTAAGCCGAGACGCGTAGTGGAGCGAAGTACATGGCAAGCTGTACCTGCCATGTGCTTTGCGTAACGAAGCGGCTTCGGCTTGAACGCATTGTTAGGCCCCATTGTACTGATGCCACAGTCGCCGCCTAACAGCGCGAGTGACCTTGACGTATGGCCTGACACCCGCAGTTGTCACAACGCGGACTTTGAAGAAACTAATGCGCAGCCAAGCAATGTAGCGATTCTTGTGGAAAAAGAACTTCTCTGGTTCATCGAGCAACAGGAAAAAGTCGTCTGGATAGAAAGCGTGGCCTTCTTTCCCATCGGTCAGCTCGATCGGCAGCTTGGAGCAGAGGCTCGCAACGCGCGCATCTCGGTATGGCTGAAGGAAAACGATGCCTTTAACGAATGGAAGCTCCCAGCAATGATTCGTCACGGTCGCTGGTCGAGGCCCAACGTTGGCGAAAGAGAGAACAAACACAGCTCTATCAAGGACATCGGGGTTGGAAGAAGGCAGCAATCCGAGTGTTAGCGCTGCTTTAAGGTTGATCCGTCGGTCACGAACGGACAGCCAAAGCGCCAAGCCGGTGATCAGAATTGTCCCAATAGCAGCAAGCCAGCTGGCGAAGCTGTTGACGCACTCCCATGTTGTGCAGGATTCAATGGCCATCGATGATCTGACGAATGGGGCCTAACACCAGAATTAAGCCGTGCCGCGAAGCGGCATCGGCTTGAATGACTCGTTAGGCCGCCGATGCCTGGCACTTGGCCCAACCCCTGAGCCGAACACTACAACAACTTGAAGAGCCTTGGCCGTGCCTGCGAGAGCGGAGCCGAGTCCAACAGTTCGCGCGGCCGAGAACCCGCACCGCCAACCACAACGAGGCCGACTCAGGATGATCGTACTTGCGCCGAAGCGGCGCCTGTCCGGAGCCGAGGTGCATCACGAATGTCTGCCGTTGCCCTCGCCGCGCGCGCGAGGTGCCCTCTGCGACAAATGTGCGGGATGCAACAGGCGACCCGAAGATGCTGCTACGACACTGCGGGGAACAAGGCCTAACACCTAAGTTAAGCCGACCCGCGCAGTGGAGCGGACCAGGTGGCAAGCTTTACCTGCCGCCTGGGCCGCGTAACGAAGCGGGTTCGGCTTGAACGCATTGTTAGGCCTCAACCCGGCACCAGAAGGCCACCGTGAATTTGCCCAACTCTATTGACTCCCAATCCTTGGACTCGTGGACCGGCATATCAAGTGTTACCGGCTTGAGGCCGACTGAGTCCGAGAAGCGGTCGAGAACGATATCGGCAACGTCACCGGCCAGTTGATGATGCGCCAGAAACAGATTGAAGCTGTCAGTTCTCTGCTCAGAGCTGACCATGATCTCACCGCGATCTAGCAGATCATCACCTTGGAACAGAGCTAGATCAACGCGCATAGGATCTCGACTTGAGGCCTAACGCCTAAGTTAAGCCGCGCCGCGGCGGGGCGTGAAGCACATGGCAAGCTGTACCTGCCATGTGGTTTGCGACCCGATGCGGTGTCGGCTTGAACGCATTGTTAGGCGCGCACTACACCGGCTGCCACCGCCTGGAGGCGCGTCAGACCAGCAAGCACTTTTGACAGATCGTCCACGAAGAGGGCTGGGTCTTGCATCGCAGCATCCGCCGCGACGGCGATGAGCTGGCCCAACTCCGCCACCGTTATTGATAACGCGTAGTCATGTCTCGCGTTGCTCGAAAAATCTTCCACACGTGTCTGGCGAACTTGCAGGAGCTTCTCACCCGCGTTCCAAGTGAACTTCGGCGAGGGGAACTGAATCTCATAGACGCCGTGGAATGCTGCGGACCCAGATCGTGCGATTTTCATCTCTCCCCCCCGGTTACCGTACTAGTGGACAAAGCGCCTAACACCCAAGTTAAGCCGAGACGCGTAGTGGAGAAAAGCACATGGCAAGCTCCATCTGCCATGTGCTTTGCGGAACGAAGCGGCTTCGGCTTGAACGCATTGTTAGGCGGCACCCGGTTTGCCGCCAGCGATGTGCCAGATTACGCCAACGCATACGCTGAGTAGACCGATACCGAACGCCACCGCGGCGGACCCCGGAGTTTGACCGGTCAAGTAGTAGACCCCAAGAGCTACGACGATACCCACGGCGGTCGGAATGACTATCCGACGCGCGAGCAGTAGGTCTAGCCAGCTCCCCGCCAGGTCAAACAGATCGATCGCCATATATCTCCCGAGTGCCGCCTAACGCTTGAATTAAGCCGCGCCGCGAAGCGGCGTCGGCTTGAATGAATTGTTAGGCCGCACCCCGGCCCTCGAAGAACGACGGCTGCACGGCCCCGGGCACATATCTCTGCCACCCGCGCGAACTGAGCACGCCAAATAGCTCATCTTGCGACAAACGATCCCAGCTGTGGATGCTTTGGTCAGTGAGTGAACTATCTGACGCGACGTAGCACACAAAGCAGCTGTCACCGTGCCACTCCACTCTCTCCAGGGGGCCGCAGAACCAGTCACCTGCGAGATTTATGGCAAGACCGACACTCGGCGGAAATGGCATCTCCAGCTCTCGGAAGAACAGGGCAGGAGCAGCCTCCTCGTTGGTTGAGAGAGAAACTTCTAGGAAAACGGCAACTTTGTAGTGAACTGTCATGTGCGGCCTAACACCTAAGTTAAGCCGCGCCGCGTAGTGGAGCGAACCACATGGCAAGCTGTACCTGCCATGTGGTTTGTGGAGCGAAGCGGGGTCGGCTTGAACGCATTGTTAGGCGCCAGCTGAGATCGACTCTAGTAGGTCGGCGAGCCCATTCCATTTTGGATCTTCACAGACCTCAATTGAGATTGGAAAGCTCTTGTAGTTGACCAGCGCACTCTGAAGTTGGGACTTAAATTTCTGGCGGTCGGATACGTAGTAGTGCCACTCCCGTGTGCCGTTGCCAGTGATGGAGGCCGCTTGTATGCCAACGCCTTGACGTTCAATCAAAGACTCCAAACTAGTCTCTGCTCCTTCCAATTCCTTGGTCATAGCGTCCGACGGCAAGCCATCTTCGTCCGGCTCAAACTCCAAGTAGATCACGGCCAAATCTGCATAAACATTTCTTATGTTCTCAGGTGGAAGGGACGCCCTCATGCGCATGACCAATGGAAGATCATCTTCATAGCCATTTGCAACAAGCCACTCATCACTGATTTCTAATGCCGTCATTTGAACTCTCCATGGCGCCTAACACCAGAATTAAGCCGTGCCGCGAAGCGGCATCGGCTTGAATGATTTGTTAGAGCCCAGAAATTGCCAGACTAAGTGCGACAAATCCAGCGCCCCGAAAAGGAGAGGTGAGCTGGCAGACTGGAAGGGACTCTTATCCGGCAAGAAAGGAGCCCCAACCGTGAAGTACTGCCAGCTCACCAGAGACGAACGATACCTGATCTCCAAGCTCCGCAAGACCAGGCACAGCGTGGCCGAGATTGCCCTGATCCTGGGCCGTCACCGAAGCACGATCTATCGCGAGATCAAGCGCAACCTGACGCCCTGTCCCAAGGGCGGACACTACTGCTACAGCAAAGCCCAGGAGCGTCGGAACGGTCGGCTCCGACGCAGCCGCCGCGGTCCGCACCACGCTCCGATGCAGTACGCCCGAGTCGAGGCGCTGCTGATGCAGCAATGGAGCCCCGAGCAGATTGCCGGCGTGCTTCGGCAGGGCGAGTTTGCGATCAGCTTCCAGTCGATCTACCGCCACGTGCGGCGTGACTGGCGTGCAGGCGGCACGCTGTATCTAGAGCTGCGCCGCCGCTATAAGCGGCGCAAGCGGCACTACGGCCTGGAGCGCCGCGGAAGGCTGCAAGGCAAGCGCATGATCGAGGAGCGGCCAGTCGAAATTGAGGCGCGGCTCGAGGTCGGCCACTGGGAAATCGACACGGTCATGGGGGCGTCCTGGGAGAAGTCCTGCATCGTGACCATGGTCGAACGTGCCACGGGCTACCTGATGATCGGCAAGCTACCCAACCGCACCACCAAGGCATTGAATCGCCGTGTCATCGAGATGATCAAAGCAGCGCCGCTGCCGTGTATCACGATCACCTCGGATAACGGCACCGAGTTCCATGGCTATGCGGAGATCGAGGCCGCGACCGGAACGACGTTCTACTTCGCGCGCCCTCACCACCCGTGGCAGCGTGGCACCAACGAGAACACCAACGGGCTGATCCGCCAGTACCTGCAGAAGGGCAAGAGCATGGCGAAGCTGACCCAGAAACAGTGCGATGCAATCGCTCACAAACTCAATACCAGACCGAGGAAGCGCTACGACTATGAAACGCCCGAACAGAGAATCCGCGCTTGATCAGGACTGTCGCACTTGGTGGTTGAATTCACCCCGCCGATGCGTGGCACCTGGCCCAACCCCTGAGCCGAACACTACAACAACTTGCCGAGCCTTGGCCGTGCTTGGGAGAGCGGAGCTGAAGCCTACGACTCGCGCGGCCGAGAACCCGCACCGCCAACCACAACGACGCCGAGTCAGGATGATCGTACTTGCGCCGAAGCTGCGACTTTCCGAAGCCGAGGCGCTTCACGAGTGCCCGCCGATGCCATCGCCGCGTGTACGAGGTGCCCACCGCGACAGATGCGCGAGGTGCGACAGGCGACCCGACAACGCTGCTACAACACTGCGGGAAACAAGGCCTAACACTTAGTAGATTCCAGAAACGGAGTGTAATCCGTTCCTGACGCCGGTTGTCTGACGCACTCGACCCGCTGCAACCCATCCCAGATCAATCGCTTGGCTGATTTTTCTGGGCAACGCCTGCGGTAATGATTCCGGGAAATACCGCAGAAATGGAGTGCTATGTCATATCACCGCACGGATGCGGCGGTACCCGGTGCTTCGGGTGATGACTCTCCATCCGAGACCCCGCCTCCCCGCCTGCTCGACCAGGTGCGCGCCCGCTGTCGTGCCAAGCACTACAGCATCCGCACCGAGCGGGCGTATGTGGGCTGGGCGCGGCGCTTCGTGCTGGCCAATGGGCGCCGCCATCCGCGGGAGTTGGGGGCTTTGGAGGTCGAGGGCTTTCTGTCGACCCTCGCGGTGCGGCATGACGTGGCGGCCAATACGCAGAACCAGGCGCTGTCGGCGCTGCTCTTCCTCTACAAGGAGGTGCTGGGCATCGACCTGCCGTGGATGGAGTCGGTAACGCGCGCGAAGCGTCCCAAGAAGCTGCCGGTGGTGTTGTCGCACGACGAGGTGCGGCGCCTGCTGGCGCTGGTGGATGGGCAGGTGGGCTTGATGGCGTCGCTGCTGTACGGGGCGGGCATGCGTTTGATGGAGGCGGTGCGGCTGCGGGTGAAGGACGTGGATTTCGACCGTCGCGAGATCTGCGTGCGCAACGGCAAGGGAGGCAAGGATCGTCGGGTGCCGTTGCCGCGCAAGCTGGAGGTGGCGCTGCACGAGCAGCTGGAAAAGGTGCGCGTGCTCCACGCCCGCGACCTGCAGGCGGGGTGCGGCGAGGTCTGGCTGCCGCATGCGCTGGGGCGCAAATATCCCAATGCGGCGCGGGAGTTCGGGTGGCAGTACGTGTTTCCGGCCACGCGACTGTCGGCGGATCCGCGCACCGGTGCGCTGCGCCGGCATCACATCGACGAGGCGGTGCTGCAGCGCGCGGTCAAGTCGGCGCGGGTGGCGGCGGGCATCGACAAGCCGGCGACCTGCCACACGCTGCGGCACTCGTTCGCCACGCACCTCATCGAGTCCGGGCAGGACATTCGCACGGTGCAGGAGTTGCTGGGACACAAGGATGTCGCGACGACGCAGATCTACACGCACGTGTTGGGCCGTGGCGCGGGCGGGGTGTTGAGTCCGCTGGATCGGTATTGACGGCCTACCCGCGCGGCAGCGGCAGCCCGCGAAACGCCTTGACCGTGCGCAGCACGAAGCTCGAGTTCACGTCGCCCACGCCGGGTTGGCCGAGCAGGCGGTCGAGGAGGAAGCGCGAGAAGTGTTCGAGGTCGCGCACGGCGATCTGCAGCAGGTAGTCCATGTCGCCGGTGAGGGCGTGGCACGCCACCACTTCGTCCCAGGCGTTGACGGCGCTGGCGAAGGCGGCGACCGAGGTGGCGTCGTGGCGCTTGAGGCGGATCCGCACGAAGGCGGCGAGGCCGAGGCCGAGGTGCTCGGGGTCGACGTGCGCGTGGTAGCCGGCGATCACGCCGTCGCGCTCCAGGCGCTGCACGCGGCGCAGGCAGGCGGAGGGCGAGAGGTGCACACGCTCGGCGAGCTCGGTATTGCTCAGGCGGCCGCGGGTCTGCAGTTCGGCGAGCAGCTGCAGGTCGATGCGGTCAAGGTCGACGGTGGGCATGGGTCGGTTCCGTTGGGCCGTGGACGACGGGCGGGAGGAACGGCCCGCTTCGGGCTCGGGCCTGCGCCGGCGAAGGGTGCCGTGGAGTTGGACGCCGAGCCGGCGAGCGCCGGTGTTCGAGCGTTCGCATTGCCACCGTATCTCTATTGTTGCGACAACATCGCTATGCGCGGTTGAATGTTGCACGGAATCGCGCTATTGGCGCAACAGACACATCCATGTTGCAGGATTTCGGCGTTAGAGTCTCCAGGTCGTGCTTTATCGCACCGTCTTTCGTGCCGGCCCTGCATCTGCCGCGCCGCCAGGAGTCCGCCATGTCCGCCCAGTCCCAGCCGCGCCGCGTCGAGAACCTGCACACCGACAAGGGCAAGGTGCCGGTGTACGCCACGGGCATCGTGGCGCAGCCATGGGACGAGTACTCCGCAGACGACCACGCCACCTGGGCGACGCTCTACGCGCGCCAGCGCGAGCTGCTGGTCGGCCGCGCCAGCAGCGAGTTCCTGCGTGCGCAGGATGCGATGGGCATGACCCCGGACCGCATTCCGCGCTACGCGCAGTTGAACGCGGTACTGGAGCAGGCCACCGGCTGGACGCTGATCGGGGTCGAGGGGCTGCTGCCGGAGCTGGATTTCTTCGAGCACCTCGCCAACCGGCGCTTCCCGGTGACGTGGTGGATCCGCCGGCCGGACCAGCTCGACTACATCGAGGAGCCGGACCTGTTCCACGATCTCTTCGGCCACGTGCCGTTGCTGATGAACCCGGTGTTCGCCGACTACATGGCGGCCTACGGGCGCGGCGGGGTGAAGGCGCATGCGATCGGGCCGGATGCGCTGCAGAACCTCACGCGGCTGTACTGGTACACGGTCGAGTTCGGGCTGATCCGCGAGGCCGAGGGGCTTCGCATCTACGGCAGCGGCATCGTGTCGTCCAGTGGGGAGTCGGTGCATGCGCTGGAGTCGGCGGCGCCCAATCGCATCGGCTTCGACCTGGAGCGGGTGATGCGCACGCGCTACCGCATCGACAGCTACCAGAAGACCTATTTCGTGATCGACAGCTTCGAGCAGCTGATGGACGCGACGCGACCGGACTTCACGCCGGTCTATGCGCGCCTGGCGACGCAGGAGGCGATTCCAGCCGGCACGGTGCTCGACACCGACACCGTGCTCCAGCGCGGCACCGGCGCGGGCTGGCCGACCGACGCCGACGCCTGAGGAACGCGTCGCCCGGCGATCTGCCGGGCGCGGCAGTACAGGGGCCCACGCCTGACGGAGCGTCCGTCCCGCAGTGTTCCGCCCCGCGACCCGCCCGGCACGGGCGCGCGGGCGACAATACGTGCATGACTCCTCCCCAGCTTTCCGCCCTCGCGCGAGCGCTCGCACTTGCACTCGTCGTCCCCGCCGTGGCCCACGCCGCGCCGCCCGCCAGCCCGCGGCAGCCTGAGGCTCCGGCCCCCACCACCCTCGACCGCGTCATCGTTGAAGACACCCGCCTGCGCACCGTGCCGGCTTTCGACACGCCCGCGTCCACCGCCACCGTGGATCTCTCCGGCGAGCGCTCCGACGCCAGCGCCGACGTCTCCGAGGTCCTGCGCGGCATCCCCGGCCTGCTCGCCCGCGACCGCCAGAACCTGGCGCAGGACACCCAGCTCTCCATCCGCGGCTTCGGTGCGCGCGCGACCTTCGGGGTGCGCGGGCTGCGGCTGTACGCCGACGGCATTCCGGCGTCGATGCCGGATGGCCAGGGCCAGCTGTCGCATTTCAGCCTCGCCGGCGCGGATCGCATTGAAGTCTTGCGTGGGCCGTTCTCGGCGCTGCACGGCAACTCGTCGGGCGGGGTGGTGTCGATCCACAGCGCCGACGGCCAGGCCGGTGATCCGTGGCGGCTGCGGGCCACGGTCGGCAGCGATGGCACCTGGACCGGCGCGGCGCGGCTGCTCGGCGGCAACGACATCGTCGGCTACAACTTCGCGGTCTCGCGCCTGGATACCGACGGCTGGCGCGATCATTCCGCGGCGCGGCGCGACGTGGCCAACCTGAAGCTTGGCTTCGACCTGGGTGAACGCCGCAAGCTGAGCCTGGTGCTCAACCACGTCGACATCCCCGAGGCGCAGGATCCACTCGGGCTCACCGCGGCGCAGATGCGCGCGGATCCGCGGCAGGCGGTGGCCAATGCGTACGTCTTCGACACGCGCAAGAGCGTGCGCCAGTCGCAGGCCGGCGCGGTGTACGAGCACGGCTTGGGCGATGCGCACGCGCTGCGCCTGTCGGCCTGGGGCGGCGACCGCGAAGTGACGCAGGTGCTGCCGATCCCGGCGGCGCCGCAGCGCAATCCGCTGCATTCGGGCGGAGTGATCGATCTCGACAACCGCTACGCCGGCTTCGATGCGCGCTGGTCGTGGAGCGGCAGCCTGGCGTCGCGGCCGCTGGAGCTTGCGGCGGGTGCGGGCGGCGAGCGCCAGCGGCAGCGGCGCCGCGGCTTCGAGAACTTCGTCGGCGACGCGCTCGGCGTGCGCGGCACGCTGCGTCGCGACGAGCGCAACGAGGTGGAGACCGACGACCTCTATGCGCAGGCGTGGTGGCAGGTCGCGCCGCGCTGGTCGCTGCTGCTCGGCGCGCGCCACAGCGAGGTCGGCTTCACCTCGAGCGACCGCTACGTCGCCGAAGGCAATCCCGACGACAGCGGGCGCGTCGACTATTCGGAAACCTCGCCGGTGGCCGGCGTCACCTTCGCGCCGTCGGAGCACCTGCGGCTGTACGCCTCGGTCGGCCGCGGCTTTGAAACGCCGACCTTCAACGAGCTGTCGTACCGCGCCGACGGTGGCGCCGGCCTGGCGTTCGGGCTGCGTCCGGCGGTCAGCGACAACCACGAGCTCGGCCTGAAGTGGCGCACGCCCACCGGCGGCCTGCTCGAGGCGGCGCTGTTCCGCGCCGACACCGATGACGAGATCGCGGTCGCGACCAACGTCGCCGGACGCAGCAGCTACCGCAACGCCGGCAGCGCGCGCCGCCAGGGCGTGGAGCTGGCGTGGCTGCAGCCGCTGGGCGACGCCTGGGACCTGCAGCTGGCGGCGACGCAGCTGGAAGCGGAATTCCGTGGCGGCGCGGCCGCCGGCGGTGGCACGGCCATGGCCGGCCGCATCCCCGGCGTACCCGAGCGCCACGCCCAGGCCCGCCTGCAATGGCAATCCGGCCCCTGGACCGCGGCCTTCGAGGCCGAAGCCATGGGTGACGTGATGGTCAACGACGCCGGCAGCGAGTCGGCCGCCGGCTACGGCCTGCTGCATGTCGAAGCCGCGCGGCGCTGGCCCACCGCGGCCGGCCCGGTGCGCGTGTTCGCCCGCGTCGACAACCTCCTCGACCGCGCCCACATCGGCTCGGTGATCGTCAACGAAGGCAACGGCCGCTTCTACGAACCCGGCGGCGGCCGCACCTGGCTCCTCGGCCTCGAATGGACCTTCGCCCGCCCCTGACCCCCGCGCAGCCCCTCCCAGCCCCGCTCTGCCCCCGTCACCCCCGCTCTCCTTCGCGCCTTCGCGCCTTCGCGAGAAAAATCCCCCTGCACGCCCCCCGCGCCCCCCACCCCTGCAACCCCCACCACGTTCGGAGACAATGTCCCCCTCTCCAAACATCCACAGGCTCGCGATGTCCGGTCCCGTTTCCCTCACCCGCCACCTCATCGAGGCGCAGCGCGCCGGGCACATCGAGCCCGACCTGCGGCTGTTGATCGAAGTCGTGGCGCGTGCCTGCAAGTCGATCTCGGTGGCGGTCGGGCGCGGCGCGCTCGGCGGCGTGCTGGGCGATGCGGTCTCGGCCGCCGGCGGCGACAGCGTCAACGTGCAGGGCGAGGCGCAGAAGAAGCTCGACGTGCTGTCCAACGAGATCCTGCTCGAGGCCAACGCCTGGGGCGGGCACCTGGCGGCCTGTGCATCGGAAGAGATGGAGCACTGCCAGCCCATCCCGGATGCCTACCCGCGCGGCGCCTACCTGCTGCTGTTCGATCCGCTCGACGGCTCCAGCAACATCGACGTCAACGTGTCGGTGGGCACCATTTTTTCGGTGCTGCGCTGCCCGGAAAACGTGGACACCGTCGGCGACGAGCACTTCCTGCAGCCCGGCACCGCGCAGGTCGCGGCCGGCTACTGCGTGTACGGCCCGCAGACCACCCTGGTGCTGACCATCGGCCAAGGCACGCATGCGTTCACGCTGGACCGCGAGCAGGGCGCGTTCGTGCTGACCCGCAGCGACATCCGCATCCCGGACGAGACCCGCGAGTTCGCCATCAACATGTCCAACCAGCGCCACTGGGAGCCGGCCATGCAGGGCTACGTCAGCGAGCTGCTGGCCGGCCGCGAAGGCCCGCGCGGCAAGGACTTCAACATGCGCTGGGTGGCCTCGATGGTCGCCGACGTGCACCGCATCCTGACCCGCGGCGGCATCTTCATCTATCCCTGGGACCGCAAGGACCCGGGCAAGCCCGGCAAGCTCAGGCTGATGTACGAGGCCAACCCGATGGCGATGCTGGTGGAGCAGGCCGGCGGCGCCGCGACCGACGGCCGCGGCCGCATCCTCGACATCGCGCCGACCACCCTGCACCAGCGCGTGCCGGTGTTCCTCGGGTCGAAGGCCGAGGTCGAGGTGGCGACGCGCCAGCATTGCGAGCACGACGCCGCGCACGCGGGCGCGACCACCGCATGACCGCCGCGACCCTGTAAGCGCCACATGGCCGCGACCCGAGACTTCATCGAGGTCACCGCAGGCGCGCTGGATGCCGCGACCTGCGCGGCGATCGTGGAACGCATCCACGCCAGCGACGCGCTGCAGCCGGGGCGCGTCGGCAGCGGCGTGTTCCCCGAGTTGAAGAAGAGCCGCGACATCGCGCTCGCCGGGCGTCCGGACTGGGCCGATGTCGAGCAGGCGCTCAATGTGGCGGTGTACGGTGGCCTGCTCGCGTACCTGCGGCAATACCCGCAGGCGCTGATCGCGCCGCTGATGCTGCAGCAGCCGGGTGCCGATGGCGCCCTGCGCCGGCTTGCAGCCGACGACATCACGGCGATGGACGATGCGGCGCTGGGCCGGCTGGCGATGACCTGCCTGCGCCCGGGCAGCGTGAACCTGCAGTGGTACCGCGCCGACGAGGGCGGCTATCCCTACTGGCACTGCGAGCTGTATCCGCGCGACGCGCCGTGCGAAACCCTGCACCGCCACCTGCTGTGGACGCTCTACCTCAACGACGGATTCAGCGCAGGCGAGACCGAATTCCTGTTCCAGGAACGCAAGGTGGCACCGCGCACCGGCGACCTGCTGATCGCGCCGACCGCGTTCACCCACACCCATCGCGGCAACCGCCCGGCGGGCGGCGACAAGTTCATCGCCACCAGCTGGATCCTGTTCCAGCGCGCCGAAACGCTGTTCCCCGCCGGCGCCTAGCGCCGCAGCGCCTGCTCACTGCGGCTCGCGGCCGTGGTTGAGCACCAGCCAGTACAGCCCGACCTGCTTCACCGCCCACACGAACTGGCCGAAATCCACCGGCTTGCGGATGTAGCTGTTGGCGCCGAGCGCGTAACTCGCTTCGACGTCGAACGGTTCCCCGCTGGTGGTGAGCACCACCACAGGCAGGCTGCGCGTGCGCTCGTGGCTGCGGATCGCCTGCAGCACCTCGCGGCCGTCGACCTTGGGCAGGTTGAGGTCGAGCAGCACGATCGACGGCAGGTCGTCGGGATCGCGGTCAGCATGCGCGCCGCGTGCGAACAGGTAGTCGAGCGCCGCGGCGCCATCGGTGACCACGGTGAGTGCGTTGGCGATGTTGGCTTCGGCGAACGCGATGCGCGTCAGTTCGACGTCGTCCGGGTTGTCCTCCACCAGCAGGATCGGGCGGGTGCTCACGGCGGGTTCCCCTGCCCGCCCTCCGGCGTGCCGACGCCACTGCCGCCGCGTGGCAGCGTCACCTGGAACGTGCAGCCTTCGCCGGCCACGGCGTCCGCGCTGATGGTCGCGCCGTGCCGTTCGGCGATGCGTTGCGCGATCGCCAGCCCCAGCCCGTGGCCCGCGCCCTCGTCCGCGCCGTGCAGGCGCTGGAACGGCTCGAAGATGCGTTCGCCACGCGCGGGATCGAAGCCGCTGCCGTGGTCGCGCACCGAGATGCGCACGTCGTCGCCCACGTTGACCGCCGTCACCGCCACATGCACCCGGTCGCGGCCGCGCGAAAACTTCCAGGCATTGTCCAGCAGCTGTTCGAGCAGCAGCTTGAGCTGGCGCTCGTCGCCGCGCACGACGATGCCGGGCTGCACGTGGAGTTCGACCGCGCGCGCAGGGTCGGCATCCTGCAATTCGGCCAGCGTCCACTCCGCGAGCAGGCTGGCATCCACGTCGACGATGTTCAGCGGCGCGCGCGCGGCGCGCGACAGCGCCAGCAGCCCGTCGATCAGGGTGGACATGCGCGCGGCGGCGGCGCGCACGCGGGCGAGATGGTCGCGGGCGGTGGCATCCAGGCCGGCACTTGCATGCTGCTCCAGCAGCGCCGCGAAGCCTTCCACCGCGCGCAGTGGCGCGCGCAGGTCATGCGAGACGCCGTGCGAAAGCAGTTCGAGATCGCGCTGCGTGGCCGCGAGTTCCAGGCGGCAGGCCGCCAGCTGCTGCGCAAGATCGGAATCCGGCGCGGGCGCGCGGTCGTGCGGGTCCGCGGCGGGCATCGCGCCGGCCACGGTGCCGGTGCACGCGGACCGGTTGTGCGGGAGTGGCTGCGGCATGTGCATACGGTAGCAAGCCGCGCCGTGGACGAGGCGTATAGATCCGGTGAATGCCAAGCCCCCGGGGACGCGCGTGGCGCGCGGCTTGCGCTCGCGGCGCTTGCCGCTAGCCTGACGCACGGGCGCCGCCGCGGCGCGATGGGGGCATGGCATGTTGGACTGGTTGCGGGACGCCTGGCAGGCGCTGCTCGCCATTCCCCACCTCGGGCTCTACCTGGGCGTGGCCTGGCTGGCGTACCTGGTGGTGCTGGGAGGCTGGATCATCCTGCAGAAGCGCGAGCCCGTGGCCACGTTGAGCTGGCTGCTGGGGCTGGCGCTGCTGCCCTACCTCGGCCTGCTGGTCTACCACGTGTTCGGGCCGCAGCGGATCCACCGTCATCGCCTGCGCCGCGCCAGGAGCCGCGGCAACGTGACGCATGGCGACGTCGACGCCGGCCATGCCGACGGCGTGGAACTGGTGCGGCTGTCGCAGGCCACCACCGGCCTGCCGCCATCGTCCGCCCGCGACGTGCGCCTGCTGGTCGACGGCGCCGCGAAGTACAGCGCCCTGCTCGCCGACATCGCCGCGGCGCGCCGGCACGTGCACCTCGAGTACTACATCTACGAACCCGACCACACCGGTGCCGCGCTGCGCGATGCACTGGCCGAGCGCGCGCGCGCCGGCGTGGCGGTGCGCCTGCTGGTGGATGCGGTGGGCTCCGGAGGCGCGCGCCGCTTCTTCCAGCCGCTGCTCGACGCCGGTGGCGAAGTGGCGTGGTTCCATCCGATGCGCCTCGGCCAGTTCTGGCGGCGGCCCTGGGCCAACCTGCGCACGCACCGCAAGATCGTGGTGATCGATGGCCGCATCGCCTACACCGGCGGCATGAACATCAGCGACGCCCAGGACGAGCGCCGCGGCGCGGACGCCTACCGCGACCTGCACCTCAGGCTGGAAGGCGACGTGGTGCGCGTGCTGCAGCTGGTGTTCGCCGAGGACTGGACCTATGCCACCGGCAGCCGCGACTTCCTGTCCGACGTCGCGCGTGAAACCCCGCATGAATCCGCGCCCGGCCCGATCCGCGCCCAGGTGCTGACCTCGGGCCCGGACTCGCCGTGGGAGGCGATCCACCGCCTGCACGTCGCCACCATCCACGCCGCGCGCAAGCGGGTGTGGATGACCACCCCGTACTTCGTGCCCGGCGAGGCGGCGATGATGGCGCTCACTTCCGCCGCCATGGCCGGGCTGGACGTGCGCCTGCTGGTGCCGCGCGAGAGCGACTCCAAGCTGGTCACGCTGGCCGCGCGCTCCTACTTCGGCGCGCTGCTGATGGCGGGGGTGAAGGTCCACGAGTACGGCCCGCGCCTGCTGCACAGCAAGACGCTGCTGGTCGACGACGACTTGGCGATCATCGGCAGCGCCAACTTCGACCACCGCAGCTTCCGGCTGAACTTCGAGGTGTCGGTGCTGTTCGACGACCCCGCGATCGCGGCTGAACTCGCTGCGCTGATCGAGGGCGAGATGGCAAGCGCGCCGCGCGTGCATCGTGGCCGGACCCGGTCGCTGCTCGGGGCGCGCATGCCCGAGGCGCTGGCGCGGCTGCTGTCGCCCCTGCTGTGATACCGCGACCGGCGGCGGCACGGGTCGCCCGGACGGCGCGCCGACGCGATGGCGGCGCGCGCGCCTGCGGTTAGACTGCGGCCATTGTCCCTGGCGGAGCCTGTCCATGCCCTGGTTGTTCCTGCTGCTGGCCGTGGCCGCGTTCGCCATGGCGCTCAACACCGCGTCGATGGCGCTGGCCGTGGCCTGCCTGCTGGCCGCGCTGGGTCTTGTGGTCGCTTGGGTGCTGGGCCTGCTGGCCCAGCGCGTGGGCAACCAGGCCCGCGACGACAGCATGATGCTCGACCCGGTCGAGCTGCGCCGACTGCGCGAGGAAGCCGAGGCGCGGCGCGTGGTCGCCGCCCAGGCGCAGCCGGGCGACGCGCCGGAATCGACCGGCGCCTGAGCCCGCCGCGCATGACCCTGCTCAGCGTGAACCTCAACAAGGTCGCCGTGCTGCGCAACTCGCGCGGCGGTGACCAGCCCGACATGCTGCGCGCCGCCCGCGCCTGCCTCGATGCCGGTGCCCACGGGCTGACCCTGCATCCGCGTCCCGATGCGCGCCATGCGCGCAGCGACGACGTGATGGCGCTCGCCACGCTGGCGGCCGAGCGCGGGGTGGAACTGAACCTCGAAGGCAATCCCTTCGCGGCGCCGCGGCCCGGCTATCCCGGCTTCGTGGCGCTGTGCCGCGCGGCGCGCCCGGCGCAGGCGACCCTGGTGCCCGACGACGACGGCCAGCTGACCTCCGACCACGGCTTCGACTTCGTGCGCGACGGCGAGCGCCTGCGTCCGCTGGTCGCCGAATTGAAGGCGCTGGGCTGCCGCGTGAGCCTGTTCGCCGATGCCAGCTGCGATGTCGAGGCGGCGGCGGCCACAGGGGCGGACCGCATCGAGCTGTACACCGGTCCGTTTGCCGATGCCCATGCCGCCGGCGACGCCAGCGCGGCGCTGGCCACCTGTGCCGGCACCTCGCGGCGCGCGCAGGCCGCCGGACTCGGCGTGAATGCCGGCCACGATCTCAGCCAGGACAACCTGGGGGATTTCCTGGCGGCAGTACCTGGGGTCCAGGAGGTGTCGATCGGCCACGCGCTGATCGGCGAGGCATTGCATGACGGGCTGGGGACGACCGTCGCGCGCTACCTGGCGATCCTGGACGCGGCCGGCGCCTGACATAAAAACGCCGCCCTTGCGGGCGGCGCGAAAACAGCAAGCGTCTCTCCCGACCGGCGCGCTGCAGGCGACGCCGGAGGGTCTTGGGTGGTTCAGTTCCTGACGAAACCGATCTTCAGCATCTGCGCGTTCTTGGCCTCGGCCAGCACCTTGGCCAGCGTGCCGTAGTCGGCGTCCTCGTTGACGTCGATCTCGAGCGTGGGCTGGTTGGACGGATCGCGCTCGACTTCAGCCTGCATCATGTTGCGCAGGGCCGAGGTCGGCGTGGGACTGTCGTTCCAGTACACCTGGCCCGACGCGTCGATCCGCAGGCGGATCGGCGGCGGCGGATCCACCGGGTTCACCGGCGGATTCAACGAGGGCTGCGGCAGGTCGATGTCGATCGGGTACGACAGCTGCGGCGCGGTGACCATGAAGATGATGAGCAGCACCAGCATCACGTCGCAGAGCGGGATGATGTTGATGTCGGCCATCGGGCCGTCACCGGAATTGGACGAAAAAGCCATGTGACTAACTCCGGATCAGTTGCTTTCGCGGGTGGCGACGAAGCCGACCTTGCGCATGCCCTGGGCCTGCGCGATGCCGACGACCTGCTTCACCACGCCGTACTTCGTGGTCTTGTCGCCGCGGACATTGACCGGCGGCTGCGGGGTCTTCTGTGCCTCGACCGACAGTGCGCTTTCGAGCAGCTGCAGGGTGACCGGCTGGTCGTTGAGGAAGATCTCGCCGTCTTCGGTGACCGCGATGGTGATCGGCGGAGCCGGCGGTGCCGTCTCCGGCCGCTCATCCAGGTTCGCCTGTGGCAGCTCGACCTGGACCTTGTGGGCCATGAGTGGTGCCGTGACCATGAAGATGATCAACAGCACCAGCATCACGTCGACCAGCGGCACGATGTTGATCGTGGCGTTGACCTTGTCATGGCCGCTACCGCTTGAACTGTAAGCCATGTCGGGACTCCCTCAATACCTGGCGATCAGCGCTTCTGCTCGCCGACGCGCGAGCCGGTGGCGAAGAAGTCGTGCAGGTCGTGCGCGAAGGTGTCGAGCTTGTTGTTCGTCGAGCGGTTCAGGCGCACGAAGAAGTTGTAGCCAAGCACGGCCGGGATCGCGACGCCCAGGCCCAGCGCGGTCATGATCAGCGCCTCGCCGACCGGACCGGCAACCGCGCCGATGTCGGCCTGGCCGCTGGCGCCGATGCGGATCAGGGCGCGGTAGATGCCCCACACGGTGCCGAGCAGGCCGACGAACGGCGCGGTCGAACCGACGGTGGCGAGCACGGTCAGGCCGGCCTCGAGCTTCAGCGACTCGCGGGTCACGCCCTGGCGCAGCGCGCGGTCGACGAACTCGGAGCGGTTGAGCGACTCGACCAGGCGCGAACCTTCGTGGCGCTGGTGGTGCGCCGCGGCCAGGGCGGCGTCAAGCGCGACCTTGGAGAAGGGCTCGCTCTTGCGCTGCTCTTCCATGTGGCGGATCGCGTCCTGCGCGTTCGGGGTTTCCCAGAACGACTGGATCACGTTGTCCGAGGACGCACGCAGGCGCGCGTTCTTGATGGCGTTGAAGATGATCCAGTAGATGGACATGGCCGACATGACGACCAGGGTGATGAGCACCACCCAGCCGACTGCGTCCATATGCTGGACCATGTCCGCGAAACCCATCTGCTGGAGCGCAGCGGCGTTGCTGCCGCCGGAGGCCGGGATGTTCGAAGTTTCCTGCAGCATGACGCTTACCTTCTAGATGTTGTGATTTGGATAGTTTGGATCGGTTATAGCCGGTAGAGCGATGGAACAGCGTGAGGCGCGGCCGGGGCCGCGACCCGGGTCAGAGCACGAAATCAACCGGGACGCGCACTCGGCCCGAGGTGGCGACGCCATTGACGATTTCCGGGTTGAAGCGCCACTTGCGCGCGGCGTCCACCGCGGCACGGTCCAGGTCGCGGTTGCGGCTGGATTTCTCGACCGACACGTTGGTGACGTTGCCGTTGGCATCGACGTCGACGATCAGGATGACCTGGCCCGTCACGCCGGCACGCAGCGCCGCCGGCGGGTACTTCGGCGGATTCATGCTCTTCGACGACGGGTCCACGCTGGCGCCGATCGACGGCGTGGGCGCGGGCGGCGCAGGCGGGGCGGGCGGCGGCGCGGGCACGTCGATCGGCGACGGGTCGTCGAAGATCACCGGCGGCTGTTCCGGCGGCGGCGGCAGCGGCGACGGCGACGGCGGCACCAGCTCCTTGATGGGCTTGGGCTCGGGCGGCTGTTCCGGCGGCGGCGGCGGCGGCGGGGGCGGCGGCGGCGGCTCGATGATCACCACGCGCGTGACCTCTTCGGCCTCCGCTTCGGCACCGGGCGGATTGACCGGCGCCAGCAGCAGCAGGACGGCCGCGGCGTGCAGCGCGACAACCATGGTGAAACCGGTGATCCGTGCCCAGTTCAGGCCCTCGTCCTGGTCGTCGTTCCGGTTCGAGGTCGTGGAGGCTTGCGTCATGCGGGGAACTCAAGTCTGGCCGGGCAGGAAGCGCCCCGAATATTGTCGTATCCGCGCCGCTTGTTCGGCGCGGGAATTTCCAAGCTTATACCAATCGTGGCTGCCAGTACCAACCCGGCCAGCACGTGATCGGAGGTGCGCCTCAGCGCTTCAACAGCGCCCGCGCTTCCTCAGGGCGCTTGACGCCCTTGTCCAGCGCCTTCTGCGCGGCATCCTTGGATTCGGCGCTGCGGCCTTCATTGGCCAGCACCTTGGCGAGGTTGAGCCAGGTTTCGCCATCGGCGGCAAGCGGCGCGGCCTTCTGGTAAGCCTTGATCGCCTCGCCGTACTGGTCGCTGAAATAGTACGCCTGCGCCAGTGCGTTGTAGGTCTGGTGGTCGGGCTTGAGGATCTGCTTGTCCAGGCCCTCGGTGATCACCCCGGCGGCTTCGCGCTCCTTGCCCTCGCTGTTGAGGTATAGCGCCATCAGGTTGCGGTAGTCGCGCTCCTCGGTGAGTTCACCGGCCTTGCGCAGGCGCTCGTAGACCTCGATGGCGCGCGGTGTGTCGTCGGACTGCAGGTAGATGTTGGCGAGGTTGAGCTGGGCACGCCTGTCGCCGGGTGACTGGGCGGCCACCTGCTCGGCAAGCTGCGCGGCTTCGGCGGGACGGCCCGCCTCCGCGTATGACGCCATCAACAGCTGGACCCAGTCGGGCCGTGCCTGCGGGTTGCCATCGATCACCGGCTTCAGCGCCGCGATCGCCTCGTCGTAACGCTCGAGGCGATACAGCGAATTGCCGCGGATCACGTGGTACTCGGGATTGGTGGTCTTTGTTTCGGCGATCACGCGGTCGAGGGTGACGAGGGCACCGGCGTAGTCGTCTTCCTGCAGCTGCAGCTGGGCAAGCATGACCAGGGAGCCGTAGTGGTCGTTGTTCTTCAGGCCGTTCGCCTCGACCGCCTTGCGCAGGTAGTCCTTGGCGCGCTCGGTGTCGGTATCCACGTAGAGGTCGGCCATCAGGCGCATCACGATGGCGCGCTCGTACGCGTTGGCTTTGGGATTGGCGATGATCTCCGCGGCGATGGGCTCGGCGGCGGCCACGTCCCCTGCCTCGTGGGCTTCGGAAATCTTGTTGATCCTCGCGCCGATGCGCTGGCTGGCGCCGAGTTCCGGTTCAACGCGGGTGGCTTCGGGGAACTGCGCGGCGGGCTTGGCGGCCTCCGCCTTCGCAGCTTCGGCGCGCGCGCGGCGCTCGCTGCTGCGCTGCGCGTTGGCGTCGCCAACCGTCATGACGAGCAGGGCGGCGGCGATCGCCGTGGTCAGCAGGCGGCTGGAGTTGGAAACGGACATCGGGAACACCCTTCAGGTTGAGGCTGCCGGATGACGCGGGCGCCTTGGTACAAACGGGTCGGCAAAGCTAACAGAAGAATATGACAGCCGCGAGCGTCCGGAGGTCCACTGGCAGCGGCGCTCAGCCGCAGGCTGGACGACGCCCGGCGCTGCGCGCCTGCTCCCAGGTGGGCACCAGGCCGACGGCGCGCGACTGCAGCTCGCCGATGCGGGCGCTGGGGTCCGGATGGGTCGACAGCCACTGCGGTGCGCGACCGCCGCCGCTGGCCGACATCATGTTCTGCCACAGGTTGACCGCCTGGCGGGGATCGAAGCCGGCCTTGGCCATGAGCTGCTGGCCGACCACGTCGGCCTCGCTTTCCTGCACCCGCGAACCGGGCAGCAGGAACGCGGTCTGCAGCGCGGCACCGCCGAGCTGGTTGGTGGTCTGGCTGGCACCCTCGCCGTAGCGCGAACCGAGCACCGCGCCGACCACGCCGAGGCCGGCCTGCGCCCCCATCTGCCGGGTGATGCGCTCGTCGTGGTGGTGGGCCACGACGTGCCCGACCTCATGCGCGATCACCGCGGCCAGCTGGTCTTGGGTCTTTGCGACCGTGAAGATGCCGGTGTACACGCCCACCTTGCCGCCGGGGAGCGCGAAGGCGTTGGGGTTGTTATCCACGAACACCGCGGACTCCCAGCCGATGCGCTGCTGGTCGGCCGGCAGCTCACGCACTATGGCATTCACCACGCAGCTTACATAGCGCTTCTGCGCGGCGTCGGTGGACTGCCGGAGCTGCGCCTTCTGCTCGGCGAAGGCCTGCGCGCCCATGGCGTCGAGCTGCGTCTGGGACACGGCGCCGACGTACTGGGTGCGCCCGGTCGGCGAGGTCGTGGTGGCACAGGCCGCCGTGAGGCAGGCGATGGCGACAGCGGTGGCGGCAGTGATCGGCGAGGTCCGCATGGGGAGTTCCTTGAATGGGTCATGCGGTTGTAGACCGGCTTGCCTGAAGGCGGCGTCAACTCCCCCGCGGGCCTGCACACTCACACGTCGAGGTTGGTGGCGCGCAGGGCGTTGTCCTCGATGAACGCGCGCCTGGGCTCCACCACGTCGCCCATCAGGGTGCTCAGGATCTGGTCGGCGGCGACCGCGTCCTCGATGCGCACCTGCAGCAGCCGGCGGGTCTCCGGGTTGACCGTGGTTTCCCACAGCTGCTCCGGGTTCATCTCGCCGAGGCCCTTGAAGCGCTGGATCTGGCGGCCCTTCTTGGCCTCGTCGAGCAGCCAGGCCTGCGCCTGGGCAAAGCTCGACACCGCCTGGGTGCGGTTGCCACGGACGATCTGCGCGCCTTCGCGCACCAGGCCGTTGAGCAGCGCCGCGGCGTCGCGCAGGGCGCGCAGCTCGCCGCCCTCGAAGGCCGAGAACGGCAGCACCTGCACGTTTTCCAGGCCCATGTGCCGGCGCGTGACCAGCAGCGCCGCCGGCCGCTCCTCGTCGCCAGCCTGGAATTCCAGCGCGTAGCGCGGCTGGCCCAGCCCGCCACGATTGAGCCGCGCCTCGAGCACGTCGAGCTCGTGGCGCTCGTCGGTGTTCTCGGCCAGGCGCTCGGCGTCAAGCGGGGTGTAGTCGATCAGCGCCTCGAGCACGTTGGGGTCGTAGCGGTGGGTGTTGCGGACGATGGTCTCGCGCGCGCCGGCAAACGCCAGCAGCAGCTTCTCCAGCGCCATGCCCTCGACGGCGGGCTCGCCGGTGGCGGGCACCAGCGAGGCGCCTTCCACGGCGTTGCCGGCGAGGTAGGCGTCGAGCGCCGCATCGTCCTTCAGGTACAGCTCGGTCTTGCCCTGCTTGATCTTGTACAGCGGGGGCAGGCCGATGTAGATGTGCCCGCGCTCGATCAGCTCCGGCATCTGCCGGTAGAAGAAGGTCAGCAGCAGCGTGCGGATGTGCGAGCCATCGACGTCGGCGTCGGTCATCAGGATGATGCGGTGGTAGCGCAGCTTGTCCGGGTTGTACTCGTCCTTGCCGATGCCGGTGCCGAGCGCGGTGATCAGCGTGCCGACCTCGGCCGAGGCGAGCATGCGGTCGAAGCGCGCCCGCTCGACGTTGAGGATCTTGCCCTTGAGCGGCAGGATCGCCTGGGTCTTGCGGTTGCGGCCCTGCTTGGCGGAGCCACCGGCCGAGTCACCCTCGACGATGAACAGTTCGCTGAGCGCCGGATCCTTTTCCTGGCAGTCGGCGAGCTTGCCGGGCAGGCCGGCGATGTCCAGCGCGCCCTTGCGGCGCGTCAGGTCGCGCGCCTTGCGCGCAGCCTCGCGGGCGCGGGCGGCATCGACAATCTTGCCGGCGATGGCCTTGGCCTCGGCGGGGTTTTCCTGGAGGAATTCCTCGAGCTTGGCGCCGAAGGTGTGCTCCACCACCGGGCGCACGTCGGAGCTGACCAGCTTTTCCTTGGTCTGCGACGAGAAGCTCGGATCAGGCACCTTCACCGACAGCACCGCGATCATGCCTTCGCGCATGTCGTCGCCCGACAGGCTGACCTTGGCCTGCCTGGCGATGCCGTTCTGCTCGATGTAGTTGGTCAGCGTGCGCGTGAGCGCGGCGCGGAAGCCGATCAGGTGGGTGCCGCCATCCTTCTGCGGGATGTTGTTGGTGAAGCAGAACATCGTTTCCTGGTAGCTGTCGGTCCACTGCAGCGCGACGTCCACGGTGATGCCGTTTTCCTCGCCGGTGACCGAGATCACCTTGGGGTGCAGCGGCGTCTTGAGCTGCGCCAGGTGCTCGACGAAGGAACGGATGCCGCCCTCGTACTCGAACACGTCGCGGCGCGGCTCGCCGCGCTCGTCGGCCAGGGTGATCTTGACCCCGGAGTTGAGGAACGACAGCTCGCGCAGGCGGCGGGCGAGGATTTCGTAATGGAACTCGACGTCGCTGAAGATGTCGACCGCCGGCCGGAAGCGCAGCAGCGTGCCGCGGCGCTGGGTGGCCTCCATCTGCTTGAGCCGGTACAGCGGCTCGCCCAGTGCGTATTCCTGGCGGTAGTGGAACCCGTCGCGCCAGATGTCGAGGCCGAGGTGCTCGGACAGGGCATTGACCACCGACACGCCCACGCCATGCAGGCCGCCGGAGACCTTGTAGCTGTTGTCGTCGAACTTACCGCCGGCGTGCAGCACGGTCATGATGACCTCGGCCGCAGACACACCCTCTTCCTTGTGGATGTCCACCGGGATGCCGCGGCCGTTGTCGGACACCGACACCGAGCGGTCCTCGTGGATGGTCACCACGATGTCGTCGGCGTGGCCGGCCAGCGCCTCGTCGATCGCGTTGTCGACCACCTCGAACACCATGTGGTGCAGGCCGGTGCCGTCATGGACGTCGCCGATATACATGCCCGGGCGCTTGCGGACGGCCTCGAGGCCGCGCAGCACGGTGATCTTGCTGGAGTCGTAGCTGCTGGCGCCGCTATCGGGGGTACTGACGGTCTGGTCGGTCATCGAATGCTTCTGGCCCTTCGGGATGCCCCACCCGTGCCTGCCGCGACCATGCCGCGGGAGACACATTACTTATAGGGGCGTGAGGCGGCCATTATACCAGTTCATGGCGGTTGGCAAGGATTGCGGGGCCTGCGGCCGCCCAAGCCACAGGAGAAGCACTCGGGGGCGTGGCGGCGCTGGGCCAGCACGGCCCGCTTGAGGGACCTTGGTGCTGCAATGCATCAATCCGCGCGCCGGACCGCCCCGTGTTCCACGTGGAACACCGTCGCCCCGACCGCCGGAAGCGCGACCAGGTCCACGCCGGTGACGAACACCTGAGCAGGCGTCGTGTCGAGCACCGCAAGCACCCGTTGCCGGTGCTCCGCGTCCAGTTCCGACGCCAGGTCGTCCAGTGCGATGACCGGCCAGCCACCACGCTCGGCGGCGCAATCGCTGGCCTGTGCGAACAGGCAGGCCAGCGCGGCCAGCTTGGCCTGCCCACGCGAGAGCGCCTCGCGTTCGGGCTTGGTGGCCAGGTGCAGACGCCAGTCGGCGCGGTGCGGGCCGACCGTGGTGTGGCCCAGCGTGCGGTCGCGGTCTTGGGCCACGGCCAGCGCGTCGGCGAGCGACAGGCTGCTGCGTCGCCATCCCGGCTCGAACTCGAGCGCCATCCGGCCGAGGCCGGGCGCGAGTTGCGCGGCCACCGGTTCCAGGCGCTCCTGCAGGCGCTCCAGATATCCCGCCCTGCGCCGAGTGAGTTCCTCGCCGGCCGTGCCCAGCTCCAGGTCCCAGGCCGCCAATTGTGCCGGACCCGCCCCGGCCTTGAGCAGGGCATTGCGCTGCTTCAGCCCACGCGCGTAGCGGCGCCACACCGGCAGGAAGTCCTGTTCCACGTGGAACAAACCCCAGTCGACAAAGCGCCGCCGCGGCTCGCCGCCACCCGACACCAGCGCATGACTGCCCGGCTCGAACGCCACCACCATTAATGCCGACAGCAGTTGGCCAAGATGGGCCACCTTTTCGCCGTCCAGACGCGCTTCCCAGCTGGAACCGCTGTGCCGCAGCCCGGCCTTGTGCGGCACGGGAGTATCGCCTGCCCCCACCGACTCCCACTCGGCGAACACCTCCAGCGCATCCGCGCCGGTGCGCACCAGGCCGTCACGCACGCGGCCACGGAAGCTGCGGCCGTAGGCCAGCAGGTGCAGGCCCTCGAGCACGCTGGTCTTGCCGGCGCCGTTGGCCCCGACCAGCACGTTCAGGCCGGGCCCGGGCAGCAGGGCGACATCCTGCAGGTTGCGCACGTTGCGCAGCTCCAGCCGGGTCAGGTGCACGGCGGGCGTGCCGGAAAAGCAGAACGCCCGGACCAGGCCGGGCGTTCGTGTTCCACGTGGAACCTGTCGTTCACAGCCGCAGCGGCATCACGACATGGCGGGAGCGCTCGTTGGCGGCCTCGCGCACCAGCGCCGAGGAGTTGGCATCGCGCAGCGCGATGACCACGGTCTCGTCGCGCAGCGCGCCCAGGGCATCGAGCAGGTAGTTCACGTTGAAGCCCACCGCCAGTCCGTCGACCACGGTGTCGGCCTCGACTTCTTCCTGGGCCTCTTCCTGCTCCGGGTTGTGCGCATTGATCTTCAGCTGGCCCGGCGACACTTCGAGGCGCACGCCACGGTACTTCTCGTTGGACAGGATGGCGGCCCGCTGCAGCGCGGCACGCAGCACTTCGCGGTCGATGCGCACCTCGCGGTCGGCGCCGATCGGAATCACGGCCTCGTAATCCGGGAAGCGGCCATCGATGAGCTTGCTGGTGAAGGTCACATCGTCGCGTTTGACGCGGATGTGGTTGCGGCCCATCTCCAGCTCGAGCACGCGGTCGCCGCCTTCCAGCAGGCGCTGCAGCTCGGTCACGCCCTTGCGCGGCACGATGATCTGGCGCTTGGACTGCACGCTGTCTTCGAGCGCGGCTTCGCACAGCGCAAGGCGGTGGCCGTCGGTGGCCACGCAGCGCAAGCGCTGCTCGGCGAGGTCGAACAGCAGGCCGTTGAGGTAATAGCGCACGTCCTGCTGCGCCATCGCGAACGAGGTGCGCTCGATCAACTCCTTGAGCGCCGCCTCGGGGACGTTGACGCGCTCGGTGGCCTCGACCTCGTCGATCGACGGGAAATCGTTGGCGGGCAGGCTGGCCAGGGTGAAGCGGCTGCGTCCCGCCTGCACGGTGACCTTGTCGCCGGACTGCGAGACGGTGACCTTGCTGCCGTCGGGCAGGGCGCGAACGATGTCGAACAGCTTGCGCGCCGGGATGGTGATCTCGCCGTCCTGGGCGTCGTCGACCGCGCAGCGCGCCACCATCTCGACCTCCAGGTCGGTACCGGTCAGCGACAGCTGGCTGCCGGTGACCACGACCAGCAGGTTGGCCAGGACGGGCAGGGTCTGGCGACGCTCCACGACGTTGACGACCTGGGCCAGGGGCTTGAGGAAAGCTTCTCGCTGCAGACTGAAACGCATGCCGTGGTGTCCCCTTGGCTCTTAGCTGTTAAACAGGATAAATAACAAAAAGCGGTGGTGGTGGAGTCAGGAAAATCTGTTGAAAACCTGCGCAATTACCTGATTTACAACATGTTTCCGCCGCTACAACTCCTGTGTGAAACCCCGCCGGGTCTGCGCACAAGCTGTGGACAGTTTTAGGAGCGTTTCCCCCGACGCAAACTGTCCACAGCTTGTCCCCGGTCCGTACAGCGGTTGGCGGGATGCTGCGCCGGCCGCCTATTCATTCAATTTGCGGATGAGTTTGTCCCAATCCTCGCGCAGCTTGCCGTCGGTCTGCGCCAGGGTGCGGATCTGGCGGCAGGCATGCAGCACGGTGGTGTGGTCACGACCCCCGAACGCGTCGCCGATCTCGGGCAGGCTGTGCTCGGTGAGTTCCTTGGCCAGCGCCATCGCCATCTGGCGGGGGCGGGCCAGCGAACGCGTCCGCTTCTTGCCCAGCAGGTCCTTCATCTGCAACGCATAGTAGTCTGCCACGGTCTTCTGGATGTTGGCGATGCTGACCGAGGCCTGCTGGGCGCGCAGCAGGTCGCGCAGGGTCTCGAGCGCGAACTCCTGGGTGATGGCGCGGCCGGTGAAGTTGGCCTGGGCGGTAAGCGTATTGAGCGCGCCTTCCAGGTCGCGCACGTTGGACGGCATCCGCTTGGCCAGCAGGAACGCCACGTCCTCGGGGATGTGGACGCCACGCTCGCGTGCCTTGGCCAGCACGATCGCCGCGCGGGTCTCGAAGTCGGGTGGATCGATGCCCACCGGCAAGCCCCAGGCCAGGCGCGACTTCAGCCGCGGCTCCAGGCCCTCGACCTCACGTGGGAACCGGTCGCAGGTCATGATGATCTGCTGCCGGCCCTCGAACAGCGCGTTGAAGGTGTGGAAGAACTCCTCCTGCGTGCGGTCCTTGCCGGCGAAGAACTGGATGTCGTCGATCAGCAGCGCGTCGAGCTGCTGGAACTGGCGCTTGAACTGGTCCGCGGTACGTTCCTGCAGCGAGCGGAAGAACGCGCTGTAGAAGTCGTTGGAGCGCATGTACAGCACGCGCGCGCCGGGGTTGTTGCGGCGCATCTCGTTGCCCGCGGCGAACATCAGGTGGGTCTTGCCCAGGCCCGTGCCGCCGTACAGCAGCAGCGGGTTGTGGGCGCGGTCGCCGGGCTTCTGCGCGGCCTGCCACGCGGCGGCGCGGGCGAGCTGGTTGCTGCGGCCTTCCACGAAGTTGTCGAAGGTGAACTGGTTGTCGAGGTTGCCGTGGAAGGCGAGGTCGGCGGCGGACACCGCCGGTGCCACCACTGCCCGCGCCGGCTCGGCGGCACGCGGCAGCGAGCCGATCTCCAGCGACACCTCGCCGCCGCCGCCGAAATGCCCCAGCAGCTCGCGGATGCGGACCATGTAGCGGTCGCGGACCTCGTCGCGCACGAAGGCGTTGGGCGCATACAGCACGGTGGAGTCGGCGCGGCGCGCCGCCTGCAGCGGCCGCAGCCAGGTGTGGACGTCTTCGGCCGGGAATTCGGCTTCCAGGCGTTCGAGGCAGCGGGGCCAGGCTTCCATGTGCGGGTTCGACATACCGACGGCAGGGCCGCCGACACCGTGGTCAGGCCACGTGCGGCGGGGGCGAAAGGGGAACGCGCAGCCTATCACCGCGCACCCGACCATGTGCGCCGCGGCA